>NZ_KE384397.1:0-91751 GCF_000425565.1 Tepidiphilus margaritifer DSM 15129
CTCGATGCCGACGAAGTCATCGACCCCGCACAGCAAGGCGCACACCGAAATCACCAGCATCTCGACCAGATCGTGCTTCGCACGTCCTACGACGCGCGGGTCCGGGATCTCCGAAAACACTTCGAGCAGCAACGAGCGGGACGGCTCGCCGTCCGCGTTTGTTTTCTCTGTCTTCATGCGCCGCCCCAAAAAGACAGAAAACTACACGAATCAGGGCACTGTGAACAGCCCCTCTGGGCAGCCCATGGAGTTTAAAAACTATTTTTTAAGACAGGACTCTTGGTTTGATGCGATTGCCCTGGGTGCCTTGACAGCGCAGGCCTGCATCGCCATAATTATGTGCGTTAACCCCGCTGGCGAGAGCATCGCCAGCCCGACGCCCTCCCCGTGAGGGCGTTTCTCTTTGTGCACCGCCGCAAATAGCATCTGCGGCCCGACGCCCTCTCCGTGAGAGCGTCCCTGTCTCTGAATCTGAATACGGCCCAGCCTCACAGCGAGCCCTCCGCACTCGTGGCGCGCGCGAGCAGTGCGTCGAGGTCGAGGTTGATGCTGCTGACGGCCCAGTCCGGCTCCTGCGTGAAGGGCTGGCGCACATAGAACGGACCTTCGTAGCGATCGCCATCCACCAGCACGATGGCGAGGAGGAACTGCTCGACCTGATTGAGGGCGTAGAGAATCTCGTTGCGGGTGACGGTGAGGGTGGTCTGACCCTTGGCGCGGCCCTTGACTTCGATGTGACGCGAGGCGGGGATTTTCCCGTCCCGCTCGGGCGGCAGGCTGGTGATGTCCCAGCCGCACTTTTGTGCGGACACGTCGATGACGGTATGGCCCAGCGCGCGCTCGGCATCCATCACCGCCTGCATGGCGATCCGTTCGATCCGCGCCCGCGCAGCGGCGTCCGCCGTCCAGCCGGGCTCGCCCCGGCGCTGCAGCAAGAGGCCCTTGGGGATGACCAGCGCGCCGCCCAGCACCACCGGCGTGGCCGAGACGACGTGGCGCATGGCTTCGAGCTGGGCGGTACGGCTGTGCAGGCGGGCGCCGAGATCGTCGATGGTGCGACGCACGTTCTCCAACGTCAGGCGTACGTCCTTGCCGGCGGCAAGGTCGTCTCGCAGTTTGAGCTCGCGGTCGGACCAGAAGTTGATTTCCTTGACGAGCCGCTCGCGCACGGCGGCGAGCGTCTTGTCCACCATCGCCTCCCGGCGGGCGCGCACTTCGGCGAAATGTTCAGGCGCGAGCCCAGCCGCGGCGTGCGCCAACGCCATTTGCTCCAGATTTTGGCGGATCCAGGGGGCGGAGAGCACGTCTTCGACCAGGTCGCGGTCGGCCGGCGTGATCGGTTCGATGTCGAGGTGGGGCGCCCAGCCGGCGTTGCGGGCATTGCCGGAAGGATCGATGTCGACGAACTGCAGGCGACGCGAGACGGTGCGCGCGGGGTCCGCCCCTTCCCTGATCGCGTGGTCGATGAGAAAGAGCAACCGCGGGGTGAGCCCCATGTCGGCCGGGTCGACCAGTACCGCGCCTTGCCTGAGCTTGGGCCGATGTTCCTCGAGGACGAGATCGGTGAGCGCCTGCATGAGCGGATGGCCGGGATGGATGAGGCTCGCCATCGGCGCACCCAGACGATCCACGAGGCGCACATGGCGCTTTTCGAAGCAGATACGCTCGTAGCGGCGTAGCACGGGGTGGGTGTAGCGCCGGTCACGACCGCTGATCTGCCGGTCGCGCTCGCGCAGAATGGCTGGCACGTGCGTGATCTCGTAACGACCGGGTTCACGCGGGTGCATGGCTCCTTGGAATCGCCGGAACGCCTGGGTAAAGAAGGAGCGAATGAAGAAAGGCTGCAGTTTGCGCGCATCGGCCTTTTCCATCTCTTCCTTGACGGCGAAGAGGCGCTTCTCGTCCATCACTTCCTCGCACAGGGCATTGCGCCGGATGAGGTCCTCGAGATGGCGGGTGTCGAGCGCGCCTTCGACTTTCTGGAGCAGGCGGGCGCGCACGTCGGGGTCTTCGCCGTAGCGGATGGCTTCGATCAGCAGGTCCTTGAGCGGTTTGTCCTCGAATACCTCGCCCAGGATGTCGAATACGCGGCCTCCCAACGCCTGGCGCTCGTTTTCCAGTTTCCTGAAGAGGCACTGGAAGACGTCGCCTTCGCGGGTCCCCGAGGCCACCATGTTCCACAGATGGCAGACCTCGGTCTGGCCGATGCGGTGGATGCGACCGAAGCGTTGCTCCAGCCGGTTCGGGTTCCACGGCAGGTCGTAGTTGACCATGAGGTGGGCGTTTTGCAGGTTTACGCCTTCACCGGCAGCGTCGGTAGCAAGCAGAATGCGCACGACGGGATCGTTGCGAAAACGCTCCTCTATCTTGCGCCGCTCTTCGCGTTTGATGCCGCCATGAATCAAGACCACGGCCTCTTCATTGCCGAGCAGGCCGCGGATCTTCACCGCGAGGTAGTTCAAGGTGTCGCGGTGCTCGGTGAAAATGATGAGCTTGCGCTGGCGGCCACCGGCATCCCGCATCTCGGGCGTATCCTGCAGGAGCCGCGAGAGTTCTTCCCATTTGCGATCCTGGCCGGAATACACCACCCGACGGGCCTGCTCTTCGAGGTGTTCGAGCACGTCGATCTCGCTGGCGAGCTCCTGGAGGGTCTGGGCGGTCGTGGCGAGATCGACGAGCGTTTCTTCGAGCGTTTCGTATTCCTCGGCGGGGAGTTCGTCGTCGGAATCCCAGAGCTCTTCGGGCAGGCTCCCGTTACCGGTCAAGGTCTGCGCCACCGTCTGCCCGCGTTGACGCAGCTTTTCTTCTTCGAGGCGGCGCTCGAGCCGCTCACGGCGACGCTTGAGCGATTGGTAGATGGCCTCGGGGCTGGAGGCGAGCCGGCGCTGCAGCGCCGTGAGCGCGAATCCTACCGTGCCTTTGCGTCCGCCGTCCGTGAGCGCATCGACCTTGTTGAACTGCTCCTTGACGTACTCCGTGACCGCGACGTAGAGCGCGGCCTCCTGGTCGGAGAGCGTGTAATTGACCGTGTAGGCGCGGCGTTCGGGGAAGAGCGGCGTGCCGTCGAACTTGAGGAGCTGCTCTTTGACCATGCGGCGCATGAGGTCGGAGACGTCCACCTTGTGCGCACCGTCGCGAAACTTGCCGTAGAAGCGGTCGGCATCGAGCAGGGAGAGAAAAAGCTGGAAGTCTTCTTCCTTGCCATTGTGCGGCGTGGCCGTCATCAGCAGGAAGTGCCGCGTGATCGAACCCAGCAGTTCGCCCAGCTGGAATCGCTTGGTTTTCTTGATCTCGTTGCCGAAGTAATTGGCCGAAAGCTTGTGGGCTTCATCGACCACGACGAGATCCCAGCGGGTCTGCGCCAGCTTGTGTCGCAGCTCATCGGCTCGGGCGAGCTGATCGAGGCGGGCAACCAGCAGGTCGTGTTCGTCGAAAGGGTTGCCGCTGCGGGATTGCTCCACCAGCTCGCGCGAGAAGAGGGTGAAGGACAGGCCGAATTTCTCCTCCATTTCATCCTGCCACTGCCCGACCAGCGAACCGGGCGCGACGATGAGCACGCGTCGGGCATCGGCCCGGATCATCAGCTCCCGCAGGTACAGACCGGCCATGATGGTCTTGCCGGCACCCGGATCGTCGGCGAGCACGAACCGCAAGGGTTGGCGCGGCAGCATGGTTTCGTACACCGCGGTGATCTGGTGCGGCAGCGGTTCGACGTTGGCAGTGTGCACCGCCATCATCGGATCGAACAGGTAAGCGAGATCGATGCGGCAGGCTTCGACGGCGAGCTTGAAGTCTTCGCCGGGGGCGTCGAACGCCCAGGGGCGACCCTGCTGCGCCAACGACAGCTTGGATTCTTCCACCCGAAACAGCAGGCGGTCGTGCGGTTCCCCGTTTGCCGTTTTGTAGACGATGCTGAGGGCGTCTTTGCCAACCGGTTTGGCCGCGACGATGCGCACGGCCTCTCCCGGCTCGATTCCGGCAATTATCGCGTCCTCGCGGATCTCTTCGAGCTTCAGCATGCCCGGCTCTCCACTCGCCTTTCACCACCGAAGACCAATGGTATCACCGTCGGCAAGCCCGGGCACGCGGGGCGATCAGGCCGGCAGCGCCTCCAGCCCGCCAGTGCGCGACCAGCACGATGCGCACTAGATCTTCTCCGATGGTTCAGTCATTCCCCTCTTCGAACCGGACTTCTGCTCCTCCACCACCCGCTCGGAAATCATGGATTTCCTTGCGGATAAATGCGCCTCCCCTCCCGGCGGATTTTATCCCTGAGGGCTGTATTGGCGAGGCGATCCCAGTGCAGGAGGTCGATCTTGAAGAGGATGGGAAGGTCGTCGATCTCCTGCCAAAGGGCGGCGAATTCCGCCTCGCTCATCGAGGGGGCGAACACGGCGAGGTCGATGTCGGAGCCGGGGCGATGCGTTCCCTTGGCGCGTGAACCGAAGAGGCGCACTTCCTCGATGCCGGGATGGCGGGCAAAGACGCGGCGCAGGTCGGCGAGGATTTCGTCCGACAGGCCGGATGGGTCGGTCACCGGGGCAACCATTGGCGCACCTGCCGTGCGAGTTCCTGAAAGAGGGGCAACCCCGTGCGGCAGACGAAACGATAGACTTCTTCGGCCAAGGATTCGTCGTAGGTGTGGCTGGTGAGGTTGCGCATGCGCTGGGCCTGGCTCCAGGCGTTGCCGTCATGCAGCAGCCCCGCGGCCAGGGCCTCACGGAAGACTGCGCGGGGCGTGAGTGCCTCGATTCCCTCCTCGAGCAGTTTGAGCCGCAGGACCTTCCAGGCGAGCTCCCAGCAGAATTCGAAACGTTGGATGACCGAATCGCGGAGAAATTCCGAATACGGCTGGGCGCAGGCCTCGGCGAGCCGATCGGTGGCCTTGAGGAAATCCTGGCAGCGTTCATGAAATCGTTCGTGATTCGTCATGCCGCCTCCCGAAAAGATCGAAAGACCGATCGTATCACCGTCGGCGAGCCCGGGCACGCGGGGCGCTCAGGCCGGCAGCATCGCCTGCCACTGCCCGGCGATGCGGCGGATCGCCCCGGCGCGCTCGAGCTCCTCGCCCAACCAGCGCACCGCCTCCTCGGGCGTCAGTTCGATCCACTCCAGAGCGCGTTGAAAGAGCTCGACCGAGGCCAAGGTGGAGCGCAGTTCGTCTTCCTGCATGCGCCCCCGTTCGAGCAGGGTGAAAGTGACGCAGGCGCGCAGGGCGTTGCGCGCGATGCGCCGGGGATCGTTGGCGAAGGCTTCGAGCCGACCCCAGGCGCGCTGCAAGGCGCCGGCCACGTCGCGAAAAGGGGCGCCGTGCCCGGGGATCACCCAGCGTACCGGCAGGCGTTCGATCGCCGCGAGCGCCTCGCGCGCCGCGGCGATGGCGTCGGCCTGGCCCAGTAGCGAGGGAAAGAGGATGCCGAATCCGTCTTCCCACAGGGCGTCGCCGCTGATGAGCACGCCGTGCGTCGGCTCGAAATAGGCGAGCGCGTGCATGTCGTGCCCTGGCACGGCGATCGCACGCCACTGCCATTCGCCCATCGCAATCGTATCGCCCGGGGCGATGGTGGCCGAATAGGAAAAGGGTTCGGCCCGCTGGCCGGCGGTGGAGAGCAGCAAGGCGGCTTCGTCCCAGCGCCCGATCGGGTCGGCCAGCCCCTCCGGCACCCAGATGGGACAGCCGAAACGCCGCGCCACCGCGGCGTTGCCGCCGAGATGATCCGAATGCGAGTGCGTGTTGACCAGGCGCACGATGGGCTCCCCGCCCACCGCGGCGTCGAGCAACGCCAGCGTCTCGCCAGCTTTCGTCACGTAGCCGCTGTCGACCAGCGTCCAGCCGTCGGCGCCACGCAGCAGCACCGAGTTCGACGACAGCCAGCCGCGCTGCAGCACCACCATTCCTTCGGGCAGAGTCTGCGTCGTCATCGTTTCCCCTGATTCTTCGCCATACATGCGCCGACCGCAGCCGACGCATACTCCGTCTTCGATCGTGCAGATGCCCACGCACTCGGGTTCCATGGAACGCCTCGAACGCGCTACGGCACCGCCGGATCGCCGCGTTGCGCGGCACCCGACCGCGCATCCAGCGCCTGGCTGTTCGCTTCCCTCTCACCGAGCGCGGCGCGACGCCGCGCCACCGCCGCGAGGATACGGCGGCGCCCGGTCTCGTCGGCGTCGCGCCAGCGGGCGATTTCTTCGCGCGTGCGCAGGCAGCCAACGCACCAGCCGGCCCGCTCGTCGAGCCGGCACACGCCGATGCAGGGCGAGGTCACGACCGTCATGACTGCGGCGCGGCGCAAGACCCGCCCAGCGCCCGGGCCACGCGCGAGGCCGGTTCGCGCCCGAGCAGCCCGCTCACCCACCAGGCGGTCTCGATGAGCGCTTTCAGGTCCACGCCCGTCTCCACGCCCAGACCGTCGAAGAGATAGACCAGCTCCTCGGTGGCAACGTTACCCGAGGCCCCTTTGGCGTAGGGACAGCCGCCCAGGCCGGCGACGGAGGCGTCGAACGTGGCCACTCCCAAACGCCAGGCGGCGTAGACGTTTGCCACCGCCATGCCGTAGGTATCGTGGAAATGCCCGGCGAGCCGCTCGAGCGGCACGCGCCGCGCCACCGCCTCGAGCATGGCGACCACCTGCCGCGGCGTCCCCACGCCGATGGTGTCGCCCAGTGAGATCTCCTCACAGCCCATCTCGAAGAGGGCGGCGGCGACTTCCGCGACTTTCTCCGGCGCCACCGGCCCTTCGTAGGGACAGCCCACCACGCAGGAGACGTAGCCGCGCACCCGCACTCCGGCCTCGCGAGCCCGGCGCACCACCGGACGAAAACGCTCGAGCGCTTCGGCGATGCCGCAATTGATGTTCTTGCGGCTGAAGGTTTCGGAGGCGGCGCCAAAGACGGCGATCTCGTCGACGCCGGATTCCAGGGCCGCTTCCAGCCCCTGGAGATTGGGCACGAGCACCGGATGGCGCACGCCGGGGCGGCGGCGCTCGCGCAGGGCACGCATCACTGCAGCGTGATCGGCCATCTGCGGCACCCATTTGGGCGAGACGAAAGCGGTGGCCTCGATCACCTTCAGGCCGCAGGCGGCGAGCCGCTCGATCAGCGCCAGTTTGTGCTCGAGGGCGATCGGGGTCTTCTCGTTCTGCAGGCCATCGCGCGGCCCCACTTCGACGAGCGTGACCTTGGCGGGTCTTTCCATCACGATTCCTCCTTGGCAGGTACGAAATCGACCAGCTCGGCCCCGTCGGGCACCTGTTCGCCCACGGCAAAGCGCACCGCCTCGACCACACCGTCGGCCGGCGCGACGATGGCGTGTTCCATTTTCATGGCTTCGAGCACCACCAGAGTTTGTCCGCGGCTCACCCGCGCCCCCGGTTCGACCTTGACCGCGATCACCCGCCCCGGCATGGGCGCGGTGAGACCGGCCGCATCGACCCCGGTGCCGGATCCTTCCGCTCCTTCTTGGCCGCAGAGGTCGAACACCCAGGCGCGACCATCGAAGAAGACGTGCCGCCGGCTGCCGGCGATCACCGCGGTCACGGTCGTCCGCCGCCCGTCGAGCTCGAGACGCAAGTTCTCCTCGTCGAGCATCGCGCCCCAGGCGGTGGCGCTCGCCAGAATCTCCCCCTTCTCGTCGAGCAACTGCAGCTGCAGCTTCTCGCCCAGACAACGGGCCTGCACGCGGCGCGTTGCCTCGCCGCAGCGCCACTGCCAGCGCCGCAGCGCCGGCGCATTGACGCGCCAGCCGTCCACCGCATGCCAGGGCGAGGTGGGGTCGGGCGCGCGACGGGCAAACTCCTGCATGCGGCGCGCCTCGGCCAGACGCTCGGCGCAGGAGACGGCGAACCAGGCCGCTGGCGGCGGTGTTTCGGGTGCGCCGAAGAGGAAGGCCGATTCGCGCTCGATGAGACCGGTGTCGAGATCCGCCTGGCGAAAGGCCGGAGAATCGACCAGTTTCCCCAAGAATTCGACGTTGTTCGCCACGCCGACGATGCGGTAGTGCGCCAGCGCCTGGCGCATGCGGGTGAGCGCCTGTGCCCGGTTCTCGCCCCAGACGATGAGCTTGGCGATCATCGGGTCGTAATAAGGCGTGATCTCGTCGCCCTGCTCCACGCCGGTATCCACCCGCACCCACACGCTCTCGGGCGGCGGCTGCAAGTGCACGAGCCGACCCACGGAGGGCAGGAACCCCTTGGCCGGATCTTCGGCGTAGATGCGCGCCTCGATCGCGTGCCCTTCGAGCGGAATCTGGTCCTGGGCAAGCGGCAAGGGCTCGCCGGCGGCCACGCGCAGCTGCCATTCGACCAGGTCGAGCCCGGTGATCATCTCGGTGACCGGATGTTCGACCTGCAGCCGCGTGTTCATCTCCATGAAGTAGAAAGCGCCGGAAGGCTCGACGATGAACTCGATCGTGCCGGCGCCGACGTAACCCACCGCCTTGGCCGCCGCCACCGCCGCCTCGCCCATGGCGGCGCGCCGCTCGGGGGTCATGCCGGGGGCCGGCGCCTCTTCCAGCACCTTCTGGTGGCGGCGCTGCACCGAGCAATCGCGCTCGTAGAGGTGGATCACCTGGCCGTGGCTGTCGCCGAAGACCTGCATCTCGATGTGCCGCGGGCGCAGGATGTACTTCTCGATCAGCACCCGGTCGTCGCCAAAGCTCGATCGCGCCTCGCGCTGGCAGGATTCGAGCGCCTCGGCGAAATCTTCGGGTCGATCGACGCGCCGCATTCCCTTGCCCCCGCCACCGGCGCTCGCCTTGATGAGCACCGGAAAGCCGATGCGCTGGGCCTGCTCGAAAAGAAACTCCGGATCCTGCTCCTCGCCGTGATAGCCCGGCGTGAGCGGCACGCCGGCCGCTTCCATCAGGCGCTTGGCCTCGGCCTTGGAGCCCATCTTGCGGATCGCCTCCACCGGCGGGCCGATGAAGACGATGCCGGCATCGAGACAGGCCTGGGCGAAGTCCTCGTTCTCCGACAGGAATCCGTAGCCGGGGTGGATCGCCTGAGCGCCGGTACGCCGCGCGGCCTCCAGGATGCGTTCGATATCGAGGTAGGACTCGCGCGCCGGCGGCGGCCCGATCCACACGGCCTCGTCGGCGAGCCGCACGTGGCGGGCGTTGCGATCGGCATCGGAATAGACCGCCACCGTGGCGATGCCGAGCCGCCGTGCCGTGGCGATCACGCGGCAGGCGATCTCGCCGCGGTTGGCGATCAGAATCTTTTGGAACATTGCTCCCTCCTCAAGGACGCGGTACCCAGGCAGCGGGACGTTTTTCCAGGAAAGCGCTCAGCCCTTCGCGCGCCTCGTCGGTGGCGCGCAAGCGGGCGATGCGTTGCGCCGTGTCTTCGAGCACCGCCTCGCTGAGCGGACGGTCGGCCACGGCGTCGATGAGCTCCTTGGCCGCCGCCTGCGCCTTGGGCCCGCCGGCGAGCAGCGCCTGCACCACCTCCTCGATCTTGGCATCGAGTGCCTCTTGTTCCACCACCTCGTGCGCCAAGCCCAAGGCAAAGGCCCGGGCGGCGTCGATGCGCTCGGCACTCTGGAAATAGCGCTTCGCCTGGCGCACGCCGATCGCCCGGATCACATACGGGCTGATCGCCGAAGGAATGATGCCGAAGCGCACCTCGGAAGTAGCGAACACCGCCCGCTGCGAGGCGATGCAGAGGTCGCAGGCGCTCGCCAGCCCCATGCCGCCACCCAGGGCCGCGCCATGCACCCGGGCGATGGTGGGTTTGCCCATATGCGCGATCTGCCACAGCATGCGCGCGAGCCGGCGCGCGTCTTCGAGATTCTCCTCGAAGGAAGCCGCCCCGGCCGCTTTCATCCAGTTGAGATCGGCCCCGGCGGAAAAGCTCTTGCCCCGCCCGGCGAGCACGACCACGCGCACCTGCGCGTCGGCATCGAGCCGTGTAAAGGCGGCCGTGAGTTCCTCGATCACCTTGGCGTTGAAGGCGTTGTGCACCTCCGGGCGATTGAGCCAGACCGTGGCCACCGGCCCGCGCGTCTCGATCACCAGTGTCTCGTACATCCTCTCCTCCTCGATTTTTTCCGTTACATGCGGAACAGGCCGAATCGCGTCTCGGCGATGGGGGCGTTGAGCGCCGCCGACAGGCTCAGCCCCAGCACGCGCCGCGTCTGCGCCGGATCGATCACGCCATCGTCCCACAGGCGCGCCGTGGCGTAATAGGGGTGCCCCTGGCGCTCGTACTGTTCGCGGATCGGCGCCTTGAAGGCTTCTTCTTCCTCGCGCGACCACGTTCCGCCCTTGGCCTCGATCGCGTCGCGCCGCACGGTGGCAAGCACGCTCGCGGCCTGCTCGCCCCCCATCACGGAGATGCGGCTGTTGGGCCAGGTCCACAGGAATCGCGGCGAATAGGCCCGGCCGCACATGCCGTAGTTGCCGGCGCCGAACGAACCGCCGATGATGACGGTGAACTTGGGCACCTGGGCGGTGGCTACGGCCGTGACCATCTTCGCCCCGTCCTTGGCGATGCCGGAATTCTCGTACTTCTTGCCCACCATGAAACCGGTGATGTTCTGCAGGAAGAGGAGCGGAATGCCGCGCTGGGCGCACAGCTCGATGAAGTGCGCGCCTTTTTGCGCCGACTCGCCGAAGAGGATGCCGTTGTTGGCCACGATCCCCAGGGGAAAGCCGTAGAGCTCGGCGAAGCCGGTCACCAGGGTGGTGCCGTAGCGTGCCTTGAACTCGTCGAAACGCGACCCGTCGACCAGCCGCGCGATCACCTCGCGCACGTCGTAGGGCTTGCGCGTGTCCTGCGGCACCACGCCGTAGAGCTCCTGCGGATCGTAGGCCGGCTCCTCGGCGTCGTGCCAGGACAGATCCACGGGCTTGCGCGCGTTGAGATGCGCCACGATGCGCCGCGCCAGATAGAGCGCATGCGCGTCGTTCTCGGCGAGATGGTCAGCCACGCCGGAGATGCGCGTGTGCACGTCGCCCCCGCCGAGCTCCTCGGCCGTGACCACTTCGCCCGTGGCCGCCTTCACGAGCGGCGGCCCGCCCAGGAAGATGGTGCCCTGGTTGCGCACGATGATGGTCTCGTCGGACATCGCCGGCACATAGGCCCCGCCTGCGGTGCACGAGCCCATCACCACCGAGATCTGCGGAATGCCCAGGGCCGACATGTTGGCCTGGTTGTAGAAAATGCGCCCGAAGTGGTCGCGATCAGGAAAGACCTCGTCCTGCAGCGGCAGGTAGGCGCCGCCCGAGTCGACCAGGTAGATGCACGGCAGGCGATTCTGCTGGGCGATCTCCTGCGCGCGTAGGTGTTTCTTCACCGTAATCGGGTAGTAGGTGCCGCCCTTGACGGTGGCGTCGTTGGCCACGATCATGCACTCCACGCCCTGCACCCGGCCGATCCCGGTCACGATGCCGGCCCCCGGGGCTTCGTCGTCGTACATCCCCCAAGCGGCCAGCTGCCCGACCTCCAAAAAGGGCGAGCCCGGATCGAGCAGGCGCTCGACGCGCTCGCGCGGCAGCAGCTTGCCGCGGGCGGTGTGGCGCCGCCGGGCCTCTTCCCCGCCGCCCTGCTGCACGCGGGCCACCTTCTCTTCCAGATCCGCGACCAGGCCGCGCATCCACTGCGCATTGGCGGCGAACTCCGCGCCGCGCGGATCCACCTTCGATACGATACGGCTCATCCCCTCCTCCTCGATCGTTCTGTCACAGCGAAAGGCCGCGGGCGATCACCAGGCGCTGGATCTCGCTCGTACCCTCGTAGATCTGACACACGCGCACGTCGCGGTAGATGCGCTCCACCGGAAAGTCGCTCACGTAGCCATAGCCTCCGTGGATCTGGATCGCCGCCGAGCACACCCATTCGGCCATCTCGGAGGCGAAGAGCTTGGCCATCGAGGCTTCCTGCAGGCAGGGGCGGCCGGCGTCCTTGAGGCTGGCGGCATGCCACACCAGCTGGCGGGCCGCTTCGATCCGGGTGGCCATGTCGGCGAGCTTGAACTGCACCGCTTGGTGCCCGAAAATCGGCTTGCCGAAAGCCTCGCGCTCGTGCGCATAGCGCAACGCCGCCTCGAACGCCGCGCGCGCCATGCCCACGCTCTGGGCGGCGATGCCGATGCGTCCGGCCTCGAGTTGCGACAAGGCGATCTTGTAGCCCTCGCCCTCGGCGCCCACCAGCGCATCGAGCGGCACGCGGCAGCGCTCGAAAGTGATCTGCGCCGTGTCGCTCGCGTGTTGCCCCATTTTCTCCTCGATGCGCGTGACGAGATAACCCGGCGTGTCGGTGGGCACGAGGAAACAGGAAATCCCCTTCTTGCCCGCGGCCGGATCGGTCACCGCCAGCACCAGCGCCACGTCGGCGTTCTTGCCCGTGGTGATGAACTGCTTGACCCCGTCGATCACCCAGGAATCGCCCTCGCGCACCGCGGTGGTGCGGATTGCCGCCGCGTCGGATCCCACGTGCGGCTCGGTGAGACAAAAGCAGCCCAGCGCCTCGCCCCGCGCGAGCCGCGGCAGCCATTCCCGCTTCTGCCGGTCCGAACCATAGGCGAGCGTGATGCCGCACACCAGCGAATTCTGCACCGACACCACCGTCGAGGTCGCCCCGTCGCCGGCGGCGATCTCTTCGATCGCCAGCACCAGGCTCAGGTAATCGAGCCCCGCCCCGCCCCATTCGACGGGCACCGTCACCCCCATCGCGCCGAGCTCGCCGAGTTCCCGCAGCGCTTCGCGGGGAAAGGTATGCTCGCGGTCCCAGCGCGCCGCGAAAGGGGCGAGCCGCTCCTGGGCGAAGGCGCGCATGGTGTCGCGGATCATTTCGTGTTCAGCATCGAGAATCATCCTCCCTCCTTGTTCGTTCTTCGTTTTCATTCAGCGCCGGGTCGTTGCCAGCCACACGCCGGCGAGCACGGCCGCACCGCCCACCACCACCGACGGCGGGAAGGCTTCGCCCAAGGTGAGCGCCGCCATCAGCACCGCCGCCACCGGCACCAGATTGATGAACATCGCCGCCCGCGCCGCTCCCAGCACCCGCACCGCGTCGGTGTACCAGGTAAAGCCGATCGCCGTGCCGAAGACCCCGAGAAAAGCCACCGCCGCCCACACCGCCGGGCGCCACTGCGCCCACTCGATGCCGCCGGCGGCAAAGGCCGCCGCCCACAGCAGCACGGCCCCGAGGGCACAGGACCAGAAAGTGGCCGCGAGCGCCGAGATGCGTCGCGTGGCACGCCGCCCCACGAAGGTATAGGCCGTCCAGCAGGTGACGCAACCCAGCAACAGCACCTCCCCCAGCCCGATGCGACCGGCGAGCGGCGCGAGCGGGTCGCCGTTGCCGATCACCGTGAGACAACCGACGAAGGCGAGCACGGCCCCGAGCACCGCCAGCGGACGGGCGCGCTCGCCGCCGAGCCACCACGCCAGCGCCGCCACCACCACCGGATTCAAGGCCACCACCAGCGCGCCCCGCCCGGCTTCGACGTACTTCAACCCATAGAAAAAGCACAGGTTGTAGAAGAAGACGCCGGTAAGCGCCAGCCCCACGATCGGCCGCCAGGCACGCCGCAGCGCAGGCCCGTCGAGCGGTTCGCGCTTGGCGAACATCACGGCACCGAGCACGAGGGCGGCGAGGGTGAAACGGGCCGCCGCCGCGGCGATCGGCGTACCCACCGCCTGCGCCACGACCCGGCCGGCCACCCAGGTCCCGCCCCAGCTCAACATCGCCGCGACGAGTTTCAGATAGACCGACAGAGTCGCCTCGCCGGCGACGGGGCTCAGCCGCAAGCCACGCCCCCTTCGAGCTCGATCGCCATGGCCGTGGCCTCCCCCCCGCCGATGCACAGGCTCGCCACCCCGCGCCGCCCGCCGGTGCGCCGCAACGCCCCGATGAGGGTGACGAGGATGCGCGCGCCGGATGCTCCGATCGGATGCCCCAGCGCACAGGCGCCGCCGTGGATATTGACCTTCTCGTGCGGCAGGTTCAGTTCCTTCATCGCGATCATGGTCACCACGGCAAACGCCTCGTTGATCTCGAAACAATCCACGCCGGCCGGATCCCAGCCCGTCTTCGCGAAGAGGCGCTTCATCGCGCCCACCGGAGCGGTGGTGAACCACGCCGGCTCGTGCGCGAAGGTGCTGTGCCCGACGATGCGGGCGATCGGCGTGCAGCCCAGGCGCTCGGCCTCGGCCCGGGTGGTGAGCACCAGCGCCGCCGCCCCGTCGGAAATGGACGAGGAATTGGCCGCGGTGACGGTGCCGCCCTCACGAAACGCCGGCTTCAAGGTGGGGATCTTGTCGAGCTTCGCCTTGAGCGGCTGCTCGTCGATCTCCACCACCCGCTCCCCGCCGCGCCCGGCGATTTTCACCGGTACGATCTCCCAGGAGAACGCCCCTTCCTTGATCGCCCGCTGGGCGCGCTCGGTCGAGGCGATGGCGTAGGCGTCCTGCTGCTCACGGGTAAAACCGTAGTGCTGCGCCGCGTCCTCGGCGAACGTCCCCATCAGCCGGCCCTTCTGGTAGGCGTCTTCCAGGCCATCGTAGAACATGTGATCCAGCAGCTGGCCGTGCCCCAGACGCAGGCCGGCCCTGGCCTTGGGCAAGAGGTAAGGAGCGTTCGACATCGACTCCATGCCGCCGGCCACGGCCACCGCCACGGAACCCGCCTTGAGCGCGTCGTGCGCGAGCATCACCGTTTTCATGCCGGAACCGCACACCTTGTGTACGGTGGTGCAGGCAACCGACGTGGGCAGCCCGGCGCCCAGCGCCGCCTGCCGCGCCGGAGCCTGACCTTCGCCGGCCTGCAGCACGTTGCCCATCAGCACCTCTTCGATCGCCTCCTTGGAGATCCCCGCCCGGCCGATCGCCGCCTCGATCGCCGCCGCGCCCAGGCGCGGTGCCGGCACGTCGGCCAGATCCCCGAGAAACCCACCCATCGGCGTGCGCGCCACGCCGACGATCACCACGTCGTCGGCCCGTTTGTCCTGCGTCATCGATCTTTCTCCTCGTGTCTCGTCAATCAACATCAATGATCAGGCCGTCTCGTCGAAGAGCTCTCGCCCGATGAGCATGCGGCGAATCTCGGACGTGCCCGCCCCGATCTCATAGAGCTTGGCGTCGCGCCACAGCCGCCCGGTGGGGTAGTCGTTGATGTAGCCGTTGCCGCCCAGCGCCTGGATCGCCTCGCCGGCCATCCAGGTGGCTTTCTCCGCCGCATAGAGGATGACCCCGGCGCAGTCCTTGCGCAGCTTGCGGCTGTGGTCGCTGCGATCGAGCGCTTGCCCCACCGCATAGACGTAGGCACGGCAAGCCTGCCAGGTGGTATACATGTCGGCGAGTTTCCCTTCCATGAGCTGGAATCGGCCGATCGGCTGGTTGAACTGGCGCCGCTCGTGCACGTAGGGCAGGACCACGTCCATGCACGCGGCCATGATCCCCAGCGGCCCGCCGGCGAGCACGGCGCGCTCATAGTCGAGCCCGCTCATGAGCACCTTGACCCCCTCATTGACCTTGCCGAGCACGTTCTCCTCGGGCACCTCGCAATTCTCGAAGAAGAGCGGATAGGTGTTCGAGCCGCGCATGCCGAGCTTGTCGAGCTTGTTGCCGGCGGTAAAGCCCTTCATCCCCTTCTCGACGATGAAAGCCGTGATGCCGCGGGGTCCCGCCGCCGGGTCGGTCTTGGCATAGACCACCAGCACGTCGGCATCCCCGCCGTTGGTGATCCACATCTTGCTGCCGTTGAGCACGTAGCGATCGCCCTTTTTCTCGGCGCGCAGTTTCATGCTCACCACGTCGGAACCGGCCTCGGGCTCGCTCATCGCCAGCGCCCCCACCCATTCGCCGGAGACGAGCTTGGGCAGGTATTTGCGCTTTTGCGCCTCGGTGCCGTTGCGGTGGATCTGGTTGACGCACAGATTCGAATGCGCTCCGTAGGAGAGCCCCACCGCGGCGCTCGCGCGCGAGATTTCCTCCATGGCGATGATGTGCGCCAGATAGCCCATGGCGCTGCCGCCGTACTCCTCGGCCACCGTCATGCCGTGCAGGCCGAGCTCCCCCAGCTTGCGCCACAGATCCGGCGGGAATGCGTTGTCACGGTCGATCTGCGCCGCCCGCGGTGCGATTTCCTGCGCACAGAACGACTGCAGCGTCTGGCGCAGCAGGTCGTGTGTTTCTCCCAGCCCGAAGTCGAGCCCGACCGTCTCCATGTTTCCTCCTCCTTTGGTGTTGACGTTGACGTTAACGTAAACCAAACCGGGGCGTTTGCAAAGCCCCCGTCAGGTGGCGGCCTCGACGCGTGCCTGCAGTTCCTGGCGTGCGGCCTCGGCCCCCCGGGCATCGTGCCCCAGCAGGCTCAGACACTGGCGCTCGAGCATGTCGATCTCGCCGAGCACCGCCTCGATGTCGCGGCGCTGCTGCTCGAGCGTACGGCGCCGTTCTTCCAGCACACTGAGGAAACGGCGCAGTTGCGGCGCCGAATCGTGGCGCCCGTCGTACATGTCGATCAGTTCCTTGATCTGCGCGAGCGACAACCCCAGACGCTTGCCGCGCAGCGTGAGCTTGAGGCGGGCCCGGTCGGCTCGATCATAGACCCGCACCCTCCCCTCGCGGCGCGGATGCAGCAGCCCCTGATCCTCGTAGTAGCGGATCGTGCGCGGCGTGATGCCGAATTCCCGCGCCAGATCCGAAATGGTAAAAAATTCCTCTTTCCGGCTCATCCTCGCCTCGTCGTTTTTCCGGTAGACTGGTTTCCGTTGACGTCAACGGAACATTACCACATGCAAGCCGAACTCAGCTATCCGCACCCCGCCACCCCCGAGCTCGGGCGCGTGGCCACCGTCGCCCCCGGCGTGCACTGGCTGCGCATGCCGCTGCCTTTTGCACTCGATCACATCAACCTGTGGCTGATCGACGACGCCGAGAACCAGGTCGCCCTCGTCGACACGGGATTTGCCTCGCCCAACGTGCAAGCGGCCTGGCGCGAGGCGCTGCGCCTGCGCCTGCCCTCGCGCCTCATCGTCACCCATTTCCACCCCGACCACTTCGGGCTGGCCGACTGGCTCATGCGTGAATGGCGACTGGAACTGTGGATGAGCCACTCCGAATTCCTCACCGGGCATGCCGTCTGGCATGGCATCGCCGGCCATTCGGTCGAGACCATGCTCGCCCTGTTCCGGGCAAACGGCCTCGACGAGGAGCGCGCGGCGGCGCTGGAATCCCGGGGCAACGCCTACCGCCGCGGCGCTCCGCGCTTGCCCGAGCGCTTCCATCGCCTGCACGACGGCGACGAGCTGGTCATCGGCGGGCGCACCTGGCAGGTGATCACCGGCTGCGGCCATTCCCCCGAGCACGTCGCCCTCTACTGCCCCTCGCAGAAGCTGCTCATCTCCGGCGACATGCTGCTACCCAGGATCTCCACCAACGTCGGCGTCTGGGCCGTCTCGCCCGAAGACGATCCGCTCGCCGACTTTCTGCGTTCCCTGGGGCGGTTCGAGCCCTTGCCGGAAGATACCCTTGTGCTACCATCGCACGGACTGCCGTTCGTCGGCCTGCACGCGCGCATCGCCCAGCTGCGTGCCCATCACGAAGAGCGCCTGGCGGTACTCGAAGCCGCGCTGGACACGCCGAAGACGGCGGCCGAGGTGATCCCGACGCTCTTTTCCCGCGCGCTCGACACGCACCAGGTCGTGTTCGCGCTCGGTGAAGCGCTCGCCCACCTCAACCACCTGGTCGCGCTCGGACGTGCCGAGCGGCTGCTCGGCCACGACGGCCAGCGGCGTTTCGTGCGCACGGGCTCGACCCACTGAACGAGAACGAGCACCAAGGGAACGAAGATGAGCGAGACCCAGCCCCCGACGCAAAAACCGGCCGCCCCACCCCCGGAGTTTCCCGATCCCCAAGAATTGGCCAAGGTGTACGCCGAGGTGGCCGAACGTGCCGCCCGCCTGCTCGGCGAGACCATGCGCAAGCAGCTCAAGGAGGGAGTCCATCCGCCGGCCGACGAAATCGGCATCGCGCAGACCTACATGGAGATGATGGCGCGGCTGCTCGCCAACCCCTACCGTCTCGCCCAGGCGCAAATGAACCTGATGTGGGACTACTTCACCCTGTGGCAGCGCTCCATGCTCAAGCTCATGGGCCTGAAGACCCCGCCCGTGGTCGAACCGGAAAAGGGTGACCGCCGTTTCAAGGACCCGGACTGGGAAGAGCACTTCCTCTTCGACTACATCAAGCAGTCCTACCTCATCGCCGCGCGCCGCATCCACGAGGTGGTCAGCGACATCAAGGGCGCCGACGAGCGCACGAAGAAGCGCATCGAATTCTTCACCCGCAACTTCATCGATGCCCTCTCGCCGTCGAATTTCGCTCTCACCAATCCCGAGGTCTTCCGCGAAACCCTGCGCACCCACGGCCAGAACCTCGTCCGCGGCCTGAAGAATCTCCTGCGCGATCTGGAGGAAGGGCACGGCCAGCTGCGCATCCGCATGACCGACACCTCCGCCTTCGAGCTGGGCAAGAACATTGCCACCACCCCGGGCAAGGTGGTATACCAGACCGAGCTCATGCAGCTCATCCAGTACACCCCCACCACGGAAACGGTCTACAAGCGGCCGCTCCTCATCGTCCCCCCGTGGATCAACAAGTACTACATCCTCGACCTTCGTCCGCAGAATTCGCTCGTCAAATGGCTGGTCGATCAGGGACACACAGTGTTCATCCTCTCCTGGGTGAACCCCGACGAGCGCCTCGCCCAGGCCACTTTCGAGGACTACGTGCAAAAAGGCGTGCTCGCCGCGCTCGACGCCATCGAGCAGCAGACCGGCGAGCGCGTCGTCAATGCCGCCGGCTACTGCCTGGGCGGCACTCTGCTCGCCACCACGGCCGCCTGCCTGGCGGGCAAACGGCAAAAGCGCCTTGGCTCGGCCACCTTCCTCACCACCCTCATCGATTTCTCCGAACCCGGCGAACTGGGCGTATTCACCACGCCCGAAACCGTGGCGGCGCTGGAAAAGAAGATGCAGGAGCGCGGCTACCTCGAAGGCTCGGAGATGGCCACCACCTTCAACATGCTGCGCGCCAACGACCTCATCTGGTCCTTCGTGGTCAATAACTACCTGCTCGGCAAGGAACCTTTCCCCTTCGATCTGCTGTACTGGAACTCCGACTCCACCCGCATGCCCGCGGCGATGCACAGTTTCTATCTGCGCAAGATGTACGTCGAGAACAAGCTCGTCGAACCGGGCGGAATCGAGATCCTCGGCACACCGATCGACCTTGGCAAGATCAAGCACCCGTGCTATTTCATCTCCACGGTCGAGGACCACATCGCCCCGTGGCGCACTACCTACAAGGGCGCGCGCAGGCTCACGGGCGCGCCGGTGCGCTTCGTGCTCGGCGGCTCGGGCCACATCGCCGGCATCGTCAACCCGCCCGCGGCGAACAAGTACGGCTACTGGACCAACCCGGTCACGCCGCTGCCCGAGGATCCGGAAGAGTGGCTGCGCGGCGCCGAACAGCACCCCGGTTCGTGGTGGCCCAACTGGAACGAATGGCTGGCGGCGCAGGACGACACGCGCGTGCCGGCGCGCGATCCCGCCCACGGGAAGCTTCCCGTGATCGAGGATGCTCCCGGCTCTTACGTGAAGGTGCGCATCTGAACGAACCAACCGGCACCGCCGCTGCAGAGCGGGCGGTGGTGCTCGACACCAACGTGGCGCTGGCGCTGTGGTACTTCGCCGACCCAGCGCTCGCCCGGCTGGCCGAGGCGCTCGCCGCCGGCCAGCTCGTGCCGGTCGCCACCCCGCCGATGCGCGCCGAGTGGGACTGCGTGCTCGAGCGCCCCGAATTCGACCCCCGGCGCGCGGCGGCCGCCCGCGCCGCTTATGGGGCGTTGCGTCGCGAACTGCCCCTTCCCGAGCTGGAGGCTCCGGCGCGCTGCCGCGATCCCGACGACCAGAAATTCCTCGTCTGCGCGCTCGCCTATGCGCCCTTGCTGCTCACCCGCGACAAAGCGCTCCTGCGTCTCGCGCGCCACCGCCGCATCGCCCCGCGGTTGCGGATCGTACGGCCGGAAAACGCTTTTCCGCGGTGACGAACAGGCTCCCGGTGACCCGTGCCACCGGGACGATTCTCACTTGCGCCAGGCGTCGGCCTGTACCAGCGAATCGTCGCGCCAGGCTTCGCGCGCGGCCTTGTTCGCCATCCAGTTGGGCAGGAAGGTGAACGCCTCGTCGAGCAGGTGCGGCGTGTGCTTGCCCGGCGAATAGCGCAGCGCCCGCTCGAAGTATTCGCGCAGCGCCGGCTTGAAGTTGGGATGGGCGCAGTTCTCGATGATAGTACGGGCGCGCTGCTTGGGCGAGAGGCCGCGCAGATCGGCCAAGCCCTGTTCGGTGACGATCACCTGCACGTCGTGCTCCGTGTGATCCACGTGCGAGGCCATGGGCACGATGCAGGAAATGGTGCCGCCCTTCGCGCTCGAAGGCGTCATGAAGATCGAGATGAAGGCGTTGCGCGCGAAGTCGCCCGAACCGCCGATGCCGTTCATGATCGAGGTGCCCATGATGTGGGTCGAGTTGACGTTGCCGTAGATGTCGGCCTCGATCAGCCCGTTCATGGCGATGACGCCCAGGCGCCGGATGACTTCGGGGTGATTCGAGATTTCCTGCGGCCGCAGCAGGATCTTGTTCTTGAAGTCTTTCAGGTTGGCGTTGAGCTCGGTGAGCGCGTCCGGGCTGAGCGAAAAGGACGTGGCCGAGGCGCAGGTGAGCTTGCCGCAGCGGATCAGCTCGAGCATGCCGTCTTGCAGCACCTCGGTGTAGGCGGTGAGATTCTCGAAGGGGCCGTCGCGCAGCCCCGCCATCACGGCGTTCGCGACGTTGCCCACGCCCGATTGCAACGGCAGGAGGTTTTCCGGCAAGCGCCCTTTTTTCACCTCGTGTTGCAGGAATTCGAGGATGTGGCCGGCGATGCGGCGCGAATTCTCGTCGGGCGGCGTGAACGGCGTGTTGCGGTCGGGGTGATTGGTTTCCACCACCGCGATCACTTTATCGAGGTCGACGCGGTAATAAGGGATACCGATGCGATCGGCCGACTTCAGGATGGGAATGGGCTTGCGGTGCGGCGGCAGGGCCGTGCCGTAGTAGATGTCATGCATGCCCTCGAGCTCGGGATTCTGCCAGGCATTGACCTCGAGGATGATCTTGTCGGCCTGATCGAGCCAGGTCTTGTTGTTACCCACCGATGAGGAGGGAATCAGCAGGCCGTCTTCGGTGACGCCCGCCACCTCGACCACGGCGATGTCGAGCTTGCCGAGAAACCCGCCCCAGACGAATTGCGCCACGTGCGAGAGGTGGATGTCGATGTACTCCATCTCGCCGGCGTTGATGCGCTTGCGGCAGGTGGGGTCGGACTGGTAGGGCAGGCGCATTTCGATGCCGTCGACCATGGCCAGCGCCCCGTCGAGCTCGGGGGCGGTGGAGGCGCCGGTCCATACGCTGATCTTGAAACGCTGTCCGCGCAGGTTCGCGTCGAGGATGCGCTTGGCCAACGCCGCGGGCACCACTTTGGGATAGCCTGCGCCGGTGAAGCCACTCATACCGACGTTCACGCCAGAAGGAATCAGGGCCGCGGCCTCGTCGGCCGACATGATCTTGCCGCGCAGCTGCGCGTTGAGGATACGGTCGTTCACGCTCATGGTCCAGGAAAAGAGGAAGGGAGACCGGGCGATTCTACCCCGCAAGACATGAGTTTTATATAAAACATCAAAGACTTGCCATATGAATCCCTTTATCCACCGGTCTTCGAGTAGCCATGGGGATTGGCTTGCTGCCAGCGCCAGGCGTCGCGGCACATCTCTTCGAGCCCGCGCGCGGCGCGCCAGCCCAGGCGCTTGGCCGCCAGGCTCGGATCGGCCCAGCAGGCGGCGACGTCGCCGGGGCGGCGTGGAACGATCTCGTAAGGGATCGTGCGGCCGCTCGCCTGCTCGAAGGCGCGCACGAGCTCGAGCACGCTATGGCCCCGGCCCGTCCCGAGGTTCACCGCCAGGCATTGCGGCGGTTCGGCGGCGAGCGTGCGCAGCGCCGCCAAGTGCCCCAGCGCCAGGTCGACCACGTGCAGGTAATCGCGCACCCCCGTGCCGTCGGGCGTGGGGTAGTCGTTGCCAAAGACGCGCAGTTTCGGCAACCGCCCCACCGCCACCTGGGCCACATAGGGCATGAGGTTGTTGGGCACGCCGCCCGGATCCTCGCCGATGCGCCCAGAAGGATGCGCTCCTACGGGGTTGAAATAGCGCAACAGGGCGATGCGCCAGTCGGGTTGGGCGCGGAAGAGGTCGCGCAGCATCTCTTCGACCACCAGCTTGGTGCGGCCGTACGGGTTGGTGGCGCTCAAGGGGTGATCTTCGGTGAGCGGCAGACGCTGCGGTTCGCCATAGACCGTGGCCGAGGAGCTGAAGACGAGCGTCTTCACGCCGCACGCCTGCATCGCCTCCAGCAGACGCAGGGTACCGAGCACGTTGTTGTCGTAATAGGCGAGCGGCTGCGCCACCGATTCGCCCACGGCCTTCAAGCCGGCGAAGTGGATCACCGCCGTGCAGCCGTGCCGCTCGAGCACGCGCACGAGCGTGTCGCGGTCGCGCACATCGGCCTCGATCACCGTCGGCGCGCGCCTGGCCAGTTCGGCCACGCGCGCGAGCGCTTCAGGGTGGCTGTTGGAGAAATTGTCGAGCGCCACCACTTCGTGGCCCGCCATCAAGAGTTCCACGCAGGTATGCGAACCGATATAGCCGGCCGCGCCGGTCACCAGCACCTTCATCCGATCGTCCTCAAGCAATGCAAAAAAAGAAGGAGCTTACCGCGAAACGACCTCTGCGGAGGCAGCCAGACGGCCCAGCGTCATCACGGCGTGCTCGACGCGCTCGCTCCATGGCACGGCGCAATTGAGCCTCAGGTAGTTGCGATACCGCCCCGAGGCGGAGAAGAGATGCCCCGGCATGATGCCGACCCCTTCGCGCAGGGCGAGCCGGTACAGTACCGCCGCGTCGCTTTCTTCCGGCAAGCCGACCCACAAGACGTACCCTCCCGAGGGTCGGCTCACGGTCGTGCCTCGCGGAAAGTGGCGGGCGATGGCGGCGGAAAAACGCTGCACCTGGGCAGCGTAGCGTATGTGTACCTGCCGTAGATGACGGTCGTAGCTGCCGTCGGCCATCATTTCGGTCACCGCCATCTGGCACAGCGCCGGCGTACTGACGCTGCTGAACGACTTCATGAACATGACTTCGTCCTGGAATCTGCCGGGCACGCACCATCCCACTCGCAAGCCGGGTGCCAAGGACTTGGAGACCGAGGCGCAGTAGGAGACCAATCCCTGGCGGTCGAAGGCCTTGGCCGCCGGCACCCTCCGTCCCGCTTCGGCCAGATCCCCGAATTCGTCGTCCTCGACCAGTGGGATGCCGCGCTCAGCAAGCATCTCCACCAGACGGCGCTTGTGCTCGAGCGGCATGCTGGCCCCCGAGGGATTGCTGTTGGCCGTCATGAAGGCGCAGGCGCGAATCTCCCACTGCGCCAGCGCGAGCTCGAGCGCCTCGAGGCTGACGCCTTCACGCGGATGAGAAGGAATCTCCCGGGCGTGTCATCGCCCGCAGACTCAGGAGCAATGCCTCCTGGGCGCCGTTGGTGACCACGATGTGTTCGGGAGAGACGGCACAGCCGGCGTCGGCCATGCGTTTGGCGAGCTCGCGGCGCAGGCAGGCCATGCCGGCGGAGAACTGCATGCCGACGACTTCGGCCATGCGCTCGCGCACCACCCGGCCGATCGCCCTACGCAGGCGCTCCACGGGCAGAAATTCGGCCGAGGGAATGGCGGTTCCCAGATCGAGCACGCCTTCGCCCTGACAGCGACGCAGCACTTCGGCCGCCTCGTGGCGAATCTCCACCGCCACCGGTGGCTGCATCGGCTCCGGGGAAGGTTCTACCGGCGGTGCAATGGTGTCGCGCACATAGTAGCCAGAGCGCGGGCGCGACTCGATCAGCCGCCAGGATTCGAGCAAGGCATAGGCGCTTTGCGCCGTGGTCAGACTCACCCCATGGCGCTCGATCGTCTTGCGCAGCGAGGGAAAACGCTCACCCGGACGATAGACGCCTTCGCGGATGCGCTCGGCGAGTTCGCAGGCCAGACGGCGATACCTCGGCTCCTCCATGTTTCCTCCGCTCGTCGGATCAGTTTTGCCCTTTTTTGACCGGTACAGAGCGGCTTTCAGGGTCTCTGTACCGGTTCATGGATGAATTTTCTATGTCTGTATTTTTCTCACGAATATACGTATAAATCCATCACATGAAAAGCCCCCAAACGGGAGACGAAGGAGGAGGACATGGAATACCGGATCCTCGATGGCAATGAACTGATCATCCAGGGCGGACTGGAAGCGGGCGTGTCGCTCTACACCGGTTATCCCGGCTCGCCGCTGGCCGATTTCTTCAACGTCTTGCGGGTAAGCGGATTAAATGGTTGATCTTACCTTTGCATGAGAGTGAGACAGACCGGCATCTCATCGGATTATCTGGTTGATGCTTCACCTACTGCTGGTGCATGTTTCCTTCGCTAATTCCAGCAAGAACCCCACACGCCTCAACTTCCCGGTCATCGTTGCAACTCGCTCTCAGTGAAACGAGTTGTTTCTCAAGCGCTTGCAGAGCGGTTATCTGCGACCGCACATGAGAGATGTGATCATCGAGCAAGGCGTTGACGGCGGTACAAGGCTGATGAGGGTCGTCCTGATAGCTCTGTAGTTCGTGAATCTCAGCCAGTGACAGGCCCAGGATTCTGCAGCGACGGATGAAGGCCAGCCCCTCACCATGCTTCTCGGTATAGACACGGTAACCGTTGTCCTGCCGACCAGGCGGCGGCAACAAGCCCTGCCGTTCGTAGAAGCGGATCGTCTGTGTATCTACCCCTACTGACTGTGCCAACTGACCAATACGCATCGGGTTCCTCCGCAACGGATTCTCTACGCTATTGACATTATAGCTACTATATAGTTTTAAATGAAAACCCGATCACATTCAAGTGGAGTCATATCATGAGTAAAAACTGCGGAGGCCCCTGTGGCGACCATGCAAGGCCTGCGGCGGATATCGATATACAGGCCTCCTCCGAGGCGCCAGGGAGATGGGTCAGTGTTTATGCCGTGCCGAAGATGGACTGTCCATCAGAAGAGCGCATGATTCGCCTGGCCCTGAACGGCGTTGAGGGGATTCGGGCACTGTCCTTCGACTTGTCGAACCGCCGGTTGAAGGTCGTGCATGACGGCGAGGCTGAGCCCATTACCGCGAAACTGGCGACCTTGGGGCTAGGCGCCTCTCTTCAGGAAACCGTCATTGCCGACCCAGAGACGATCAAGGCCGCTGAGAGCTCGGCAGTCTCTGCTACGCAGGAGTCAGGCACTCTGCGCGTGTTGCTCGGTATCAATGCACTTCTGTTCGTGGTGGAAATGACTGCCGGCCTGATCGCCCAGTCTACCGGCCTGATCGCTGATTCCCTGGATATGTTTGCCGATGCAGCCGTCTATGGCCTGGCTCTCTATGCCGTAGGGCGCAGTGCGAAAATGCAGGTACGTGCCGCGCATCTGGCAGGGGTACTGCAACTGATCTTGGCTGTGGGCGTGCTCGTAGAGGTGGTGAGACGCTTTGTATTCGGTAGTGAGCCTGAATCGCTGGTGATGATGGCTATCGCATTCGTCGCATTGATTGCCAATACCAGTTGTCTGCTGCTCATATCCAAACATCGGAAAGGCGGGGCGCACATGAAGGCAAGCTGGATATTCTCGGCCAACGACGTGGTGATCAACCTGGGGGTCATCACCGCCGGCGCCCTGGTCGCGTGGACCGGGTCCAATTATCCGGATCTGATTATCGGCACCATCGTGGGGGTCATTGTACTTAACGGTGCCAGACGCATTCTGGCGTTGAAGGGTTAAATAATGCTCATTATTGGCAAAAAGCTCTCGCCGTATGCCCTATTGTCCATATCGGGCCTGCTGGCAGCGTCTGATCAGGCTGTAAAGTGGCTGGTGCAGCAATCAATGGCCTATGGCGAGTATGTTTCGGTGACCCCGTTCTTTAACTGGGTGCACCTATGGAACACCGGTGCCGCATTCAGTCTTTTTGCGAATGGTGGAGGCTGGCAGCGCTACTTTTTTATCGGAATCGCGGTAGTGGTCTCGATTTTTCTGATCAAGCTGATCCTTGAAAATCGTCATAAAGGAGAAGCCATCGCTTACAGTCTTATCCTCGGTGGCGCCATGGGCAACCTGATTGACCGGGTCTTTCGCGGCTATGTTGTGTATTCCTTTGATTTCTATTGGCGAGACTGGCATTGGCCGGCCTTCAACCTGGCTGATATTGCAATTGTCCTCGGTGCCTTACTTTTCGTTTCCAGCAGCTTGTTGGGTAAAAAAGCAAACACCAATGCCGAGTCGGATGGATCTGACTGACACCTACGCCTATACAACACCATGACCGAACTTCCCGACAACATCCTTCACCTGCCGCAATATCAAGTACTGGGCTGCAAATCAACCGACGACGAAATGCACTTCCAGGTGGACGTGCCCGATCCCATCGCCTGCGAGGAATGCGGCGTGCAGGGTGAGTTCGTACGGTTCGGCAAGCGTGACGTTCCCTATCGTGATCTGCCCATCCACGGCAAGCGGGTCACTCTCTGGGTGGTCCGCCGCCGATACACCTGCCGGGCCTGCAAGACAACATTCAGGCCCCAGCTACCGGAGATGGTGGACGGATTCCGTATGACACTGCGGCTGCATGAGTACGTGGAGAAGGAATCCTTCAACCACCCCTACACCTTTGTGGCGGCACAGACCGGCCTGGACGAGAAGACGGTGCGCGACATCTTCAACGCCCGCGCCGAGTTCCTGGGGCGCTGGCACCGCTTCGAGACGCCCCGCATCCTGGGCATTGACGAGCTATACCTGAACAAGCGCTACCGCTGCATTCTGACCAACATTGAGGAGCGAACCCTGCTCGACCTGCTGGCCACCCGCCGCCAGGACGTGGTGACCAACTACCTGATGAAGCTGAAAGACCGGCAGAAGGTCGAGATCGTCAGCATGGACATGTGGCACCCCTACCGGGCAGCGGTCAAGGCTGTGCTGCCCCAGGCCCGTATCGTGGTCGATAAGTTCCATGTGGTGCGCATGGCCAACGATGCCCTAGAGAGAGTGCGCAAGGGCCTCAGAAAGGAGCTGAAACCGTCCCAGAGCCGGACTCTCAAGGGAGACCGGAAAATCCTGCTGAAACGCGCTCACGAAGTCTCAGACCGGGAGCGCCTCATCATGGAGACCTGGACAGGCGCGTTCCCGCAACTGCTGGCCGCCTACGAGCACAAGGAGCGCTTCTACGGCATCTGGGACGCCACCACACGGCTCCAGGCAGAAGCCGCCCTGGACGAGTGGATAGCCACCATCCCGAAGGGCCAAAAGGAAGTCTGGAGCGATCTGGTCAGGGCAGTGGGAAACTGGCGCGAAGAGACCATGACCTACTTCGAGACGGACATGCCCGTCACCAACGCTTACACGGAGTCCATCAACCGACTGGCCAAGGACAAGAACAGTGAAGGGCGCGGTTACTCCTTCGAGGTGATGCGGGCACGAATGCTCTACACCACGAAGCACAAGAAGAAGGCACCGACTGCGAAGGTCTCTCCTTTCTACAAGAAAACCATCGGTTACGGACTGCCGGACTTCGCAGAGGAACTCAACTACGGAGTCGATCTATCAACCATCTGAGGGTGGTATCAGATTGATGGGGTGAAGGTGCCCCATCAACCATTAAATCCGTATACCCAAACTTTTTTAGGATATCGTTTTCCTCCTGAAGCTCCGATACTCGGCGTTTCAGGCGGGCAATCTCATCCTGTTCCTGTATTTTCTTTTTGGCGTCTGCTGGCGCCTTCTTGACCCGTTTCATGGTGAACTTTCCTTCACGATATTCCCTTCGCCAGCGTGACAGCATGAAGGGGTGAATATCCAGCGCTTCGGCAACGCTTTTGACGCTGCGGTGGGCCTGGTGACTCCACTCCACCGCTTTGACTTTGAACTCAGTGCTGTACTGCTGGGTTTTCTTGCCCGTGATCATTTCCGGCATCGGTTTTCTCCCACTGCGGCGTTATCGATGCGTGTCCACTGAACTGGGGGAAGTCCAACGTCGGCTTGAAGCGCTGGTTATGCGCGCCCATGCTTGTTTGCCCAGTAGTCATGAACTTTGTTGAACTCCGCCACCCAGCAAGCTAGTGGATCTTTTGTATTTCTTCCGAGCGACCGAGCCAGCTCGAAGAAGCCGGGGCCAGGCTGCATATCTCCAGATTTGTGGACGACTATGGCGGTAAGCATGCCGCGACCTGCTTGATCTTCTTCGCTGCTTATTTCTCCGAGAAGATGGAACAGGCGACTGTCATGCGGCTCCAGCCGTAAGGCTGTGATTTGAGCCACTAGCTCAGAGTACGCCATGCGCCCTTTACGTTTTGCGACCTGAACCAAAATGTCTTTGGCTTGCTGTTTCGCAGCGTCCCACTGCGCACCTTCAAAGCCATACTCATTGAGCATCACATTTCTCCAAGCGCATAACGCTTTTGTTTAGCGGCGACTACGGAGCGCAGCGTAGTAGGCGTCCGGTGTAGGGCCGCCAGGCCCGGAACGCACTACAACAATTTGTTATGCAGTGCCAAGTCGTCGCGCGACATTCGATACACGCGCACAGGCCGGGCATGGAACTCTCGAGTCGTATAGTCTCCGAACCCGACTTTCTCCGTGACCCTGACGGAAGCTGTATGCTCCGGCTCGATAATAACAATTACCGACTCGCAGTGTTTTTGGTCGAAAGCATACTGGAGAACACCTTTTACAGCTTCTGTCGCATACCCCTGATGCCAGAACCTGCGCGCCAGACGATAACCTAGATTGATTTCTTCAACATCGCCAATCAACTCCGGCCCAACGCCACAGAAGCCGATAAAATGCCCTGATGCCTTCTCGCACAATGCCCACGGCCCTATTCCATGTGAGGCGTAACACTTAAGGCACCAATCAACGAACTTTCGGGTAGCTTCTTCGTCGCAAACTCCACGAACGGAGAACTTCATGACTTCCGGATCACTGAGCATTGTGGTGAGCACAGGAACGTCTTGATGGGATAGCTTCCTTGCAACCAACCTCTCTGTTTCAAACAATGACACTGTTCTCACCCACCGCTATAACGCTTTTTGTTTAGCGGCGCACATGTAGCGCAGCGAAATGGGCGTCCGGTGTAGGGCCGGAGGCCCGGAACGTACTACAACAATTTGTTAAGTGATTCCAGGCTCTCAGGACCGCCCTCCAATCGTGCGCACTCAGTGGATTCCTGCTCCCATGGCGCTGCGGATGCTGTATGGAGGTGAACAGAAACCCTTGATACGGCCAGTTCACCGAGCAAACCAGCTGGAACCCAAACCATCTCGGTGCCCCGCAGGCTATTTGGAACCGGGCTCCCACAACTCGAACAGAAATCGCTCCGGAAACCACTTGGCTTTTGGTGCGTCCGAATCTCGCTTTGACCTGAGACCCAACGAAAATTAGAACCCTGCACAAACGTGGCAGCGTTAGCGGCAGCCCCTGTGGCTTTGCGGCATAGCGAGCAGTGACACTGATAGAGATTGCGTATCTCCCCATCAATTTCGAATTTCACGTTTCCGCAGAGACATTCACCTTGCATCGATCAATCCTTTGACACTTAACGCCAAAGCTCAGCCGCCGCCGGAGTGCGCGAAGCGCACGGAGGGAACCCAAAGCACGACAGTGCTTTGGGCGGTCGGCTGCAGCGCCTTGTTGGGCAAAGGCAACAGGTGTCAACCGATCGTCGATGCTGCCAACGACCTACCCAAGCCATGCCGCTCGCACCATGAAAAAGCGGACATTTTCGTTGACAAACGCGATAAAAAGCTAACAATAAATGTCGACCAGATACTCCACACAATAGTGACTTGGTTTATAGACAACAGGATTCTCAAGCTATGATCAAGTGGTACGACAAACACCATCGATTTAAACCGGTTATCATAGTATGGCTGACTTCTATCAGCCTACTTTTGATCCAAGGATGTGCGCTAACCCAAGAAAATAAACGAATAAATATAAACTATAAATCCCTTCACATCGCATTGCCAAAAGAAGGGCTTTTTTCAATAACAAAAACATCAGATTTAATCGCGCTGGAGTATGTTAATGGCAATGTAGTCGCATTATCTTACTTTCCATGTGCGACGCCAGGAGATAATATCGAAATTGCCGCGTCTGCGTGGTTCGAGTTTCTTTTTGGGACAGGCTATGAACTTGATGACTACGTAAAAAAAATATTACCTATAGAAGAAATAAGACGAATAAGGTGGCAATTCGTAGTGTCGACTAAAACAGTGACACGTGATCATACACGAATCTACTGGCTTAATTACAAGGCTCAAGCGCCGATAGATGCAAGAATCCTTATAGTTAGCGGGGGTCACTCCGAAAGCTATTACGAGGTAGTTTACAAAGGCGACCAGAAATATCCTATAGAAGAAATAGTTGAGTCTATTAACCTAAGTAAGAACTAGAAAATAAGCACAATAATCCAAACTGCTGCTAATAAGATTAACGCTAGCATCAGGTCCTTCCTAAAAGACCACCTTAAAACTTCGCTCACTAAACTAGAAACTTTGTTTATGAGGTATAAGAGCCCAAAGTCATCCATCTACAAAATACGCCTCTGTGTGGGTGCGTTAAATACCTAGGGAAACCTCGATCAACCCCCGTTTTCCGGGGAATTTGGGGTGAAGCAGACTCTTCATGACATCCGGCACTGAATTCCACTCGATTTCCCCCCGTTTTGGCCGCTCGTTGCGGCCTCGTGCCCCGGTTTTTTCCTGCCCACGGCCGCTTTGGGCACACTGCGGCCGTGGGCAGGCCTCACCAGGGGATGGCGTTGGACTTCACGAGCCACACCGTGCGCCGGATGTTGTAGCAGGCAGCCATCAGGGTGAGGGCAAAGTCGGCTCTGGCCTGTCCGATGGTGCGGATCATCTTGCCGCCCATGGCTTCGATGGCAGCGAACACGTGCTCGACCCGCGCACGCACGCGGGCAATGCGCGTGTTGCGCGCTTTCTGCCGCTTGGGCAGTGGCCGGTGGGGCTTGGCCTTGCGCTGGATCTGCGGCCGGTAGCCTTTGGCCTGCAGCGATTCCTCTCGCTCCTTGCTCGCGTAGCCCCGGTCGGCGTAGACGTCGCTCGCGGCAGGTGTTGCCCGAGTCGAGCAGCTCCTCGAAGTGCTGGCTGTCGTGGGTGCTGGCCGTGTCGGTCTTCAGGCGCCGGATGAGCTTGTGCTTGCGATCGACACAGACCGAAAGTTTGTAGCCGTAGTAGCTCTTGCCGTGTTTCTTGGTCCAGGTGGCATCCAGGTCTTTTTGACGGCGTTTGGCCGGCTTCCACCCGCGGGGCATGGCACGTTGTTCCACGATCTCCTGCTCTTCCCGAGTGAAGTGCTGACGGGGAGCGCGCTACCGGCGTCGCATCCACGATCTGCCCACCCCGGGCGATATAGCCCTTGCGTTCGATTTGGCGCTTCACCGCCTCGAACAGGGCTTGCGCCCCTGCAGCTCCGATGCGGTTCTCGAACAGCCAGATCGTGGTGCGATCGGGAATCGTACGCGAATGCTCCAGCCCACAAAAGCGCTTGAAACTCGTCCGATCAAGGAGCTGGTACTCCATCTGCTCGTCCGAGAGCCCATAGAGACGCTTCAACACCACGATACGCACCATCGTCTCGATCGGATAGGGCGGCCGTCCGCCTTTGGACTGATCCTTCGAGGGAAAAATCTTCTCCACTTCCGCCGCCAGCGCCGCAAAGTCGATCACCGAGTCCATCTCCTGCAGGGGATCGCCCAAGCGATCGAGCTTGGCGCGATGTTCTTCTGCGGCAAAGAGGTCGGGCTGGATCGCGGTGCGGCGCGTCATGGTTCGGGCTCCTCTCGACTCAGGACAGAGGAATTTTATCAGAGGCCGGGGGTGGAGGGGTTTTTCGAGGTGCCCTCGATCTCCCGCAGCGACACGCTTCGCCGGTTGCACTGCTAGAATCGCCCCTTCCCTTTCCCGACCATCCCCGCATGCGTTTCCTCCTCAAGCTCTCCCCCGAGATCATCATCAAGAGCACCTCGGTGCGCAAGACGATGACCAAGATCCTCGCCGACAACGTGCGGCGTCTGGCCGAGAAAGACGGCATCGCCTGCCGCGTGCGCCGATTCTGGGACAAGATCGAAGTCGAAGTGGCCGACGAGGACGGCGCGCGGCTGCAGCGGCGGCTGTGCGACACCCCCGGCATCGATCTCGTGCTGCGCGTGCGCGAGCTCCCTTTGTCCGAAGTCTCGCCGCAGGCGGTGGCGCAAGCCGTGGCCGCGGTCGCCGCGCCCTGGGTGGCCGGCAAGACCTTTGCCGTACGCGCCAAGCGCAAGGGGCGGCATGCCTTCACCTCGCTCGAACTCGAACGCACGGCGGGCACCGCGCTCCTTGCCGCTGCTCCCAGGGCCAAGGTCGATCTCACGCACCCCGAGGTGACGGTGGCGATCGAACTCGCCGGCGACGTGCTCGAGCTCGTGGAGGCACGGGAACGGGGGTTGGGCGGTTTTCCACTCGGCGCGCAGGGCGAAGCGCTCGCCCTCGTCTCCGGCGGGTTCGACTCGAGCGTGGCCGCCTTCCTCATGCTGCGCCGGGGAATCAAGACGCACTTCGTCTTCTTCGACCTGGGCGGAGCCGAGCACGAGGCGGCCGTGCAGCAAGTGTGCCACTACCTGTGGCAACGCTACGCCCGTTCGCATTCGGTGCTCTTCGTCTCCGTGCCCTTCGGCGAGGTGATCGAGCGGCTGCTCTCCGACGTGCGTGAAGGCTACATGGGCGTGATGCTCAAGCGCCTGATGCTGATGGCCGCCTCTCGCCTGGCCGACGAGCTCGGGCTCGACGCGCTGGTGACCGGCGAGAGCCTCGCCCAGGTCTCGAGCCAGACGCTGAGAAACCTCGCCCTCATCGACCGGGCCACCGACAAGCTGGTGGTGCGCCCGGTGGTGGCGCTACACAAGAACGAAATCATCGCCTGGGCCGAGCGCATCGGCACGCGCTCTTTTGCCGAGCACCTGCCGGAACACTGCGCCGTCATCTCCAGGCGGCCGGTGATCCACGGCTCCTTCGAGCGGCTCGCCGAGCTGGAGCAGAACTTCGACTTCACGGTGCTCGACCGGGCGCTCGCCGCGCGCAAAACCTGGAAAATCGAGGCGCTCGCCACGCCTCCCGAAGCCGGTGAGGCGCTGCCTGTCGTGACACGCAAAGCCCCCGGCGAGCTCCTCATCGACATCCGCCCCCCCGAGCTCGCCGACGAAGCGCCGCTGCCCGAGGCCGATCTGGTGATCCCTTTCTTCGCCCTGCGCGAAGCCACCTTGCCCGAGGCGCAGCGCTATCTGCTCTACTGCGACCGCGGGCTGCTGAGCCAGTGGCACGGCCGGGCGCTCGCCGAGCGCGGGCTGGACGTGGCGGTGTATCAGCCGGCGCGCGCCGGTATAGTGGCCCCCGAATTTGAGACACCGGTTTAAGCTGTCGTCCAAAGAGGACGATGACATGAGCGAAGGCAAGAAGCGCAAGGTGCATCGCTCAGCGTTCAAGACGAAAGTAGGGCTGGAAGCGCTCAGAGGGGTAAAGAGGCTCAACGAGATCGGGCAGCACTACGGCGTGCATCCAGTTCATGTTGATGAACCTGCTCGAAGCAGCCAATCCCAATCCCCAGATCCGCTTTCATGCGACCGACTTCAAGCCCTCCCACATCGCCGGCGCCCGCGCCTTGGCTGCAGAGGCCGGCCTGCAAGACGCAATCGTCCCCATCCGTACCTGGCCCCTCATGCGGCGATTGGACAATCCGGTCATGGCTGCCCATAATGTGCGATGCAGCACGGACCGTTTTTCCCACCGATCGAGGAAATCGCCATGAGTGACACCACAGCGTACGTGCCACCAAAGGTCTGGAAGTATTGCGCGCCCTCGGGTGGCCGATTCGCCAGTATCAACCGCCCGAGCGCCGGCCCCACCCATGACAAACCGTTGCCGGTGGGCAAGCATCCGCTGCAGCTCTATTCGCTGGCCACCCCAAACGGCGTGAAAGTCACCATCATGCTCGAGGAGTTGCTCGCCCTCGGCCATGCCTGTGCCGAGTACGACGCCTGGCTGATCCGCATCAGCGAAGGCGAGCAGTTCTCCAGTGGCTTCGTCGAGATCAATCCAAACTCGAAGATTCCGGCGCTCGTCGATCGCAGCGGCGCAAAGCCACTACGCGTGTTCGAGTCCGGCTCGATCCTCCTCTACTTGGCCGAGAAGTTCGGTGCCTTCCTGCCCACCGACACGGCTGGACGCACCGAGACCCTAAACTGGCTGTTCTGGCAGGTGGGTTCGGCCCCCTTAGTGGGCGGCGGCTTTGGTCACTTCTACGCCTACGCACCGGAAAAATACGAGTACCCCATCAACCGCTATGCCATGGAGACCAAGCGCCAGCTCGACGTGCTCGATCGCCTGCTGGCCGAGCGTCGCTACATCGTCGGCGATGACTACACCATTGCCGACATGGCCATCTGGCCATGGTATGGCGCTCTGGTGTGCGGCGAGCTCTACCAGGCGGCCGAATTCCTCTCGGTGCAAGACTACAGACACGTACAGCGCTGGGCCGCCGAGATCGCCACACGCCCCGCCGTGATCCGCGGACGCAAGGTCAACCGCACCTGGGGCGAAGAGGACGAGCAAGTACCAGAGCGCCACGATGCCTCGGACTTGGGCTAATTGGGACAATGGGTTCGAGGGTGTAAGATCACGGTGCGCCACGCCTTGCAAAGGCACGCTGCGCTGGTGCGAAACCTCGTCTGATACCCCGGCGCAGCTCGCGCTGGCTTGGGTGTTGGCGCAGGGCGAGGACATCGTGCCCATCCCCGGCACCAAGCGCCGCGCACGGCTGGAGGAGAACGTCAAGGCGCTGGAGGTACGGCTGAGCGCCGAGGATCTGGCGCGCATCGACCGCATCCTGCCGCCCGGCGCCGCCGTCGGGGAGTCGCCAATCGCTGGCGGGCTGAAAATCCCGAGGGAGCGCTCGAGGACGCCGGCTGGGCAGCGAACGCTTATTTCCAACCCTGATTCGCTCGACGGATCACTTTCACCGGCACGGGGCTGACCCGGTACCGGTCCGACAAAGGGGTAGACGATGAACGAGAACATCCGGGGAAAAATCGTGGTAATCACCGGCGCGAGCAGCGGCCTGGGCGAGGCGACGGCGCGCCGACTAGCCGCCGAGGGCGCCATCGTGGTGCTCGGTGCGCGGCGGCTCGAGCGCATCCAAGCGCTAGCGGCCGAACTGGGCGGCGAGGAGAAGGCGCTGGCCCTGCGAACCGATGTGACCGACCGTGGTCAGGTGGAGGCGCTGGTCAACGCCGCGGTGCAGCGCTACGGGCGGGTCGACGCCATACTCAACAACGCCGGCCTGATGCCCCATTCACCGCTGGAGCGGCTCAAGGTCGATGACTGGGATCGCATGATCGACGTGAACATCAAGGGCGTCCTGTACGGTATCGCTGCGGCCCTGCCACACATGATCCGCCAGCGATCCGGACACATCCTCAACGTCGCTTCCGTCGCTGGCCACAAGGTGCGCGCCGGCAGCACGGTCTACTCGGCCACCAAGCACGCGGTGCGCGTGATTTCCGAAGGTCTGCGCCAGGAAGTGAAGCCCTACGGCATTCGTACCACCATCCTCTCCCCCGGTGCGGTGGCCACCGAGTTGCCGAACAGCATCACCGAGCCGGATGTGGCGGAGAACGTCCGCAAGCTCTACGAGATCGCCATTCCTGCCGATGCCTTCGCCCGGGCCGTGCTCTTCGCGATGAGCCAGCCGGACGACGTGGACATCAACGAGATCCTGTTTCGCCCCACCGCGCAGGAATACTGAGACTGAGGTCTTTGCGCCGAGGCATCAACCCGGCGGGTGATTCGCTCGCCGCCGAGCACCAGGCCTTGCCGTCTCGTCCGTTTCAAGGGAGCCGCCATGACCACCCGCAAACCGCAAATCGTCATCACCTATTGCACCCAGTGCCAGTGGCTGCTGCGGGCCGCCTGGCTTGCCCAGGAACTGTTATCCACCTTTGCCGACGACCTCGGGCGGGTGGTTCTGGAGCCGGGCACCGGCGGGGTGTTCCGCATCACCTGTGACGGCGAGCAAATCTGGGAGCGCCAGGCCGACGGCGGCTTCCCCGAGGCGAAGGTGCTCAAGCAGCGCGTCCGTGACCGCATCGCTCCGGGCCGTGACCTCGGCCATAACGACCGCCACTGAACGCGCTGCAGGAGTGCCAAGGGACAGCATGGAGAGCACCAACGTATTTTCTCGTCTGCATGGTACCGGCCGGTGCAAAGGGCCATGTGGCAGTGGCGCCGCTCGACGAATTCCGTGTGGGAGGACTGGTGCGCGATCGGCCCACCGAAAGAAGTCCGGCTCAAGCGCAGGAACGACAGAAAGACGCGCCCGGCCCCGTGGCGCTTGATGGGCGGCTCGGGCCTCAGAGGGCACTTTGGTTCACTCGCTTGGCCAATGCCTCGGCGCTTTCCTTGCGCTCGCTATAGCGGTCCACCAGATACGGCACCGCGTCGCGCGTGAGCAGCGTGAACTTCATCAGCTCCTCCATCACGTCCACGATGCGCTCGTAGTACGGCGAGGGCTTCATGCGGCCGGCCTCATCGAACTCCTGGTACGCCTTGGCGATCGAAGACTGGTTGGGGATGGTCAGCATGCGCATCCAGCGCCCCAGCACGCGCATCTGATTCACCGCGTTGAAGGACTGTGAGCCGCCCGAGACTTGCATCACCGCCAGCGTCTTGCCTTGGGTCGGGCGTACCGCGCCAACCGACAGCGGAATCCAGTCGATCTGGGTCTTCATTAGGCCACTCATCGCACCGTGCCGTTCCGGCGAGCTCCATACCATGCCTTCGGCCCACTGCACCAGCTGGCGCAGTTCCCTGACCTTGGGGTGATCTTCGCTGGCGTCGTCCACCAGCGGCAGGCCCGACGGGTCGAAGAAGCGCGTCTCACCCCCGAGCGCGCGCAGGATGCGCGCCGCTTCCTCGGCGGCCAGGCGGCTGTACGAGCGCTCGCGCAGCGAACCATAGAGCAGCAGAAAGCGCGGTGCATGGCTGGCACGTGGGGGCGTCAGCAGCCGTTGCCTGTCGGGCTGCTGGAATAGCGTGGCGTCCAGATTCGGCAGATCGATGAGCGCGTCAGACATCTTGCCCCCGCGCATCCACCACCGGTTTGCCGTCTTCCTTGCTGAACGCGCCGCGCTGCGGCTGCGGCAGGATCTCCAGCACGGTTTGCGCGGGGCGGCACAGGCGCGTGCCCAGCGGCGTGACCACGATGGGCCGGTTGATCAGGATGGGATACTGGAGCATGAAGTCGATCAGTTCCGCGTCGCTCCATTTCGGATCGGCCAAGCCCAGCTCCGCATAGGGCGTGCCCTGCTCGCGCAGCACCGCGCGCACCGGCACGCCCATGGCGAGGATCAGCTGCTCGAGCGTGTCGCGCTCGGGCGGCGTTTTGAGGTACTCGATGACGATCGGCTCCTCGCCGCTGTTGCGGATCAAGGCGAGCACGTTGCGCGAGGTGCCGCAGTTGGGGTTGTGGTAGATCGTGATGTGGCTCATGATGAAAGGCTTCCTATCTATGGGCGGGCTGCGCGCCGCGTTCGTACCAGCCGCGTGAGCGATTGACCACGTGCACGACCAGCAGCATCACCGGCACCTCGATCAGTACGCCGACCACGGTGGCCAGCGCGGCGCCGGAGTGCAAGCCGAACAGGCTGATGGCGGCGGCCACCGCCAGTTCGAAGAAATTGCTCGCGCCGATCAGTGCCGAGGGGCACGCGACGCTGTGCTGCTCGCCCGCCTTCCGGTTGAGCCAGTAGGCCAGGCCGGCATTGAAGAACACCTGGATCAGGATCGGCGCCGCCAGCATGGCGATGACCAGCGGCTGGTGCAAAATGGCTTCTCCCTGAAAGGCGAACAGCAGCACCAGGGTCAGCAGCAGCGCGGCGATCGACAGCGGACCGATGCGCTCCAATGCCTGATCAAACGCGGCCTGGCCTCGGCGCAGCAGCGCACGGCGCCAGAGCTGCGCGAGGATGACCGGGATCACGATGTAGAGCATCACGGAAATCAACAGGGTATCCCACGGCACGGTGACGGCCGACAGGCCCAACAGCAGGCCAACGATGGGCGCAAAGGCGAATATCATGATGACGTCGTTGAGCGCCACCTGCGACAGCGTGAACACGGGGTCGCCGCCAGTCAGCCGGCTCCAGACGAACACCATCGCCGTGCAGGGCGCAGCGGCCAGTAGGATCAGACCGGCAACATAGCTGTCGAGCTGGTCGGCAGGCAGCCAGTCGGCGAAGAGCCGTTGGATGAACAGCCAGGCGAGGAGCGCCATCGAGAACGGTTTGACCGCCCAGTTGACGAACAGAGTGACGCTGATGCCACGCCAGTGCTGGCGCACCTGACCCAAGGCGCCGAAGTCCACCTTCAGCAGCATGGGAACGATCATCACCCAGATCAGCACGCCGACCGGGAGGTTCACCCGAGCGACTTCCATGTGACCGATGGCCTGGAATACGCCGGGCGCGAACTGCCCGAGCACGATGCCGGCGACGATGCACAGCAGCACCCACACGCTCAGATAGCGCTCGAAGACGCTCATGGATTCAGGCGCTCGCGCTGATTGCACGGCTTCGCGGGCTGCGTCCCGCGTGGCCGTCCCGCTGCGCCGATGCTGCACCACCCGGGCTGCGACGAGATGAGCGCCAGGCGATGGGGCTCAACACGCGATGCAGGCATGGGAATCGTCGCTGGCTTGGCACACGCCGCCCTGGCAGCAGTGCTCGGTCAGATAGCCGAGCAGGTCATTCATGTGGCCATACTCGGCGCGGTAGATCAGGTTGCGGCCCTGCTGCTCGATCGTGACCAGGCCGGCACGGGCCAGCTCCTTCAAGTGAAAGGACAAGGTGTTGCGGGCCACCTCCAGCTGCTCGGCCAGCACGCTCGGGGTGAGCCCTGCAGGGCCTGCGGCGACCAGTGCGCGGAACACGCGCAGCCGTTGGGTATGGGCCAGGGCACTCAGGGCGGATACGGCTTGGGTCTCATCCATAATTCAATGATACCACGTCTATTGAATCATCGCGCAAGAGCTCAACAGAGCAAACTTCAGGCGTGCAGCGTTGCGCCAGCGCTCTATACTAGCCTAGCGCGGGTGGACGACGAGGCCACGCGCCGGGTCTGGAACAGAGCGACTATCCTTTTGTTCGGTGTTTGTTCGGTGGCCATGCGCATTCTGCGGCACGGCTCATCGGTGCAGCTGCTGCTGAATCGCTACAAGGAGCACCGTCGTCGGGCGTTTTCCTGCAGCGGTGATGAACAATGACCCGCGCGGGTTCGTGATGGGTCCGCCGCGCCCGCATCTGCAGAAAAACACAGGGCGCCGCGAAAAACCGTCGCGAGCGGCTGCAGGGCAAGGCGCACGGAGCGCAGGAGGCGAGACATATCATGAAGATAGGCGAGCATCCGAGCACCGCGCAACGCCGCCATGCAGCCGCGCAGTAGGTTGTTCGAGGCGCCCCACAGATGCCCCCTTTTTCCGTTGGAGTATCGCCATGTCCCGATTGTCCCACACCCGTTTTTCCGTACTCGAGCTCGCGCCGATCCGCGACGACGGCACACCTGCCCAGGCGCTGCATAACGCACTGACCCTGGCCCGCCATGTCGAGGCGCTCGGCTTCACCCGCTTCTGGGTCGCCGAGCACCACAACATAGACGGCATCGCCAGCGCCGCCACTGCGGTGCTGATCGGCTACATCGCCGCCGGCACCTCGCGCATCCGCGTCGGCGCTGGCGGCATCATGCTACCCAACCATGCGCCGCTGGTGATCGCCGAGCAGTTCGGCACGCTGGAAGCGCTCTATCCGGGGCGCATCGACCTCGGCCTGGGCCGGGCGCCGGGCGCCGACCCGTTCACCGCCCGCGCCCTGCGCCGCGACCGCCTCGGCAGCGCCGACGACTTCCCCGCGGACGTCGAGGAGCTGGAATACCTGCTCGGACCCGCGCAGGACGGTCAGCGGGTCGTCGCCATGCCCGGCGTCGGCAGCCAAGTGCCGCTCTGGCTGCTCGGTTCGAGCCTATTCAGCGCCCAGCTGGCGGCGGCCAAGGGCCTGCCCTACGCCTTCGCCTCGCATTTCGCACCGCGCTACATGCACGAGGCGATCCGCCTGTACCGTGAGAATTTCCGCCCCTCGGCAGTGCTGGACGAGCCCTACGTGATGCTTGGCGTGCCGCTGGTCGCCGCGCCGACCGACGAGGAGGCCCAGTACCTGGCCACCACGGTGTTCCAGCGCGTGCTGGCGCTGATCCGCGGCCAGAGCCTGCGCTTGAAGCCGCCGGTGCGGAGCATGCAGTCGCTGTGGCTGCCCCACGAGCAGGACGCGGTCGGCAGCTTCCTCGGCATGGCGGTGATCGGCGGGCCGGAAAAGGTCCGTGCGCGGCTCGACGCGATCCTCGAGCAGACCGGCGCCGACGAGCTGATCTTCACCTGCGACGTCTACGACCCGGACGCGCGCCTGCGCAGCTTCGACATCCTCGCTGGGCTGCACGACTGAGCGCGGCGCAGGGGCCTTCGGCGCTCATGCCGGCACGCGCGCCAGACGCCTCCGCACCTATGCCGGGAAGGGCTTGTGATGGGGATGCTCCGGTTGCACATTTCATCCGCGCTGTCCGCATGCCAATGCGCGCTGCAAGGAACAAGCGCCGGCGCCCCATACGTATCGCTCGAGCATCGTGTCGTGTCATGCGATCGAGGAGGGACGTCTGGCCTGAACCGCCTCGCTCTATCAAGGAAAAGGCGAGAGGAACACCGGGGGCTTTCGTTCATCGCTTCCGTTGAAGCAAGCCCCGCCGTTCATGGCGGTGAAGGAGTGCGCCGATGCCATAGCCGTCTTTGTCATCCCCTATTGAACGTGATGGGCACCTCGAAAAACCCCTCCACCCCCGGCCTCTGATAAAATTCCTCTGTCCTGATTCGAGAGGAGCCCGAACCATGACGCGCCGCACCGCGATCCAGCCCGACCTCTTTGCCGCAGAAGAACATCGCGCCAAGCTCGATCGCTTGGGCGATCCCCTGCAGGAGATGGACTCGGTGATCGACTTTGCGGCGCTGGCGGCGGAAGTCGAGAAGATTTTTCCCTCGAAGGATCAGCCCAAAGGCGGACGGCCGCCCTATCCGATCGAGACGATGGTGCGCATCGTGGTACTGAAGCGCCTCTACGGGCGCTTGGACGAACAGATGGAGTTCCAGCTCCTCGATCGGATGAGCTTCAAGCGCTTCTGTGGGCTGGAGCATTCGCGTACGATTCCCGATCGCACCACGATCTGGCTGTTCGAAAACCGCATCGGACCGGCAGGGGCGCAAGCCCTGTTCGAGGCGGTGAAGCGCCAAATCGAACGCAAGGGCTATATCGCCCGGGGTGGGCAGATCGTGGATGCGACGCCGGTAGCGCGCTCCCCGTCAGCACTTCACTCGGGAAGAGCAGGAGATCGTGGAACAACGTGCCATGCCCCGCGGGTGGAAGCCGGCCAAACGCCGTCAAAAAGACCTGGACGCCACCTGGACCAAGAAACACGGCAAGAGCTACTACGGCTACAAACTCTCGGTCTGTGTCGATCGCAAGCACAAGCTCATCCGGCGCCTGAAGACCGACACGGCCAGCACCCACGACAGCCAGCACTTCGAGGAGCTGCTCGACTCGGGCAACACCTGCCGCGAGCGACGTCTACGCCGACCGGGGCTACGCGAGCAAGGAGCGAGAGGAATCGCTGCAGGCCAAAGGCTACCGGCCGCAGATCCAGCGCAAGGCCAAGCCCCACCGGCCACTGCCCAAGCGGCAGAAAGCGCGCAACACGCGCATTGCCCGCGTGCGTGCGCGGGTCGAGCACGTGTTCGCTGCCATCGAAGCCATGGGCGGCAAGATGATCCGCACCATCGGACAGGCCAGAGCCGACTTTGCCCTCACCCTGATGGCTGCCTGCTACAACATCCGGCGCACGGTGTGGCTCGTGAAGTCCAACGCCATCCCCTGGTGAGGCCTGCCCACGGCCGCAGTGCGCCCAAAGCGGCCGTGGGCGGGAAAAAACCGAGGCACGAGGCCGCAACGAGCGGCCAAAACGGGGGGGAAATCGAGTAGAATTCAGTGCCGAGTGTCATGAAGAGCCTGTTTTACCCCAAATTCCCCGGAAAACGGGGGTTGATCGAGGTTCCCCGGTACACGAAGATTATACCCCTGCATTTTGTTTACTTCACCCTCCTTTTCCGCGCCGGAGGCCCTGGCTTTTAAGCCTGGGGAGGAAGGCGCAGTGTACGAAAACTGCGGCCGCATCTGACACGCCGGCGCCAACGCGGCGCTTACTCCTTTTGGGCTCCTCGAAAGGGCACGGGGCGGAGGCCACGTCCCGGCAGCCGCTTGCCTTGAGGTGGAACCGCCACCGGTGGGTGAGGCACCGCGAATCTGCCGCCGGTACGCCAAGCGGCGAACGGCAGCCGAATGGCGGCTTATGCCGCCTGAAGGAATCCCAGGGCTTTAGCCCTGGGGAGGAAGTGAAGCCCTTTTCGGGCAAAAACCCCTATCAAAGATTTCAACGACACTTTTTTAGAACGTTATCGTTCCAGTTTTTAGTTAACCAACAACGGTAGCACAAGGGGTTGCGGGACCGGATCCTCTGCCAGATTGACGTTAAATCCCGATTTTACGCCGGATTTATACGACATGTCCCGGATTCCCATCCCTCACCCTTCCAATCCTGGGGGCAGCCGCTTCAGCACCACCTTTTCCTCCTCCGTAATCTCGTACCAGCCCGGTTCCAGGCAGCGGTGTGACGTCCGATAGTATGGTGTAAAAACGGGTGGCCGGAAAGAAGGAAGGGCCATCCATCCCCTGGAATAGAGGTAGTGGACCCAATAGCAACATCCAGGGAGGGATGGAAATGGCCCATACTTCAGATTGCCATTGACCAGGAGCAGGTGAAAAGCCTGTTGCAAGAAGACACTGGGCTGGCAAAGTTGGTGGAGGCCGTCCTCAATCAAATTCTTGAGGCGGAGGTATCTCAGTGCGAAAGCCTACGAACGGACGGATACGCATCGTGGATATCGAAATGAACCCCGTCCTCGCCTGCTCATACCCGTGTGGGGACGCTAGAACTCTTAGAGCCCCGTGTTCGACAGGGGAACTTTCGGACCACGCGCGCTCATCTTATTGACCTAATCGTTTCAATAATGCCTCCCGCCAACTTTCTGAAAGCTCTTCCAGAGCAAGAATCCTCCTGATTCCATCCACATTGTCCTTTTCGTGATACATAATCCGATTGGCATAAGCAATCGTAATTCATTGGGGGTGACGACTAATCAGCCGTACAGGCGAATTTTTCTCTACCCAGCCTTCTTGTAAAACACGACAATAAAATCCGGTAAATCCCGTATTCTGAATTTGGTTGGGTAAATCTTGCACACTCAATTTAATGCTCAATTTATAACAGGGTTGACGAGGCTGACTTACCTGGACCAATGCCTCTCCTAATTGAAATATGTCACCAATACAAACCTCCTCTTCCACCATTCCAATCATGGTCAAATTTTCACCAAAAGAACCGTATTCCAACGACCTCCCAAGTTTCTTTTCCCAATAAGAATAATGCTCGTAAGAATACGCACAGACCGCCTTGTCTTTCCCACCATGATGAACTAGATTCGCCTGGCCGTCACCTTCAAAGTTTAAAAATGAGAGGTAAACTGGGTGCTCTACGGGTTTTTTGAATATACCGGTAGATACCTCCTTCCCCTTGTATAGAACAGTTTTCGGCTTTGCTACGTTAATCGAGACAATTTTATATTGATTCCCATTCATTAAAATTCCCCCTAATGGTCTGGTGTTAGACCCAAAAACGTCATTGGAACCCAATACCACTTGGCAAACCCTTAGCCATGGCAACCCCGTAAACGGGTTCAGCAAATATCATGCTTGTAGACGCTCGAATGCCTCTAGACATGTCTTGCAGGTACTACTTTTCCTTTCTCTATCCTTCATTCGCGCAGGCATACAGTTTGTTAATTTATGAAAGAAAAAACGGAAACCTTCATCTGTAAATCAGATGAAGGTTTTTTATGTTCTTTCAATCTCTCTCTGACATTTGTTCCTCATCAAAAATGTCTTGTGCGATTTTGAAACTATCCAGTGCGGCAGGAATCCCACAATAAACGGCAGTTTGTAAGAAAACCTCACGGATTTCCTCAATAGTTACACCATTACGCAGTGCTCCCCGAATATGAATCGCTAATTCATTAGGTCTGTTTAAGGCTGTCATTATTGCAAGATTGATGAGGCTCCTTGTCTTAAGATCAAGACCAGGGCGAGTCCAAATTTCTCCCCAAGCAAATCGGGTAACCAAGTCTTGAAACGGTCTCGAAAAATCCGTCGCAGTTGCAAATGCCCTCTCGACATAATCTTCACCCAGAACCTTTTTACGAACCTTTAATCCTTCTTGGTACTTCAACTCGTTCACCATGGAAAAATCGCTCCTTTCTCATCAAGATAGCAATGGTCAAAAATAACCTTAGGAGTTACACTAGAACAATGAGTCAAAATACTGAGGAAAGTCCTTGCCCCGGATTCATCTCCGTGAGTTGTATCCCATTGACCAGCACAATCGTCGGAAACCCAAGAAAATAACCAAAACTCACTTTATCATGATCCTCGTAAACCGATCCAAAATTTCTTCCGTTTCTTGAACAAGCCGTCGTACAATTTCGCCCGCACTCGCTTCTCGACTCAAACCTGATCCCTGTCCCGCCCACAAAGACATGAAATCTGGATTTGCTTCCCGTGAAGCCCAGTTTCGAATGGGACGAGTTAGGGCGTTTTGGAGGGGATACGGGGGTATTGCTCCCTTGTAATGTTGCATGGAATTAATGAAAGCATTTCGAATTCCACGGGCAGGTTTACCTGAAAAAGCAGTCGTGATAACGGTATCGACATCCCGACTATTCAGGATCGCTCGCTTGTATTCAGGGTGTGCCCCGCTCTCACGACTAACGAGAAAAGCTGTCCCCATCTGAACACCAGATGCCCCGAGCGCGAAACAGGCCACGATCCCTCTTCCATCCATGATTCCCCCTGCTGCAATGACGGGCACGCTGACCCTATCCACCACCTGCGGGATGAGCGCCATAGAGCCTATTAACCGAGATTCATCGAAGCCGAGAAAAGATCCTCGATGTCCACCGGCTTCATAGCCTTGGACAACGATGGCATCCACATTCATTTTTTCAAGTGTTGTTGCCTCCTCGACAGTAGTCGCAGTACCAATAACATAAATATCCTTTGATTTTAACTCCTCTATTTCTTCCGCAGTTGGATGACCGAACGTAAAGCTACAAACGGGAACTCTTTCTTCTAGCACGACTTCCAATTGCTTTACAAATTGATCCTTTGACGGCTGCTCTATAGGTACATTCTCAATCTCGTCAGCAACACCACTTGCATGGGGTACCATCCGCTTGAGATGGTCCTTCATCGAAGCAACGGCGGTCAAATCTACTTGCTCATCCCTTTCCGGAACGAAAAGATTCACGCCAAATGGCTTATCCGTCAATTCCCGTATTCTGTGAATCGCTGCCCGCATTGAGTCCGCGGACATGTAACCCGCTCCCAGAAAACCAAGTCCTCCAGCGTTCGAAACGGCTGCAACCAATTCGGGTGTGGTCGGCCCTCCAGCCATGGGAGCCTGAATGATTGGATACTGGATACCTAACGCTCGGGTTAGCACCGTCTCATTCCACATGGTAACCACCCCTTCGACTTACTTGAATTGTTTGGGAACATGACGCGTACCGACCCATCACAAGCAACACGCCCCCCACAAAGATGATAATAGCTGCACCTATTAAGGACCAACTATAACTGTGAGTTTGCTGTTCGATAAGAGCTCCTGCAATTGGCCCCAATATTTGACCAATGCCATAACAAGCCGTCAAATACCCGATCGAACGATTGCTCTGATCAGAAATGTTTCTTGCAAGCGAAGTGGCCAAGGTGGTAATCCCCATGAACGTTCCACCAAATAGAAATGCACTCAGAAGGATTCCTGTTGCATTCGATTGAACCACAGGAATGACGATACCGATAGCTTGCAACAGGTATGCACACACGAGTGTTCTTACGTGTCCATAACGCTTCCCAACCCAAGCCCAGAAAAGAGTAGACGGAATAGCCCCAAGGCCAGCAATCACCCAACTGAGCGAGCTTACCTCCTTGGTAGATGGAGAAGACATGGCGATATCCACCAGGAACGTTCCTGTAATGATATACCCCAACCCTTCCAAGCCATATGAAGCGAGTAACCAGTAGAAGAAACTCGCATTTTGATCTTGCTGTGTTTGGATAGTTTCAGTGTCAGACACCACCGATTTACGTGAATCCTCTGTCCAGAATAAAGGGGCCGGGCTGAGTAATAGGCACAAAAGCATTAACCCTAGCCACGCGCCTCTCCAATCGGCCAGCTGATTCAAAAAGGGGACGAAAAGCCCACTGATCACAATACCAATTCCAACACCGCTATAGAAAAGCCCGGACCATGCTGATCTGTTCTTAGACGCAAGAAAATCCAGTGTCATACTCGAGGCAAGTACGAAGACAATACCACTGCTTATTCCCGAAATAAATCGGTAAACTGCCCATCCTACTAAAGATGTTGTTAATGCCATAGCCCCATTGCATAAAATGTTGATTACAAGAGAAACGCGAAACACTTTTTGTTTGTTACTCTTTTGGACTCTACTGCCCAACAACGCGCCCAGAAGATAACCAAAGTAATTGCTGGCAGCTATATAACCGGCATCAGCATTTGAAAAGTGTAAAGCCTCTTGCATCAATGGAAAAATGGGGGTATATGCAAACCTTCCAATTCCCATGGCGATCACAAGGGCACAGATACCGGCAATGGTTACACAGAGAAGTTTTAGCATCCCTTTCTGCGACCTCCGGATACGGTCGTGCGATGCATTTTATTTTGAGTTTGCTTGAGGTCTCTAGAGATTACCTTCAATATTTCTCGACTTATTGCGTCCGATTCACTTAGTGTAACCGAGTTGACCCCCGGACGGATTCCTGCGGCCGTTACCCAGTGTACCCCCTCAGTGGGAACTCCGAGCGCAAAACGACGAGGATGTACGTTTCCATTCGCATCAACCAATCTGTTGGGCGGTGGGGTCACTTCAAGTCCCCCAGTGACATAGGCCGTCCCATCAGAACAGGGTATAGCAAAGGCTCGGCACTGACCCGTCTCCAGGAGATGTTTTAAGAGGGGTTCCGTGGTACGCCGTAAATCGACCCCTGGAATCCTGGCTTCAATGAGCACACGAGCCTCCACATCGCTACCCTTTACACGTGGCGAGATTGCCTTAAATCGCGGTGGATCTTTCAACATTTCAATCTGTAACTCCGGCCCTATTACTTCAAGAATACCAGCCTCTATGAGAGCTATCATTTCTTCAATTCGCGAAGCCGGCGGTCCAATTGACAAAAAGGCATTGAAGGGTGTATACCAACGATCAAGATCATCACGGTAGGATTCGCCACTGATACCGCCGTGATCAACCACCAAACGAACTTCGTTGCGGAGATCCCGCAGCGCATCTAAAGCTGCCTTCAGTGGTCCTTCAACATTTCCCTTTCGCGCCTCGGACACATCTTTGCGGAGATATTCGAGTAACCACTCCCGGTACTCGTCAGGGCTTTCGAATGTTCTTGTGCCAAATGGATTCGCCAGCCGCTCCCAACTAAAACGCTGATCCTGGTCAATTTCAAACTGATTTAAAATTCCTTCCTCTTCTGGGCTGTTCCATGGACATTTTTTGTAAAGTTCCTTGAACTTTTCCGCCCGACATTCACAATCACGCGATCGGATTAATGTATAGTAATATAAAGTTTCTACCTCTTTTGCAATGAGAGGCCACACATCCCTGCGAAAATTGATTTGTTCTCCTTTTTTGGTTCGAACGTGTAACTGATCAATCACTTCATGTGTGAGAAACTGCGGATGATAGCGTCCATATGGCCCTTTCTGATTTTCCCCACGTGCATGGTAAGGAACGCCACGTCGAGAACTGGCAAAAAGCCGTGGTTCACGTCCGGAAGGTTCGTAGACCAATCGTCCTTGGTGTCTGATAAAACGACCACCTCGACCAACTGTAAATAACGCCATGTAGTCGAAGAAATTCAATCCAAGGCCCCGAAGGATAACTTTTTCCCCCGCACCAATGTTATCGAGATATACGTCTGCAGGGTTTGCCGGTGGGACGTATAGCAATCCGTTTTCTAAAGCAAATTTTTGTAAACACTGTTCTTCTTCGCTCAGTGCTATCGGAGTATGACCCAAAGCAAGCACAACAGCGTTAACAATAAGTGGTTGTTCCTCATTGTCAAGTTTAATCACTTGTCGACCATCAAAATAATCATCAAGGGACACTGCTCGAGCTTTGTGAGAACGAATAGTAACATTGGCCGGAGCATAACGTAAGATCTTTCGGTAATCCCATTGTAAATAATAACCATAAAGTGCTCGTCTGGGATAAGAATCTGGCTTAAGTTCGCGAGCTTCTTCTAATACCCACTCATCGTACTGATCTTCCTCATCCAATAAGGGGAGAAACCGTGCCCATTCGTATAGACTTGGACCTGGTATTTTCGGCCCTTCACAGACAACACTCTCATCTGTGAACACGGTAACCTGTGATGCCACAGTGTTCATCAACAAATGCTTCGACTGGTCAGTTCTCCATACACTCCCTGCGCCAATTTGATACGGGTCTATGACATGGATTTCAATACGTTGATCCGGTATGAGTTCAGGAATATTAGCACAGAGGCGTTCTAGAACAGAAAGACCGCGTGGCCCCATACCCACAATCGCAATTCGAAGCGGATATTGAGTCATGGCGCACCCCCCCCGGAATGCATCCAAACAATGTCGGCTGTATTCCGTGGTGAAATAGAAGCAGGAGATTCACTCTTGCAGCAGATGCGGAGCTATAATAATAGCGTTCTAATTCACCTCCTAACCGAGAAAGCTGTTCACTGAATTGTATTCGCATATTTTCGATTCCATTCTAATCCACCCCAAGCGCAAATGTTAACAATATGATGTCGAGATCGACGACGGAAACCGGCCCGATGATGAGGACCAGCTGCGCGAACAGCTGGAGCGCGAACTGGAAGAGATCAAGCGACGCAAGCGGAAGTGGCAGATGGCCTTCGCCAATGACGTCATTACGTTGGACGAGCTTCGGGAGCGCATGGCAGAGGAGCGGGCCCGCGAGGAGGCCGTCATGCAGCAGCTGGCCCAGCTTGGGCAGCCTGATGATCATCCGGCCAGGCGGTTAACAGCGCAGGAAGTGATCGAGTTTGCGCGCGAGCTGCGCGCTAAGTGGTCCTATTTCGAGCCTGAGCACAAGAAGGCGGCCATACAAACGGGCACCTCGAAAAACTCCTCTACCCCCGGTCTCTGATAAAATTCCTCTGTCCTGATTCGAGAGGAGCCTGAACCATGGCACGCCGCACCGCGATCCAGCCCGACCTCTTTGCCGCAGAAGAACATCGCACCAAGCTCGATCGCTTGGGCGATCCCCTGCAGGAGATGGACTCGGTGATCGACTTTGCGGCGCTGGCGGCGGAAGTCGAGAAGGTTTTTCCCCCGAAGGATCAGTCCAAAGGCGGACGGCCGCCCTATCCGATCGAGACGATGGTGCGTATCGTGGTGTTGAAGCGCCTCTATGGGCTCTCGGACGAACAGATGGAGTTCCAGCTCCTCGATCGGATGAGCTTCAAGCGCTTCTGTGGGCTGGAGCACTCGCGCACGGTTCCGGATCGCACCACGATCTGGTTGTTCGAAAACCGCATCGGACCGGCAGGGGCGCAAGCCCTGTTCGCAGATCCAGCGCAAGGCCAAGCCCCACCGGCCACTGCCCAAGCGGCAGAAAGCGCGCAATACGCGCATTGCCCGCGTGCGCGCGCGGGTCGAGCACGTGTTCGCTGCCATCGAAGCCATGGGCGGCAAGATGATCCGCACCATCGGACAGGCCAGAGCCGGCTTTGCCCTCACCCTGATGGCTGCCTGCGACAACATCCGGCGAACGGTGTGGCTCGTGAAGTCCAATGCCATCGCCTGGTGAGGACTGCCCACGGCCGCAGTGTGCCCAAAGCGGCCGTGGGCAGGAAAAAACCGGGGCACGAGGCCGCAACGAGCGGCCAAAACGGGGGGAAATCGAGTGGAATTCAGTGCCGAGTGTCATGAAGAGTCTGTTTCACCGCGAGTTTCCCGGAAAATAGGGGTTGATCGAGGTTCCCCAGTGTCTTGATTTCGGTGGCCACTATACATCGTGACGCAGAAATCTCCGGGCGAGATCCTCATCGACATCCGCCCCCCCGAACTCGCCGACGAAGCGCCGCTGCCCGAAGCCGACCTGGCGATTCCCTTCTTTGCCCTGCGCGAAGCGAAGCTACCCGAGGCGCGGCGCTATCTGCTCTACTGCGACCGCGGCCTGCTGAGCCAGTGGCACGGCCGGGCGCTCGCCGCGCGCGGGCTGGAAGTGGCGGTGTATCAGCCAGCGCGTTCGGCCTGAGCCGATTCACCGGCCACGAGCCGGGAACGGGGCACGAAGGCGAAAGCGAGCACGAAGAGCATCGCCCCCCAGAAGGCGACCAGGCCGGCGAAGGGCCAGGGCATGTCGCGCGCCAGCATGCCGAGCACCACCCCGGTGAGAAAGGCGATCGACATCATCACGAACCCGCTCAGGGCGGAGGCCACGCCCGCCGCCCGCGGAAACGCGCCGACCGCCCCACTCTGGCCGCACGGCTGATGGATGCCATGCGCGATCATGAAGCCGCAGAACGGCAGGAGCAATCCCATCGGCCCGCCTCGCCCGATCAGCAGCAGGATCACCATCACCACTCCCGCCGTACAGGAGAGCATACCGCCCGCTTGCACCGTGCGCCTCAGCCCGAAGCGCCCGAGCAGGCGGCGGCACAGCACCGTTCCGCAGAGATAGGAGGTGGCGCTGGCGAGCATCACCAGGCTGTATTCGGTGGGTGAAAACCGGTAGAAATTGATGAAGATGAAGGAAGAACTGGCGAGAAAGGTGAAGAGCCCACCGTAGGAAGATGAGGCGAGCAAGGTAAAGATCCAGAAATCCCGGTGCCCCAGCACCTCGCGCCAGGCCTGCAGCAGCGCCGCCGGGCGCAGGGCGTGTGGGTTGCGCCGCGCCAGCGTCTCGCGAAAGATGCGCCAAGTGAGCGCCAGTGTGATCGCCCCCGCCACGGCCAGCACGAAGAGGGTCGCCCGCCAGCCCAGGACGCGCACCGTCGCCCCGCCGACCAGGGGGCTGAGGCAGGCGAGGAGCCCGAGGCCGGAGAAGGCGCGACTCAAGAGCTTCGCCCCGGCCAGGGGATCGTGCAGGTCGCGCACGATCGCCCGCCCCGCCATCACCGACGCCCCCAGCGCCACCCCTTGTACCACGCGCCAGCCGAGCAGCTGCGCCATGGAGGTAGCGAAAGTGCAGCCCAGCGCCGCCGCCACGTAGAGGCTCAGCCCCGCGAGCAGGATGGGCTTGCGCCCGAAGCGATCCGACAAGGGTCCCCAGAAGAGCTGCGCCACGCCGAAAGCAAAGAGCATCGCCGCCAGCGTCTGCTGCGCCTGCGCCACGCTCGCCCCCAGACTGGCGGTGATCCCCGGCAGGGCCGGTAGATAGAGGTCGGTGGTAATCGGCTGCAGCCCCAGCAGGAGGGAGAGCAGGACGACGGTTTGCAGTTCGGTCATCGGCGTTCCGTTTCGTTTGCGGGAAGATCTTGCTGTCCAGACAAGATTATCCCACCACGAACAAGGATATCGCCCTCTCGCCCCTTCCTTCACAAATCCGTCCTGGCGTTTTCGATGAGCGCGGCCACCTGCTGCGCATCATCCAGCGCATGGGCGGCGAGCAGGGCGAATTTGGCGAGGAAGAGGCGGACCTTGTCTTCGGGGACGGCGTCGATCGCCTCGGCCAGGAGGTCGTAGATTCGTTCCAGATCGGCGATGTTCATGCGGACTCTCCCAAGCGGTTGACGAGCCGTTCCAGGACGGGGGCGATGCGATGAACGGCGCAGTTGCCCCAGCGGGCGGCGACGTGCTGGTCGGGACGCACGAGGTAGGTCGCGCCGTCGACACTTGCGCCGTATTTGCGCCAGCAGCGGCCCTCGGGATCGGGCAGCGTCAGGTCGGCGCCCTCGACGTGGTCCCGGCCGAGGCTGATGGCGAGCAGCCGCAGCGGCACGCCCCGCGCCCGCAGGCGCTGCAGCAGCGCCGTGACGTCGGCTGGCAGCGCTTCACGTTCGGTGAAGACGAGCAGGTGGATCGATTCGTCCCAGTGATCGAGCAGGAAATCATCGAGCCCGAGCTTGACGTTGGGGATCGGCGCGCCGTCGACTGGCCCTTCGAGGAAAAGCGCCTGATCGTCGTCGCGCGCGTTGAGGCGCGAGTGCGCATAGACGTGCGGGCGCGACGTGCGCCAGTGAAAGAGCGGCCCGACGAACCCGTTCTTCAGCGAGAGCGAGAGCACCGCGTCGCGCATCGTGCGATGGCCCGTGGTGGGCGGCGTCATGAAGCGCGTGCTGCGTCCAGCCTCCTCGATGATCTCCTTGGCGGCACCGACGCGTTCTTCGGAATAGGAGGCGAGCAGGGAGCGGCCGGACCAGCCGTGCAGCGTGAAGGCGAGTTTCCAGGCGAGGTCGAACGCATCCTGGAATCCGGTGTTGGCACCGCGCACGCCGAAGATGGGCAGTACGTGCGCCGCGTCGCCGGCGAAGACGACGTGGCCATGGACGTAGTTTTCGAGCGTGAGGGCACGGGCGGAATAGACCGAGCACCAGTCGAGCTCCCAGGATTTGCCTTCGTAGCCGATCATCTCGAGGTGCGCGTCGATGCGCGCCTTGAGTATCTCGAAGCGCAGCGCCTCCTGCGGCTCTTCGCCCTCCGGCAGACGGAAGTCGATGCGCCAGATACCAAAGGGCTGACGGTGCATCAGCACGGTATTGCCGGGATTCCATTCGGGATCGAAGAAGGCGAGCCGCTCGGTGGGCAGATCGAGGTCGATCTTGATGTCGGCGATCACGAAGCGCCCGGCGTAGGAATCCCCGACCAGCGACAGCCCCAGGAGGCTGCGCACGCTCGAGCGGGCACCGTCGGCGGCGACGAGCCAGTCGGTCGAGAGGGTATATTCCCCCAGCGGCGTGTCGATGCGCGCCTCCACCCCGTCGTCGCGCTGGCTCAGACCGATGAGCCTGTTGCCCCAGCGCACTTCGACGAGGCCGCTGCGACACACCTCGTCGAGAAGAAACTCTTCGAGGTATTGCTGCTGCAGGTTGATCATGGGGTAGAAACGGCTGTCTTCGTCGTGCGGCGCCTCCATGCGGAATACCCGCTGCCCGCGATAGTAGGAGTTGCCGAAGCGCCACGGCAGCCCGATTTCGGCGATGCGGCGCGCCACGCCCGCCTGCTGCAGGATCTCCATCGAGCGGCGCGTATAGACGATGGCGCGGCTGCCCTCGCTCACCTGCACTTCCGAGTCGAGGATGACGCTGGGGACGCGGTAGCGGGCGAGCAGCAGTGCCAGCGTCATGCCCACCGGTCCGGCGCCGACGATGACGACTTTCTGGCGGGGCTCGGTTTCACGGGGCAGATAGGGCGGAAAGACTCGATAGCGGTAATAGACGGACTTGCGCGGTTCAGCGTTTGGTTGGTGCATCTCCCCCTCCCTGGTTCGGTCGCAAATGGATCTCCGCGAGCGCACGGCCGGGTGCGCCACGAAAGGGCGATCGGTGCCGCCCTGTTTTGTGAATGGCGCGACCTGCCCTCAGGCGGGCTGCGGCGCGTCCGGTTGGCAGGCGGGGGCCGCTTGCCGGAACGCGGGCAGCGCCTCGCAGGCGTCCACGATGGCGCGGATGCGCGGAAAGGTGTCCAGCGAACACTCGTAGCGCCGGGCATTGAAGACCTGCGGCACGAGGCAGCAGTCGGCCAGCGTGGGGGTGTTGCCGTGGCAGAAGCGGCCGGTACGGGGATCGTCGAGCAGCCGTTCGAACGTGTCGAGCCCCCGTTCGATCCAGTGCCGGATCCAGTCGAGTTTCTGCTCCTCGCTCACGCCGAGCCGTTCGGTGAGGTAGCGCAGCACGCCGAGGTTGTTGAGCGGATGCGTGTCGCAGGCGATCGTCAGCGCCAGGCCGCGCACCCGCGCCCGCCCCAGCGGGTCGGGCGGCAACAGGGGCGGCTCGGGATGGGTTTCTTCGAGGTATTCGATGATGGCCAGCGATTGCACCAGCACCTCGCCCCCGTCGGTCTGCAGCGCCGGCACCAATCCCCCGGGATGGATCGCCCGGTATTCCGGCCGGTGCTGCTCGCCGCCGTCGCGCAGCAGATGCACCGGCACCGCCTCGTACTCCAGCCCCTTGAGCGCCAGCGCGATGCGCACGCGATAGGCGGCGGAACTGCGGAAGTAGGTGTAGAGTTTCATTTCCCCAACCCCCTCACCCGGTTGCGGATGCTGCCGAAAATCGACGCGCCGTTGGCGTCGTGCATGGCGATCTCAACCGTGTCGCCGTGGCGCATGAAGGGCGTCTGCGGCGCGCCCGATTCGATGGTCTCGTACATGCGCACTTCCGCGATGCAGCAGTAGCCCACGCCGCCGTTCTCGATCTTGGAGCCGTAGAGTCCGCCCTGCTTGTTGGAGACGGTGCCCGAGCCGACGATGCTGCCGGCCTCCATCTCGCGCGTTTTGGCGGCGTGGGCGATGAGGCGTCCGAAGTCGAAGGTCATGTCGATGCCGGCATTGGGTCGGCCGAAGGGGCGGCCGTTGTATTGGACTTCGAGCGGCAGGTGCAGCTTGCCGTCGCGCCAGGCCTCGCCCAGTTCGTCGGGGGTGACCGCCACCGGGCTGAAGCTGGAGGCGGGCTTGGACTGGAAGAAGCCGAAGCCTTTGGCGAGCTCGCCGGGCACGAGGTTGCGCAGGGTGACGTCGTTGACGAGCAGCACCAGGCGGATCGTCTCGAGCGCGGCCTTAGGGTCGATGCCCATCGGCACGTCGCCGGTGATCACCGCCACTTCGGCCTCGAAGTCTATCCCCCAGGATTCGTCGGCGACGATGTCGTCGCACGGCCCGATGAAACTGTCGGAACCGCCCTGGTACATCAGCGGATCGTCGTAGAATGAGGCGGGTACTTCCGCGCCGCGTGCCTTGCGCACGAGTTCCACGTGGTTGAGATAGGCCGAGCCGTCGGCCCACTGGTAGGCGCGCGGCAGCGGGCTGTGGCAGGCGGCGGGGTCGAACGGACGCGCATCTTTCAGGGCACCGCGTTCGAGCAGCCCGGCGACGAGCGCGAGGTCGTCGCGCACTTCGTCCCAGCGATCGAGCGCCTCCTGCAGCGTGCGGGCGACGGCGCCGACGGGGTGGCAGCGGCCGAGGTCACGGCTGACGACGACGAGGGTGCCGTCGCGGCCGCCGTCTTTGAGCGTGGCGAGTTTCATCGGTCGGGAATCTCCGTGGAGCTCAGGCGAGCGGGAACATCTCTTTGTAGCGGCCGTCGTGCATCCAGCGCGCGTGCTTGGGCGCTTTCTTCGTCTTCGACCACTCTTCCAGCATTTCCCATTTCACTGCGTCGAGTGCCTCGAGCATGCCGGGCCGCAGGGTGTTGCAGGCGAGCTCGATCCGGTGCCCGTTCGGGTCGAAGAAGTAGATGGACTGGAAGAGGGCATGATCGACCGGGCCGATCACTTCGATACCGTCGGCTTCGAGGCGCTCCTTCGCCGCGAGCAGATCGTCCATCGAGGCGACTTCGAGCGCGAGATGCTGCGTCCACGCCGGCGTGTTCGGATCCCGGCCCATCGGTGGACGGGTGGGCAGCTCGAAGAAGGCGAGCACGTTGCCGTTGCCGGCATCGAGAAAGATGTGCATGTACGGATCCGGCTCTTTGGTCGAGGGGACCTGGTCTTCGGCGATCGACAGGATCAGTTTCATGCCGAGGTATTTTTCATACCAGCGGGCGGTTTCGAGGGCGTCCTTGCAGCGGTAGGCGGCGTGGTGGATTTTCTGGATGAGTGCCATGGTGTCTTCCTCCGTGTGGGGCCGGATGACTCCTCCGGCCATCAGTCATGCTTGCATTGTATTGCCGAAAAACTTATAGTATCAACGGTTTTTTTCGATTGATTTATCGGACGCGACGATGAATGTCACCCTGCGCCAGTTGCGCGCCTTTCTCGCGGTCGCGCGATTCGGCAGTTTCACCGTCGCCGCCGAACATCTGTACACCACGCAGTCGGCCCTGAGCGGGTCGATCAAGGAGCTGGAGAACTCGCTGGGCGTGCAGCTCTTCGACCGCAGCACGCGGCGGGTGCAGCTCACCGAAGTGGGGCGGGAACTCTATCCGCTGGTGGAAAAGATCCTCGCCGATCTGGACGCCGTGCTGCACGAGGTGACCACGCTCAAGGCGCTCAGGCGCGGCATCGTGCGTATCGCCGCGCCACAGCTGATGGCGGCCACCCTGCTGCCGGACGTGCTCGCGAGTTTCATGCGCGCATTTCCCCACGTGACGATCCGGCTCATCGATTGCGGCGTGGAGTCGGTGCCGTCGTGCGTGCTCTCGGGGGAAGCCGATCTGGGGATCGGGCCGGAGCGGGACGTGCCCGGCGAGATCGGAGCCGAACTGCTTTTCGCGCAGCCCTTTCACGTTGTCTTCCCGCCGGGTCATCCGCTCGCAGCGCAGGAGGCGGTGCCTTGGCGGCGACTGGCGGAGTTTCCCCTCATCACCCTGCAGGGGCAATTCACGGAAAAGCTTTCGCGGGATCTGCACGAGGCGGTGCGCGACCTCGACCTGCATCCGGATACGACCGTGGCATTCATGTCGACGGCGCTCGGCATGGTGTCGATCGGTCTGGGGGTGACGATCTGCGTCTCCTATGCCGAGCCGATGGTGCGCCGCTATGGCCTGGAAATGCGGCGCCTGACCGAGCCGGACGTGCATCGCCGGTTCTTCGTCTTCACGCGACACGGCCGGGCGCTGTCTCCGGCCGCCGAGGCGTTCCACATCCATCTGCGGCGCTTCGTCGGCAACGGCACCGCGGCCAGGGTGTAGCCCCGGCCGCGCCTCAGCCGCCCACGACGTCTTCGCGCGCGAGACGGATCGCCTCGCGCAGCAGATCGACGTCGCCGACGTGGTTGGCGAGCAGCAGCACGAGGCGGGCGTTCACCAGAGCGCTCTGTTCCTCGTCGAGGTCGCGGTGCGCCTCGATGAGCGCCTCGTAGAAAGCATCGCCCGCTTCATACCCGTAGAAAGTGCGGGTACGGGGTTCGCGGAAATTGTATTCCAGAGTGATCATCATCCTCTCCTCCTCTCTTGCATTCAGGCACGCTGACCGCTGGCACGGCGCAGCGCGGCCTCGATCGCGGCAGGGTCGAAGCGGCGCCAGCGGGCGGCGACGTGCTGATCGGGGCGAACGAGATAAACGGTGCCCGGTTGCAGGTCGTAGCGCTCGCGCACTCTCCCCTTGACGTCGTGCAGGGTCTCGATGCCGCCGGGCGCGCCACCCTCGCGGGCGATGACGATAGGCTCGACGGGAATCGCCCCACGGCGCAGGGCGGCGAGCCCTTCGGCGGTGGCGGCATCGAGCGCGGCCGCATCGTCGAGCGCGATCATGAGCCGGAATCCCTGACCGAAGTGCGGCAGCAGCCAGGGCGAGCCGCCGCCGGCAGCGGCCACGGGGGCATCGTCCATCGGCGCGCCGGGCACCATGCGGCCGGCAAAGGCGTCGGCATCGGGCGTATTGAGGGGGGAGTCGACATAGAACGAGGGCACCGACAGCCGGCCGGAATTGACCAGCCCCCGGGCGAAGGGGTGGTGCCGGGCCAGACCGAGCACGGCATTGCGGAACGTCTTGCTGACGTTGCCCTTGGGGGTGATGAAGTCGGTCGAGCGCGTGGAGTTGCGGATGTTCTCGTCGGCGGCGTAGGTGCGCTCGTCGCTATAGGTATCGAGCAGGGCCGCGGGCGCCTTGCCCTGCATCACCAGTTCGAGCTTCCATCCGAGGTTGTCGACGTCCTGGATGCCGGAATTGGCGCCACGCGCCCCGAAGGGCGAGACCTGGTGCGCCGAATCGCCGACGAAGAGCACGCGCCCATGGTTGAAGCGCTTCATGCGGCGGCACTGGAAGGTGTAGACGCTCACCCATTCGAGCTCGAATTCGCGGTCGTCACCGAGCATGGCGCGGATGCGGGGGATGACGCGCTCGGGTTTCTTCTCTTCCTCCGGATCGGCGTCCCAGCCGAGCTGGAAGTCGATGCGCCACACGTCGTCGGCCTGGCGGTGCAGCAATACGGACTGACCGGGGTGAAACGGCGGGTCGAACCAGAACCAGCGCTCCGGCGGGAAGTCGGCCTTCATGACGACGTCGGCGATGAGGAACCGGTCCATGAAGATCTTGCCTTCGATGTCCAGGCCGAGCATGCGCCGGATGGGACTGCGCGCACCGTCGGCGGCGATCAGCCAGTCGCAGGACAGGGCATAGGCCCCGGCGGGCGTCTCGACGCGCACCGTGACGGCGTCTTCGCCGGGCGTGACACCGATCACGGTGCTCTTCCAGCGCAGATCGATGTTGGGTAGCTCGCGGGCGCGGTCGATCAGGTATTCTTCGAGATAGTATTGCTGCAGGTTCACCATGCCGGGACGGTGATGATCGGGCTCCGGTACCAGGTTGAAGCGAAAGACTTCCTCGTCGCGGAAGAAAGTGCGGCCGACGTTCCACGACACGCCTTTTTGCACCACGCGCTCGCCCACGCCGTAGCGGTCGAGGATCTCGAGGGCACGCTTGGCGTAGCACACGCCGCGCGAGCCGATGCTCACGGTGTCGTCTTCGTCGAGCAGCACCACCGGGATGTTGCGCTGCGCGAGGTCGATGGCGGCGCTCAGGCCCACCGGCCCGGCACCGACCACGATCACCGGCACGTGCCGGGTTTGCGGGGAATCCAGCTCGGCTGGACGCACGAACGGGAACTTGGGATACTGATAGGTCTTCAGCACGGTTTCCTCCTCCTTTGGCGTGGTCTTCGCCCTCGTCTCTCGCGGGCGCGGCTGCGTGGCCGCGCCTCTGCTTTTCCCGTTTCAGCCTTCTTGCAGCGCGTGCCACATCTGCCGGTCACGCTCGGCGGTCCAGATGCGCGGATCGCGGATGCCGCTCGCCTCGTCATAGGCACGGGTGACATCGAACGGCAGGCAATGCTCGTAGATGAAGACGTGGCCGAACTTCGGGTCCATCACGCTGCGGGTGTATTCCATGGTTTTCTTGAGATCGTAGCCGCGCGCCACCGCCTCCTGGGCGCAGCGATAGAGCGTGGTGACGAAGTCGCGCGTGTATTGGAACCCCGCGCGCACCGCCGCCTCGTCCTTGAGCGCCGGCCCGCGCCCCGGCACCACCTTGGCCGGCTGCAGCGCTTCGAGCCGATCCAGGGTGGCCGGCCAGTCGGCAAGGTAGGCATCGCCCGTATAGCAGGCGGCTTCGGCTTCGATCAGGTCGCCGGAGAAGAGCACGCGCTCCTGCGGCAGCCAGACCGCCGTGTCCCCCTTGGTGTGCCCGGCGCCCGGGTGCAGGATGCGCACTTCGAGCGAACCCATCCACAGGGTGATTTCTTCCTTGAAGGTGAGCGTGGGCCAGGTGAGCCCGGGGATGCTCTCCACCGCGCGAAAGAGCCGGGGAAAACGTCCGATCTCGGATTCCATGTCCTGCTGGCCGCGCTCGCGGATGAGCTCGTAGGTGGGGTAGCTGGCGATGATGTGCTCCAGCCCCTCGTCGCGATAGCCGGAAGCGCCGAGCACGCGCACCGCATGGTAGTGCGTGAGCACGACGTATTTGATCGGCTTGTCGGTGACTTCGCGCACCTTGGCGATCACCGATTTGGCCATCACGGGGGTGGCGGTGGCATCGATGATCATCACCGAGTCGTCGCCGATCACCACGCCGGTGTTGGGGTCACCTTCGGCGGTGTAGGCCCAGGCGTGTTCGGAGAGGCGTTCGAACGAAACCGGTTTCTCTTCGAGGTCGGCCACCGAGGCAAAGGCTTTGGCATTCATGGATCGCTCCTCCTGTCGATGCGTTTTATCTTGGCACGTGATTCATCATGTGTCAATCGATTCGTTCATGGTGAATTTCGATCATGCCAACGTTTCGGGCTATGATTGATGCCCGAAGCGCGTTTGACTACACGAGATCCGCATGGAACGAAACGAACCCCTCGCGCCGGAGAACGGCGTGCGCGAGCGCCGCGGCATCCAGTCGATCGAGGTCGGCGGGGCGCTGCTCGCCGCACTGGAAGCGCATGGTGCGCCGATGATGCTGCGCGATCTGGCCGCAGCTGCCGGCATGTCCCCGGCCAAGGCCCACCCTTATCTGGTGAGCTTCGGCAAACTCGGCCTGGTGGAGCAGGATCCGCTCACCGGTCGCTACAAACTGGGCCCCTTCGCCCTGCGCCTGGGGCTCACCGCCTTGCAGGGTCTCAATCCGCTGCGTGCGGCCGTGGAAGTCTCCGCCCGCCTCGCCGACGAGACCGAACAGAACGTAGCCATCGCCGTGTGGGGCAACGTCGGCGCCACGGTGGTGGCCATCGAGGAATCGGCCCGCGCCATCCACGTGAACATGCGCCCCGGCACCGTGATGGGGCTGCTCACCACCGCCACCGGCCGCGTCTTCGCCGCCTATCTTCCTGCGCGCCTCACCCGCCCGCTCATCGAGCGCGAGCTCGAACGCCTCTCGGGCGGGCGCGAGCCTTTGCGTCTGTCGCGGTCCTTCGTCAACGAGACGCTCGAAGAAGTGCGCCGCCACGGCATGGCGCGCGTGCTCGGCCATCCGATCCCGGGCATCAATGCCTTCTCCGCCCCCGTGTTCGACGCCTTCGGGCATCTGACGCTGGCGCTCACCATGCTCGGCCCGGAGAGCCGTTTCGACGCTTCCTGGGAAGGGCCGCTCGCTCAGGCCATGCGCCGCGCCGTCGCCGACATCACCGCGCGCATCGGCGGCAAACCGCCTCAGTCCGAAGAGACCTCCGGAGCGGCGCCAGGCAAGGAGCCCGCCGCATGAGCCCCACCTACGACTTCGACTCCGCTCCCGACCGCTCAACGATCCCCGGCGAGAAATGGGGGCGCTACGCCGGGCGCGACGTGATTCCCATGTGGGTGGCCGACATGGACTTCGCCGTCGCGCCCGAGATCCGTGAGGCCCTGGCGCGCCGGCTCGCGCACCCGGTGTATGGCTACACCGACCCTTGGCCTTCGCTCGTGGAAGCGGTGTGTGCCGGAATCGAGCGCGATCATGGCTGGACGGTCGCCCCCGAATGGCTCGTGTGGCTGCCGGGGGTGATCCCGGGCTTTCACTTCGGCTGCGCCGTCGCCCCGGGCGAGGCCATCGTCACGCACACGCCGGTCTATCCGCCTTTCCTCGCCGCGCCGGCCAACGTCGGCAAACGCCTGCGCGCGGTCGATCTGGTGTGCGCCGAGGGGCGCTGGGTGCACGACGAGGCGGCCATGGCCGCGGCCCTCGCACCGGGCGACGTCGGCGCCTTGCTGCTCTGCCACCCGCACAATCCCACGGGGCGGCTGTGGGACGAAAAAGAACTGGCCTGGCTGGCCGAACTCGCGCTTGCCCACGACGCGATCCTGGTGAGTGACGACATCCACGCCGGTCTGGTGCTCACGCGCAAGCGGCGCCACCGCCCCATCGCCACGCTGGCCCCCGAAGTGGCCGCGCGCACGATCACCCTCTTCGCCCCTTCCAAGACGTGGAACGTTCCTGCGCTGCAATGCGCCTTCGCCGTGATTCCGGACGAGGCGCTGCGTGCGCGTTACCGCCGGGCGCTGCGCGGGCGCATCCCCTCTTCGCCCAATCTCTTCGGTCTGGTCGCCGCAGAGGCGGCCTACCGCGACGGCTGGGCCTGGCGCGAGGCGCTCCTCGAGTATGTACGCGCAAATGCGGCGTTTGCCCTGGAAGCGATCCGGGCGCTGGATGTGCCGGTGGCCGAGCCGGAAGCGACCTATCTCTTGTGGATCGACGTGCGCAGCCTGGGGCTCGAGGATGCGGCAGCGCACTTCGAGGCACATGGCCTGGGGCTTTCCGATGGCGCGGCCTTTGGCGCCCCCGGATTCGTGCGCATGAATCTCGGCTGCCCGCGCTCGCGCCTCGCCGAGGGGCTGCGGCGCTTTGCCCGGGCGGTCGAGGCCGCGCGCCGACGGCCATGAGCCTCGCACCGGAGGTCGTGCTCGGCGGCGCCGCTCAAGGCTGCCTCTACGGCCTGACGGCGCTCTCCCTCGCCTTCCTCTACCGCGCCACCGGCGTACTCTCCTTCATGCAGGGCGAGGCGATGGCCGCCGGCGCCTATGTGGCGGTGGGGCTCGTCGCACTGGGCGCGCCGCTCGCGCTCGCCGCCCTCGGGGCGATCACCGCCGGCTACGCTTTCGGGACGCTGGCGGCGCGCTTCGCCCTCGAACCGGTGCGTGCGCGTGCGCCCTGGGTGGCGACGCTCGCCACCTTCGGCTTGGGGCTCGCGCTGCGCGGCGTACTCCTGAGCCTGCCGGCCGCCACGCAGGGCTGGTATCGCTTCGACTGGGTGGGCGAGGGGCGCTGGCTGGGGCTGGCGGCGCGCCAATGGGCGGTGATGCTCGCCGCCGCCGGCGTGGCCGCGGCCTTTGCCCTGCTGCTCCGGGGCACTACCTGGGGGCGGCGCGTGCGCGCGAGCGCCGAGGATGCCGTAACCGCCGAACGGCTCGGCATCGACGTCGCCCGGCTGCGACGGCAAGCCTGGGGCGTGGGCACGGCGCTCGCCGTGGCCGCGGGGCTTGCATCCGCCCCGGTCACCTTCGTGCATCCCGATCTGGGCAGCCTCGCGCTCAACGCCTTCCCCGCCGCCGTCCTGGGAGGCATGAAACCGGGCCCCACGGTGCTCGCCGCGGGCGTGGCGCTCGGCGTGATCGAGGCGATCGCCGCCTGGCAACTTCCGCCCGGCGGCAAGGAGCTCTTGCTGCAGCTCGTGCTCATCGCCGCCTTGCTCGCCCTGCCGCGGGAGCGCGCGGCGGCGCCATGAGCCGTTTTCTTCCGCCTCCGCGCCAGCGCGGGCTGCTGCTTGCGGCCCTCCTCGTGTTCGCCGTGGGTGCGCTCGGATCGAGCGGCGGAGCGCGCTATTTCGCCCATCTGCTCGCGCTCGCGGCCGCCATGGCCACGGCCGCCCTGGGGCTCGCCCTGGTCCACGGGCGCGCCGGCCAGGTCTGCCTCGGGCAAGGGGCAGCGATGGCCGCCGGCGCCTACACCTGGGCCGCGCTCGCCCCTCAGTCGCTGCCGCTCGCACTCGTGGCCGCCGCCGCGGCCGGGGCGTTGGCCGGGGCCGCCATGGCGCTGCCGGCGCGCCGCCTCTCGGGCCTGCCGCTCGCGCTCGCAAGCATGGCTTGTGCCGTCATCGCCGAAGTGCTGGCGATGCGTGCCGTCGCCTTCACCGGCGGCACCGCCGGCCGTTTCGTCGCCCCGCCGCCGCTGAGCGCCTTCGACGAAGCCGGCACGGCACTCGTCTTCTCCACGCTGTGCCTCGGCCTGGCCGTGCTGCTGCTCTATCGGCTCGATCGCGCCACGCTCGGGCGCGCCTGGCGCGCGCTCGCCCAGGCGCCGGAGGCGGCGCTCGCCCTCGGCCTGGACGTGGGCGGTCTGCGGCGGCTCGCCTTCGTCGCCGCCGGCCTGTGCGGCGGCCTGGGCGGGGCAGCCTACGCGCAGACGCTGGGTTTCATCAGCCCGGAGCAGTTTGGCCTGCCCCTCTCCTTCGAACTCCTCGTCATCGCCTTCCTCGGCGGCCTGCGCCGTCCGGCCGGGATCGTGCTGGCGAGCCTTGCCTTCGTCGCCCTGCCCGAACTCGCCGATCGCCTGCGCCCGCTCGTCGGTGAACTCGGCGGCTGGAACCCTCTGGTGTTGGGACTGGCCGTCGTCTTCGTCACAGTTTTCCGTAAAATGAACTAAAATCGCAGATATTCAAAGAAATTTGGCGAAAATAATGCGCATCCTTGTCCTCGTCACCATGCTCCTTGCCTTGGTCACGACCCCGGTTCGCGCCGAACGGGTGCTCACCGTCGGGGCGCTGCTCGATCTCTCGGGGCCGGCGGCGCTCCTGGGCGTGCCGGTTAAAAACGGCATGGAGATGCGTTTCGCCGAAGCGAACGCACGCGGCGAACTGCCGGGAATCACCCTGAAACTACTGGCCGAGGACACCGGCTACGATCCCAAGCGGGCCATCCTCGCGGCGCGCAAGCTCATCGACCGCGACGGCGCGATCGCCTTTCTCTCGAACCTGGGCACGCCGGTGGTGCTGGCGACGATGCCCGAGATCCTGCGCCGCGAGCGGCTGCATCTCTTCCCCTTCTCGCCGCACGAAGCCACCTACGCGCCGCTGCACCCCCTGAAATTCCAGATCTACGCGCCCTATCGCAGCTACATGGACCCCGCCGTGCGCGCCGTGTTGCGCCGTCACCCCCAGGTGCGGCGCGTGTGTACCCTGGTGCAGGACGACGAATTCGGCGAGGAAGTGAGCGCCGGCGTGCGCGCCGGGCTCGAGCGCGCGGGGCTTCCCCTCACCCGAGAAGCGCGGCACGCGCGCGGCGCCACCGACTTCACCGGCCAGATCGCCCGCTTGCGCGAGGCGGGCTGCGAACTCGTGGCACTGGGCACGCTGGTGCGCGAAACCGTCGCCATCCTGCGCACCGCCGACGAGATGGGCTGGAAACCGCTCTTCCTCACCTCGGCCTCGGCCTATTCGGATCAGACGCACGCCCTGGGCGGGGCCGCCGTCGAGGGGCTCTACGGCGTCACCAACCCCATCCGCATCCCCTATCGCGAGGGCGCCTCGCCCGAGCTGCTCGCCTGGCTCGACGCCTACCGCGACCGCTACGGAACGGAAGCCAACGTCTGGTCGGCCATGGGCTACGTCGCCGCCGAACTCCTGGTACGCGCCATCGCCACGGCGGCCGAACCCACGCCGGCGGCGATCGCCCAAGCGCTCGAACGGCTCGATTATCCCGGAGACCTATTCGGCAGCCCGCGCTACCGATTCTCGCCCACCGAGCATCTCGGTCAGCGCACGGGCGGCGAGCTCACCCGCATCGAGCACGGACGCTGGGTATCGCTGGAGCGCCTGGACGAACCCGCTAATGCCGCCGCCGGAACGTCTCCATGAAATCGGCGAGCGCCTCGACCGCCTCCAGCGTCACCGCGTTGTAGAGCGAGGCGCGGATGCCGCCCAGCGCACGGTGTCCGGCCAGCCCCGAAAAACCCGCACGCTTCGCCTCGTCGAGAAAAGCCGCGCGCAGCGCTTCGCTCGGCAGGTCGAAGACCACGTTCATGAGCGAACGATCCTCGCGCCGCGCCCGCGGACGGTAGAATCCGTCGCTCGCATCGAGCACGCCGTAGAGGCGCTCGGCCTTGGCGCGGTTGATCGCCGCCATCGCCTCGAGCCCGCCGATCTCGTCCATGAGCCAGCGCAGCACCAGCAGCACGGCATAGATGGCAAACACCGGCGGCGTGTTGAGGATCGAATGCGCCTTGGCCTGCGCACGGTAGTCCAGCATGGCCGGCAAGCCCTCGGGCGCGCGCTCGAGCACCGCCTCGCGCACCAGCACCACCGTCACCCCCGCCGGGCCGAGATTCTTCTGCGCATGGGCATAGATGAGCGCGTAGCGTCCGGCATCGAACGGACGCGAGAGAAAATCCGACGACATGTCGGCCACCCGCGGCACCTCCTCGAGCCCCACCAGGCGGTGGAACTGCAACCCCTCCACCGTCTCGTTGGTCACCACGTGCAGATAGGGCGCGCGCGGATCGAAGACGAGTTCATCGTCGTCCGGCAGCCGGCGGAACCCCTCGGCCTCGCCGCTCCACACCACCCGCACCGGCGCGACCTTCCTCGCTTCGGCGATCGCCTTGCCGCTCCAATACCCCGCGTGCAGGTACTCGGCCGGCACGTCGGCACCCCGCGCGAGCGCGAGCGGCACCATGGCAAACTGCAGCGTGCCGCCGCCCTGCAGCAGCAGGACATGAAAATCCGGCGGCAGCGCGAGCAACGCCTCGAGGCGCGCCTCCACTTCCGCCACCACCGCCGCGAACCAGTCCGAACGATGGCTGATGCCCAGCACCGACAACCCCACCTCCGGCACGGCGATCATCGCCTCCTTGAGCTGCAGCAGCACCGTTTCGGGCAACGCCCCCGGCCCGCCGGAGAAATTGCGCGCGTTCGCCGACAGCGTCATGCCCTCTCCTCCAGACGGCCGCGCACCCAGCGGATGAACGCTTCGCGCAGCGGTGCGATCCCCTCGCGCCGGTAGGCGAATTCCGCCCCCGGTTCCATCGCGTGCGCCACCATCGCCGGATCGGCCTCGAAGATCAGCAACCGCCCGTCGGCCGTCTCGGCCAGATCCACGCAGCAATAATCGAGCCCCAGCCGTTCGGATAGCGCCGAGAACGCCGGCGCGTGCCGGTGGGCGAATGCGGCAAACGTGCGAAAGAACGCCGCCTCCTGCGCCCGCTTGGCGGCATCGCCGTACATGCCGGCATTGACGTAATGCACCATCCAGTACTCCGACACCGCCAGGTGCACCGGAAAAACCCGTCCTCCGACCAGAGCCACGCGAATCTTGCGAAAGCGCCCGTCCGGCCCGGCATAATCGACGTAGCGCGTGAGAAAGAACTCCCCCTCCGGCTGCGCCGCCAGATACGCGGCAAGCGCCTCGCCCGTATCGATGCGCGCCAAGCCATGCCCGCCCTGCGAATCGGGCGGACGCAGCAGAAAAGGTGGCGCCTCCAGCCCCTGCGGCCAAGCTCCGACCGCGGCCGCCTCCAGGAGCGGGCGCGGCACGCGCCGGGTCGGCGGCATGAGCACCCCCGGCACGTCCGCAAGCAGCTGGCTGAGGCTGGCGCGCTCCGTGCGCACGATCGCCGCCGGCGGATTCAGCACCGGGCGTGGCCAGGCGGCGAGCCGCTCCTGCAGCACCGCGAGCACCGGCAGCGCCGCCTCGCTCACCCCCATCGTCAGCATCAGCGCGTCGTGCTCGGGCAGAGCCTCGGCCAGTGGCGCCGCGGGATCGACGAAATGCACCAGCAGCTGCAGTCCCTGCCCCTCGAGCAGGCAGTCGAGCGGCGTATTCGCCGACAGCAACCCCGGCATCGCCAGCAGCAGCAGCCGCGGCGCCGACCCGCCCGGCCCCGGCAGGGCATAAGTACGGGCGCGCGCCAACGCCTCGCGCTGGGCCGCGAGCGCCGTCGGCGTCTGCCCCAGACACAAGAGCGCCGTGGCGAGGTTCATCCACGCCGCCGCCGTATCCTCCCGCCCGGCCCGATCGAGCCACTGCCGGGCGAGCGCCGCCAGATCGCCGTCCCCCAGGCTCGCGCGCAGAAAAGGGGCCAGGCCGAGATAGCCTGATTGGGGTTCAGGCACTCTTCTCCTCCCACTCGAGCATCACTCGCTTGCGCGCGAGCCCCCACCGAAACCCCCGCAGGCTGCCACGGGCATCGAGCACGCGATGGCAAGGGATGAGCCAGGCCACGGGATTGGCCCCCAGCGCCTGCCCCACGGCGCGCGCCAGCTGCGGCCGCCCCAGCCGCTCGGCCAGCATCCCGTAAGAGAGGGTTTGCCCCGCCTCGGTCTGCCGCAGCGCGCGCCAGATCAACCCGCGAAAAGGCGTGCCCTCCACCACCACCGGCAGGTCCCGCGCGAGAAAGCGCGCCTCCAGCGCCGCACATTCATCCGCGGCAAGCGGCGCCCACACGCTCCACGGCCAGCGCGCGCGCCACGCCTCCCACCGCGCCTGCGGCGCCTCGCCCTCTTCCAGAAACTCCGCGCGGCACACCCCTTGCGGCGTGAGCGCGAGCAGGATCGCGCCGAACGGCGAGCCGATCACCCCATAGCGCAGAGGCACGCCGGCATGGCACTGCCGGAACGCCGCGGGGGAAAGGCAGAGAAACGCCGGATCGGGTGCGTTCATCGAGTGTTCCTTGGGAATGGACTCAGTGGCGATAGACCGCATCGCGCTATTTCCCAAATACCCAAGCGTAGGCCCTGTGGCTCGCGCGAGCTCGTCGAGTCTGCTTTTCCAAGTCTTCCGGCAGGCGGATGGCGAACATGATCGGTTCCTTTGCTTGTGCAATACATATAGCACGAGGAACGCAATCCTGCCGCCGCGCGTTATGGTTTTTCCTTTCCTCTGAACAGACACGCGACGTCCTCGTCGTGTTCGTCGATGCGCTCCGAGACCTCGAATTTACCTTTGGCCACGCCGAGGCGACGCATGTTCCCCTTGGCGTGTTCGATCGAAGCATCCGCCGCCCGTTCCAGCAGCCGCCGCAGCGGTTGCGGCACACCCAGCGCCAGCGCCTCGGGCGGTGCAAGGCAGCGCGCCTCTTCTCCCCATGCCGCGGCGGGTTCCGCTGCCCGCGGCGTTTCGGGCAGGTAGCGCGTCACGGTGATCTTCAGGGTGAAATGCGTCAGCCGATGGGTGAGCCGCGCGATCTCCCCGGCGGTGCGCCAGCGGCCCGGCGGCGCCTCGTCCGCTGACGGCAGGCACCACAAACCGCCCCAAATGCCCTGCGGCGCGCGGCGCACGAGCCAGACCGCCCCGTCCTCCTCGTACCAGCCCCAGCGCACGTCCTGCTCCGGCACCGGCGCGCGTGCCCGTTTTCTCGGCAGCTGTGCCGCGATCCCCAAGCGATGCGCGGCGCAGAGTTCGGTCACCGGGCACAGGTCGCACCGCGGCCGCGCCCGGGTACACACCAGCGCCCCCAGGTCCATCATGCCCTGGGTGTAGGCAGGCATGTCGTCGGGGTCGCGCGGCAGCAGGGCGTGGGCGACATCCCACAGACGGCGTACCGTCTGCGCCGCGCGCGGATCTGCTTCCACGGCGAAGAGGCGGCACAGCACCCGCTGCACGTTCCCGTCGAGGATCGGCACCCGCTCGCGCTGCACGAACGCCGCGATCGCCGCCGCCGTCGAGCGCCCCACGCCCGGCAACTGCGCCCATTCCTGCGCCCCCTGAGGGCAGGTACCCGGCCAGCGCGCCACCCACAGACGGGCGGCCGCGTGCAGGTGGCGCGCGCGGGCGTAGTAGCCAAGCCCGCTCCACAACGCCAGCACCTCGTCGAGCGGCGCTGCCGCCAAGGTCTCCACCGTGGGGAAACGCGCCACGAAGCGGGCGAAATACGGCAGCACGGTGCGGACTTGCGTCTGCTGCAGCATCACTTCGGAGAGCCACACGCGGTAGGGGTCATCGCCCTGCCAGGGCAAGTCGTGCCGGCCGCAGCTCTGCTGCCAGTCGACCAGGCGGGCGGCGAACGTCGCGGCAAGGCCGTCGGTGCGGGAATTTTCAGGAAGGAAAGGAATCTCTTGGCCTGTCATCGTTTCTGCGATACATTCTCGTTTCGGCATCATGCACCCGGCACATGCCGGACAAGAGGTTCACCAAGATGGATTCGACCACGACCGTTTCTCCGCCCTCCGGTCTGGATGCGCGGCAGCTGCGCCGCACCTTGGGCCAGTTCGCCACGGGCATCGCCGTGCTGACCACGCGCGCGCCCGAAGGGGCACCTCTGGGTCTGACCATCAATTCGTTCAACTCGGTCTCGCTCGAGCCGCCGCTCGTCGTCTTCAGCCTGGCGCGGCGCCTGAGCCTGCTGCCGTGGTTCGAGGAAGCGTCCCACTTCGGCATTTCGCTCCTCTCCGCCGGGCAGCGCGCGCTGTCGGACCGCTTCGCCGGCCCGGCGCAAGACCGCTTCGCCGGCGTGGAATGGTTTCCCGGACCGTTCGGCTCGCCCCTGCTCGTCGGGGCCTGCGCCCACTTCGAATGCCGCAACGCGATACGCCACGACGGCGGCGACCACCTGCTGTTCCTGGCCGAAGTATGCCACCACGCCGCCTTCGCCCGCGAGCCCCTCGTCTTCTTTGGCGGCACCTACCGGGAACTCGCCCCGTAGACGCAAAAACCCGGCAGGGGCCGGGCCTGCAGGAAACCATGGAGCGGGTAATTGGAAACAAGACCGCACACACCGACCAACTATAAACTGTCAGTCAGTGTACCAGGCCATGCCCGCTTGACGACACATGCGTGCCCATAGTTGCCTTTCAACGGCCACTGGAAGCCATTGACCGGTCGCCATCCTCACTGATTCGATAGCAAGGAGAACTGCTACATGGTAGCATTTTCCGAAATGCTACCCGACGAACCTGGCATGTGACATAAGGATAGAGATGAGCTTTCGTACCGCAGAACCCGCTCTGAAAGATGTACTGGATGGCATTGCAGCAGGGCATATCCAGCTCCCCGACTTCCAGCGTGGATGGGTCTGGGATGACAACCATATCCGCTCGCTGATCGCCAGCCTTTCTTTGTCCTATCCGATTGGCGCCGTGATGTTTCTGGAAGCAGGCGGAGTACCATTCAAGCCTCGCCTGTTCGCTGGCGTAAACTTGCAGCCAGCACCGCCCCCAAAGACCTTGGTTCTCGATGGTCAACAACGATTGACTTCTATGTATCTTGCATTGCGAAGCGGCCAACCTGTACCGACGCGCTCGGAAAAAGGCGCGAACATTCACCGCCTGTATTTCCTTGACATGGCAAAATGTCTGGACGAATCGGCAGATCGTGAAGAAGCCGTTCTCTCGGTTCCCGAGACATTAAAAGTCACGTCCGACTTCGGCCGCAAGGTTGATTTGGACGTCAGTACTCCAGACTTGCAGTACAGCCAACGGCTCTTTCCCGTGGCGTTGCTGTTCGACCTCCAAGGATTCATGGAATGGGAAAGCGGCTTCAGCGCCTATCATCAGTTCGCGGCAGAAGCCATGCAGTTTATGCAAAGGTTCCGCAACGAAATATGGCTACGCTTCCAGCAATTCAAGGTCCCCGCCATTGAGCTGTCCCAGGATACGCCACGTGAAGCCGTGTGTCAGGTCTTCGAGAAAGTCAATACCGGTGGCGTGACGTTGACCGTTTTCGAGCTAATGACAGCTACATTCGCGGCCGATGAATTCAACCTGCGTGACGACTGGGAGAACCGGAGGGATCGTCTGACTGCCCAGCATGACGTACTCAAGGCAGTGGACGGCACAAGTTTTCTTACTGCCGTGACGCTTCTGGCCAGCTATCGGCGGCACAAGGCGCAGGGCACACCCATCAGCTGCAAGCGCGCTGACGTGCTAAGACTGTCGCTAACGGATTTCAAGGCACTCGGACCCGCCCTAGAGCAAGGATTCAAGCGAGCGGCTGAGTTGCTGGCGGAAGAAAAGATCTTCGACGACCGAAGCCTTCCCTATGCTACGCAGCTCATACCGTTGTCGGCCATCTGCGCACATCTGGCCGACCGCACCACGCAACACGGCGTCAAACAGAAGTTGCTGCGCTGGTACTGGAGCGGTGTTCTGGGCGAACTCTACGGCGGTGCCAATGAGACCCGTTTCGTCATGGACATCCAGGATGTTGTCGCGTGGGTAGACGGCGGCGGCGAACCTCGCACTATGCGTGATGCCAACTTCGCGCCAACGCGGTTACTTTCCCTGCAAAGCCGCCTCGCCGCGGCCTACAAAGGGCTGGCCGCCTTGCTCATGAAACACGGCGGCCGGGATTTCGTCAGCGGTACGCCCATTGACATCAATACGTACTTCAACAACGCAATCGACATCCACCACATCTTCCCCCGAGCCTGGTGCGAGAAGCAAAAACTACCCAGGGAGAAGTGGAACAGCGTGGTCAACAAGACTCCCCTAGCGGCAAGCACCAACCGGTTCATCAGCGGCGATGCGCCCAGCGTGTACCTCGCCCGTATCCAGAAAGTCAAACAGGTCGCCCCAGCAATTCTGGATGAATTATTGACTTCGCATGTGATCCCGGTGCAGGCTCTCCGGTCGGACGACTTCGATACGTTCATCTGCCAACGTGCCGCCGCACTGTTGAATCTAATTGAACAAGCCATGGGCAAAGCCATTCCCGGACGCGATAGCGAAGAAACCGTCAAGGCTTTTGGTAGGGAACTCTTGGTGTGAAATCGACACAACCCGCCGGTAATCCGCGACCGCGAAGGGGTGTGAAGCAAGTCGAAGTGGAGCGGGTGATGGGAATCGAACCCACGTTCTCAGCTTGGGAAGCTGATGTTCTACCATTGAACTACACCCGCGCAGCCGGCGAATTATAGCCGAGCGCGGGCGATCGGCGCAAGCTCGATCAAAGGTTTGTGGACATGCGACGATTGATTTCGTCTTCCAGCGCGTGCAGCCGCTCGATGAGCGCCTCGAACGCCCAGGGCGCACCGTAGAACATCTGCGCATCCCGCATTGCCTGATAATCTCGCCGCAGCGCCCCGAGAAGGGGCTCGGGCGGAACGAGGCGCAATTCCCCCGCAATACAGCGTTCGTAACGGCTGTGGCCGCTGCGGTAGAACGTGGCTTTGAGGCGCACGACGTCCCGTAGCAAGTCAATGTCCTGCAGGGCCTGTCGGCCGATCTCATGCTCGGCCAAGCAAGCCAGATCATACCAATGGCGCGAGAGCCGCTCGGCTCCAGCCCGGATCAGCGGCCGGTGGCATTCGACGTGGATCAGGGTGGCTTTTTCCCAAAAGGTACGCACTGCCGACAACACCGCCACCTGCGCCCGCGGCAGATCGAGGCCGGGGACATATTCCGCGATATCGGGCACGATCGTCTGGGGTGCTTGCGGCCAGGTCGAGTTGCGGCCACCGAACTCGATCAAGATGCTCGGGCGCACATAAGCATCCGCCTTCTCGACGGCGCTAGGATAAAACACCCACAGTTTCTCGGCATCTTCGCTCAGCCGAAAAGAAAGAGGATGGCCGGGCAATGACGCCGCGAGCGCCGACTGCAACGCGGGCAACAGCTCGTCGCGCACGTGCGCCTCGAGCGCCGCTTTCAAGGCATCCGACAACTTGCGGCGCTGGCTGTTGGTGGCGACCGATTCCAGGTCGGGCGCGTCCGTGACCAGGCTACGGTAGTCGATCGTGACATCGATGTCTTCCGAAAAGCGCTCGATGACCTTGTAGACCTTGGAGAGCGATGTTCCGCCCTTGAAGGCCATGGGTTTGCGGCATGGCAGCCGAAAAAGGATGCCGAGCACCTGGCACAGCCAGAGATCCTTTTCGAGGATCTCGGCGCGGCGCCCCATCCGCGACGCCAAGGACCGCAGCAGGTCGGCCTGCTCGTCAAACGACAGCGCAAAGTACGATTCAGCCATGCGATGGTGCGCTGCGTTCTTCGTAGCGGCGCAGCGCTTCGACCATCCAGGCTGGCATCGAAGACTTGGCACGGCGCAGCGCCTCGAACTCGTCGGGCGGCAGCCTGGCGGCAATCTGCTCAATGGTATCCGGACTCACGTGCGCTCGCCCGAGATACCACAAGGCAGCCAAGGCTTGACCTGCCGGACGCCCGGCAAGCACCAGCTTGCGCGCCGCCACGCGCTGCAATCGCACGCGCAGATTGCCCAGGCGCACGGTGCGCGAAGAGCCTGTCGTATAGAAAACGGGCTGAGCCGGGACCTGCGTGCTGAACCCAAAACGCCGTGCGGCTTCGGCCCCATGGACTTCGATGGGGGCGCCTTCGGCCACCACATTCGCCACCGCCTCGGGCGAGGGCATGCTCTTGAGACCGAACCGGCTTACCTGTGGAACGACGTAGAGCCCACGACCGATACGCTCGATCACCCCTTGCCGGGTCAAACGCATCAGCGTCTGGTCGATGGCCGCGCGCGACCCCAAGCCCGCGAACAGGGCGGGAGTGAAAGGCTCTCCTGCAGGCTGGGCAGCAATACGCTCACGGATGGCTTGTGCGGTGCTCATGGCGACGAATCTCTTTGTGTTAGAAAAAATAGCAAAATATCCAACAAAAAGCAATCGTGCGGAAAGTCCATACCTCCAGTCGGCCGTGCTACACTTTTCACCATGTCTGCCGAAATTCCCCCAACCCTCACCTGCCGCGTGAATGGCGAGCTCCTCTCCCTGCCCGCCGGCACGACCCTTGCCGACCTGCTGCGCGAACGCGGCTGGGCAGGCAAGCGCGTCGCCGTCGAGCGCAACGGCGAGATCGTCCCCCGCAGCCTGTATGCCCAGACCGCCATCGCCGAAGGCGACGCGATCGAAGTCGTGGTCGCCGTGGGCGGCGGCTGAACCTCCTCTCCCCGACCATCATGACCGAACCCGACGATACCGACTTCCTCACGCTCGGCGCCCGCCGCTTCCGCTCCCGCCTGCTGGTAGGCACCGGCAAATACCGCGACTTCGCCCAGACGCGCGCGGCGATCGAGGCTTCCGGCGCCGAGATCGTCACCGTGGCGATCCGCCGCATCAATCTCGGCCAGAACCCGGACGAACCCAATCTGCTCGACTACCTCCCGCCCGAGCGCTTCACCCTATTGCCCAACACCGCCGGCTGCTACACGGCCGAAGAAGCCGTGCGCACGCTGCGGCTCGCGCGTGAGCTCCTCGATGGCCACACCCTGGTCAAACTCGAAGTGCTGGGCGATGCCGAAACGCTCTATCCCAACATGCCCGAAACGCTCAAGGCCGCCGAGCGACTCGTGACCGAGGGGTTCGAGGTCATGGTGTATTGTTCCGACGACCCCATCCAGGCACAGCTGCTCGAAGAAATGGGCTGCGTGGCCATCATGCCGCTCGCCTCGCTCATCGGCTCGGGCATGGGTATCCTCAATCCTTGGAACCTGCGCCTCATCCTGGAGCGCATCCGCGTGCCGGTGATCGTCGACGCGGGCGTGGGCACGGCCTCCGATGCGGCGATCGCCATGGAACTCGGCTGCGACGGCGTGCTCACCAACACCGCCATCGCCCAGGCCCGCGATCCGATACGCATGGCGCGTGCCATGCGCCTGGCAGTCGAATCGGGGCGCGAAGCCTGGCGCGCCGGGCGCATGCCGCGCAAGTTTTACTCCGCCGACCCGAGCTCGCCGCTCACCGGCGTCATCGGCAGGCCCACGCCATGACGGAGGCCCCCAACGCAGAGCGCGGGCATCTATCGACCCGCAGCATCCGCACCTTCGTGCTGCGCCAGGGGCGGCTCACGGAAGCGCAGCGCCGCGCCCTCGACACCCTGCTGCCGCGCTGGGGCCTCCCTTATCGCCCCGAGCCCCTCGACGCGCCGAGCGTCTTCGGTCGCAGCGCCCCGCTCGTACTCGAAATCGGCTCGGGGATGGGTGAGACCACGGCCAAGATCGCTGCGGCCAACCCCGGCACCGATTTCCTCGCCGTGGAGGTGCACGGCCCCGGCGTGGGCAATCTCCTCAACCTCATCGAGACCCAGGGGCTCACCAACCTGCGCGTCATCCAGCACGACGCACTCGAAGTGCTCGAGCACATGATCGCTCCTGGCATGCTCGCCGGCATCCACCTCTTCTTCCCCGATCCCTGGCCGAAGAAGCGCCACCACAAGCGTCGCATCGTCCAGCCCGGTTTCGTTGCGCTGGCCGCCGAACGGCTCACCCCCGGCGGCTACCTGCACTGCGCCACCGACTGGCAGGACTACGCCGAATGGATGCAGGAAGTGCTCTCGGCCGAACCCCGTCTGGAATCAATCCATCCCGACCCCACCGAGCGGCCGTCCTGGCGCCCCGAGACCAAGTTCGAGCGCCGTGGCCGCGCCCTGGGACACGGCGTGTGGGATTTCGTCTATCGCCGCCGCGTAGAAACGACATGATGTTTTGGCCAGGAGTCCATTCATGAATGTTCGCCCCCTGCGCGCCCTGTGGCGGGCGCTGCGCTGGCTGATCCTGCTGCCGCTGCGCCTCGTCGAACTGCTCGGACGGCTCGCGATCGGCCTCGTGGTGCTCGTTTTTCTCGTGGCGCTCTTCGTCAGCCAATGGGAACCGGCGCTCAAACTGCCGCCGCGCTTCGTACTCACGCTCGCACTCGACGGCGACCTCGTCGAGCAACCGCCACTGCCCGATGGCCTGCGCTCGCTGCGCTCGTTCGAAGAGGGCGAAGGCCCCATCGTGCTGCGCGACGTACTCGATGCCCTCGAGCGCGCCCGCACGGACGATCGCGTGCTCGCGGTGGCGCTCGATCTCAGCCGCCTGGGCAAAGCCTCGCTCGCCCAGATCGAAGAGCTGCGTGGGGCGATCGCCCGGCTGCGCCAAGCCGGCAAGCCGGTTCATGCCTACGGCGACGCGCTGCCGCAAAAAGCCTACTATCTCGCCGCCGCGGCGCAGGAAGTCACGCTCGATCCCGAGGGCATGGTGCTCTTGCCCGGCGTGGCCGTCACCCAGAATTATTTCCGCGACGCGTTCGACCGCCTCGGAGTACGGGTGCACGCCTTCCGCGTGGGCAAGCACAAATCCTTCGTCGAACCCTTCACGCGCAACGACATGTCGCCCGAAGAGCGCGACGTCACCCAGGATCTGATCGGCGGCATCTGGCAGCGCCTACTCGACGACCTCGTCCGCGATCGTTCGCTCACACCCGCGGTGTTGCGCCGCTACAGCGAGCGCTACGACGAGGTGCTCGCCGCGCATGGAGGAGATTCGGCCAAGGCAGCCCAGGCCGAGCGCCTCGTCGATCAGCTCAAGAGCTACGAAGACTGGCACGATGGGCTCCTCGAACAGTATGGGCACGAAGGCGACAAAGCCGAAGACGTCGCGTTCGACGACTACCTGCGGGCCACGACCCCCGCCCTGCCCTCGGCCACGACCCCGGTGGTGGCCATCCTGCCGATTCAGGGTACCCTCATCGACGGGCCGCCGCGTGACGGGCTCGCCGCGGCCGACAGCATCGTCGACCGACTCGACGACGCCGCCGACGACGAAACCATCAAGGCCGTGGTCCTGCGCCTCGACACCCCCGGCGGCAGCGCCTTCGCCGCCGAACGCATCCGCCGTGCCGTGCTGCGCGTCAAGGAAGCCGGCAAACCCGTGATCGTTTCCATGAGCGGCACGGCCGCCTCCGGCGGCTACTGGATCGCCTCGGCCGCCGACGAGATCTTCGCCGACCGCTTCACCCTCACCGGCTCCATCGGCATTTTCGCCCTCTTCCCGGAAGTAACGGGACTGCTCGACAAACTCTCCGTGCATACCGACGGCGTCAGGACCGGGCCCTTCGCCGACGGGTTGGACCCCCGGGTACCGCTCGCCGATCCCGTGGCCCGCGCCGTGCAGGCCGAAATCGGACACGGCTATCGCCGATTCCTTGCGGTGGTGTCCGAAGGGCGCAAGATCCCGGAAACCGAAGTCGAGCCGATCGCCCAGGGGCGCGTCTGGCTCGGCGAAACGGGGCAAAAACTCGGCCTGGTCGACACCCTCGGAGGACTGGACGCGGCCCTCGATCGCGCCCGCGAACGCGCCAAGCTCCCGCAGGCACCGGTACGCTGGCTGCTGCCGCCACTCTCCGCCCGTGACGTGCTGATGAAACTGCTCTTCGAAGGGCGCAGCGACGAGTTCGACAGCCGCCTGCAAGCTCTGGGCTTGCTCCCGCCGGGCGTCTCGCTCGCCGAACCGCGCCGCCTGCTCTCCTCTTTCACCGACCGCCGCGGCCTCTATGCCCATTGTCTGTGCGCCGCACCTTGAGGAAAGGACCCTCCATGCTCCGTCCCCCTGAAATCGATGCCTTGATCGCCAACAACCGCGCCTGGGCCGAGGCCATGCGCGGGCGCGACCCCCTTTTCTTCGAACGCCTGAAAAACATCCATCAGCCGGAATTCTTCTGGATCGGCTGCTCGGACGCCCGGGTGCCCGCCAACGAACTCATCGGGCTCACCGCCGGTGAAGTCTTCGTACATCGCAACATCGCCAACCAGGTGCAAGCGGCCGACCTGAGCTGCGCGGCCACCATCGAATTCGCCGTCGCCCGCCTGCAGGTGCGCCACATCCTCATCGTCGGTCATTCCGACTGCGGCGGTGTCAAGGCCGCCATCCGCGCCGACGCCCCCGAGCTCGTGCAACACTGGGTGCATCCCATCCGCGAACTCTACCTCCAGCACCGCGCCGAGCTCGACGCCCTGCCCGAACCCGAGCGCACCAACCGCCTCGTGCGCATGAACGTCATCACCCAGATCGAGCGCCTGGCGCAAAACCCCGTCATTCGCCGCGCCTGGGATCGCGGCGAGGGGCCGATGCTGCACGGCTGGATCTACGACGTCGGCGATGGACTCCTCGAAGATCTCGGCGTGTCGCGCGGGCCGCAGAGCTGAGAAAAATTTCCGGGAAAATTTTCCTGAACGAATCTAAAATGGAGAGGCGTAAAAACCCCTGAGCCACCATGGAATCCCGCACGAACCTCGCCCGTCGTCGCTGGGTGCAATCGCTGATGAGTCTTGCGCTCGGCGGAATCGTCGGCGTGCGCGCCGCCGAGGAAGCGCAACCCCTGCGCTTCGGCATCCAGCCCTTTCGCACGGCTGAGGTCCTTCTCACCTTGCACAAGGGGCTGCTCGACACGCTCGCCCAGGCGCTGGGTCGGCCGCTGCGTTTCTCCACCCGCCCCACCTACGATGCCTATACCAAGGCGCTCCTGGCCGGCGAATTCGATCTGGCCATCATGCCACCGCACGTCGCCGTCTGGCTCGCCACCCGCGGCGACTGGGAGCTCGAAGCCAAATACGAAGTGCGCCTCTCGGCCCTCCTCGTGGCACGCGACACGCCTCCCCTGGCCGATCCAGAGGCGCTGCGTGGGCGGCGCATCGCCCTGGGAGACCCCGACTCGATCGTCTCGCTCGTCGCCCGCGAAACCCTCGACCGCCTCGGTCTCGTGCCCCAGCGCGACTTCACCCTCGTGCTCACCGCCTCGCATGGCGCCTCGATGCAGGCGCTCGCCAACGGCAGCGTCGATTACGCCATCGTCGCCAACACCGTTTATGGCCAGTTTCGCGCCAAGTACCCTTCGCTGTACGCCGTGCCTTTCGGTCCCGACGTACCCCATCTCATGGCGGGAGCGCGCCGTAGCCTGCCCGAGGCCCTGCGCACGCGCTTCCGGGCCGCGCTCCTCTCCTTCCATGAAACCGAGGCGGGGCGCCGATTCTTCACCGAAACGGGCTATCGCCGCTTCGTCCCGCTCACCGAGGCCGATTTCGCCGAAATGGCTCCTTTTCTGCCGATCCTGGATCGGCGCTATGTTTACTCGCAAGGGCCTTCACGATGAACTGGCTACGCCGCATTCCGTTTCGCATCCAAATCCTGCTGGCCGCGGGTACCGTCCTCATCATCATCGTCGCCGGATTCACCTATGCCCATTGGCGGGCCCTCGACGAAGCCCTGTTACGTGCCGCCGAGCGCGAGGCCCTGCACTACACACGCCAGCTCGACACCCTCGCCCGCCAGGCTCTACTCACGCACGACTACGAGCAGTTGCAGGATCGGCTGCAGGCCCTGCTGGGCGGAGAGACCGTCGCGTTCGCCGTCGTCCTCGACGAAGACGGCCGACCGGTGGCCTCCTACGGCTGGCAAGATTCCACGCAAGCTCTCCCTCCTCATGGTGCTCAACTCGAATGGCATGGGCGGCCCGTACGCGTATGGTATCATTCCGTCGCCAGTACGGCAGGAGGAGAACCCATCTCGTTCGGTAGCCTCGTGCTGGGCATCTCGCTCACCCCCTTGGAAACGGGTCGCGAACGGCTCATCCTCAGCACCGCCCTGCTCCTGCTCTTCTCCCTCGCCTTGGGTGGCGTGCTGCTCGACGGCGTGGCACGGCGGCTCGCACGACGGCTCGTCGCCCTGGCCGAATTGAGCCAGACGCTCGCCGCGGGCGATCTCTCGCGCCGCGCCGAGGTGAGCGGCAGCGACGAAGTGAGCGTGCTCGCGCAGAGTCTCAACGCGCTCGCCGACGCCGTAGCCGCAAGGATCGACGAGCTGCGCCACCGCATCGAATACGACGCGCTCACCGGCCTGCACAGCCGCATCTATTTCGACGAGGCGCTCGACAACCTCCTGCAACGCTACGAACCGGGGCGAATCTGGGTCTGCGCCATCGATCTCGATCATTTCGCCGCCGTCAATGACAGCTGCGGCCACGAGGCGGGGGACCGTGTCCTGCGCGACGTCGCCCGCCTCATGGAAGAGATCATTCCCCCGCGCGTCGAACAGGCCGTGCTCGCGCACCACGATGCCGACGAATTCGCCGCCTGCTGGGTGGGGACGAGCGAGGATGCACCCAACGAGGCGCTCGCGCGCGAGATCGGCGCCAAGATCCTGGCCCACCCCATCACCGACAACGGCCTCAACCTGACGGTGGCCGCGAGCATCGGACTCGTACGCGCCGACCGCGTCCCCTCCACCGTGGCCGACCTGAAGATCGCCGCCGACATCGCCAGCTACGTCGCCAAGCAGCTCGGCGGCAACCGCGTCGTCAATTACCTCCCCACCCATCCCTGGGTGGAGCGGCGCCGCCGTGAGATCGAGCTGCTGCCGGTGCTCCTCAACGCCATCCGCACCGAGGCGTTCGAACCCTGGGTGCAGCGCATCGTTCCCGTGGGCGAAGGCCGGCTGCACGCCGAGATCCTCATGCGGCTGGTCACCGAGCGAGGGGAACGGCTCACGCCGGGCGTATTCCTCTCCGCCGCCGAACGCTTTCAGCTCATGCCGCGCATTGACCGCATCGTGGTGCGCAAGGTGATGGCAGACCTGGGGCGGCGGCTCGCCGAGAATCGCCCGTGGCCGGCCGACGTCATCAGCCTCAACGTCTCGGGGCAGACCTTGTCGGACGAAGGCTGGGTCGAGTATCTCGAAGCCCTGCTCCGCGAACATGGCATCCCGCCAGAGCGCCTGGTCTTCGAGATCACCGAGAGCACCGTGATCGAGCAGACCGAAGTGGCGGTGGCCTTCATCACGCGGATGCGCGGCCTGGGCGCGGCGATCGCGCTCGACGATTTCGGCTCGGGCACCTCTTCCTTCGGCTATCTGCGCCGTTTCACCGCCGACTATATCAAGGCCGACGGCCAATTCGTGCGCCACGTGCACGAGCGGCGCGAAGACCGGGTGATCGTGCAGACCATGGTGAGCCTGGCGCGGCTCATGCGCATGGCCACCATCGCCGAATTCGTGGAAAACGACGCCATCATCGCCACGCTGCGCGAGCTGGGCGTGGACTATCTGCAGGGCTACGCGGTGCACAAACCCCAGCCGCTCTCCGAGCTCTGAAGGGTGGCGTGAATGAACTACGGCGCCAGACGCTGGCGAACCCACCCCCCGGCGCCGTCGGGACGGTAGGCGATGCGATCGTGCAGGCGCGAGGGACGGCCCTGCCAGAATTCCCAGTAATCCGGAATCAGCCGGAATCCGCCCCAATGTGGCGGGCGCGGCGGATTGAGGCCGAACTTGAGCCCATAGCGGGCGACTCGCTCCACGATGTCGGCGCGCGAGGCGATCGGCTGGCTCTGCTCGCTCGCCCAGGCGCCGAGGCGAGCCGCCAGAGGGCGCTGGGCGAAGTAGGCGTCCGACTCCTCGGGCGAGACCTTCTCGACCCGACCCTCGATGCGCACCACCCGTTCCAGATCGGGCCAGAAGAACTGCAGGGCGGCGAAGGGATGGTGCTCCAGCTCGCGCCCCTTGCGGCTGAGATAGTTCGTGTACCACACGAGGCCGCGCTCGTCGGCCTCCTTGAGAAGCACGGGGCGCGTCGACGGGCGGCAGCGCTCATCTACCGTGGCCACGGTCATGGCATTCGGCTCCGGCACGCCGGCGTCGATCGCCTCCTCGAGCCAGGCGCGAAACTGCATCAAGGGATCCGGATGGATGCGATCCTCGTCGAGCGTATCGCGGTCGTGTTCGCGGCGCACGTGGCGCAGATCGATGCGCGTCATGGTGTTTCCCTTTAGAACGGCAGCCGGCGCAGCTGCACGGCCTCGGCCACGTGCGCCGGCTCGATCGTCTCATGGCCCGCCAGATCGGCGATGGTACGCGCCAAGCGCAGGATGCGGTGATAGGCCCGCGCCGAGAGATCGAGCCGGGTGATCGCCCGCCCGAGCAAGGCCAGCGCCGGCTCGCCCGCCCTGCCGTGCGTTTCCAGTTCGCTGCCGGAGAGCCGCGCATTCTCCTTGCCTTGGCGCGCCAGTTGCCGCTCACGCGCTGCGAGCACCCGAGCGCGCACTTGCGCCGAAGACTCCCCCGGCGCGGCCGCGGCGAGCGTCTCCGGCAGCAGGCGCGGCACTTCCACCCACAGGTCGATGCGGTCGAGCAGGGGCCCGGAGAGCTTGGCGTGGTAGCGCTCGATCTGCGCCGGCGTGCAGCGGCAACGCCCGGACGGATCGCCCAGGTAGCCACAGGGGCAAGGATTCATCGCCGCCACGAGCTGGAAGCGAGCAGGGTATTCCACCCGCTCCTTCACCCGCGCCACCGCCACCCGCCCCGTTTCGAGCGGCTCGCGCAACGCCTCCAGCACCCGGCGCTCGAATTCGGGCAATTCGTCGAGAAAGAGCACACCGCCGTGCGCGAGCGAGATCTCGCCGGGTCGCACCGCCCCGCCGCTGCCCACCCCGCCGACGATGGCCGCGGGCGAAGCGCTGTGGTGCGGCGCGCGAAAAGGACGCACCCGCCAGCGTTGCGGCGTGAAACGCCCGTCGCTCGACCACACCGCCGCGGTCTCGATCGCCTCTTCTTCCGTCATCGGCGGCAAAATCCCCGGCAGACGCTGCGCCAGCATCGACTTGCCGGTACCCGGCGGTCCGTAGAGGAGCAGAGAATGTCCGCCAGCCGCGGCGATCTCCAGCGCCCGCCGCGCCCCCGCCTGCCCCTTGACCTCGGCAAGGTCCGGCCACGCGGAGCCTGCCGTCTCTGCCATCGGCTCGGGCGGCGCCGGCAGGCGTCCGTCGCGCAGCCAGGCGACGAGCTCGGCAAGCGATGCCACCGCCACCGTCTCCGCCCCGACTCGCAACGCCTCATGGGCGTTCGCGCGAGGCACCACCACGCGTCGGCCCTCGCGCCGCGCCGCCAGGGCCGCGGCCAGCACGCCGCGCACCGGCCGCACGCTCGCGTCCAACCCCAGCTCGCCGTGGAATTCGTGATCGGTGAGCGCCGTGGGCGGCACCTGACCGCTTGCCGCGAGCAAGCCCACCGCGATGGGCAGATCGAACCGTCCGCCGCTCTTGGGCAGATCGGCCGGGGCGAGATTGACCGTGATGCGCCGCGGCGGAAACTCCAGCCCGGCGGTGAGGATCGCAGCACGCACGCGCTCACGCGCCTCGCGCACCTCGGCATCGGGCAAACCCACGAGGTTGAACGCGGGCAAGCCGTTGGCCAGATGCACCTCCACCGCCACCCGCGCCGTCTCGACGCCAGTGGCCGCACGCGTGAGCACCGTGGCGAGGTTCATCCCCAGACGATCAGACAGTGGTTTTTCTTGCCGCGCTGCAGCACCGTGTAGCGGCCGAAGCGCCGGTCGGAGTCGCCGATCACCGCGTCCAGCGCCGTGACTTTCACGCCATTGACCGCCACCGCGCCGCTACCGATGAAGGTACGCGCCTCGCTCTTCGACTTCGCCAGCCCCGCGGCCACGAGCGCATCCACCAGGCCGCTCTGCTCGCGCGACAAGGCCGCCGTGGGCATGCCATCGAGCGCGAGCTGGGCGTAATCTTCTTCCGTGAGCGCCTCGAGCGAGCCGGAGAAGAGCGCCGCGCTGATGCGCTCGGCCGCGCGCAGGGCCTCGCTGCCATGCACCAGCCGCGTCACTTCCTCGGCGAGTATCCGCTGCGCTTGCGGCTTGTCGCGCCGCCGGTCTTCCTCTTCGATCGCCGCGATCGCCTCGACCGACAGGAAGGTGAAGTAGCGCAGGAATTTGTAGACGTCGGCGTCGGCCGTGTTGAGCCAGAACTGATAGAACTTGTAGGGTGAGGTCTTGCGCGGGTCGAGCCACACTGCGCCGGATTCGGTCTTGCCGAACTTCGTGCCGTCGGCCTTGGTCACCAGCGGCAGCGTCAGCCCATAGACTTCGGCACGGCACAAGCGCCGTACCAGGTCTATCCCGGCGGTGATGTTGCCCCACTGATCCGAGCCGCCGATCTGCAACAGGCAACCATGGCGGCGGTAGAGCTCGACGAAATCGTAGGCCTGCAGGAGGCTATAGGCAAACTCGGTGAAGGAAATCCCCACCTCGTCGCGCGCCAGGCGCTGCTGCACCGATTCCTTTTTGATCATGGCGTTGACCGAGAAATGCTTGCCGACCTCGCGCAGGAAGTCGAGCACGTTCATGCGGCCGAACCAGTCGTAGTTGTTCGCCAGGATCGCGGGATTGCCGCCCTCGAAAGAGAGGAAGGGTTCGAGCTGGCGCTGGATGCGCTCGCTCCATTGCGCCACCACGTCGAGCGAATTGAGTTTGCGCTCGTTGGCCTTGAAACTCGGATCGCCGATCATGCCGGTCGCCCCGCCCACCAGCGCAATGGGCCGGTGCCCCGCCTGCTGGAATCGGCGCAGCACCAGCACCGGCACGAGGTGCCCCAGATGCAGGCTGTCGGCGGTCGGGTCGAAACCGCAGTAGAGCGTGATTTGACCTTCCTGCAGGCGCTGCTGCAGCGCCGAAAAATCGGTCGTCTGCGCGATCAGTCCGCGCGCGCGCAAATCCTCCAATACGTCCATCGATTCGGATCCTCGTCGCCGGCAGGACGATTCGCCCCGCCCCGTTCATGGGAAAAATTGGATTTTCCCACGAAAGCGGGCCCCCGTCAGCCGCGGCGCAGCTGGGCGATCAGCCGGTCGACTTCCTTGAGCGCCGCCTCGTGGCTGCCCGTGAGCGAGGCGGACGTGAGATAGCGCCCTCCCACCGCCAGGGTCGGCACCCCGTCGATCTTGTAGGCGCGGGCACGCGCATCGGCCTCCTTCACGCGCGTCTCCACGCCGAAAGAGGTCCAGGCATCGTAGACCGCCTTGCCGTCGCCGCCGTTTTCCTGCACCCAGGCGCGTGCGCCGTCGCGATCATAGACGAGACGGCGCTCGTCCTGCACTGCCGCGAAGATCTTCGGATGCAACGCCTCGAGCTGACCGGTTGCATCGAGCGAGAAATGCAACCGCGCCAGTCCTGCGAGCGCCCCCTGCCCCCAGATCACGGGCGAGCGATGAAACGCCACATCCCCACCCAAGGTCTTCTTCCATCCTTCCACCAGCGGATCGAGATGCCGGCAATGCGGACAGCCATAATGGAAAAATTCGATCACCTCGATTTTGCCGGGAATGGTTGGCTGGGCCGGGGAGAGCTCCACGTACGTCTTGCCCTCCTGGGCCTGCACACTGCCTGCCCCAGCCAAGGCCAGTAGGCCCAGGGTCTGAAGAAACCGCCTGCGGTCGATACCTTCTGTCTTCATCGTCCTCGTCGCTCCTCATTTGACCAGCGTCGGGGCATAGCCCGCCGCCAACAGCCGGGCCCGCGCCGCCTGAGCTTCGTCCTGACTGGCGTAGGGGCCGGTGCGCACCCGGTAGAGCGTACGACCATCGGGCATCCGGGCCGGTTCCACCGTGGAAGGAATCCCAGCCAACGCCAGCTCGGCGCGCACTCGGCTCGCCTCTTTCTCGGTGGCGAAAGCCCCTACTTGCCAGTAGAGCCGCTCCGTGCCTTGCGGTTTCGGCGGTTCGGAAGCTTTCGGCGGCTCGGGCGCGATGGCGGCGACCTGCGGCGTCACCGGAGGCGTCGGCACCACGGTGGTCGGCTGCGGTGGCGTTTTGGCGTCGGTCGTCTTCGGCGGCTCGGCGGGTTTCTGGGTTTTCCCGTCGTTGCCGTTCCACCCTTCGGGCAAGACTTTGTAGAAATCGAACTTCGTCTCGGCCGGCGTCGTGCCCGCCGGGGTTCCCTGGTTTTTTTCCGCCGGCGTCTGGCCAGGGAACGGGGCATTGCGGGTAAACCACCACGCGATCCCGAAAGCGAGGATCGCGCCCAGCGCCAAGCCGAGGAGGATGCCGAGCAGCGTCCCGCCCCACTCTTTTCCTACCCTACGGCAAACGCGCATCATCGTCCCCTCACATCGACTCTGGCGCCGAGACCCCGAGCAGCCCCAAACCCGTGGCCAACACCGTTTTCACCGCCGCCGCGAGCGCCAGCCGCGCCAGACGCAATGGCTCTTCTTCCACCAGGATACGCTCGGCGTTGTACCAGGCGTGGAAGTCTGATGCCAGATCCTTCAGATAGAACGCGATGTGGTGCGGTGCACGCTCACTGGCCGCCGTCTGCACCACCTCGGGAAATGCCTGCAAGCGCACGCACAGATCGAGCGCCGCATCGCTCGTGAGCAAGGACGCGTCCGCTTCGCGCAAATCCTCGATCGTCCCGCCCCACTCGCGCAACACCGAGCAGATGCGCGCGTGCGCATACTGCACGTAATAGACGGGGTTCTCGTTCGACTGTTTCTTGGCCAGATCGAGGTCGAAATCCAGGTGCTGGTCGCATTTGCGCAGCACGTAGAAGAAACGGCAGGCGTCGTTGCCCACCTCGGCGCGCAACTGGCGCAGCGTGACGAACTCGCCTGCGCGCGTCGACATCGACACCTTCTCGCCATTGCGATAGAGCACGGCGAACTGCACCAGCGCCACCTCGAACTTCTCCGGATCGAGCCCCAGCGCCTGGATCGCCGCGCGCACGCGCGGGATGTAGCCGTGGTGATCCGCCCCCCAGATGTCGATCATCAGATCGTAGCCGCGTTCGTACTTATTCCAATGGTACGCGATGTCGGAGGCGAAATAGGTGTAACTACCGTTTTCACGGCGCACCACGCGATCCTTGTCGTCGCCGAAGTCGGTGGAGCGAAACCACCAGGCGCCGTCCTGCTCGTAGAGATAGCCGCGCTGCTTCAGGGTCTCCACCGCGCGCTCGACCATCCCCGTGTCGTAGAGGCTCTTCTCCGAGAACCAGCGGTCGAACCGCACCCCGAACTCGGCCAGATCGTCACGGCAGTCGCCCAACTGCTCGGCGAGCGCGAACTCGTGGATCCAGGCGTAATCCTCGCCCAACAGGCGCTTGGCGTTGGCGATGAGCTGATCGAGGTGCCGCTCGCGCTGCTCCACGGCCTGCGGGTCGGTGCGCTCGGGATCGGGTTCGCCCGGCGTACCCGCCAGCACGTCCTCGGCGCGCACCCTGGCGAAGCGATCGCCATGGCGCTCGGCAATGGTGGCTGCCATGTCGATGACGTAGCGCCCCTGATAGGCGTTGCTCGGGAAGGGGACGCGGATGCCGAAACGCTCGAGATAGCGCAGCCAGGTGGAGAGCGCGAGGATGTCCATCTGCCGGCCGGCGTCGTTCACGTAGTACTCGCGCTCGACGGTGTGGCCAGCAAAGGCGAGCACGTCCGAGAGCGCCGCCCCGTAGGCCGCCCCGCGCCCGTGGCCGACGTGCAGCGGCCCGGTGGGGTTGGCCGAGACGAATTCCACCAGGATGCGCCGCCCGGTGGATTCCCCCGCCCCGTAGCGCACCCCGCGCGCGAGCACCTGCGGCACCACTGCGTTCTTCGCCGCCGGCGCGAGCGTGAAATTGATGAAGCCGGGACCGGCCACCTCCACCTTGGCTACCCAAGGGTGCGGCGTGATCTCACGAACGATCTCCTGGGCGAGCTCGCGCGGATTGCGCTTGATCTGGCGGGCGAACTGCAAGGCAATGTTGCTTGCCCAGTCGCCATGGCTCGCCGCTTTCGGGCGTTCGAGCGTGAGCGGCAGATGCGCGTATTGCGGCACGACCGCCATCAGCGCCTGGCGCAACAGCGCGGCGAGCAGCACCTTGGGGTCGGACACGGACAGGGAGGGATCTTGGCTCATCATGACTCGGTTCTGCGATCGTCAAACTGCAATTATAGCCCTCCCCTCTGCCCGAAACGTGCCGATTTGCGCTAATCTTGGACGTTGGCCAACCCGTGGAACGTCGCCGCCGTGCGCCTGCTGCGCCTGACTCGCATCTTCTGGATCGTCTATGCCTACGCGCTCGACGAGATCGTTGCCCAAGCCGACACTTCGGGGCGTTTGACGCGCTGGTGGCGCCGGCTCTTCTTCTGGCGACGCAGCGCCGTGCCCCGCGGCGTGCGCCTGCGCCGGGCGCTCGAATCGCTCGGGCCGATCTTCGTCAAGTTCGGCCAGATGCTCTCCACCCGCCGCGACCTCATCCCGCCCGACATCGCCGACGAGCTCGCCCTCCTGCAGGATCGCGTCCCCCCCTTCCCGAGCGAACAGGCCCGCGCGCTGCTGGAAGCGCACTACGGCAAGCCGCTGGAGGCCGTGTTCGCCCGCTTCGAGCGCGACCCCGTGGCCTCGGCCTCGGTGGCGCAGGTGCATTTCGCCGAACTCTTCGACGGCACGCAGGTCGCCGTCAAGATTCTGCGCCCGGGCATCGCCCCGGTGATCGAACACGACCTCGCCCTGATGGACACCGCCGCGCGGCTCCTCGAAGCGCTGTGGCCCGAGAGCCGGCGGCTCAAGCCGCGCGAAGTGGTGGCGGAATTCGCCAAATCGCTGCACGACGAGCTCGACCTCATCCGCGAGGCAGCCAACTGCTCACAGCTGCGGCGCAACTTCGCCGGCAGCGACATGCTGCTCGTGCCCGAAGTCTATTGGGACTATTGCGGGCGCGAAGTGATGGTGATGCAGCGCATGGTCGGCACTCCGATCTCCCAGATCGAGACGCTGCGCGCCAAAGGGATCGACCTCAAACGCCTCTCGGCCATGGGCGTGGAAATCTTCTTCACCCAAGTCTTCCGCGACGGTTTCTTCCACGCCGACATGCATCCCGGCAACATCCTCGTGGCCGACGACGGCCGCTACATCGCGCTCGATTTCGGCATCGTCGGCACCCTCGCCGACGAAGACAAGAACTACCTCGCGCAGAACTTCCTCGCCTTCTTCAAGCGCGACTACCGGCGAGTGGCCATCGCTCACCTCGAGGCCGGCTGGGTGCCGCCGCACGTGCGCGTCGACGAATTCGAAGGCGCGATCCGCGCCGTGTGCGAACCCATCTTCGACCGCCCCCTCAAGGACATCTCCTTCGGCAAGACCCTGCTGCGCCTCTTCCAGACCGCCCGCCGTTTCGAAATGGAAGTGCAGCCCCAGCTCGTGCTGCTGCAAAAAACGCTGCTGAACATCGAAGGTCTGGGCCGCCAGCTCGACCCCGAGCTCGACCTGTGGCAAACGGCCAAACCCTTCCTCGAGCGCTGGATGAGCGAGCAGGTCGGCTGGCGGGCGCTACGCCGCCAGCTCGAAGAAGAAGCCCCCCAATGGGCGAAGATCCTGCCGCAGCTGCCGCGCCTCGTCCACCGCGACCTCAGCGAGCGCCTGGCCGAGCGCGAACGGGAAAAACTGCGCGAGCGCCGCGCCGAACGCGAAGCGGCCAGCCGCCGCCGCGAGCGGCTCGTGTGGGCGTTGCTCTGGGCGACGGCGTTTGCCGCGGGGTGGTGGTGGGGGCGGTGATGTCGTTGTTTCAACCTGAGGAAGCAGCAAAGCCCTTGCTGCATTGCAGCCTTCAGATAAGATATAATTGATCATGGCTGAGCGCAAAATCATCGACGAAAGTTTCACGCTCTCGCGCAAACGCGGCAATGGCATCTTGCGCCGGGAAGTCTGGGTCGATGAAGAGGGGCGGGTCGTGCGCTACAACCTTGCGTACATCAATCATGCCCTCTTTGCGGGCGACCATGGGCGCGTACTCGGCTATGACAATGCCCATGGCTACCACCACCGCCATTATTTCGGCACCGTCGAGCCCATCCACTTCGTCAGTTTCACAGACATCGAGGCTCGCTTCGAGCAAGACTGGCTCGCTTTGGGAATCAAGACATGAAAACAATCCTGAAAACCGAACCCGTCGAGGCATTCTTCCAGCGGGGACGCCATCTCGCCCGGCTCGTCGACGAGGGTGGCACCCTGCCGAGCGAACGTATCATCGCATTCGAAGATCCTGCCGATCTCGCCCGACTCATGACCGCGGCCAAGATCGCTCTCTTTCGCGCCGCCAAGGAACGCCCCGGTTCGCTCACCGACCTTGCCCGACGCTTGGGGCGGGATCGCAGCGCGGTCAAGCGTGACGTCGATGAGCTCGCCCGTACGGGGCTGCTCGTGGTCGAGGAAAAACCCCTCCCCGGCCACGGCCGGTTCAAGGAAGTCCGTGCCGTGGAAGAAACGGTGGTAATGGCTGCCGTTCTGGCGTGAAAACCGGCGAGGCAACGCCTCGAGAACCTTCCCGGCCAGTTCAACTGGCGCTCGCGCGACCGAGGATCCGGTGAACTTGGGCGCAAAAACTCAAAAACGCTTCTGAATGATCCCGGCAGCGACGCCAACGCCTGCAGGAACGAGCAAAACGAGCGCAACGCCAGCGAGAATCAACCCCCACCACGGCAGCGCTGGCGCCAGCAGCCAAGCGGCGATCGCGACAAGAAGAAGAGCAAGAACGGCGAGGAGGGTATCCATGAGGCAATAGTATGGCTCAAAGTTGCTCTTTGGAACCCGAGTCTGCGTGACGGGGAATCCTATTTATCATGCCAAGATGATTTCAAGGATTGGCGGCACAATCTAAAGGAATATCCTGAAAGTGCGCCGGACACCGAAGACTGGAGGAGGAATTCAAATGAGTCCATGCTGCAGTCAGAAGCATGACATGAAAATTGGATTCGTCCTGATTGATTCTCCGCTCACACCGTTCTCGACTCGACGCGAGATCGTGCAGTGGGCGGCATACTGCCGGAATCAGGCGGCTCTGAGCAGCAACCCGGTGAGTCGCGAGGCATGGCAGCGCGAGCTCGACGAGACTGAACGACTGCTGGCGCAGACGCTCGCCGATGGAAATGGTCGATGATCCGCGTCGAGATAGACGACCGCGCTGTGCGCCTGGCGTTCGCTGTGCTCGGCCGATTTCAATCCACGTTCGGCTTTTCAGCAGGTCGAAGTGCGCTTTTTTCCAGGGTGGAAGGCGCATTGGACGCGAACGGACGCCCCTGCCAGTCGCGCCCCTCGCCGATGCGCGCGCGTGACCCTTCCATGAGCGCCTGGCCCACGTCATGCAGGGCCGGGGTCAGGTTATTCACGCGCCGCGCCAGACGGTCGAGCGCCTGGCGGACTTCACGGTCATCAAGTTCGATCTTTATCATCGTGCTATACTGCTATCAAGGGATCGCGGCAAAATCTCCCGGCAGATGCTGAAGGTGCGCCGGACACCGAAGGTTGGCGGGGACATTCACCCGCCGGGGTCATAAGGCCCTAGTGGTGGGGAGGGGAGTCCACCACGCGATCCCCGCGAGGCTGATCCGGCGCGGCCTCATTTCGTACCCTTCTTGATCAGGCGGCGCACTTCGGAATCCTTTGCCGCTTCGCTGCGCGACAGACGCCGATAGCTCGTCACCCACAAGCTTTCGCCCACCTGCGTCGCCTTCACCACCAGCACATAACCGCCGTCTTCCTGATCTTCGCGGATGTAGATCATGCTTTTACCGTCCACCGCCTTGTGGGTCGGCGCGTCCACCACACCCTGCACCATTGCATATTCTGCTGGGGCGATCTCTGGATGCGCGCTCAACTGCTTCAAGACTGTCTCGGTGGATGCAATCGAGAAGAACCTC
>NZ_KE384397.1:93745-468641 GCF_000425565.1 Tepidiphilus margaritifer DSM 15129
GACGAAATTACAATTTCCCTAAACAATACGCGAACTAAAAATATTTATTTAATTTTCATATTGTAAAAGAACGTTTACGGCGACAAAGCCGATTCATCTCTTGCGCGAATCTCGCCGATTTTGCCGGCTGATTCAGGTTCGCGCATCAGATCAGCAACGGGCCATCGAAATTGGTGGCACGGAAGAAACCATACTCCCTCACATGAACATTGGTTGGTTCAATAATTCGATAAAAGCGTAAATTATCCTCGCTCGGGTCGATCTCAGAGATCAGCTGCCGCTCTAGCGCTTCAAACATCACTTCATCGACGCGGCATTCAAAAAGCGATTTTTGCACGCGCTGTCCGACACGCTCACACACTTTGGCGACACGGCGCAAGCGACGACGGCCCGCGGAAGTTTCAGTTGAAACATCATAGGCGACGATAACGAGCATGATGATCCTCAACGGGCCATCCAAGGCAGATAGAATTCGTCTTCACCACGTACCGCCCGGGCAAGCAACCGCGCTTGGACAAGCGGAACGAGTCCGAGCGGCATTTTCTGTTCCAACAAAGGGTGGGTGATTTCTTCCTGTTTGCGCTCCTGCCAAGCCAGCACGACGGTACGCCGAGCCTTGTCCGTAAGGAAGATGGACCCCCCGTCCCGTTCGATGAAATCGCCGCTGCTCAGCTGGCCACGATTGATCAGGGTCAGTGCCAGACGATCGCATAAAGGGGAGCGAAACTCCTCTTGGAGATCAAGTGCGAGTGCTGCACGCCCGGGGCGCAAGGCATGCAGAAAGCCGATTTGTGGATCGAGCCCGACGGTTTCCAGAGCCGAGCGACAGTCGTTCATCGAGAGTACATAGAGAAAAGAAAGCAGTGCATTGAATCGATCCCGCGGCGGACGGCGACTTCGGCCGTCGAGGCGAAACCGTTCTCGCTGGGCCGGCTTGACGGCAAGGTTCAAAGCAGCGAAATAAACGCGTGCAGCCTCTCCTTCGATACCGCGCAGTTCATCTAGATCGTGCGCCACGGCCGCGGCACGAAGCGATGCCGCCAAAGCATCGGCCTGGCGTTGCAATTCCAGCCGTTCTGCCCCGGAATCGCTTTCACGCGCAGCGCGCAGAATCACGGTTCGGCCATTGCGCAGTTTGCCAGCAACACACGAACGGGCGAGTTCGAGGGTCTTCTCTGGCGAAGTGGCGGCCGAAAATTGAGCCAAGCGCAATAGCACGTTGCCCGAAACACCCCCTTCGAGGCGAGCCTTGAACCGGCCGTGTTCGTCGAGTAACACGAGGCTTTTTCCGGCCTCGGCCAAAGCATGCATCAATGCTGGCGATACCATCACGTTGCCGAAGCAGACAATGGCACCGAGATGGTGCAGCGGGACTTGCAGCCGTTTCTCCTGCTCCACCTCCACGCGCACCGTACCGTTGTCGAGGCGCAGATAAGACGGTTGCGTCATGACGTAAAGGGTATTCTGCAGGCGGTACATCGCTCATTCCTCTTCGGGCTGGAACAAAACCGACCGTGTTCTGTGAAGAAGACTCCGATCGGCACCCAGTTCCGGCTGGCAGAGCTCGCGCAAGGAACATTCTTTGCAGCGGGCATCGAACGGCGGCAGAGGCAAAGTGCGGCTGGCAAGCATTTGTCGCACGGCGGCGACGGTTTCCTCGACCCGGCGGCGCAACGTCTCGTCGATCGGCACTTCGCGCCGGCGGTGGCTGCTCACATGATAGATGGCCCCCCTTGGCACGGAAACGTGGAGCATTTCCTCCAGGCACATCGCCTGTGCGGCGAGCTGGACTTCGTCGGCGAGGCGGCCACGTTTCCTGCCGTATTTGAATTCGACGGGGAAAACTCGGCCGTCGGGGTGAAACTCGACGAGGTCGGCCTTGCCGGTGAGCCCCAACTGCTCCGACCATAGCGGCAAGGCCCGTTCGCTGCGCACTCCCTGACGCGACACTCCTCCGGGAAGGTCGACGAGCGCATGCGCTGCCCGTCCGCGGGCAGTATGGATGTTTTCCTCGAAGCGCTGTTCGAGGTGAATCAGGGCGCACTGCCGTGGACAATAGACCCAGTGCTGCAGGGCGGAGAGTGCCAAGGGCTCGTCGTCATCCGACATGATGAGGCGCCGCGCACCTTAGCAAAGGCGCAGAAGACGCACGCCTGGAGGGAGGTCCTCTCCATTTATTTTTATGTCATAATCTTCGAATGCGCGCGGCACTTCCACACCCGGCTTACGCCGGATTTGGATGCGTTCGAAGAGTGCGTACGCTGGCGCGTTGCCGAGTTTGGATTCGTGCTCGAAGACGATGAGGGCGCGCGTGGCCATCTCGCCTCGGGCAGCCGAGCGGTCATGTTCGAAGGACTGGCAAATCGCCTGATACAGCAACTGGAGGTCATCTTCATCGAAACCGGTCTGGTCAGCCAGAAACGCCGAGACGAAACCATGCGCGACGTAGAGTCCATACGGCACGGTATGCTTGCGCCCCATGGTGCGGTTGTCTCCCTGCTGCTTTGCCGCCTCTTCTTCTGTGGCAACCGCCATACGCGTGATGGAATGTTCCTGCGCGACGATAGGCTCGACCGAGCGGGCGAACGTCAACTGCACTGGTCCGCGCACCTGGCCGCAGTTTACGCCGGTGGACATCACTGCCCCGAACGTGCGCACATCGAAGAAATTCTGGCACATCCATCGCCTGGCTCGCTCGACGGCGTCGCCTCCGCCCTTGCGTTTCTTCTTGCCTTTCTTGCCCTCCTCGTTTTCGGCGGCATCCTCTTGGAGCTCTATACCGAGCGCGGCATAGGCACGCTTGTTTTGCAGATTGAGGATGGCTTTCTCACGCACATAGATTTCATAGCGCTTCTCGCCAGGTTGAGGCGCGTTTTCGGTTTGATCGTGGGTCATGGCCACGAAATTGCGAATCTTGCGTTTGAGCGCGACATCGGTAACCAAACCATGACCGGTTTCGGCATCGATGCGAGGCAGGTTGCCGGCATCGGGGTCCCCGTTGGGGTTGCCGTCCTTGACATCGAAAATCCAGACGAAGTCGTAGCGGTGTTGCAGGCTCATGGGCGTTGCTCCTCGGCGAGGGCCGTCGTAGATTCAAAAGACTCTTTGGCGGTCTTGGTAAAGAAAGCTTGACGCTGCTGGTAGTATCCCAATGCAAAGCGGGCTTGGTCGGCAAGCGGAAGAATCCTGGGCGGAAAGCCCGACGGATCGAATCCGTCCATGATCTCCCCAATGACCCGTTCGTACCAACGAGCCTTGCCCTCGGAGAGCTTGGCTAGATGATGAGTGGATAATCGCAGCAAGGTGGAAAATACCGCAGCCGGAGTGCTGCTCGCAGCACCATAGTAGCGCTCGCGGATGGTGGTATTGAGCCCGGGGCTAGCCTCTTCTTGAATTCGTTCGAGCACGGCAAAGAGCCGCCCCAAGCGGTAGCCGACATTGGGATTGTCTGGATCGAGCATCGGTGGAATCTCCTTGACGGGAAAGGTAGACCTGCGGTCGCGCCGGTTGAGGAACGCACGCAGCAGCGCCGCACGGGGATAGTTCACTTCGCGCTCGGCGCGGCAGCGGTTGACGGCGAGCACGAGGAGCCCATAGGGATAGGGCAACCCCTCGAAGATCGCACGGACCAGTTCTCCTCCCAGCCGCGGTGGAATGTTGTCCGCTTTGTGTTGCACGGCCAACGAGGCAAGGAGTCGAAAAAGGGAGAGGTACTCGGGCTCACCTGGCTTGTGGACGATCCCGATGTCCTCGAAATGCTGGCGGACACGCTGTGCGAGCTCCATGGCCGTACCCGATTCGAAAAACCGGATCGCAATGCGAGCTGCATTAGGTGCGAGGCCGAGTACATAGAAGCGCGTATCGTCCTCGCCCACGGCAAAACGCCCCCGCTGGATCGCCTCATAGATGGTACGCACCGCCTCGGTTTGCCGGTCGGGATCATCGCGAACCGGCTCACCGAAGAGATCGGTGAGGCATTCTTCGAGCTCGTGCGGCTCCTCGGCCCAGAAGACGATCGCGGTGTCCCCCACCTGGACACGCTGCCGCGATTCTCCAGCCAGAAGATGGTTCAATGCCGTCGTGTAGGCAAAGGCCGCAGGTTTGCCGACAGGCGCATTGGCCCCTTGGCTCTTGCCCCAGGAATTGAATGCACCCAGATTGAACGAGACGATGTTCGCACCGCTCGTTTGAGCACCCCATACCCCCTTGATGGGGGGATGCAGTCGGGCCAAAGCGGCGGATTCGCCTCGCACCAGACAGATTCCCTCTTTCGTCTCTTCCTCACCGACACCGTCGGCCACGGCAGTGACGGCCGCACGCTGGCATACGAGCTCGACGTCCTCTTGAAGACGGAAGCTAAGATACGGATTGATGCGCTTGATTTCTTCCCAAGCAGGAAACGCGGCGAGGCGTTCCTCGAGCTGATCGGGATCGAGTCGAGCGAGAAAAGCGCGCACCGCGGCAACTCCGGGATCGTTTTTTACTTCCTCGGGCAGCGCCTCGATACGGGCGCGGAACGCCTCGTGCTGTCGCGCGACACGCTCGGGATCGTCACGGGTATCGATGCCGAGTACGTATTCGGCGGTATCCCACAGCAGATTGGCGGCTACGCCGGAAGTCTTCTTCACTGCCTGGGGAACGAGGAAACGGGTGGCCGTCTTCTTTTTGCCGCTACCGCTGCGGGTATCGCTGATCTGCACCAGGGTGCCGTCACGAGCGAGCTCCAGGATGAAGGGGATTTCCTTTTCTTCGAACCCATAAGGCGGCAGTCGTTTGGCCGGATCGGGATCGGCCTGTTTGCGGCGGTAATAGGCGTCGAGCGCTTGGAGAATCATCTTTTCACCTCAGGGGCATCCCATGCAGGCACCTCGACGACACCTCGAACGAGCCGCGCCTTGAAAAACATCGCCTGCGGATCGAATGGATCGCTGTAATCCAGATCGTATAGTATGTAACCGAGTTCGCGCGTCTCGTCGATGGGAGGGCGGCGTGTCCGCTCATCGTCTGGATCCTCTACGAGCCGAAAAGCGGCGGCGAATTCACGCGTCCCAAGATAAGGTTGGTTGACGCACTGCCCCTTTCGGGCGCGGCGTATGAACATTTCGGCATATTTCTGCGGCGTCTCGTCATCCTGCGACGTCAAGGCGATGTCTCGAGCGTCCCCAAGCCGACGATATGCGTGGCGATGCGGTAGGAATTCCATCTCGGCATGAATGCGGTAGGCGACATCGCGCAACAGAAGGGCCGCCCGCTGCTGGCGTTCCTCGTCGACGTACTGGGCGAGCATCCCCATGCCGGAGTTCATCGCCTCTTCGACGGTACCCAATGCAACGACATTTGCAATCTCGTTGCGTCTGATGTTCGTCCAGCGGATCGGTTCGAGTACTTCGATGCGGCGAATGTGCCAGCGGATACGCGGTTTCCACAGGATCGCCTCGAAACAGGCACGCGCGGCCGATGGCGTGATAACCTCGTAGCTCACGCGCTCGACTTTCATCTCGGGTCGCGTGAAACAAGCCAGAGGGCCGGAGAGTTCGACGCAAAATTTTATCGGCATGATGATCCTCGCTGGAATCAAACGATGGTCATGGCGGGGTTGGTATCCATGCCATCCTGAAGATCGAACCCCAATATCGGATGGTAGAGCCAGTCGCTTTCCTGAACGAACACGCCCGGCGCAACCTCACGCAGATCGCCCTTGCCGAGCAGGCGATCGACATCCTTACGATAGAGCATGACCATGTAGGGCTGAAGCTTGCGAAGCAGCCAGCGCTGAGGGCCGTCGAGCTCGAGAAGGGCAAGCAGCTCATCGATGCGACAGTCGGTGCCGTCCTCACCACGGTAGCGCACCACGACGGAGGAAGTCTCCTCGTCGTCGATGAGACGGAAAGCCTCGGCCGCAGAGCGAAACCGTACATCCAGCTCTCTACCGGTGGCCAGCATCCGTCCAATCCCTTTCTCATCGAGATCGCAGTCGGAGTAGAACTGCGTGAAATAGGCGGCAAATAAGGATCGCTCAAGCGGGTTTCGGTTTCCCTCGATGCCGTATAAAACCTTGCGGCAAGCGTCTTCTCCTTTCCTCAAGAGGCCGGGCGGGGCGGATTGGGGCGGGACAAACACGATGACCTCTCCTTTCACGAGTTTCCCCTCGCGGTTGCAGCGTCCGGCGGCTTGGGCGATGGAATCGAGCCCTGCGATCGCCCGATAGACAACGGGGAAATCAAGGTCAACGCCAGCCTCCACCAGCTGGGTACTGACCACGCGGGTGGGGATGCCCTCGCCAAGACGCTTCTTGATCTGTCCAATCACCACGGAGCGATGCGCCGGGCACATGAGCGCCGAGAGGTGCAGCGTTCCTTCGGGCATTGCCTGCCATAAAGCGCGGGCATGCGCACGGGTATTGACGATGGCGAGCACCGAGGAATGGCGCGCGAGTTCCTGCGCAAGTTCGCTCCAATCGCGCCGTGCGTTCCAATCGGCGGGCAGATGCACCTGCACCCGGTCGAGCCGTTCATAGAGCCCGTCGGGGTCGGAGACGATTTCACGCACGCCATCGAGCCCACGCACGTTCTTGCGCGGATCGAACGCTTGGCGGCTGGCGAGCACGGGCTGCGTAGCAGTCGAGAGCACGAAGGTCACGCCATAGTGCTCGACGAGCAGATTCATGACATCAAGGATAGGCTGCAGGAACTGCGGCGACAGCAGATGCGCCTCGTCGAGCACGATGATGCTATCGACGAGATTGTGCAGCTTGCGGCAGCGCGATGGACGGTCGGCGAAGAGCGATTCGAAGAGTTGGACATTGGTGGTAACGATGATGGGCGCGTCCCAGTTCTCGCTGGCAAGCCGCGATGCAGACGTTTCGCGCTCCGGTAAGTCCGCCACGTTGCTGTGATGCTCCACGATCGCGTCTTCGCCAAAGACGTCACGATAGACCCTGGCCGTCTGCTCGATGATGCTCGTGTAGGGGATGGCATAGACGATGCGCCGCTTGCCATGGCGCAGGGCGTGCCCGAGCGCAAACGCCATGCTGGAGAGCGTCTTGCCGCCGCCGGTGGGCACCGTAAGCGAAAAGATGCCCGGAGGCTGCTGCGCGGCATCGCGGCATTGTTGCAGCACTTCGGCGCGTACGGCATTGACCGACGTCGGTGCCACCTCGCGTGACTTGCGCGCCATGAATGCGTCGAACCGCGGTGCCAGTTCAGACAGACTCGGCCAACAGTTGCGCGCCGCGAATGTGTCGGGCGACATATAGCGCTCGGTGTCGAGAAAATCTGCGTCGACCAAAGCAGAGAAGAGCAACCGCACCCACAGCGGAAAACCAGCGATTTTTCCTGGGACTTCTTTCAGGTCGGGTTTGAAGTCTCCCGATTCGGTGATCTCTGGTGGAATCGGTTCGGCGAGCGTTTCCATGAGTTCAGCGCGGCTTGCCGGATCGGCGAGACGCTCGCACAAGCCGCCGTACCAGTCGTCGAGCCCAGCGTGATGTCCGGCGATGAGATAGGCGAGCACCCGACCCGGCAAGCCGAACCGATCACAGGCGAGTAATGCCCCTGCGGTAGAGTGTGGCGCCCGGCCCAGTTCGCCTTTGATACTGGCATCCGGCTCGTAGCCGCTCTTGTGGCGGATGTAGCGCTGGAAGCGGAGACGGTATTTGCCCAGATCGTGCCACTGACCGGCAAGCCTCGCCCATCCGGCGCCATAGCGTTCGGCAAACTGCTCTGCGAGTTTTGCTGTTTCGCGCAGATGCGCTGCGAGATCGTGCGGCTCACGCCATGCTTCTCGTTTCTCATCGCGGGCGACGTGGGCGATGTAGTATGGCATGCTTTCCCTCCCTGGAAGTCATACCGGACGGCCATCCAATGGTAGCTCAATCGGCATGCAAAGGGAAAGCAAAAGCATGCCAACATCGTCATGGAATCAGGCTGACATGTCAAGATCTTGGCGAAAAAATTTGGCAATAAAAAAACCGGCCCCGAAAGGCCGGCTTTTTTATTGAACGACGTGCCCTTTCACTCGGCAGCCGGGGTTTCTCCTGTGCTCGGGGTCGTCGACGTCCCCTTGTGAGCAGCCGGGGCACGTTTGCCGTGCGCGGCCGAGCCTTTCTGGTGCGTCGTGCTCTTGGCGCCCGTCTGGCCGGCCGGCTTGTGCGCCCGCTGATGCTTGGTCGGGGTCGTCGCGGAGGCGGGAGTTTCGGTGGAAGACTCCGTTGCTTGGGCGAACACGAAACCGGGCACCGCCAGCACGGCGGCCAGGGCACCGGTGATCAGAAATTTCTTGCTCATCGCTCTTGCCTCTTCGGGAAACACCACATGGTGTCGGGACGTACGATACCAGTACTGTGCCGAGGAGGAATTTTCAAGACGTTTCCGGAATTCAGTCTTCGTCTACGCCGCCGGCGAGCTGGGCTTCGAGCAAGCCGACGCGGCGTTCGAGCTCGGCGAGCTCTTGGCGCAGCTTGATGACCAGCTCGCGCTGCGCTTCGAATTCGTCGCGCGTGACGAGATCCATGCGATCGAACATGGAAGCGAGCAATGCCTTGGCATTCTTCTCGAAATCCTTGAGCGGACTCGTCTCGGCGAGGTGCTTGAGTTTTTGCGCGAGTTCGTCGAACATCGGGGGAGGATTCATGATGTCATCCTTGGAAGTGGCAGGGAATCGCGCCGCAGTGTATCACGCGGTTCCCCGATCACGCCAACCGCCGCTCTTGCCGGCAAGCAATTTGTGCGCCAAGCGCACCCCTTCGACCACACCCAGACCCCGCCCCCACCATTTGAGTGCGGCCTGGGCCGTGCCACGGCGCCCCAGGCGCCACAAAATCGCGCCGCCGGCGAGCGCAAGCGGTACTTTCCAGCGCACGAGGGTACGCCAGGCGTCGTCGACGGGGCGCACAGACTCGCGCCATTCGGCGGCAGCCTGAGCCGTGCGTTGGCGGTGCGCGGCGATACGCGCCTCCAGCTCGGCCTTGCGGGCGGCGAGTTCCTCGCGGCGCATCAGGCCCCCTCCCTGGGTTCGGCGAGCAGCTGCCGGTCGGTGGCAAGCTGCGAGAGCGTGGCGCGCAGCAAGGTACGCTGCCGCGCCAGGCGGCGCAAACGCCAGGCGGCGAACGCAGCCGCCCCAAGAAAGGCGACGGCCACCCCCGCAATGGCGGTGAGCCGATGGGTCTCCCAGCACGCGACGATGACGAGCACGCCGACGAAGGCCAGCCCCAAGGCACCCAAGGCCAGACTCAAACCGGCGAGCAGGAGCAGATCGAAGAGCCGTGCGCGCTCTTCTTCCAGTTCGAGCACCGCCAGCCGCAGGCGCAGCTCGCCGCCTTCGAGCAGATGTTCGAGCAGCCGCTTGGAGGCGCCGAAGACGCGCTCCATCGGGCCGGCGGGGCGTTCCATCAGCGGCGGCCCATCAGCAAACCGATCAGCATGCCGACGGCGGCTCCCAGGCCGATGCTGGTCCAAGGGTGCTCGCGCACGTAGCCTTCGGTCTGCTGCGCGGTGGTGCGCAGCGTGGTGCTCGCCTGCTGGTAGAGCTCGGTGCCGCGCTCTGCGAGCCGTGCCCGGGTTTCTGCCAACCGGGCGCGGGCACGCTCACGCAACTCACGGATCTCGCTGCTCGTTTCATTGGCCGTGGCAAGCAGCAGCTCATCCAGGGTTTGCGCCAGGTTGCGCAGGTCCTCTTTCAGTTTGTCGGCACTGGCTTGCGGTGTGGGCGTGGCTTGCGAGGGTACGTTTTGCTCGTTCATGGTAAACCTCCGTGAAAAAATCGAACTATGCTCATTCTAGGTGATAGGACCCACGAAGGCAAAAAACGTGCGATTTCAAGGTGCGAGCCGTTCCTGGTGTCGACCCAAGCCGAGATAGGCTTCGATCACGCGCGCGTCGGTGGCGAGCTCGTGGGCGGGTCCCTGCATGGTGACCTCGCCCATCTCGAGCACGTAGCCGTAGTCGGCCACCTGCAGCGCGGCACGGGCGTTCTGCTCCACCAGGAGGATGGAGACGCCGCGCTCGCGCAGGGAGGCGATGATGCGGAAAATCTCGCGCACGATGAGCGGCGCCAGCCCGAGGGAGGGCTCGTCGAGCATGAGCAACCGCGGCTTGCCCATCAGGGCGCGTCCCACGGCGAGCATCTGCCGCTCGCCGCCCGAGAGGGTGCCGGCGGCCTGGGTGCGCCGCTCCTCGAGGCGGGGAAAGAGGGCGTACACTTCCCGCAGCGTGTCGCGATAGTCCCGCTCGCCGCGCCGGTAGCGCTGGAAGGCGCCGAGCACGAGATTGTCCTCGACGCTCATCTCGCCGAAGAGCTCGCGTTTCTCCGGTACCAGCGCCATGCCGCGGGTCACGAGATATTCGACGTCGGGGTGTGGCTGCGGCTCGCCGTCGAAGACGATCTCGCCACGCGAGGGCAGCAGCCCCATGATGGCGGAGAGCAGGGTCGTCTTGCCGGCTCCGTTGGGACCGATGACGGTGACGATCTGCCCTGCTCCCACCCGGATGCCGGCCTGGTGCAGCGCCTCGACCTTGCCGTAGGAAACGCACAGCCCGCACACTTCGAGCAGCGGCTTGGTGTCGGCGCTCATTGCACTCCTCCCAGATAGGCTTCGAGCACGGCCGGATCCTGCTGCACTTCCTCCGGTAGCCCTTCGGCGATCTTCTGGCCGAATTCCATCACGACGACGCGATCGGCCAGCCCCATGACGAAGTCCATGTCATGCTCCACCAGCAAAATGCCCATGCCTTCGGCGCGCAGCCGGTCAAGCAGCTCGGCGAGCGCCTGCTTTTCCTTGTGGCGCAGGCCGGCAGCGGGTTCGTCGAGCAGCAGCAGACAAGGATCGGCGCACAGGGCGCGGGCGATCTCGACGATGCGCTGCTGGCCGAGCGCGAGCGCCCCGGCCTCGGTGAAACGGTGCTCCCACAGCCCCACCCGTTCGATCTGGCGAGCCGCTTCGGCGAGCAGCCGCGCTTCCTCCTTGCGCTCCAGATGCAGCATGGCGGAGAACACGCCGGCACGGCCGCGCAGGTGCGCCCCGAGGGCGACGTTCTCGAGCACGGAGCGGCCAGACAGCAGCCGGACGTGCTGGAAGGTGCGGCTCATGCCCATGCGCGCGATCTCGCGCGACGATTTGCCCGTGACGTCCTCGCCGAGGAAGAAGATCTTGCCCTCGGTGGGCGTATCCACGCCGGAGAGCTGGTTGAACATGGTGCTCTTGCCTGCTCCGTTGGGGCCGATGAGGGCGAGGATTTCCCCGGCCTTGACGGTGAGGCTCATCTTGTCGTTCGCCACCAGGCCGCCGAAGCGTTTGGTGACTTCACGTGCCTCCAGGATCACCGTGCCGCGCTGCGGTTTGGGGCGCTGCGGCAGCGGCTCCAGGGTCGGATCGAGCCGCGGCGGCTCGGCCGCCACCGGTGCCCGGCGCACGAGGATGGGCCACAATCCCTGGCGGGCGCGATGCAGCACCAGCACCATGAGGAGCCCGAAGACGATCGTTTCGAAATTACCGCTCTGCCCGAGCAGTTGCGGCAGCCAGTCCTGCAGCCATTGCTTGGCGAGCGTGATGACGAGCGCCCCGACGATCGCGCCCCAGACGTAGCCCGAACCGCCGATCACCGCCATGAAGAGGTATTCGATGCCGATGTTGATGCCGAAGGGAGAAGGGTTGACGAAACGCTGCAGGTGCGCGTACATCCAGCCGGCCACGCAGGCGAGCACCGCGGCCACGACGAAGATCACCATCTTCTGGCGCGAGGTGTCCACCCCCATCGCCTCGGCCATCACCAGGCCGCCACGCAGGGCGCGGATCGCCCGCCCTTCGCGCGAGTCGAGAAGATTGCTGATCATCCAGATCGCGGCGAGCAGCACGGCCCAAGCGAGGTAATAGAAGTGCGTCGGGTCGATCAACTCGAATCCGAAGATCGCGATCGGCGGCAGGCCGCCCATGCCGGTGTGCCCGCCGAGCCATTCGAGGTTGCCGAAGAGAAAGAAGAGGCTGATGCCCCAAGCGATCGTGCCCAGAGGCAGATAGTGTCCGGACAGGCGCAGGGTGATCGAGCCGATGACGAGTGCCGCCGCCAGGGTGAGCACGAGCCCGACGACGAGGCCGCCCCAGGGGGAACCCTGCGCCCACGCAAGCCAGCCCGGCAACTCGTGAAACGTGGTGACCACGGCGGTGGCGTAGGCGCCCAGGCCGACGAAAGCCGCCTGTCCGAAACTGGTGAGTCCGCCGATGCCGGTGAGCAGCACCAGGCCCAGCGCCACGAGGGCATACAGGGCGATGTAGTCGAGCAGGCTCACCTGGAAGGGGCGCAGCACGAGGGGCGCGAGCACGACCAGGACGATGAAGGCCGCGAGGGCACCGCGGCGGGGAATGCCGCGCCGGCCGGCGGACGATTGGGCGGGGGAAAGCGCTTTCGTCATTCTTCCTCCTCCTCGACGTGGTGGGTGCGCAGCGACCGCCAGAAGAGCACGGGGATGATGAGCGTGAAGACGATCACTTCCTTGTAGGCGCTCGCCCAGAAGGAGCTGAACGATTCGAGCAGCCCGACGAGCAGCGCCCCGGCTGCCGCGGCGGGATAGGCCGCGAGCCCGCCGATGATGGCGGCGACGAACCCCTTGAGCCCGATGAGGAATCCCGTGTCGTAGTAGATGGTGGTGATGGGGCTGACGAGGATGCCGGAGATCGCGCCGATCGCCGCAGCGAGCATGAGCGTGAGCCGGCCGGCGAGGTTGGGCGAGATGCCCATGAGGCGCGCCCCGTTGCGATTGACGGCGGTGGCGCGCAGCGCCTTGCCGTAGATCGTGCGGCTGAAGAACTGCGCCAGCAGCACGATGAGGGCGAGCGATGCCCCCACCACCCAGATCGCCTGCCCCGGAATGCGCAAGGGGCCGACGAGGAAATTCTCGTCCCACAACGGCAGGGTACGATAGCCCTCGGCGCCGAACATCCACAAGCCCAGGCCAACGAGGGCGACGTGCACCGCCACCGCCACGATGAGCAGCACCAGCACCGGCGCGGAGGCGATCGGCTGGAAGAAGACGCGGAACATCATCGGCCCAAGGGGCACCACCAGGGCCAGGGTGAAGGCGATGCGCGCCAGCTGTCCGGCACCGCGCCAGTCGACGAGCGATGCGAGCGCCCACAGGGCGAACGGATAGACGAGATTCCAGCCGAGCACCCGCGCGCGGTAGCGCCAGTCGTGGCGCGCCACGAGCGCGCCCGCCTCCATGGCACACACGGCCAACCCTCCGGCAAGCACCAGCCAGACGGTACCGGGAAAGCGCCCGTTCTCGAGCATGGCCAGCGTGAGCGCCGAAAAGGCGACGAACTCGCCCTGGGGGATGAAGATGATGCGCGTGACGGTGAAGACCAGCACCAGGGCAAGCGCGAGCAGTACATAGACCGCCCCGTTGACGATGCCGTCTTGCGTCAGGATCAACGCGATCGAAGAATCCATGGACACGATCCTCGCTGCCCGCCGCCTCGAGGGCGGCGGGTCGATGGGTTTTCTATCCTCGGGTCGAGCGGCGACTCAGCCTGGCCGCTGCCTCAGGGGATGTACTTCCATTGCCCGCTTTCGATGCGCAGCATCACGCGGGCACGGTGGTCGAGTCCGAGGTGATCGGTCGGGCTCATGGTGTAGACGCCATTGGCGGCCGGAACCTCTTTGAGGTGCTCGATCGCGTCGCGCAGGGCGGCGCGGAATTCGGGCGTACCGGGCTTGGCCTTGGTGAGCGCCTCGGGCAGCGCCGCGGCGAACAGCTTGCCGGCATCCCAGACGTAGGAGCCGAACTGCGTCACCGAACCCTTGCCGTATTTGGACTCGTAGAGCTGGAAGTACTCCACGCCGGCGGCTTTGGCCGGGTGACTGTCGGGCAGCTGTGGGGCCACGACTACGGGGCTGGACGGCAGGAACGTTCCTTCACAGTCGCGCCCGCACACGCGCAGGAAGTCGGGGTTCACCACACCGTGGGTCTGGTAGATCTTGCCGGGATAGCCGCGCTCCTTGAGCGTCTTCTGCGGCAGGGCCGCCGGCGTGCCCGAGCCGGCGATGAGCACTGCGTCCGGTTTGGCGCCGACGATCTTGAGCACCTGGCCCGTCACCGAGGTGTCGGTGCGGTTGTAGCGCTCGTTGACCACCAATTTCAACCCCTTGGCCGCGGCGGCCTCGCTGAAGCTTTGGTACCAGCTCTCGCCGTAGGCGTCGGAGTAGCCGATGAAGCCGACGGTCTTCACGCCGTTGGCCACCATGTGTTCGACGATGGCCTCGGTCATCATGCGATCGCTCTGCGGCGTCTTGAACACCCAATGCCGCTTCTCGTCGACGGGAGAGATCACTTTGTCCCCGGCGGCGAAGGAGATCATCGGTACCTTGGCCTCGGCCACCACGTCGATCATCGCCAGGGCGTTCGGGGTGATCGACGAACCCATCACCAGGTCGACCTTGTCTTCGGTAATGAACTTGCGGGTGTTGTTCACAGCGGTGGTGGTGTCGGAGGCGTCGTCGAGCACGAGGTACTCGATCTTCTGCCCCGCCATTTCTTTCGGCAGCATCTCCACGGTGTTCTTCTCCGGGATGCCGAGCGAGGCGGCCGGCCCCGTGGCCGAGACCGTGACCCCCACTTTCACCTGAGCCTGCGCCGCCATCGTCCAACCCAAGGCCAGTGCCAAACCCAGGATGATGCGTTTTTTCGTCTCCATGTTTCTCCCTCCTCCTTTTCTACGTTGAATCCCTCAAGGGACATATCTCCACGTTCCCTGGTCGATCCGCACGATGACCCGCGCCCGCCGGTCGAGCCCGAGATGATCGGTCGGACTCATGGTGAAGACCCCCATGGCCGCATGGACTTCCTTCAAGTGCTCCAATGCGTCGCGCAGCGCGGCGCGGAATTCGGGCGTGCCGGGCTTGGCCTTGGTGAGCGCCTCGGGTAGTGCCGCGGCGAGCAGCTTGCCGGCGTCCCAGACGTGCGCCCCGAAGGTGGAGACCGAGCCTTTGCCGAACTTGGCCTCGTATGCCTGGACGTATTCGAGCGCCGAGGCTTTGGCCGGATGATCGTCCGGCAGTTGCGCCGCCACCAGTAACACCCAGCGGCGCTTGTCATCGACCGGCGAGACGATCTTTTCGCTGGCGGCAAAGGCGATCATCGGCACCTTGGCCTCGGCCACCACGTCGATCATCGCCAGAGCATTGGGCGAGATGGTGGAACCCATCACCAGATCGACCTGGTTTTCGGTGATGAACTTGCGGGTATTGTTCACCGCACTGGTGGTGTCGGAGGCGTCGTCGAGCACGAGGTACTCGATTTTCTGACCGGCGATCTCGCGCGGCAGGAGGTCCACCGTGTTCTTTTCCGGCATGCCGAGCGAGGCGGCCGGGCCGGTGGCCGACACCGTCACCCCTACTTTCACCTGGGCCTGCGCCAGGGCGCACCCAAGCACCAGGACGAGGCCCATGACGAGGCTTTTCTTCTTCATCTCCGTCTCCTCCTTTTTATGGGTCGTATGCTTCTCCCGCCGCGGCGGGATGAGGCGAAGAAGAAATTATCACAAATCTAATCGATTTGACAATGTATAAATTTTATCGCATTCGTTCGATCACCATGGCGATGCCTTGGCCGACGCCGATGCACATCGTCGCCAGACCATAGCGGCCGTCGCGGCGTTCGAGCTCGCGCGCGAGCGTGAGCACCAGGCGGGCCCCGGAAGCGCCCAGCGGATGGCCCAGGGCGATCGCGCCGCCGTTGGGATTGACGTGTTCGGCATCATCGGGCAGCCCCAACTGGCGCAATACCGCCAGCGCCTGGGCGGCGAAGGCTTCGTTGAGTTCGATCGCGTCGATGCGCGCCAGGCTCAGTCCCGCGCGATCGAGTACCTTGCGCGTGGCCGGCGCCGGACCGATGCCCATGATGCGGGGTTCCACCCCCACGGTGGCCATGGAAAGAATGCGTGCCATCGGCCGCAGCCCGTAGCGCGCCACTGCCTCTTCGCCAGCCACGAGCACGGCGACGGCGCCGTCGTTCACGCCCGAGGCATTGCCGGCGGTGACGGTGCCCTCGGGTTTGACCACGCCCTTGAGCTTGGCAAGCGCCTCCAGCGTGGTCTCGGGCCGGGGATGCTCGTCGCGCACCACCGGCACTTTCTCGCCCTTCCTGCCCGCGGGCACTTCCACCGGCACGATCTCGCCGTCGAAGAAGCCGCGCGCGGCGGCCTCGGCGTAGCGGCGCTGGCTGCGCAGGGCAAAGGCGTCCTGGTCGGCGCGGGCGATGCCGAAGCGTTCGGCCACGTTCTCGGCGGTCTCGGGCATGGAGTCGATGCCATAGCGCGCCTGCATCTTCGGGTTGACGAAGCGCCAACCGATGGTGGTATCTTCGATCTTGGCGCTGCGTGAGAAGGCGCTCTCGGCCTTGCCCAGGACGAAGGGCGCGCGCGTCATGCTCTCGACTCCGCCGGCGATCATCAAATCGGCCTCGCCACAGGCGATCGCCCGGGCGGCGGTGCCGATCGCGTCCATGCCCGAGCCGCACAGCCGGTTGATGGTCGAGCCGGGAATCGTCTGCGGCAGGCCGGCGAGCAACGCTGCCATGCGGGCGACGTTGCGATTGTCCTCTCCGGCCTGGTTGGCGCAGCCGAAGTAGACGTCGTCGACCGCCTCCCAATCGACCTGCGGCTGGCGTGCCATGAGCGTGACGATCACGTGCGCGGCGAGATCGTCCGGGCGGACTTGGGCGAGGGCGCCGCCATAACGGCCGATGGGGGTGCGGATGCCATCACAGAGATAGACCGCGCGATTCTTCATCCTTTTTCTCCTTGTAGGGTCGGCACGACGGCCTCGTCCGGGTCTCGTACTGGTTTCGATTCAATGGCGAAACGCTGCAGCAGGTCTTCGCGTTTGACGAGCGCATGCACGCCGGCCATGAACATCGTCGTCACGATCGGTGCCATGTCGCGGTAACTCAGGGGACCGTCGGGCCTCAGCCAGGTGAAGGTCCAGTTGATCATACCGAAGAGCACCATGGTCACCGGCTTGAGCAGCGCCGTGGCGGCGAGCTCCGGCTCCAGCGCCGCGATCACGCCCGCAAAGGCCCGTACCACCTGGCGCTGCTTCTCCAGCACCGGTTCGCGCAACGGCTCGGGCAGGTGCTTGACGTCCTGCACCAGCACGATGTGCCGGTACTGCGAATGCCGGTATTCTTCGAGGAAGCGGGCGATGAGGCGATCGAGCACCACGCCGGCTCCCGCGGGGCCGAGGGGCGGTTCGCGACCGAGTTCCTCCTCGACGATGGCCACCAGGCGCTCGACGTAGGACAGAGCCACATCGAACAAAATGTGCTCTTTGTCCTGGTAATAATGGTAAAGGAGCGCCTTCGACACGCCGCAAGCTTGGGCGAGCGAGGCCATGGATGCGGCGTGAAAACCCGCTTCGGCAAAAAGCATCGCCGCCTTTTCCAGGATCTCGTTGCGCTGCTGCTCGAAGGATTCACCGCGTCTGCGGGCCATTTCCGCCCCCTTGCATCGTCATGGATCGAGGCCATAGCATAACCGCGGCGGCCCCGATCCGTGCCGCACTCAGTCTTTCGGACGCCGGTCGATCACGCGCCGCGCCTTACCCACCGTCACCCGTTCGATGGTATAGGGCTCGCCGACGATCACGTTGGCCGACACGCCGATGAAGGTCTTGATGAGGTGCGCGAGTTCCTTGGCGAGCGCCTGTTTCTGCTCGGGATGGCGCCCGACGCCTTCCTCGGGGTTGATCTCGACCTTGACGGTGAGCTTGTCGAGATAGCCCTCCTTGTCCACCTCGAGCACGTAGTGCGGCGCGAGCTTGGGGATGCGCAGGATCAATTCTTCGATCTGGGTGGGGAAGACGTTGACCCCGCGGATGATGAGCATGTCGTCGGTACGGCCGGTGATCTTGGCCATACGGCGCATGGCGCGCGCCGTGGGCGGCAGCAGGCGCGTGAGGTCGCGCGTACGATAACGGATGACCGGCAGGCCCTCTTTGGTGAGCGTCGTGAACACGAGCTCGCCCTCGGCGCCGTCGGGCTGCACCTCGCCGGTGACCGGGTCGATGATCTCGGGATAGAAATGGTCTTCCCAGATGGTCGGCCCATCCTTGGTTTCGACGCATTCGCAGGCCACGCCCGGTCCCATCACTTCCGAGAGCCCGTAGATGTCCACGGCGTCGAGCCCGCCGCGTTCCTCCATCGCACGGCGCATCGCATCGGTCCAGGGTTCAGCGCCGAAGATGCCCACTTTCAGCGAGCAGGTGCGCGGGTCGATGCCCAGGCGCTCCATCTCGTCGAATACCGTCATCATGTACGAGGGCGTAACCATGATGATGTCGGGCTTGAGATCCATGATCATCTGGATCTGTTTTTCCGTCTGCCCGCCGGACATGGGAATGACGGTGCAGCCGAGGCGCTCAGCACCGTAATGCGCTCCCAGCCCGCCGGTGAAAAGCCCGTAGCCGTAGGCCACGTGGACGATGTCACCGGGGCGGCCGCCGGCGGCGCGGATCGAGCGGGCCACGACGTCGGCCCAGGTGTCGATGTCCTTCTTGGTGTAGCCCACTACCGTGGGCTTGCCCGTGGTGCCGCTGGAGGCGTGGATGCGCACGATTTTCTCGCGCGGCACGGCAAACATGCCATAAGGATAGTTATCGCGCAGGTCGTATTTCGTGGTGAAGGGGAATTTTGCCAGATCTTCCAGTGACTTCAGATCATCGGGATGCACCCCATGTTCGTCGAAGCGCTTGCGGTAGTGCGGTACGTTCTCGTAGGCGTGGCGTACGCTCCACTTGAGCCGTTCGAGTTGGAGCGCGCGCAGCTCGTCGAGGCTGGCGGTTTCGATCGGCTCCAGATCGCCGGGGGCGGGTTTCTTCACGGGCATGGTCGTCTCCTCCTTTCCCTCTTCCTCTTCGTTCGTTTTGGGGCAGCCGCGTCAGTCGAGTTCGACTACCGCCCGCCCCTTCAAGCGGTAAGACTTGCCGCGCATCACGGCCACCAGTTCGCCGCGCTGGTTGGTGATGCTGACGTCGTAGACGCCGGTGCGTCCGGCCAGCGCCACCTCGCGCCCCTCGGCAGTGAGCACGTCGCCTTCGCGCACCGGGGCGAGAAACTCGGTGGCCAGACCGGAGGCGACCGTCATCTCGTTGTAACTGTTGCAGGAATACGCAAAGGCGGTATCGGCCAGCGTGGTGACGATGCCGCCGTGGCAGATGGCGAAACCGTTCAGCATGTCACGGCGTACGGTCATCTCCATCTTGGCGTAACCCGGCGCGATCTCCAGCAGCCGGATGCCGAGATGCTGCGCACAGTGGTCGTGCTCGTACATGCCGGCGCCGACGGCCTCGGCCACTTGCTGCGGGTCGAGCCCGGCGGTGAGATCCCGATACGAAGCTTCCGTCACTTCCCTTCTCCTTCGTCGCCGCCAACGAGCGGCCGTCCGTTCCAGAGATGTCGCCGCAAGAGCGGCGAGACGCGGTAGCGATCTTCGCCGTAGTGCTCGGCGAGCCGATCGAGCAGACCGACGATGCGCGCCACACCCATCGCCTCCGCCCAGGCGAGCGGCCCGAGCGGATAGTTCGTGCCGTAACGCATGGCGGTGTCGATGTCGTGCGGCGTGCCGATGCCGGCGAGCACGGTGTCGGCCGCCTCGTTGGCGAGCATGGCCACGGTGCGCGCGAGGATGAGCCCGGCGACGTCGTCGAGCGGGGTTACGGCGATTCCCGCCCGCTGCAGCAGCCCGAGCGCGCATGCCCAGGAATCCTGCGCACAACCGTCGGCCCGCGCCAGCGCCGCGCGCGGCGTCTGTGCCCAATCGCGCGCCCAGTCGAGCACGACGACGTCGGCATGGCCGTACTCGTGCGCGAGGCGCGTGGCCGTGCGTCCGTCGGTGGGCACGATCCAGACGTCTGCAGCCTCGATCCGCACGGGTCCGGCATTGGCGGGCCGTCGGTGCACCACCACGCCGGCGGCAGCGAGCCGCTCGAGCAGCGCAGAGAAGGGGCCGAACTCGCCCACGGCGGCGACGGCAGAAGGCGCCCGATCGAGGCATGGCGGGGCTTCGGCCGCGGCGGGACGCTGCGCTCCTGCAGCGTAGTCGTAGAACCCCCGTCCGCTCTTGCGCCCGAGCCGTCCGGCCCAGACCAGCTCCTGCTGGATGAGGCTGGGCTGGAAGCGCTTGTCGTAGAAATAGGCCGACCACACGGATGAGGTGACGGCGAAATTGACATCGTGTCCGATGAGATCCATCAGCTCGAAGGGCCCCATGGGAAAGCCCCCCGCCTCGCGTACGATCGCATCCAGCGTGGCACAGTCGGCCGCTCCCTCGGCGAGCACGCGCAAGGCCTCGGCATAGAAGGGACGGGCCACGCGATTGACGATGAACCCCGGCGTGGAGCGCGCCATCACGGCGATCTTGCCCCAGCGCACGGCGGTGTCCCTAATGGCTTGCGCCACTTCCGGTGCCGTGGCCAGACCGCTCACCACCTCCACCAGCTTCATGCGCGTAGGCGGATTGAAGAAATGCATGCCAACCACCCGCTCGGGGCGCGCGAGCGGAGCGGCGATGGCGGTGATCGACAGCGAAGACGTGTTGGTGGCAAGGATCGCCTGAGGCGGTACCAGGGGTTCGAGCGCGGCGAAGAGCGCCCGCTTCACCTCCAGATCCTCGACGATCGCCTCGATCACCAGATGCACCTGCGAGGCGACGCTCTGCGGTTCGGCCACCGCCCGGATACGATCGCGGATCGCGCTCGCCTCTTCGGCGCTCATCCGCCCCTTGCGCACCCCGCCATCGAGCTCTTCGGCGATCGCCGTGAGCGCGCGCCGGCGGGCCTCCTCGCTCACGTCGGAAAGAAACACCAGATGGTCGGCACTCGCCGCCACCAGGGCGATCCCGCGCCCCATCGCCCCGGCGCCGACCACCAGCACGGCGTGGCCGGGCGCGAGGGCCGCGCCCCCTTCGCGTTCTTGCATCGTCTCCTCCCCCTCAGCGTCCGCGGAAGCGCGGTTGGCGTTTCTCGAGGAACGCCTGCACCCCTTCCCGATAATCCTCGCTGCGCCCACAGGCCGACATCAGGTCGCGCTCGAGATCGAGCTGCGTGGCCAGATCGTTCGTGCCGCTGACGAGCAGGGCTTTCTTCGTCATGGCATAGCCGAACGTGGGGCCTTGTGCGAGGCGCTCGGCCACCTCGCGCACCGTGGGCAACAGCGCCTCGTCCTCGACGCATTTCCAGATGAGCCCCCAGCGCTCGGCCTCTTCGGCGGAGAGTTTCTCGCCGAGCAGCGACAGCCCCATGGCACGCGCCAGCCCCACCAGACGCGGCAGCACCCAGGTGCCGCCGGTATCGGGGATGAGCCCCAGCTTGGCGAAGGATTCGATGAAAGAAGCCGAGCGCGCGGCGAAGACGAGGTCGCAGGCCAGCGCCAGGTTGGCTCCGGCACCAGCGGCCACGCCATTGACCGCGGCGATCACCGGCAGCTCGAGCCGGCGCAGGCGCAGCACGAGCGGCTTGTAGTTCTTTTCGATCGACTCGCCCAGATCCGGCGCCTGCGCGCCCGGGGCCACTGCCCGGTCGGACAGGTCCTGCCCGGCGCAAAATCCCCGTCCGGCACCGGTGATCACCAGCACCCGGATCGTGCCTTCGGCGCGACCCGCCTCGACGCGATCGAGCGCGGCGCGCAGCTCCTCGTGCATGCGCGTGGTAAAGCTGTTGAGGCGCTCGGGCCGGTTGAGCGTGAGCCAGGCTACCGCCTCGCGCACTTCCAGCAGGATCGTCGGCCCTTCGGCCGCCGTGGTCTCCGCCATGTCGTCTCCTCCCCCTCATCAATTTTTTTGACCGACCGTTCGATCAATAATATACTTGATCCAGGTCAAGGGATCAAGACGTTTTTCAAAAATAGCGAATCGTTTTACCTTAACATAACCCGAATCACCGAAGGAGACGCTCCATGACCCATCCGCTCTTCGAAAAACACCAGGCTCTGCTCGAACATGCGCTCGAAGCGATCGCCCGCCGTGGCTACTGGACCCCTTTCCCCGAAATGCCCAGCCCCAAAATTTACGGGGAGACGGCGCTCGAAGAGGGCAAAGCCGCCGTGCTCGGCCTCCACGGCCAGCGGTTTTCCCTTGAAGGTCAGCCGGGCACCGGCGAGTGGATCGCCCCGGAGCGCTCGCCTTATGGAGTGGAGCTGAACGTCTCCTATCCGGTGAGCGAGCCCGAGTCGCTGGTGGCCGCTGCACGCAAGGCGCAGGACGACTGGCAAAAACTTGGCCCCAAAGGACGGGTGGGCTTGCTGCTCGAAGCCCTCGTGCGTTTGAACCGGCGCAGCTTCGAACTGGCGCACGCCGTGATGTACACCACCGGCCAGGGCTGGATGATGGCTTTCCAGGCGGGCGGCCCGCATGCGCAGGATCGCGGGCTGGAAGCAGTGACCTACGCTTGGGACGAAATGCGCCGTATCCCCGAAACCGCCCTGTGGGAAAAGCCCCAAGGCAAGAACCCGCCGATCCGCATGGAAAAACGCTATGAGATCGTCGGACGCGGCCCGGCGGTGGTGATAGGCTGTGGCACTTTCCCCACCTGGAACACCTATCCGGGCCTGTTCGCGGCGCTCGCCACCGGCAACCCCGTCATCGTCAAACCGCACAGCAATGCGATTCTGCCAGCCGCGCTCACCGTACGCGTGCTGCGCGAGCTGCTCACCGAACAGGGACTCGACCCGAACGTGGTGCAGCTGGCCGTCTTCGCCCAGCGGGAGCACACGCAACGGCTCGTCACCCACCCGGAGGTGAAATCCATCGATTTCACCGGCGGCTGCGCCTTCGGCAACTGGCTGCTCGAGCATTGCCGCCAGGCCCAGGTGTATGCGGAACTGGCCGGCGTCAACACGGTGGTGATCGAATCGACCGACGACTACCAAGGCATGCTGCGCAACCTCGCCTTCACCCTGTCGCTCTACTCGGGGCAGATGTGCACCACGACGCAGGCGATCCTGGTGCCGGCAGGCGGCATCGACACCAACGAAGGGCACAAATCCCATGAGGACGTCGGCCGCGATCTCGCCCGGGCAATCGAGGCACTGCTCACCGACGTCAAGGTGGCCACGGCCGTGCTCGGCGCCATCCAGTCCGAAGAGACGCTGCGGCGCATCGAAGAGGCCGCCTCCGGCGCCTTCGGCCGCGTCCTGCTGACCCCGCGGCGCATCGAGCACCCGGAATTCCCGCGGGCGCAGGTGCGCACGCCGGTGCTCGTCGCCTGTGAGGCCAAGGACGAAACCGCCTACATGGAAGAGCGCTTCGGCCCCATCGCCTTCGTGGTAGCGGCACCCGACGCGGCCCAGGCGGCCTCGCTCGCCGAGCGCATCGTGCGCGAGCACGGCGCCCTCACCCTCGGTGTGTATTCGACCAGGCCCGAATACCAGCAGACGATGGTCGAAGTGAGCTGGCGCGCCGGCGTGGCCCTGTCGCTGAATCTCACCGACGGGGTCTACGTCAACCAATCGGCCGCCTTCTCCGACTACCACGGCACCGGCATGAACCCGGCAGCCAATGCGAGCTACGCCGACTCCGCCTTCGTCGCCAACCGCTTCCGCGTGATCCAGCGTCGCTGGCACGTGTCCTGATTTTTTCATGCCGCGGCGCCGGGTCGAAGAATATCCGGCGCTGCACGGAGAAAAGCCATGCCCTGCTATGAAATCGACGGCCTCAAGCCCGTCGTCCATCCCGACGCCTATGTCCACCCCGACGCCGTGCTGATCGGCGACGTGCACATCGGCCCCGGCGTCTATGTGGCGCCGCTCGCGAGCCTGCGCGGCGACTTCGGCCGACTCATCGTGCACGCCGGTGCCAACATCCAGGACTGCTGCGTCATGCACGGTTTTCCCGGCATCGATACGGTGGTCGAGGAAGACGGCCACATCGGCCACGGGGCGATCCTGCACGGCTGCCGCATCCGGCGCAACGCGCTCGTGGGCATGAACGCGGTGATCATGGACGAGGCGGAAGTGGGGGAATCGGCCATCGTCGCCGCGGCCGCCTTCGTCAAGGCCGGCATGACGATCCCGCCGCGCAGCCTGGCGGTGGGCGCTCCGGCCAAAGTCGTGCGCGAACTGAGTGAAGAAGAGCTAAACTGGAAAGTCAGCGGCACGCAGACCTATCAGGAACTCACGCGCCGCAGCCGCGCCACCCTGCGCCCCTGCACGCCGCTGCCCGAGGCCGAGCCCGACCGCAAACGCTTCGAGAAGGAAGGGGTGGTACCCTTGGTGGCACTGCGCAACAAATGAACCCGGGAGCCGCATGACGCAACGCATCGATCCTCACCTCTGGCAACGCCATGCCTGGATGAACCGCCTGCAGACGGCGGTGCTGGTGGTCGTGCTCGCCACGCTGCTCGCCACCGTCGGCTGGCTGCTGTGGGGCAATGACGGCATCCTCTACATGCTCGTCTTCTGCGCCGTGTCGCTCGTGCTGCAGCCGCTCGCCGGCCCCGAGCTGGTGCTGCGCCTCTACCGCGCCCAACCCATCGCCCGCAGCGCAGCGCCCGAGCTCCACGCCCTCGTCGAGCGGCTCGCCGCGCGCGCTGGCCTGCCGCGCGTGCCGCGGCTCTACTTCGTCGACACACCCATCGTCAACGCCTTCAGCGTGGGCAGCCACAATGATGCCGCCATCGCCCTCACCTCGGGACTGCTCGCGCGGCTCGATCTGCGGCAGATCACGGGCGTGCTCGCGCACGAGGTGGCGCACATCGCCCATGGCGACATTCGCGTCATGAGCCTGGCCGATTCCCTCACGCGCATGACGAGTGTGCTCTCGCTCACCGGCCAGCTCCTGCTGCTGGTCAACCTGCCGCTACTGCTCGTCGGCGCGGCGGTGGTCAATTGGCTGGCGGTGGGGTTGCTCATCTTCGCGCCGCACATCGCCATGCTCGTGCAGCTGGGCCTGTCGCGCGTGCGCGAGTTCGATGCCGATCTGGCGGCGGTCGCCCTCACCGACGACCCCGAAGGGCTTGCCTCGGCGCTCATGGCCATCGAGCGCGTGCAGCGCGGCTGGCGCGCCTGGCTCTTCCCCGGCTGGGGCTCGCCCGAACCCTCGTGGCTGCGCACCCATCCGGCCACGGAAGAGCGCGTGCGCCGGCTGCTCGAACTCGCGCGCCGCATACCGCCTCCGGAGCACGACGCCGGCGCCCCTCCGTCCTTTCCTCCTCCCTCTTCATCCGCGCCGCGCTACCGCCCCGGCAGCGGGCTGTGGTATTGAGGACGAGAAACCTTACGATACGAATCGCCCGCCGGGCGAGATACGGTACCGACGATCCCCGGTGATAATGGCGGGATGTCCTCGAGCAGGAGTCCGACGATGCCGTGCACCGCGCTTGCGCCGGCACCTCTTCGCCCGACGAGGCGGCACCCATGATCGCCGCAGGCTGGCGCCGCTTCCTTCTTGCGGCATTGATCCTGCTGCTCGCCGTCGGCGGCTACTTCGCCTGGCGGCATCGCCAAGGCGCAACCGAAGACTACCCCACCGCCAAGGCCGCCCGCGGCAGCATCCGCGAAACGGTCTCGGCCCTGGGCGTGCTCGCCCCCTCCGAATACGTCGACGTCGGAGCCCAGGTCTCGGGGCAGCTCATCGAACTCAAGGTCGGTCTAGGGGACGAAGTCAAGGAAGGCCAGCTCATCGCCCAGATCGACCCGACGCAGTACGCCGCCCAGGTCGCCGTCGACCGGGCCACCATCGCCGATCTCACGGCCCAGCTCGCCAGCTGGGAGGCAAAACTGACGCTGGCCAAGTGGACCTGGCAGCGCAACGTCCAGCTTGCCCCGCAGGGCGGCGCCACCGAGCAGGCGCTCGAGCAGAGCCGCTCCGACCTCAAAGTGGCCGAAGCCACCATCGCCTCCCTGAAGGCGCAGATCGACAAGGCCAAGGCGACGCTCAAGGTCGACGAGGCCAACCTCGACTACACCCGCATCACCGCTCCGATCTCCGGCATCGTCATGACGCCCACCAGCGCCGCCTATGGCAACAACTGGAGCAAACTGGACATCGCCCACGTTGGCCAGGTGCTCAACAACCGGCAGAACGCCCCGGTGCTGCTGCGCATCGGCAAGCTCGAGCGCATGATCGTGCGCGCCCAGGTCTCGGAAGCCGACGTGCCGCGCCTCTCGCTCGGCATGCCGGCCTATTTCACCACCCTGGGGCGCCAGGACCGACGCATCGACGCCACCCTGCAGAGCCTGGAGATGACGCCCGAGCTCATCAACGGCGCCATCTTCTACGACGCCGTGCTCGAAGTTCCCAATCCCGATCGCGCCCTGCTGCCGCAGATGTCGGCCCAGGTCTTCTTCATCGTGGCCCAGGCCGACGACGCGCTCACCGTGCCGCTGGCCGCGCTCTCCTCGGTTCAGCGCAGCAGCGGCATCCGCTTGCCTGGCTGCCCGCCGCGCGCGCCGGCCGGCACCGACTGCGTGTTCGTGATGGCCCAGGGCAAGATGCAGCCGCGCACCGTGAAAATCGGCATCAAGGACGAGGTCAGCGCCCAGATCCTGGACGGCCTGAGCGAGGGCGAAGACGTCGTCATCGGCACGCCCTCGCTCGCCCCTCGTGGAGCCGGCACCCGCAGCGGAGGCGGAAATGCCGGACGTTGAAGCCCGACCCGTCGCCCCCCTCATCGAGCTGCACGACATCGTCAAACGCTTCACTCAGGGCGAGATCACCGTGGAGGTGCTGCACGGCATCTCCCTCTCCATCTGGGCCGGCGAGTTCGTGGCCATCATGGGCGCCTCCGGCTCGGGCAAGACGACGCTCATGAACATCATCGGCTGCATGGACCGTCCCAGCGCCGGGCGCTACCTGCTCTCCGGCCGCGACGTGGCCGAACTCGACGGCGACGCGCTCGCCCAGCTGCGCCGGTCCACCTTCGGCTTCATCTTCCAGCGCTACAATCTGCTCAGCAACGCCACCGCCCTGGAAAACGTCGAAGTCCCGGCGATCTATGCCGGGCTGCCTGCTGCCGCACGCCGGGAGCGTGCCAAGGCGCTGCTCACCCGGCTCGGCCTGGGCGAGCGGCTCGACTACCCCCCTTCCCGCCTCTCGGGCGGACAGCAGCAACGCGTCTCGATTGCGCGGGCGCTCATGAACGGCGGGCGGGTCATCCTCGCCGACGAACCCACCGGGGCGCTCGATACCGCCAGCGGCAAGGAAGTGATGGCGCTCTTGCATGAACTGCACCGTGAGGGGCACACCGTGGTCGTCATCACGCACGACCCCAACGTGGCACGCGAGGCCCAGCGCATCATCCGCATCCAGGATGGGCGCATCGTGGAGGACAGCGGCCCTGCGCCCGAAGCCGTCGAAGGGCGCGTCCCGACGCTTCCGCTCGCGGAGCCGCCGCGAGAGGGCCACGCCGTGCTGATGCTCGACGTGGCCGCTTCGGTGCGCACGGCGCTGCGGGCGCTGCAGGCAAACCCCCTTCGCACCCTGCTCACCTTGCTGGGCGTGATGATCGGCGTAGGTTCGGTCGTGGCGATGCTCGCCTTCGGCAACGGCGCCCGGCAGAAAGTGCTCGACCAGATCCAGGCCATGGGAACGAACCTGCTCGTGGTGCGTCCCGGCGCACCGGGCGTGCGCTACGTCGGCAGCACCATCACCACCCTGGTGGTGGCCGACGCCGAGGCGATCGCCCGACTGCCCAACGTCGAGCACGTCGTGCCCCAATCGACGAGCGCCGTGACGGTGCGTGCCGGCAACATCACCTACACCACCTCCTTGACCGCGACCAGCCCCGAATACACGCTCGCGAACGCCTGGCCGGTCGCCGTAGGGACGTTCTTCACGCAGACGCACGTGCAAGGCTATGCGCCGGTGGCCGTGCTCGGTCAGACCACCGCCCAGGCGCTCTTCGGCACCGCCAACCCCATCGGACGCTACGTGCTCATCAACAACACGCCGCTGCGCATCATCGGCGTGCTCACGCCCAAGGGCGCCGACATGATGGGCAACGACCGCGACGACATGGTTTTCGTGCCGCTCACTACGGGACAGGCGCGCATCACCGGCCAGACCTGGCTGCGCTTCATCACGGTGGAGGTGCGCGACACGGCCCTGATGGCGGCCACGCAGGCAGCGATCGAACAGCTGCTCCTGAAACGCCACCGCACGCTGGACTTCCAGGTGCGCAACATGACGGCCCTGCTCGAGCAGCAGGCCGAGACGCAGCAGACGCTCACCCTCCTGCTGGGGGCGGTGGCGCTCATCTCGCTCGTGGTGGGCGGAATCGGCGTGATGAACATCATGCTGGTGAGCGTCACCGAGCGCACGCGGGAGATCGGCGTGCGCATGGCTGTAGGGGCGAGGGCCTTCCACATCCTGCTGCAATTCGTCACCGAAGCGCTGGTGGTCTGTACGGTGGGCGGGCTCATCGGCGTGGCCGGCGGGCTCATCGTCACCGCCGTGGCCGCCTGGCTCGGTACCGCGGTGCTGATCACCGTGCCGCCCATCCTGCTCGCCTTCACCAGCGCGCTCGCCACCGGTCTCGTCTTCGGCTACCTGCCGGCCAAGCGCGCCGCCTCGCTCGATCCGGTCGTGGCCCTGAGCACGGAGTGAGCCGCATGCGCCCGCGCCCTTTCTTCCTGGCCCTGGCGACCCTACTCAGCGGCTGTGCCGTCGGCCCCACCTACGAACGCCCCCCCGTCGAGACTCCTTCCAGCTGGCAGTCCGGCGCCGCCGAAGACCGCTGGCCCGCGCCGCGATGGTGGCGCGATTTCGGCGACCCGACGCTGGATGCGCTCGAAGAGACGGCGCTTGCCCAGAACCACGATCTGCGCGCTGCCGTCGAGCGCGTGGCCGAGGCGCGCGCCTTGCTGCAAGTGGCCGCCGCCGGGCTCTACCCTTCGCTGGATGCGAGCGCCGCGTCCTCGCGCCAGAAGAGCAGCGGCAGCAACGGCAACTCGTCTTCCATCAGCAACCGCCACCAGGCCCTGCTCAGCGCGAGCTACGAGCTCGACCTCTTCGGCTACAACCGCGCCCAGGCCGAAGCGGCCGCGGCGCGCCTGCAGGGGAGCGAATTCGACCAACGCACCGTCGAGCTGGGTGTGACCGCCCTCACCGCCGGCACCTGGTTCACCCTCTCGGCGCTCGACGCGCGGCTCGCGGCGGCGCGCGAGTCGCTCGACATCGCCCGCGCCATGCTCGGCGTCGTGCAGGCGCAGCGCCAGGCCGGCATGGCCACCGACCTGCAGGTCGCGCAGCAGGAACTGGAAATCGCCACGATCGAAGCGTCCATCCCCCCGCTGCAGACCCAGCGCACCCAAGCAGCGAACGCTCTGGCACTGCTGCTCGGGCGTCCGCCGGAAGACTTCGCCCCGCAGGTTACCCCCATCGCGCAACTGCGCCTGCCCAGCCCGCCCGCCGGCCTGCCGTCGGGCCTGCTCGAGCGCCGACCCGACGTGCGCAGCGCCGAAGCGGCGCTTCAGGCGGCCACCGCCGACGCGCGCGCCGCCACCGCCGCCCTCTACCCCCGGCTCGATCTCACCGCCCAGGGCGGAGGCGCGAGCAGCGCCCTGCACCAGATCCTCGACCCCGGCAGCCGCCTCTTCACGCTCGCCGCCACCCTTTCGGTCACCCTCTTCGACGGCGGACGGCTGCGCGGCGAGCTCGCCTACAGCGAAGCGCGGGTGCGCGAACTCGCCCAGACCTACCAGCAGACGCTGCTCTCCGCCTTCGGCGACGTGGAAAACGCCCTCAGCGCCCAGCGCAACGGCGACGAGGCGCTTGCCGCACAACGGCGCGCCGTGGATCAGGCGCAAAGGGCGCTGCGCATCGCCACCTTGCAATACCAGCAAGGGATGGCGCTCTATCTCGACGTGCTCACCGCCCAGCGCAGTCTGCTCGGCGCGCGCGATGCCGAAGTACAGGCACGCCTCACCCGCCTCAACGCCGCGCTCAGCCTCTACCAAGCGCTGGGCGGTGGCTGGGAAGGAATGCCCTGATGACGAACGGTTCTCTCACCCTCGACCGAAGAACCGCTTCAAGGAACGGGACAGCCACCCGCCTTCTTCTTTCTCTTCGATCAAGCGCACCATCGCCCCCTTGACGGCGCTGACGTAGGAGGCGTCGTCTCGCCGGATATGGTTCAGCAACCACCGGCCGAGCATGGTCTGCAAATCGCCCGCCACGTCTTCTCCGGCAAGGAAACGGTCCCGCAGCTCCCTGGCACGCCGCACGAAGATCTCATGCACCTTCTTGTGCGGCCGAACGAATTGGTACCCCGCATCTTCCATGAGCGCCTCTTCGAAGGCGAAATGCGACACGGTGTATTCGATCAAGCCTTCGATAACCTTGCCGATCGCTGCGCGATCCCCGCCCTGCTGGGCGTCGTCGAGTTGGTTGATGAGTTCCACGAGTTGCCGATGCTGCTGGTCGATTGGCTCGATCCCCGTGTCCAGATCAGGAGTCCAGACGATCTTGGCCATGATTCACTCCGTTCATTTTCAAAGCATAGTCTACCGGTGATCCCGAAAATCCTCATGGACTAACTCAAAGAAAACAATTTATTCAGAAATAAAATATCAACACAAAATGCATTAAAAATCATCCATTCTTCCTAAAAACCAACGGATTGCCTCAGCAAATATTTTTGCATCCTCTCTCGCCCTCTCCTTTTTTCCCCCTATACTCGCGATAACGAATGAAGGAGCCCGGCGATGGCCGATCGCTGGTTTGGAATACGGGCGAAATCCGCCGTGGCGCTGCTGCTGCTGTGCCTGGTCGCCCTCGTTCCTGTCGCAGCCATCGGATTCCAGGTCTTCAAAAACTTGCGGGAACATTTCGGCGAAGCTTGGGCGCGCAATTTCACCGAACTACACGGCGAGCGCATCGCCGGCCCGCTGTCGCGAGAAGTCGCGCTGGCGCGCCATCTCGCCGGTTCGCTCACCATTCGCGATTGGCTGCGCCACGAGGACGATGAGCTCCGGCGACGCCAGGCCAGTATCGAAGCCGAAAGCTATCGGCGCGACTTCATCGGTCATTCCTGGTTCATCGCCAGCCGCAATAGCCGGGCCTACTATTACCGCGACGACGATACCCCCGAGAGCCTGGCGCCTCGCTATTTCCTCGATCCCGGGAAACCCGAGGATGCCTGGTTCTTCGCCACCCTCGAAAACCCCTCGTCCCTCAACATCAATCCCAACCCCGATCGCTGGCTGAAGCAAGTCATGGTCTGGATCAACGTCATCATCCAAGACGACGGAGAACGGCTGGGGGTGGCCGGCACGGGAGTGGACCTCACCACCTTCGTCTCCTCCTTCCTGCACACCGCCGAACCCGGCGTCACTCCGCTCATCATCGACCGCAACGGGGCCATCCAGGCCCACCCCGATCCCCGGCGCATCGCCTGGGCTTCGGGCGCCACGGGCAACGCCCGGCCACAGGAAACGCTCTTCGGCCAGCTCACCGGCCCGGACGACGCGGCGCACCTCGGGGCGAGCATGCGTCTAGCCAGCGCCAGCCCAGGCAAAGTAGAAGTGACGCCCGCCACGCTGGATGGACGGCGGCAATTGCTCGCCCTCACGTGGCTCGAGCCGCTGCAGTGGTACCTGGTCACCGCCGTGGATCTCGATGACGCCCGCCTCTTCGAGGATGCCTGGGCGCGCACCGCCCTCGTCGCCTTCGGTCTGGTGCTGCTCGCCGTACTCGCCCTCTTCGTCCTCTCGGTGGACCGCCTCCTTTTGCGACCACTGCGCGGTTTGCACCGCTCGGCCATGGCGCTGGCGTCCGGCCGTTTCGACGTCGATCTCCCGGCGGCCGGCCAGGATGAACTCGGTGACCTCAACCGCGCCTTCTCCCACATGGCTCGGCAGCTCGCCAACCATACGCGCGAACTCGAAGAACAAGTACGCTGCCGCACCGCCGAGCTGTTCGAAGCCAACACCGCCATGGCCGCCGCCCAGAAGAAACTCGGGGATTCGATCCAGTATGCCAGCCTCATTCAACGGGCATTGCTGCCCGATCGTGAGCTCACCACCCTGCTCGGCGAGCACCACCTCGTGCTATGGCGTCCGCGCGACGTGGTCGGCGGAGACTTCTACCTCTTTCGCGCCGAAGGCGAGCGTTACCTCCTCGGCATCGTCGATTGCGCCGGACACGGCGTCCCCGGTGCCCTCATGACTATGCTCGCCCGAGCCGCCTTCGACGACGCCATGAATCGCCACGGCCTCGATCGTCCGGCAGAGCTCTTGCAACAGGCCGACGCCACGCTGCGCCACATGCTCGACCAGGCCCGCCTGCCACGCGCCATTGCCACCAGCACCGATGCCGCCCTGGTACACATCGACCGAACGGCCCGGAGCCTGCGCTATGCCGGGGCCAAGATCGACCTCTATTGGAGCGACGGCGAAGAAGTGCATCGGCTCCCCGCCCAGCGGCGTTCTCTGTGCGATCGCAAACCGACGCACTACGTCGAACAAGAAATCCCCTTGCGCGCCGGCATCACCTACACGCTCGTCACCGACGGTTATCTCGACCAGGCCGGCGGCGAGCTCGGCTTCGGGTTCGGGGACACGCGCTTTTGCGATCTCCTGCGGCACGTGGCCCGGCTGCCCCTGTCCCGACAAGCCGCAGCCCTCGACGAAGCATTCGAGAGCTGGCGCCGCGGATTACCGCAACGCGACGACATCACCCTGCTGTCTTTCCGTCTCGACTGAACGGAGCCTCTCCCATGCTCGACATCGATTTTCTCGACCTGCGCGAACTGCTGCATAGCCACCGCATCCTGCTGTGCTTCAACGGCCCGATCTCACGCAGCCTGATCGAGGAGATCGGTCTCGCCCTGAAAAACTATCTCGACGCCGAACACGCCCATCCCGGCGCTGCGATGGACGTGTTCGGAGCCTACGTCGAGATGACGCAAAACATCCGGCACTATGCCATTCGCAAAAGATACGGAGAAACCGAGAGCGCCGCCACGATCCTCGTGGCCATCGACGAAGAAGGCGGCTATCTCATCCAGGCGGGCAACGTGATCGAGGCCGAAGACGCCCCGCTGCTGCTCGAACGCATCGCCCGCCTCGCCACCATGGATTCGAGCGAACTCAAGCGCGCCTACAAGGAACAGCTGCGCCGCCCCGTCACGCCCGGAGCCTCGAGCGGCGCCGGCCTCGGGCTCATCGACATCGCCCGCAAAGCCCGCCGTCCCCTGTGCGCCACCCAACGCCCGCTGGGCGGCGGCAAGACTTTCTTCAGTCTGCGCGCCATTCTCTGATCGCTTCGCCCCGGAGCCCTGCCATGACCACCTCCTTCACCCTTGCAGGCACCCAGACCACGCCGGCCATCAGCGCCGACTGGGAACGCGGCCTGTTGCAGTTGTCCGGCGATTCCTACCCCGAGAACTCTTTCGACTTTTTCACCAGCACGCTCGACTGGGTCGAATCCTACCTGAAGCAGGAAGACCGCCCCCTGCGCCTCGAACTGCGCCTCGTGTATATGAACACCAGTTCGGTGAAAGTCATGATGGACATCTTCGACCTGCTCGAGGAAGCCCACGGCAAGGGACGGGACGTCGGCGTCGACTGGTTCTTCGATTCCCGCAACGAACGGGTCGAGCTCCTGGCGGAAGAATTCCGCGAGGACTGCACTTTTCCGTTTCGCATCAGCGCCGAGACCTGAGATGAGCACCCTCCCTCCCGACACGGACGAAGGCGACGAAGCCGGGCTGCTGGCCGAAATCGACCAGCTGCTCGACTCTCCCGTCCATCACGCCAACCCCCTTCGCGCCCCGCTCGCGCGCCTGCTCGCCCTGCACCGGCAGCAGAACGAACGGCTGCTGCGCCTCATCCACCTCTCCGACGGCTATCACGAACTCGGTCGCCTGCACTCGAGCTCGTTGGCCCAGCGCTTCGAACGGCACTTGCGCCGACTGGAGAAACTCGCTCGCATCTCGGATCGCTACCAAGATCAGCTCCGCTCCCTCAATGCGGCCCTCCTCCAGAGCTCGCTCAGAGATCCACTCACCGAGCTCGGCAATCGACGCTACCTGATGGAACGGCTCCACGACGAAGACTCTGCCAGCACCACGGCTCCTGCGGCATACTGCCTGGCGATCCTGGACGTCGATCATTTCAAACGCATCAACGACGGCTGGGGCCATGACATGGGCGACACGACGCTCAAGCACATCGCCGACGCCTTACGCGGGGCCGTTCGCCACAGTGATTTCGTCGGTCGCTGGGGCGGCGAGGAATTCCTTCTCATATTCCCCGCCACCGAGCTCGCCGACGCTTTTCAAGTCACGGAACGCGTACGCCAGGCGATCGGCGCCATCTCCATCGCGCATCGGCTCGGCCCCGTCACCGTCTCCGCCAGCATTGGGCTAACCCGGCAAATCGCCGGCGAACACTTCGCCACCGCCCTCGATCGCGCCGACGCCGCGCTCCTTCGCGCCAAACGCGATGGACGCGATCGTACGGTCATCGGCTGATCGGTCACCGCACGACCGCCGCCACTTCCGCCTCCGGCAACGGCCGGAAGAAATGGTACCCCTGCGCCAGAGGGCAGCCGAGCTCGCGCAGTATTTCGGCCTCTGCCGCCGTCTCGATGCCTTCGGCGACGACGTCGAGCGAGAGCGCCCAGCCAAGCGAAATCACGGAACCGAGGATCGCCCGGCTGCGGGCATCTTGCGTCACCCCCTTGAGCAGACTGCGGTCGATCTTGAGCGTGCTCACCGGTAGCTCCTGGAGTCGGGCCATCGAAGAATAGCCCGTGCCGAAGTCGTCGAGCGCCAAGCTCACGCCCAGCTGCCGCAGCTGCTGCAGCTCCTGCAGCGCCGCTTCGTTCTGCTGCATGAGCGAGGATTCGGTGAGCTCCAGCTCGAGGCAATTCGGCGGCAGGCCGCTGCGCTCGATCGCGTCGCGGATCTGGGCCGACAAGGACAAGCCTTCGCCCTGCAGCAGGTCGATTTGGCGCGGCGAGAGATTAACAGCCACCGGAAGAATTCGCCGCACCTGCTGGTACCAGCGCTGGATGGCGGCGAGCGTCCGTTCCACCGCCCACAGACCGAGCGCCGTGATGAGGCCGCTTTCCTCGGCCAAGGGAATGAAGCGCAACGGTGAGACGATGCCAAGGCGCGGATGGTGCCAGCGCATCAGAGCTTCGGCACCGACGATCTTGCCGCTCAGCAGGCTCACCTTGGGCTGATAGACGAGCTGCAGCTCGCCGCGCAGGGCCGCTTCGCGCAGGTCGGCGAGCAGGGATTCGCGCTCCTGCAGCGAGCGCTCGAAAGCCGGGTCGAAGTGCATGGGCAAGAGCCCCGGCCGGGCCAGGCTCAAGGTGAGCATCGCCCGTCGCAGCAAGGTGTCCGAGTCTTCCCCATCCTCGGGTGCATGAACGAGTGCCGAGCGGGCCGAAAGGGTGACGGCATAGCCGCCTACCTCGAGCGGCATGAGCACCGCCTGCAAGATTTCCCGGGCCATGTCGTACGCTTGCTGGTGCCCGCAGCGGGGCAGAATCACGATGAAGACGCCGCTTCCCCAATAGCCGATCTCGGTCGGTGGCGAGACGGCCTCCCGCAGGCGTGCGCCGATCCGACACAGCACCCGGTCGGCGAATTCGTAGCCCGCGAGGGTTTCCAGACGCCGATGCCCCTCCACTTCCATGAGCAATACGCCAAAGGCGTCAGCGCCCTCTTCGAGCAGACGGTGCACTCGCCGCGTCATGTGCGGCCGGTTCGGCAGCCCCACCACCGGATGGTGCGTGGCGAGGTAGGCGAGATCGCGCTCACGCTGCTGCAGCAGGTCGTCCTTGTGATGGACATCGGCGCTCAAGGTCTGCACTTCCTGGAGGTGACGATTGTGCAGCGCCCGCACTTCCAGGTGATTGCGGATGCGCTGGATCACTTCCCTGGCGTCGAACGGTTTGGTGATGAAGTCGCGCGCCCCGGCCGCGAGCGCGCGCTCGCGCGTGGCTTCGTCGATCTGCGCCGTGAGCACGATCACCGGCAGATAGTCGTCGGCCTCGAGCTCGGCCTCGAGCTGTGCCATCACGGCATACCCGTCCAAATGTGGCATGCGGATGTCGAGCAGCACCAGGTCGTAGCCCCCTTCCCGCCAGGCAGGCAGCACTTGGCGTGAGTCGCTGAGGCAGGTGACGTGCGTAAAGCCAGCCTCCTCGAGGATTGCCTCCAGCAGGGCGAGATTAGCCGGGTTGTCATCGACGACGAGGAGCTTTGCCTCGGTGAGCGGTTGGTCGGGCAGGATCATGGTTCCTCGGCTGAATCAAGGTGGTCGCATGGCGCCGCCGGCAGGGTGAAGGCGAAGGTGCTTCCCTCGCCCAGACGACTCTCCACCCGCATCGACCCGCCCATGCGCTCGACGAGCTCGCGCGCGATGGCGAGCCCGATGCCGGTGCCTTCGATGGAGCCGTTTTCCTGCCCCAGGCGGTTGAACGGTTCGAAGAGGTGGTCGAGATGCGCCGGATCGATGCCGATGCCGGTATCGGTGACGGCGATTTCCCAATACTTCGGGGTATTTGCTTCTTCCACGCTCGAGAAGGCATGCAATCGTACTTGCCCATGGGGTCGGTTGTACTTGATGGCGTTACTGAGGAGGTTGACCAATACCTGCTTGGCGCGGGTGAAATCGGCTTGCACTGGTCCCAGGCGTTGTCCCTGGGTTTCGCCGATTTCAGTGAGCGCGACGAGGTGGCGCAAGGAGCGTTCCTGCGCGGACGAGAGGTGGCGCACCTGGGTGTCCATCACGCACAGCGTCCCGACCGGTTGCCCCTCAACCCGAATCGCCAGACCGAAGTAAAAACGAATTCCTCCCGCAGTCACCAGGGGAAGGGAGGCGAAGCGGGGATCCCGGCGCGCATCCTTGACGAGGAGACTGTCCGAATCCGATTCGATCAGGAAGGCGCAGAACGATTCTTGGCGCGGCAACGCCTCGAGCGCGGAACCAAAGCGCGCTTTGACGCGCAGCGTGTCTTTCCCGATGAACGACAAGAGGGCAATGGGTACCTCCAGCAGGCTCGTGGCGAGCTCCACGACCCGATCGAAGGTGGGCTCAGGAAGGGTGCCGTAGATGTCGAGCCCATCGAGCGCAGTCAGGCGGGCAATTTCGGCAGGGTCGGCAGTCATGGAAGTTCGGGCGATCGGCAGGGCGCATGGCCGTCATTATGTTCGAAATTGCTGCAGCATCGCAGCGATCTCTTGCGCCGTCCGCTCCAGCAATCGCGCCGCCTCCTCACTGTGATGAGCCATTTGTTCGAGCGCTTCAGACATCTGGGCGAGGTGGGTGATTTCGCCAGCCGCTTGCTGCGTCACTTGCGCTTGGGCTTCGACGCTTCGCGGGATTTGCGCGGATTCGGTCCCGATCGCTTCGAGCGCGTGTTCGATACCGGCGATTTCCTCGGCCGAGGCGAGCGCCTTGCGCACCGTCGTCTCGACCGTTTCCCGCCCTGCTTGGGTCTGGGCGACGGCGTGATCCACCTGGCTTTGCACTTTGCCGATCATGGCACCGATCTCGGTCGTGGCCTGCGCCGTGCGCTCGGCAAGTTTGCGCACCTCGTCGGCGACCACGGCGAAGCCCCGACCGGATTCGCCTGCGCGTGCAGCTTCGATGGAAGCGTTGAGCGCAAGGAGATTCGTCTGCGCGGCGATCTCGCCGATCACGTCGATGACGCTGCGCATCGAATCCATCGACCCCTTGAACGCCTCGACTTCATGGGCGAGCGCCGCCAATTCGTCAGACAATTTGCTCGTCTGTTCGGCACTGTCGCGCACCCGCGCCGTCGCCTGGCGATTGGTCGCGATCAGCGCTTCGATCCGCTCTGCCGCTTGTGCCGCCGTCGTGGCGATCTCTTGCATCGCCTGGGCGAGCTGCTCGGTAGATGCGGCGAGCGTGTGCGCCGCGGCCGTCTGTCCCTGGGCGGTCGAGCGCGTCTGCCCGGCACGCTGGAGTTCCTCGCCCACTTCAGTACGCAGCCGCTTTTGCGATTGACGCAGCGTGATCACCGTCTCGTAGAACCGCGCCCGGATCACTTTCAGGACGTCGAGCAGGGCGCGAATCTCGTCGTGGTGATCGTCATCGACGTCAGCACGCAAGTCGAGGGCAGCCACCGCCTGCGCCATGGTCTTGAGTTCGCCGATACCCACATGCAGGCGACGCCGCATCCACACGCCTAACCCCATGAACGAGCACAAGCCGGCGGCGGAGACCCAGGTAAGTTCCATCGTTCGCCCCTGCAGGGCAAACAGCACGGCCACGCCGTAGAAACCGGCACCGACAAAAAGGGTGATCCAATAGCGGCTCTCTAGGCCGAGATGATTGAGGAGACGTTTGACGGGACCAGGGCGGAGCCGGCCGCGCTCGAGCCGCAGAGGCGCACCGGCGCGCATGCGGGCATAGAGCGCCTCGGCGGCGGTTTTTTCTTCCGCCAAAGGTTTGAGCCGGATGCTCATGTAGCCCGAGCCGTCGGGCAAAGGGGCTACCGTGGCCTTGACCCAGTAGTGATCGCCGTTCTTGCGCCGATTCTTGACGATCCCCTGCCAGACGTGCCCCGCCTTGATCGTCGCCCACAGGTCGCGGAAGGCTTCCGGCGGCATGTCGGGATGGCGAATGACATTGTGCGGTTGGCCGAGAAGCTCCTCGCGCGTCATTCCAGCGTATTCGCAGAAATCGTCGTTCGCGTAGGTGATGCGGCCTTTGAGATCGGTATGCGAGACGATCACCACGTCGTCGCGTACAGGGTATTCGTTCTGTGTGACGGGAAGATTGAGCCGCATGATCGTCTCGCTCGGCGAAAGGGTCATCGATCATTGAAGTATGTCGGCAAAAGATTAACAAATCCTTAAACCGATCCAAAGAAAAATCATTCTCAATCCACTTTTTAGCTCCTTTAACCGATCATGTCATCGCGCGTTTTAACTCCCTGTTAAGGACAGTGTGCTCCAATGAACGCGTGTGCATCACGACGAAGAGGTCATCATGAAATCCCCGATCTTCCGCAAGCTGGCTGCCTGGCTCTTTCCCACCTTACTCTCCAGCTTTTCTCTCTGTGCCGTGGCCGAAACGCCGGCGGCGATGGCCGAGCGCTATGCGCAGCGCGCCGCCCAGGAACAGGCGGGCTTCACTCCCGACCCTGCGCGCGGCGAAGCCTTCTATCGCAAGAATCACGGCGTGTCGGCCGACATGCCCGGCTGCTATGCCTGCCATGGCGCCGATCCCAGGCAGAGCGGCAAACACGTGGTCACGGGAAAGACGATCGCGCCCATGGCCGTGAGCGCCAATCCCGAGCGGTTCACCGACGAAACGAAAATCGAAAAATGGTTCCGCCGCAACTGCAAGGAAGTGGTGGGACGGGAATGCACGGCGGCGGAGAAAGCCGATTTTCTCGCCTGGCTCGTGCACCAATGACTGAAGGAGACTCGACATGAATGTGATCGAACGACTTTACCGCCACTACGGCCATCTTTTCACCACCGCCCTGTGCGCCGCCCTCATCGCTGCGCCGATCGTGGTCTCGGCCGAAGAGCGGCACGAACGCGCCGAACAGGAGAAGCACGAGACCCGTTATAAAGACAAGAGCAAAGGGGCGCCGCTCTCACCGCTCTACCGTCAGGAATGCGGCAGCTGCCACGTTCCCTTCCCGCCGTCCTTGCTCTCGGCCGAGGATTGGCGCAAAGTGATGGCCGATCTCGCGCACCATTATGGCGACGATGCCTCGCTCTCGCCGCAGACGGCGCAGGAGCTCACCGACTTTCTCGTGCAGAACGCGGGCGATGGCCGCCGCACGCAAGGAGCCGGGGACCCGCCGCGCATCACGCAGACGGCCTGGTTCAAGCGCAAGCACGACGAAGTTCCCACCGCCGCCTGGCGCGACCCTCGGGTGAAGTCCCCGGCCAACTGCGGCGCTTGCCACAAGCGGGCCGAAGAAGGCTCGTACCGCGAGCGCGAGATCGACATCCCCGGCTATGGCCCCTACAAAGACTAACGGAGCCTCATCATGGAGTCGAACGGAAACAAGGTGCTGGTCTGGGACGCCGTCGTGCGACTCGGGCACTGGCTGATGGCCCTCGGATTCATCGTCGCTTGGCTCACCGGCGAATCCGAGCGCTTGCGCCTGGTGCACGTCGCCGCCGGCGGCACGGTGGCCGCGGTGGCCCTCTTTCGCGTGATCTGGGGTTTCGTCGGCCCGTGGTCGGCGCGATTCTCCTCTTTCGTGCGTCCGTGGCGCGAAGTTTGGGACTATCTCGTCGGGCTGGCACGCTTGCAGCCGCGCCATTACACCGGGCACAATCCGGCCGGCGGGATCGCCATCCTCGCCCTGCTCGCCCTCGGGGTCCTCACACCCCTCCTGGGTTGGTGTACCTACGAGGAGATCGGCGGCAAGTTCGTCGAAAAGGCACACGAGGCGCTGGCGAACCTCATGCTCGCCGTGGTGCTGGTGCACTTGGCCGGGGTGTTCGTCGGCAGTCTCGCCCATCGCGAGAATCTCGTACGCGCGATGGTGCTGGGGGTGAAACGCGGCGCGCCGCAGGAAGCGATCGGGCGGCCCTACACCGCCGCAGCCGTTGTGTTGCTCGTCTGGGTGGCGGTGGCGGTGTACTGGCTGCTGCGCAGCTGAAGGAGGGAAGATGCGGGTCTTGCTCGTCGAGGACGATGCGCTGCTCGGTGCGGGCCTCGAACGGGGGTTGGAAGCCCTGGGCATGAGCGTGGCGTGGGCACGGGATGCCGCTTCCGCCTCGCGCCTGCTGCAATCCGAACCGTTCGACGCCGTGGTGCTCGACCTGGGCTTGCCTCACGAGGACGGCATGCACGCGCTCGGGCGCTGGCGCGCCGAGGGGCTTGCCACGCCGGTGCTGATCCTGACGGCGCGCGACGCGCTCTCCGACCGCATCGCTGGTCTCGACGAAGGAGCGGACGACTACGTGGTGAAACCCGCCCCGCTCGAAGAAATCGCCGCCCGTCTGCGGGCGCTGGTGCGCCGCGGCGAAGGACGGGCGCGTTCGCTCATCGACTTGGGGCGCCTGCGTCTGGACACGGCGGGGCATGCCGTGTGGTTCGACAGTTCGCCGGTCGAGCTCTCGGCGATGGAATACCGTCTACTCGAGCGCCTCGCGCGCAGCCCGGGCCGGGTCTTCACCAAGATCCAGCTCGAACAGGCGCTCTACGAGGCGGACGAAGCGCCCGACAGCAACGTGCTGCAGGTGCTCATCCATCACCTGCGTCGCAAGATCGACCCGGACATCATCGATACGGTGCGCGGGCTGGGCTATCGCCTGGGCCCGGCGGCGCAAGGAGCCGCGCGATGACCCTCTGGCGCCGGCTCGGCCATTCGCTGCGCCTGCGCCTCACGCTCTGGCTGCTCGCCGGGGTGGCGCTCTTCTGGCTCGTCTCGCTCGCCTACGTCGTGAGGGAAAGCGGCAAGGAAGCAAGGGATCTGCTGGATGCGCGGCTCGTGGCGAGCGTCGAGGCGATTGCCGCGGTCCCTCTGGGCCGCGGGGAAGCGGCGTACCCCGAACCGCCGGGCAAACGGGCACGAAAGGCTGGAAAGCACGCCGGCGTGCTGGTGCTCGATCCCGGGGGAGGGGAGATCGTGCGCTTTGGCACGCTGCCGCCGGATGTCGATTTTTCCCGGCTCGAAGATGGCTTTCATCGTCTTCCCGGCAAACCAGGCTGGCGCGTCTATGCCAGCACCCGCCCCGACGGGGCGCGAGTGTTCGCCGCGCATCCGCTGGATCTGCATGGCGAACTCACCGAAGAGCTGGTAGAACACTCGGTGGAGACGCTCAGCATGGGGGCCGGTGCGCTTGCACTTTTTTCCTGGTGGGCGATCGGGCGGGGATTACGCCCGCTCGTGGCGCTGTCGCAAGCCTTACGGCGCCGTCGCCCGGACGCGCTCGAACCGGTGGCCTTGCCCGATGCGCCGCAGGAACTCGAGCCGGTGGTGGGCGCGGTCAATGAGCTGCTCGCCCGCTTGTCCCAAGCCTTCGAGCGCGAGCGGCGCTTCACCGCCGACGTCGCCCACGAACTGCGCACGCCGATTGCCGCGATCGCGGCGCATCTGGATGCCGCGCTCGTCGAAGGCGACGAGGCGCGCCGCCGTGAAGCGCTGCAAGCCGCGCGCGAAGGCACGACCCGCGCCGCCCAGCTCATTGAGCAACTGCTCACGCTCGCGCGCCTGGGACACGACGCGCGCCGGCCACGACGCACCATCGATGCCGCCGAAGTGGTGCGTCAGGAATTGGCTCTCCTCTGGCCGCAGGCCCAGGCGCACGGGCACACGCTGGAGGTGGACTTGCCCGAGACTCTGCCCGCCCTGCTCGCACCGGAGCCGCTCGCCCTCATCGTGCGCAACCTCGTCGGCAATGCACTGCGTCACACGCCGCCGGGCAGTACCGTGCGGGTCTCGCTGCGCCGGGAGGGGAACCTCATGCGACTCGACGTCGAGGACGACGGCCTCGGCATTGCCCCGGAGCGGCGGGAAAAGCTGTTCGCCCCCTTTGCGCGCGACTCCGCCGCCCCGGGCACGGGTCTGGGCCTGACGCTGGTGCGCGAGGCGGCGGAACTCCTCGGCGCCCGCGTCGAGCCCGGTGAGAGCCGCCTGGGCGGGGCACGATTCACCCTCATCCTTGCCGTACCGCCAGAAGGAACCGACCGATGAGCGAATCACCCCCGTCCGACACCGAGGAGACGTCGCGCGGACTCTCGAGCGAAGAGGCCCGGCGGCGCCTGGCCGACGAAGGACCGAATGAATTGCCGCAGGAGCGCCAGCGCACGCCGTGGCGCATCGTGGGCGAAGTATTGCGCGAACCGATGCTCCTCCTGCTGCTTGCCGGCGCGGGGATCTACCTGCTCGTCGGCGACCTGACCGAAGGGCTGGTGCTGCTCGCTTTCGCCGTTTTCTCCGTGCTGATCACGACGATCCAGGAGAGCCGCACCGAACGGGTGCTCGCCGCGCTGCGCGAACTCTCCAGCCCTCGAGCGCTCGTCATCCGCGACGGGCAGCGGCAGCGCATCCCGGGGCGGGAAGTGGTACGCGGCGACCTGATCGTGCTCGCCGAGGGCGACCGCGTCCCGGCCGACGCGGTACTCCTCGAGGCCCAGGATCTGCTGGTCGACGAATCCTTGCTCACCGGCGAATCAGTCCCTGTGCGCAAAACCGCTCCGCACCCTGGAACTTCTTTGCCGCCGCCCTCGCCCGGTGGAGACGATCTGCCCTACGTCTTCTCCGGCACGCTCGTGGTGCGCGGCCGAGGGCTCGCGCGCGTCCTCGCCACGGGTGCGCGCAGCGAATTCGGCAAGATCGGCACGGCGCTGGCGCACATCGACACCGAACCACCGCGCCTGCAGCGCCAGACACGGCAAATCGTGCGGCTCTTCGCCACCCTCGGCACGGCCACGGCGCTCGCCGCGACGCTACTCTACGGCAGTCTGCGCGGCAACTGGACCGAAGCCTTCCTCGCCGGCATCGCGCTGGGCATGTCGATGCTGCCGGAGGAATTTCCCGTCGTACTCGCCGTGTTCATGGCGATGGGCGCCTGGCGCATCTCGCGCGCCCGGGTGCTGACGCGGCGCGCCGCCGCCATCGAGACGCTCGGTTCTGCCACGGTGCTGTGCACCGACAAGACCGGGACCCTGACCGAGAACCGCATGCGCGTGGTCGCCCTGCGCCGACCCGACGGATCGACCTGGACGAGGAAAGACGACGCCTCCCTGCTGCCCGAACCTTTCCGGGCGCTGGCCGAGTGTGCCCGGCTCGCGAGCGCCGACGACCCCTTTGATCCGATGGAACTCGCTTTCCACGAACTGGAACGGCGCTGCCCGCAGCCCGTGACAACCGATCTCGCCCCCGTAAAGGAATACGGCCTGCGGCCCGAGCTGCTCGCGGTGACGCGGGTGTGGCGCTCGGCGCGAGGCGAGATCCTCGTCGCCAGCAAAGGTGCCCCCGAGACGATCGCGACCCTGTGCCGCATGGACGAGGCGGCGCGCGCGGCATTGCTCGCGCAAGTGGAGGCAATGGCCGGTGAAGGCTTACGGGTGCTGGCGCTCGCCCGCGCCCAAGGTGCCGAGGATCCTTTGCCGGAAGATCCTCGCGCCTTCGCCTTTTCCTTCGTCGGCCTGGCCGGACTCGCCGACCCCTTGCGCCCCGGCGTGCCGGAAGCGGTGGCGCAGTGCCATTCGGCGGGCGTGCGCGTGGTGATGATCACCGGCGACTATCCGGCCACCGCCCGGGCGATCGCCCGAGCCGCCGGCATCGCCGCCGACGAGGTGATGACCGGCGACGAGCTCGCGCGGCTCGACGAGACCGAACTGCGCCGACGGGTATCGCAGGTGACGGTCTTCGCCCGCATCGCCCCCACGCAGAAACTGCGCCTCGTCGAAGCCCTGAAAGCGGCCGGAGAGGTCGTCGCCATGACCGGCGACGGCGTGAACGACGCCCCGGCGCTCAAGGCCGCGCACATCGGCATCGCCATGGGCGGGCGCGGCACCGACGTCGCCCGCGAAGCGGCCGCGCTCGTGCTGCTCGACGATGATTTCGGCGCCATCGTGCAGGCGATCCGCCTGGGACGGCGCATCTACGACAACCTCGTCAAGGCGATGCTCTTCATCCTCGCGGTCCATCTGCCGATCGCCGGGTTGGCGCTGTTGCCCCTGCTGCTCGGCCTGCCGCTGGTGCTCGGTCCGATCCACATCGCCTTGCTGGAGATGGTGATCGACCCCGTCTGCTCCCTCGTCTTCGAGGCCGAACCCGAAGAGGACGACGTGATGCGCCGCCCACCGCGGCCACCGCAGGAACCGCTCTTCTCCTGGCCGCTGCTCACCTGGGGTGTGGCCCAAGGGGCGCTCGTCCTGGCGCTCGTGACCGGCGTGCTGCTGGGCGCGGTGGCGCGCGGCCTGTCGGACGAAGAAGTGCGCGCCCTCACCTTTTTCTCCCTGGTGACGAGCCTGCTGGGGCTCGTGCTCATCGACCGCTCGTTCTCGGCCTCGTTACGGGAAGCGTTCCGGCGCCCGAACCCGATGCTGGCGGCGATCGCCGGCCTCGTCGCCGCCTTCTCCGCCGTCGTCCTGCTGTGGCCGCCAGCGCGCGACCTGCTGCATTTCGGCCCTTTGCACCCCGACGACGTGGCGCTCACCCTTGCCGTCGGTGCCGGCGTGCTGGTGCTCCTGGAAGCCGCCAAGAGTTGGCTGCGGCGCCATGTGCGCGCATTTCGCCGAGGAGACGGCATTTAAGCTTTCCTTAAGTTCGCCACCGTATCGTATCTCCCATCGCGACGAAACGAGGAGATCCCGATGGCGACGATCAGCTGTGCCGCCCGGCCGAAAAAGAACGCTTCCGGCAGACTCACGGAAGCAGCCTGGGTGGCCGAAAACGAAGCATCGAGCGAAAACGTCGCCCGATTCGTACAGGCCCTCTACTTGGCCCGGTACGGCGCGCACATCGCCCCGCCTCGCGGCCCATTTCTCGCCCTGCGCGATGCCACGGGCCAGGTGCGGGCGGCGCTCGCGCTGCGCCGAGGCGAGACGCCGTTCTTCCTCGAGCACTATCTCGACGCCCCGGTACAGACCCTCCTTCCCGGAGGGGTGCGCGAGGGCATCGTCGAAGTCGGCAGCCTCGCGGCCGACGTACCGGGCGGCGCCCGGGCGCTGGTAGTGACCCTGACGGCCTTTCTCGCCGCCTGCAGCGTGCAGTGGGTGGTATTCACCGCACGCCGCGAGCTGCGCAATACCTTCGCGCGGCTCGGCATCGTCCTGCACCCGCTCGCGCCGGCGCACCCCGAGCGTCTGCCCGACGGCGGTGCGGGCTGGGGATCGTATTACGAGGGCGACCCGCAAGTGGTCGCCGGTGAGGTGGCCCAAGGTACCGGTGCGGTGCGGGGAATGCTCGCTGGCAGCGGCGACGGTCTGCTCGCCCTCTGGTTGCGCGGGCTCGCCTTGGGCTGTGGCGCGGGGATGCGCTGGAAAGGGGAAAGGGCATGTACCCGACCCTGAGCGAAGCGCTCCGCGGCTGGGCGGCAACGGATCCGCAAGCACCGGCGTGGATCGGCCGCGAACGGACGCTCGACTTCGCCACCGCCGCCGTCGCGGTGGAAGTGCTCGCATCCCTGCTCGAACCCTGGCGCGAACGCGGCGTGGCGCTCGCCCTCGACAACGGCCCCGCCTGGGCGGTGTGCGATCTGGCCGCCTGGATGGCCGAAGTCCCCCTCGTGCCGCTGCCCCCCTTCTTCTCCGCGGCGCAGATCGCGCACGTGCTCGCCGATTCCGGCGTGGGTGCCGTGCTCACCGACCAACCCCAGGCGTTCGCCGACCAGGGCAAGGCCAGAGCGCTGGGCGAAGTCGCCGGCGTGCGGCTATGGCAAGTGATGCTGGCGCCGAGCGCACCGCCCTTGCCACCGGGCATCGCCAAAGTGACTTACACCTCCGGTACCACGGGTGCGCCCAAAGGCGTCCTGCTACGACGCGAGGCGATGGAAGCGGTGGCGCGCTCGCTCGTGTGGGCCGCCGGGGCCGCAGAGGGCGAGCGGCATCTCGCGGTGCTGCCCCTCTCCGTGCTGCTGGAAAACATCGCCGGGCTGTACGCGCCGCTGCTCGCCGGCATGGGCACGGTGCTCTGGCCCATGGCAGAACTCGGATTGCACGGCGCGGCCGGCGTCGATCCTTCCCGCCTGTGGTCGGCGCTGCATCGCGCCGAACCGGACACGGTGGTGCTCACCCCACAGCTCTTACGCGCCCTGGTGACGGAAGTCGAGCGGCACGGGCCGCTCACGGCGCGGTTGCGTTTCCTCGCAGTGGGCGGCGGCAAGGTCCCCTTGCGTCTCCTCGAACGGGCACGCGCCTTGGGACTGCCGGTGTATGAAGGCTATGGTCTGTCCGAATGCGCCTCGGTGGTGGCAGTGAATCGCCCCGGCGCGGAACGCCCCGGCAGCGTCGGCCGGCCGCTGCCACACAACGAGGTTCGCCTCGCGCCCGACGGCGAAGTGCTGGTGCGCGGCGCCGTTTGTGCCGGCTACCTGCGTCAGGAATCGCCCTCAATGGCCGATGGGTTCTGGCCGACGGGCGACATCGGCACCTTCGACGCGGACGGATTCCTCTTCCTCACCGGACGCAAGAAGGACATTTACGTGACCGCCTTCGGGCGCAACGTCTCGCCGGAATGGGTCGAAAGGGAACTGACCCAGGAAGAAGGCATCGTGCAGGCGGCGGTCTTCGGTGAAGGGCGCGCGCACAACCTGGCCGTGCTCCACACGACCCTGCCGGAACCGGCGCTCGCACGGGCGGTCGCGGCAGCCAATGCCCGCCTACCCGATTACGCCCGCATCGCCGCCTGGGTGCGCGCCGATGCGCCCTTCACCCCCGAAAACGGCCTGCTCACGCCCAACGGGCGGTTGCGCCGGGCCCACATCTTCACCACCTACGCGTCGGAGCTGGCGCGCCTGTGGTCACAACTGGAACGCTGACAAGGAGCAACACGATGGGATTCTATGAGACCTTGCTGCAGGAAACGGAAGAAGAGCGCAAGCACTTCCTGGCGATTCCCCTCTTTGCCGCCGCGGTAGAAGGAAACGTGAGCCTGGAGACCTACCGCGCCTTCCTCACCCAAGCCTATCATCACGTCAACCAGACGGTGCCCCTGCTGATGGCGGTGGGCGCACGGCTGCCCGAGCGGCTCGAATGGCTGCGCGGCGCCGTGGCCGAATACATCCGCGAGGAATACGGCCATCACGAATGGGTGCTCGACGACTTGCGCGCCTGCGGCGTCGATGCCGAGGCGGTACGCCGCGGCGAACCGGCCCCCGAGACCGACCGCATGATCGCCTACGCCTGGGACACGGTGCTGCGGCGCAACCCCGTGGGCTTCTTCGGCATGGTGCTGGTGCTCGAAGGCACGAGCGTCAACCTCGCCACGCGTGCGGCCAAGGCGATCCAGACGGCGCTCGGCCTGCCGGAGGCGGCCTTCTCCTATCTCACCAGCCACGGCGACCTCGACCAAAGCCACATCGCCTACTTCGAACGCCTGATGGACCGGATCACGGGTGAAGACGACCAGCGGGCGGTGATCCGCTGCGCCCGGCAAATGTACCACCTCTACGGCGACGTCTTCCGCGCCCTGCCGCAATGAGGAAAATCATGGACATACGAGGAAAACGCGTCCTGCTGACGGGAGCGAGCGGCGGCATCGGCGTGCCGCTCGCCACGAGACTCGCCCACATGGAGGCTCGCGTCGCCCTGGTGGGGCGGCGGCGCGAACCGCTCGAGACCCTGGCGGCCCGACTGCCGCACTCGGTGGTGGTCGAGGCCGATCTCTCCACTGCCCAAGGCTGCCGCGCCGCGGTCATGGGCGCACGCGCAGCCTTGGGCGGCATCGACGTGCTGGTCCATCTGGCCGGGGTAGGAAGTTTTCGCGCCTTCGTCGACGAAGACGACGAAGCCATCGAACGGCTGCTGCGCACGAACTGCGCCTCGGCCATGTGGCTTGCCAAGGCGCTGCTGCCGGAGATGACGGCGCGCGGCAGCGGACGGCTCGTCTTCTGCGGCTCGGTGCTGGGAGCCCTGGCGCTGCCCGGCTACACTGCCTACGCGGCGAGCAAGTTCGCCCTGCGCGGCTTCACCGAAGGGCTGCGGCGCGAACTCGCCGGCAGCGGCGTGGGCGTGACGCTCGTCGCCCCGCGTGCCGTGCGCACCGCCCTCAACCCGCCGGAAGTCTACGACATGGCGCAGGAAACCGGCATGGCCGTCGATCCGCCCGAACTCGTGGCCGACGCCCTGCTCGATGCGATCCTCGACGACGCCCGCGAGGTGGTGCTGGGTGGAATGGAACCCTGGTTCGTCCGCCTCAACGCGCTCTGGCCGGGCCTCTTCGACCGGCTGCTGCGCAAGCAGGCCGAAACCGTGCGCCGCTTCGTGCGACGCAAGGAGATCCAGGCGGCGCTCCAGGAACTCGAACGGAAACAAGCTACTCGATGATCCGATGCGACTCCTTTTGATCGAAGACGAGGAAATGCTGGGTGCGGCCGTGCGCACCGGCTTGGAACAGGAAGGCTATGCCGTCGATTGGGTGCGCGAAGGAAAAGCGGCGCTGACGGCCTTGTGTAGCGAACCGTTCGAGCTCGCCGTGCTAGACCTCGGCCTGCCCGGCCTCTCGGGTCTCGAGGTGCTCAAGCGCGCCCGTGCGGCGGGTGTGAAGACCCCGGTGCTGATCCTCACCGCCTGGGACGCGGTCTCCGACCGGGTCGCCGGGCTCGACGCCGGCGCCGACGACTATCTGGGCAAGCCTTTCGACCTCGAAGAACTCGCCGCCCGCCTGCGGGCGCTGTACCGGCGCGCCCACGGCCGTTCCGACAGCGCCATGCGCCACGGTCCGCTCGTGCTCGATCCGGCGGCGCGCACGGTGACGCTCAACGGCGCACCGGTCGAGCTCTCCGCCAAGGAATTCGCCCTCCTGCACCTTTTGCTGGAGCATGCCGGTAAGGTGCTGTCACGCGAGCGGCTGGAAGAAGGGATTTATGGCTGGGGCAGCGAAGTGGAGAGCAACGCGATCGAGGTCCACATCCATCACCTGCGCCGCAAGCTCGGTCGGGAATGGATCGTGACGGTGCGCGGCGTCGGCTACCTCTTGCCCAAGGAGCGCGGATGATCTCGCTGCGGCGACGCCTGATCGTCCTGATGCTGGGCGTGTTCGCCCTCGCCTGGGGTGTGCTCACCGCCATCGTCTTCTGGGATGCGCGGCGCGAAATCCACGCATTCTACGACGATCGGCTGGAGAAGATCGCCGAAGTGCTGCTCGACCTCTCCTGGCACGAACTCAACGACGAGCACGAGACGACGGAAGAAGTGCTCAACGGCGTCTTCAGCGAACGCCTCATCCGCGCCTACGACGACGAGGCGGCCTTCCAGATCTGGTACCGCGGCCATCTGCTCGTGCGCACGGCAGACGCCCCCGCCGCGGAACGCTTCATTCCCGGCGACGGCTTCGCCGACGTGCTCTATCAAAAACAAATGTGGCGCGTCTTGCACAAGATCCACTCCGACGGCCCCCTCGAAGTCTACGTCGGCGAACCCTTCTCCGGCCGCACCGAACTGGTCTACCACGTCATCGGTCAGCTCGTCGGACCGCTGCTCGTGGCCGTGCCGCTGCTCGTCGTCCTCGTGCTCGTCGGCGTGCGCCGGGGGCTGCAACCGCTCGCGCGCACCGAATGCGAGATCGCCCACCGCTCGCCGACCCAGCTCACGCCGATCGCGCTCGCGGAGGTGCCAGTGGAGATTCGCGGCATCGTCGGCGAGCTCAACCACCTGCTCGAGGCGTTGGCCGAAGCGATGGCGCGCGAACGGCGCTTCACCTCGCACGCGGCGCACGAATTGCGCACCCCGCTTGCCGTCCTCAAGACCCAGGCCCAGCTCGCCCTGCGCGCCCCGGAGGGAGCCCAGCGGGAAGAAGCCCTGCATCATCTGATCGCTGGCGTCGACCGAGCAAGCCGCCTCGTCTCCCAACTGCTCACCCTCACCCGGCTCGAACCCGACGTGACCCGTACCCTGCGCGGCGAACTCGATCTGCGCGAGATCGCCCGCGAAGCGGTGGCCGAACTAGCGCCGCTCGCGCTCGAGCGCGGCGTGGAACTCGGGTTGGATGCACCGGAACCCGCCCGCGTGCACGGCATCGCCCTCGCCCTGGGTATCCTCGTGCGCAACCTGATCGACAACGCCATCCGCCATTCCCCGGCTGGCGGACGCGTCGACGTCCGCCTCACCGTCGACGCCGCGACCGTGACGCTCACCGTAAGCGATCAGGGGCCGGGCATCCCCCCCGAAGAACGGGCCCGCGTGTTCGAGCCCTTCTACCGCGTCCCCGGCAGCCCCAGCGGCGGCGCCGGACTGGGACTCGCCATCGTACAGCGCATCGTAGCCTTCCATGGTGGCCGCGTCGGCGCCGAAGCAGGGCCGGATGGCCGCGGCACGACGATGCGGGTGGTCTTTCCGCGCTCGGAAGATTCCCCCCTCCACCCCCTCCCTGCCATGACCGAAACCTCATGAACGAACTCCACGACTTCGACGAGCTCGACGAAGAGTCCGATTCTCCCGAACGAGAACGCGCGGCCAAACGCACCACCTGGGTGAGCGTCGCCGTCAACCTCGGCCTCACCCTCACCCAGGTGATCGCCGGCCTCTGGTCCGGCTCGCAAGGTCTGGTAGCCGACGGCATCCATTCCCTCTCCGACCTCGTGGCCGACTTCGTCGTCCTGCTCGCCCTGCGCCACAGTCGCAAAGCGCCCGACGCCAACCACCCCTACGGCCACCAACGCTTCGAGAATGCCGCCTCGCTCGTCCTGGGCGCGCTGCTCCTTGCCGTCGGCCTCGGCATGATCAATACCGCCGTGCACAAGCTGGAGAATCCCGCAACCATCCCGACCGTGCACGGGCTTGCGCTGGCGGTGGCGCTCGGCGCGCTCGCCGCCAAGGAACTCCTCTTCCGCTACATGCTCGCCGTCGCCGAGCGCGTGCGCTCCAGCCTGCTGGTGGCCAACGCCTGGCACGCCCGCTCGGACGCCGCCTCCTCGCTCGTCGTTGCCATCGGCATCGGTGGCAACCTTCTGGGCGTGACCCTGCTCGACCCCATCGCCGCCCTGATCGTGGGCCTGATGATCGTCAAAATGGGCTGGGGCTTTACCCGCGACGCCTTCCACGACCTCACCGACCGTGCGGTGAACGAGGAACAGGCCGCAGCAATCGCCGCCGAGATCCTCGCCATCCCCGGCGTGCGCGGCATCCACGACCTGCGCACCCGCAAGACCGGCGACATGATCGTGGCCGACGTCCACCTCGAAATCGACGGGCACCTCACGGTGGCCGAGGGGCACGAAATCGCCAAGCGCGTCGTCGCCACCGTCAAGGCACGCCACCCCGTGCTGCACCTGACCACGCACGTCGATCCGGTGTAGGGCCATCCTGCCTCTCCGCCGCCACCCAAATCCATGCTCTGAACGGACGGATGAAGACGGCCTGCCGGACCCGCAGGACCGACAGGCCATCATCGACTACCTCACGACGCTACGCTGATGCGCTCCTCACTTGAACGGATCGGGGCGCGGCGTGTTCGGACCGGAGGGCGGCAGCAGCGGCAAAGGCATCTGCGGCCGCTCGCCGGTGAGCGTATGCAGGAAGGCGACGACTTTCTTCACTTCGTCGTCGGTGAAGGTGCGGCCAAGCTGCAAGCGTCCCATCAGAGTGACGGCCTCCTCCAGCGTCTTCGCCTGACCGTCGTGGAAGTAGGGGTAGGTAAGTTCCACGTTACGCAGCGTCGGCACCTTGAAGTACCAGCGATCCTCGTCTTTTTTCGTCACCGCCGCTCGACCTTCGGCCGGCGAAGTCGATTTGTACGGTTCGACCACGCCTATCTTCTGGAAGGAATTGCCGCCGAGGTTGGGGCCGTTGTGGCAAGCGATACAGCCGCTGTCGTAGAAAATCCTGAAGCCTTCGCGTTCCTCGGCGGTGATCGCCTTGTCGTCGCCCTTGAGCCACTTGTCGAAACGCGAATTCGGCGTAACCAAGGTTTTCTCGAACTCGGCGATCGCATCGGTGACCTGCTCGATGGCGATCTGGTCCGTACCGTAGATTTTCTTGAACTCGTCGACGTAGCCGGGGATGGACTGCAGCACGGCCACGGCGAGCGTGTGCGGCATCCCCATTTCGATCGGATTCTGGATCGGACCGGCGGCCTGTTCCTGCAAATTGGCGGCACGCCCATCCCAGAACTGGACAAAGTTGAGCGAGGCGTTGAACACGGTCGGCGCATTCACCGGCCCCGGCTGCCATTTGTGCCCGATGGACGTCGGCAAATTGTCAACGCCACCCAATGAAAGGTTATGACAAGTGTTGCAGGAGATGATGCCGGACATCGACAGGCGTGGTTCGAAGAAGAGCTGACGGCCGAGATCGACCTTGGCCGGATGATCGATCTTCGCTGGTTCGATCGGCTGGATGATCACCTTGGCCTTTTCGCGCAGTTCGTCGGGCGCAGCCTGCACGCCGAAACACACCCCCACCCCCAAAGCGGCAAGGGCAGCCGCCAGTGGTTTGATCTTCATGAGACTTCTCCTTGCGGTGCGAGACAAACGGAAATCCCAAGGGGATCACCCCCTTTCCCATTCTACGGTCGGGGTTTCATTGTTTCACGCGATTCTTAAGCCACCATTAACATCAGTCGCCACGCACCGCAAGGTTTTCTTCATCGTCCCGTCACAAACGCATCTTCGGGCTTGGTTGCACCGATGATGACCGAACTCACGGCCGGTTTGCGCAGCATCAAGAAACGAAACGATTCATCCATCAAGAGGGGGGGTTGATATATACTTTTTGGCAATTTGTATATTGACAGAAAACCTAACAAGGCAGCTGGATCCATGAACGAGACGATGCCTTTGGACCCCTTGGTTGCCATCGTCACGGGCGCCGGCCGCGGACTGGGGCGAGCGATGCCGCTGGGTCTCGCCGCTGCAGGGGTACGCGTGCTCGGTACCGCCGCCCGTGAATCGGGTGAGCTGCAGGCGCTGGAAGCGGAGATCCGCGATCGCTTCGGTTCCGACCGTTTTCTTCCCCTCACGGCCGACGCTGCCCATCCCGAAGAGGCCGAACGCACCGTGGCCACGGCGCCCGAACGCCTGGGACGACTCGATGTGCTCATCAACAACGCTGGACGCGGGATGAAGTACGTCAACCCGTGCTTTCTCACCGCCCCCCCTCCTTTCTGGGAAACGCCACCGGAACTGTGGCGCCTCATCATCGACACCCACGTCAATGGCCCCTTTTTCATGGCGCGGGCGGCCGACCAGGTCACCGGCAAGCAGGTGATCGCACGGCAATGGACGCCGTACGCACCCAAGGACGCACTCGCAGACGCAGGATGGGAACTGAGATGAACGGCTTGTCTCAACGGGCACCGGCCCTGCACGGTTTGCTCTTCGTCGCCCTCTTCGCCCTAGCGGCGTTGCAGATGGCACAATTCCCCGCCATATCCCGCCTAGGTCTCAGTCCGCTCATCGTCGGCATCCTCTTGGGCATGGTCTACGCCAACACCCTACGACGCCACTTGCCCGAATCCTGGGTGCCCGGCGTCCTCTTCAGTTCCAAACATCTGCTGCGCGCGGCCATCATCCTCTACGGCTTTCGCGTCACCTTCCAGCAGATTGCCGCCGTGGGCTGGGCCGGCCTGGGCGTGTCGGTGACCATGGTGGTGAGCACCCTCGCTCTCGGCGTATGGATGGGTACCCGCCTCTTCAAGCTCGACCGGGATACCGCCATTCTGACGGCAGCCGGCAGCGCCATCTGCGGCGCGGCGGCGGTCGTGGCCACCGAGTCCGTCTTGGAATCCAATCCTGCCAAGAGCGCCGTGGCGGTGGGAACCGTCGTCCTCTTCGGCACCCTCTCCATGTTTCTTTACCCCGCCGTCTATGCCACGGGACTGCTACATCTCACACCCCAGATCTTCGGCCTCTATAGCGGCGGCACCATCCACGAGGTGGCGCAAGTGGTCGCGGCCACCGGCGGGATCGCCGGGGCAGGAGAAGTCGCCGTGATCGTAAAGATGGTCCGGGTGATGCTGATCGCCCCCGTGCTGCTCGCTCTGGGTTGGCTCACGCTGCGCCACAAAACCAGGACGGAAAACGCCGGCGTTCGGCTCGTCATTCCCTGGTTCGCCGTCTGGTTCGTCGCCGCCAGCGCCATCAATTCGCTCGGTGTGCTACCCAATTGGCTGGTGCAAGATCTGATCGGGGTCGACAATTTCCTCCTCACGATGGCGATGACGGCCATCGGCATGGAAACGAACGTGGTCAAGTTTCGCCAGGTCGGCCCCGGACCGCTCTACCTCGCCGCCGCGCTCTTCCTCTGGCTCGTGTTCGGCGGCTACGGCGTCACCCGTGTTTTTGCGGCAATGCTGGGATAAGCTGTACGGCAACGAAAAACGCTGCGCGAGAACACCCATGCCGAACGATGCCTGTTTTCCCCTGCATCGAACCAAAGAAAAAGGACGCAACCGGGTCGTGGTGGAGGCCAAAGCCTGGCAGAAGTAATCTACCGCTGGCCCCCCTGATCGACCTCAGGTCTCCAGCGGATCCACCTCCAGACGCCAGCGCAACGAACGCGGATGGGGCAAGCCCCGCAGCGCCTCGACCCAGCGCTCGAGGAAAGCGTGCAGCGCAGGACGGCGACCCCCTTCGACGAGCAGCTGGGCCCGTTCGCGGCGCGCGAGGCGCACGAGGCGCATCGGGACCGGATCGAACACCTTCACCGGCCAACCTTCCCGGCCCGCAATCTCACGCCCCGTGGTGCGCGCCGCCTCCAGGAAAGCGAGCGCCGGCTCCAGCGCCTCGTCGTCGGCGCGCAACAACGCCTGAAAAGCGAAAGGCGGCAGCCGCAGCGCCCGACGCTCGGCGAGCGTCCTCGCGGCGAAGGCGGCATAGTCGTGCGCCGCGAGCTCGCGAAAGAGCGGATGCTGGGGAAACTCCGTCTGCACCAGCACCCGACCTGGCGCGCCCGCCCGACCGGCCCTGCCGGCCACCTGTATCAGCTGCTGGAACATCCGCTCCGTGGCGCGCACCTCGGCGGCGTAGAGCCCGGCATCGGCCCCGATCACGCCGACGAGCGTGAGCGACGGAAAATCATGCCCCTTGGCCATCATCTGCGTGCCCACGAGCAGGTCGTAGCGTCCCGCGCGCACCTCCTCGAGCAGCGTTTCCCATTGAGCCAAGGTCCTCACCGCGTCGCGGTCGATGCGCGCGATCCGCGCCTGGGGAAACAGCGCCTGCAACCGCTCCTCCAGCCGCTGCGTGCCCCGGCCGACGGGCTGCAGGTCGAGCGCGCCGCACTCGGGACAGGCCCGCGGCGGGGCCTCCCGATAACCGCAGTGATGGCAGTGCATCCGGCCGTCGTCGCGATGGAAGACGAGATTGACCGAACAGTTCGGGCAGCGGCTCACCCAGCCGCAATGGCCGCAGCGTACCACCGGCGCGTAACCCCGGCGGTTGAGGAAAACGAGCGCCTGCTCGCCGCGCGCGAGCGTGGCTTCGATCGCCTGGGCGAGCGGCGCGCTCACCCCCTCCTCGGCCGGCGTCTGCGCCGTGTCGATGAGCTCTATCGTCGGCAAGGGTTGGCCGCTCGCGCGGGCGGACAAAGCCACGCGGCGATAGCGGCCCGCCTCGCAGGACGCCCAGCTCTCGAGCGAGGGCGTGGCCGAACCGAGCACGATCGGCACGTTCCAACGGCGAGCCCGCCAGACCGCCAGGTCGCGCGCCGAGTAGGGCACCCCTTCGAACTGCTTGTAGGATGGATCGTGCTCCTCGTCCACCACCACCAGCCCCAGCCGCACGAAAGGCGCGAACACCGCGAGCCGCGTGCCGAGCACGATATCGACCTCGCCGCGCAGCGCCGCCACGAAGGCCGCCGAACGCTCGCCGGCAGGCGCATCCGAATGCAGGCAGACGATGCGCGCCGAAGAAAAACGGGCGCGCACCCGCCCGGTGAGCTGCGGCGTGAGACCGATCTCGGGCACCAGGAGCAGCGCCTGCCGCCCTCGGGCGAGACAGTCGGCGATCAGGCGCAGGTAGACTTCCGTTTTGCCGCTGCCGGTGATCCCGTGCAACAGCGTCACCGAGAACCCTTCCCGCGGTACCGCCTCGAGCGCCGCTCTTTGCCCTGGTGTGAGCTCGGGCAGCAGCCCGGCCGTCATCGCGCTCCCACCCGCGTCCGGTTTCGCCGTACGGGGTTCGCGCTTGCGCCGGCGCAATGCAGGAGGCAGCATCGTCGCCACGACCTCGCCGAGCGGTGCCAGGTAGTAGCGGGCGGTGAATTCGAGCAATTCGCGATCGGCCGCGGCAAGCGGCGGCAACCCCTGCCAGACCGACTCCACCGCTTTGATCCGCTCGTCAGGAACGGACGGATCCGCCTCGAGCGACCAGACGATGCCCAGCTTCGCGCCGCGGCCGAAGGGCACGCGCACGATCTGCCCCGGTACCACCTCTTCGGGAACCCGGTAGTCGAACAACCCCTCGCCGGGAAACGGCAACAGCACCTGGACCCGACGCATCCCCTCGCTCATGCCTTCTGGTGATATTTCACGCTCTCGGTCTGGACGGCGTGGACCAGCGCCGCCACGTGCTCCGGCGGCGTGTGCTGCGAGATGCCGTGCCCCAGGTTGAAGACGTGCCCAGAACCGTACCCGAAAGCTTCGAGCACCTGGCAGGCTTCGCGTACCACCACGTCGGGCGGCGCAAAGAGGATCGCTGGATCGAGATTGCCCTGCAGCGCCACTTTGTCCCCGACCAGAGCCCGAGCCCGGCCGATGTCCATCGTCCAGTCCAGACCCACGGCATCGGCGCCGATGCCGGCCAAATCTTCCAGCCACACGCCGCCCCCCTTGGTGAAGACGATGGAGGGAACGATGCGGCCTTCCGCCTCACGGCGCAAACCCGCGACGATGCGCGCCAGATAGGGCAAGGAAAACGTCTTGAAGGCTTCCTCGGCGAGCACCCCGCCCCAGGAATCGAAGAGCATCACCGCCTGCGCTCCCGCTTCGATCTGGGCGTTGAGGTAATCGGTCACCGCCTGAGTCGTCACCTCGAGGATGCGGTGCATCAGATCGGGACGAGTGTAGAGCAGTGTTTTGACCGTACGATAATCCTCGCTCGCTCCTCCTTCGACCATATAGCAGGCAAGCGTCCAAGGGCTGCCGGAGAAACCGATCAGGGGTACCGAGCCGTCGAGGGCATGCCGGATCTGCCGCACCGCCTCGAGCACATAGGCGAGCTCCACCGTAGGATCCGGAGCAGCAAGGTTGCGGATCTCCCATTCACTGCGCAGTGGTCGCTCGAACTTCGGCCCTTCGCCTTCGACGAAATACAGCCCCAGCCCCATCGCATCGGGCACCGTCAGGATGTCGGAAAAAAGGATCGCCGCATCGAGCCCGAAACGCACGATCGGCTGAAGCGTCACTTCGGTGGCGAGCGCCGGATCCTTGCACAAGGCGAGGAAACTGCCAGCCCGCCGTCGCGTCTCGCGGTATTCGGGCAGATAGCGCCCGGCCTGCCGCATCAACCAGATCGGCGTGCGATCCACGGGCTGGCGCAGCAGCGCCCGCAAGAGGCGATCGTTTTGCAAAGGGGGCATGAGAAGGCGACTCCGTGAGGCGACAGGACAGCCGCCATTATACGGAGCTCAGTCGGCATCCTGGGCGCGCTTGATGGACAGGCCGAGTTGCTTGATCTTGCGGTAGAGATGCGTGCGTTCCAGACCGGCGAGCTCCGCCACCCGGCTCATGGGCAGGGCTTCGCGCTCGAGCAGGCGCTCGAAGTACATGCGCTCGAAGGCTTCGCGCGCCTCGCGCAGCGGCAGGGTGAGCAGGCGCTCCAGCGTGGGCTGATCCGGCAGACCAAAAATGTGCTCGATCGCCGCTTGGGGGACGACGCCATCCTCCTGGGCTGCCAGCAAGGCCTCGGCCAGACCAAAGAGATCGAGCTCGGCCGGCAGCATGCCCTTGGGCATGCGCGTCAGACACCCTGGCGGAATCTGGGGAACCGCCGTACAACCATGCCGCTGCGCCACCTCGGCGAGCGCCAGCGGCACGAGGGTGTCGAGCGCACGCAAGGCTTCATCGCGCTTCGGCACCTCGACGCGGCATTGGGCGAAAGCAGCCACGATCGACTCCGGCCACCCGTCTCGAGCCATGGTTTCCGTCGGCACATCTCCGAAGACGATCACACGTGCGGAATATTCTCCCCGGCGCTCGAGAGCGAAGCAGAGATTCTTTTGCTGAAGACGGGTGAGACTGCGCAATTCGCGCACATACCAATGCCCGCCGCGCGCCCGCTGCAGTTTATCGAGTGAGAGCGGCTGCGTTTCGGCACCGAGATCGAGCGTCGGCCCCTCGCCCAGTTTCAGGGCCTGCCCCAGCGCCTGGACGAGGAAGGCGTCGCTGACCTGGAGATAAAGGAGTCCGCAGCGCTGGAGATGGTCCTTGGCCTTGTCCAACACCGGTGCGAGCAGGGGATGCTCCCCCAGACGGCCGATCGCTACCTCGCTGGGTGCTTTCGCCTGTCGGGATCGCGCCACCGCCTCCTTGATCGCCGGCAGCAGCTTCTGCATCGAGATGGGTTTCTCGAGAAAATCGATCGCCCCGATGCGCGTGGCCTCCACCGCCGTGTCGATCGTGGCGTGTCCCGACATCATGATCACCGGCGGTGCCGGCGGCTGACGTCCCATCCACTGCCGCAAGAGGGTGATACCGTCGACGTCGGGCATCCAGATGTCGAGGAGGATCACGTCGGGTCGCTCGGCCTCCAGGCGCTCGTTCGCCTGCAGGCCGTTTTCGGCCGTCTCGACGGCATAACCCTCATCTTCGAGAATTTCGCGCAACAACTCACGAATACCGACTTCATCGTCGACGATGAGCACTTTAGCCATCCCGGCCTCCTTCACGCACCTCGTCGCCGAGCGGGAATTCGATTTCCACCATTGCCCCTCCTTCCGTCCGGTTGACCAGGCGGACCCGCGCACCATGATCGTCGAGGATCTTCTTGATCACCGCCAGACCCAGCCCCGTCCCTTTGGGCTTGGTCGTGAAATAGGGCTCGAACGCGTGGCGCAGCAGCTCCGGGGGAAAACCCGGACCATTGTCGAGCACCCGCAGGGTGAGGGTATCCGCCTTGCGAGCGACCTCAATACGAATCAGGCCGTGCTGACGCCCCTCCAGCGCATCCTGGGCATTCTGGATGAGATTATGCAACACTTGTCGCAATTGGGAAGCGTCGGCCCGCAATGCCGGCAAAGGTTCCTGAGGCAAGTCGAGTTCCAGGCGCGCTGGTGAGGATTCGTACAGGACCAACACGCTGCGCAACAGGGATTCCAGGTCGAGCCAATCCTTTTTCGGCGCCGGCAGGCGGGCATAGTCGCGGAAGGCATTCACTAGATTCTTCATCGCCTCCACTTGATCGATGATCGTCTGCGTGGCACGTTCGAGCATTTGCCGCTCTTCGGGACCCAGACGGTCGGCGAGCTTGTAGCGCAAGCGCTCGGCCGAGAGCTGGATCGGGGTGAGCGGATTCTTGATCTCGTGCGCGAGGCGCCGTGCCACTTCCCCCCAGGCGGCGGTGCGCTGCGCCTGCACGAGGTCGGTGACGTCGTCGAACACGACTAGACGGCCGCTGCCGTGGCGCGTCGGTAGCGCAGCCACGTGCAGCAGCAGGATCTGGGTATGGCCGTCGGCGCAGCGACGGCGCCATTCGGTGGGGCCTGCCGGCTCACGGCCGATGAGCTCGGCGATCAAGGTGGCAAACTCCGGCTCGATCGTCCAGGAGGAAGGAGGATGCCCCGTGCACCCCCGCAGATCGACTTCGAGGATACGGGAAGCGGCGGCATTGGCGATGGTCAATTTCCCCTCTGCATCGAACGCCAGCACACCGGTGCTGAGGTTGGCGAGGATCGTCTCCAGGTAAGCGCGTGCCGCCTCGATCTGGGCATGCGACTCTTCGGCCGCCTGCCTCGCCTGGGCGAGTTGCTGCGTCATCGCATCGAACGAGCGCGTCAGCACCCCCAACTCGTCGCGGGCCGCGATCGGTGCAAGCGGTCGATAATCGCCAGCCGCCACCGCCCGCGTTCCTTCGGCCAGCACCATCAGCGGCGCGATGAACTTGCGCGACAGATACATGGCCAAGGCGAGCGCCGCCAGCAAAGACAGCAAGACGGTGATGGTGAGCGTGAGCGCATAGATACGCTGCAGCCCCTCCTTGCCGACCACGATCTGCTGGTAATCCCGATAGGCCGTCTGTACGGCGTCGATCTGCTCGGCGATGTTCGCCGGTACCCTTTGTACTACTTGAAGATAGGCCGCCTCCGTCGTACTGCCCGGCATCGTGGCGCCGAGCACTGCGATCACCCGGATGACCGGCACTCCTTCAGGAGAGGTATCGACCCGATGGAAAAGCCCCGTGCTGCGGGCTGCCTGCAGCTCGATGGAGGTGGGCAACACCGAACCCAACCAGCGATCATCCGGACTCACCGTCACCAGGGGCGTTCCCTTGGCGTTGAGCACCGTGATGGAGCTGATCCCCAAATTCTCGCGCAAAGGCGTGAGGGTGGCGATGTCCACTGCCCCCGCCTGAGCGAGTTGCCCCCGCAGCGTCTCCGCGTCATGCCGCGCTTTCAGCACCAGGTTGTCGAGCGTGTTGCGCGCCAGCGCCACCCCGCTCTCCAACGCCCGCTCGACCCGGATGTCGAACCAGGTTTCGATCGAACGCACCACGAAGAAAATCGAGACGAGATAGAGAATCACCGCCGGAATCAAGGCCATGGCGGTGAACATGAGCGTGAGCCGAACCCGAAGTCGCGTGCCGAATTTCCGGCGCCGATACTGCCGATAGAGATGCCAAGCCTGACGCCCCAACAAGACGCCGAGCCCGGCCACCACCGCCGCATTCAGCGTCAAGAAATAGGGAAAGGCGGAACCGAAGACGTCGGTATTGCTGCTGGCCGTCGCGAGCAGGAAGATCGAGATCGCCACGACCGCCAGGATCACTACCACCAGGCCGCGGTTCATCGCTTCCTCCAGGGGTACCAGCGATAAGGCCCCACCTCCCAGGCATAGACGTCATTGCCGAGCGCGCTCGCACGCAGGGTCTGCGGCAATTGCGACAGGTCGACGGCCAACCGCAATTCGGCCCGCACGTCCGCCAACGGATTGAACACGTCGCCGGCCACGGGCCAGCCGCGAATCAAGCGCAAGGACTGCAGCAACGTCTCCCGATCGTAGAACACCTGGGTCGTATCGCCCACCGTCAGCAGCCAATCCTGGGTCACCGGCTGATGCCGTATGGTGATACGCCAGAATTTGCCGAAGACCAGCTGATCGCTCCAATACCAGCGCTCCCGATAGAGCATCAGCTCCAAGCGCAGAGGCATGGCGATGCCGCGCTGCAGCAGATCTTCCCATACGGCGGGGAAACGCTCGAACCCCAGATCTGCGTCGAGAAACCAGTTCCCCGTGCCGTCGCGCCACAGTCGCGCCCGCGACGCGGCATCGGCCACCGCCGCCCCGTCATTGACCAACAGACCCACAGTACCCAAGGGAAGCGCACCCAGGGCGAACAGTAACCGCCGACGAAGCGGATCAAGCGGTTTTGCGCAGCAGCGCGTAGAAGAACCCATCGTGTGTCTCGTCAGGCAGCAGGCCGAGCGTCTCACGCCCGTCACCGAGGGGAACGGGTCGGGCATCGCGATGGCGCTTCACGAACGCTCGTACCTGTTCTTCGTTTTCTTCGGCAAAGATCGAGCAGGTGGCATACAAGAGCCGTCCGCCCGGTTTGAGCAAGGGCCACAGACCCTCGAGGATCTCGTGTTGCTGGCGGGCAAACCCGGTGACGTCCTCGGCACGGCGCAGCCATTTGATATCGGGATGACGTCGCGCCACGCCACTGCCCGAGCACGGTACGTCGGCGAGGATCGCATCGAACGGCCTGCCATCCCACCAGCGAGCAGGATGACGCGCATCGCCGCGCAGCACGCTCGCCGATACGTTCAGCCGCGCCAGAGCACGGCGCAGTGGCACGAGGCGCGACTCCTCGACGTCGACGGCGGTGAGTTCGATGTCGGCCAATTCCAGCAGATGCGCGCTCTTGCCACCCGGTGCAGCGCAGGCATCGAGCACGCGCTCGCCGTCGACCGGAGCGAGCAGACGCGCCGCGAACTGGGCCCCTACGTCTTGGGGCGAGACCCAACCCTCAGCGATGCCGGGCACTTTCGCCACCGGCATCGGCCGTTCCAGCAGCAGCGCCATCGGACCGACGTGACGCACGGCGATGCCGGCCTCGGCAAACCGCGCGAGCGCCCCGGCCTCGTCGATGCGGCGGCGGTTGAGCCGTAAACCCATCGGTGGATGGGTGTTGCCGGCATGCAACACTCCTTCCCAGTCGAGCGGATGCTGCGCGCGCACCTTGTCGATCCACCAGCGCGGATGGCGGAAATGCGCCACCGCCACGTCCTGCTCCTCCGGTCCGACGGCAGGCACGGCGGCGCTCGCGCGCGCCGCCTCGGCGAGCGCCTCGGGGTGCAGCGCCTCGCGCTCGCGCAGGAACGTGCGCAACAAGGCATTGGCGAACCCCGCCAGACGTTCTTGCCGCGCGCGCACGCAACTCACGCTCTGATGAGTGAGCGCATGCGCATCGCGCGGACCGTCGCGCAGCGCCGACAGCGCCACCAGCAAAGGGGCGAGCACCGGTTCGGGCACGCCGCGCGGGGCGAGCCGCGCCAACACCCACCGCCCCCAACCGTAGTCACGCAGAGCGCTCCAGGACAGATCACGCACCCGCCCCCAAGCGCCGGGCTCGGTCACGGGATGCGCCGCACGCAGGGCGTGATAATGCTCCAGCGCATTGTGTCCCGCGAGGACCCTGTCGATAACCTGGGCCGCGAGCTCGATCGCACCGCTCAAGGTGCGGGGATCGACCTCAGGCGATGTTCCACGTGAAACATTTCGTCCGGCCGCATCCGGCGAGCGTTCCTTCACGGCTGCATGATCTCGCGCAAATAGCGTGGCATGACCAGTCGCGCCCGATAGGTTGCACCGTCGAGATAACGCAGGTTGCGCAATCCACGCTCGGCGATGCGCGCATCCAGCGTCGCCTCGTCGAGCGATGCCGGATCGAATGCATCAGACGCGCAGGCGAGTGTCCAATTCGATCCATAAAGCGGAATATAGTGCAAATGAGGGCGAACATGGGCGAAGACCGCACGCAGGCGCCGCAGCAGCTCGCGCACTCGTTCAGGCTGATGATCCGGCGTCCCCACGTGCAGCGATAGCGCCCCGCCCTCGGCGAGCAGCGCCTTGCACGCCCGAAAAAACTCCTCCTGGTAAAGCGCCGCCGCCGGCCCCACCGGATCGGTGAGATCCAGCACCACGAGGTCGAATTTCCTTCCCTCGGCCGGAGCCACGCGGCGCACGTATTCCAGGCCGTCCTGCACCCGCAGCTCCAGACGCGGATCGTCGAGCGCGCCGCGATGCACCACGTGAAAATAGGTGCGAGCGAGCTCGATCACTTTCTCGTCGAGCTCCACCAACACCACCTGCTGCATCGTGCGGTACTTGAAGAGTTCCTCGGCCGAACCGCCGTCGCCGCCGCCGATGACGAGCGCCGAACGCGGCCCCGCATGCGCGAGCCCCGGCACATGGACGAGATTCTCGTGATAGATGAATTCATCGGCCTCGCTCGTCATCGCGCAGCCATCAAGGCGGAACATGCGCCCGAATAGGGGCGAATTCCACACCTCGTATTCCTGGTAGCGGCTGCGACCGCGTTCCAGGCACTCGGTCACGTCGAAATAATAGCCGCTCCAGTCGCTCAAGGACTCCCACAGCCGCGTCGTGCGTTCGCTCATCGCCTCACTCCCGCGGCGCGATCTTGCCGCGCACCACCGAATGGCTCACCACCTCCATCGGGTTGAGCGTCTCGATCACACGGCGAAACACCCGACGCGCGAGCTCGGAATTGTCCTTGGAGAAATTGCACACGTAGACGTCCAAGGTGACATTGCCCGTTTCGGGCCAGGTATGGATGGCCAGGTGAGACTCGGCCAGCACCACCGTGCCGGTGACGCCGGCATTCTCGCCGTCGTCGTGTCGGAACTGATAGAAATAAGCACCCAGCGGCGTCAAGCCGGCGTCCCGGCACTCCTGCACGCACAAAGTCTCCAACCGTTCCCGGTCGGTGAGCAGAGCGACATCGCAGCGGCAATCATAGAGATCCGCAATCAGATGAAGACCGTTCATCTCCACTTCTCCCGGCCAGCCATGGAAAACCGAAAATTATACAACGAACTGCCCGAAGGCGTTCGTTCCCCACCGCGGTGTGCCCGCAATCAGAATAAATATGGGGACAATTGTTCCCAACTCAAGCGCACGATCAGCACCGCCACCACGACGAGGAAGAGCTTGCGTACGAAGCCGGAACCATGGCGCAGCGCCAGGCCGCTGCCGACGCGCGAACCCAGGACGTTGCACAGCGCCAACCACCCTCCCAGGGCCCAGGCGATGTGCGCATGGCCCCAGAAATAGGCGATGGCCGCAACGTTCGTCGCCACGTTGCCGACTTTTGCCAGAGCCGACGCATGGAGAAAATCCAATCGCAACAAACGCACGAAAGCAAAGATGAAAAAACTGCCCGTGCCGGGACCGAAGAATCCGTCGTAGAACCCGATCGCCAGCCCGATACCCAGCGCCCGTGCCAGATCGGCCCGTTCCCAAGCCGCCGAGCGAGACTGCAGACCAAAGTCCTTTTTGGCAAAGGTATAGATCGCCACCAGGCTCAGCAGCACCAGCACCAGAGGGCGGGCCCACTCCCGCGGAAAATGCGTCACCGCGCTTGCCCCAAACCAACTCCCCACGCCGGCCGCGACAGCCACCGTCGCCAACAGCGTTCCCGGCAGGGCGATACGACGAAGATATTGCCGCGCCGCCGCCGCCGTGCCCACCACGGAAGCGACCTTGTTCGTGCCGAAGAGATCCGCGAGCGGCGACTGCGGAAAAGCGAGCAACAAAGCGGGAACCTGGATGAGCCCCCCGCCCCCCACCGCCGCATCGATGAGCCCCGCGAGAAAGGCCGCCCCTCCTAGGACGAGCCACATCCAGCTCAAATCTTCGAGCCCCATTTACGCTCCTTTAGGATGTTTCACGTGGAACATGTCTCGATTGACGTAGATTGACGTACCATGATCGCCTGCATAGAATCCTCGCAGCAAGGAAAGGGGCGATGGCGATCACCTTTCGCGATGACTGGCTCGAAGCCTTTTACGTCTCCGACCGACGCCACCGAAAAATTCCCTCGACTTTGGAGGAAACCCTCTTTCGCAAGCTGCAAATCCTCGACGCCGCCGCCGACGAGTCAGACCTCCGCGTTCCCCCGGGCAACCGTTTCGAACATCTCCAAGGGAACCTTCGCGGTTGGTGTTCCATCCGAATCAACAAACAATACCGTCTGGTTTTTCGTTGGGTAGACGGCACTGCCGAAGATACCTACCTCGACGCACATACTTACCAAGGATGAAACCCATGTGGTCGACAAAACGCCGTCCTCTGACCGTCGGACAAATCCTGAAGAGCGAATTTCTCGAACCCATGAATATCGAAGTGGGCGAACTCGCGGATGCGATGGGCGTACATCGAAATACCCTGAGTCGGATCGTACACGACAAGGCAAGCTTGACTCCTCCCATGGCAATGAAATTGGCCAAAGCACTGGGTACCACCGCTGAATTTTGGCTCAACATCCAGCATGCCGTCACCGTGTGGGATCTCCGCCATCAAGCATATGCCCAGGACGCCGAGAACGTGCGACGCATCGCAGCCAATCATGACGAGACGCGATATGCCGCTCAATGACACCATGACTTCGTTCACTTACCGATGCAGAAGCGGCTGAAAATCTCGCCGAGCAGATCCTCCACGTCGTATTCTCCGAGGATGCGACCGAGCGCCCGATGCGCCGCGCGCAGCTCCTCGGCGAGCAGCTCCAACATTTCACCCGTCTCCAGCGCCGCGGCGAGCGAGCCACGCGCCTCGCGCAAGGCCTCCAGATGCCGCTCTCGCGCCAATACGACGTCTTCCCCTTGGGCATGCCAGCCGACCACCTCCAGCAGCGCCGCGCGCAGCAGGTCCAGCCCCTCGCCGGTGCGTGCCGACAGCCACACGCGCTCGCGAATGCGCCCCTCCGCCCCCGTCTCGCGCCGCGGCGCCTCGCCCGTCAAGTCGATCTTGTTCACCACCTCGATCACCGGCACTTCGGGTGGGGCGAGCGCCAGCACTTCCTCGAGCGGGGCCGCCTCGGCCTGATCGAGCGCGCGCAGCGCGAGCACCGCATCGGCCTGGGAAATCGCCTCACGCGTGCGCGCCACGCCGATGCGCTCCACCGGATCGTCGGTGGCTCGCAGCCCCGCCGTGTCGATCACGTAAAGCGGAATGCCTTCGATCTGGATCGCCTCACGCAACACGTCGCGGGTGGTACCGGCGATGTCGGTGACGATCGCCCGCTCTTCCCCCATCAAGGCATTGAGCAGGCTCGACTTGCCGACATTGGGCGCACCGGCGATGACCACGTGCAGACCCCGGCGCAGCAGCGCTCCCTGGCGCGCGTTCTCGAGCAGCCGATCGAGGGCGGCCAGGGTTTCGGCCACTTTCTCGCGGATACGCGCGGCAGCGATGAGCTCCAGATCCTCTTCGGGAAAATCGAGCGAGGCCTCGACCCACATGCGCGCCTCGATCAAGCGCTCCTGCAGGGCGCGCACGGCGCGGGAGAATTCCCCCGTGAGCGAGCGCGCCGCCCCTCGGGCCGCCGCCCGGGTGGACGCGTCGATCAGATCGGCCACGGCTTCCGCCTGCGCCAGATCGATCTTGCCGGCAAGAAAGGCGCGCTCGGTGAATTCTCCGGGACGAGCGAGCCGGGCGCCCAGCTCGAGACAGCGCTCGAGCAACAGTTGCAGCACCACGGGCCCGCCGTGCCCGTGCAACTCCAGCACGTCTTCGCCGGTAAACGAATGCGGCGCCGGGAAGTACAGCGCCAACCCCTCGTCGATCACCGCGCCCCGCGCATCGCGAAAGCGCGCAAACGTCGCCCTGCGCGGCGGCGGCACCCGTCCGAGCAGCGCTTCGACGAATGCTGCGAGCGACGGTCCCGAGACCCTCACCACACCGATGCCGCCGCGCCCCGGTGCGGTGGCGATCGCCGCGATCACCTCGCGCGGCGCCCCTTCCGTCTGCCGCTCTCCGCTCACGTCGCCGCCGACCTCACTTCGCAGCTTTTCCTGGCTCCATCTGCCGCGTGATCCACCACTGCTGGGCAATAGACAGCACGTTGTTCGTGAACCAATAGAGCACCAGACCAGAAGGGAACCACAGGAACATCACCGTGAACACGATGGGCATGGCGAGCATCAGCTTCGCCTGCATCGGATCGACCGGCTGCGGGTTGAGCTTCATCTGCACGAGCATGGACACGCCCATGAGGATGGGCAACACGAAGTAAGGATCACGCATCGACAGATCCTGGATCCACAGGATCCACGGCGCCTGGCGCATCTCGACGCTGTTGAGCAGCACCCAGTAGAGCGCGATGAACACCGGGATCTGCACCAGGATGGGCAGGCAGCCGCCCAGCGGGTTGACCTTCTCCTCCTGGTAGATGCGCATCATCTCCTGCTGCATGCGCGCCTTGTCGTCGCCATAGAGCTCCTTCAGGCGCTGCAGACGCGGAGTGAGCGCGCGCATCTTGGCCATCGAACGGTAACTCGCCGCCGACAAGGGGAAGAAGATCGCTTTCAGGAGCACCGTCACCAGCACGATCGCCCAGCCCCAGTTCCCCGTGAGCCTGTGCAACCAGGACAGCACCCAGAAGAGCGGCGCGGCGATCACCGTGAGCCAACCGTAATCGACCACCAGATCGAACCCCGGCGCAAGCGAACCCAGCACACTCTGCGTCTGCGGCCCGGCATAGAGGCGAACGCTTCCCTCCTTCGCTTCGCCCGGCGCGACCGTCCCCAGCGGCAGGATCACCCCCGTCTGGAACAAGCCCCCCTCCACCGGCCGGACATAGAACTCGCGCTGCACCCCCTCCTGCGGCAACCAGGCCGCGACGAAGTAATGCTGCACCATGGCGATCCAACCATCCTGCGCGAGCCGCGGAAACTCCGCCTTGCCCTTGAGCACGTCCTCGAAGTTGATCTTCTTGTACTTGCTCTCGGCGGTATAGACGGCCGGGCCGGTGAACGTGCGAACCCCGAAGAGCGAGTGCTCTTCGGCCGGCAAACCATCGCGCAGGAATTGATAATAAGTCGACGCTTCGAGCGGCGCCGTGCCCGCGTTGGCAACCTCGTGGCGCACCTCGACCAGATATTCACCGCGCTTGAAGCGCAGCACTTTGGTCACGAGCGCCCCATTGTCCGCCTGGGCCGTGAGCCGAACCTCCAGCACGTCCTGCCCTGGCGCAAGCTGCACGGCCTCGGCCGGCAGCTGCCATTGCGAGCGATGGTTCGGCAGGCCCGCTCCGATCAGCCCCGACTGCACGCGATAGACGTGGCCGGCACGGCCATCGTCGAAGAGCACGAACGGTTTGCTGCGGTCCTCGCGGGCCGCGTAGTCCTTGAACGCGAGGAAGACGATGTCGCCACCGCGCTCCGAGATCTCCGCGGTAAAACGATCGGTCTCGACCACCATATGGTGCGCCTGGGTTTCTTCGATCGCTCCGGAAACCGGTGCCACGGCGGCCCGCTGTGACTGGGGTACCTCACCCAGACCGGCCCCTTGCTGCGTTGCGACGGGACGCTCGGCTTGCGGTTGCGGCGCCGGCTGGTTGTGACGCAACCATGCCTCCCACAGCATCACCAACGAGAACAGGAACACCAACAACGGGATCAGGCGGCGTTGTTCCATGGATCCATCCTGGGAAAACGGGCAAAAGAATCGGCGAATTATGGCACAGGGTCGTGCCCGCCGGGATGAAAGGGATGGCAGCGCGACACCCGCCGCACCCCCAGCCACAGACCTTTCAGCGCCCCATGGCGCTCGATCGCTTCCAAGGTATATTGCGAGCAGCTCGGATAAAACCGGCAGTTGCGCCCCAGCCAAGGGCTGATCGCCACTTGATAACCCCGGATGAGCGCGATCAGGAGGCGGCGCATTTGCCGGCCTCCCGCACAAGCCGTTCGAAGCAGGAAAGGAGATCCTCGCGCAGCATCCGACGCGTGGCCTCGGCGATCGGCGCGCTCAGCCGCACCACCACGTCGCAAGCCGGCAGCCGCGATTTTTCGAGACGGAAAGTCTCGCGGGCGATGCGCTTGACGAGGTTGCGCTGGTGCGCGCGGCGCACGAGCTTCTTTGCCACCACCAGCCCCAGACGCGGGCGACCCAGGTCGTTTGGGCTCCAGTGTACGGCAAAAAACCGCCCGCGGATCACCCGCCGCGCCGTAAAGACGCGCGAGAATTCGGACGGTCGCAGCAGGCGGTCGGCACGGCGAAAACGTGCCTCCGCCTCAGACGGGATCTCGCCGCTCAAACGGCCAGGCGATGACGACCCTTGGCCCGCCGCGCCCGAATCACGGAGCGGCCACCGCGGGTGCGCATGCGCACGAGGAAACCATGGGTACGCTTGCGACGGATCTTGGAGGGTTGATAGGTGCGTTTCATGGGACCACCTCGAACGGGAAAATCTCGTTATTTAACAGACAATCCCTAGCGGTGTCAAGCAATCATTGCGGCGGCTTTTGGTTGGCACGAAGATCTTGTAGCGCCTCGTTCATCTTGAAAAAGACGATCGCCAGTTCACACCAGATACGGCTCGCTACCGCACCACCGAGCATGGTAAGTAGCCCCATCAGGAAATTTCCAAAGGAAAACCCGCCGTAGCCGGAAAACATCACCCCCACACCCGAGAAAAACGCTATGAGCAACAGAATCCAATAAACAAAAGTAATGATTACCGGCGTGAGCATCTTGTCGAAGAAAAAAATATCTTTCATAGCTCCTCCTAGAAGTAAGGCAAATGGGACAAAAATCATGATGACGCCCAAACATCATACACCAACCCCTCCCCTCACCGGCCTCATCCTCGCTGGCGGTCGCGGCACGAGGCTGGGCGGCGTCGACAAAGGCCTGGTCGAACTGCACGAACGGCCGCTCGTCGAGTACGTGCTCGACCGGCTTCGCCCCCAGACCGAGGCGATCCTCATCAATGCCAATCGCCACCACGAACGATACGCCGCCTATGGCGTGCCGGTGATCCCGGATCTCGAAGGCGGATTCGCCGGGCCGCTCGCCGGCATCGCCGCGGGGCTCGCCGCTGCGCGCACCGACTGGGTGGTCGTCGTGCCCTGCGATTGCCCCCTTTTGCCGTCCGACCTCGTCGATCGGCTATGGCAGGCGCGCTGCGCCGCAGGGGCCGACGTGGCCGTCGCCCAAGCCGCAGGGCGGTTACAGCCAGTCTTCGCCCTCGTACCGGTCACCGCGCGCGGTGAGCTCGAACGCCGTTTGCGCGCGGGCGAGCGCAAGGTCGCAGCCTGGCTCACGGCGCAACGCTTGGCGGTGGCCGATTTTTCCGACGAATCCGAAGCCTTCGTCAACGTGAATACGGAGGAAGAACGTCGTGCGCTGGAAGCGCGCCTTGTCCCGTTTCCTCGCCCTTTGCTATAGTGAGCCGACACGACCCCCAGGCCTGTTTTCCATGTTACCGTTTTTCCGTAGGCTCGGTTTTCGCCTCCCGGCCATCTTCATCGCCTTCTCCTTGCTCGTCGCACTGGCCAATGCACTCACTTTGTACGTTTCCTGGCAGCTCCAAGGTAGCGCCGCAGCGATCAACGATCTGGGCAGCGAACGCATGCGTTCGTACCGGATTGCCCTTCTCCTGACCCAGAGCGGGGGCAAAGAATCCACCGATGTAAATCCCGATGATCAGATCAAGAAAGAAATCACCCGATTCGAGGAAGTCCTGAACCGACTCGAAGTCGGCGATCAGGGTCGACCATTGTTTGTGCCGCCACAACCCGCCATTCGACGGCAGCTATCAGACATCCAAATCACCTGGTCGAGGGAAATCCGTCCCTACATCGAATCACTCCTTACCGTCCCTATCGAACGGAGGCTCGACTACCTGCCTCGCTTGCGAAACATGCTAGATGGATTCGTTGGACGCATCGATGCGCTCGTCGCCGACATCGAACAGGCGAGTTCCCACAACACGGCACTGCTCGGTAGCCTACAACTGGGGCTCCTGGGGCTGGCGATCGGCGGGACCGTCGCGCTCGTTTATCTCATCATTCTGCTCGTCGTCCGCCCCGTACTCAGTCTGCAAGAAGGGGTGCAGCGCATGGAGCAGGAAGATTTTTCCGCGCGTGTACCCGTGGAGAGCGAGGACGAATTCGGTGATCTCGCCCGTGGTTTCAACCGCATGGCCGCCCACCTGCAAGACCTCTACGCTACGCTCGAGCAACGCGTCGAGGAAAAGACACGACATCTAGAGGCGCGCAACCGCGAACTGGCGTTACTCTACGGCGTCTCTTCTTCTCTCGAAGAGCCTGGGAACATCGAGACCCTGTGTCGTGGTTTCGTGCAGGCCGTCCTCCCGGCCATAGGGGCCGACGCCGCTTCGATACGAATGATCGATCCTCAAACGCAGCAAATCCACCTGTTCGTACATGAAGGACTGCAACCGGGGTTCATCACCAAGGAACGCTGTCTCGCACAAGGGGAATGCCTGTGCGGCGCGAGCGCCTGGACAGGACAAACGCTCGCCCAGACTTTTCCGGCCAAGGACAAATTTCCCTATGCCTGCGAGGCCGCTGGCTACCGCTCCGTATGGATTCTCCCTATCGCGGTGCAAAAACAGCGGCTGGGGCTCTTCAATCTCTATTTCCGCGAAGCAAGGGAACTCATGCCCCAAGAGCAGCGCTTGCTCGAAACGCTGGTGCAGCATCTTGGAATTGCCATCGAAAACCGCCAGCTCGTCTCGCGAGAACGCGAGCTCGCCGTTTCCGAGGAACGAAATCTTCTTGCCCAAGAACTGCACGATTCGATTGCCCAATCGCTCGCCTTTCTCAACTTGCAGGCCCAGATGCTGCGCCGATCGATCGAGAGCGGGGAACAAGAGCAGGCGCTCGCCGAGCTCGCCCAGATCCGCGAAGGTATCCAAGAGAGCTACGACGACGTGCGCGAGCTCCTCGTCCATTTCCGCCTTCGCCCCGGTGCCAGCGAGTTCGAAGAAACGGTACGCTCGGCCCTCGAAAAATTTGAAGGTCAGACTGGGATTCATACCCATCTGCAGATTTCCGGGGTGGGCATGCCACTCACCACCGAGCAGCAGCTACAAGTTCTGCACATCGTGCAAGAGGCTCTGTCGAACGTACGTAAACATGCCTCTGCCACGAAAGTCACCGTAGAGATTCAGCGCGGCGAAACGTACCGCATCGAGGTTCGCGACGATGGTTGTGGCATCGATCCTCGAAGGTTGGAGGACGGTGGCGGCCACGTTGGGCTGAAGATCATGCGCGAGCGGGCGCACCGTATCGGCGCCACGATGGACATCCTCTCGACGCCGCACAAGGGAACCTCCGTACGGTTGCTGCTGCCACTGCTCCAACGGGAGGCTGCATGACGAAAAAGATCCGCGTCCTGCTCATCGACGACCATGCGCTTTTTCGCAGCGGGGTCAAAGCGCTGCTCTCCCGCCAGCCCGACATCGAGGTCGTCGGCGAAGCGGCCGACGGTCTCGAAGGCATCAAGCGCAGTACCCAACTCCAGCCTGACCTCGTCTTGCTCGACCTGAATCTTCCCGGCCTGAGCGGACGTGACACCCTCGCCTTGCTGCTCGAGGAGCACCCCTCGTTGCCAGTCGTCATGTTGACGGTCTCGGAAGAAGCTTCCGACCTGATGGACTGCCTTCAGAGAGGTGCCAAGGGCTATCTGCTCAAGAACATCGAGATCGATCAGCTCATCGATGGCATCCGACGTGCGGTGCGTAGCGAAGCCGTAATGTCACCGCAAATGACCGGCAAGCTCGTCGAAGGTATCCGGCACTCCACCGCCAGCGCGATCGCACCGCAGGCGGAACATGAAAAGCTCAGTCCGCGTGAACGTGAAATCCTCGCCTTTATCGCCCGAGGAGCGAGCAATAAGGAGATCGCCAGAGCCCTCGATCTCGCCGAAAGCACCGTCAAGATCCACGTGCAGCACATCTTACGCAAACTGAATCTGGCTAGCCGGGTTCAGGCCGCCGTCTACGCCGTCGAGCAGGGTTTAGCAGCCAAAGACTGAGCCTAGTTCTTTCGGCGTATTCCCCATCCTCCTTTTGTCTCGCCATCTTTCGCCTTCCGTGGAATAGGCGCATCGCCCGTTGCGCCCTACACTGCCTTCGTCATCGACAGGATCGCCGTTTTCCTTCCGGAATGTCGATTCCCATCACGGAGGCAGATCATGGCATCGCAAACCTACAAGCAGATCTCGGTCCTGACCGCGAGTACCTTCGCTTTCACGATCTGCTTCGCCGTCTGGGTAATGTTCTCGATCATTGGGATTCCAATCAAAGAGACGCTGGGGCTCAACGAGACCGAGTTCGGGCTGCTCGCCGCCACTCCTGTGCTCACCGGTTCACTGATCCGGTTACCGCTGGGGATGCTCACCGATAAATACGGTGGACGCCCTGTCTTCATGACACTCATGCTCGTCACGGTGGTTCCAATTTATTTGATCAGCCGGGCGACCGAACTGTGGCAGTACCTTGTATTGGGATTATTCATGGGCCTGGCTGGCGGCTCCTTCTCAGTCGGCATCGCCTACGTGGCACGCTGGTTCGACAAGAGCCGACAGGGTCTGGCGATGGGCATTTTCGGAGCGGGGAACTCCGGTGCCGCGCTCACGAAGTTCATCGCACCCTCCTTGGTCGTCGCCTATGGTTGGCAGTCCGTGCCAAAGGTATATGCGGTCGCGATGCTCGTCACCGCCATCCTCTTCTGGTGTTTCACCTACACCGACCCTTCCCACCGAGTGCGATCGACCATCACCTTCCGCGACCAGCTGCGTGCGCTCAAGGATCCGAATGTCTGGAAATTATGCCAGTATTATTCTATCGTCTTCGGGGGTTACGTCGGCCTCAGCCTGTGGCTGACGAAATACTATATCAACGAATACGGCTTCGACATCAAGATCGCCGCCCTGCTCGCCTCTACCTTCGTGTTGCCGGCCGGCGTCATCCGTGCGCTCGGCGGTTGGCTCTCCGACCGCTACGGCGCCCACCCCGTCACGTGGTGGGTGCTGCTGATCTCCTGGGTGTGCCTCTTCTTCATGTCCTACCCACAGACGGATATGACTGTGCAGACAGTGCATGGGTCGCTGACGCTGCATATCGGCCTCAATCCGTGGGTCTTCACGATGCTGCTCATCGTTCTTGGATTGTCCTGGGGCATCGGCAAAGCCTCGGTCTTTAAATACATATCCGACCAATATCCCGAAAACATCGGGGTCATCTCCGGCATCGTCGGCCTCATCGGCGGACTTGGAGGATTTCTGCTGCCTATTATGTTCGGGATGCTGGTCGACCTCACTGGGCTGCGCTCGAGCATCTTCATGCTGCTATGGGGCATCACCTTCGTGTCGCTCGTCTGGATGTATTGGACCGAGATCGTTCCTCGGCGGCGTAGCGACTCTTCCTTCACACCAACCCCTTCCTCCCGCTGAGCCTTTCAGGAGCCCCTCATGACTTCTTCTCGTGTATTGACTACATGGAACCCGGAAGATCCGGTGTTCTGGCAGCAGCAAGGCAGGCGCATTGCGATCCGTAATCTGTGTATCTCCATTCCGGCCCTGTTGCTCGCCTTCGCCATTTGGATGGTATGGAGCGTGGTGATCGTAAATCTGCCACACATCGGTTTCCGCTTCACCACCAACCAACTCTTCTGGCTCGCCTCGGTACCTGGAATTTCCGGTGCGACGTTACGCATCTTTTATTCCTTCATGGTCCCCATTTTCGGCGGGCGTCTATGGACGGCACTATCGACCGCTTCGTTGGCAATTCCGGCCCTTTGGATGGGCATCGCCGTACAGGATCCTTCCACTTCCTACGTAACTTTCCTGGTGATCGCATTGCTGTGTGGTTTCGGCGGGGGCAATTTTGCCTCCAGCATGGCCAACATCAGCTTCTTCTTCCCCAAATCGCTGCAGGGCACAGCGCTCGGACTCAACGCCGGTCTGGGAAACCTCGGCGTATCGGTGGCTCAGTTCGTCGTACCGCTCGTCATCACTACGGCTGTGTTCGGTACGCTCGGCGGCGGGCCGCAAACCTGGGTCAAGGGAGAAGAGACAAAGCTCATCTGGCTGCAAAACGCCGGATTCATTTGGGTACCCTTCATCCTCGCCACGGTGATCGCGGCATGGTTCGGCATGAATGACATTGCCGCGGCCAGGGCTTCTTTCGCCGAGCAAGCCGTTATCTTTCGGCGCAAACATAACTGGCTGATGTGTTGGCTCTATCTGGGCACCTTTGGTTCTTTCATTGGCTATTCGGCCGGATTCCCCATGCTCATCAAGACGCAGTTCTCAGGCGTCGATCCTCTGCAATACGCCTATCTCGGCCCATTGGTGGGGGCGCTGAGCCGTCCCTTGGGCGGTTGGATCGCTGACAAGGTCGGTGGTGCCCGCGTCACCTTCTGGAATTTCATCGTGATGACGATTGCTGGGCTCGGTGTGCTCATCTTCCTGCCCAAGGGCACGGCCAACGCTTTTGCCCTGCCTTGGGGGCCGACCGAAGGCAGTTTCGCTGGATTCTTCGCCATGTTCATGCTGCTCTTCTTCACCTCGGGCATCGGCAACGGTTCTACTTTCCGCATGATCCCGGTGATCTTCCGTACGCTACACGAGCGCTGGAGCGCTAGTCAAGGAGAGCAAGCTAAGGCACAGGCAACCCGAAACGCGAGCAAAGAGGCAGCGGCAGTACTTGGTTTCACCTCGGCGGTGGCTGCTTATGGCGCCTTCTTCATCCCCAAATCCTATGGCACTTCCATTGACCTCACCGGTGGTGCAGAGGCAGCTTTGTGGCTCTTCATCCTCTTCTACCTCACCTGCATCGTCGTTACTTGGTGGTTCTATTCGCGCAAGAACGCCGAAATTCCTTGCTGATTGCTATTTTTGGAGAAACCCATGAGCCATTTTCTTGACCGACTGAAATATTTTACTCAAGAGCGCCCCGCCTTCGCCGACGGTCACGGTCAGGTGCGGGAGGAAGACCGGGCGTGGGAAGACGCCTACCGGATGCGTTGGCAGCACGACAAGATCGTGCGCTCGACGCACGGGGTCAACTGCACCGGTTCGTGTAGCTGGAAGATCTATGTGAAAGGCGGCATCGTTACCTGGGAGACCCAGCAGACTGACTACCCGCGCACACGACCGGATATGCCAAACCACGAGCCGCGTGGCTGTCCCCGTGGGGCGAGCTATTCCTGGTATCTCTATAGCGGCAATCGGCTGAAGTATCCTCTGATCCGCGGTCGGCTAATGAAACTATGGCGCGAAGCGCGCAAGACTCTCTCCCCGGTCGAGGCCTGGCAGAGTCTAATCGAAGACGCCGAAAAAGCGCGCAGTTTCAAGTCTGTACGCGGTCTGGGCGGCTTTGTGCGGGCAAGCTGGGACGAGGTCAATGAGATCATCGCTGCGGCCAACATCTACACGATCAAGAAATATGGCCCAGATCGCGTTGCCGGTTTCTCGCCGATCCCGGCCATGTCCATGGTTTCCTACGCCGCCGGCAGCCGCTACTTGTCGCTCATCGGCGGCGTGTGCCTGAGCTTCTACGACTGGTACTGTGACCTTCCACCCTCCAGCCCCCAGACCTGGGGTGAGCAAACCGACGTACCGGAATCGGCGGATTGGTACAACTCAAGCTACCTCATCGCCTGGGGCTCGAACGTACCGCAGACACGTACTCCCGATGCACACTTCTTCACCGAGGTCCGCTACAAGGGAGCGAAGACCGTAGCCATCACTCCCGATTATTCGGAAGTGGCCAAGCTCTGTGATCTGTGGCTACCGGCCAAACAAGGCACCGATGCTGCCCTGGCGCTGGCCATGGGGCACGTGATCTTGAAGGAATTCCACCAGACGGGACGCAGCGCCTATTTCCTCGACTACGCCCGCCGTTACACCGACATGCCCCACCTCGTGCGGCTCGAGAAACGGGGGAAATATTACGTCCCCAGCCGTTTCCTCCGCGCCAGCGACTTTTCCGACCGGCTCGGTCAGGAGAATAACCCCGAATGGAAGACCGTGGTGTTCGACGAGGCAAGCGGCGAACCCACCGTTCCGCTCGGTAGCATTGGTTTCCGCTGGGGAGAGGAAGGGAAATGGAACCTCGAGCCGAAAGATGCGCGTGGAGCCGAACTGCAGCCTCGGCTCAGCCTCATCGAGGCACACGACGAGGTAGTTTCGGTGGCCTTTCCCTATTTCGCCGGGCAACCGCACGCGCACTTCCCTTCTACCGAGCACGATCAGATCCTGCTGCGTCACCTACCGGTCAAGCGCCTCCGGCTAGCCGACGGCGAGGCGCTCGTGACCACCGTCTACGATCTAACACTTGCCAACTACGGCATCGACCGCGGTCTGGGTGGAGAGAACATTGCTTCCTCCTATGACGACGATGTTCCCTACACACCCGCCTGGCAGGAACGCATCACTGGCGTGCCCCGTGCGCTGGCGATCCGCGTGGCGCGAGAGTTCGCCGACAACGCCGACAAGACACATGGCAAATCGATGGTCATCATCGGCGCCGGCATGAACCATTGGTACAACATGGACATGAACTACCGCGCCGTCATCAACATGCTGGTCTTCTGCGGCTGCATCGGACAATCCGGCGGTGGCTGGGCCCATTACGTCGGGCAGGAGAAGCTGCGGCCCCAGACGGGATGGACGGCGCTTGCCTTCGCCCTGGACTGGCACCGACCTCCACGTCACATGAATGGAACCTCTTTTTTCTACGCCCACACCGACCAGTGGCGTTACGAAAAACTCAAGGTCACCGAAATCCTCTCTCCGCTGGCCGACCCCAATCGTTATCGCGGCAGCCTCATCGACTTCAACGTTCGCGCCGAGCGCATGGGATGGCTGCCCTCAGCACCGCAGCTCGGTGCCAACCCTTTGGAGCTCACCCGCAAAGCAGCCGCTGCCGGACGAGATCCCAAAGACTATGTCGTGCAGGCGCTCAAGAGCGGAAAACTCTCACTCGCCTGTGAAGATCCCGACGATCCGGCCAACTTCCCGCGCAATCTATTCGTATGGCGTTCCAACCTGCTGGGTTCCTCGGGCAAAGGCCACGAGTACTTCCTCAAACATCTGCTCGGCACGCAACACGGCGTGCAAGGCAAAGATCTCGGCGAAGACGGAGGGGAACGACCGCAGGAGGTACGTTGGCATGAGAATGCCCCCGAAGGTAAGCTCGACCTCCTGGTGACGCTCGACTTTCGCATGTCGACCACCTGCCTCTATTCCGACATCGTCTTACCCACTGCCACCTGGTATGAGAAGAATGACCTCAACACTTCCGACATGCATCCTTTCATCCATCCGCTGTCGGCGGCCGTCGATCCTGCCTGGCAGGCACGCAGCGACTGGGAAATCTACAAAGGGATCGCGCGCAAGTTCTCCGAGCTCGCCGTTGGGCACCTCGGTGTGGAACGAGACCTCGTGCTCACGCCGCTACTGCATGACACGCCGACCGAACTTGCTCAACCACTCGAAGTGCATGATTGGAGAAAAGGCGAAACCGAGCTGATTCCGGGCAAGACTGCGCCGCAAATGATAGTGATCGAGCGTGACTATCCTAACACTTACAAGAAATTCACGGCATTGGGCCCTCTGATGCGTCGCCTCGGCAACGGCGGCAAGGGCATTTCCTGGAATACCGAGCACGAAGTAGAAGGGCTCGCCAAGCTCAACGATGTCGTTACCGAAGAGGGTATCAGCCAAGGACTACCCCGCATTGAAAGCGACATCGACGCAGCCGAGGTAATTCTCTATCTCGCTCCTGAGACGAATGGCGAAGTCGCAGTAAAGGCTTGGGAGGCGCTGTCGCGATTCACCGGGCGCGATCACACCCATCTAGCTCGCGGCAGGGAGGAGGACAAGATCCGCTTCCGCGACATCCAAGCCCAGCCACGCAAGATCATCTCCTCGCCCACCTGGTCTGGCCTGGAGAGCGAGCACGTCTCGTACAACGCCGGCTACACCAACGTCCATGAGCTCATTCCCTGGCGCACGCTTACCGGACGTCAGCAGCTCTATCAGGATCATCCCTGGATGCGGGCTTTCGGCGAGGCGCTCGTAGCCTACAAACCACCCATCGATACCAAGACCGTACGCGAGATGCTCGGCAAGAAGAGCAACGGCAACCCCGAGGTGGTGCTCAACTTCATCACACCGCACCAGAAATGGGGTATCCATTCCACTTATACCGACAATCTGCTGATGCTCACCCTATCTCGAGGGGGACCCATCGTGTGGATCTCGGAAGTCGATGCGCGTAAAGCAGGCATCGTCGATAACGACTGGATCGAAGTCTTCAATCTCAACGGCGCCCTCACTGCCCGGGCCGTGGTATCACAGCGCGTCCCACAAGGGATGGTGCTGATGTATCACGCCCAGGAAAAAATAGTCAATACACCAGGATCCGAAGTCACCGGCGTACGCGGTGGCATCCACAACTCCGTCACCCGCGTCTGTCCCAAACCGACGCACATGATCGGTGGCTATGCCCAGCTGAGCTACGGTTTCAACTACTACGGCACCGTCGGCTCGAACCGGGACGAATTCATCATCGTGCGCAAGATGGCCAAGGTGGATTGGCTCGACCGACCCCTTGCCGACGAAACCATCTAAGGAGATATTCATGAAAGTCAGGGCTCAGATCGGGATGGTGCTCAACCTCGACAAATGCATCGGTTGTCACACGTGTTCCGTCACCTGCAAGAACGTCTGGACCTCAAGACCTGGTGTCGAATATGCCTGGTTCAACAACGTCGAGACCAAGCCGGGCGTCGGCTATCCCAAAGAATGGGAAAACCAGGATAAATGGAAAGGCGGCTGGAAACGCGCTGACGACGGCACGCTCACCCCCCGCATCGGCGGGCGCCTACGTGTGCTCTCCTCGCTGTTCGCCAACCCCAACCTGCCGGAGATCGACGACTACTACGAACCTTTCACCTTCGACTATGAACACCTGCAACAAGCACCTTTGTCGCAGAGCGCTCCCGTAGCCAGGCCGCGCTCGTTGCTCACCGGCCAGCGCATGGAAAAAATCGAAGGAGGGCCAAACTGGGAAGAATTGCTCGGTGGCGAATTTAGCATCCGCGCCCGCGACCGGAATTTCGCCGCGGTCCAGAAAGAAATCTACGGGCAGTTCGAAAACACCTTCATGATGTATCTGCCGCGCTTGTGCGAACACTGCCTCAATCCCACCTGCGTCGCCTCCTGCCCTTCCGGTTCCATCTACAAACGGGAGGAAGACGGCATCGTTCTTATCGATCAGAACAAATGCCGCGGCTGGCGCATGTGCATCTCCGGTTGCCCGTACAAGAAGATTTACTTCAACTGGCAGACGAGCAAGGCAGAGAAATGCATTTTTTGCTATCCGCGCATCGAATCGGGCCAACCGACGGTGTGCTCCGAAACTTGCGTTGGCCGCATTCGCTATCTTGGTGTTCTGCTCTATGATGCCGATAGAATAAAAAAAGCCGCCAGTTCCGATGAAAAGGATCTCTATCCTGCGCAACTCAGTGTCTTCCTCGACCCTTTCGATTCCCAAGTGATCGAACAGGCCCGCGCCGATGGAATCCCTGACGATTGGATCCGTGCCGCCCAGGCTTCGCCCGTCTATAAGATGGCCGTGCAATGGAAAGTAGCACTCCCGCTGCACCCCGAATACCGCACGCTACCGATGGTGTGGTACGTGCCACCCCTGTCGCCCATCCAGTCGGCCGCCAACAGCGGCTTGCTGCCGGACGATGGCCTGCTACCAGACGTGTCTCGGTTGCGCATCCCTTTGCGCTATCTCGCCAACTTGCTCACTGCCGGCGACATCGCCCCGGTGCAGCGTGCGCTCGAGCGCCTGCTCGCCATGCGCGCTTACATGAGGGGCAAAACGGTCGAAGGCAAGGCCGATGCCGCACTGCTGGAGCGCGTCGCGCTCACCGAAGCCCAGGTGCGGGAGATGTACCGCATCCTTGCCATCGCGAATTACGAAGACCGTTTCGTGATCCCCACCACGCACCGCGAATATGCTGAGGACGCCTACGATCTACGCGCTTCGTGTGGATTCAGTTTCGGCGATGGCTGTAGCGGCGGAACTGACAAACCGAATCTTTTCGGTGGGAAGAAACGGGTGATCCCTCTCAAGGAGATCAGCAAATGAAAACCTTTCGCGCGCTCGCCGCACTGCTTGATTATCCCAATGAAGCGCTCCTCGAGGCGCTGCCCGAGCTTGCCGAGACGATAGAGAATGAAGCGCTCGTGCCGCCTGCCGAGCGGGCGCGGCTCCTCGCCTTCCTCGGCCAGCTGCAAGGAAGCGATCTGATGGCCTTACAGGAACACTACGTTGATCTCTTCGATCGCAGTCGGGCATTGTCGCTGCACCTTTTCGAGCACATCCACGGTGAATCCCGAGATCGAGGTCAAGCGATGGTCGAACTCAAGAAGCTCTATGCCAGCAAAGGGCTAGAGCTCTCCGCCGGAGAACTGCCAGACTACCTGCCAGTGCTGCTCGAATATCTTTCGCTGTGCGAGCCGCGAGAAGCCACCGAGCTCTTGGAAGAAACGGCCCACGTCCTGATCATGATCCACGCCGGGCTTGCGCGTCGCCAAAGTTACTACGCCACAGTATTCGCTGCACTTTTGGCCACTGCGGGACTCGAAGCGCCACTAGAAGAAGTGGAAGCAGCCACGCTCGACGACACCCCCGAGGCGCTCGATGCAGCTTGGGCCGAGGCACCCGCCTTCGGCCCACGAGCCGGTGCCGCGATCTGCGGTGCCCCTTTCGGCTCGCAAACGCCTTCCCCTCGTTCCTCAGCCGGTTGCTGATCGCTTCCGAAGGAGAAGACCATGAATTCCCTACACCAATTTCTGTTCGGCACTTACCCCTACATCGCCGCCACGATCTTCCTACTAGGTAGTCTCGTGCGCTTCGATTATGCCCAATACACGTGGAAGAGCGATTCCTCACAGCTGCTCAAGCGAGGTCAATTGCGCTGGGGCAGCAATCTTTTCCACATCGGCATCCTCTTTCTTTTTTTAGGACATCTCGTCGGTCTCCTCACTCCGCATTGGATCTATGAGCCCTTCCTGGCCCCTGCGCACAAACAGCTGCTGGCGATGGTCTCTGGCGGAATCGCCGGGACGATGTGTCTCGTCGGTCTGCTGTTGCTGATTCATCGGCGCCTGACGCAGCCGAGAATCCGAGCCAACAGCAAGACGATGGACTTCGTCATCCTCTTTTGGATTTTACTGACGCTCTCGCTGGGGCTCACCAGCATTTATGTATCGGCCGGACATGCCGATGGCAGTGTGATGCTCGCGCTTTCCGACTGGGCGCAACGCATCGTCACCTTCCGTCCCGGTGCTGCCGCCGCGATCGCCGAAGCGCCGCTCGTCTTCAAACTCCACCTTTTCTGCGGCATGACGCTATTCCTGCTCTTTCCTTTCTCTCGACTGGTACACATCTGGAGTGGTTTTGGCTCAGTCGCTTACCTTTCCCGACCGTACCAGATCGTACGCACTCGTCGATTCAACCAAGAGGAATCGCGGTGAATATCCGCTGCGCGGGGCGGTTTCCGCCTCGCTCACCCCTGCCGCTGCCACGTCCCCGAGCGCCCGCCGCTCTTGTGCACCAAGCCGACGTCGGTGATGCGCATTCCCTTGTCGATCGCCTTGCACATGTCGTAGACCGTGAGGAGCGCCACCTGCACCGCCGTGAGCGCTTCCATCTCCACGCCGGTGCGCTCGCGCGTCTCGGCCCGGGCGCGGCAGCGCACCGCCACGCGTTCCGGTACCGGCTCCACCTCCACATCCAGGTGCGTGAGCACCACCGGATGGCACAGCGGCACCAATTCCCAAGTGCGTTTCGCGGCCATGATCCCGGCGATGCGCGCCGCCGCCAGCGCGTCACCTTTCTTCAGGTTGCCCGCTACGAGCGCCGCGAGTGCCGCCGGCGACATTTCGATGTATCCTTCGGCGATCGCGACCCGATGCGTCTTCTCCTTCTCCCCGACGTCCACCATGTGGGCGGTGCCGGTGGCGGTGAGGTGCGGCAAATCGGCCATGACAACTCCAAAACGCGATGTTCGTGACCCCACGATGATACAGGAGCCGCCGCGATGGACACCCGAGCCCCGGCCACCCCGCCCCTGATCGACCGCTTCGGCCGACACGTCACCTACGTGCGCCTGTCGGTGACGGACCGCTGCGACTTGCGCTGCGTCTACTGCATGAACGAGCAGATGACTTTCCTGCCCAAGGCGCGCATCCTGACTCTGGAAGAAATGGCGTTGATCGGCCGCGCCTTCGTCGAGCTGGGCGTGACGAAACTGCGCATCACCGGGGGCGAGCCCCTGGTGCGGCAAAACGTCCTCTCGCTCTTCGCCGAACTGGGCAAACTCCCCGGCCTGAAAGAGCTCACACTGACGACCAACGGCTCCCAGCTCGCTCGCCATGCCGTGGCGCTGCGTGAGGCCGGCGTGCGGCGCATCAACGTGAGCCTCGACAGCCTGCGCCCCGAGCGCTTTCGCGCCATCTCGCGCGTAGGCAGCCTCGACAAGGTGCTCGAGGGGATCGAAGCAGCCCGGCGCGCCGGGTTCGAAGCGATCAAACTCAACGCCGTGCCGATGCGCGGCATCAACGACGACGAGATCCTCGATCTGGTCGAATTCGCCGCCGAACGCGGCTTCACCCTCTGTTTCATCGAAGAGATGCCGCTCGGCGAGCTCGAAGGACACGATCGGTGCGCGAGTTTCGTGCCCAGCGACGAAGTGCGCGCGCGCATCCTCGAGCGCTACACCTTGCTGCCCACCGTCGAACGCACCGGCGGCCCGGCCCGTTACGAGCGCATCGCCGAGACCGGCACCCTCGTCGGATTCATCTCGCCCCATAGCCACAATTTCTGTGACAACTGCAACCGCGTGCGCGTCACCACCGAAGGGCGGCTCTTGCTGTGCCTGGGACAAGAACACTCAGTCGACCTGCGCCGGGTGCTGCGCACCCATCCCGGCGAACTCGAGCCGCTCAAGGAAGCCATCGTCGCCGCGATGGCGATCAAACCCAAAGGGCACGAGTTCGATCTCACCGCCAAACCCGTGCTCTTCCGGCACATGAACGCCACCGGCGGTTGACGAAAGGGGATCTCCAATGAACGAACGCACGAGCGCACTCCTCGAGGCACTGGGCGCCCAAAGCGGCATCCTCGCTGCCGTCGGCGCCGGCGGCAAGAAGACCACGCTCTACCAGATCTTCGCCGCCCACCCCGGACGCGTGGCCCTCACCACCACCACCTTCATCACCGACTTCGCTCCCGAACTCGGCGCCGAGATCCTCGTCGCTCCTGAAGACGAACTCGAAGAAAAGGTACGCGCGAGCCGTGCGCGTAAAGTGGCCTACGCCACGCCCTCGGACAAGCCGGGGCGGGTAGCGGCCGTGTCCGGAGAGCGCATCGCCAGACTGCACCGCGAGGGCGGGTTCGATCTCACGCTGGTGAAGGCCGACGGGGCCCGCTCGCGGCTCCTCAAAGCCCCTGCGCCGCACGAACCGAGCCTGCCCGCGGCGACCGACACGGTGCTCCTCATCCTTTCACTGCAGGCACTGGGACAACCCCTCTCCGAGACGATCGCGCATCGCCCCGAGCGCGTCTCCGCACTCACCGGCCGCGCCCTCGGCGAACCGGTGGCAATCCCCGACTTCGTCGCGCTCTACACGCATGAAAACGGGCTATTGCAAGGAACGTCTGGAAAACGCGTGATCCCCGTACTCAACATGGTCGACGACGATCGCCTCCTACCCGCCGCCCGCGCGATCGCCGAGTCGACGCTCGCCGCCTGCCCGCGCTTCGAGCGCTTCGTGCTCACGAGCCTACGAAAGCCAGGCTATCTCGTGGAGGTCGTGCGGCGCTGACTGCTCCTCACTTCAAATTCCCCGAGAGGAACTGCTGCAACCGCTCGCTGCGCGGACGCGCCAGCACTTCGCGCGGGTTGCCCTCTTCCTCGACCAGCCCCTGGTGCAGGAACATGACGTGCGTGGACACCTCGCGCGCGAAGCCCATTTCATGCGTGACCACGATCATGGTTCGGCCCTCCTGCGCGAGGTCGCGCATCACTTTGAGCACCTCGCCGACGAGCTCCGGGTCGAGCGCCGAGGTCGGTTCGTCGAAGAGCATAACCTCCGGCTCCACCGCCAGCGCCCGGGCGATCGCCACGCGCTGCTGCTCGCCGCCGGACATGTGCGAGGGATAGGCGTTCTTGCGGTGCGCCACGCCGACCTTGGCGAGGTAATGCTCGGCGCGCTCGATCGCCTCCTTTTTGGGCACGCCCAGCACGTGCACCGGCACCTCGATCACGTTCTCCAGCGCCGTCATGTGCGACCACAGGTTGAAGTGCTGGAAGACCATGGCCAGGCGCGAGCGGATGCGCTGCAGCTGTTTGCGGTCGGCCGCGCGCAGGGTACCGTCCTTGGCCGGCACCAGCCGCAGTTCTTCGCCGTCGAGCACGATGCGCCCGGCGTTGGGTTGCTCGAGCAGGTTGATGCAACGCAGCAACGTGCTCTTGCCCGAACCGCTCGAACCGATGACGCTGATGACGTCACCGGCGTCGGCCTTGAGCGAAACCCCTTTGAGGACTTCGTGCGCCCCATAGCGCTTGTGCAAATCGTCGACTTCGAGTTTGACCATGAATGGTTCGCCTTGCGGATCGGGTCTGGCGACAGGGACAGGAAAATGATTCAGCGGCGCTGCGGCCGCAGGTGGGCGAGCCAGCGGCGCTCGGCAGCCTTGAAGAGCTGCAGCAGCAGGAAAGTGAGCACGAGATAGAAGGCACCGGCGGTGAGGTAGGCTTCGAAGGGTAGGAAATACTGCGCGCTGATCGTGCGCGCCACGCCGGTGATGTCGGCGAGCGTCACGAGCGAAGCCATGCTGGTCGCGTGCAGCATCATCACCACTTCGTTGCTGTACTGCGGCAGCGCCCGGCGCAATGCCGAAGGCAGGAGGATGCGCCGGTACATCTGCAGACGCGACATGCCGGCGGCGCGGGCCGCTTCGATCTCGCCCGGCGGCGTGGTCTTGAGGCAACCGGCGATGATCTCGGCGGTATAGCCGGAAGTGTTGATGGCGAACGCCAGGCAGGCGCAGAAAGTGGCGTCCGACAGCCAGGGCCACAGCAGGCTCGCGCGCACGGCCTCGAACTGCGCCACCCCATAATAGAGGAGGAAGAGCTGCACCAGCATGGGCGTGCCGCGGATCACGTAGGTATAGAACCAGGCGGGCAGATTGAGCCAGGGCGAACCCGACACCCGCATCAGCGCGAGCGGCACCGCCCAGACGAACCCCACGGCGAGCGACACGAAGAGCAGCTGCAGCGTGACGCGCACGCCGTGCAGGAACTGGGGAAAGTTTTCCCAAATGACGGAAAAATCGAGGATCACAGCTGCACTTCCCGTACGCCCAGGGAGAAGCGTTTCTCGATCACGCGCAGCGCAAGCAGCGACACGCTGGTGATCGCCAAGTAGAGCACCCCGGCGAGCAGCAGATAGGTGAAGGGCTGGCGCGTGGCGTCCCCCGCCTGTTTGGCGTGGAACATCATGTCCGGCAGGCCCAGCACCGACACGAGCGCGGTGGATTTGATGAGCACCAGCCAGTTGTTGGCGATGCCGGGAATCGACAGGCGTACCGTCTCCGGCCACAGGATGCGGCGAAACACCTGCCAGCGGCTCATGCCGTAGGCGAACCCGGCCTCGGCCTGCCCTTTGGGAATGGAGAGAAAAGCGCCGCGGAAGGTCTCCGACAGGTAGGCGCCGAAGATGAAACCCAAGGTGGCCACGCCGGCGGCGAACGGGTCGATGTCGACGTAGTCTTCATGGCCGACGAGCGCCGCGGCGCGATTGACGAGATCCTGACCGCCGAAATACACCAGCAGGATCATGACCAGATCCGGGATGCCGCGGATCACGGTGGCGTAGGCTTCACCGAGCCAAGCGAGCGGACGCAGCGGCGAGAGCCGCGCCCCCGCCCCCGCGAGCCCCAGCGCCACGGCCAGCGCCATGGAACACAGCGCCAGGCGCAGCGTCAGCCAGCTGCCTTCGACGATGGTGAACCAATAGCCGCCGCTCATCGGCCACCTCCAAGAGGCTCGGTCGCCTCACTCGCCATAGATGTCGAAGTCGAAGTATTTCTTCGCGATTTCCTGGTACTTGCCGTTGGCGCGGATCGCGTCGATGGCGGCGTTGAATTTCTCCACCAGCGCCGTGTCGCCCTTGCGCACCGCCACGCCGATACCGTCGCCGAAATACTTCCGGTCGGTGAAGGCCGGCCCCACCGTGGCGAACCCTTTGCCGGCATCGGTACGGAGAAACCCTTGCTGGATGCTGACCGCGTCGGCGAGCGAAGCGTCGATGCGCCCGGCGGCGAGATCGAGGAAGACTTCTTCCTGCGACGCGTAGCGCACCACCTCGATGCCGGCCGGAGCGAAGACGTCGGTGGCGTAGCGGTCGAAAATGGTGGCGCGCTGCACGCCGACTTTCTTGCCTTTCAGGTCGACAAGGGGATCCTTCACCTCACTGCCCGCCTTCATCACCAGGCGGCCGGGGGTGTAGTAGTACTTCTTGCTGAAATCGACCGATTTCCTGCGCTCGTCAGTGATCGACATCGAAGAGATCACCGCATCGATCTTGCGCACCTTCAGCGCGGGAATCAGCCCGTCGAACTCCTGCTCGATCCACTGGCACTTGACCTTCATCTCCTCGCACAGGGCGTTGCCGATGTCGTAGTCGAAACCGGCGAGCTTGCCATCGGGCGTTTTGTAGGCGAAGGGAGGATAGGCAGCCTCGATGCCGATGCGCAAGGGCTTGTCCTCGGCCATCGCCGCCCCCGAAGCGAGCACCCACAGGATCACGCCGAACAACGAGAAGAGCTTTTTCATGACAGGCTCCTTCACAGGGAGGTGTGGAAAAAACGCATCGATGCATCGATCGATGTCACGCCCGTAAGTTTCCCCCAGTCGGCCGAAGAAGGGCTTCGGGGATAAAGGCCGCTCATTTTACCAATACCTTGGCTTGGGCTGCCCCTCGGGCCGCGATTTCGCCCGTCCTGTGGATAACTCTCCTTTCGGCGTGGACGGGTTAGAATACCCCTTACAACGTCGTCAATCCGTCCAGAGGGCCTTCCCCTTGAGTCACGAAGCGTGGACCGCCTGCTGCGAGCGTCTGCGTGCCTCGCTGCCGGCGCAGCAATACAACACCTGGATCCGTGCCCTGAGTGCCGAACCCGAAGAAGGCGGCGAAGGGGTGCGGCTGCGCGTGCTCGCACCCAACCGCTTCATCCTGCAGTGGGTGCGTGAGCGTTACTGGTCCAAGATCGCCGAACATCTCGCCGAGCTCGGCATCGCCCAGGCCGAACTGCAGCTGGGCGCCGCCGCCAAAGGGGGAACGCCGTCGCGTCCCTCCCGTACCGCATCCGCCGAAGCCCCTTCAGCGACCCCCGCCACCGAGACGTCCGAGGCGGCGGCTCAGGAATCCCCCCCTGCCGCGGCACCGGCAGAGGAAAGCACCGCCGAACCCAAGCCCCGCCCCGCCCGCAGCGCCCCGAAACGCCGTACGCCGCCGCTCGCCGGGGACACCGCCCCGTCCTCGACCCTCGAAGCGCTCTACGAGCGCACGCGGCTCAACCCTGCGGCGACTTTCGACACCCTCGTCACCGGCCGGGCCAACGACCTCGCCCGCGCCGCGGCCATGCAAGTGGCGCACAACCCCGGCGCCTCCTACAATCCGCTGTTCGTCTATGGCGGCGTCGGCCTGGGCAAGACGCACCTCATCCACGCCATCGGCAACGCCATCTTCCGCACCGACCCGCGCATGGTGATCCGCTACGTCCACGCCGAGGACTACTACGCCGACGTCGTCCGAGCCTACCAGCAGAAGAGCTTCGATGCCTTCAAGCGCTACTACCGCTCGCTCGACGTGCTGCTCATCGACGACATCCAGTTCTTCCAGAACAAGGCACGCACGCAGGAAGAGTTCTTCCATGCCTTCAACGCCCTCACCGAGGCGCACAAGCAGATCGTCATCACCTGCGATACCTATCCCAAAGACATTCAAGGGCTGGAAGATCGGCTCATCTCGCGTTTCGACTGGGGCCTGACGGTGCAGATCGAGCCGCCCGAGCTCGAGATGCGGGTGGCCATCGTGCAGAAGAAGGCGCAACTCTTGGGCGTGCAGGTGGGCGACGACATAGCCTTCTTGATCGCCAAGAACCTGCGCTCGAACGTGCGCGAACTCGAAGGCGCGCTCAACAAGGTGGTGGCCTTCGCCAACTTCCACAGCCAGCCGATCACGCTGGAGCTGGCCAAGGAGGCGCTCAAGGACATCCTGCACGCCTACAACCGGCAGCTCACCGTCGAACACATCCAGAAGACGGTGGCCGACTACTACAAGACCAAGGTCGCCGACATGCACTCGAAGAAGCGAACGCGGGCGGTGGCTCGCCCCCGGCAAGTGGCGATGTGGCTCGCCAAGGAGCTCACGCCGCTGTCGCTGCCGGCCATCGGCGAGGCCTTCGGCGGGCGTGACCACACGACGGTGCTGCACGCTTACCGCACGATCAACGAGCTGCGTCTGACCGACCCCCAACTCAACCACGACGTCCACGTGCTGCTGCAGGTCCTGCGCGGCTGAAGACTATCATTTCAGGAGAGGCCCGATGCTCTTTCTCGAATCGACCCGCGACCAGCTGCTGCAACCGCTGCTGGCCGCGAGCGGTGTGGTCGAAAAACGCCAAACGAAACCCATTCTCGCCAACGTGCTGCTCGAGCGCGACGCCGGCCGCCTCGGACTCATCGCCACCGACGGCGAGATGCAGCTCGCCGTCCACGTCGACGCGAGTGCGCTGCCGGGCGAAACGGGGCGGCTCACCGTCAACGCGAAAAAACTGCTCGACATTCTGCGCAGCCTTTCCGAAGGCGCGGTGATACGGCTCGAGCGCGACGGCGAGAGCCGCCTCGTCCTGCGCTGCGGTCGCAGCCGTTTCACCCTGCAGGCGCTGCCGGCCGAGGAATTCCCCCGCCTTGCCCCTCCGGAGGGTGAAGACGTGCCCATGCGGCTTACCCAGCGCGAGCTGCGCCGCCTCATCGCGCTCACCTCCTACGCCATGGCGCAGCAGGACATCCGCTACTATCTCGTGGGCATGCTCTTCGTCGCCGAAGGGGATCGGCTCGACGTGGTCACCACCGACAGCCACCGGCTGGCTCACTGCGCCCAGCCGCTAACCGAACCCTTGGCGAGCGCACGCGAAGCCATCGTGCCGCGCAAGGCGGTAGGCGAACTGCAGCGGCTGCTCACCGATTCCGACGACACGGTGGAAGTGCGCATCGCCGACAAGCAGATCGTGTTCCGTTTCAAAGACACCGAATTCCTCAGCAAGATCATCGACGGGCGCTTTCCCGATTTTCGTCGCGTCATTCCCCAAGGGCACCCCATCCGCGTCTCCTTCGTGCGCACCGAGCTGCAGCAAGCCTTGCAGCGCGTGGCGATCCTTGCCAGCGACAAAATCCGCCCGGTCAAACTCTCTTTTTCCCCGGGGCTGGTGCGCCTGTCGAGCCACAATGCCGAACAGGAAGAAGCGGTCGAGGAGATCGAGATCGCCTACGACGGCGAACCGTTGGAAATCGGTTTCAACGTCGGCTATCTGCTCGACGTACTGGGCGCGCTCACCAACGAGGTCGTACATCTGTCGCTCAAGGACGGCAACGCCGCCGCCCTCATCACCGTCCCCGAGGACGAAGGCTTCGAATACGTCGTGATGCCGATGCGCCTGTAGAACCGCAGCAAGAAAAATCTGTCAGACATTTTATCGATACGAGGAACGAATTTCCGTCATGAGCCGAGACGTGCAGAAAAAAACCCCCAGTGAAACCTACGACGAATCCGCCATCCAGCAGCTCGAAGGGCTGGAGGCCGTACGCAAGCGTCCCGGCATGTACATCGGCGATACTTCCGATGGCACCGGGCTACACCACATGGTGTTCGAGGTGGTCGACAACGCCATCGACGAAGCGCTTGCCGGCTACTGCGACGAGATCGTGGTGACGATCCACGCCGACAACTCCGTGTCGGTGGTCGACAACGGACGCGGCATCCCGGTCGGCATCAAGTGGGACGACAAACACGAGCCCAAGCGCAGCGCCGCCGAAATCGTCATGTGCGTGCTGCACGCCGGGGGCAAGTTCAACCAGAACAGCTACAAAGTCTCCGGCGGGCTGCACGGCGTGGGCGTGTCCTGCGTCAACGCGCTCTCCAAATGGCTGCGGCTCACGGTGCGGCGCGACGGCAAGAAGTATTTCATGGAGTTCCATCGCGGCGTTCCGGCAGTGTTCGACGAGGAAGTGATCGACGGTATCCCCGTGCGCAAGATGCGTGAACTGGGGCCGACCACCAAGCGCGGCACCGAAGTGCATTGGCTCGCCGACGAAGAGATCTTCGGCACCGTCGAATACCATTATGAAATTCTCGCCAAACGCCTGCGCGAGCTCTCATTCCTCAACAACGGCGTGCGCATCAAGCTCATCGACCAGCGAACCGGCAAGGAGGAGGATTTCGCCTTCTCCGGCGGAGTGCGCGGCTACGTCGAATACCTCAACCGCAACAAGCAGCCCATCCATCCCCATGTCTTCCATGCCCAGGGAGTGGTGAAGGTGCCGCAAGACGTGGGGCACGAGGTCGAGATCGCCGTCGAGGTGGCGATGCAGTGGAACGACAGCTACCAGGAACAGGTGCTGTGCTACACCAACAACATCCCGCAGCCCGACGGCGGAACGCACCTCACCGGCTTGCGCGCCGCGCTCACGCGCGTCATCAACCGCTACATCGAAGAGCAGGAGATCGCGAAGAAAGCCAAGGTCGAGATCACGGGCGACGACATGCGCGAGGGCCTCGCCTGCGTGCTCTCGGTGAAGATGCCCGACCCGAAGTTCGCCAGCCAGACGAAGATGAAGCTCGTCTCCTCCGAGGCACGCCCAGCGGTCGAGGAGATCGTCTCGGCCAAACTCGCCGAGTTCCTGCTGGAAAACCCCAACGACGCCAAGATTATCTGCGGCAAGATCGTGGAAGCGGCGCGTGCGCGCGAAGCCGCCCGCAAGGCGCGCGAGATGACGCGGCGCAAGGGGCTGCTCGACGGCGTGGGGCTTCCCGGCAAGCTCGCCGACTGCCAGGAAAAGGATCCGGCACTGTGCGAGCTCTTCCTCGTCGAGGGGGATTCGGCCGGGGGCTCGGCCAAGCAGGGGCGCGACCGCAAATTCCAGGCGATCCTGCCGCTCAAGGGCAAGATCCTCAACGTCGAGAAGGCGCGCTTCGACAAGCTGCTGCAAAGCCAGGAGATCGCCACCCTCATCACGGCGCTGGGCACCGGCATCGGCAAGGATGAATACAAGCCGGAGAAGCTGCGCTACCACCGCATCATCATCATGACGGACGCCGACGTCGACGGCGCCCACATCCGCACCCTGCTGCTCACGTTCTTCTACCGGCAGATGCCCGAGCTCGTCGAGCGCGGCCACATCTACATCGCCCAACCGCCGCTCTACAAGATCAAGCACGGCAAGACCGAGCTCTACCTCAAGGACGACCAGGAGCTGCAGCAGCACCTGCTCAAACTCGCCCTCGACGGGGCGGAACTGCTGCCGCGCGAAGGCGCCGAGCCGCTGCGCGACGAAACGCTCGCCGGTCTGGCGCGCCAGTATTTGCTGGCCGAATCGCTCATCGCACGCCACGCCGCGCGCATCGACGCGCAGGCGCTGCGCACGCTGCTCGCCAACGACGTCGTCCTCGACCTCTCCAGCCAGGAAGCGGCCCTGGCGAGTGCCGAGCGGCTGCGCGCCGTGCTCGACGGCGCCCTGGAGGTCGAAGCCGTATTCGACGAGACGAACGAGGAGTGGGTGCTCGAGCTCACGCGCATGCACCACGGCAACGCCCGGCGCTCGCGCATCGACCCCGACTTTCTCGCCTCACACGACTGGCACCTCATCCGCGAGGCCGCCCGGACGCTGGCCGATCTCGTCGGCCCCGGCGCGCAGGTGCGCCGGGGCGAAAAACGCCAACCGGTAGTCAGCTTCGCCGAAGCCGTGCAGTGGCTCATCGCCGAGGTCGAACGCAACCTCGTCAAACAACGCTACAAAGGTTTGGGCGAAATGAACCCCGAGCAGCTGTGGGAGACGACGATGGATCCGGCAGTGCGGCGCCTGCTGCGCGTGCAGATCGACGACGCCATCACTGCCGACGAGATCTTCACCACCCTGATGGGCGAGCAGGTCGAGCCGCGGCGCGCCTTCATCGAGACGAACGCGCTCTACGCCCGCAACATCGACGTGTGAGCCCGGCGACGGCGCCTCAGTCGAGGCTCGCCGTCGCGAGTTTCATCCCGAAGGCAACGAAGAGCGCTCCGACTGCGCCGGTGCCGCCGATGGCGAGCCGCCGGCGCCGGCGGAAGGCTGCGGCGAGCTTGGCGCCGGCAAGCACCAGCGTGGCGAGGTAGGTCATGCTGCACAGCTGCACCGACACACCCAGCACCAGGAAAGCGAGCAGCGGATGACCCGCCTGCGGGTCGACGAACTGGATGAAGAAGGAAAAGAAGAAGAGGATGGCTTTTGGGTTCATCAGACTGATGAGCAAGGCCGAACGGAAGGGGTGCAAAGCCCCCGTACGCACTTCTTCTTCGGGCGCGGCGATCGCCTCGCCGCGGCGCAGGGCCTGGCTCGCCCGCCAGGCGGCGCGCATCAATTGCATGCCGATCCAGCACAAGTAAACCGCCCCCGCGAGCCGCAGGCCGAGAAAGAGCGCCGGCACGAGTTTCAAGAGCGACGCGGCCCCGAACACCGCCGCGAACATCAGCACCGTATCCCCCGCCACTACCCCGAGCGCCGCCCGTGCGCCGGCACGCCAGCCGTGGCGCGAGGCCGTGGTCATGACGTAGAGCGAGTTGGGCCCCGGCAGAAGCACGATGAAAATGGTGCCGAGCAGGAAGGTGGGATAGTCGACGATACCGAACGACATGGCGCGACCCGAAATGAAAGAAAAGATGGTCTCATCCTAGTCCATAAAGGAACTGTCCGTAATCGGGGATTCCCCGAATCGGCTTTGCCATTAGGACGCTTTTGCGCCCTGCTCTACGCCTTCGCCGAGTTCCCCGCCGAGCGCGTCCGAGAGCGCCGGCAACATGGAACGCAAGGTTTCGGCGAAGAGGTAGAACCGTCCCTCGAAGCGCTCGCGGGCGTCGCGCGCCTCGCCCGTCGTCTCGTTCTCCGCGTCGGTGCGTGTGAGGCGTTTGAGCGCCCCGTCGGCGGTGAGCACGAAACTCAACCGATCGGCGTAGGCGAGCGCGAGCCGCGTCGGGCGCTTGCCGGCCGCGAGGTGGGAGCGGATCTCGGCGGCGACGCTGCCTTCGCCGAGCGGCAGGCGGGCATAGCGCACGAGGGCGCGGCTGTCGTCCTGCGCCTCGAGCTGGACTTCGTCTTCGAGCGAGAAGGGGCCTGGAGCCTCTGCCGCGAGCAGCCAGTCGGCCATCGCCGACGTGGGGGCGAGCCGGGTACGCCAGGGTTTCAAGGGAAAGCGCTCGGCAGTGGCGCGCAGCGTGTCGATCACCCGTTCGGCGAGCGTAAGGCTGCCGGCATCGACGGCGAACCATCCCTCGCGCGGATCGATCCACACCGGCACGCGCCGACGCCGCGTGAAGGCACGCGGTAGCCACTCGGCGCGAATGGCTTCACGCAGCTCGCGCAGCTCTTTGCGCGACAGGGGATAGCCTCGTTCGTCGGCGATCGCCTCGGCGCGCTGTTCGGCCTCGGCTTTGACCACGCTCGCCGGCAGGAGGCGCTCCTCGCGCACCCAATGCGCCAGCCAGTGCCCCCCTACGTCCGCAATCGCTTCGTCATCACCGAAGGGCGGCGCCCAGCCTTCACTCGTTTCGTTCTGCGGCCCGACCGGCAGGAAGGGACGACGGAGGAAGAGCTCGTTCCAGTAAGTTCGCCCTTCCGGACCGTCCCAGCGATAGAGACGTAGGTTCTTGAATTCGATCATGCTTTCCCTCGTTTCTTGCGTGCGATCGCGACGATGCGCGCCATGGTGTCGGCATCAGCGGCGGCGTAGGCCTGGGCAAGCCACTCGGCTACGGGTCGTCCGTCGGGCGCGAGCAAGGTCTCGTCCAGGGTGGTGTCGTAGCGGAAATTCAGCCCCAGGCGTTCGCCTTCGATGACGAGCGAGATCTCCAAGGTTCCGCCGGGCCGGCCGCCCTGGGGTTCGACGACGAAGCGCAGGCGTTTTCCCTCTTCCCACTCGACGCGATCACGGTAGCTGTCGGGGCCGAAGTGCAGGCGGCGCAGCACGTGCGCCGGGCCTCGCTCCAGGATGTCGCAACCGGTCATCCCCAGGACGAATTCCTGCGGATGCTCGATGCGCGTTGCCAATCCTTGCCAGACTGCAGCAACATCGAGTGCTTCTTCCGGAGCGAAGAACAGGCGGTGTTCGAAGTGCACGACGACGTTCCCTTGGAGGTTGCAGGGAAGTCTAGGGGCAAGGGGCGACGAGGGCAAGGGGTAGCGGACAGCTGGACGGGAACGCCGTGATCGGTAGTTGTACACAGATCTTTTATAAAAACCTCTAGTGTTTACTACGCTCGACAGGGTTCTGTGGAAAACTAATGAAAAACTATGATTTTGCTGAATTTTTCTTTATGGTGAACGAGGGGAATGGTGGGCTTGCAAGCGGTGTGATGTAGACGAATGCTTTCCTGGATCCAGAAAAAACGGGGAGTTTTCCCCAAACTTTCCCACGGTTTCCCCTCGCCTTGTCCACTGTGGCGTATCGGTCACAGAAAAACATCAATTTAAAAATGGTTTTTAGCAGGAAGTAAAAAACCTTTCTTTCTTCATGGTTGATTTGGCCAAACGGAATGGGGGTTAACAACCAAATCAAGTAAACAAAAAACCATGTAAACAATGTTTCCTCCAAATCTGTGGATAACTTCTGGCCGTCCAAGACATCCGTACGTTTCCCCGTCAGGAAAACTTTGGGGAAACCTTGGGATGAGTGGTGGATGGTTTGGGGAGGAAATCAACCTCATGAGGAAATTTCCCATTGATCCACAAACGATTACCGGGAAGTCCTTGCATCCATGCACCGTCGGCGGGCTGGCGGAGGACGGCGGACAAACCCGCCTCAGATTCGGGACAGGCTTGTGGATAATTTTGTGAAAATCCCGAAATGAGATAAATCCGCTCAAGGACTTGCCTGGGTTTCTTCATGATCCACAGGAAGGAGGGCTGGAGTCCATGGCGTTGACATCGTGCGCGGCGGCGGTGTATCTTGTTTTTACTTCGGGTGCCCGCTCCGACGTCTTGGGAACGGGTGAAACGGGAAGCCGGTGAAGCGGGCATCGTCCTGCCATTCCGGCGCAGCCCCCGCTGCTGTGAGCCTGACGGGAAGCGCATCGGCCACTGTGCCTTCAACGGCATGGGAAGGCGCGTGAACCGGATGACGGCGAGCCAGAAGACCGGCCCGAAGTGCGTAGTTGGTGCGAGCCCCGGGGTGTGGGTTTGGCTGACGGTTCGGGGCGGTCTTTCTCTCTTCCCCTTTCCTCAGGCCCTTTCTCCTCGTGCGGCTCGTCTTGGCGAAGCCTTCGCAAAGGAGACGGGTCATGCATATCGAACCAGGCGTCGTCACGGGCGCCAAACTCTTGTTGGGTCATGCCACTGCGGCCGCGAGCTTGGGGGCGGCGCTCTTGCTCTCGGCCAAGGCGGTGAAAAAGGACGGGGTGGCGGCGCTCGCGTTGCGCACCGTCGTGGCGTCCTTCCTCGTGTTCTGTTTCTTCGAGGTCTTGCCGCACCAACCGGTGGGCGTGTCCGAGGTCCACCTCATCCTGGGGTCCACCCTGTTGCTGCTCTTCGGCCCTGCGGCGGCGGCTCTGGGGCTCGCCGGCGGGCTCTTCGCCCAAGGGATGTTCTTCGCGCCCGCCGATCTGCCGCAGTTCGGCATGAACGTGACCACCTTGCTCGTACCGCTCTTCGCCACTGCGCTCCTGGCGCGGCGCATCGTGGCGCCGCACACGCCTTACGTCGATCTGCGTTATCGCGACGTGCTGCGCCTGTCGCTCGCCTACCAGGGGGGCGTGGTGTCGTGGGTGGCGTTCTGGGCGCTCTACGGTCAAGGTCTGGGGGCGGATAACCTCGAGCAGGTCGCTTCGTTCGGCGCGGCCTACTTGTCGGTGGTGCTCGTCGAGCCGCTCATCGACCTGGCGGTGCTCGCGGCGGCCAAGGCTTGGCATCGCGGGCGGGAATCCCTGCTGTTGCAGCGGCGACTCTTCATGGGTCGGGTCTGATGCCGGGGACGGTATGGTTCGTCGGGGCTGGCCCCGGCGATCCGGAGCTCCTCACCCTCAAGGGCAAGAAGCTGCTCGAGCGCGCCGGTGCCGTGCTCTTCGCCGGGTCGTTGGTGGATGCGGCGGCGACGCGCTACGCGCCGCCGGGTTGCCTCATCCGCGATTCGAAAGACATGACGCTCGAGGAGATGACCGAGTGGCTCGTGGCCGCGGCGAAGGCGCACGAGACGGTGGTACGCCTGCAGACGGGCGACCCCACCCTCTATGGGGCGCTCATCGAGCTCACCCGGCCGCTCACGGCGGCGGGCATTTCCTGGAAAGTGGTGCCTGGAGTGTCTTCGGCGATGGCGGCGATGGCGGCCGCGGGAGAATCGATGACCTTGCCCGAAGTGACGCAGACGGTGATCCTCACCCGGGTGGCTGGGCGTACGCCCATGCCGCCGGGTGAGGAGCTCGAGTCTCTCGCGGCGCACCGCAGCACGATCTGTCTCTTTCTCTCGATCACGCGGCTCGCCGAGGTCGAGCGGGGTTTGCGCGCGGCCGGTTGGGCGGAAGCGTCGCCGGTGCTGGTGGTGCACAAGGCAAGCTGGGCGGACGAGGAGCGCATCGTGCGCACCACGCTGGGGGAATTGCGCCGGGCGTGTCGAGAGGCGGGAATCGTGAGTCAGGCGATGATCGTGGTCGGCCCCACGCTGGGGGCGGCGTCGTGGCCGGATTTGGCACGCAGCAAGCTCTACGACCCTTCCTTTACGCATCGCTGGCGCAAAGCAAAGACGAAGGAATGCGACACATGAACGAACGCACGGTGCTGGTGGTGGCGCATGGGTCGCGCGAGGCGACGGGAAACGTCGAGACCGCGGAATTCGTGGCGCGCTGGCGGCAGATGCGGCCACAATGGCGCATCGAACTGTGTTTCATCGAGCATGCCGAAATCCTGCTCGACGAAGGGCTCGATCGGGCGGCGGAAGGCGCGCGCGAGGTGGTGGTGGTACCGCTCATCCTCAACGCGGCCGGGCACGTGAAGATGGAACTGCCTGAGGCGATCGAGCGGGCGCGGGCGCGCCACCCGCAGGTGCACTTCGTGGCGCGCAGGCATCTGGGTATGGGAGCGGAGCTTTTCCCGCTCATCCAGCAGCGGCTGCAGGAGGCATTGCGGGAACTGGACGTGCCCGATCCGGCCACCACGGGCGTGATTTTGCTCGGACGCGGTTCGTCGGATCCGGGAGGGAACGCCGAACTCGCGAAAATGGCGCGCTGGGTGTTCGAGGCCAATGACCACGAGCTGGTCGATCTCGCCTTTACCGGCATCACCTGGCCGCGTCTGGAGACGGTGGTGGCGCGGCAGGTGAAACTCGGCATGATGCAGATCGCCATCGTTCCCGTGTATCTCTTCACCGGAGTGCTGATCGAGCGAATCGGGGCGCAGGTGGAGCGCCTGCGGCGACAATATCCTACGGTGGCGTTCGCGCTGGCGCGTCATTTCGGTTTCGACGAGCGCCTCGTGGCGTTGCTGGAATCGCGGGTGACGAACGGGGAGCGAGAGGGGATGCTGGAGTGCGACGGCTGCAAATACCGCGCCGCCGCGGCCCACGAACATGCTCATGCGCATCATCACGGATGAGGGAGGATCATGACGGCGATCACCGAACAGCTCACGGCCTTGGGGCGCGCGATCGAGCACGATTCTTTCGCCATCATCGATGCCGAGGTGGGGGGAGCGCATTGCTATGCCGCATCGCAGTGGCCGGTGGTGCGGCGCATGATCCACGCGAGTGCCGATTTCGAGTTCAACGGGTTGACGTTCTTTCACCCCGAGGCGATCGAGGCGGGGATCGCGGCGATCCGCCGGGGGGGCACGCCCGTGGTGGCGGACGTGGAGATGATCTGCGTGGGGCTGTCGCGCCCGCGCCTGTCGCATTTCGGCATGACGGCGCATCAGTTCATCGCCGATGAAGACGTGATCGCGGCGGCGAAAGCGAACGGCGGCACCCGGGCGGTCGAGGCGATGCGCAAGGCGCACCGCTTGGGCTTGCTCGAAGGCTCGATCGTCGCCGTCGGTAATGCCCCGACCGCGCTGATCGAGGTGGTTCGACTCATCGAGGAAGAGGGCGTGCGGCCGGCACTGGTACTGGGTATGCCGGTGGGTTTCGTCTCGGCCGCCGAATCCAAGGAACGGTTGATGGCGCAGCAGGAAGTGCCGTGGATCGCCATTCGCGGGCGCAAGGGGGGATCCACCCTCGTCGTGGCGGCACTGCATGCCTTGCTCGCGCTCGCGGAGGAAGAAGGGGCCGTGTGAGCGAGGAGAAGATCCGCAAGAGTGTGCCGAAGAAACGCGGCAACCGCACCGGCTTTACCACCGGGGCGTGTTCGGCGGCCGCGGCACGGGCGGCGGCTTGGGCGCTCGTCTCCGGCGAGCGGCCCACCGAGATCGAGTGCCGTCTGCCCAACGGGCAGATCGTGCGCTTTCCCGTGCATGAGACCGTGTTCCTCGACGCCGACGCGTGTCGGGCGGTGGTGGTGAAGGATGCGGGCGACGATCCCGATGCCACCCACGGGGCGCACTTGACGGTCGAGGTGCGGCGCTTGCCCGGGCGCGCCGGCGTGATCGCCCTCGAGGGGGGCGAAGGCGTGGGCGTGGTGACCAAGCCGGGATTGGGCCTGGAGGTGGGGGGGCCGGCGATCAATCCGGTGCCACGGCGCAACATCACCGAGAACGTGCAGGCGGTGGCGGAAGCACTGTTGCGCACCGACGGGTTGGCGGTGAGGATCTCGGTGCCCGGCGGCGAGGAGATGGCGAAGAAAACGCTCAACGCCCGTCTGGGAATCCTGGGGGGCATTTCGATTCTCGGCACCACCGGCATCGTGCGCCCCTATTCGACGGCGGCGTTTCGCGCGAGCGTGGTACAGGCCGTGGACGTGGCGGTGGCGCAGGGTTGCGACACGGTGGTCTTCACCACCGGGGGGCGCACTGAGAAGTTCGCCATGCGCCAGTTGCCGCATCTGCCCGAGGCGGCTTTCGTACAGATGGGCGATTTCGTCAAGGCGGCGTTTCGCGCGGCGATCGCCCGGCGCGTGCGCCATGTCTGCGTGGGAGCGATGATCGGCAAGCTCACCAAGATGTGCCAGGGGCTGGCGGTGACGCATGCGTGGAAGGCCGAGGTCGATCGCGATCTGCTCGCCGAGGCTGCCCGCGAAGTGGGCGCGCCCGAGGCGGTGGTCGAAGAGATCCGCGCTGCCGAGACGGCGCGTTTTGGTGCCGAACGGCTGGCCGAGCTGGGGCTGGCGGTGCCGTTTCACCGGGCCGTGGCCATGCGCGCGATCCGTCGTCTGAAGGCGGATCATCCGGGCGAGTATCACCTCACGGTGCTGGTGTGCGATTTCGAAGGGCAGGCGATCTGTCGGGTAGAAGAAGATGAATGTGCCTGAACGTTGTGCCGTGATCGGCATCCTCGACGACGGTTGGGAAGGTCTGGGAGAGGAGTCCCGCCGCTGCCTGCACGAGGCCGAACTCGTGATCGGCGCGGAGCGCACCCTCGCCCTCGTGCGCCCGCACCTGCCGGAAGGTCGCGAATGGCGCGCGCTCGACGGCGCTTTGGCCGAAGTGCCGCGCTGGGTGGAAGAGGCGCTCGGCAGGGGGCGGAAAGTGGCGGTGCTCGCCACGGGCGATCCGCTGTGCCACGGCCTGGCCCCGTGGTTGATCGCCCGCCTGGGGGAGACGCGGGTGGCGGTGTTGCCGGCCGTCTCGACCCTGCAGCTCGCCTTTGCCCGTTGGAAGCTGCCGTGGCAGGAGGTGCGCATCGCCAGTTGCCATGCGCGCGACGCGGGCGACTGGTCTTTTGCGGCGGGTCCGGGGCATCCGCTGTCGCCGGTACTGCGCGCCGTGGCCCAGGCGAGGCGTGTGGCGGTCTTCACCAGCCCGGAGAACGGTCCGGCACGCATCGCCCGCGCCCTCATCGACTGCGGCTATGGCGAAGAGATACGGATGCGGGTGGCGAGCCGTTTGCTGCTCGCCGACGAGGCGCTCTTCGGGCCGCTCACGCCGCAAGAAGCGGCGCGAAGGGAGTTTCCCGATCCCAACGTGGTGCTCATCGAGCGCCACGGCGGGGAAGCGCCGCTCTTCGGCCTGGAAGACGCGGAATACGCCCAGCGGGCGCCGGAGAAGGGGCTCATCACCAAGCAGGAAGCGCGGGCGTTGTCGCTGGCGAAGCTCCGGTTGCGACCCGATGCCTGCGTCTGGGACATCGGCGCGGGGTCCGGTTCGGTGGGGCTGGAGTGCGCCCGTCTGTGCCCCGAGGGGGAAGTGTGGGCGATCGAGAAGAACGCCGCCGAGGTGGCCAATGCCCGCGAGAACGCCCGCCGCCTGCGCGTGGCCAACTACGTCCTCGTCGAGGGACGGGCGCCGCGGGGTCTGGACGCGTGGCCGGCGCCGGATGCGGTGTTCATCGGCGGATCGGGCGGAGAGCTGCCCGAGCTGATCGCGCTCGCGCTCGCACGGCTCAAGGACGGCGGCCGCCTGGTGATGAACTTCGTGACGCTGGAGAATCTCGCTACCGCGATAGCGGCGGTGCGTTCCTCGGGTTTTCCCTGGGAGGTGGTGCAGCTGCAGGCGAGCCGCAGCAAACCCATCCTCGACATGCACCGGCTCGCCGCGCAGAACCCGGTGTGGATCGTGACCGTGGCCAAGGAGGGAGAATGAAACTCACCGGTGTTTCGCTCGGCCCGGGCGATCCGGGCCTCATCACCCGGCGTGCCTGGGAGGCGCTCACGAGCGACGCTCGCTGGCTCTATCCGGTGAAGCGAAGCGGCGGCGAATCTTACGCCCTCGACATCGTGCGCCGCGCGGGCCTCGCCGTGCCCGAAGACGCCGTGCCCCTCGTCTTCCCCATGACGCGCCAAGCGGAAGTGCTCGAGCGCGCTTGGCAGCGGGCGGCGCAGCAAGTGATCGAGCTGGCGCGGGAGACGTCCGAATTCGTCTTCCTGGTGGAGGGGGACGCCTCTACGTTCGCCACGTTCGGGCATCTGGCCCGTACGCTCAAGGCGCACGCACCGGGCTGCACGATCGAAACCGTCGCCGGCGTCCCTTCTTTCCTCGCCGCGGCCGCCGCGGCCGGCGTGCCGTTCGCCGAGGAGGACGATCGGGTGGCCGTGATTCCGGCCGCCTACGGCATCGGCGTGATCGATCATCTGCTCGACGAGTTCGACACCGTGGTGCTGCTCAAGGTCAAACCCCTGCTCGACGAGATCCTGACGCTCCTTGCCCGCCGTGACTTGCTCGGGCAGACGTTTTTTTGCGAGAAAGTCGGTGCGCCCGAGCAGCGTCTCGTCCGGGACGTGGCCACGCTCACGGGAGAAAAAGTGAATTACCTCTCGCTCTTGATCGTGCGCCAGCAGGGTTTGCCGCGTGGCGAGCTGCGGCGCGGTTGCCGCAAGAAACCGCTGGAGGTGCCGTCATGAGATGCGCGGTGGTGGCGATCACCAAACACGGCCTCGCGCTGGCGGGCAGGGTGGCGGCGGCGCTGCCCGGCGCCCGGGTTTTCGCTCCGGCCAAATTCGCCGAACTGGCGCAGCGGGCGGCTCCAGGCAGGGCGCAGTGCTACGAGGGCAAGACGGGCGAGCAGATCCCGGCGCTCTTTGCCGCCTTCGATGCGATCGTGGCCATCGTCTCGCTGGGGGCGGTGGTGCGGCTCATCGCGCCGCATCTGCGCGACAAGGAGCAGGATCCGGCGGTGGTGGTGCTCGACGAGGCAGGGCGTTTCGTCATTCCCGTGCTCTCGGGGCATCTGGGCGGGGCGAATGCGCTCGCCGGGCATCTGGCGCTCGCGCTGGGGGCTACGGCCGTGCTCACCACGGCATCGGATTCCCGCGAAACCCTGTGCGTCGATCTGCTCGGGCGCGAGCTTGGCTGGCGCTTCGAGGCGAGCCACGACGAGATCGTGCACTGCAGCGCCGCCGTGGTCAACGACGAGCCGGTGGCCTTGGTGCAGGAAGCGGGTAGTACCGACTGGTGGCGCGGCCACGCCAACGGGCGCAGCGGCCCGCTGCCGGAGAACCTCGTCAGGCTCGATCGGCTGGAGGAGGCCGATCCGAACCGATATGCTGCCCTGCTGTGGATCACCCGCGAAGGGCGCGCCGAGGATCACCCTCGGTGGGCCGGGCGGCGTGTGATCTATCGTCCGCCGGAGGAATCATGAAAGTTGCCGTGGGAATCGGCTGCGATCGCGGTACCTCGCTCGCCACGCTGGAGGCGGCGCTTTCGCAGGCGCTTGCAGAAGCTGGCCTTTCGTCCGAGGCGATCGTTCTCCTTGCCAGCATCACCCTCAAGGCCGACGAGCCGGGCCTGCTTGCCCTTGCCGCGCGTCTCTCCCGTCCGCTGCGCTTCTATTCCCCCGAGGAACTGGCGGCAGTGCCGGTGCCGCACCCTTCCGAAGTCGTGCGCCGCCACACCGGCACGCCTTCGGTGGCCGAGGCGGCGGCGCTGCTCGCCGCCGGCGCCGGCATGGAAGCCCTGATCGTGGAAAAACACCGATACCGCGGCCCCGACGGCCGCAACGCCACCGTCTCGATCGCGAGGATGTCATGAACGGAACCGAGGCCGCCGCGCGCGGCAAGATCTTCCTGGTGGGCATCGGCCCCGGCAGCGAGGCGCACATGAGCGCCCGAGCGCGGCAGGCCATCGCCGAGGCCGACACCGTGATCGGCTACGTCACCTACGTCCGCCTGGTGGCGCCGCTCCTCGAAGGCAAGGAGGTGATCCGCAAGTCGATGACCGAGGAGCTCGACCGGGCGGTGGAGGCGCTCGAGCGTGCCCGCCAGGGCAAGACGGTGGCGCTCATCTCGTCGGGCGACGCCGGGGTCTACGGCATGGCCGGGCCGACTTTCGAGGTGCTCTTCGCCGCCGGATGGCAGCCCGAGGGCGACGTGGCGGTGGAGATCGTCCCGGGCGCCTCGGCCATCAACGCCTGCGCCGCCCTGGTGGGCGCGCCGCTCACGCACGATTTCTGCGCCATTTCGCTCTCCGACCTGCTTACCCCCTGGCCGGTGATCGCCCGGCGGCTCGAGGCTGCTGCCGCCGCCGATTTCGTCGTCGCCCTCTATAATCCCAAGAGCGGACGGCGCACGAGGCACATCGTCGAGGCCCAACGGCTGCTATTGCGCCATCGCGCGCCCGATACGCCGGTCGCCATCGTCAAATCCGCCTACCGGCCCAAACAGCGCATCGAACTGACGACGCTCGAGCGCATGGCCGAGGCCGAGATCGGCATGCTCTCGACGGTGCTGGTGGGCAATTCCCGCACCTTCGTGCGCCACGGCCTGATGGTGACGCCGCGCGGCTATGGCGAGAAATACGTCCTGGAAGAGGGCGAACGCCAGGCGCGCGACGGCGAGCAGGCCGGCCGTTCCCTCTCGAGCGGCCTCGAAGGCTGGCTGCGCGAGATCCGCGCAAGCGGCGAGAGCCCGGCGAGCCTCGCACGGCGCTACGCCCTGCCGGAAGACTATCTCGCCGCCCTGCTCGCCGAGGAAGATGCCGATGACTGAAGAAGACACGGCGCGCCATCGCGCCCGCATGCAGCGCAAAAAAGCGGTGATCGAGGAGCGCATCGCCCGGGCCTCGCTCGAGCGCGGAGTCTTTCTGCTCCACACCGGCAACGGCAAGGGAAAATCGAGCGCTGCGTTCGGTATGCTCGCCCGCGCCCTGGGGCACGGGATGAACGCCGTCGTCGTACAGTTCGTCAAGAGTCGCTCCGACACCGGCGAGGAAGCCTTCTTCCGCCGCCATCCGGCGGTGCGCTGGTACGTGATGGGCGAGGGATTCACCTGGGAGACGCAGGACCCGGCGCGCGACGCAGCCGCCGCCTGCGCCGCCTGGGAAACGGCCCGCGCCGCGCTTGCCGATCCCGGCGTGGCGCTCGTGATCCTCGACGAGCTCACCTATGCCTTCAAGTACCGCTGGCTCGACCTGGAAGAGGCGCTGGCGGTGTTTCGCGCGCGCCCGTTTCATCAGCACCTCATCGTCACTGGCCGTGCTGCGCCGGCGGCGTTGGTCGAAGCGGCCGACACCGTCACCGAGATGGGGCTCGTCAAACACGCTTTCCAGGCGGGGGTGAAGGCCATGCCGGGGATCGAATGGTGAACTGTCCCGCCTGGCTCGTCGCCGCGCCGGCTTCCGGCCACGGCAAGACCACCGTGGTAGCGGCGCTCGCGCGCTGGCACACGCGCCAGGGGCGACGGGTGCGCGTGTTCAAATGCGGGCCGGATTTTCTCGATCCGCAGATCCACGAACTCGCCTCGGGTGCGCCTTGCGAGACGATCGACTTTCGCATGGCCGGGGAAGAAGATGCCCGCTGGCGCCTCGCGCGTGCGGCACGGCACGCCGATCTCCTCCTCGTCGAAGGCGTGATGGGGTTGCACGACGGCGAGCCCAGCGCCGCCGAACTCGCGCGTCGCCTGCATCTTCCCATCCTGCTCGTCATCGATGCGAGCGCCATGGCCGGCAGTTTCGGCGCCGTGGCCTGGGGATTGAAGCACTACCGCGAAGGGGCACCGATCACCCACGTGCTCGCCAACCGCATCGGCAGCCCCATGCACGCGCGGCTGTGCCGCGACACGCTGCCCGAGGACATCGCCTGGGCGGGGTATTTGCCGCGCGACGAGGCGATGACTCTTCCCGAGCGCCATTTGGGGCTCCTGCCTGCCGCCGAGATCGTCGACCTGGAAACGCGACTGGATCGCATGGCCGAGGCCATCGGCCAGACCGAGGCCGCAGCGCTGCCGCCGCCGGTCGCCTTTCTGCCGGCAGATGCCCCATCGTCCCTTCCGCCGCTCCTCGCCGGCCAGACGGTGGCGGTGGCGCGCGATGCCGCTTTTTGTTTCCTTTATCCAGCGAACCTTGAGACCCTGCACGCGCTCGGGGCCCACACGGTCTTCTTCTCCCCGCTCGCGGACTCCGCCCTGCCGCCGTGCGATGCCGTCTGGTTGCCCGGTGGTTACCCCGAGCTGCACGCGGCGGCGATCGCCGCCAATCGCCCGATGGCCGCGGCACTCGCCGCCCACGTGCAGGCGGGCAAGGCAGTACTCGCCGAGTGCGGCGGCATGATCGCCTGCGCCGAGACCCTCGTCGATGTCGCGGGCCGGTCCTGGCCGATGTTCGGTCTGATTCCAGGCCAGGCGCGCATGCAATCGAGGCTCGCCGGCCTCGGCGTGCTGGAAGGGGATCTCCCCGAGGGGCGCCTCACCGGCCACACCTTCCACTACTCCACGTTCGAGACGACGCTCGCGCCGCTCACCCTTGCGCGCAAGACCCGCGGCACCGGTGGCGAGGCGATTTACCGTCACGGTCGGCTCACGGCGAGCTACATGCACTTCTATTTTCCGTCGAACCCGGTGGCGACGGCGGCACTTTTTGGATCGATGACCGACTCCACGACGTGGAGAGCGATATGAGCTTTCCTTTTCCGCCTTCCCCTCATCGCTTTCCCGAGGCGGAGCGCGAGGCGGTGTACCGCGCCATTGCCGAGCGTCGCGACATGCGCCATTTTCTACCCGACCCGGTCGATCCCGAAATTCTGCACCGGCTGCTGTGGGTGGCGCATCAGGCGCCCAGCGTGGGTTACATGCAGCCTTGGCGTTTTCTGCGCATCACCGACCGTGCTTTGCGGCAAGCGATCCATCGCCTGGTCGAGGAAGAGCGCCAAGCGACGGCCCGGGCCATGGGCGAGCGGAGTGAGGAATTCCTGCGCCTCAAGGTGGAAGGGATCCTCGAAGCCGCCGAGATCTTCGTCGTTGCCCTTGCTCCGGGGCGGGAGCGGCATGTATTCGGTCGGCGGACCCTGCCGGAGATGGACGTGGCTTCACTATCCTGTGCGATCCAGAACCTATGGCTCGCAGCCCGTGCCGAAGGGTTGGGGATGGGCTGGGTGTCGCTATTCGACCCGCAGCGTTTGGCGAATTTGTTGCGGATGCCGGAAGGGGCCAAACCCATGGCCATACTTTGCCTCGGCCATGTGGCCTCTTTCTATCCGCGGCCGATGCTGGAAGAAGTCCATTGGGCCAGCCGACGCCCACTTGCCGAAGTATTCGCCGAGAATTTCTGGCCAAGCGAGGCTGCCGGCTGGAACGATGATGAGGAGGTCACAACTCCCCGGTGAGAAACTGCGCCCGGCCCCGCCCGAAGGACCAGTCGGCATCGCCGTTTTCCACGATGGAGACGATGAGGTCGTCGGGCGACAGGCCACAGCGTTCTTCGAGGTAGCGGGCGAGGAGGCGGTAGAAAGCGACTTTCTTTTCCTCACTACGGCGGCGTGATACCACGGTGAGCAGGACCACCCGCGATGAACGCGGGTAACCCAGGCCCGTGTCTTCGAGCACCAATTCTCCAGGGCGGTGCTGCGTCACACACTGGTAGCGATCCCGTTCGGGGACGCCGAAGGCTTCGACCATGGCGCGGTGGGCAGCGTCGAGGAGGGTGCGCAGTTCTTCTTCGCTGCGCCCTTCGATGAGATCGAACTTGAGCAAGGGCATGAAAAATTCCTTGAGGAAGTAGGGGATTGGGCCCATAGGGGGCAGGTCGATTCTAGTCGTCGCGGGAAAAAGCGCCAAGCGGTTACAATCTTGGGACTTTTCCGCTCGGCTCGGGAGCCATGAAACCCATCGTTCGCGCCACCCTCATCGGAGCGAGCGCCATCGCCCTGTGGGGGACGCTCGCGCCGCTCACGGCGCTCACCGGCGGGCGCATCCCGCCGTTTCAGCTGCTCGCGACCAGCTTCACCCTGGCGTTCGTCCTCATGCTGCTGCGCTGGCGTCTGCAGGGTCACTGGGGTCTTGCCTTGGCGCGCCAGCCGCTTGCCGCGTGGCTGCTGGGGGTGGGCGGGCTCTTCGGTTACCACGCCTGTTATTTCGCCGCCATGCAGCGGGCGCCCGCGGTGCAAGTGAGCCTCATCGCCTATCTGTGGCCGCTGCTGATCGTGCTCTTTGCCGCCTTGCTGCCGGGCGAGCGCCTGCGGCTGCGTCACCTCGTCGGGGCGGCGCTGGCACTCGGCGGCGTGTGGGTGTTGCTCGGGGGCAACGCCGGTTTCGATTCGACGTACGTGAGGGGCTATCTGCTCGCCGCTGCCTGCGCCCTCATCTGGTCGGCCTATTCCGTGCTCTCGCGTCTGTTGCCGCGCGTGCCGAGCGAGGCGGTGGGGTGGTTCTGCGGGGCGACGGCGCTCCTTGCCTGGATGGCGCACTTCGCTTGGGAGCCGACGGTATGGCCCGACGGGGCGATGGGCTGGTGCGCGCTGCTCGCCCTGGGGCTGGGTCCGGTGGGAGTGGCGTTCTTCACCTGGGATCATGGCGTCAAGCACGGGGACATCGCGCTGCTCGGGGTGCTCTCTTACGCGGCTCCGCTCATCTCCGTGCTCTTGCTGATGATTCTGGGTTTGGCCGAACCCAGCGCGCGACTCGCTGCTGCGGCGCTGGCGATCGTGGGCGGCTCGCTGGTGGCGGGTTGGGAGCGCCGGTCACGCGTCGACGGTCGGGTCGGGGAGGAGGGCGCATGAAACGCATCACTTCCCCCGTGCTTTTTCCTTTGTTCGCGGCGGCGTGCTTCGGTTTTCTGGGGGTGGCCATGGGCGCGTTCGGGGCGCATGTGTTGCGGCCACGTCTTGCCGCCGCGCTCTACGAGAACGTGCAAACGGCGGTGTTTTACCAGTTCGTCCATGCCCTGGCGCTCTTCGCTCTGGGAGTGCTGGGGGCCGCGGGCTGGAGGCACCGGGCCTTGAGCCTCGCGGCGGGGCTGTGGACGGGCGGGGTGATCGCCTTCTGCGGCAGCCTCTACGCTTATGCCTTCACGCAATGGTGGCCGCTGGTGTGGGTGACACCGCTGGGCGGGATACTGCTGCTTGCCGGGTGGGCGAGTTTCGGCCTGGGCGTGATGCGTGCCGACGGCGCATCTGCGGCCGGGACGCGGTAAAATTCACAAAACCGTAACGATCCCCCTATTTTTGCGGCGTTTTTTCCAACCCTGCGCTCCCTTCTTGTCTCGAGGAACCGGTTTCATGGAACTGCGCAAAGGCGTGTGGCTCGCGGTGCTGGCGATGGCTTGCGTGCCGGGCTGCGGCCGCGTCGAGGAGAAGTTCGTCCGCATCGACGGCTCGAGTACCGTCTATCCCATCACCGAGGCCGTCACCGAGGAATACCTCACGCAGACGCGCGGTGCGGTCAAGGTGACCGTGGGCGTGTCCGGTACCGGTGGCGGCTTCAAGAAATTCTGCCGCGGCGAAACGGACATCTCCGATGCATCGCGCCCCATCATGGCCGAGGAAATGAAAGCCTGCCGTGAGGCCGGCATCGAGTACGTCGAGCTGCCGATCGCCTTCGACGCCATCACAGTGGTCGTGCATCCCCAGAATGACTGGGCCGACGAGCTCACCGTGGCCGAGCTCAAGAAAATATGGGAGCCGGCCGCCCAAGGCGTGATCGAAGATTGGCACCAGGTGTCGGAGCGCTTTCCTTCGCGCTCCCTCAAGCTCGCCGGTCCCGGCGCCGATTCCGGGACTTTCGATTATTTCACCGAGGCCGTGGTCGGTCGGCCGAAGTCGAGCCGTGGCGACTATCTCGCTTCGGAAGACGACAACGTGATCGTGCAGTTCGTCAGCCGTGACCGTGGCGCGCTGGGCTACTTCGGACTCGCCTACTACCTGGAAAACGCCGACAAGGTGAAGGCCGTCCGCATCAAGAAAGACGAATCCTCGCCCGCCGTGACGCCCAGCGTCGAGGCGGTAAAATCCGGCATGTACCAGCCCCTGTCGCGGCCCATCTTCCTCTATGTCAATGCCGCTTCGGCACGGGACAAACCCCAGGTGCGCGAATTCGTCGAATTTTATCTCCAGCACGCCGCCGAGCTCGCCCGGGAGGTGGGCTACGTCGATCTGCCGGAAAAGGCCTACGCCCTGGCGCTGGCCAATTTCCGTGCCCTGAAAACGGGTACGGCCTTCGGCGGCGTGCCGGAAGTGGGGGTGCAGGTCGAAGAGCTGCTGCAGCGCGAGACGACCCGGTGAGCACCCCCCGACCCGTTTTCCCTTTCCCGTGCGCTTCCTTCGAGGGATCATGACGTCCGAAACGACCCCGTCCCAGCAGGGCGAGAGTTATCTCGACCGCATTCGCGCGATGCGACGCGTGCGCAACGCGCGCGAGCGCCTCGTCGAGGGCATCCTTTTTCTGGCCGCTTTTTTCGCCGTGGCGGTGACGGTGGCCATCGTGGCCATCCTTCTTTATGAAGGGGCGGTCTTCTTCCGCCACGTGTCGCTGGTGGAATTCCTCACCGGCACCCAGTGGACGCCGCTTTTCGAGAACGCGCACTACGGCATGCTGCCACTGCTCACCGGTACGGTGGTCACCTCCGTGATCGCCTTCGTGGTGGCTGCGCCTCTGGGCTTTCTCATCGCCGTCTTTCTGTCAGAATTCGCGCCGCCGCGTGTGGCGCAGGTGCTCAAGCCTTTCCTCGAGTTGCTGGCAGGGATACCGACCATCGTCTATGGCTACTTCGCCCTGCTCTTCGTCACGCCGCTGCTGCAAAAGATCATTCCCGACCTGGCCGGGTTCAACATGCTGAGCGCGGGGCTGGTGATCGGGCTGATGATCGTGCCCTACGTCGCCTCGGTGTCGGAAGACGCCATGCGTGCCGTGCCCATGGCGCTACGCGAGGGATCCTACGCCATGGGGGCGACGCGCTTCCAGACCGCGCTCCGGGTGGTGCTCCCCGCCTCCTTCTCGGGGGTGATGGCCGCCTTCGTGCTGGGGATCTCGCGCGCCGTGGGCGAGACCATGGTGGTGGCGATCGCCGCCGGACAGCAGCCCAATTTCACTTTCGATCCACGCGAACCGGCCGCCACCATCACCGCCTACATCGTGCAGGTGGCCATGGGCGACCTGCCGCACGGCTCGATCGGCTATCAGAGCATCTTCGCCGTCGGGTTGGTGCTCGTGGTGATCACCCTCTTCTTCAACCTGCTCGGTCAGATGCTGCGCAAGCGTTTCCGCGAGGTGTATTGAGATGGTCAAGACCGATCTCTCCCGTCTGCGGGCGGTCATCGCCAAGAATCGCCGCTGGGATCTCATCTTCGGCGGTATCGGGCTGCTGGCGACGATGCTCGGTGTCGTCGTGCTCACCGTGCTCTTCGTCGACCTGGTGATCGACGGCTGGAGCCGTCTGCGCCCGGATTTCTTCCTCAACTTTCCTTCGCGCCACCCCGAGCGCGCCGGCATCCTCTCGGCCTGGGTGGGCTCGGCACTGGTGATGCTGGTCACCGCCCTCACCGCCGTGCCCCTGGGTGTGGCCGCGGCGGTCTATCTCGAGGAATATGCGCCCAAACACTGGATCACCGAACTCATCGAAGTCAACGTGAGCAATCTCGCGGCAGTGCCTTCCATCATCTATGGCCTGCTCGCCTTGGGGCTTTTCGTCTATCTGCTGGGTTTGGGTCACAGCATCCTCACCGCCGGGCTCACGCTGGCACTGCTCATCCTGCCCATCATCATCGTGGCCACCCGTGAGGCGCTGCGCGCCATCCCCGTGTCCATCCGCGAGGCGGCCTACGCCTTGGGGGCGACGCGCTGGCAGGTGGTGAGCAACCACCTCATCCCCTATGCCTCGGGCGGCATCTACACTGGTGTCATCATCGGTATGGCGCGGGCCGTGGGGGAGACCGCTCCCATCATCACCATCGGCGCGCTCACCTTCATCGCTTTCCTGCCGCCGGCGCCCTTCACCGGCGATCCTCCCGCTGGCCCCTTCGACTGGCTCTTCTCCCCCTTCACGGTGCTGCCCATCCAGATGTTCAACTGGCTGTCGCGCCCGCAAGCCGCCTTCCATGTCAACGCCGCCGCCACCGGCATCGTCATCATCGTGGCGACGTTGGTGATGAACGGCATCGCCATTTGGCTGCGCGCGCGCGTGCGCCGCAATCTGAAGTGGTAATCCTTTTCCCGGGAAAAGCACGCATGACCGATCAGACCCCCCATGCCGTAGTGACCGAGCCGCTCAAGGCCGAGGCGCGCAACTTCAATTTCTACTATGGCAACCACCACGCGCTGAAGAACATCAACCTGCCGGTGGCCGAGCGCCGCGTCACGGCGCTGATCGGCCCTTCGGGCTGTGGCAAGTCGACGCTGCTGCGTAGCTTCAACCGCATGCACGACCTCTATCCCGGCAACCGCTACGGGGGCGAGATTCGGCTCTATCCCGACGATGTCAATCTCGTCTCGGCCGAGGTCGACCCCATCGAGATTCGCATGCGCATCTCCATGGTGTTCCAGAAACCCAACCCCTTTCCCAAGTCGATTTTCGACAACGTCGCCTACGGCCTGATGGTGCGCGGCGAGCGGCGCCGCTCGGTGCTGGAGGAAAAAGTCGAAGAGGCGCTGCGCGGGGCGGCGCTGTGGGACGAGGTCAAGGATCGGCTCGACGATCTGGCCTTCAACCTCTCCGGCGGGCAGCAGCAGCGGCTGTGCATCGCCCGGGCCTTGGCCGCCGATCCGGAGCTCATCCTTTTCGATGAGCCCACCTCCGCCCTCGATCCCATCGCCACGGCGAGCATCGAGGAGCTCGTCACCGAGATCCGGGACAAGGTGACCATCCTCATCGTCACCCACAACATGCAGCAGGCGGCGCGCATCTCGGACTACACCGCTTTCATGTATCTGGGCGAGCTCGTCGAATTCGGCCGTACCGACGAACTCTTCGTGCGCCCGCGCAAGAAACAGACCGAGGACTACATCACCGGGCGCTTCGGCTGATCACCACCACCAGGCCGCGATGCCGAGCAGGACGAAGGCGAGCGCCGCGACCAGGTGGATCGTCTTGGCCGGCAGCCGGCGCGTGATCCGCTCGCCGAACCACACCACCGGGGCGTTGGCGAGCATCATGCCGACGGTGGTTCCGGTCACCACCGCCGCCCAGGGCGAATAGTGCGCGGCGAGCGCCACGGTGGCGAGCTGCGTCTTGTCCCCCATCTCGGCAAGGAAGAACGCGGAAGACACGATCGTGAAGATGCGAGTGAGCGTCGCCGCCGGCCGCGTCTTCGTCTCGTCTTCGTCGATCGTATCCGGTACCAGCATCCACAACCCCAGCGCGACGAAGGAAAGGGTGGTGACCGTGCGCAGCACGTCCGGCCCGAGCCACTGCGTCACCGCCGCGCCCAGCGCCGCGGCACCGGCGTGATTGACGAGTGTGGCAAAGAAAATCGCCGCGCAGATCGTCCACGGCGCACGATAGCGTCCGGCGAGCACGAGCGAGAGGAGCTGGGTCTTGTCGCCGATTTCGGCGAGCGCGACGAGCCCGGTGGCGGTGAGAAAAGCTTCCATTGGCTGGCGGTCAGTGGCGGGGTGAGTCGCATTATAGCGACGCACTTGCTATGATCGTAAAGTTCGCCGGCGGGTTCGCCGGCCGTAACGCACGGGGACCCATGCACGAAGACGAGGAAAGATCGACTGCTTCCTGTATCCGCATCCGCGGCGCGCGCCAGCACAACCTGAAGAACCTCGATGTCGAGCTGCCCACGGGGCGGTTCATCGCCGTGACCGGCGTCTCGGGCGCGGGGAAATCATCGCTCGTGATCGAGACGCTCTATGCCGAGGGGCAGCGCCGCTACGTCGAGACCTTCTCGCCCTATGCGCGTCAGTTCTTCGAGCGCCTGGACGCGCCCGAGGTCGACGAGGTCGAGGGGGTGCTGCCGGCGATTGCCATCGAAGGCGGCACCAGCGTGCGCACTTCGCGCTCGACGGTGGGTACGCTCACCGAGATCGCCGATCATGCCAAATGGCTCTACGCCCGCGCTGCGCGCCTTTTCTGCCCCGGCTGCGGCGAGGAGATCGTACCCCACACGCCGGAGACGGTGGCTGCAGACCTGCGGCGGCGTTTTGCCCCGGCCGCGCGGCTCGCCGTGCTCTTCCCCTTGCCGGTGCCCGAACGCCTGCCCGCCGAGACGGTACGCGCCGGGCTCGCCGCCCAAGGCTACGCGCGCGTCGTCGCCCGTACGCCCGCAGGGGACGGGAATTGGTGGTGGTGGGTGATGCAGGATCGCTTCCGCCTCGAAACGATCGAGGAACGGCGTTTGCTCGAAGCGCTGGAAGCGGCTTTCGCCCAGGGACAGGGACGCCTGGCGGTGGCCGACTGGGACGAACTGCGAAATCGGCTGGGTGAGCCACCGGAGACGGGTGAGCCTCCTTTTTGCGAGCGGATTCCCGCACGGGAATACCGCCGCGAGCGCTATTGCGGGGCTTGCGATCGGACTTTTTCCGATCCTTCGCCGGGTCTCTTCTCCTTCAATTCACCGGTGGGCGCCTGTCCGACCTGCCGTGGTTTTGGGCGGGTGATCGGCATCGATTGGGACAAAGTGATCCCGGACCCGTCGCTTTCCCTGCGCCGAGGGGCGATCCGTCCCTGGCAGGGAGGATTCTCGGCGCAATGCCAGCAGGAACTGGAGATGCTCGCTCCGGCCGCCGGCGTGCGCCTGGACGTGCCCTGGCGCGAATTGAGCGAGACGGAACGACGTTGGGTGCTCGAAGGCGATCCCGACTGGGCCGATTGGGAGACCAGCTGGCCGCAGCATTGGTACGGCGTGCGCCGCTACTTTGAGTGGCTCGAATCCAAGTCCTACAAGATGCACGTGCGGGTGCTGCTGTCGCGCTACCGCAGCTACACCGTCTGCCCCGACTGCCACGGCGCACGCCTCAAGCCGGAGGCGCTCGCCTGGCGGTTGACCGCCGCCGACGAGACGCCGCCACCCGGACGCCTTCCCGGCCACGACCTGCCCGAGCTCTTCGCCCTGCCGGTCGAGGAGGCGGCCGCCTTCGTGCGTCGCTGCGCGGCCGGCATCCAAGGCAAGACCCTGCGGCAGGTGTTCGAGGAAATCGAGACGCGCCTGAGCTATCTGTGCGAGGTGGGCCTGGGGTACCTCACCCTCGATCGCGCCTCGCGTACCCTCTCGGGCGGCGAGTTGCAACGCATCCATTTGACCACGGCGCTCGGCACCTCGCTGGTGGAGACGCTCTTCGTGCTGGAAGAGCCGACCGCCGGTCTGCACGCCCGCGACGTGGCGCGGCTCATCGGCGCGATCCGCCGGCTGGTGGATCTGGGCAACACGGTGGTAGTGATCGAGCACGATCCGCAGGTGATCGCCGCGGCCGATTGGGTGATCGACCTCGGGCCGGGTGCCGGGGCCCAAGGGGGGCGCCTGGTGGCCGAAGGTCCGCCCGCCGCCGTCGCCGCGCATCCGGCCTCTCTCACCGGCGCCTACCTCGGCGGTCGCTTGCGGGTGCAGGCGGAGCGAACCCCGCGCGAGGTGGGCGAAAGTCCTTGGTTGCGACTCTACGGGGCGCGCGAGCATAACCTGAAAAGCATCGACTTGGCACTGCCTCTCTCGGGGCTGACGGTGATCGCCGGGGTGTCGGGCTCGGGCAAGTCCACCCTGGTCGAGAACGTCCTCGTACCGGCGCTCGCCCGGGCGCTCGGGCGCGAGGCCGAGGCCCCGGGACCGTATGATGCGCTCGAAGGAGCGCAGGCGCTCACCGATCTCGTCTGGGTCGACCAGACGCCGCTCGCCAAGAGCGCGCGCTCCATGCCGGTGACGGTGACCGGCGCCTGGGACGAGCTGCGCCGCGCCTTCGCCGCCCAGCCCGAAGCCGCCGCCCACGGCTTCACTGCCGGAAGCTTCAGCTTCAACGCGGGGGAAGGGCGCTGTCCCGCCTGCGGCGGTTCGGGGTTCGAACACGTCGAGATGCAGTTCCTTGCCGACGTCTACCTGCGCTGCCCGGTGTGCGACGGCCAGCGCTTCCGGGACGAGGTCTTGCGCGTGCGGCTCGCCGGCAAGAACGCCGCCGAATGGCTGGAGCTCACGGTGGACGAGGCGCTGGCGCTGCTTTCCCGCCTGCCCGGGGCCAAGGCGGCCATGGCGCGCCTGCAGCCGCTCGTCGCGCTCGGGCTCGGCTATCTTCGGCTGGGGCAACCCACGCCGACGCTCTCCGGTGGCGAAGCCCAGCGCCTCAAGCTCGCCGCGCGGCTCGCCGAACGTCGCCGCGGCGGCAAGACGCTCTACGTGCTCGACGAACCCACCACGGGGCTGCACCAACACGAGGTGGCGCGCCTGCTGCGCGTGCTCGAGGAACTGGTCGAGCAGGGCGAAGCGGTGGTGGTGGTCGAACATCACCTCGACGTGATCGCCGCCGCGGATTGGGTGGTCGAACTGGGCCCCGAAGGAGGGGAAAAAGGCGGTCGCATCGTCTTCGAAGGCCCTCCGCCCCTGCTCGCCACGGCCGAGACCGCCACCGGCCGGGCTTTGCGCGAGCGCACTGGCGCCTTCATCGCCCCGTCCCTGCCCCTTGCCGCCGAGCCGACCCCTTTGTACGGTCCCGCGCCACCGCGCGCGATCGAGATCTTCGATGCGCACGAACACAACCTCAAACACCTCGACGTGACGATCGCGCGGGAGCGGCTCACCGTGGTCACGGGCGTGTCCGGTTCGGGCAAATCCACGCTCGCTTTCGACATCGTCTTCGCCGAAGGGCAGCGGCGCTATCTCACCGCGCTCGATGCCTACGCGCGCCAGTTCGTGCAGCCGCCCCCGCCCCCCGCGGTGGGTCGCATCCAGGGGCTGTCGCCCACCGTCGCCATCGAACAGCGCACCAGCCGCGGCGGCTACAAGAGCACGGTGGGCACGCTCACCGAGATCGCCCCTTTCCTGCGGCTGCTCTATGCCCGCCTCGGTACGCCCCATTGTCCCGAGTGCGGCGTGGCGCTCGAGCCGCTCGCCGCCGGATCCTTGGCGCAGCGCCTGGCGCACCTGCCCCCGCCGCTTTCCCTCTACGCCCCGCTCGTGCGCCGCCGCAAGGGGATCTATAAAGAATTAGCGGCCTGGGCGGCACGACGGGGCGTGACGACGCTGCTCGTCGATGGCGAGGAAGTGCCCACCGACCCCTGGCCCAAGCTCGACCGCTACCGCGAGCACGACATCGACCTGCCGATCGCCCGGCTCGAATCCGCCGATGGGGACGCATTACAGCGGGCCGTGCAGGAAGCGCTGGAAGCGGGTGAAGGCGTGAAGGTGCGCGACGGGCAGGGGCATTGGCACCTCTTCGCCGGTGCCCACGTCTGCCCCTCTTGCGGCAAGGGCGCCCCGCCCCTCGATCCACGTCTCTTCTCGCAGCATTCGCCCCTGGGGTGGTGCCCGGCTTGCCTCGGCACCGGCCGGAAACTGCTGGGCGAAGGCGCGACGCTGCGCGATGGCCGGCCGCTGTCCTTGGATGCGGAGCGCGAGGTCGAAGGGCGCCTCGTCACCGCCCAGACTTGCCCCGAGTGCGGCGGCAGCCGGCTCAATGCCTACGCCCGCGCCGTGCGGCTACAGGGGACGAGCCTGCCGGAGCTGTCGCGCCTGCCGCTCGCGCGCCTGGCGCCGTGGTTCGATACGGCCGTCGCGCAGTGGGACGAACGCAGCCGGCGCATCGCCGCCGAAGTCTTGCCGCAGATCGCGCAGCGCCTCGCTTTTCTGTGCGAAGCGGGGCTGGGTTACCTCACGCTGGAGCGCGCCGCGCCCACGCTCTCGGGGGGAGAAGCCCAGCGTATCCGGCTCGCCGCCCAGCTCGGCTCGACCCTGCGCGGCGTGTGCTACGTGCTCGACGAACCCACCATCGGCCTGCATCCGCGCGACGACGAGCGCCTCATCGCCATGCTGCGGCGGTTGCAGCGCCGCGGCAATACCGTGCTGGTAGTCGAGCACGACGAGGCGATGATCCGCAGCGCCGACGAGGTGATCGACCTCGGCCCCGGTGCGGGCGAACACGGCGGTGAAGTAGTGGCTCGAGGGCCGCTGCCGGTCATCCTCGCCTCGCCGCGTTCGCTCACCGGCAAGATGCTGCGCACCCCCATCGCGCACCGCCTGGCACCGCCGCGACCCGTCGCCGACGACACGCCGAGCCTGTGGGTGCGCGGGGCGCGCCGCCACAACCTGCAGGGCATCGATGTGCGTCTGCCGCTCGCGCGCCTCATCGTGGTCACCGGCGTGTCCGGCTCGGGCAAATCGACCCTGGTACGCGAGGTGCTCGCCGAGAGCCTGCGCCAGGGCCGACCCGTCGGTTGCGAGCGCCTCGAAGGCGGCGAAGCGCTCACGCGGCTGCTCGAAGTCGACCAGACGCCTATCGGCAAGACCCCCCGCTCCTGCCCGGCCACCTACCTCAAGGTGTTCGATCCCATCCGTCGGCTGTTCGCCGAGACGCAGGATGCGCGGACCCGCGGCTGGGCCCCGGCGTGGTTCTCCTTCAATACCGGCGAGGGCCGCTGCCCGGTGTGCGAGGGGCAGGGCATGATCACGGTGGAAATGGCCTTCCTGCCCGACGTGCGCGAACCGTGCGAGGCCTGCGGCGGCAGCCGCTACCGCGCCGAGACCCTGCAGGTGCGCTGGCGCGGGGCGAGCATCGCCGACGTGCTGACGATGACGGTGGCGCAGGCGGCGGAATTCTTCGCCGCCCATCCCGCGATCGCGCGGCCGTTGCGCTGGATGGAAGAAGTCGGCCTGGGCTATTTGCGCCTGGGGCAGCCCAGCCCGACCCTCTCCGGTGGGGAGGCGCAGCGGCTCAAGCTGGTCGCCGAGCTCTCCCGGCCGGCGAACACCCCTACCCTCTATCTGCTCGACGAACCCACCGTAGGGCTGCACCTCGCCGACATCGAGAAACTGCTGCACGTGTTGCACCGCCTGGTGGAGAACGGCCACACGGTGGTGGTCATCGAACACGACCCGGACGTGTGGCTCGAAGCCGATTGGCTCATCGACCTCGGCCCCGGTGGCGGGGACGAAGGCGGTCGACTGGTCCACCAGGGAACCGTGGAATCCCTGCAACGGCGGGCAAGCGGGGCGACGTGCGAGGCGCTCGAGCGGGTGCTTTCCCGCCGCAAAGATGCTTTACTGAAGTGAACGAGCGTATTCCGTGCAAGTGAGGAGAAGACGATGGCACATGAGCATCGCGACATCCCCGTCTGGGATCCGGCGCTGCGGCTCTTTCACTGGTCGCTGGTCGCCTGCGTGGTCGGGGCGGTCATCTCGGTCAAGATCGGCGGCAACGCCATGCGCTGGCACCAGGGTTTCGGGCTGGCGGTCTTGGGGCTCATCGTCTGGCGGCTGCAGTGGGGCTTCGTCGGGCCGCAGACGGCGCGCTTTTGCGCCTTCGTGCGCGGACCCCGCGAGATCCTCACCTACCTGCGCGGGCAATGGCACGGCGTGGGGCACAACCCTCTGGGCGCGCTCTCGGTGCTGGCGCTCCTCGGACTCTTCGGCCTGCAGGCGCTCCTGGGGCTTTTCACCTACGACGAGATCGCCTTTCGCGGACCGCTCGCGCGGCTCGTCGACCCTGACTGGCAGATCCGCCTCACGCACTGGCACCGCGCGCTCGAGCCGCTCTTATGGCTGATCGTGCTGCTGCACGTGGGCGCCATCGTCTTCTATGCCGTGGTGAAAAAGGAAGATCTGGTGCGCCCCATGGTCACCGGCTATCGCCGGCTGCCGCCGGGCGTGCAGGACGTGCCGCGGGTGGAATGGGGGAACAAGACCTACGCGCTGCGCCTCGCGCTCACCGTGGCGGTGGCGCTTGCCGTGGTGTATCTGGCGAGCGGCGTCTGGATCCCGGCGCCCGCGCCGGTAGCGCCGACGCCGGGAATGGACTGGTGAGGATTCAGTCTTCTTTCATGCGGAACTTGTCGTGGCAGGATTTGCAGGCCTTGCCCACTTCGCCGAACTGCTTGGCGATTGCCGCCTTGTCGCCGGCGGCGGCCACTTCGGCCAGTTTGTTCGCCTGTTCGGCGAAGTTGGTCGCTACCTGCCGCACTTCGTCGGGCTGCTCGAAGAATTCCTTCTTCAGCCGGCTCTTGTGGAAACCGACGGCACCCACCGTGTCGGGGCTGTAGAGCGCGCCCATGCCGGAATTGGCTGCGGCGGCGATGGCGTTGGCGGCTGCCGCCACCTGGGCCTGATCGAAGGGGGCGCTGCCGTCGACCACCTGCGCCTTGATCTTCTCCATGTTCCAAGCCATGAACGTGTAGGCGGCCTGACGGTACTTCACTTTCTCTTCCGGTTTGAGCGCCTGGGCGGCTGCGGCGCCGGCAAGCCCCATGGCGGTGGCGAAGAGCAGGATCTTGGGCAGTTTCTTCATGAGTTTTCTCCGTAAACAGGGAATGTCGTTTTAGTATAGACGATGTCCCCGGGAATGGCGAAGGAAAGCCCTTTCATACCGCGCTCGCCCTTCGGCTCGGTGACCCCACGGCGGCCCCGGGAGAGGAGGATCCGCCGTATTTCTGCCGCACCATCTCGCCGATGAGGCGGATGACCTCTTGGCTGGCCGACTCGGCCTGGCGCATGTTCTCGATGATGCCATCCAGAATGGTGGCATCGCGCAGCCAGTTTTGCCGCGCAAGTTCGATGGCGGCGCGCACGCCAGAGTGAACCCGCCGATGGGGCTCTTCGAGGGCCCGATAGGCAGGGGTGCCGGAGAAGTGCGCTTTGCCATATCCGTCGTAATACCATTTGCCCAAGCGGCATCCCATGTGATCGACTTGCACGGTTTTGGCTTCTTCACCTTCGCCGCTGCGCTCGGCGGCGACATAGCCACGCTGCATGTAGATGATGTGATCGAGCTTCACCAGCGAGGCAAAGGTCAAGTCCTTGGCCTGCTCGAGCGCCGAGATCGTCGCCTCGGCCGATTGGGCGACCGCTTCGAAGCGATGCTCGAATCCTTGGACCTGGTCGCTGACGGTCTTCGCTTCTTCGCTCATGGCACGGGTCTGCTGCACCATCGTCGATACGCGGTCGCGCAACTGACCGATGACCCCGCCGATTTCGTCGGTGGCCACCCGCGTGCGTTCGGCAAGCTTGCGCACTTCGTCGGCCACCACGGCGAAGCCTCGTCCCAGCTCTCCGGCCCGGGCGGCTTCGATCGCGGCGTTCAAGGCAAGCAAGTTCGTCTGCTCGGTGATCTCGGAAATGATCTGCACCGTGCGGCCGATCGATTGACTCGCGCCTTCGAGCGAGCCGGCGGTTTCGGCCATCGCCGCCATGTTGTGATCGATCGTGCCCAGGGCCTGAGCGAGCTGACGCGCCGTCGCCAGGCTCTCCGAAGCGCCTCGTTGGTTGTGCAGGGCGAGTTTTTCGACTTCATCCATGCGCCCGCTCACTTCCATGAGGTCGGACTGGTTACCGGCAAGGTTGCGCAACAGATTGTCGACGTTGATCTGATGTAGGGCACTGTTGAGGCGATTCTTGGCGGCGAAATCGGCGGCTTCCTGCATCTTCGCAAGAGCATGGTTGATCGATTCCATCGAGCGCTTCAGTTCGCTGGGCATGCCGTCGGTGAAGGCATGGCGGTGGAAATCTCCTTGGGAAGCCCGCTGGAAACAGGTATTGACGTCCTTGAAATAGGCTTCGATGAAATCCAGGAGATCGTTGAGCTCCCAGGCCACCTTGCCGATTTCTCCCAACCCTTTCGTTCCTGTGATACGCGCGCTGAGCTGTCCCTGTTTGGCCAGTGAAATCACCTCTGACATCCGTGCCAGGGCGAGGAGAGGCTTGGCCGTCCAACGATAGGCAAACCAGGCGAATGCCATCGATAGCAGAGGCACGATCACGTTCGGGGGGGTAAGGCCATGCTGCCAGAGCGAATAGGCGGCAAAGAGCCAAACGGCGACGACGAAGGCAATGGCCGTATAGAGCAGCCGCTGGCGTAGGAAGGGAATCGTGCGGCTGACCTCGCTGGTCGGCGCAAAAAGAGCGTCTGTTTTCGTGCTCATGACCGTGTTCCTTTGCCCGTGCGTCGTCCGAAGAAAAGATCCAGGACGAAATTTTCATAGGTCGTGCCGAGTTCGTCCAAAGTCCGGCTCAGCCAGGCGAGAGAGGCTTCACACGCCTTGGCCGGACCGGCCTCTCGCTCGATGCGCAGCATTTCGGCGTAGATCGGCACGATCGCCTCGATCGCGCTGTGCGGCGCCTGCCGTCGTACGGAGAAATAGCCCAAGGGTTCGCCCTGATAGAGATCCGGCGTCACGTTGGCGAACACCCAGTAGTAATGCCCCTTGGCGGTCATGTTCTTGACGAAGCCGAACCACTCCTCACCTCGCTGGATCGTGTCCCACAGGTGCCTGAAGGCGCCGCGGGGCATGTCGGGGTGGCGCACGATGTTGTGCTGCACGCCCAGCAGGTCGTCTTCGGCATAGTCGGCCACCCGCATGAACACCCGGTTGGCGTAGGTGATGCGACCTTTGAGGTCGGTCTTGCTGACGATGATCTCGTCGGGCGAGAAGTGGACTTCTACGTTGGTCGGGGTGATCTTCGGTTTCATGGGTGCTTCTCCTCCCTCCAGGGGAAAAAGCATTATCGGAAAACCAAGCGGAAAACTAAAGGATTTTCTCTCGCTGTTTCGCCCTTGTAGGGGTGGGAATCTTCGCTATGCTTCATCGTGAGATGTCTCGTCCGTCGGGGTAGATGCGCTGCCGCGGCGATCGAGAGAAGACGAGAGAGGAGCGGCCGATGAAACGACGACATTCGGTGGCACGGCGCTTGATCGCCGCGATCGGGATCGTGCTGGTGGCGGGCCTGGCGGTGATGGTCGCCTGGAGCATGGCCGCCTCGCGCACCATGGCGCGCGACCAGGCCGAGCGCTTCGCCGCTTCGATCAACGAGATGACCATGGCCGGGCTCACGGCGATGATGGTCACCGGCACGGTGGGGCAGCGTGACGTCTTTCTCGACCAGATCCGCAAGCTCACGGCGGTGAGCGGCTTGGAAGTGCTGCGCGGCGAGGCGGTGACGGCACTCTTCGGCAAAGGAGGGCTCGAGAAAGAGCCCGATGCGGTGGAAGCGCAGGTGCTCGCTTCAGGTCAGCCCTACCTGGCGATCGAAGAAAGGGACGGTTCGCGAGCGCTGCGGGCCGTCTATCCGGCCAAGGCGGCCACTGAATATCTCGGCAAGAACTGCATCGCCTGCCATCAGGTGCCGGAGGGGACCGTGCTCGGCGCAGTGAGCATGCGCATCTCGCTCGAGCAGGCCGACTCGGCCACCCGCCATTTCGCCGCCTGGGTGGGGGGGTTTGCCATTCTTCTTGCCGTTGTCGCGGGATCGGTCATCGTCTGGGTGGTGCGCCGTTCGGTGGCGCGTCCGCTCACGCACTTGGTCGCCAGCCTGGAAGAAATCGCCCAGGGAGAAGGCGATCTGACGCGTCGTCTGACGGTGGAGAGCGACGACGAGATCGGTGCGGCTGCGGCTGGTTTCAACCGCATGCTCGAGACGGTGGCCGAGCTCGTGCGTGAAGTGAAACGTACGGCCGCCACGCTCGAAGAGGCGATGGCCGAGATGGTGCATAGCGGCACGGCGGTGCGGGCCGGTGCGAAAACCCAGGGCGAGGTGGTGGCCCGCGTGCGGGACCTGATCGAACGATTGCATGAGGCCGCGTCGAGCGTCGCGCGGGAGATCGCTGCCATCCAAGAAGCCTCCCACGTCAGCCGTGAGCGCACCGAAACGAGCCGCGTCCGACTGGCGGCGCTGGTCGACGCGTTTACTGCGATCGAGCAGGCGCTTACTTCGCTGGTCGACGCCATGGCATCGTTTACCCAATCATCACATGACATTCGCGTCATAACTCAGGAAGTGCGTGAGATTGCCGACCAGACGAACCTCCTTGCTTTGAACGCTGCGATCGAAGCGGCACGCGCAGGTGAGCTGGGGCGCGGTTTTGCAGTGGTGGCCGACGAAGTGCGCAAGCTTGCCGAGAAATCCGGCGTTGCGGCCGGACGCATCGACGAGATCACCGCCGCCGTGGTCGAACGCAGCGACCGTCTCTATGCTGCCTTCGAATCGGGCCAAGAAAAGCTCAAAGAGGTACGCCGCGTTTCGGATGAAGTTACGGCGCGGCTTGCCGAAGCAGGAGAGGCGGTTGCCGACGTTGGGCGACGGCTGGATGCCATCGTCCAGGTCAGCGCCGACGAAGCCCAACTCGCCGATCAAGCCGCGGGTGCCGTCGAGGGGATTGCTCGAGAGAGCCAACGGCTCGACGCCGAAGTCGATGCCATGGCCTCCGCGGTGGCCAAGGTACAGGCTCAGGCGCAGCAGCTCGTCGAGCGGGTGCGTCGATTCCGGGTCGAATGAAGGGGCGGCGTGCCCCTTCTTTTACTCACTGCCGTCGGATGGCGATGAACAAACGCATGCCGTTGCGATCGACCAGGACCGCGAACCGGTTGCCGGCTTTGTTCACCGCCTGACGGAATTCCTCTGGCGTGCGCACCGGCTGCTGGTTCACCGCCAGGATCACGTCACCTGGACGCAAGCCGGCGAGTGCCGCCGCCCCTTCGACACGGGTCACCAGCACGCCGCCTTCTTCCAGACCCCGCTCCTTCGCTTCCTGGGCAGTGATGGCGCGCACGGCGATGCCGGCCGCGATCGGCTCTCCGGCCGATTTCTTGCCGGGGGCTGCTGCGCGTGTGGTTTCTTCGTCCAATTCGGCCAACGTCACGCTCTTCTCCAGGCGCTTCCCTTGGCGCAGGAGCTCGACGCGTACCGCCTCGCCCGGTTTGCGCCGTCCGATGAGGCGCGGCAGGTCGGCGGAATCTTTGACTTTTTGACCATCGACCGCGACGATGACGTCGCCCGCCTGGATGCCGGCCTTGGCTGCCGGCCCGCCTTCCTCGACGTTGGCGACCAGCGCCCCTTCGGGTTTGTCGAGCCCGAAGCTCTTCGCCAGTTCCTCGTCCATGCCCTGGATGACCACGCCGAGTTTGCCGCGCTGTACCCGCCCGTAGGCGATGAGCTGATCCTTCACCTCCTGGGCCACGTCACTGGGGATGGCGAAGGCGATGCCCATGTAGCCGCCGGAGCGCGAATAGATCTGGCTGTTGATGCCGATCACTTCCCCGTCCATGTTGAAGAGCGGTCCGCCCGAATTCCCCGGGTTGATGGCTGCGTCGGTCTGGATGAAGGGAACGTAGGTTTCGTCGGGCAGGCGCCGCGACTTGGCCGAGATGATGCCGGCGGTGACGCTGTGCTCGAAGCCGAAAGGCGAACCCACGGCGATCACCCACTGGCCGACCCGGGCCTTCCCGGGATCACCGAACTTCACCGTGGGCAGACCCTTGGCCTCGATCTTGACCACTGCGATGTCGGTGCGGCGATCGGCGCCGACCACCTTGGCCGGGAATTTGCGACCATCGGTGAGCTGGACCGTGACTTCCGTTCCCTCATCGCCATTGCCCACGACGTGGGCATTGGTGAGGATGTAGCCGTCGGACGAGACGATGAAGCCGGAACCGAGTCCGCGCTGCACCGGCGCTTCGCCCCGTCCGCCCGGCATTTGGGGCAACGGGATGCCGAAGCGGCGGAAGAATTCGAAGAAGGGATCGTTTTCGTCGAAGGGAAAAGGCAGGGCTTCTTCGCTCGAGCGGCTCACCACGGTGATATTGACCACCGTTGGTGTGACCTGCTCGACCAGGTCGGCGAAATCTGGCAAACGCTGCTCGGAGCCGCCGAAGAGCACGGGACGCAAGGCCGGTTCGGCCGCGCCGACTGCGGGCACGACGATGCCCGTTCCCAAGGCAAGGGCGAACGCCAGCGCCGCGCCACGACGGCGCAGGCCGGCAGAGGTAGGATGCCGCGGACTTATTCCCTTCATGGCTACTCCTTCCGTCAAGAAAAAAACCCATTTTACGGGATCGTTCGGGAACAAAAAGCCGGCATCAATGGTAAAAAGATTTGATACACTGGCCGAAGACGGCTGCCGGCAAGAGGAACGCATCATGACGCTCACCGATTTGCGCTATCTCGTCGCGCTCGCGCAGGAGCGGCATTTCGGCCGCGCCGCCGAGCGTTGTCACGTGAGTCAGCCGACGCTCTCCGTGGCGATCAAGAAACTGGAACAGCATCTCGGTGTGTTGCTCTTCGAGCGCAATCCCAACGAAGTCAAACTCACCGAGATCGGGCGTCAGGTGGCCGAGCAGGCCGAACGGGTGCTGCGCGAGGCGCAGCGCGTCGAAGAGATCGCCCAGGCCGGCAAGGATCCCCTCATCGGGCCTTTGCGGCTAGGGGTCATTTTCACCATCGGTCCTTATCTGCTGCCACGGCTCATTCCCCTGGTGCATGAGCTCGCTCCCAAGATGCCGCTCATCATTCACGAGGATTACACCTCGAAGCTCGCCGAGCAGCTCAAGCACGGCGAGATCGACGTCGCCGTCCTCGCCCTGCCCTTCTCCGAGCCGGGGCTCGTCACGCAGCCGGTCTACGATGAGCCTTTTCGCGTCCTCATGCCGTCCGGGCACCCCTGGACGAGCCTGGAGCGTATTCCGGCGGCCAAGCTCGCGGAGGAAAACGTGTTGTTGCTGGGGGCGGGTAATTGCTTCCGTGATCAGGTGCTCCAGGTCTGCCCCGAGTGCCTTCGTCGCTCGCCGCTGCAGGAAGCGCTCGCGGGTAGTTCTCTGGAAACCATCCGTTACATGGTGGCGAGCGGTTTGGGTGTGACCGTGTTGCCCTCGTCGGCCGCCGACGACGCTTCCCGCATGAACCCTCTGCTTGCGGTACGACCTTTCGCCGAGCCTGAACCATACCGCCGGGTGGTATTGGTGTGGCGCGTCACCTATCCGCGCCATGGCGCCATCGACGTGCTGCGCCGCGCCATCTTTGCGGCGCAACTGCCCGGTGTGCGCCCGGTCGGCCCTTCTCCACGGCGCGCCGCGGTCGCCGAGCCGGTCGCCGCCGATTGAAAGCGGCGAAGATGGCGATCGTTACCGTCGATTTGGCAATGCCCCCTTCGTAGGCTATAGTGAGAATCAACAAGGTTTCGTGATCACGCACAGGAGGTAGCAATGAGCACCATCGACATCGGAATCAAAGAAGAAGACCGCAAAAAAATCGCCGACGGGCTCGCCAAGCTCTTGGCCGATTCCTATACACTGTACTTGGCCACGCACAACTTCCATTGGAACGTGACGGGGCCGATGTTCAATACCCTGCACGCGATGTTCGAGCAGCAATACACCGAACTCGCCACGGCGGTCGACGACATCGCCGAACGTATCCGCGCGCTAGGCTATCCTGCACCCGGTACCTACGCCGAATTCGTCAAGCTTACCCGCCTCGAAGAGCCCAAGCCCGGCCTCAAAGCCGAAGACATGATTCGCTATCTCATCAAGGGCCAGGAAGCGGTGGTGCGTACGGCGCGTGAGACGCTGCCCGTGGCGGAAAAGGCCGACGATCAGCCCACGATCGACCTGCTCACCCAGCGCATGCAGATCCACGAAAAGAACGCCTGGATGCTGCGTAGCCTGCTCGAGTGATCCCTCCTTCCGCAGAATGTGCTGCGGTGGCCGGCCGGGAAATCGGTCGGCTTTTTTTGTATGTGTCGTGGATACTGCAGCTGTCCGAAGAAGGGTTCGGCAGAAAAAATGCGCCGGAAGGGAGGATCGAGAAGTGGCGCGCCCGGCAGGAATCGAACCTGCGACCTTTGGCTTCGGAGGCCAACGCTCTATCCCCTGAGCTACGGGCGCGGAAAGACAGGCAGGAATTATCGCACAAAACCTGCCACGTGCGGCTGGTGCGCGCCGCGTCGGTTTGGTCGTGACAGCTTGCCGACAGGTTCGGAGGCGACAATGATTCCTTTGGTGGTTTTGATGGTCTTTGTTCGATGACTCGATGGAGCGTGTCTGTGAAGAAGACGAGTGTTTCCCTCTGGTTGTCGTTGGCCTTGGGATGGTCTGTATTTCTGGCCGTGCCGGCATTGGCGCAGACTCCGGCAGAGCCGAACGGTACGGCCCGTGTCGACGGCGGCGGGACGGTGCACGTCGCCACGGGATTCAATTTCACCGTCTTGCTGAAATCGGACGGTACGCTGTGGGCGGCGGGCGGCAATCACTTCGGTCAGCTCGCCGACGGGTCGACCGAAGATCGGCCGACTTTCGTGCAGATGAAGGATATCGATGGCAATCCCATGACGGGGGTCGTGGCGGTCACGGCCGGCTACAACTTCGCCGTGGCGCTCAAGAACGATGGCACTCTGTGGGCGACGGGGGGCAACCATTATGGTCAGCTCGCCGATGGCACCACCAATGATCGCGCCGGTTTCGTCCGCATGCGTGACGTCGACGGCAAGCCGATGACCGGCGTGGTTGCAGTGAGCTCCGAGCATTCCCTGTCCTACCATACAATCGCTCTGCGCAACGACGGGACCGTATGGGCTGCCGGCTACAATGCCAATGGCCAGCTCGCCGATGGCACCACCACCAATCGTCCGGGTTTCGTGCTGTGCAAGGACGAACGGGGCGCGCCCATGGCCGGGGCGATGGCCCTGGCCGCGGGACACAACTTCACCGTGGTGCTCAAGGAAGACGGAACCCTGTGGGCGAGCGGCGGTAACCGCTACGGTCAGCTCGCCGACGGTTCGAACGAGGATCGGGCCGTGTTCGTGCCCATGAAGGGGGCCGACGGCAAGCCGATGCGGGGCTTGGCGGCGCCATCGCCGGCGAAGGAGCCTTGACGCGTGAAAGGGGAAACGCTCGCCTTGCACCAGCAAGAAGCATCCCCTCGTGGCAAGCAACTGGCGCTCTTGTGCCTGGGCGCGCTGGGGGTGGTCTATGGCGACATCGGCACGAGCCCGCTGTATTCGGTCAAGGAAGTCTTCGCCGGAAACCACCCCGTTCCCGTCGACCGCCTCAATGTGCTCGGCAGCCTGTCGCTCTTCTTTTGGGCGCTGGTGATCGTGGTGGCGGTGAAGTACGTGGTCTTCATCATGCGTGCCGACAACCGTGGCGAGGGTGGCATCATGGCGCTGCTCGCCCTGGCGCTGCGGGGCATGCCGGCCACGGGGCGGGCGCAACCCCTCATCCTGGGACTGGGCATTCTGGGGGCGGCCATGTTCTATGGTGACGGCATGGTGACTCCTGCCATCTCGGTGCTCTCGGCCATCGAAGGTCTGGAGATCGTCGCGCCTTCGCTCGAGCGACTGGTGGTGCCGCTCGCCCTCGTCGTGCTCTTCGCCCTCTTTTATGTCCAGCATCATGGCACGCGCCTCGTCGGGCATGCCTTTGGTCCGGTGATGTTCGTTTGGTTCGTGGTGCTGGCGCTCCTTGGTCTCAATCAGATCCTCGCCGTGCCGGAAGTGCTCGTGGCGATGGATCCCCGCCATGCTTGGCGTTTCCTCGAGCACAATCACGCGTTGGCGCTTGCCGCCGTGGGCAACGTCATGCTCGCGCTCACGGGCGCGGAGGCGCTTTACGCCGACATGGGGCACTTTGGACGCAAGCCCATCCGGCGCAGCTGGTTCCTGTTCGTGCTCCCGGCCCTGGTGCTCAACTATTTCGGTCAGGGTGCGCTGCTGCTGCGCGATGCCCACGCGGCCGAGAACCCCTTCTTTCTCATGGCCCCCGAATGGGCGCTCTACCCCATGCTGGGGCTGGCGACGCTCGCTACCGTCATCGCCTCCCAGTCCGTCATCTCGGGTGCGTACTCCATGACGCGCCAGGCGATCCAGCTGGGTTTCCTGCCGCGCATGGAGGTGCGCCACACTTCGGAACAGGAGGAAGGGCAGATCTATGTGCCGGTACTCAACTGGGCCCTGATGGTCGCAGTGATGCTGCTGGTGCTCGGGTTTCGCTCCTCGAACAACCTCGCGGCGGCCTACGGCCTGGCGGTGATCGGCACTATGCTCATCACGTCGATCCTGGCCATGGTGGTGGCCGCGCGTTTGTGGGGCTGGGGCTGGAAACGGTCGATGGCGCTCTTTTCCTGTTTCCTCTTGGTCGACCTCGTCTTCTTCGTGGCCAACGTGCTGAAAATCCCCGACGGCGGCTGGTTCCCGCTGTGCGTGGGGTTGGTAGTCTTCGTGGTGATGCTCACCTGGAAACAAGGGCGGGAGTTGCTCATCGAGCGCCTCGAGGGCGGACGCATGAGCTTGGCGGGATTCATCGAGTCGCTGAAGGGCGGCATGCCGCTGCGCGTGCCGGGTACGGCGGTCTTCCTCAACGCCCACCCCGACCGGGTGCCACATGCGCTGCTGCACAACCTCATGCACAACAAGATCCTGCACGAGCGCGTGGTGGTGGCAAGCGTCCACTTCGAGGACGTCCCCTACGTGCCGCCCGCCGAGCGGCTCGAAGTAAAAGCCCTGCCGGAAAATTTCTGGCAGGTGATCGTGCGCTACGGATTCATGGACGAACCCGACCTGCCGGCGGCACTCGCCGGCGCCGCCTCCCTGGGACTGGAGTGCGAGCCGCTGGCGACCTCCTGGTTCTTGGGGCGCGAGTCGGTCATTCCCCGCCCCAGCCCCGAGATGCGCCTGTGGCGCAAACGGGTCTTCGTCGCCCTGCACCGCAACGCCGGCAGCGTCACCGCCTTCTTCAAGATTCCGCCCAACCGCGTCGTCGAGCTCGGCACGCAAGTGTTGCTGTAGTCTCGACGCGGCGGGCGGCGGGTGGGCGTCACACCGACGTGCTGACGAGATTGCCGACCGCCGAACTCGCGGTATTGGCGGCGGCGTAACCCAAGCTTTGCTGCAACTTGGTGAGGAATTCCTGCAGCGTGGCTTGCGACGTGCCGGACGCGCTGGATGTGCCCGACGATGTGCCACTGGCTTGTTGCAGGTCGGAGACAACTTTCGAGAACGCCGTCTGCAGGTCGGAAGGAACGTTGCCGCTGCTCACCTGATTGATGAGGGCGGACAGATCCGACGAGAAACGCGCGCCCGGTCCTCCTGCGGCCTGTACCGTGCTGCTGCCGCTCGTCGTCGAGCTCGTGGCCGTGGTATTGCCGGCCGATTTCATCGCCTCGAACAGGGTGTGCATGAGCTGGCGCATATCGTCGCGCAGGCTCGAAGTCTGCGAATCGGTGGTGGCGGTGGCGGCCGATCCACTCCCGGATGTGGTCGTGCTGGTCGTCCCCGTCGCGGGGGTCGTCGTGCTTGATGAGGCGCCGGTCGTTGCCGGAGTTTGCGGTGCAGGAAAATTCAATCCCAGACTCTGGAACGCCTGCATCACGGCCTGGCGCATCATGCCGCCCTCGCCGCGATGGGGCCGCATCGGGGGCAGGGATTCGGCAGCATTGGTCTGCGCCGTCGTCGAAGTGGCGTTCTGCAGCGACGTGAGGGAAGAGAGGTAGGAGGTGGCGGAAACGTTGGCGAGTGTGCTCATGGTCGTGCTCCTGGAATCAGGGGGTGGAACGGGGAGGTTGATATTTGATCTTTCAGCAAATTTCGTACCATCCTTTCGGCACTTCCTGCTTCGGGAGAGTCAGCCGCCCGTTGGGGAGGTTTCGATCATCCTTGCCGTTCCTACGGCAATCTCTGCCGGCAAAAATCAGCGCCAGGGCGGAGGCGGGGGATAGGACGCCGGCGGAGGGGGTGGGGGGTAGGATGCCGGCGGCGTAGCGTAGGTCGCCGGGACGGGCACGGTGACCGTGCGCGCCGGTTCGACACTGAAACCCTGTACCTGGTTGCCTTTGGCGTACATGCACTGTTCGTAGGCGATGTCGTAGCGGCGCTGGGTGATCTCGCTCGTGCGATAGGCCGATTGCGTGCCGGCGGCGCTGCCGGCGAGCACGCCCATGCCGGCCCCCACTGCTGCGCCTTCGCCCCGATTGTGCGGCGGACCGAGCAAGGCCCCCGCGGTGGCGCCCAAAGCGGCCCCGGCCGCGGCACCTGCCACGGCCTGGTCGGTGGTTTGCTGGGGCGAGACGTAGCCGGCGCGTTCGGCGGCGTATTGCCGGCAGACGGCATCGTCTTGGGCGAAGACCTCGAAGGGCTTGCCCGGCGCTGGCATCACGCGGACGTTGGGTCCCGGCGGCGGGGCGGTTACACACCCGGACATCACGCCCATTGTGGCCAGTACGGCGAGCAGACGGCGGTTCATTGCGGGGCTCCAGGGGGCGCGGCCGGCACGGGGCGCCAGCCGCTGGGGCAGCTCGTCACGTAGGGATAATAGGCATGCGCCGAATCACAGTAATACCAGTATTGCTGGGGTTGCGGGGGAGGTGCCGACTGCGGCTGCACGACGATGACTTCTGGCGGAAGGTAGGGGTCGGGGTAAGGATAGATCGGCGCAGGGTAGAAATACCAGATACCGCCGACGACCCACCACCAGCCGAAGCGGCCATCGTGGTGTCCATGCACCCAATGGCCTTGCCGCCAGATGATGATGTCGCGCTCGTGGAAATGATGGATGTCGCCGCGCCACGGGGGATGGGGTGGCGGCCGGTCGGCCCGGGCAGCCGGCAAGGCTGCCGCCAGGCAAGAGGTGAGCAATGCCGCCTTTAATACCTTGTGCCACATGGGAGAACCTCCGTTCCTGGTCACCTGCTTTGCGAGGGACCTTTTGCCGATCATTATGGGGAGGAACGCGAGGGAGTCCACCAACAATTGGTATCGTTACGTTTCCGATTCATTCTGGGCGCAATGTTTCGTTTTATCTGAATGGTCCGCTTGTTTGCTGGCGGCAGGGGAGGCGCTTGCCTTACCCGTGTTTACTCATGCCGCAGCGCCTCGATCGGGTCGAGCCGGGCGGCGCGGCGGGCCGGAAAGAATCCGAAGACGATGCCGATGGCACCGGAAAAGAGTGCAGCGATCAGCACGATGCCGTAATCCGGCGAGAAGGGGAATCCCAGTTTCTGCGCGGCCACGAGCGAGAAGACGAGGGCGAGCGTGATGCCGATGGCCCCGCCCAGCAGCGCGAGTACCACGGCTTCGACCAGGAATTGCAGCATGACGTCGGCGGCGCGTGCGCCGATCGCCAGGCGGATGCCGATCTCGCGCGTACGTTCGGTTACCGACACCAGCATGATGTTCATGATGCCGATGCCGCCTACCAGCAGACTGATGCCGGCCACCGCGCCGAGCAGCACCGTGAGCATGCGCGTGGTGCTGGTGAGCGTGCGCTCGATTTCCTTGGAGTCGATGAGGCGGAAGTTGTCCTCCATGTTGGCCGAGAGGTGCCGGCGTTCGCGCAGCACGAGGCGAATGTCCTCGAGCACGCGCTCGTTGTCCACGCCGTCGGCGAGCGAGAGCTGGATGGAATCCACGTCGGTGGTGCCGGAGATGCGCCGCTGGTAGGTGCGAAGCGGGATGAGCACGATGTCGTCCTGGTCGGTGCCCATGGCGCTCTGTCCCTTGGCATCGAGCAGGCCGATGATCTCGCAGGAGAATTTGTCCACCCGCATGCGCTGGCCGATGGGGTCTTCGTTACCGAAGAGCTCACGCGCCACCGTCTGCCCGACGATGCAGGAGGCCACGCCGGCACGCAGTTCGCTCGGCGTGAACCCGCGCCCCTTGATGATTTCCCAGCGCCGCGCTTCGAGGTATCCCTCGCCCGCCCCGACCACAGTGGTACTCCAGCTCTGGTTGCCGGCCACTACCGTGAGGGTGCGCAGCGACACGGGCGTCGACCAGGCCACGCCGGGCACTTCGCGGGCGATCGCCAGCGCATCCTCTACCTTGAAGGGGACGACGTTTTGCCCCGGGCCGAATCCGCGCGATGGGCGCAGGAAGACGATGTTGCTGCCCAGGGAGGAGATCTGGTCGGAGACCGCCTGGGTGGCGCCGCGCCCGAGCGTGACCATGGCGATCACCGCGCCCACGCCGATGACGATGCCGAGCACGGTGAGGAAGGAGCGCAGGGCGTTCCTGCCCAGCGACCGGATCGCTTCGCGCAGCGCATTGCCCAGCATCAGGCTGCCTCCCCGGTATCCTCGATGCGCTCGATGTGCCCGTCGCGGAAGTGCACCACGCGCTGGGCGTAGGCGGCGATATCCGGTTCGTGCGTCACCATGACGATGGTGAGATGCCGTTCGCGGTTGAAACGGGTGATGAGCGCCATGATCTCGTGGCTGCGGGCGGTGTCCAGATTGCCGGTGGGTTCGTCGGCGAGCAGGACCTTGGGCCGGGCGACGATGGCACGGGCAATCGCCACGCGCTGCTGCTGTCCGCCGGAGAGTTCACTCGGCACGTGATGCTCGCGGCCGGCAAGGCCGACCTGGGCGAGCGCCTCGCGCGCACGCAGGCGCCGTTCGTGGGCCGGTACGCCCTGATAGACGAGGGGCAGTTCGACGTTTTCCTGGGCCGTGACGCGCGGCAGCAGGTGGAATCCCTGGAAGACGAAACCCAGGGTGTGGCGGCGCAGGAGCGCCCGGCCGTCGTTGTCGAGCTCGGTGACTTCGACGTCGCCGAGCCGGTAGCTGCCGCGGGTGGGGGTATCGAGGCATCCGAGGATGTTCATGGTGGTCGATTTGCCCGAGCCGCTGGGTCCCATGAGGGCGACGAATTCGCCCGGCCAGACGTCGAGATCGATGCCGCCCAGCGCGACGACGCGCGCGTCGCCCTGGCCGTAGAGGCGCTCGACGCCGCGCAGCCGGATGAGCGGTAGACCCTGGCGCCGTGGTTCGGTCATGACTTCGAACGCTCCACGGCGGTGATGACCGATGTGCCCGGCTCGAGCTTGCCGGAGCGTACTTCCAGGACTTGGGTGCGCCGTCCGTCCGAAGGGCCCAGCCGGATGCGCACCGGCGCGGGGGTTCCGTCCTCGCCGAGCACCCAGATCGTGGTCTCTTCGCGCGTTTTCTTCTCGGGCGGTGGCGGAGGCGCGGACGGAAAGGGGGGACGGAAGAGGGCGCCCAGCCCGCCACCGCCGCCTGCGGCGACTTTGGGCGGTTCGGGGGGACGATAGCGCAGCGCGGCGTTGGCGATCGTCAGGACGTCTTCGAGGTGCTGGCTGAGGATCTCGGCGGTGGCGGTCATGCCGGGGCGCAGCTTGAGCTCGGGGTTGGCCACCGTGATTTCGGTCTTGTAGGTGACCACGCCATTGACGAGCTCCGAGCCGTAGCGCACGAGTTTCACACGGCCGCTGAAAGGTTGGTCGGGATAGGCGTCTACGGTGAAGCTCACGCTCTGCCCCTCGCGCACCTTGCCCACGTCGGCTTCATCGACGTCGGCGAGCAGTTTCATCTGGGTGAGGTCTTCGGCCAGGGTGAAGAGCACGGGCGTTTGCAGCGAGGCGGCGATCGTCTGCCCGGGGTCGATGCTGCGCTTGAGCACCACCCCGCCGATGGGGCTGCGGATGACGGATTTGTCGAGATCGGTGAGGATGGAGGTGAGCTGCGCCTCGTAGGACTTGATCTCGGCTTGAGCTTGCCGTAGTGCCGCTTCGGCGCGGGTGACGTCGGCTTGGGCCGTGTCGAGATCCTGCGGGGCCACGGCTTGGCCGGCGCTGAGTTTACCGGCGTGCTGCAGCCGCTGCAGCTTGGCCCGGGCTTCCATCAGGGTGGCCTGCAGTTGCGGCAGCTTGGCGCGCGCCAGGGCGAGATTGGCTTCGGCCTGCACGCGCTGCGCCTCGAGCTTGCGCGTGTCGAGCCGGGCAAGCACTTGCCCGACCTTGACCGGATCGTTGAAATCGACGTAGACCTCGCGGATCGTGCCGGAGATCTCGGCGCCGACGTCGACCTGGTTGGTCGGGCTGAGATTGCCGGTGGCGGTGACGGTGATCGACAGGTCCCCGCGCTGGGCGGTGTCGGTGAGGTAGCGTACGCTGGCCGGTTCCCCGCCGCGCTTGCCGACGAACCACAGGCCGGCGGCCAGGAGCAGGACGAGGAGCCCGCTGGTGAGGAGGATCCGGCGTCGACGGCGCAGGCGCGCGAGCTCGGCGCGCAGCTGCGAGGTGTCGAGCACGGCGTCGGAGGAAGTCGGGGTGGTTTCGTTCATCGGGCATTTTCCTGCAGAGGCATTTCACCCGGCCAGCCGCCGCCGAGCGCCTTGTAGAGACGGACGCGGTCGCCGGCATTTTGTCCTTGCTGCGCGACGAACGCGTCGGTGGCCGAGAGCCAGGTGCGCTGCGTGTCGATGAGGACGGTATAGTCGGTCAGGCCGGAGCGGTATTGCGCGAGCGCCAGCTCCACGCTCGCGCGGGCGCTGTCGGCGGCCTGACGCAGGTCGTCCAGCCGCTGGTCGTCTTCTTGGAGCGTGAGGAGGGCGTTCTCCACCTCACCCAAGGCGGTGAGCACGCTCTTGCGGTAGGCGGCGAAACTTTGCATGAGCTGCGCTTCGCTCGCCTCCAGCTGTGCCGACAGTTTGCCGCCATCGAAGAGGGTGGCGAACGGCGCGAACGCGAGGCTCCAGGTACGGGCGCTTGCCTGCCACAGATCGCCGGCGGTGAGCGCGGTGAGGCCAAGGCTGCCGCTCAGGGGAAAGCTCGGGTAGCGGGCAGCGTCGGCCACGTCGCGCTGTGCGGCGGCGGCGGCGAGCTGCGCCTCGCTGCGGCGCACGTCGGGGCGGCGGCGCAGCACGTCGGCGGGAATGCCGGCGGCAGGTAGCGGCGGCAGGTGCGTCACCCAGGGGGCGAGGTAGGCGAGTTCCGGCGGCTCGGCTCCGGTGGCGGCGAGCGGTGGTCCTGGCGGCTGGTCGCGCGTGAGCCGCTCATGCCAGTACCCCGGGGCTTCTCCGGCGAGCAGCGCGAGCGCATTCAGCGCACTTTCCCGGCTCTGGGCGAGCGCTGCCCGTTGCGCCCGAGTCTGCGCGAGCAGCGTCTGCGCTTGGCGTACGTCCAGCTCGCTCACCAGACCCGCAGTGGCCTTGGCTTGGGCGAGTGCCAGGCTGCGCTCGAGCACCACGAGCTGCGCCTCGAGCAAGGTGAGGCGCGCCTGTGCCGTGCGCGCATCGAACCAGGATTGTGCCGCCTCCGCCGTGGCGCTCACCAGCACGTCGGCCAAGTCATAGGCGGCTGCCGTTTGCTGGGATTCGGCCGCACGCAAGGCTGCCTGCCGTCCGCCGAAGACGTCGAGCTCCCATTGCGCGTCGAACCCGACCTGGAACTGGTTTTGCGTGAGACCAAAACCGGTCTCGGCACTGGTGCGATTGCGCGTGGCGCTGGCACTGCCGGTGACGGTGGGGCCGAGATCGGCGGCGGCCGCGCGCCGCTGGGCCCGCGCCTGGGCCAGCCGCGCCAGCGCCGCCTCCAGGTCGAGGTTGTCGCGGCGCACCTTGGCGACGATCTCCCCGAGCACGGGGTCGGCAAAGCCGTCCCACCAGCGCGTCAGGTCGGCCGCCGGCGCCGGCATGCCGTTGCGGAACGCCGGAGGCGCCGGCGGGGCCTGCGGCGGCACGGTGACGCTGGCACAGGCCGCGCACGAGCCCGCGATCAGCAAGGCGGCAAGGGTGCGGAAAGGAGTACGAAACGCCATCGTCGGCCGGGACTCCGGTTTTCTGGACAAGGGAACGGCCCGGAGCGCGATTGTACGCGCTGCGTGGCGCCCCAGGCAGGGCGTGATACGATTCGTTGAGCGCTGCAGCGCGAAGTTCCCTGCAAGGAGGCAGCAATGAAATTCATCCGTTTCGGTGCGCCGGGCAAGGAACGCCCCGGCTTGGTCGACCCCGCGGGCGGTCTGCGCGACCTCTCGGCCCATGTGCGCGACATCGACGGGACGCTCCTTGCCGACGAGGCGGCGCTCGCGGCCTTGCGTGCGCTCGATCCGTTCTCGTTGCCGCCGGTAGCGTCCGACGTTCGTCTCGGGCCGCCGGTAGCCGGTGTTGGCAATTTCTATGCCATCGGGCTCAATTTCCGCGACCACGCGCAGGAGGCGAATCTGCCCATCCCGAGCGAACCGGTCGTCTTCATGAAAGCCACGAGCTGTATCTGCGGTCCGAACGATCCGCTCCTGTGCCCACCCCGGGCGCAGAAACTCGACTGGGAGGCGGAACTGGGGGTGGTCATCGGTCGGCGGGCCAAGCGCGTCTCGCCGGGCGAGGCGCGGGCCTGCATCGCCGGCTATTGCACCGTCCTCGACGGCTCGGAGCGCGATTTTCAGATGAACCGCGGGGGGCTGTGGATCAAGGGTAAGAGCTACGAGTCCTTCGGTCCGCTGGGCCCCTGGCTCGTCACCGCCGACGAAGTGCCCGATCCCCAATCCCTCGCCATCCGCCTCGAGGTGAACGGCGAGCGCATGCAGGACGGCACCACCGCCGAGATGATCTTCGACGTGCTCACCCTCGTGAGCCACCTGTCCGAATTCATGACGCTTTTGCCGGGGGATGTGATCGCCACCGGCACGCCCGCCGGGGTCGGACTGGGTCAGAATCCGCCGCGTTTCCTGCGTCCCGGAGATGAAGTGACGCTGGAAGTCGGTGGCTTGGGGCGGCAGTGCCACCGCGTGGTGGCCGATCGCGCGGAGGGATGAAGACCCTGCGTGGATGGCACCGCCAGCTGTTCGTCATGGTGGCCTTTCTTGCCTGCGTGGCCCAGGCGCAGGAAGGGCCGCGGCGCATCGTCTCGGTGAATCTGTGCGCCGACCAGCTGCTGCTGCGGCTCGCCCCCGAGCGCGTCATCGCCATCACGACGCTGTCGCGCCGCGGCGACCTGGCGCCAGACCCCTCGCTGGGGGCCGACAAACCGGCGATCCGCGGTTCGGCCGAAGAGATCCTCGCACTGCAACCGGATCTGGTCGTCTTCGGACCGTTCTCGGCCGCGGCCACGCGCTCGCTCCTCGAACGGCTGGGCCTTCCCGTCCATACGCTACCTTACGTCGAATCGCTGGATGCGCTGCGGGAGGCGATCCGTACCCTCGGCCAGTTGGTGCACGAGCCGGAACGCGCCGCGGCCCTGGAAACACGGCTCGATGCGCTCGCACACCCCTTTGGCGCGGAGGGCGAGACGCCGGTCATCCTCTATTATCTCCAGGGCGGCTACAGCGCCGGGCGAGGCACCTGGGTGGGTGAGCTCATCGAACGCAGCGGCGGCATCAATGCGGCCGCCCGGGCGGGGCTCACCGGTTATGGCGATCTGCCGCTCGAGCGGGCATTGGCCGCCCGCCCGACGCGCTGGTGGCGTACCGCCTATCAAAACGACACCCCGACCTTGGGCGAGCGCCTGCTGGCGCACCCGGCCCTGCGGCGGCAGGCCGGCGAACCGCGCTGGCTGCCGAGCTGGGCGATCACCTGCGCCGGACCCTGGTCGTTCAAAGCGCTGGAGCGACTGCGATGAGGGAAGTGCTACTCGCACCGACGCTGATCCTGTTGGTGGGCTTGCTCGTGCTCGCTTCGCTCACGCTGGGCTATCTGGAGCTCTCGCCGCTTGCCTGGTGGCGGGGCGTCTGGGCGGGGGATCCTCTCCTGCGCCTGGTCCTGGTGGAGATCAGGCTGCCGCGCACCCTACTCGCGCTCGCCGTCGGGGCGGCGCTGGGGGTAGCCGGAGCGGCCTTGCAGAGCCTGCTGCGCAACCCCCTCGCCGAACCGGCGCTGGTCGGGGCCACCGGCGGGGCCTCGTTGGGCGCGGTGATGGCGCTCTACTGGGGGTGGGCCAGTGCCTGGTCGCTGGCGTTGCCGCTGGCGGGTTTCGCCGGGGCGGCCCTCGTCACGGCGCTGGTCTTGCTGCTCGCCCTGCGCGGCACGTCCACCGTGGGCCTCATCCTCGCCGGCGTGGCTGCCTCCAGCCTGAGTACGGCGCTCGTCTCGCTCATTCTCAACGCGTCGCCCAACCCGCACGCGACGATGGAGATCGTGCACTGGCTGCTGGGGTCGGTCGCCGATCGCAGCCTGCAGGACGTGGCGCTGGTACTGCCGCCGATCGCGCTGGGGCTGGCGTTGCTGCTGCGCCAGGGCACGGCGCTGCGCCGCCTGGTGCTCGACGAAGAGGCCGCCGCGAGCCTGGGCGTATCGCTGCCGCGGCTGCGCCTTGCCGTGCTCGTGGGCGCGGCGCTGGCGGTAGGGGCGGCCACGGCCATTGCCGGCTCCATCGGTTTCGTCGGCCTGGTGGCGCCGCACCTCGTGCGTCCGCTCGTGCGCCACGATCCGGCACGCACGCTGTGGGCGGCGATGGGGGCGGGCGCGGCGTTGCTGCTCGCCGCCGATCTGGCAGTGCGCCTGCTCAATCCCCACGGCGCGGAGCTCAAGCTGGGCGTGCTCACGGCCCTCGTCGGGGCGCCCTTCTTCCTGTGGCGGGTACTCGCGGTGCGCGCGCCATGAGCCTGGCCCTGGAATTCTCCGGCGTCGGCTTGCGACTGGGCGGACGGGCCGTGCTCCGCGGCATCGACTGGCGGGGCGAGGCAGGCCGCCTCGTCGGCCTGGTGGGTCCCAACGGGGCGGGCAAATCGATGTGGCTGCGGGTAGCCGCCGGTGTGCTCTCGCCACAGCAGGGGGAGGTGCGTTGGTGGGACGAGCCGCTCGCGCGCGTTCCGCGCACGCGTTGGCCCTCGCTGATCGCCTATTGCCCGCAGCGCTTTTCCCTCCATCTGCCGCTGCGCGCCCTCGATTGCGTCGCTCTGGGTTTGCCCGCCGGCCGGATTCGTACGCCGCTCGAGCGGGAGCGCTGCCTGGCGGCGCTCGAAAAAGTCGATGCCGCGGATCTGGCCGAGCGCCCCGTCACCGAACTCTCGGGAGGGCAGCAGCAACGCGTGGCGCTCGCCCGGGCATTCGCCCAGGAGGCGACGATGCTGCTCGCCGACGAGCCGCTCGCCGCGCTCGATCCGCGCCACGCGCTGGAGACGCTGGCGTTGCTGCGACGCGAGGCGCACGAGGCCGGACGGCTGGTGGTCGTCGCCCTGCATGAACTCACGCTCGCGGCGCGTTTTTGCGACGAAGTGCTGCTGCTGCACGAGGGGCGCTGCCTCGCGGCGGGCGCCCCTTTGGACGTGCTCGACGAGGCGCGGCTGCGGGAGGTCTATGGCCTGCGGGCACGGCGCCTGGAAGTGGAGGGCGAGACGGTGCTGCTTCCTTGGGCGCCGGCCGATCATCCCTAGCGGCGACGCATCTGCAGAGCCATTTCCCGCAGGCGGGCGATGCGCTCTTCGGTCGGGGGGTGCGTCGAGAAGAGCCCTTGCAGCCAGCCACCCGAGAGTGGGTTCATGATCATCATCTGCGCCGTTTCCGGATGCGCCTCGGCCGTGGGCATGGGAATCTGATGGGCGTACGCTTCGATCTTGGCTAGCGCTGAGGCGAGCGCCTCGGGGTCGCCGCAGATCTCGGCTCCGCCTGCGTCGGCGCCGAATTCGCGCGTGCGCGAGATCGCCAGCTGGATGATCACCGCCGCGATCGGTGCGAGGATCATCACCAGGATGGCGAGCACCGGATTGACCGGCCGCCCCTCTTCGTCGCGACCGCCGAAGAGCATGCCGAAATTGGCGAGCATGGAAATGGCACCGGCCACCGTCGCCGTCATGGTCGAGATGAGGATGTCGCGATGCTTGATGTGGGCGAGCTCGTGGGCGAGCACGCCGCGCAGCTCACGTTCGCTCAGCAGCTCGATGATGCCTGTGGTCGCCGCCACGGCCGCGTGTTCGGGGTTGCGCCCCGTGGCGAAGGCGTTGGGCTGCGCCTCGTGGATGATATAGACTTTGGGCATGGGCAGCCCAGCGCGCTGGGCCAGTTCCCGGACGATGCCGTAGAGGTAGGGCGAGGAGGTCTCGTCGACCTCCTGCGCGTGGTACATCGCCAGCACCATCTTGTCGGAGAACCAATACGCCCAGAAGTTGGTGAGCGCGCCGAATCCCAGCGCCATCATCATGCCATGGCGCCCACCCAGCACCATCCCCACGGCGCCGAAGAGCGCCATGATCGCCGCCATCAAGAGCGTCGTCTTCAGCCAGTTGCCATACATCGTCAATCTCCCCCGGTCAGGAAACGTTCGCCAACAGAGATCGGGAAACCGCGCAAAAATTCCGCCGCGGGCAGGCGCTTGCCGCCGGGGCGCTGCAGTTCGGTGAGCCGCAGACTCCCCTCGCCGGCCTGCACCGTGATTCCTTCAGGGCCGACGGCAGTCACCGTTCCCGGCGGCTCGGCAGTTCCTCCCTCGAGCACTTGGCCGCGCCAGAGTTTGAGCGGCACGCCGCGCAGCAGCGACTGCGCCCCCGGATGGGGATCGAAGGCGCGCAGCCGCCGCTCGATCACGCTGGCCGGCTGCGACCAATCGACCCAGCGCTCCTGCGGCGTGATCTTGGCGGCGTAGGTGGCGCCTTCTGCCGGCTGCGCTCGAGCCTGGGCGAGATATCGCGGCAGCTCGGGCAAGACCCGCAGCAACAATTCGGCACCCAACGCCGCGAGCCGATCGTGCAGCGAACCGGCCGACTCTTTGGCGGCGATGGGGGTTGCCACGCTCGCCACCATGGGGCCGGTATCCAGCCCCTCGTCCATCTGCATGAGCGTGACCCCCGTCTCGGCATCGCCCGCCTCGATCGCCCGGACGATGGGGGCGGCTCCCCGCCAGCGCGGCAGGAGCGAGGCGTGGATGTTGAGGCAGCCCCAGCGCGGCCAATGCAATACTTCGGGCGGCAGGATCAGGCCGTAGGCTGCCACCACCAGCACGTCGGGTGCGGGTAGTGCCAGCAGTTCACGGCGATCCTCTTCGCTCTTGAGCCGCGCCGGCTGCAGCACAGGAATGCCGGCTTCCTGCGCCACCCGTTTCACCGGGCTCGGGCTGAGTTTCATACCGCGCCCGGCCGGCCGGTCGGGCTGAGTGAGCACGAAAGGCACCTCCCAGCCGGCCGCGAGCAGCGCGCGCAGCGCGATCGCCGCGAATTCGGGCGTCCCGGCGAAAGCCACGCGGCGCACTTCCTCTGCGGTCATCAGGCCGTCATCCGTGCGCGCTTGACGAGTTTAGCCTTGATGCGCGATTGTTTGAGCGGCGAGAGATACTCGACGAACACCTTGCCGTCGAGGTGGTCGATCTCGTGCTGGATGCACACGGCGAGCAAGTCTTCGGCCTCGAATTCGAGTTGCTCGCCTTGCAGGTTCAAGGCCCGCACCTTGACGCGCTCGGCCCGCGTGACCTTGTCGTAGATGCCCGGTACCGACAGACAACCCTCTTCGCTCACGCACTGGCCGTCTTTTTCCAGGATCTCGGGGTTGATGAGCACCATCAGCCCGGAACGGTCCTCGCTCACGTCGATGACGATCACGCGTTTGTGCACGTCGACCTGCGTGGCGGCCAAACCGATTCCCGGAGCGGCATACATCGTCTCGGCCATGTCGGCGGCGAGCCGCCGGATCGACTCGTCGACCACCGTGACCGGCTCGGCGCGCTTCTTCAGCCGCGGATCGGGATAATGCAGTATGGGAAGTAACGACATATTTTCCTCGTCTCTCGTTGCCAATCGCCAATGCGTCGCGTAGAATGCCAACATCTTCTGCCCCGGCAGTGAGACAGGATCGCCCACCCCCGGTTCCGACAACCCTGTGAGGTTTCTCGCCATGAAGCGGATGATTCGCATTATAGGCACGATCGCCCTGGTCTGGATCGGTGCGCTCTCGCTCGCACACGCCGGTGTGGAACCCCAGGCCATCGCTGCCGATGCGCCCGACACTTATACCGTGCGCAAAGGTGATACGCTCTGGGGCATCGCCAAGCATTTCTTGCGAGACCCTTGGCGCTGGCCCGATCTGTGGCAGATGAACCGGGCTCAGATCCGCAATCCTCATCTCATCTATCCCGGCCAGATCCTGGTGTTCGATCGTGCTGCCGGGGTACTGCGTACCGCCCGGCCCGTGGGGCCGATCGACGAGAAACTCTCGCCGCAGGTTCGCCACGAACCCATCCAGGAGGCCATCCCTTCCATCCCACTCGCGGCCATCGAACCCTTCCTCGTGCGTCCGCTGGTGATCGATCAGAAAACGCTGGAGAATTCCGGCCGCATCATCGGCCTGGAAGAAGGTCGCTGGATCGCCGGTGCGGGTGATGCGGCCTTTGCCGTCGGCGTGCCCGAGGATGCCCGGCTGGTGCAGCTCTTCCGCCCCACCGAGCCGCTCTATGCCCGCGATGGCAAGACGCTCATCGGCTATGAAGCGCGCGATCTCGGCACCGCGCTCGTCGAGCCCAACGACGACCCCCGTCTCGGCACCGTGCTGCGCCTGAAGCAGACGAACGAAGAAGTCCGCGCCGGCGACGCCCTCATCGCCTCGCAAAAAGAAATGCTGGTCAATTTCGTGCCCCATGCGCCGGACGACGGGGTCGACGCGCGCATCGTTCGCCTCTATCGCAGCTCGCTCGAAGCCGGCCGGCTCGACGTCGTCCTGCTCGACCAGGGCGAACAGCAGGGCTTGGAGCCCGGCCACGTGCTCGCGTTGTGGCGCATTCGGCCTCCGGTGACCGATGAAGAGCGCGACACCAAGGTCTTCCTGCCCGAAGAGCGCTATGGCGTGGCTTTCGTCTTCCGCGTCTTCGAGCGCATGTCCTACGCCCTCGTGATGGAGACCGAGAAACCGGTCCGCGTCGGGGATGCCGCCCGTACGCCCTGACAATCGGGAAGAAGCGAGGAGCTGGCTCGACTTCACGTCGCGCCGGCTCTCGCCGTCCGTCCAGCGCAAACTCCTGGCGCGCTTTGGTTCGCCGGAAGCGGTGCTCGCCCAGCCGCTTTCCACGGTGCGCGCCGAGTTCGGCGCCGAAGTCGCCCAGGCGCTCGCCACCGCGCCGCCCTCCGGGGCGATCGAAACGGCGCTCGCCTGGCTCGATGATCCGCGTCATCACCTCCTCACCCTCGCTGATGCGGTTTATCCCCAAAATCTGCTCGCGCTCGCCGACGCCCCACTCGTGCTCTACGTCGTCGGCGACCCGGAAACGCTCACCTTGCCCGCGGTGGCGATCGTCGGCGCCCGGCACGCCACGCCCGGCGGGCTGGAGAATGCCCGCGCCTTTGCCCGGACGCTCGCTGAACTCGGCCTCGTCGTGGTGAGCGGCCTCGCCTTGGGAGTGGACGCCGCCGCCCACGAAGGCGCGCTCGAGGCCGAGGACGGCAGGACGGTGGCCGTCATCGGTACCGGCGCCGATCGCGTCTATCCGGCCAAGCACCGCGCGCTCGCGCACCGCATCGCCGGGCGTGGCGCGATCGTGAGCGAATTTCCGCTGGGCACCGCCGCCCAGCCCTATCATTTTCCGCGGCGCAACCGCCTCATCGCCGCGCTCGCCCGCGGCACGCTGGTGGTGGAGGCGGCGCCGGACAGCGGCTCGCTCATCACGGCGCGCCTTGCCGCCGAACTCGGGCGCGACGTCTTCGCCATTCCCGGTTCGATCCACAATCCGCTCGCGCGCGGCTGCCACCGCCTCATTCGCGAAGGCGCAAAGCTCGTGGAGCGCGTCGACGACCTCCTCGAAGAATGGCCCGACTTGGTCCCCTCCGGCACCACCACACGGCCATCGCCTACCCCGCTGCCTGCCGCCGCGGACGACCCGCTGCTCGCTGCCCTGGGGCACGATCCGGTCGATTTCGACACCCTGATGCAACGCACGGGCTTGACGAGCGAGGCACTCTCGGCCATGCTGTTGCCGCTGGAACTCGACGGCGCCGTCGTGCGCCTGCCGGGCGGCCGCTATCAACGCACCCGCTGAAGGAATCTCTCAATGTTCGATGTCCTCGTCTATCTCTTTGAAAACTATGCCGGACCCAACGAGGCGCCGAAGGATCCGGACGAGCTGCGCGCGCGGCTCGCCGATGCCGGTTTCGAGGGCGACGAGATCGACGAGGCGCTCTCCTGGCTCGACACACTCAGAAACGCCGAGGCCCTTTCCCCTTCGTGGCGCATCCCCCCCGCCGGCGGCAGCGTGCGCATCTTCACCGAAGAAGAACGGCAAGTCCTGGGAACCGCCGGCCAGAATCTGGTCTACTTCCTCCAACGCCACGGCGCCATCGACGAGGCGCTGCGTGAGGCCCTCATCGACCGCGCCCTGGAATTCGGCGCGACGCCGCTCGATCCGGATGATTTCAAGGTGCTCGCGCTGATGGTGCTGTGGCAGCATGAACGGGAACTCGATCCCCTCGTCGTTGACGAACTGCTGCGCGTCGAAGACGACGAAGACGCCGAACCGCCGCGGCTGCACTGAACCCATGGGCAAGAAACTCATCATCGCCGAAAAACCCTCCGTTGCGCAGGACATCGCCCGTGCGCTCGGCGGATTCCACAAAGAAAAGGATTACTGGGAGTCCGAACAGTACGTCCTTTCCTCGGCCGTCGGTCACCTGCTCGAACTCAAGGCGCCAGAGGAATACGAAGTCAAGCGCGGCAAGTGGAGCTTCGCCAATCTGCCGGTGATTCCGCCGCGCTTCGATCTGCAACCCATCGCCAAGAGCGAGGATCGGCTCAAACTCCTGCTGCGCCTTGCCAAGCGCAAAGACGTCGACGGGCTCATCAACGCCTGCGACGCCGGGCGCGAAGGCGAGCTCATCTTCAACTACATCGTGCAGTACGGCAAGATCGACAAACCCGTGCAGCGCCTGTGGCTGCAATCGATGACGCCGCAGGCGATCCGCGAGGCCTTCGCCCACCTGCGCTCGGCCGAGGAGATGGAAGGGCTGCGCCAGGCCGCCGTGAGCCGCGCCGAGAGCGACTGGCTCATCGGCATCAACGGCACGCGCGCCATGACCGCCTTCAACTCCAAGTCGGGGGGCTTTCACCTCACCACCGTGGGCCGGGTGCAGACGCCCACGCTCGCCATGGTCGTCGAGCGCGAACGCCAGATCCGCGCCTTCCGGCCCCGCCCCTACTGGGAAGTGGAAGCCACCTTCCGCGCCGCGGCCGGCACCTACACCGGCCGCTGGTTCGACGAAAAATTCAAGAAGCCCGAGGGCGACGAACACGCCAGCCCCTACCGTCTGTGGGAGCGGGAGCGCGCCGAAGCCATCCGCGATCGCGTCCTGGGCCAGCCGGGCGCGGTCGAAGAAACCGCCAAGCCCAGCACCCAGATCGCCCCGCCGCTCTTCGACCTCACCAGCCTGCAGCGCGAGGCCAACGCCCGCTTCGGCTTCTCCGCACGAAATACCTTGGCCATCGCCCAGGCGCTCTACGAGCGGCACAAGGCGCTGACTTATCCCCGTACCGATGCCCGCGCGCTACCAGAGGACATGATCGGCACCGTGCGTGAGGTAATGGCGCAGCTGCCGCCGGAATACCAACCCTTCGCCAGCAAGATCCTCACTCAGGGCTGGGTTAAACCCAACAAGCGCATCTTCGACAACGCCAAGGTGTCGGACCACTTCGCCATCGTCCCCACAGGGGTGGTGCCCAAAGGGCTGTCCGAACCCGAGCAGAAGATCTTCGACCTGGTCACGCGACGCTTCCTTGCCGTCTTCTATCCGCCGGCCGAATACCGCGTCACTACCCGCATCACCCGGGTGGGCGAGGACGCCTTCAAGACCGAAGGCAAAGTACTGGTCGCCCCGGGCTGGCTCGAGGTCTACGGCAAACGGGCCGCCGGCGAGGGCGAAGGGGAACTCGTGCCCGTCGCCGCCGGCGAGACGGTGCACACCGAGGCGGTCGAGATCAAAGATCTGCACACCAAGCCGCCAGCGCGCTACACCGAAGCCACGCTCCTCTCGGCCATGGAAGGAGCGGGCAAGCTCGTCGAAGACGAAGAGCTGCGCGCGGCCATGGCCGGGCGCGGGCTGGGGACACCCGCCACGCGGGCCCAGATCATCGAAGGGCTGCTCGAAGAAAAATACCTCGTGCGCGAAGGGCGCGAGCTCGTGCCCACCGCCAAAGCCTTCTCGCTCATCACCTTGCTCAAAGGTTTGGGCATCGACGCCCTCACCTCGCCCGAACTCACCGGCGAGTGGGAGCACAAGCTCGCCCTGATGGAGAAGCGGCGGCTCGCGCGCGAAGAGTTCATGGCCTCGATCGCGCGTATGGCGCAGGACATCGTCGAACGCGCCAAGCGCCACGAATCCGACACCGTGCCCGGAGATTTCGCCACCTTGCAGGCTCCCTGCCCCAAGTGCGGCGGCACCGTGCGCGAGACCTACAAGACCTTTCAATGCGATCAGTGCGGCTGGTCGATGTGGAAAATCATCGCCGGCCGGCAGATCGACGTGCCCGAAGCCGAGACGCTGCTCACCCAAGGCCGGATCGGCCCGCTGGAGGGCTTTCGCAGCCGCCTGGGGCGGCCATTCGCCGCCGAATTGGTGCTCGACGAGGCCAAACAGCCCACGTTCGCCTTCGCCGTCGAACCGCCGGAGGAAGCGCCGGCGGATCTGGGCGAGCGCGAATCGCTCGGGCAGTGCCCCAAGTGCGGCGCGCCGGTGGTCGAGCATGGCACGAGCTACGTGTGCACCAAATCACTCGGTGCCGACAAGACGTGCGATTTCCGTAGCGGCCGCACCATCCTGCAGCAGCCGATCGAGCCGGAGCAGATGAAGAAGCTGCTTTCCACGGGCAAGACCGATCTCCTCACCGGCTTTGTGTCGGCGCGCACACGGCGCAAGTTCTCCGCCTACCTCGTGCGCCAACCCGACGGCAAGATCGGCTTCGAATTCGAACCGCGCGAAGCGTCTGAGAAGAAAGGGCGTCCTGCGACCAGGAAGAAAGCCAAGGCCGCGGAGACGTCGTGAGGGTCTGAAGCCGTCCGCTGGACGGCTTTTTCATTCCGGCCGCAAATCGAGCCGCTCGAGCAGGGCATCGTCGCGTGCGACGTCCGGGTTCCCGGCGGTGAGGAGTTTTTCGCCGTAGAAGAGGGAATTGGCCCCGGCGTAGAAACACAACGCCTGGAGCTCGTCGCTCATTTGGCTGCGACCGGCCGAGAGACGCACGTAGCTGTGCGGCAGGGCGAGCCGGGCGACCGCGATCGTGCGCACGAGCTCGAACGGGTCGATGGGAGGCGCGTCGGCAAGCGGCGTGCCCGGGATGGGAATGAGCTGGTTGATGGGTACCGATTCCGGCTGGGGGTCGAGACCGGCCAGGAGTGCCAACATGGAGATGCGATCCTCCCGCGTCTCGCCCATGCCGAGGATGCCGCCACAGCAAACTTTGATGCCGGCTTCGCGCACTGCCTCGAGCGTGCGCAGGCGGTCACTGAGGGTATGCGTGGTGATCACCTTGCCGTAATGCTCCGGCGAGGTGTCCACGTTGTGGTTGTAATAATCCAAGCCCGCCTCCTTGAGGCGGGCGGCCTGGGGCGCCGAGAGCATGCCGAGCGTGACGCAGGTCTCCAAACCCAGCGACTTGACCGCCGCGACCACCTCCGCCACCCGTTCCAGGTCTTTCTCCTTGGGCGCGCGCCAGGCGGCGCCCATGCAAAAGCGCGTGGCGCCGGCCGCCTTGGCCTGCGCTGCATGACGCACGATGGTCTGCGTATCGAGCAAAGGCTCGCGCGCGTGTGCGTGATGGCGCGCCGACTGGGCGCAGTAGCCGCAATCTTCGGAACATCCCCCCGTCTTGATCGACAGCAGGGCCGAGCGCTGGATGCGCTGGCCGGGAAAATGGCGCCGGTGGGTTTCGTGGGCGCGATGCAGCAGCTCGAAGAAGGGGAGTTCGAACCACTCACGCACTTGGGCTTTGCCGATCGTTCGCATGGGAGCATCTGCAACTTCTGTCATGATTTTCTCCAAATATAGGTAAACGTCTTCGATTTTACGTCAACTTCTGCGATCGTGTACGATTTTTTTCACGGAAATGCCTCATAGCACACGGGGAGGCGCAAAAAGACAGACCCCGGGCTCGCACAGGGCGAGGCCGGGGTCTAAAGAAGCGGGGAGAAACGAATTGGATTACTTGGCGGCGGTGGCGCCCTGGGTCCGCCACGCGAGCAGGCCGTTGCGGAAAGCGTGGCTCGCGTCTTCGTAGTAGGCGATGGCGCGGCGCACCAAGGGATCTTCCGGCATCGCCCGGCGTTCGTGCTCTGCATCTGCCGCGGCATTCTCGCGCAGGCGGATCTTCTTGCGCGGGCTGAGGATCGCCAAATCCTTGCCGTCGAAAAGCCCCAGATGCTGGTAGTTGCCGATGAGGGCGCGCCCTGGGCGGGTCTCGTCGCGCAGCACGTCGCGTCCGTAGAAGGTGGAGACGTAGTCCATGTGCAGCAGCCCGAGCAGGGTGGGCGCGAGGTCGATCTGGCTTGTCAGCGTCGAGACCTCGCGCGGGGTGATGAAACCGGGCGCGTAGATGAAGAGCGGGATGTGGTAGTTCGCCACAGGGAGGTCTTCATGGCCGGCGCTGCCGGCAGTGTGATCGGCGAGGAAGACGAAGATCGTGTCCTTGAACCAGGGTTTGTCGCGCGCCTCGCGCAGGAACTTGCCGATGGCGTAGTCGGTGTATTTCACCGCCCCGTCGCGCCCCTTGCCCGAGGGGATGTCGATGCGTCCGTCGGGATAGGTATAGGGACGGTGGTTCGAGGTGGTCATGAGGTGCAGGAAGAAGGGTTTGCCGGCGGCGTGATCCTGGTCGGCCACTTTCATCGCCTGGGCGTAAAGATCCTCGTCGGCCATGCCCCAGGCGTTCTTGAAGTGGATCTCGGACTCGGGCACGCTGCTCTGGTCGACGATGCGGTAGCCGTTGCCGCTGAAGAAGGCGTTCATGTTGTCGAAATAGCCGCGCCCGCCATAGACGAAGACGGCGTCGTAGCCTTTGGCCACGAGCTGCTGCCCCAGGCTGGCATAGCCGCTCTCGCGCCCGATGCGCTTGACGATGGAACGGCCCGGCGTGGGTGGTACCGACAGAGTGACCGCCTCCAGACCGCGGTCGGTGCGGGTGCCGGTGGCGTAGAAGTTGTTGAAATAGAGGCTTTCGCGGCGCAGGGCGTCGAGGTTGGGAGTGAGTCCGCGCGGATCGCCGTTACTGCCGAGGAACTTGGCGCTGAGGCTCTCCACCGTCACGAGAATGATGTTGCGCCGCAGCTCCGGGCCGCCGTTGACGATGCGCCGGCGTGGGTCGAGGGGATCCTGGCCGAGGAAGGTCGCGTTGGGCTCGGCGAGCTCCTGGCGCAAGACCGGTCCCGTCTCGGATTCGGGCAGAGTGGCGTAGAAACGACGATAGTCGATCTCGTTGTTGCGAAACGCCGCGAAGAATTGATAGGGTCCGTTGCCGGAGAGCTCGCGCAGATAAGTGTTCTGCTCCTGCCCCATGGGGAAATCCTGGTCGACGAAGGCTGCATCGAGCGCGGCGAGCGCGAGTAACCCGGCGAAGGCAGCAAGGCCCGGTTTGAGCGCAAGGGGTGGGGCATCCAGCGCGCGGGCGATCACCCGGCGCAGGGCGAAGGTCAGCGCCACCGCGAGCACGGCAAGCCCTGCGATCAGCGGCCCCACGGGGTAGGATTCGCGGATGTTGTCGATCACCTCCGTGGTGTAGACGAGGTAATCCACGGCGATGAAGTTGAACCGCGCACCGAATTCGTCCCAGAAAAAGTATTCGGCCGTGGCCACGAAGAGCATGGCGAAGAGGCTCGAGGCCGTGAGCGCGTGGAGAAAGGCGCGGTGGGCCCGCGTGGCCCACAGCCGGTTGGGACACAGCACGAAGAGGTAGAAGGCGAGCGGCAGGGCCGCGTAGACGAGGAAAGCGAGGTCGTAAGCCAGGCCGACGCCGTAGAGGCGCAGCACATCGAGCGGCGTGTTCACCGCTTCGGCCGGATGCAGCAGAAGCAGCGCCGTGCGGGTGAGGAAGAAGACGAGCAGCCAGGCGAGAAGGATCAGCGAAAGGAATCGGGCTTGAGCGTGACGAGGCAGCGGCATGATGCGGGAAGCCAAAGGAAATCGGATGCGCAGCGTAGCGGAAGCCTCGTCAAGAAACCGTCAACGCTGGGGCGAGGAAACGAAATGAAACGAAGGAATCAGCCTGGCACGCAGCAGGGTTGCCATCACAGGGTTGTCATCAAATTTTGCAGAAACATCTTTGCGGCACTTGACTATGGTGCCTTGTGCGCCTATCATGCGCCCATGAATCAACTTAGAATACAGAAACAAGATTACAGCGCCATGAATGTTGTGCTGGGCGATATCGCAGAAATCCGCATGGGCTACTCGTTCCGCAGCCGCCTGGAAACGGATGCGGAAGGCGACGTCGCCGTGATTCAGATGAAGGACATCGATGACGCGAACTTGCTCCACCCCGAGGGCTTGGCGCGCATCCAGATGCCCGACCTGAAAGACCGGCACCTGGTTCAGGAGGGGGACCTGCTGTTTCGGTCACGGGGAGTGACCAATTCGGCTGCGCTCGTTGGTAGAGGCATTGGCCGCGCCGTGCTGGCTGCGCCGATGCTTCTGATCCGGCCGAGGACCGAGATCGTCGAGCCCGCCTACCTGCAGTGGTTCATCAACCACCCGGCTACTCAGGCCGCACTTGCCGGGCAGGCGACCGGAACGGCCGTGAAGATGATCGGCAAGGGGGTGCTCGATGGCCTCGAGGTTGCCCTGCCGCCGCTTGAGCGGCAGCGACTCATCGTCGAGATCGCACAGCTCGCGACGCGAGAGGCGGCCTTGCTGGAGGAATTGAGGGGGCGCCGAAAGGCGCTGATCGAAGGAATCCTGCTGCGGCAAGCCACACAAGCATGAACCAAGAGAACCATAGGAACACGCCATGACCGAAAAACTGTCACAACAAGAAGTCAACGCCATCGCCTGGGCCGCGTGCGACACGTTCCGGGGCGTGGTCGATCCCGCGCAGTACAAGGACTACATCCTGGTGATGCTGTTCCTGAAGTACATCAGCGACCTCTGGAACGACCATTACGCCCAATACAAGGCCCAGTACGGCGATGACGACGAACGTATCCGCCGCAAACTCGAGCGCGAGCGCTTCATCCTGCCCTATGTCGAGTTGAAGGAGGACGATCCGCAGACCGGGGAAAGCCGCGTCATCGACCGCTTTCTGGGCGACTTCAACGCCCTGTACGAGCGCCGAAACGAACCCAACATCGGCGAGCTGATCAACATCGTGCTCGACCACATCGAGGACGCGAACAAGACCAAGCTCGAAGGCGTTTTCCGCAACATCGACTTCAACAGCGAGGCCAACCTCGGCAAGGCCAAGGACCGCAACCGCCGCCTGAAGACCTTGCTGGAGGACTTCGCCAAACTCGATCTGCGCCCCTCGCGGGTGACCGAAGATGTCATCGGTAATACCTACATCTACCTCATCGAACGCTTCGGGTCGGATGCCGGCAAGAAGGCGGGCGAGTTCTACACGCCCAAGATGGTCTCGCGTCTCTTGGCCGCCTTGGCCAACCCCAAGCCCGGCGATCGTATCTGTGATCCCTCCTGCGGTTCCGGCAGCTTGTTGATCGAAGCCGCTCAATGGGTCGAGGCCCAAGGCAGCCACGACTACGCCCTCTTCGGCGAAGAGGTCAACGGCGCCACCTGGGCCCTGGCGCGCATGAACATGTTCATCCACAGCAAGGACGCCGCCCGCATCGAGTGGTGCGACACGCTCAACAGCCCGGCGCTGATCGAAGGCGACCGGCTGATGAAGTTCAACGTGGTGGTCGCCAATCCGCCGTTTTCGTTGGACAAGTGGGGGGCGGAGCACGCCGACCACGACCGCTTCAACCGCTTTTGGCGCGGCGTGCCTCCCAAGTCCAAGGGTGACTGGGCCTTCATCACCAACATGATCGAGCGCGCCCTGCCCCAGGAAGGCCGGGTCGCGGTCGTCGTTCCGCATGGGGTGCTCTTTCGCGGCGGCGCCGAAGGACGCATCCGCCGCGCCATGATCGAAGAGAACCTGCTCGATGCCGTCGTCGGCCTGCCGGGCAACCTGTTCCCCACCACCTCGATTCCGGTGGCCATCCTGCTGTTCGACCGTGCCCGCGAAAAAGGTGGCCCGCGCGAACATGTGCGCGACGTGCTCTTCGTCGACGCCAGCCGCGAGTTCATCCCCGGCAAGAACCAGAACCAGCTTTCCGAGGCGCACTTTCAGAAGATCGTCGCGACCGTGGCCGAGCGCCGCAATGTGGACAAATACGCCTACGTCGCGTCGCTGGACGAGATCGCCAACAACGACTTCAATCTCAACATCCCCCGTTACGTCGACACCTTCGAGGAAGAGGAGGAAATCGACGTCGCCGCCGTGCAGCGCGAGATCGAGCAACTGGAACGGGAACTCACCGAGGTGCGCGCCCGTATGCGCGAGCATCTGAAGGCGCTGGGCGTGGAGGGCGTATGACCCACAAGCGCACCGCCCCCCCGCCGCCCGCAAACGGCACGCTACGCATTCGCGCCAGCACCGCCGAGTTTCTCATCTTCACCCAGCAGACCGGTGAGCAAAGCATCGAGGTGCGCTACCAGGACGAGACCATCTGGCTCACCCAAAAGCTGATGGCCGCGCTCTTCGACGTGGACGTGCGCACCATCAGCGAGCACCTGCGCAACATCTTCGCCAGCGGCGAGCTGGACGAATCCGAAGTTGTCCGGAATTTCCGGATAACTGCTACCGACGGAAAGCAGTACCAGACCAAGCACTACCACCTGGACGCCATCATCTCCGTGGGCTACCGTGTCAACTCGGTGCGCGCCACCCAGTTCCGCCGCTGGGCCACCCAGGTCCTGCGTGAGTTCGCCATCCGGGGCTACGTGCTGGACAAAAAGCGGCTGGAAAACGGTACCTTCCTGGGCAAGGACTACTTCCAGCGCCTGTTGGAAGAGATCCGCGAAATTCGCCTCTCGGAGCGGCACTTCTACCAGAAGATCACCGACATTTACGCTACCGCCATCGATTACGATGCCAGCGCCCCCACCACCCGAGCCTTCTTTGCCAAGGTGCAAAACAAGCTGCACTACGCCATCCACGGTCAGACGGCCGCCGAACTGATACGCGCCCGCGCCGACGCCAGCAAGCCCCACATGGGACTGATCACTTGGGACAAAGCGCCCCACGGCCGCATCCTCAAAAGCGATGTCGTGGTGGCCAAGAACTACCTGACCCAGGACGAACTGCAAGCGCTGGGGCGGCTGGTCAACAGCTACCTTGACCTGGCCGAAGACCGCGCCCGCCGCCAAATCCCCATGACGATGGAAGACTGGGCCAGGCAACTCGACCGCTTTCTGGAGCTGACCGAACGCGGCATTCTGCAAGACGCAGGCAGCATCAGCGCCGAAGCCGCCCGCGCGCACGCGGAAAGCGAGTTCGAGAAATATCGTCGTATTCAGGAGGCGGAGTACGTGTCCGACTTCGATCGGACAGTGCGCAAGCGGCTGGTCGCCGACGCCGAAGATGTGTGGGCGTTGGAGCGGATTGAGCGGCAGCTCGAGAACAAGGAGCGGAAAAAGAAATGAAACACAAAACAATGCCGCTCGGCAGCATTGCAATCATCACTTCAGGTGGAACTCCGGATCGCAAGAACTCCGAATACTGGAATGGAGACATCCCTTGGGTCAAGACTGCACAAATCCAGAACAAAGTCATCACGGGTGCAGATATTGATGAATGGATTACCGCAAAGGGTTTGAGTGAGTCATCGGCCAAGATGATTCCTCGGGGGACCATCTTGATGGCTATGTACGGCCAAGGCAAGACTCGTGGCCAGGTTGCGGTCCTTGGCATCGATGCCGCCATTAACCAAGCGTGCGCAGCGATCTTACTCAAAGATGGGGTTGATCGTGACTACGTTTTTCAGCAGCTCCTCTATCGCTATAACGCGATCCGGGCTTTGAGCAATATGGGAAGCCAAGAAAATTTAAATGCAGACTTGATCCGAGAAATTGCATTCCCGATTCCGCTGCTCGATGATCAAAGAAGGATAGCTGGCCTGCTTAAGGATTGGGACACCGCCATCGAAACCACCGAGCGCCTGATCGCGGCGAATGATGCGTATATTGGTGCCGTGAGGGCGCGCCTATATCGCCGAAGACCGGGTTGGATTCGACACAGACTCGGCGACTTCCTTCAGGAAACCAAGGTTCTGCACGGCGATGGCGATTATGTGATTGGTTCGGTCGGCAAGAACGGCATCAAGCCTCGTAACGAGGTGTACTCAAAAGATTTAACAAGAAACTATGAGCGTAATCTCTTGGTTAAGCCCGGCTGGCTGTGCTTCGGTTTGGCGAGTGATTGCATGGCATTCGGTGTCAATTCGACCGATCAAACTTACAGCGTCAGTCCTGCGTATCGCACTTTCCTAATCAAAGGGGCGGATCCATGCTTTTTCGAAGACTATTTGCGCGTATTCAATGCTCGTTTGAGCAAACGGTTCCTGATTACCTCGGCACGCCAAGGAAAATCTATTGATTTTGAAGGTCTCTTCAACACCGATTGCTACTTCCCATCCCTTGAGGAACAACAGCAAATTGCCAGCGCCGTCCTCCTCATGCGCGAGGAGCTCGATCGTTTCCGCCAGTTACTCGACGCTCTCAAGCGCCAAAAACGCGGCCTGATGCAGAAGCTGCTCACGGGCGAGTGGCGCGTGCCTGTTGATGAAGGAGAGAACGTATGAAAAGGCGCAAACCACGGATGGCGATTGCCTACGATTTTGACGGCACGCTGGCTCCAGGCAATATGCAGGAACATCAGTTTCTTCCAGACATTGGTATGAAGCCCCATGAATTCTGGAAGGAGGTGCATGCGATTGCCAAAGAACACCAAGCAGACGAAGTGCTCGTATACATGAACCTCATGCTACGTAAAGCTGCAGCCGCCGATGTGCCTGTGCGCCGTGAAGACTTCAAAGCACGTGGCCGATCTATTCAGTTGTTTGATGGCGTGAAAGAGTGGTTCAAACGGCTTAATGAATACGCGAAAGGTAAAGGCATAGAGCTGAATCACTACCTTGTCTCGTCGGGTAATGAAGAGATTTTTGCAGGGACGCCTATTGCAAAAGAATTTAAAGCCGTATATGCATCCAAATACCTTTTTGATGCCAATGGTGTGGCCCAGTGGCCCGCATTAGCAATCAACTACACTACAAAAACACAGTTTTTATTCCGAATTAATAAGGGCATTGAGGACATTAGCGATAACGCTGGGGTCAATCGCTATGTGCCAAAAGAGAAACGTCCGGTGCCATTTGAGAATATGGTGTTCATTGGCGACGGAGCTACCGATATACCCTGTTTCCGTTTGGTGAAAGACCAGGGCGGGCTTTCGATTGCTGTCTATACGCCTAACAAAAAAGGTGGCAAAGAAAAGGCATCGGGATACCTGAACGACGGTAGAGTTCATGCAGTGTTGCCAGCGGTCTATACCGAAAATTCGGAGCTGGACAAGCTGCTCAAGGCTCAGATCGATCTCGTTGCGAGCCGTCATGCGCTCCGGGGTTTACTGTGAGGAGCAGGCAAATGAGTGGTTTTCAGTTCAACGAAAAATACCTCTCGCAAATCCCCGCCCTGCAATTGCTCATCAATCTGGGCTACACCTACCTCACGCCCGAGCAGGCACTGGCTGCACGCGGTGGCAAGCCGGGGCAGGTGCTGCTGGAGGAAGTCCTGCGCGAGCGGCTGAAGAAGAACAACCGCATCCAGTACAAGGGGCAAAGCTACCTCTTCTCCGAGGAGAACATCCAGACCGCCATCCAGCGCCTGAAGAACGTCAAGTACGACGGCCTGCTGAAGACCAATGAGGCGATCTATGACTTGCTGACCCTGGGCGTGTCGCTGGAGCAGTCCATCGAGGGTGACAGCAAGAGCTTTACCCTCCACTACATCGACTGGAAAAACCCGGCCAACAACGCCTATCACGTGACGGCCGAGTTCCCGGTCGAGCGCACGCGAAGCCAAGAGACCTGCCGCCCGGACATCGTGCTGTTCGTCAATGGCATTCCGTTTGCCGTCATCGAGTGCAAGTCGCCGAGGGTCGAGGTCGGCCAGGCGGTGTCGCAGATGATCCGCAATCAGCGCGAGGAGTACATCCCGAAGCTTTTTACCTACACTCAGTTGCTGCTGGCCACCAACAAGAACGAAGTACGCTATGCCACAACGGGCACGCCTGCGAAGTTTTGGGCCTTTTGGCGCGAAAACATTCCAGTGGAGGAACTGCAGGCCGTGCTCGATAAACCCCTGCCTGCCGAGGCCAAGGCGGGGTTGTTCGACCTGATTTGGGATGGCAAATCCCTGCGCGAGCCGGAAGCGGGCAAAGCATGGGCGATCACCGAGCAAGACCGCATGCTCTATGCCCTGTGTCGTCCGCAACGTCTGCTCGACCTGGCGTTTCGCTTCACCGTGTTCGACGGCGGCGTGCGCAAGGTCGCCCGGTATCAGCAGTTCTTCGCCGTCAAGCGGGTGCTCGAGCGGGTCAAGCATCGGGACGACGTGGGACGACGCTTGGGGGGCATCATCTGGCACACGCAGGGCTCGGGCAAGTCGCTGACGATGGTGATGTTGGCCCGCGCGCTGGCTCTGGACCCGGATATCCGCAACCCGCGCATCGTGCTGGTGACGGACCGGGTAGACCTCGACAAGCAGCTCGGCAATACCTTCGCCGCCTGTGGCCTGACGCCTGACCGGGCGGCCAGCGGACGCCACCTGCTGGAGTTGGTGTCCGAGAACAAGGCGCACATCGTCACCACCCTCATTCACAAATTCGACAAAGCGCTGTCGATCAGGAAGCACGTCGAGGAGTCGGCCGACGTCTTCATCCTGGTCGACGAGAGTCACCGCACCAACTTCGGCGGCTTTGCCGCACGTATGCGCCAGATGTTCCCGATGGCGTGCTACCTGGGCTTTACTGGGACGCCGCTGATGAAGAAGGAGAAGAACAACTTTGCCAAGTTCGGGGGCTTGATCGACGCCTATGCCATCAATCAAGCCGTCAAGGATGGGGCGGTGGTCCCGCTGCTCTACGAGGCGCGGCATGTGGAGATGGAGCAGAACGAAAAGGCCATCGATACCTGGTTCGAGCGCCACACGCAAGGCCTTACGGACGCGCAAAAGGCCGACTTGAAGAAGAAGTACAGCCGTGCGGAGATGCTCAACAAGGCCGAGCAGGTGATCTACATGCGCGCCTTCGATATCAGCGAGCACTTTCGTCAGAACTGGCAGGGCACGGGTTTCAAGGCGCAGCTCGTCGCCCCGAGCAAGGCGGCCGCGCTGACCTACAAGAAGTTTCTCGAGGAGATCGGGCACGTGACCAGCGAAGTCATCATCTCGCCCCCGGATACCCGTGAGGGCTTTGATGCGACAGACGATGAACCGACCGACGAAGTCGTCGCTTTCTGGGAACGGATGATGAAACGGTATGGCTCCGAAGAGGAGTACAACAAACAGATCATCAACCTGTTCAAGCACAGCGACGAACCGGAAATCCTCATCGTCGTCGACAAGCTGCTGACCGGCTTCGACGCGCCCCGCAACACGGTGCTGTACCTGACGCGAAAACTGCGCGAGCACACGCTGCTTCAGGCCATCGCGCGCGTGAACCGGTTGTATGACGACGACGAGGGCACGAAACCCAAGGAGTTCGGCTACGTCATCGACTACGTGGGTATTCTGGGTGAGCTCGATCAGGCACTGACCACTTATAGCGCACTCGACGGATTTGACGAGGACGATCTGGCGGGGGCCTTGGTCAGCATCCATGAAGAAGTGGCCAAACTGCCTCAGCGCCACGCCGATCTTTGGGATCTCTTCAAGGAGGTCAAGAACCAGCACGACGAAGAAGCCTACGAGCAGCTGCTGGCGGACGAAAAACGACGCGAGTCGTTCTATGAGCGACTGGCGGCCTACGGCAAGACATTGTCGATCGCGCTGTCGTCCGAACAGTTCATCGCATCGACGCCCGAGAAGAAGCTCCAGTCCTACAAAAATGACCTCAAGCGGTTCACGAACCTGAAGGCGTCCGTCAAGCTGCGGTATGCCGAATCGGTGGACTACCGGGACTTCGAACCGAAGATCAAGAAGCTGCTGGATACGCACATTTCGGCGAACGAGGTGGTGCGCTTGAACGAACCCGTGAACATCTTCGACGAGAAGGCGTTCAAGCAGGTGATCGAAGAACAAGGGCAGACCAAGACCACGGCCGCCAAGGCGGACATGATCGCGCACGCGACCAAGAAGGCCATCAGCGAGCGCCTGGAGCAGGACCCCGCGTTCTACGAGAAGTTCTCGAAGCTCATCCAGCAGGCCATCGACGATTTCCGGGCCAAACGCATCTCCGATCTGGAGTACCTGAACAAGGTCGGTGAGATCAAGGACGCGGTGGTCAACCGGCGCAGCGACGATGCCCCGGCGCAGTTGGCCGGTCACGACCATGCCCTTGCTTTGTATGGCATTCTCAAGCCCTATGTGTTTGGCCACGTGAAAGAGGAAGAGGCGGCAGCAACGCTGGCTGCCGACGCTGCCATCGACATCTGGTCGATCATTCAACGAAACAAGAAGGTGGGCTTTTGGGACGACCTGGACGCACAACGTCGAACCATGAACGAGATCGACGACTACCTGTACGACGAAGTCAAGGGCAAAAAGGGGGTGCCGCTGAGCATCGGCGAGATGGACGACATCATCGACCGGACGATGCAGTTGGCCAGGCACCGGATGGTGGTATGAGCGACAGAATCGGCTCGGTCTGTTACGGCGATGAGGTCATCCGTTATGAGGTCGTCGAGCGCCCGTCGAGACGGACATTGGGTATCGAGGTTCACCCGGGTGGGCGCGTTCTCGTGCTGGCGCCAAGCGGATGCGATGACGCCACCATTGACGAGAAACTTCGCTTGCGCGCAGGGTGGATTAGCCGTCAACTGGAAACGTTCTCGCGGTATGAAAGACACACCGCGCCCAGGCAGTATCTGAGCGGTGAATCGCACCGCTACCTGGGACGGCAGTACCGGCTGCGCGTCAAGGCCAACGACCCGCACGCCCGTCAGGAACAGGTGAAACTGACCCGGGGGGAGATGTGGGTCATCGGCCCCGGGGACTTGCCCCCATCGAAGGTGAAAGCGCTGCTGCGACGTTGGTATCTTGAGCGAGCCCGTGAAGTGTTCGATACGGTGCTGACGGATGTCTTTGATACGTTCAAACGACTTGGGCACGAGAGGCCGCGCATCGTCGTGCGCGAGATGCGCAGCCGATGGGGAAGCTTGTCTCCTGGTGGGCAGATGACCTTGAACTCACGGCTGGTGCAAGCCCCACGCCCCTGTGTCGAGTATGTGATCGTGCACGAGCTGTGCCACCTGATTCACAAGAATCACAGCTCGGAATTCTTTGCTTTGCTCGGGCTGGTCCTGCCAGACTGGCAGGCACGCAAGCAAAGGCTCGAACAGGCCCTGCTCTGACTGCCTTTCAGGTCCCGGACGATTGCGCGGAATTTTTATGTGTCGGGTCCCGGAGCCTCCCGGGGGATGTGGCATCAGCGCAGTTTGCGATAAAGCGTGCGCTCGCTGATGCCCAGGCGGGCGGCCAGGGCCTTTTTGTCGCCGCCCAGCCGCTCGAGTGCGCGATGCAGATAACGTCGTTCGAGTTCGGACAAGGGAACGATCCCGTCGTCGGCCGCATGGGCCGGTCCGCCGGAGGGGCCGTCGGCGAATCCGGTCAGATGCCATGGTTCGATCAGCTCGCCGTCTGCGAGCAGAAGCGCTCGTTCGAGGAGGTTGCGCAGTTCGCGCACGTTGCCGGGAAAATCGTGCTCCCTCAGGCGGGACATGGCTGCGGCGCTCAGGCGCACGCTGCGTTGGGGTGCGAGGCGCTCGAGGAGGTGGGCAACAAGCAGCGGCAGATCCTCGTGCCGTTCGCGCAACGGTGGCAAGCGCACGGGAAAGGCGCTGATACGGTAATAGAGGTCGCGGCGGAACGTGCCTTCTTCGACCATACGCCGTAGATCGCGGTGGGTGGCGGCCACCAGGCGGAAATCCGAGCGCAGCATCTCGATCCCGCCCACCCGACGGTAAGTGCCCGTTTCCAGCAATCGCAGCAGTTTGACTTGCTGGGTCAGCGGCAAATCGCCGATCTCGTCGAGAAAGAGGGTTCCCCCGTCAGCCACTTCGACCAAGCCGGCTTTGCGCTGCGTGGCGCCGGTAAATGACCCCTTCTCATGCCCGAACAGTTCTGATTCGAAGAGCGCCTCGGGTAGCCCAGAACAATCCACCGGCACGAAAGGCCGGTCACGGCGAGGAGAAAGGTGGTGCAGCGCCCGGGCGGCCAATTCTTTGCCCGTGCCCGATTCCCCCAGTAGCAGCACCGGCGTGTGCGTCGGGCCGGCTCGTTCGAGCAGTTCCAGCATTTGGAGAAAGGCAGGAGCGTTGCCCACCATGCCCAAGGCGGGTGAGGGGATCCCTTTGCTGCCGAGAAAACGCATCGTTTCGACGAAGAGCGTCGTCTGGCCTCTGTCGTCTTTCAGCGGCAGGATTTCGACTTCGACGAACTCCTCTCCGCGCGGCGTGTGATGGCGATGGATCACGCGGCTGCGTTGGCCGTTTTTCCATGCTTGCTGCCGGGGGCAGGATTCGCCGCAGTGATCGCAGGGTCGGTCGAAACGATGCGATACCTCGTAGCAGGTTCGCCCGATCACGCAGGAGGTTTCGCCAAATTCCCGTCGATAGGCCGCATTGGCCGCGAGGATGCGGTAGGTGGTATCGACCACGATGCGCGGTTCGGGCAAGGATTCGAGCAGCTGGAGCAGTTCGGTGGGCAAGGACATGGCTGACATACCTGTCAAATTTTGGAGCTTATTTTGACATTTTTGACAAAACGAGGGTCAAGAAAAAGAAGGTGGTGATGAGGGAGCAGGGGAGACAAGATATTGAATCTTCGCGATCAAATCCCGATTGCACCAAAAATCGCTTACGGTAGCACGAAATTTGCTATCATATCAAGATGACCCGGGTCCCATGTTTATCTTTTTGAATTTTCTCAATTTTTTGACCATGGTCAATTGACGCGCCCGACCATGGCCTACTACCATGGCCGGCGTCGTGTTCGAGGAGGACGTCGATGGAAACGAAAACGCTCGCCCGGCGATTGCGTCGCGAGATCGCCGTGGTGCTGTTGCTCAAGCTCTTCCTGCTCACCGCCTTGTGGTGGGGGTTCATACGAGATGCACGGGTCACGGTGGCGCCGGAGGGAATGCAGACCCACCTTGCCGGAGTTCCCCGGGCCGCTTCTGCTCCTTCCCATCCTTCCCCTGCCCAGGAGTTGCAACCATGAGTGAGACGCTCGTCGATCTCTCGCGCCTGCAGTTCGCCGCCACGGCGATGTACCACTTCCTGTTCGTGCCCCTCACCCTGGGGCTCACCTGGATGCTGGTAATCATGGAATCGCTCTACGTGATGACCGGCAAACAGGTCTACCAGGACATGGTGAAATTCTGGGGCAAGCTCTTCGGCATCAACTTCGCCCTCGGCGTCACCACCGGCATCACGATGGAATTCCAGTTCGGTACCAACTGGGCCTATTACTCGCACTACGTGGGTGACATCTTCGGGGCGCCGCTGGCCATCGAAGGGTTGATGGCCTTCTTCCTCGAGTCGACCTTCATCGGCCTTTTCTTCTTCGGCTGGAACCGCCTGTCCCGCACCCAGCACCTTTTGGTGACGCTGCTCATGGCCGTGGGGACCAACCTCTCGGCGCTGTGGATCCTGGTAGCCAATGGCTGGATGCAAAACCCGGTGGGCTCGGAATTCAGTTTCCAGACCATGCGCATGGAAATGACGAATTTCTGGGACGTGATCTTCAACCCGGTGGCGCAGGCGAAGTTCGTGCATACCGTCTCGGCCGGCTACGTGACCGGTGCGATGTTCGTGCTCTCGATTTCGGCCTATTATCTGCTCAAGAAGCGGGATCTCGAATTCGCCAAGCGCAGCTTCCGCGTGGCGGCCGCCTTCGGCTTCGCTTCGGCCTGTTCGGTGGTGGTGCTCGGGGATGAATCCGGCTACACCATGGCCGAGAAACAGCAAAGCAAGCTCGCGGCGATGGAGGCGATGTGGGAGACCGAGCCGGCGCCGGCCGGCCTCAAGCTCATCGCGGGCATCGACGAAGCCGATCAGCGCAATACCTGGGAGCTCGAGATCCCGTGGGTGCTCGGCATCATCGGCACCCGCTCGCTCGACACCCCCCTTCCCGGAATCAAGGAGATCATCGCGCGTAACCGCGAACGGGTCGAATCCGGGGTGGAGGCGGTCAAGGCTCTGAACGTACTGCGCCGCGACGCGTCCGATTCCCAGGCGCTGGCGCTCTTCGAAACCCACAAGCAGAACCTCGGTTTCGGGCTGCTCACGCGCAAATACGTGGCGGATATCTCGCAGGTCACGCCCGAGATCATGGACAAGGCCGCCGCCTCGACGGTGCCACCGGTGAAGCCTCTTTTCTGGACCTTCCGCATCATGGTGTTGTTGGGCTTTTCCTTCATCGCCCTCTTTGCGGTGGCGCTGTGGTACAGCGTCAAGGATACCTTCACCGAGAAACGCTGGCTGCTGCGCTGGGCGCTGTGGTTCTTGCCCTTGCCCTGGATCGCGTCCGAGATGGGGTGGTTCGTCGCCGAGTATGGCCGCCAGCCCTGGACGATCGCCGAAGTGCTGCCCACCCACCTTTCCGTCTCCACCCTGTCGGTGCAGAGCCTCTACGGGTCGCTCGCCGGTTTCGTAGGTTTCTACACACTGCTCCTGATCGTCGAGCTCTACCTGATGTTCCGCTTCGGACGGCTGGGGCCTTCCTCGCTGGGTACCGGACGCTATCACTGGGAACGCCAAGGCGCGATGCAGTCTGCCTGAAAAATCCTATCTCGGGAGAGGAACATGCTGGATTATGAAACCCTGAAGGTCATCTGGTGGCTGCTCGTCGGTGTGCTGCTCGTCGGCTTCGCCGTGATGGACGGGCACGACATGGGGGTGGGGACGCTGCTACCCTTCGTCGGCAAGGACGACACCGAGCGGCGCGTCATCATCAACACCGTCGGGCCGCATTGGGACGGTAACCAGGTGTGGTTCATCACCGGCGGCGGGGCGATCTTCGCCGCCTGGCCGCTCGTCTATGCCACGGCCTTCTCGGGCTTTTACTGGGCGATGCTCGCGGTGCTGTGGGCGCTCTTTTTCCGTCCGGTGGGGTTCGATTATCGCAGCAAGATCGACAACGCCACTTGGCGCACAACCTGGGACTGGGGGCTTTTCGTGGGCGGGGCGGTGCCGCCGCTCATCTTCGGGGTGGCGTTTGGCAACCTGCTGCAGGGTGTGCCGTTTCACTTTGACGCCAACCTCGTGCCGTACTACGAGGGATCCTTCTGGGGGCTGCTCAATCCCTTCGCACTGCTCGCCGGCGTGGTGAGCTCGGCCATGATCACCTTCCACGGCGCCGTTTATCTGGCGCACCGCACGGAAGGGGACATCCAGCAGCGTGCGATACGTGCCGCGCTCCTCTTTGGCGTGATCGCACTCGTGGCGTTTGCCGCTGCCGGGGTGTGGGTGCAGAGTATTCCCGGCTACGTGATCGCTGCCGGAGCCGATCCGGCCGGATTGCCCAACCCGCTCGCGAAGGAAGTCGTGCGCGAGGCGGGTGCCTGGATGGTGAACTATCGGCATCAGCCGCTGCTGTGGGCCGTGCCGGCGCTCGCCTTCCTGGGCGGTCTGGCGGCGCTGTGGGCGGTACGTGCCGGCCGCACCTTCTTCGCTTTCTGGGCCTCGAGCGTGATGATCGCTGGCGTCATCGGTACAGCGGGCGTGGCGATGTTCCCCTTCATCCTGCCTTCCTCGAGCGATCCCCGCTCCTCGCTCACCGTGTGGGATTCGGTCTCGAGCCATCTCACGCTCACGGTGATGTTCTGGGCCACCGTCATCTTCATGCCGCTCATCATCGCTTACACGTCGTGGGCCTACAAGGTGATGGCCGGCAAGGTGACGAAGGCTTATATCCTGGAAAACGAGAAGCAGGCGTACTGAACGGCTACAACCCGCGGCGAGGCATCCGGCTTCGCCGCACCGGATCGAAGGAGCTTCGTATGTGGTATTTTGCGTGGGCGTTGGGCGTGGGTTTTGCCGTCCTCTTGGCCATCGTGGTCGGCCTGTGGTGGGAAGCGCAGGAAGAGGCAAGGAAAAAACGGTCCCGCTCGCAGGGCGAGACTCATGCCACCTGAGGCAGTGCCTGGCAGGGAGGATGCCCGGTCGGCCTCGATCCAGCCGCTCGCGCTGGGGGTGGGGATCGCCTTGATGCTGGTGGGCAGTTTCCGTCCCGATTGGCTGGCCGAGGCATCCGGCAAGGCCAACCATGGTCTGGCGATGTTGTGGTTCTGGGCCATGGCGGCCGGTTTCGTGCGCGGGGTGGGGTTCATCCCGCGCTTTTGGCTTTGGCGGTGGCTCTTCTCCGGTTGGGCGGCGTTCGCGGCGCTCGCCGGGGCGCTGGCGTGGCGCTTTGCCGGCGCCGCCGTGATATAGTCGAACCGGTTACGGATGCTTTTTCCCGCGGTGCCCGGCAAGCCTCGGCCTGCAGGCCGGGATCGGTGCTCGCGGACGCCGTAGGCGTCCTTTGGGCGGTCAGCGTGGTGTCTGCTGCTGTTCAATGTACTGCCGGATGATCTCGATAGGTGCGCCGTCACCGCCTCCGGCGAAGTACAGCGTGCTTAAATAGGTGGTGAGCGCCGTAGACATCCCCCGAATTTAGGCGGAGGAGGATGTCAACCTGCTCATTGTGCTGCTGCTGGTGCGTATCGCCCTCACCGCGGCACGGCACGAGATCTGCGTGGAGGGGGGCATTGAAGAAAAACGCCCGGCGCCGGGGGCACCGGGCGCGGCAGGCGCTCAGATGACCCCCTGCGCGAGCATGGCGTCGGCCACCTTGGCGAAGCCGGCGATGTTGGCGCCGTCGCTGTAGCTGACGGTGCCGTCCTCGCGCCGGCCGTATTGCAGGCAGGCCTCGTGGATGCCTTGCATGATCTTCTTGAGCCGCGCGTCGACCTCCTCGCGGGTCCAGGAAAGGCGCATGGCGTTTTGGCTCATCTCCAGGCCGGAGGTGGCCACGCCGCCCGCGTTGCTCGCCTTGCCCGGCGCGTAGAGCACGCCGCGGTGCTCGAAGATCTTCACCGCCTCCGGGGTGCAGGGCATGTTCGCACCCTCGGCCACCGCCACCACGCCGTTTTCCACCAACGTCATCGCGTCGTCAGCGTCGAGCTCGTTTTGCGTCGCGCAGGGAAGCGCCACGTCCACCGGCACGTTCCACGGCTTGGCGCCCGGAATGAAGGTGGCGCCGACGAGTTGGGCGTATTCGGAGACGCGCCCGTAGCGGTGGTTCTTCACCTCCATGAGGATGGCGAGCTTTTCCGGCGTGAATCCTTCCTCGTCGATCACCGTGCCGCTCGAATCCGAGCACGTGACAGGCTTGGCCCCCATCTCCATGAGTTTCTCGATGGCGTACTGCGCGACGTTGCCCGAACCCGATACCGCCACGCGCATCCCCTCCAGGCTGCGACGGGCGTGGCGCAGCATCTCGTCGACGAAATACACCGTGCCGTAGCCGGTCGATTCGGGTCGGATCAGCGAGCCGCCGTAGGAGAGCCCCTTGCCGGTGAAGACGCAGGAAGAATCGTTGGTGAGCTTTTTCATCATACCGACCATGAAGCCGACCTCGCGCCCGCCCACGCCGATGTCCCCGGCGGGAACGTCGGTATCCGCGCCGATGTGGCGGTAGAGCTCGGTGATGAAGGCCTGGCAGAAGCGCATCACTTCACCCGGGCTCTTGCCCTTGGGATCGAAGTCGGAGCCGCCCTTGCCGCCGCCCATGGGCAGCGTCGTGAGGGCGTTCTTGAAGGTCTGTTCGAAGGCGAGGAACTTGAGGATGGAGAGGTTCACTGAGGGGTGGAAACGCAGTCCGCCCTTGTAGGGGCCGATGGCCGAGCTGTGCTGGATGCGGTAGCCGCGGTTGACCTGCACTTCACCGTGGTCGTCGACCCAGGAGACGCGGAACATGATGACGCGCTCGGGTTCGACGAGACGCTCGAGCAGCGCGTGCTGCGCGTAGCGCGGATTCTTCGTGATGAACGGCCACAGGCTCTCCATCACTTCGGTCACCGCCTGCAGGAACTCGGGCTGACCGGGGTTGCGTTGCGCAACGTTGTCGAGAAAGCTTTGCAGCGTGGGGTATTTCATGCTTGGCGCCTTTCAGGGTGGGAACAACGGGTCGGTGCGCGGCGCACGCCCTTCGCTTCGCACCAAATCTGGTAATTATCGCACCGTTGTGGTGACGAAATGCACTCTTTGTGTTCAAAAGGTGCAGTTTCAGCCAAGACCCATCCGGCGTGGCAGCCACAGCGCGCTGGCGTGCCGAGGCGCTCTCCCAACCCGTTGGCGAGCGGTCTGGTTGCATTGACCTGAAAACTCGCTAAAATTTGATTCCTTACTTCATTACTTTCGGAGATTGCCATGCTGGCCAAGCGCACGAGCAAGAACCAGGTCACTTTGCCCAAGGCCATCGTCCAGACCGTGGGCGAGGCCGACTACTACGACGTCACGGTTCAGGACGGCAAGATCGTGCTGACGCCGGTTCGCCTGCAGCAGGCCGACGCGGTACGGGCCAAGTTGGAAGAACTGGGCATCACGCAAGATGACGTGGCTGAGGCCATCGCCTGGGCGAGAAAGCGCACATGAGCAGCATCCCGCGCGTTGTCCTCGACACCAACTGCCTGGTTTCGGCCCTGATCTTCTCGCGGGGTAAGTTTGCTTGGCTGCGCGAGGCATGGCAGGCCAAGCACTTCATCGCGTTGGCCAGTCGCGACACGGTCAGCGAACTGCTGCACGTCCTTGCCTACCCCAAGTTCAATCTGAGTCAGGACGAGCAAGAAACGTTACTGGCTGAATTTCTGCCGTTCGTGGAAACCGTCAAGGTCGAGGCAAGGCCCGGGGGGCTGCCGGAGATTCGTGATCCCGATGATGTGATCTTTCTGGCGCTCGCCGCCGTGGCTCAGACTGATGCCTTGGTCAGTGGCGACAGCGACCTTCAGACGGTCAGAGACCAGTTTCACATTCCCATCTTCACGGTGGCCGAGTTTGCCGACTGGCTACCCGCTCACCGCCGTCGATAATCCGGCGCGAGCCGCGGCTGCTGATCCCACAGCGCGTTCCAATAATTGGGTGTCCCTTTGTTCGTCCCTTTGTTCGTTTCATTTCTTCATCATTGGCCCTTTCGCTTGCTGGGCAACGGCGCTTGCCCTACACTGAACGTTATGCCTGTCTTGCATCAATATCGAGACGTCCGGATCTTGATGTATCTGGATGATCATCCTCCGCCCCGTGTTCACGTAAAGCTGCGCGATGGGCGCGGCGAGTGCCTCGTCGAGCTCGATATAGTGGTGAGATCAAGGGGCGGATCGCTGTGCGAGACATCCGCGAGGCGTTGGACTGGATCGAGGCCAACCGTGTGTTCTTGTTCGAGCAGTGGTACAGGAGCAGATCATGAGTGCGTTTTTCGTTCCGCGACTCACGGCCGTCGAAGCCTTGGCCCCATACCGCCTGCGTACCTATTGGAACACGGGCGAAGTGCTCGACGTCGACATCGGTGAGCGTCTTCGCCGGATTGCGGCGCTTGCTCCCGTGCTCGATCCTACCGTTTTTACTCGGGTGCACCTGGCCGAAGGGGGTGGGGCCATCGAGTGGTTCGACACCGCGTTCGGGGCGGACAACGTTTATGCCTAGGCCAAGGAACAGGCCGGCGAGGTAAGCCACGAAATGTTCGCCGACTGGATGCGGCGCAACCGCCTATCGCCGAGCGAAGCGGCCGACGCTTTGGGCATCAGCCTGCGCCGCGTGAGTGACTATCTTCGGACCCGCAAGCCGATTCCGCGGGCGATCTGGCTCGCTTGCTTGGGTTGGGAAGCGACTCGCCCCACCCAAGGAAAGGCGCTGCCGCGGCAAGTCGGAGTCGTGCCGGCTTGATTGCTTATCATCAGCGCCAACGCTTCCTTAACGTCCATGGGCACGATGCCGTCGTCGGTGACCAGCCCTCGCCACTTCATCTCTTCGTACCGGTAGGGATCTCGGCGGTTGGGGATCAGCGCGTACTGCACCTTGAGCAGCTGCGACTGGGCTTCGACGCTGAGGTTGCCGTCAGCCTCGTAGCGGCGTTTGAAAGCGTCACGGTACTTGGGCAGGACGTTGCCGAAGTCGTCCAGGCAGTCGGTGACGCCGGGGATGAAATGCTTGACCAGCCCCCAATGGCCCATTCGGTAGGCGCCGGCCTGGAAGACCACCTCGTCGTGCAGTCGCTTCAGATCGGGCGAGCGCTGCTGGTAGGCGGCAGCAAAGGCTTCCAGTGCGTCGGCCAACTTCGGCGCACCATCGTCAAACGCCAGCAGTGCGCGCCAGTTGGCCGCCAGCGTGAGCAAGCGCTGGCGCTCTTTGTCGGAATACGGCGCGCGCAGAGCACCTTTTCCAGCGTTTTGACTTGGCTGGACAGGCGGCTGAGCTCCCGGTTGACCAGGGTGGCAACCAGGGCGGGATCGAATTTTTTGACGTCACTACCCCACCACCCACAGCACATTCATCCCCGCCATGCTCGCATCCGGCAGCCCGACCACGTCGATCACCCAAAAGAAAGGGGGTGTCCCTTCATCATCATGGCACCAAACAGGCAATGCATGGGCGCGGAAGTCGGTGGCGGGGTGGAACTGTCGCCATTTTGATATACTCATATATCAGTTTGACGAGGAGCCGAAACATGCTTGCCGTGCGACTACCCCCCGAGATCGAAGAACGCCTCGAAAAGCTGGCGAAGACCACCGGGCGCACCAAGACCTACTATGTCCGCCAAGCCATCCTCGAGTACCTGGACGATCTCGAGGACTTGTACCTTGCGGAACAGCGCCTGATCGACCTTCGTGCAGGCAAAACCAAGGCCGTGCCTCTCGAAGAAGTGATGAAGCGCTATGGCATGGAAAAATGAAAGGGATTTACCGCAAATCGGGGATGCGATAGCTTTGTAATGTGAGGCGTTACGTTAACTAAGGTCGCCGTAGAGAATTGGTGATCAAGGGCTGACCCTCTCAAACCAATTCCCCGGCACAGATCCGGACGTGCGCTGCTAACGCATCCGGCTCTTGCGTTGAGTCAGACGCGCAGACGTTCGTTCGGGTGTGGGTGGACGATGCGCATCGAGGGAACCCACTGGCCGATGATGAGCTGCATCTTCTGCCAGTTGAGCCGTACTGCCTTTTGACTGCGTCGGCGCAGGGCTCGAAACCAGGCGCGGCACGCTTGAGTGCGTACCGCGTTCAGTGCCCCGATATTGCCGGGGACACCGAAGTAGTTGGCAAATCCTTGCAATGCCTGCCTGAGATACTGGCCTTGTGCCGCTACGGGGATATGCCGGTTGGCCAACAGCCACTTCTTCAGGTCAGACAGGAATGCACGCAGCCGCTTGCTCTGGGTCGTGCGATGCACGGTGAAGCGGCCATCGCTGCGGCGTTTGCCGCATAGGTGCGTGAAACCAAGGAAAGCAAAAGTTTCGGGTTTTCCCTCTTTGCGCTTGGCCCGGTTTTCTGCGGCATAGCGGCCAAATTCGACCAGCCGGGTTTTCTCCGGGTGCAGTTTCAGTGAGAATTTGGCTAGCCTCTCGGTCAGCGCTCGTCTGAAACGGTTTGCATCGTCGCGGTACTGAAACCCCAATACCGCATCATCGGCATAGCGCACGATATACACGTCCCCACGCGCCTGTCGTTTGCGCCATGCCTCTACCTACAGATCGAGGCTGTAGTGCAGGTAGATGTTGGCCAGCAAGGGCGAGAGCACGCCCCCTTGCGGGGTACCCGATCGGGTCGGGTGCCACTGCCCCTCTTCCGCTACCCCTGCGCTGAGCGTTTGCTCGATCAGTCGGAGCACGCGGCGATCGGCAACCCGGTGTGCCACGAATTTCATCAGCCACCCATGGTCGACACTGTCGAAGAAGGTGCTGATGTCCGTGTCCAGTATCCAGCTGACTTTGCGCTGGGTAAGCGCCACGTGCAGGGCATCGAGCGCATGATGCTGACTGCGCCCGGGCCTGAAGCCATAGCTGAATCCCTTGAAATCGGTCTCGTAGATGGGGTTGAGCAGGAACACCAAGGCTTGCTGGACCAGTTTGTCTTCGACACTGGTGACGCCCAGCGGTCGTTGCCGACCGTCGGCCTTGGGTATCCAGACCCGCCTGACCGGCTGTGGCCGGTAGCGCCCCTCGTGGATGCGGCGATGCAGGTCGTGCAGGCGGGCGTCGAGCTCCTGGCCGTATTCTTCCCAGCTCAGGCCATCGACCCCGCGCGCCGCTTTGCGGTTGAGCGCTTGGTAGGCGCGCCGCAAGAGCTCCACGTCGAGGTGATGCATCAGGTTGTTCAATCGCAGCGTCCGGTCCCGCTTGGCTGCTGCACGTATCCTGTCCAGTCCGCTTTCCGCTTGCCCCGGGCTCTGTGTCCCGGTCACGGGCGTCCGTTCAGGAAATTCTCTCCGCCAAGGCCCTTCGCTCCACAGGCTCCGCCTCTCGGATTCACGGGGTGTTGCTGCGATCCTCTTCAATTTGTTCGCCTGCTTCCTCGCTACTACGGCCTTGTCCGACTCCTCATCACGCTCTGCCTGCCGATCAGTTCTTCACCTTGGGCAGGCAGTGGCATCGCTGCCCCGCGTGTGAGGCCTCCCGGGTTCCGCTCAGAAGACATCAGCACATGCTTCGGGTCTTTACGACTCCGGGGAACCAGGCCACCGCTTGCATGGCGCCGCAGCCTGTGTTGCCTTCCCGATCACCCAACGCGGTCGGCGTTCCCAAGTTTGATTTCGGAGCTCAATACCGAGCCTATGCATTCCCCTGTCAACGCTTAACTTTTGCCCTCGCGAGCATCAGCCCATGACTCGGGGCCCCGGCGGCGCGCTACGCCTTACCGGGTAGAGGAATCGCACCTCCAATCTTCTGCCGGCTTCGTCCCGGCGCACTGGGTGTCCCTCTCCTCTGGCGATGGAGCCGCTTTTGCCAGGCCATGGGTTCGAATCCGGTGAGCTCCTGGAAGTGACGCGCCAACCCGATCGAGTTCATCAGCATTCTCCGTGGTTTCTTGGCACAGTCCTTTGAATTTCCAGGTTTTGTCGATTGCGGTGGGCAAAACGTCAGGGTAACCCATGATCTTGACGCGCCAAGTGTTTTTTCCCGCTTGCAGTATCGCGGTGGCAGGCAACGGCGTCAAGCATGGCTGCATTCAGAATATTCCTTGCCGGAATACGTTCGCTTCCTGCCGATGCGCCGGGGTGAAGATGATGCCTTTCCCATGCGAAAATCCGCTTTTTGCGGTGAAGGACGGTGGATGTGATCGAATTCGACGGCGTTCGCAAAACGTACCGCGTCCGGGGGCAGGAGATCCTTGCGCTGGAAGTCGAGCGGCTGACGATCGAACGGGGGGAAGTGTTCGGCATCGTCGGGCATTCCGGCGCGGGGAAGTCTACGCTGCTGCGTCTCGTCAATCTGCTCGAGCGTCCCAGCCAGGGGCGCGTCGTGGTGGAAGGCGAGGACGTCACCTGTCTGGCGCCGGCGCAGCTGCGTGCCTTTCGTCGGCGCATCGGCATGATCTTCCAGCATTTCAATCTGCTCTCGTCCAAGACGGTGGCGGAGAACGTCGCCTTTCCCCTGAAGATCGCCGGCACGGAATCCAGGGCCGCCATCGCGGCGCGGGTCGAGGAGCTGCTCGCCCTGGTCGGCTTGAGCGAGCACGCGGACAAGTATCCAGCCCAGCTTTCCGGCGGGCAGAAACAGCGCGTGGGTATCGCCCGGGCGCTGGCCTGTCGCCCCTCCATCCTGCTCTCGGACGAGGCCACCAGCGCCCTCGATCCGCAGACCACCCGTTCGGTGCTGCAGCTGCTCTCCGACATCAACCGTCGCCTGGGGCTCACCATCGTGCTCGTCACGCACGAGATGGACGCGGTGCGGCGGGTGTGCGACCGCGTGGCGGTGATGGACGGTGGGCGGGTGGTGGAGACCGGGCCCGTGAGCGAGGTCTTCCTCCATCCCCGCCATCCTACGACTCGTGAGTTTGTGCTCGAGAGCGAGCACGTCGATACGGAGGAATTCCAGGAGAGCTTGCAGCAGGCGGCGGGGCGCGTGGTGCGGCTGACGTTCAAGGGAGCGTCGACCTACCGGCCGTTGTTGGGCGAGGTGGTACGGCGCTGCGGGGTGGATTTCAGCATCCTCGCCGGACGCATCGATCACATCAAGGACGTTCCTTACGGTCAATTGACCCTCTCGTTCGTCGGCGGCGACGTGGAGGCGGCGCTGCGGGCGTTCACTGAAGCAGGGGTGGATGTGGAGGTGCTGCGATGATGGCACAATGGCTGACCAATGTGGATTGGCTGGAGATCGGCCGGGCCTGCGGGGATACGCTGGTCATGGTCGGCGTGTCGCTCTTTTTCGTCGTGTTATTGGGTTTGCCCTTGGGGATCGCGCTCTTTCTCACGGGCAAGCGCCAGCTGCTGGAGCAGCCGCTCGTCTATGCGGTGCTCTCTTTCGTGGTCAATCTGCTGCGCTCCGTGCCGTTCGTGATCCTGCTCATCGTCATGATCCCGGTCACCGTCGTGCTGGTGGGAACCTCGTTGGGGGTGCCGGGGGCGATTCCGCCGCTGGTGGTGGGCGGGGCGCCGCTCTTCGCCCGTCTGGTGGAGGCGGCGCTGCGGGAGGTGGATCGGGGCATCGTGGAGGCGACCCAGGCGATGGGGGCGACGGTGCCGCAGATCGTCTTCGGGGCGCTCTTGCCCGAGGCTTTGCCGGGAATTCTCGCCGGAGTCACCGTCACGTCCATCACCCTGGTGTCGTACGCCGCCATGTCGGGGGTGATCGGCGGGGGCGGCCTGGGAGATCTGGCCATCCGTTTCGGTTACCAGCGTTTCCAGACCGACGTGATGGTCATCACGGTGGCCCTGCTGGTGGTGCTCGTGCAGCTGCTGCAGATGCTGGGCGACCGGCTCGTGCTGCGTTTCAGCCGCCGTTAGCGTGGCAACGGATTTTTTTCTTCAACCAAGGAAGGAGTGCGTGCCATGAAATGGAAAAACGCCTTGCTGATCCTGAGCGCTTCGCTCGGTCTCGTTCCAGCCGCTTGGGCCGAGAAACTTTTGGTGGCGGCCACGCCCGTGCCGCATGCCGAGATCCTGGAGTACGTCAAACCCATGCTCGCCAAGGAAGGGGTGGAGCTGGAGGTGCGGGTGTTCACCGACTACGTCCAGCCCAACATCCAGGTGGCGCAGAAGCGCATGGATGCCAACTTCTTCCAGCACAAACCCTACCTGGACGAGTTCAACAAGGATCGCGGCACCGACCTGGTGGCGGTGGCGGGGGTGCATATCGAGCCGTTCGGTGCCTATTCCCGCCGTATCAAGAAGCTCGACGAGCTCAAGGAGGGCGCCGTCGTGGCCATCCCCAACGATCCGACCAACGGCGGGCGGGCGCTTCTGCTGCTGCAGCGCGCTGGACTCATCAGGCTCAAGGATCCGGGAAAGATCACCGCTACGCCGCGGGACATCGCCGACAATCCCAAGCGGCTGAGCTTCAAGGAGCTGGAGGCGGCCACGCTGCCGCGCATCCTCGACCAGGTCGATCTGGCCCTCATCAACACCAACTATGCGCTCGAGGCCGGACTCAATCCCACGAAAGACGCGCTCGTCATTGAGGGGGCCGATTCGCCCTACGTGAACGTGCTGGTGGCCCGGCCGGACAACAAGGATGGCGAGGCCATGCAGAAGCTCGTGCGCGCCTTGCACTCGGAGGCGGTGAAGCGCTTCATCCTCGAGAAATACCAGGGGGCCGTGGTGCCGGCGTTCTGAATGCCCCGGATCGGTTCGCGGAACGCACCGAAACGGTGCGTTCGCCCGGGGGAGCGCGCCAGGGACGGTCCGATCCTTTCGCGCTCCGTCATCGATCGGCGGCGCGGATTCCTCGGTTCCGTAGCGCCAACGTAAAGGGACGCGGTTCGTTGCCGCGCCCCTTTTGCTTTTCCTGCATGTTGGCACGATCCGTGCTAATCGGAGGGTGGGGGCATTCCCGCTACGGAGAAGGAACATGAAATTCGTCATGGCGATCATCAAGCCGTTCAAGCTCGACGAGGTGCGCGAGGCGCTCTCGGAGAACGGGGTGCAGGGGCTCACGGTGGCCGAGGTCAAGGGGTTCGGGCGGCAGAAGGGGCACACGGAGCTCTACCGCGGGGCGGAGTACGTGGTCGATTTCCTGCCCAAGGTCAAGCTCGAAGTGGCCATCCCGGACGAGCTGCTCGAGCAGGTGCTCGAGGCGATCGAGAAGTCCGCTTTCACCGGCAAGGTGGGTGACGGGAAGATCTTCGTCTTCGATCTCGAAAACGCGATCCGCATCCGCACCGGCGAGGCCGGCGCGGCAGCGCTGTGATGAGTACGACGAGGAGGCGGATCATGAAACACGGAATCGAACGGCTCGGCTCGGCGGCGCTCCTGGCGACGGCCTCCCTCCCTTCATGGGCGCAGGACGCGGCGAGCGCCGCGGCACCGGTGGTGCACCGCGGTGACGTCGCCTGGATGATGACGTCCACGCTGCTGGTGCTGATGATGATCGTGCCAGGCTTGGCGCTCTTCTACGGCGGCATGGTGCGGGCGAAGAACGTGCTCTCCGTGCTGATGCAGGTGTTGATGGTGACTTCGCTGGTGCTCGTGCTGTGGGCCTGCTATGGCTACAGTCTCGCCTTCACCGAAGCGAAACCTTGGCTCGGATCGTTTGCCAAGGTGTTCCTCACTGGCGTCACGCCCGACAGCCTCGCCGATACCTTTACCCCCGAAGTGAAACTGCCGGAGTACGTTTTCATCGCCTTCCAGGGGACGTTCGCCGCCATCACCTGTGCGCTGGTGATCGGGGCTTTTGCCGAGCGGATCAGGTTTGCCGCGGTGATGGTCTTCATGGTGCTGTGGTTCACCTTCTCCTACCTGCCGATCGCGCACATGGTCTGGGGGCCGGGCGGCTGGCTGTTGGGTGCGGGAGCGATCGACTTCGCCGGCGGCACGGTGGTGCACATCAACGCCGGCGTGGCCGGGCTCGTGGGGGCGATGCTCGTGGGCAAGCGCATCGGCTATGGACGCGAGGCGCTCGCGCCGCACTCCCTGCCGCTCACGATGGTCGGGGCCTCGCTTTTGTGGGTGGGCTGGTTCGGCTTCAACGCCGGCTCCAACCTCGAGGCGACTTCGGGTGCGGCGCTCGCCTTTCTCAACACGCTGTTCGCCACGGCGGCGGCGGTACTCTCCTGGAGCGCGGCCGAGGCGCTCGTCAAGGGCAAGCCTTCCATGCTCGGGGCGGCTTCGGGTGCGGTGGCCGGGCTCGTGGTGATCACCCCGGCCTGCGGCACGGTGGGTCCGATCGGCTCGATCGTGATGGGCTTGATCGGCGGGGTGGCCGGCCTGTGGGGCGTGAGCGCCCTCAAGCGCTGGCACGGCATCGACGATTCGCTGGATGCCTTCGGCGTGCATGGGGTGTGCGGTATCGTGGGGGCGCTGCTCACCGCAGTCTTCACTTCGCCGGCCCTGGGCGGCACGGGCAACGGCAAGGCGGATTTCTCCGTGATGCATCAGCTGTGGGTGCAGGCTTGGGGCGTGCTCACCACTGTCGTGGTGAGCGCCGTGGTGGCCTTCCTCGCGTACAAGATCGCCGGCGCGCTCACCGGGGGCTTGCGTGTGAGCGAGGAAGAAGAGCGCGAGGGGCTGGACGTGGCTACCCACGGCGAGACGGCCTATCGCCTATAGTCTCCTCTCCGACGGCGATTCCCGTCGTTGCCCCCGGTGATGAACCGGGGGTTTTTCTTGGTCTGAACCAAGGGGTCGTGCTAGCATGGGGGCATCCATCCGGTTGCACGCTGCCCATGAAAGACACGAGCCGTCTCATCTTGACCTACACGATGGAAGTGTCCCTTCCCGAGCCTTTGCAGAAGATGCCACGTACCGATCTTGCGCGCATCGTCGATGGGTTGTTGGGGGACGTAGTTCATCAGGGCTTGAAGGCAGTGGCGACGAAGCGCCTGCAGGGCAGCGGGATCGTGATCCACAAGATGCTGCACCATGTCGATGTCGAGCGGCCCCGGCGCGAACCGGGCAAGACGATTCCCAAGGAGCTGTTGGTGCGCGCGGCACCGCACCTCACCGACGAGGAGCTCGCCGATCTGGAAGCACGCGTGGGCAACGTCCCTTTCCTCTCCGAGGAAGAACTGGAGAAACGCTTGCGCACCCAAGCGCTGAAGCTGTGCAACGACGTACGGCTCGCACCGGTCGTCGTGCGCGGTGTGCGGCCCAATGATGAGCCGCTCGAAACCGAGGCGCAGCTCAATTTCACCCACGGCTCGGTTTTCTTCGACGAAGCGCAGCGCAACTTGCGGCTGAAGGCGAACGCGCCGGTGGAGGTCCTGCTGCCCGGCGCCGAAACGCCGGTGCTCGGCCGCTACCTTGGAACCACCTTGGGTGGGCCGGTGGTGGAAGTGCCCATCCATTTGCTCGCGCCCTATCGCGACTCCCTCCTCGCTGCCTGGCAGGGCGGGCGCGGCTGATCCTCGTTTCTGCAAGTCGTGCCGATGCGGCGACGTGCTATGCTGCAATGCAACGCTCGCCTTTCCCTTCTTCGTCGTGCCTTCCTTCCCGATGACCCGGAAAATCAAACCCTTTCATGCCCAGACCGTCGACGAGACGGCCGAACAGCTTGCCGCCCGCCTGCGCGGCGGTCTGACCCAGGCCGAAGCCGAACGGCGTTTGTCGGTCCATGGACCCAACCGCTTGCCCGAAGCCAAGCCTGATCCTGCCTGGCGTCGCCTGTTGCGCCAGTTCGACAACGCTCTGATCTACGTCCTGCTCGCGGCGGTCGCCGTCACCGCCTGGCTGGGTGAATGGACCGATGCGGCGGTGATCTTCGCCGTGGTGCTCGTTTCAGCCATCCTGGGCGCGATTCAGGAGGGCAAGGCTCAAAAGGCGCTCGAGGCGGTCAAGGCCATGCTCCCGCGCACGGCGACGGTCATCCGCGACGGGGAGCGTCGCCAGATTGCGGCCGAAGAGGTGGTCCCGGGCGATCTCGTCTTCGTCGAAGGGGGGATGGCGGTACCGGCCGACCTGCGCCTGGTGGCGGTGCGGCGGCTCGCGGCCGATGAGTCGACGCTCACGGGAGAATCGTTGCCGGTAGAGAAGCAGACCGAGCCAGTATCCGAGGAAGCGCCGCTTGCCGAGCGCCGCTCCATGCTCTATGCCGGCACCACGGTGGTGCGCGGTCAGGGCGTGGGGTTGGCGGTTGCCACGGGGGCGGACAGCGAGATCGGCCACATCGGACGGCTCGTCGCCGGCATCGTCCGCCTCGAAACGCCGCTCACCCGTCGGCTCGACCGTTTCGCCCGCGGCGCGGCGGTGGTGATACTTGCCGCTTCGGCATTGCTCTTTGCCTGGGCCTATTGGGGGATGGGGCAACCCTTGGCGGAAGTCTTCCTTGCCGTGGTCGGCATCGCGGTGGCGGCGATCCCCGAGGGGCTGCCGGCGATCGTCACCATCATCCTGGCGATCGGTGGGCAGCGCTTGGCGCAAAACAAGGCGATCGTGCGCCGTCTGCCGGCGGTGGAAACGCTCGGTTCGGTGACGGTGATCTGTACCGACAAGACCGGTACGCTCACGCGCAACGAGCTCACCGTGACCTCGGTGCTGCTGCCGTACGACACCGTGGAGGTAACGGGTGTGGGCTACGAGCCCGTGGGAGAGTTCGTGCGCGGCGGACGGGCGCGTCCGCCGGAGGGCGTACGCGGCTTGGTGCGGCTCGCCCGGGCAGCGCTGTTGTGCAACGATGCGGCGCTTCATGCCGACGAAGAGGGGCATTGGGTTGGCGAGGGCGATCCCTTGGAAGTGGCGCTCCTCGTGCTGGCGCTCAAGGCCGGGCTCGATCCGGCGCACGAACGCACCTGCCGTCCCCGCCTCGATCTTCTGCCTTTCGAGGCGGAACGGCGCTGGATGGCCACGCTGCACCGCGATCATCACGGTAACCGTTTCATCGTGCTCAAAGGAGCACCCGAAGCGGTGTTCGCTCGCTGCGACAGCGACGCCGATGGTCAGCCGCTCGACGTCGAGCTTTGGCATGCCCGTCTGCAGCAAGAGGCGGAAGCGGGTCGCCGCCTCATCGCCTTTGCCTGGAAACGGCTGCAAGAGCCGCTCGATGCGCTGTGCGAGGCGGACGTGGAGGGCGGGTTCGAATGGCTCGGCGTGGCGGGTCTGGTCGACCCGCCGCGGCCGGAAGCGAAGGAGGCGATCCGCGAGTGCCACGAGGCCGGTATCCGGGTGGTGATGATCACGGGGGATCATCCGGTGACGGCACGCGCCATCGGCGGCATGCTGGGGTTACGTGCCGACACGGCCCTGACGGGCGACGAACTCGAGCGGCTCGACGACCAGAGCCTGGCGCAGCGCTTGACCCGGACCGATGTCGTCGCGCGGGCCGCGCCGGAGCACAAGCTGCGCCTCGTGCGGGTGTTGCAGGGGCAGGGACACATCGTGGCCATGACCGGCGACGGGGCCAACGACGCGCCGGCGCTGCAGGCGGCCGACATCGGGGTGGCCATGGGCCGACGCGGCACCGACGCGGCACGGCAGGCGGCGGCGATGGTGCTCGCCGACGACAATTTCGCCACCTTGGCCGAAGCGGTACGCTGGGGACGGGTCGCCTACGACAACATCAAGAAGGCGATGCTCTTCGTGCTGCCGGTGAACGTGGCCCAAGCCCTGGTGGTGGCGATCGCCCTGGCGGTGGGCTGGCCGCTGCCGATCACGGCGGCCCAGATTCTGTGGGTCAATCTCGTCACGGCGGTGACGCTGTCGGTGGCGCTCGCTTTCGAACTGCCCGAGGACGACGTGATGCGCCGTCCTCCCCGGCCTCCGGCCGAACCGTTGATGACGCCGGCCATGATCTGGCGCATCGTCTTCGTCGGGGCGCTCGTGTGCGTGCTCTGCTACGGCGCGGAGATGCTCGCGCTGCTGCGTGACCTGGATCAGACCGTTGCGCGCACCGCGGCGACCACGACGCTGGTGGCCGTGGAGATCGCCTATCTCTTCAACTGCCGCCGCTTCCTTGCCTCGGCCTGGCGCCGGGCGAGCCTGAAGGGGAATGTCGCGCTGTGGCCGACGATCGGGGTGCTTGCCTTGCTGCAAATCGTTTTCGTCTACGCGCCGCCGCTGCAGTTCGTGTTTCGCACGACGGGGCTGGACTTGGTCGCCTGGGGGTACGCCATTCTTGCGGCCTTCTTGGCTTTCCTCGCCGTGGAGGTGGAGAAAGCGATTCTGCGGCGTACAGGGCGGACCCTCTTGTAATTACCGCGCCTCGCGCTCGAGCGCCGCGATCACCTCGTCGGCGATGTTGAAACCGGTCTGGGCCGCGATCTCCACCATGCAGGTGGGGCTGGTGACGTTGATCTCGGTGAGCCGTCCGCCGATGAGATCGAGCCCCACGATCAGGAGGCCGCGTTGCCACAGGATGGGGGCGAGCGCTTCGGCCACTTCCCGCTCGGCTGCGGTGAGGGGCACGGCCACGCCTCGCCCGCCGGCGGCGAGGTTGCCGCGCGTCTCGCCGGGCTTGGGGATGCGCGCGAGCGCGTGGGGCATCACCTTGCCGGCGATCAAGAGCACCCGTTTGTCGCCGTCGCGGATCTGCGGCAGGTATTCCTGGGCCATGATGGTGCGATGCCCGTGGTGCGTCAGCGTCTCGACGATCACGTAGCGGTTGTGGTCCTCGCGATGCACGCGGAAGATCTGGCTGCCGCCCATGCCATCGAGCGGTTTGAGGATCACGTCGCCCAGGGTGTCGATGAAGGCGTGGATGCGTTCCGGGTCACGCGCGACTAGAGTATTCGGCGTGAACTGCGGGAATTCCAGGATGGAGAGTTTTTCCGAGTGGTCGCGGATCGCCCGGGGATGGTTCCAGACGCGGGCGCCTTGGGCTTCGGCGCGCTCCAGCAGCCAGGTGGCGGCGAGATACTCGAAATCGAACGGAGGGTCCTGGCGCATGAGAATGGCGTCGAATTGGTCGGCGCGCACGCGCGCTTCGGAGACGATCTCATACCAGGCGCCGGCTCCGCCGTCGGTGAGGGTGATGAGCTGGGCCGAGAGCCACACGGCGCCTTCTTCCCAGGAAAGTCCCTCGCGCTGGCAGGTCCATATCTCGTGGCCGCGCGCCTGGGCGGCGCGCATCATGGCGATGGAGGAATCTTTCGTTACCTTGAGTTTGGGCAAGGGGTCGACGAGAAACGCGAGTTTCATGCCGCTTCTCCTTCCGCGCCGAAACGCGCGACGAGTTCTTCGATTTCGATGGCGGCGGCGAGCAGGCCCAGGCGCGCCACCACGCCGTAGGCGTAGAAACGGTTGGGTTCGGCGTCGGGGGCGAGGCCCGAGTCGGGCAGCGAGCAGCTCGCGGCGAAGCGCAGCGGTTCGAAGTGCATGCCCGGTGCGTTGAGATTTTCATCGGGGCCGCGTTCGGTGTGCACACGGTAGAAACCGCCCACGACGTAGCGATCGATCATATAGACGACCGGCTCGCACACCGCGTCCCCGAGCCGCTCGAAAGTCGGCACGCCTTCCTGCACGATCACCTGATGCACTTCCAGCCCTTCTTTTACTTTGGCCATCTTGTTGCGCTGCCGCCGCGAGAGCTCGCGCAGTTCGGCCGGATCCTTGACCGTCATCACGCCCATGCCGTAGGTACCGGCGTCGGCCTTGACCACGAGGAAGGGCTGTTGGTCGATACCGCGGGCGGCATAGGCGGCGCGGATCTCGGCGAAGAGCTCGGCGGCGGTGTCGGCGAGCCGGTCTTCACCTTCCTTGCTCTGAAAATCCAGGCCGGACACGACCCGGTGCGCCGGGACGAGGTACCAGGGATCGAGGCCGATCGCTTCGGCGAAGTCGGTGGCGACGCGGGCGTAGATCTCGGCGTGGTGCGATTTGCGCCGGGTGTGCCAGCCGGCCACCAGGGGGGGAATCACGTTTTGTTCGCTGAGGTCGCGCAAAATCGGCGGTACGCCGCCCGAGAGGTCGTTGTTGAGCAGGATGGCGCAGGGGTCGAAGTCGGCGAGCCCCAGTCGGTTGCCACGGCGCACCAGGGGTTCGACGAGCACGTGCTCGCCTTCGGCCGCCTCGAGCTCGGTCGGGGCGGTGATCTCGGGTAGCAGCGAGCCGATGCGTACTTCCAGGCCGGCCAGCCGCAGGATGCGTTGCAGGCGGGCGACGTTGAGCAGGTAGTAACGGTTGCGCGTGTGGTTCTCGGGAATGAGGAGCAGGCGCTTGGCTTCGGGACAGACACGCTCGATCGCCACTTGCGTCGCCTGTACCGCCAGGGGCAGGAAGTCGTCGGAGAGGTTGTTGAAGCCGCCGGGAAAGAGGTTGAGATCGACCGGCGCGAGTTTGAATCCGGCGTTGCGCAGGTCGGTGGAGGCATAGAAAGGAGGCGTATGCTCGCAGAAACCGCCACGGAACCATTGTTCGATCGCCGGCAGCTCTTCGAGGAACTGGCGCTCGATGGCCAGCAGCGGCCCGGTGAGGGCGGTGGTGAGGTGAGGCACCATCATGAGAGGCATCCTTGCGGGTGGTTCGTCCGCGATTGTACCGGTTACGCCGCCTCGTCACACTGCCCGGGCAGGAAGCGGGCGAAAGAAGCGGGCAGCGGCGCGCGCTCCAGGCTGCGCTGGGAGAAGAGAAAGCGCCCGTCGCACACGAAGCCGAGTTCGGCCCAGGGGACTTCGTCGTTGAGCGCCGCGGCGAGTGCATCGACGTCGAGCCGCGGATCGTGGGGAAAGATCGCCAGCACGCTGCCGTCCCAATCCCGGCAGGGGTGGACGAAGAATGGGCGCGGAGCGCGGGTGCGGCCGTTCACGTACACCCGGGGCGCGTCGCTTTCCCTATGATAGCGACCCCATTCCCACCAGTTGTTTTCGTCGAACGTGCGTACGCGCCGCGCGAGCAGCCGTTCGCGAAAGGGAATCAGCTCCGGAGGCAGGGGCTCGCCGGGACGCACGAAGCGCATGGATCGCGTGCGGCCATCGCGCACGGTGGAGGAACAGACGAATTCGCGGTTCGCCCAGCGGGGGTCGGCGTAGATCTCGTCCGCCCCGGAGACGGCACCGACGCACACTCGTGCGACCTGGGACAGACGCAGGGGATACGTGTCGCGCACGAAAGCGAGGTGCCCGTCGTGTTCGAGCACGGTGCGCGCTTCCCACGGCGGCGGGATCTCGTCGTCAGGAGCAGGCAGAACGGAGGTGAGCACCGCGAGCCGTTCCTGCCAGCCGGCTTCCCGCCCCAGCTCGGCGTAGCGTAGCGTGCGTGCGCGCCGGCCGCGCTCGAAGCGCCAGATGAGGCAGTTGGGCACGGCGCCGGCAAAGAGGCGCGCATCGCCCGTGTCGATCACTTCGGTGAAACTTCCTTCCGCGAGCAGCCAGCGGTTGAGCCAGCGGGCGGCGGTCGCCTTGAGAAAGTCGCGTGGGGTGATGAAGATGAGCTCGCTCCCGGGTTCAAGGTGGCGCACGGCCTTCTCGATGAAATGCAGGTAGAGATTGGCGTGGCCGTCGAGCAGGCGGCTTTCGAGCCGCGCGGCGGTCTCGGGCAACACGTCGCGACGGCGCACGTAGGGCGGATTGCCGATGATCGTGGCGAACTTTTCGTGCTCGGGCAGGGCGAAGAAGTCGAGGCAGCGCGCCCGCGGCGGACAGACGCGGGGGTCGAGCTCGCAGGCGAGGGCATCGGCTTCGAGGTGGCGCAGGAAGGCCCCGTCACCACAGGCGGGCTCGAGGATGCGGCCGTAGCGGCGGCGCAGGCGCAGCATGGCGCGCACCACGGGCTCGGGCGTGAACACCTGCCCCAGCGCGTCCGGTGGGATTTCTTCTATCATGGAGCGGGATGATAGCCGATTCCACCGCCCTGCGTGGGAGGACGAAATGCGCGAGACCGCCTGGATGATGTCGAATTTTACCGGCCGTGAGCCAATGACGCGGCGCGAGGTGCTCAAGCTGCTGGGCGCGAGCCTGGCCGCACCACTCTTTTCCGGATGCGCCACTTCGCCTGTCACGGGTGAGACCATCTTCGTCGGCATGAGCGAGGCGCAGGAGATCGCCCTCGATCGCCAGCTCGCCCCGCAGCAGTTCTCGCTCGACCTGGGACCGATCCAGCAGACTTCGGTCAATGCCTACGTGAGCGAGGTGGGGGCGCGGGTGCACGCGGTGAGCCACCGGCCGAACATGCCCTATTCCTACCGCGTGTTGAACGCCAATTACCTCAATGCTTATTCCTTTCCCGGCGGCTCGATCGGGACGATGCGCGCGCTCGTGGTCCGGCTCGACGACGAGGCGCAGCTCGCCGCCTTGCTCGGCCACGAGATCGGCCACGTCAATGCGCGTCATTCGGCGCAGCAGCAGGCCAAGTCCCTGGTGGCGCAGGTGGCGCTCACCGCGCTCGATGCGGCCACGAGCAAGAATGACTGGGGACAATTCCTAGTGCAGGGCGGCTCGATCGGTGCGAGTGCACTTCTGGCCTCTTATTCGCGCGAACAGGAACGCGAGGCGGATTACCTCGGTCAGCGCTACATGGTGCTCGCCGGTTACCCCGCCAGTGGCATGGCGCGGCTGCACCAAGTCTTGCTCGAAGAAGAAAAATCTCAACCGGGCTTGCTCGAGACGATGTTCGCTTCGCACCCCATGGCGCAGGAACGCTACCAACGGGCGCAATGGTTGGCCGAGACCGAGTTTGCCGACAGCGAGCGTTTTCCCGTGCAGCGCGAGCGCTTCATGGACCGGACGGCGCCGCTGCGTGCCTTGCGTCCGACCATCGAGCGTTGCGGTCGCGGCGAAGAGGCGATGGGCGCGAAAAAACTGGCCGAGGCCGAGCAGCATTTTCGTGAGGCGGTCAAGCTCACGCCGGACGATTACGCCGCCAACGTGCGCTTGGCGCAGACCCTGCTCGCGCGTGGGCGGCTCGACGAGGCGCGCGCCTATGCCGAGCACGCCCGCGCCGTCTATCCCCAGGAGGCCCAGGCGCACAAGGTGTTGGCCGCGACGGCTTTGCAGCAGCGCCGCTTCGACGAGGCGCTGATCGCGCTGGAAACCTACGACCGACTGCTGCCCGGCGATACCGGCATCACCTTCCTGCGCGGCGTCTCGCTCGAGGGGCTGGGGCGGCGGCAGGAGGCGGCGCGCCTCTACGCCGACGTGCTGCAGCGCACCGGCGGGCGCGGCCAGGCGGCGGCTTATGCCCGGCAGCGTTTGGTGCAATGGGGCTATTTGAGGTGAACGATTGTTTGAAACTTGTTTCGAACGAATGTTAGAATCGAGCGACCCGCCTCATCCCTCAGGAGAAGACCATGCCCGTTCCCGCCGCCTTCACAGGGCGCTTCCGTGTGCCGGTGATCGCCGCGCCCATGTTCCTCGTCTCCGGCCCCGAGCTGGTGATCGCCTGCTGCCAGGCCGGCGTGGCCGGTACTTTTCCTTCGCTCAACGCCCGACCGGCGAGCGAGCTCGAAGTCTGGCTTTCGCGCGTCGAGGAGGCGCTGGCGGCCTTTCGGCGCGAGCATCCCGAGCGGCCCTGTGCGCCCTATGGCGTCAATCTCATTGTGCACCACACCAATTCCCGTCTGCAGGAGGATCTGGCCTGTATCGTGGCCCATCGCGTGCCCTTCGTCATCACCAGCCTGGGCAATCCGCAGGCCATCGTAGAGGCGGTGCACGGTTACGGCGGGCTCGTCTTCCACGACGTGATCCGGGCGCGGCACGCGCGCAAGGCGATCGAGGCAGGGGTCGATGGCATCATCGCCGTGTGCGCCGGCGCAGGCGGGCATGCCGGCACACAGAGCCCTTTCAGCCTGGTGCGCGAGATTCGGGAGTTCTGGGAAGGGACCTTGATCCTGGCCGGGGCGATTTCCGACGGCTACGGTGTGCGCGCGGCCGAGGTGCTCGGGGCCGATTTCGCCTATCTCGGCACGCGTTTCATCGCCACCGAGGAGTCAATGGCGCCACCGCGCTACAAGGAGATGCTGCTGCAGGCGCGTGCCGACGACGTGGTCTATACCGACGCGATTTCGGGGGTCAATGCCAACTTCCTTTGGCCCAGCCTGGAAGCGGCCGGGCTCACGCCCGAGAAGCTGCAGCAACTATCGGGTAAGGGCAAACTGCACGATATCGGTTCGGAGGTGCGCGCCTGGCGCGACGTGTGGAGCGCGGGGCACGGCGTGTCGCTCATCCATGAGGTGGTGCCGACGGCGGCGCTCGTCGAACGGCTCGCGCGCGAATACGAAGCGGCCTGCGCCTTGCCGCGCAGCGCGGCACTCGCGCGCTGACTCAGCGAGGGTGGTCGGAGGCTTTTCCGGCCTCCAGCCCTGTCTTCGTTTCTTCCCCTTCTTCCTGCGTGAGTGCCGCTTCGAGCGGCGGATGCAGCTTCACCGGCTTTTGCGACATCTTTTGCCGCATGCGGATATTGAGCATCTCGACGCCGACTGAGAACGCCATGGCGAAATAAACGTAGCCCTTGGGCACGTGCAGGCCGAAGCTCTCGGCGATCAGGAGCACGCCGATCACCACGAGAAAACTCAGTGCGAGCATTTTGATGGTGGGGTGGCGCTCGATGAAGGCGCTGATCGAGCCGGCAGTGAACATCATCACGCCCACGGCGGTGATGATCGCGGCGATCATCACCGGGATCTGATTGACGAGCCCCACCGCGGTGATGACGGAGTCGAGCGAGAAGACGATGTCGATGAGCGCGATCTGGGTGACGATCGTGAAGAAGTTGCCATAGGCACGCACGGTTCCCGCTTCGTCCGCCCCTTCGAGGGCGGCGTGGATCTCCATCGTGCTCTTCCACAGCAGAAAGAGGCCGCCGCCGAGCAGGATCAGGTCGCGTCCGGAGAAGTCGTTCCCTAGCACGGTGAAGAGCGGATCGGTGAGCCGCATCATCCAGGAGAGCGTGAGCAGCAGCGCGATGCGGGTGAGCATCGCCAGCGCGAGCCCGACCAAACGGGCCATGGGTTGCCGCTCCGGCGTCAGGCGACCGACGAGAATGGCGATCATGATGATGTTGTCGACGCCGAGCACGATCTCGAGCGCGGTGAGGGTGATGAAGGCGATCCATAGGGAAGGATCGAGCAGGGCTGCCATGGGCGGAGGGGTTTCTACTGAGGAAACGCACATTATAAATGCGCTCGCCTCGCAGGAACGGTTTTCGCTAGAATGGGAAGACCGCGGCCCGAGGTGCCGCACGCGATGGAGTCGATCATGCTGTGGGGTCTCACGGCCTTGCTGGCGCTGCAGCTCGCCGGTGAAGTGGTGGTGCGGTTCTTTCATTGGCCGGTACCCGGACCCGTGATGGGGCTGGTGTTCGCGCTCGCGCTCCTCTTGCCGCTGGGGCGGGTACCCAAACCGCTGGAGGAAGCAGGCGGGACGCTGCTGCGCCACCTCTCGCTGCTCTTCGTGCCGGCAGGGGTGGGGGTGGTCGCGCATTGGGAGCGCTTGCAGCAGTCCTGGCTGGTGCTGGGCGTGGTGCTGTTGGTGAGCACACTCCTGGGGCTGGCGGTCTCGGCCTGGGTGTTCGAACGGCTGGCAGGAGGGGAAGATGCCCTTTGAAGCAATCGCGCCCTGGCGCGAGCTCTGGGTGTATCTGTCGGCCACCCCGCTTTTCAGCCTGACGGTCACGCTGGCGGTGTATCTCGCTTGGGAATGGGTACATCGGCGAAGCGGCCTGCATCCGCTGCTCAATCCCGTCGCCTGGAGCATCGCCACCCTCGGGGTGTTGCTCGTGGGCTCCGGCCTGCCTTATCCGGCCTATTTCGCCGGGGCGCAGTTCATTCATTTCCTCCTGGGCCCGGCCACCGTGGCCCTGGCGATCCCGCTCTTTCACCAGCGCCGCCGCGTGGCGGCCCACGCCAAGGCAGTGGCCGCGGCGCTCGTGGCCGGCTCAGTGACGGCCGCCGGCAGCGCCGTGGCCCTCGGGGCCGCACTGGGGTTGGACGCGACCATGCTGCGCACGCTCGCACCCAAGTCGGTGACAAGCCCGATCGCCATGGCGGTGAGCGAGCAGATGGGCGGCATCCCGGCGCTTGCGGCGGTGTTCGTCATCCTCACCGGCATCCTCGGAGCGCTCTTCGGGCCGCTGCTCTTTGCGCTGATGCGGGTGCGCTCCTCCGCGGCCAAGGGTCTGGCGCTGGGCGTGGTCACCCACGGCATCGGCACGGCCCGCGCCATGCAGATCGATCCCGTGGCCGGCGCCTTCGCCGCCCTGGGTATGGGACTCAATGGGGTGGTGACGGCGGTGGTCTTGCCGTGGCTGGGGTGAATCGATGAAGGAACGGAAAGCGGCCGGCGGCGCCGGCGAGCGGGTGCGCCTGGACAAATGGCTGTGGGCGGCGCGCTTCTTCAAGACGCGCACGCTGGCGCAGGAGGCGATCGAAGGCGGTCATGTCAAGGTACAGGGGGCTCGGGCCAAACCCTCGCACGAGGTGAAGCCGGGCGAGCGACTCACGATCACCATCGGCGAGTACGTCTGGGAGATCACGGTGCTGGCGATCTCGGCCCGGCGAGGCCCGGCGAGCGAGGCCAGACTTCTCTACGAGGAGGATCCGGCAAGTCTTGCGCGACGGCAGGAGGCGGTGGCGCGCAAGCGGGAACGGCGTGAGCCGCGCGTGCGCGGGGACGCGGTGGATCGGGCGAAGCTGCGCGCCCTCAAACGCGGCGGGTGATCAGGGGGCCGAGGCCGGCGCCCCCGCGCTCGCCGGAGCGGCTGGTTCCGGCGTCGGGGCGTTCGGAGCCGTCTCTGCAGCAGGAGGTGATCCTGCTTGTTTTTCTGCCCGTTCGCGTTCGCGCGCTTCCTTGGCTTCTTTCTTGCGCTCGATCTCGAGCTGGCGGGCCTGGATTTCGAGCTGGCGGGCCTTTTGCAGCATCTCGAGGCGCTTCTCGTGGGCTTCGTCGATGCAGGCGTTGACGAGGAAGCGCTTCTGGCACTCGATGCGGGCGCGGTTGACGACCTCGTCGGCTTCCCGACGCAGCTGCCGCGCCTCTTCGCGCATGCGCTTGACTTCATCGTCGGTGGTGGCGACGGTGGCGGCGACGGCGGACAGTCCGAGGATGAACAGGCCGATGAACGCGAGAGAGCGGCTCATGGGAGGGGCTGGAAACGGAAGAATACGGTATTTTACTCCTTCGGAGGCAAAGGGGAATGGTATGCAAGCGCCTTGGCGACGAGGTCTGAAAGACGGGATTCCCATCGCCCTGGGTTATCTGCCGGTGGGCGTGACCTTCGGCGTGGTGGCGACGCAGCAGGGCATGAGTGCGGCAGAGGCTGCGCTCACTTCGCTCATCGTCTATTCGGGAGCAGCGCAGTTCATGCTGGTGGGGTTGCTCGCAGCAGGCACGCCGACGGTGTTGACCGTCGGTCTCTGCCTGCTGCTCAATGCACGCCATGCACTCTACGGTCCGGCGATCGCCGCCTATCTGCCGGCGACTCCGTCGCGTCTGGCCGGTCTGGCTTTTGGTCTCACCGACGAGGTATTCGCCGTGGCCCTGGGACGATTGCCGCAACAGCCGGCCGCCCAGCGTCCCCTCTGGCTCGCCGGGGTGGAGGTCATGGCCTATGGGTCGTGGGTGGGCGCGAGCGCGGCCGGCGCGCTCGCGGGCGACTGGATCCGCGGTCATTTGCCCCTGCTCGCCGAATCTTTGCCGATCGCCTTGTCGGCGCTCTTTCTCGTTCTGCTGCTACCTCATGTCCAGGCGCCGCGGCGCGGGGCGATCCTGGTGACGGTGACTTTGGCCGCTGCCTTCGCCTGGGCGCAGCACGCGGCGCTGGGGCTGCTGCTCGCGGCGGTGCTCGGGGCCCTCCTGGCAGGAATCGGGGAGGTGCGATGCGCACGGAAATCCTCCTGATGCTCCTGGCGATCGGCTTGGGGACCTATGCCCTGCGCGCCTTGCCGCTCATCGGGGCGCGCCGGCTCGACCCGGCGGGCAAGGTGTTTCGCGCCTTGCAACTTCTCGGGCCGATGTTGATCGCCGCCCTGCTGGGGGTGTCGCTGATCGGCGACGTGCGCGGTTACGGAGCGGGTGGCTGGCTGCCGGAATTGCTCGGTTTGGGCGCGACGCTGGTGGTGCAGCGCCGCTTCGGCGGCTTCGTCGCGCCCATCCTTGCCGGTGTGGCGGCCTGCGCCCTCGGTTTGACCCTGCTTCGCTCGTGGGGAGGGTGAATCGGGTAGAATGCCCCGCTGTCTCGTACGTTTTTGGTATCCGGGAGTCGTCACATGGAGCTCGTCTGCCTCGATGTCGAAGGGGTGCTGATCCCCGAAATCTGGATCGCGTTTGCCGAGCGCACGGGGATCGCCGAATTCCGGCGCACCACGCGCGACGAGCCCGATTACGACAAACTCATGCGCTATCGGCTGGCGCTCCTGGAGCGTCACGGCCTGCGGCTGCCGGACATCGAGGCGGTGATCGCTTCGATGACGCCCCTGCCCGGCGCCAAAGCCTTCTTGGATGCGCTGCGCGAGCGCTATCAGGTGATCCTGCTCTCCGATACCTTCCAGGAGTTCGCCCGCCCCTTGATGCGCCAGCTCGGCTGGCCCACCTTGTTCTGCCATTCGCTGGAAGTGGACGAAGCCGGCCGCGTGGTGAATTACCGCCTGCGCCTGCCCAATCAAAAACAGGAGGCGGTGCGTCATCTCAAGGCGCTCAATTTCCGCGTCGTGGCCGCCGGGGATTCCTACAACGACACGACCATGCTCGGCGAAGCGCACGCCGGCATCCTCTTTCGCGCCCCGGAAAACGTCGTGCGCGAATTTCCCCAATTTCCCCACGTCACCGACTATGCCGCGCTGCGCACCCTGATCGACGAATCCTTCGCCCGCCTGCGGGAGCCGGCGCGATGAGCAAGGAGCGGCACTATACGCTCACCGCCTCCTGCCCCGACAGGGTCGGACTGGTGGCCAAGGTGGCCGGTTTCATCGCCGAACATGGCGGTTGGATTCTCGAGACCAACCTGCATGCCGAGCCGCCGGGGCCAAGCGCACCGAGCGGCCGTTTCTTCATGCGCTTCGAAATCCGCGCCGACAGCATTTCGCTCTTGTTGACCGAATTGCGCGAACGCTTCGCCCCTCTGGCCGAATCGCTGGAGATGGACTGGCGTATCAGTGACTCGGCGGTGAAGAAACGTGTCGTCATTCTCGTCTCACGTCAGGAGCATTGCCTCTACGACCTGCTGTCGCGCTGGCACAGCCGCGAGCTCGACGTGGAGATTCCCTGCGTGATTTCGAATCACGAAGACTTGCGCGGTTTCGTCGAGTGGCACGGTATTCCCTTCCTGCACGTGCCGGTGACGCCGGACAACAAGCCGGCGGCTTTCGCCGAGGTTCGGCGCATTTTCGAGGAAGTGGGCGGCGACGTGATGGTGCTCGCGCGTTACATGCAGATCCTGCCACCGGAACTGTGCCGTGCCTACCCGGCACGCATCATCAACATCCACCACAGTTTCCTGCCCAGCTTCGTCGGCGCGCGGCCCTACCACCAGGCCTGGGCGCGGGGGGTGAAACTCATCGGCGCCACTTGTCATTACGTCACCGAGGAGCTCGACCAGGGGCCGATCATCGAGCAGGACGTCATTCGCGTCGATCATTCGGACACGGTGGACGACATGGTGCGCTACGGCAAGGACATCGAGAAGACGGTGCTCTCGCGCGGGTTGCGTTACCACATCGAGGACCGGGTGTTGGTCCATGGCAACAAAACCATCGTGTTTCGTTGAGGGTGGCAATCGGCCCGGATTTTGTGGCGGACTGCTTGACGCAAGGAGGCCGTTTTACGGCAGAATAGCGCGTACGTACGGAGGGTGGCCCGACGCTGGCATGATTCGCCGCGCCGCGGTGCGTTCGATTTTCCATCAACGATAGTGAGGTTTGAGATGAACAAAGGCGAATTCGTCGAAGCATTGGCCGACACGCTGGGCTCCAGCCGGGCAGAGGCCGAGCGGGCGCTCAACGCGGTATTGGAGCTGATCGCCGAGCGTCTGGAAAAAGGCGAGAAAGTGGTGTTCACCGGTTTTGGCTCCTTCGAAGTGACCGAGCGCGGGGCGCGTACGGGTCGCAACCCGCAAACGGGTGCCACCATCCAGATCCCGGCCACCAAGGCGCCGAAATTCTCGCCCGGTGCGGCACTGAAGAAACGCATCGCCGGCAAGTGATGTCCGCTGCGCGGCCAGGTCCGCGCGCGAGGGCCTGCGGTGATGATCGCCGCGGGCCATGAGACGGCCCGTCGCGGGTCGTTCTTTTTTCGGGGGCTGCCTTGACGACCACGCTCGATCCGCGCACTGCCCGCATCATTCCCTGGATCGTCGCCTCGGCGTTCTTCATGCAGACGCTCGATGGCACGATCCTCAACACCGCCTTGCCGGCGATGGCCGCATCGCTCGGCGAGAGCCCCCTGCGCATGCAGGCGGCGGTCATCTCCTATTTGCTGACGGTCGCGCTGCTCACCCCCCTCTCCGGCTGGCTCGCCGACCGTTTCGGCCCGCACCGCGTCTTCATCGTCGCCATTTTCCTCTTTTGTCTCGGCTCGCTTGCCTGTGCGCTCGCGCCTTCGCTTTCGTGGCTCGCGGCCGGACGCGTGGTGCAGGGGGGCGGAGGGGCGCTGATGATGCCGGTGGGGCGGCTCATCATTTTGCGCGGCTATCCTCGTCGGGAACTGGTGCGCGTGCTCTCCTTCGTGACGATTCCCGGCCTGGTGGGGCCGCTCATCGGCCCCACGCTCGGGGGCTGGCTCGTCGAATACGCCAGCTGGCACTGGATCTTTCTCATCAACCTACCCGTGGGAGCGGTCGGGGCCTTTGCCGCGTGGCGCCGTCTGCCGCGCTTGCCCGCTTTGACGCAGACCCCTTTCGATACTTGGGGTTTCGTGTTGATGAGCGCGTCCATGGTGACGATTTCCCTCGCGCTGGAAGGGCTGGGGGAATTGGCGTTTGCCCACGCGAAGGTGATGCTCCTCCTGGTGGCAGGGCTCGCCTGCCTTGCAGGGTACTGGCTGCATGCCGCCCGTCATCCGAGTCCACTCTTCAGCCTGCAGCTCTTCCGCACTCCTACTTTCGCCGTCGGTATCCTCGGCAATCTCTTCGCACGCCTGGGCAGCGGCGCCATGCCTTTTCTCGTGCCGCTCTTCCTGCAGGTGGGTTTGGGCTACAGTGCGGCGGTCGCCGGCATGACCATGATCCCGATGGCGGCGGCGGCGATCGCGGCCAAGGCCGTCGGCACTTCCCTGATCGCCCGTTTCGGCTATCGCCGCGTCCTCCTCGTCAATACCGCCTTGCTGGGGCTGTCGATGATGGCATTCGCGACGATCGATCCTGCCCGGCCCGTGATGCTCCTCTATGCCCTGCTCGTCGCCTTTGGCGCCATCAATTCCTTGCAATTCACGGCGATGAACACGCTCACCCTCATCGACCTGGCGCCGGAGCAGGCGGGCAGCGGCAATGGCCTGCTCTCCGTGGTGCAGCAGCTGGCGATGAGCCTGGGGGTGGCGGTGGCCGCGGCCTTGTTGGGCGGCTTCACCGGTCAGCACGTTGGCATGCCGGAAGCGGGCACGACGCTCTTGGCCTTCCGGGCGACCTTCCTGTGCGTGGGCACGCTCACCTTGCTCTCGGGGCTCATTTTCCTGCAACTCGGTCCCGATGAGGGGCGGCCGGGAGAGCCTCCCCGATCGGACGAGTCGATCAGCGAGGGATGAGATTTTTCTTGCATCATGGGGCAAGGTACGCTATGATTGCAAAAGTTGTGCCACACAGTCGATGGAATCTCTCCGGATCCGTGTGATCCGCTTCTCCTGGGGACTGTCGCCACAGCCCCGTCGCGCTTGCGTGAATCTTCGTCGCGCTGCTCCTGACGCCGTCATTAACGGTGTCCCTCGGTCTTTCGTTTCCGGGTTTCGGGCGAGCGCCCGCGCATTCGACGGTAACTCGCCGTACCGCTGCCTTCCGGCGGCGGAGGCGGCTTTTCCGACTCCGAAACAGGACTCATGATGACCGAAAATACCGCAACGACTCCTTCCCTTTCCTTCGCCGACCTGGGCCTGCCGGAGGCGCTCGTCGCCGCCGTGGCACAAAGCGGCTACACGACGCCGACCGAGGTGCAGGCACGCGCCATCCCGGCCGTGCTCGCCGGGGCCGACCTGCTCGCCTCCTCGCATACCGGCAGCGGCAAGACCGCGGCTTTCGCGCTGCCCCTTCTGGCGCGCCTCGCCCTGCCGCGGCGCCACGCCGGGCGCTCGGCCCGCGTCTTGGTACTCACTCCCACGCGCGAGCTCGCGCAGCAGGTGGAAAAATCCTTCCGCACCTATGGCCGCGGCCTGCGTCGCCTCAAGACCGTGGTGCTGGTGGGGGGCATGCCTTTCGGTCCGCAGCGCCGCGACCTCTCCGGTCCGGTGGACGTGATCGTGGCCACACCCGGCCGCCTGATGGACCACATGCAGCAGAGAACCGTATCGCTCGACGGGATCGAAGCCTTGGTGCTCGACGAGGCCGATCGCATGCTCGACATGGGGTTCATCGACGACATCCGCGCCATTGCCGAATCCTTGCCCACTCCGCGCCAGACGCTGCTCTTTTCCGCCACGCTCGACGGCGTGGTGGGGCGCCTGGCGCTGTCGCTCACGCATGAGCCGCAGCGCATCGAGATCACGAGCTCTCCGGTGCAGGAGGCCAAGATCGAAGAGCGGCTCATGCTCATCGACGGCTTCGAGCACAAGCATCGCCTGCTGGAAAAGCTGATCTCCGATGAGGGGGTGCAGCAGGCGGTGGTCTTCACGGCGACGAAGCGCAGCGCCGAGGAGCTCACCGAACGCATGGTTGGCTGGGGGGTGCGCGCCGCGGCCTTGCACGGCGACATGACCCAGCGCGCACGCACGCGCACGCTCGACCGGCTGCGCCGCGGCGAGGTGCAAGTGCTGGTGGCGACCGACGTGGCTGCGCGCGGCATCGACGTGGCCGGTATCTCGCACGTGATCAACTTCGATCCACCCCGTCAGGCCGAAGATTACGTGCACCGCATCGGCCGTACCGGCCGTGCCGGGCGCAGCGGCGTGGCGATTACGCTCACGCACCCCAACGAGATGCGCACCATCGGGGCGATCGAGCGCTTCACCGGTCGGCGTCTGGCCGAGCACGTGATCGAGGGGTTGGAGCCGCGTGCACCGCGCCGTCCTGCCGGCAGTGGCCGCGGCGGCTTTGAGGGGTCGCGCGGCGGCAAACCCTCTGGTCCGCGCACCCCGGCGCCGCGTCGCGGCGAGGATTCGCCCCGCCGTTGGGGGGACGCGCCCCGCGGTCACGAATCCCGGCAAGAGCGTCCCGCCGCGCCACGTGCGTACGGTGAGTCGGCGCCGCGCTCGGAGTTCGAGCGCCGGGTACGGGGTGACGAAAGCGAACGCCGTACGCTGGGCGTATCCGGCGAGCGCAAGCCGCGCAGCGGCTGGGGAAACAAGGATCACCATTCCCAGCGTGATGGCGAAGGCTGGGGGCGTCGCCGCCGCGATCGCTGAATGCGCGCTCCACTCTTGCGGCGAAGGCGAGGGGCGTTAGAATAAGGCCCTTCTCCCTCGGGAAGGGGAAGTCCCATGTCTTCGCTGCGCCAACGATTCTTCGTCAATTTCTGGCCGCCGATCCCCACGCTCGTCGCGTTGGGGGTCGCTTCGGCCTATTATTTTGCCATCACCGGCACCTTCTGGGCCGTCACCGGCGAGTTCACCCGCTGGGGTGGGCACGTGCTCTCTTGGTTCGGCCTGAAACCGCAGGAATGGAGCTACTTCAAAATCTTGGGGCTGCAGGGTACGCCGCTCGATCGCGTCGACGGCGTGATGGTGCTCGGCATGTTCCTCGGGGCGCTGTGCTGCGCCCTATGGGCGGGGAACGTCGGCCTACGTCGGCCGGCGAGCCTGCGCCGGCTCGTCCAGGGGCTCGTCGGTGGCATCATCGCCGGCTTCGGGGCGCGTCTGGCAATGGGCTGCAACCTCGCAGCTTTCTTCACTGGTATCCCCATGTTCTCGGTCCACGCCTGGGCTTTCATGTTCTCGACCGTGCTGGGTGCTTGGATCGGAGTGAAGATCACTCTTCTGCCATTTCTGCGCCACTCCCTGCGCGTCCAGGCCGGAGGTTCGGCCATGCCCGATCCAAAAGCGCTCGCGCGGCGAACCGAGCGACAATGGCGCCTCGGCTGGGCCTTGCTCTTGCTCGCATTCGCCGTGGCGGCTTGGCGTTTCGAAGCCTCGCTCGCGCTGGGGATGGCATTCCTCTTTGGCCTGGCCTTCGGCGGTTTGATCGAGCGCGGGCAGATCTGCTTCACCAGTGCCGCGCGCGACCTTTGGACCACCGGTCGCACCAAGGTCGCTTATGGCATCTTGCTGGGAATGGCCGCCGCCTGCATCGGCACGTTCGCGGCCATCAGGCTCGGCGTCGCACCGAAGATTTTCTGGATGGGGCCGAACGCCGTGCTCGGCGGTGTGCTCTTCGGGCTGGGTATCGTGCTCGCCGGCGGCTGCGAGACGGGTTGGATGTACCGGGCGATGGAAGGGCAGATGCATTTCTGGGTGGTGGGCGTGGGCAACGTGATCGGGGGAACGCTCGTGGCCGCTTTCTGGGACGAACTGGGCGGCGCGCTCGCCCTGCCCTATCCCAAACTGAATCTGCTCGAGCTCTTCGGCCCCGTAGGTGGGCTACTCCTCACCTATCTCGGTCTGGCGCTCTCGCTCGCCCTCGTCGCCGCGAATGCCCGCCGTTTCTCTCACGCAAGGAAAACCCGATGAATACCGAACGCAAACCGGATCTATCACTCGACCTACGCGGAGAGCATTGCCCCTACAATGCCATCGCCACCCTCGAGACCCTGCGCACCATGCAGCCGGGGCAACTCCTGGAGGTGGTGACCGATTGTTCCCAGTCCTTTCACGGTATCCCCGAAGATGCCACGCGCCATGGCTACCATTGCCTGGCGGTGGAACAACACGGGCCGTTGTTCCGTTTCCTGATCGAAGTACCGTCGCCTACTGGCGAATAAAACCGACCTTGGCCGGGGTGATGCTTTTGCCCGGTCAGCGGCCGGGGCGCGCAGCGCGCACTTCGTCGGGGCGCAGCGCCGCAGCGTACTTGTCGAGCACGCCGTTGATGAACTTGTGCCCGTCGGTGCCGCCGTAGCGCTTGGTAAGTTCGATCGCCTCGTTGAGGATCACCTTGTAGGCGGTCTCGGGGTGGGCGTGCAGCTCCACGGCGGCGATGAGCAGCACCGCATGTTCCACCGGCGAGAGCTCTTCGACGCGCCGGCGCAGGAAAGGGGTGAGTTCGGCGCGCCAGAGGTCGGCGCGGGAGACGGCGCCGCGCAGCAGCTCCAGCATCAGTTCATGGTCTGCCCCTGGAAAGTCTTCGTCTTGGGCGAGCTGCGCCTCGATCTGCGCGAGCGGGTTGTCAGACAATAGCCACTGGAAGGTCCCTTTGAGGGCGAGTTCGCGGGCGAGCCGCCGGCGCTGGCGGCGCGGGGCACGGTCTTCTTCGGCGGAGGTGAGCAGTTCTTCGTTCATCGGATCGCTTTGCACAGGTTGGCCATTTCCACGGCGGCGCGGGCGCAATCGCGCCCTTTCTCGCTCATGCGGGCGAGCGCCTGTTCGTCGGTGTCGGTGGTGAGCACGCCATTGGCGATCGGCAACCCCAGATCGAGCGCCACGCGGGTGATGCCGGCGCCCATCTCGTTGGAGACGAGCTCGAAGTGGTAGGTTTCGCCGCGGATGACGGCGCCGAGCGCGATGAGCGCATCGAACCGCCCCGTGCGACCGAAGGTCTGCAGGGCGAGCGGCAGTTCGAGCGCACCGGGGACGGTGGCCAGGCGGATGTCGGCCGGATCCACGCCCAGGCGGCGCAGCTCGGCGACGCAGGCCGACAGCAGCCCCTCGCCGATATCCTGGTTGAAGCGGCTCATCACCACCGCGATGCGCAGGCCCCGGCCGTCGAGGTTCTCGTCGTATTCGAAGATGTCGTCGTAACGGGCCATGGCTCATCCTTTCGCGGCAGGGGGATCTTCGAATCCGGTGATCTCCAACCCGAAGCCGGAGAGGTTGGGAAAGCTCATGGGGTGCGACAGCAGGCGCATCTTGCCCACGCCCAGCGCACGCAGGATCTGCGCGCCCACGCCGAGCAGTCGCGGGTCCCAGGCGCGTCGGCGGGCCGGCGTTTGCATGAGCACGTCGAGCAGTTCCTGGCCGCTTTGCGGGCGGTGCAGCATGACCATGACTCCGGCCGGGCTCGATGCGATGCGGCGCAGTGCCTCGGGCACCGGTACCGAGTGTCCGGGAGCCTCGGGAGCGAGGAAGTCGAGCACCGAGATGGGCTCGTGCACCCGCACCAGGGTTTCGCGGCTCGCCTCGATCGTGCCGTGGGTGGCGGCGAAATGCACTTCGCCCGTGGTCTCGTCCTGGAAGGCGTAGAGGGTGAAGTCGCCATAGGGCGTGGACACGGCCCGTTCGGCCGCTTTGCGCACCAAGGTCTCGGTACGCAAGCGGTATTCGATGAGGTCGCGGATGGCGCCGATCTTCAGGCCGTGTTTCTTGGCGAATTCGATGAGATCGGGCAAGCGCGCCATCGAGCCGTCTTCGTTGAGGATCTCGCAGATGACGGCGGCGGGCTCGAAGCCGGCCAGTTGCGCCAGATCGCAGCCGGCCTCGGTGTGTCCGGCGCGGATGAGCACGCCACCCTTGCGCGCCATGAGGGGAAAGATGTGCCCCGGCTGGACGATATCCTCGGGCTTGGCGTGGCGGGCCACCGCCGCGCGCACGGTCTGCGCCCGGTCGTGTGCCGAGATGCCGGTGGTGACGCCCCGTGCCGCCTCGATCGAGGTGGTGAAGGCGGTCTCATAGGGGGAGCGATTGTCCTGCACCATGAGCTTGAGCCCGAGCTGCTTGCAGCGCTCTTCGGTGAGCGTCAGGCAAATGAGGCCGCGGCCGTATTTGGCCATGAAGTTGATCGCCTCGGGGGTGACGCACTCGGCCGCGAGCACGAGGTCGCCTTCGTTTTCCCTGGCTTCGTCATCGACGAGGATCACCATGTGGCCTTGGCGGATCTCGTCGATGATGGTCTCGATGGGGCTGATTCCTCCGCGCGTGGCAGGCAGAGGGGTCGTCGTGGAGAGGTCGTTCATGGGGTGGGGTTCCTCGCGGCGTATTCGAGCACGCGCGCGCAGTAGCGCGCGAGTGGATCGACTTCGAGATTGACGCGCGCGCCGGGTGCGAGATGCTGCAGCGTGGTTTGCGCCAGCGTGTGCGGGATGAGGTTGATGGAAAAAATGCAGGAGCCGTCGGGCGCGTCGCGCACGGCGTTGACGGTGAGGCTCACGCCATCGACGGCTACCGACCCTTTGCGGGCAAGGAAGGGGGCAAGCGCCGCCGGGGCGCGGATCTCGAGCAGGGTGCTGCTGCCCACGGGGGCAAAGCGCTCGACGAGGCCGATGCCATCGACGTGGCCGGTGACGAGATGTCCGCCGAGCGCGTCGCCCAGGCGTAGGGCTTTTTCGAGATTGAGCTCGCGCCCGGGTTCGTTCAAGCCCACCGAGCAGGCGAGCGTCTCGCCCGAGACGTCGTATTCGAGCACCGTCCCCTGCCGCGCCACCACGGTCAAGCATACGCCGCTGTGGGCGATGCTGTCGCCCAGGCGGACGTCTTCGAGCTCGAGCGCACGCGAATCGACGGCGATGTGCACGCCATCGGCGAGCGGCGTGACGGCGACCAGGCGTCCGATGCCCATCACGATACCGGTAAACATGGCATCCTCGCAGATCGGGCAAAAATGGGATTTTACGGGAAAGCCGTGGATTGCGGGGTAAAATCGGCCAAACCCTGTAGGAGTAGAACCATGGCTCGCAATCAAGTTCCGCCGATGGATCCGGCCTCTCTATACCGTGAGGAGCTCTATCTCGACCGCCGTGTCGGCTCGATCCGCCGGCTGATTCCCGTCACCGTCGAGGGGGCGCCCGATCCCGCCCGGACGGAAGTCTTCAGCGGTTCGATCACCGTGATGACCCCCATGGGGGCTTTGCCCATCAGCTTCGAGATTCCGGCGAAGACGCTCGCCGAAGCGGTGGCCGGTTTTGCCGCGGCCGCCGAGAAAAAAATCGAGGAGACGATGGACGAGCTGCGCCGCCTGGAGTTGGAGCAGTCTTCGCTGCTCGCGCAGAGCGCGCTGGCCGGCACCGACCTGCGCGGCGGCGGCCCCGGCGGCGGGGCGGGGGGGTTGGGCGGTCTGGGCGGCGGAGGGCTCATTCTGCCCTAAGGAAACGCTGAAGAAATGAGCGAGCGGGATGAAGCGCAAGGCGCACGGAGCGCAGCGACCGAGACATATCGAGTGGATAGGCGAGGGAGCGAGCACCGCGCAACGCAGCGATTCGCCCGCGCAGCCAATTATTCAGCGTTTCCCTGATGCGCGTCGCGCTTCACCCCCATCCCGAGTCCGCGGCGCTGGGCGAGTTCGCCCTGGAAGTGCAGCTCGAGCGCCAAGATGGGGCGTTCGTGCTTGGCTACACCCTGCGAGGCGAAGTGGAGCGGTTGCGCATCCCCGACGCCAGCGCGGTCCTGCCGCCGCAGCGGTTGTGGGCGCACACCTGCTTCGAGCTCTTTCTCGCCCGTGAAGGCAGCGGCGGTTACCGCGAATTCAACTTCTCGCCCAGCGGCCAATGGGCGTTTTATGCCTTTTCCGCCTACCGCGAAGCCACGCCGGCGCCTCGGCCCCCGGCCCCTCGCCTGCGCTGGCAGCGTGCGCCCGACTGTCTGAGCCTTCAAGTTCGGCTATCCCCCGAATCGCTGCCTCCCGGACAGAGTGCGCTGCGCCTGGGTCTTGCCGCCGTGCTCGAAGGGCATGGGAGAAAATTTTCCTGGTGGGCGCTGGCGCATCCGCCGGGCCGGCCGGATTTTCATGCGTCTGAGGGATTCGCGCTGCGCTGGGAAGGGTGATTCCGCACCTCACGTTTCCGCAAAAAGATAAGGTCGCCATTGCTTGACAAACGAGCAGCGACCGATGGCGATGAGTGGCCGGAAGAGCGGGGCGATCTGCTCGTCGCGGTAGCCGGCGATGCCGCAGCCCACGCGGGTGACGAAGAAGCGCAACTGCGGATGCTCGGCGACGAAGCGGATGAAGCGCTCGACGTTGCGCGCGATCTCTTCGAGCGGCAGGACCTCGAAGTTCTCGTCCAGGGTGGGGATGGCGAAGGAGTGTCGCGGCGGGGCGCCCATGTAGCCCCAGCCCACGCCCATCTGCGCGCCGAAGCGGCGCACCGCCTCGGCGGCGGCGCCGCCTCCGTGCATGCCGGCGAGGTTGGATCCGAAGACGAAGACCTCGCCGTGCTGCGGCACGCTGCCGTCGGGGTGAAAGGTGATGCCGTCGTCTTGGCTCATGGCGTTTTCTCCGCGGATCTCCGGTTCAGTGCATGCCCGGCCGCGTCATGGCGAGCGGATCGACCCAGCGGTCGAACTCTTCGGCCGTGAGGTATCCCAGCTCGACTGCCGCCTGCTTGAGCGTCTTGCGCTCGGCCGCGGCTTTCTTGGCGATGGCGGCAGCCTTGTCGTAGCCGATGTGCGGGTTGAGCGCCGTGACCAGCATGAGGTTGCGTTCGAGGTGCTCGCGGATGCGCTCGCGGTTGGGCTGCATGTCGCGGGCGCAGTAGCGATCGAAGGCGAGGATGGACTGCGATAGCAGTTCGATGCTCTCGAGCACCGCGTGCGCCATGAGGGGTTTATAGACGTTGAGCTGGAAGTTACCCTGGTTGCCGGCAAAGGCGATGGCCGTGTCGTTGGCGAAGACGCGCACGCATACCATGGTGAGCGCCTCGCACTGGGTGGGATTGACCTTGCCCGGCATGATGGAGCTGCCCGGTTCGTTGGCCGGCAGGATCAGCTCGCCGATGCCCGCATCCGGCCCCGAGGCGAGCCAGCGTACGTCGTTGGCCATCTTGAAGAGCGCGTTGGCGAGCGTACGCAGGGCCGCCGAGACGTTGACCAGCGCGTCGTGCGCGGCGAGGGCGGCGAAGCGGTTGCGGGCACTGCGAAAGGGGATGCCCGTCTCACGGGCGATGTATTCGGCGCACACTTCCCCGAAGCGGGGATGGGCGTTGAGCCCGGTGCCCACGGCCGTGCCGCCGATGGCCAGTTCGTGCAACCCTTCTTCGGCCAGGCGCAGGAAGGCGAGGGCGTCTTCGATCTGCGCCACCCAGGAGCCGATCTCTTGCCCCAGGGTGATGGGAGCGGCGTCCATGAGGTGTGTGCGGCCGGTCTTGACGAGTTCGGCATATTCTTCGGCCTTGCGCGCCAGCGTGTCGCGCAGCGTCTGCACCGCGGGATAGAGGTGCCGGCGCAGTTCCAGCACCGTGGCCACGTACATCGCCGTGGGGAAGGTGTCGTTCGAGGACTGGCCGCGGTTGACGTGGTCGTTGGGATGCACGGGGGACTTGCTGCCCAAGGGCTGGCCGGCGAGCTCGTTGGCGCGGTTGGCGATGACCTCGTTGGCGTTCATGTTGCTGTGCGTGCCGCTGCCGGTCTGAAAGACGACCAGGGGGAAGTGATCGTCGAGTTTGCCCTCGATCACCTCCTGGGCGGCGCGCACGATGAGTTCGGCCAATTCCCGCGGCAATTCGCCCAGTTCGGCATTGGCTTGTGCCGCCGCTTTCTTGAGAATGCCGAGTGCCCGGATGATGGGCAACGGCATGCGGTGGTTCTTCACCCCAATGGGGAAATGCTCCAGCGAGCGCTGGGTTTGCGCGCCCCAGTAGCGGTCGGCCGGGACCCAGACTTCCCCCAGTGTGTCGGTTTCGCGGCGTTTGTCCATATGTCCGACTCCTCTTTCGGCGGTAACGGTCGTTTTCATTGTAGGATAGCCCTTGCCGCGCCTCACAGGGATTGCGCCGCCAGAGGAGGAAAGAAGATGGCTGAAAACAGCGACCCATCGATGACCGAGAATGCGGTGCGTTTGGCGCTGCGTCGCGTGGCCATCGACACCTATCGCGAGAACGTCGCCTACCTGCACCGGGAATGCTCGGTGGTGCGCGCCGAGGGGTTCCAGGCGCTGGCCAAGATCGAAGTAGGGCAGAATGGCGAGCGGCACATCCTCGCCACGCTCAACGTGGTCGATGATGCGAACCTCGTCGGCGTGGGAGAAATCGGGCTGTCGATGGAGGCTTTCGCCCAGCTGGGGCTACCCGAAGGGACGATGGTGACGGTGGCACAGGCCGAGCCGCCGGAATCCATGGGGGCGTTGCGGCGCAAGCTCGCCGGTGAGCGTCTGCGTCCGCAGGAGTTTTTGGGCATCGTTCGAGACATCGCCGAGCGGCATTATTCCAAGATCGAGCTCACCGCCTTCGTAGTCGCCACGCACCACAACGAGCTCGACCGGGAGGAGGTATATTTTCTCACCGATGCCATGGCCAAGGTCGGGCGACGGCTCGACTGGCACGAACGCCCCGTGGTCGACAAGCACTGCATCGGCGGTATCCCCGGCAACCGTACCTCCATGTTGGTGGTGCCCATCGTCGCCGCGCATGGAATGCTCTGTCCCAAGACTTCCTCGCGGGCGATCACCTCGCCGGCCGGTACCGCCGACACCATGGAAGTGCTCGCCGAGGTCGAGCTTTCCTTCGAGAAGATGGAGCAGATCGTACGCCAGCTGCGGGGCTGCCTCGCCTGGGGTGGGACAGCGGATCTGTCGCCGGCCGACGATGTGCTCATCTCGGTGGAGCGACCCTTGGCGATCGACGCGCCGGGGCAGATGGTGGCCTCCATCCTCTCAAAAAAAGTGGCAGCGGGCTCGACCCATCTCGTGCTCGACATTCCCTTGGGACCGACGGCGAAGGTACGCACGATGCGCGAGGCGCTGCAATTGCGCAAGCTGTTCGAATACGTGGCGCACCGGCTGGGCTTGGTGATCGACGTGGTCATCACCGACGGGCGCCAGCCGGTGGGATTCGGCATCGGCCCGGTATTGGAAGCGCGCGACGTGATGCGCGTGCTGGAAAACGACCCTCGCGCACCCATCGATCTGCGCCAAAAAGCGCTGCGGCTCGCCGGCCGGGTGATCGAGTTCGACCCGGACGTGCGCGGCGGCGAGGGGTTCTCCATCGCCCGCGACATCCTCGATTCCGGCCGCGCCTTGGCCAAGATGCGCGCCATCGTCAAGGCGCAGGGGGAGAAACCCTTCGATCACAACGCGCCGCCGCTCGCGGCGCACTGGTTCGAGGTCACGGCGCCCGTGGCCGGAGTCGTCACCGAAATCGACAACTTGCACCTGGCCCAGATCGCCCGGCAGGCAGGGGCGCCCAAGGTCAAGGGCGCCGGCGTCGATCTGTTCAAGAAACTGGGCGACCCGGTTGCCCAAGGCGAGCCACTTTACCGCGTCTATGCCCAATATCCCGCGGATTTACTGTTCGCGCGGCGCAGTTGTGAGCGGGCCACCGGCTATCGCATCGGGACGGCCGCCGAGATCGTCGAAGTCTATACGGAGTTCTGATGCTGCTCTTTTTTCCCGAAGAAGAGAGGTTTGCCCGGCGGCTGGCCTCGGCGATCGGCTGCGAACCGGCACCAATCGAGCGTCACCGTTTTCCCGACGGCGAAATCAAGCTGCGACTGCCCGAGCGGCTGCCCGAAAAGGTGGTGCTGCTGCGTGGCCTCGATCATCCCAATGAAAAACTCGTCGAACTGTTGCTCGCCGGATCGGGGCTGCACGAGGCGGGTGTGCGGCGGGTGGTGCTGGCGGCGCCGTATTTTCCTTACTTGCGTCAGGACAAGGCGTTTGCTCCCGGAGAAGTGGTGAGCGCCTTCGCGGTGGGGCGATTCGTCGCATCCTGCGTCGAGGCGCTCGTCACCGTCGATCCGCACCTGCACCGCATCGCCCGCCTCGACGAGGCTATACCGGTCTCTCCTGCGCTCGCCTTGTGCGCGGCGCCGCTTTTGGGGGAACTCGCGGCGCGCGAGCGCGGACGACCGCTCCTCGTCGGCCCCGACGAAGAGTCGCGCGCCTGGGTCGAGGCAGCCGCGCGGGCCGTTGGCTTGGACTACGCCGTGGGGCGGAAGGTGCGGCGCGGCGACCGAAACGTCGAGGTGACCCTGCCCCAAGAGCTCAACGTCCGCGGTCGGGCGGTGGTGGTGCTCGATGACGTGGCGAGTACCGGGCGCACGCTCGCCCAGGCCGTTCGGGCTCTGCACGCGGCCGGGGCAGCGTCGGTGGACGTGGCCGTGACGCACGCACTCTTCGTCGAGGATGCGCTCGAGACCGTGCGTGCCGCCGGTGCCGGAGCGATCTGGAGCACCGACACCATCGCGCATCCCACGAACGCGGTGAGCGTGGCGCCGCTGATGGCGCAGGCGCTCCTCGCCGTTCTTTAGGCGTTCGCTTCCTGCCGCGGCATGGCGACCAGCAAGCTGCACGGCAGCGTATCGAGCAGCGAGTGCCCCACCGAACCATGCCACCAGCGATCGAGCGGCCCCCGCCGACGGTGACCGACGACGACCAGATCCGCCTCGACCTCTGAAGCATATTCTCCGATCACCGGTGCCGCTTCACCCACACGGATGACCCCGTCGACCTCCAGCCCGGCGTCCTTGAAGCGCTGGATGCCTTCCTGGAGAATGCGGCGGATGCGCGCGCAATCCTCGTCGATGCAGTCTTCGGGTACCACGACTTGAGCATATTTGGCTTCCCGTGGCACTGCCATTACGGCGAGCAGATGGCAGCGTGCGTCGACGAGTTGTGCGAGATCGATGCCTTCGGCGAGCGCCGCTTGCCCTTCAGTACTTCCGTCATAGGCGAATACGATGGTGCGATACGCCATTGCCCTCTCCAAGAATGCCTTGGCTCATTGTAGGTATACCTCCAGGCTGAGACCACCTCAACGCCGTCCTTTCATCAGGTAGCCGGGCAGCAAAGAAAGGAGGAAGACCACACCGACCAAGGCAAAGCCATCGCTGTACGCCATGCTCTGGGACTTGGCCGTCAAGACCTTGTCGAGAAAGTTGAACACGCCGCCATAGGAATAGCTGAAGGCATCGGGCACGCCGGCAACCTTGTCGAGCTGCTGCAGTGCCTGGATGGTGTACATCGTGGCGTTGTTCGCTTCCGTCTGCGTCGGCGTCAGGGCGGCGGCGTGAAAGGCAAAGCGAATCTCCACGGCGGCCGACAGCAGGCTCACCCCGAAGGCGCCGCCGAGCTGGCGCATGAAGTTGATCGTTCCCGTTCCTTGTGCGAGCAATTCGGGAGGGAGCGCCATCAACGCCCCTGCGTTCAAGGCCGGCATCATCACGCCGAGCCCGATGCGCCCCAGTAGCACCATCAGCGCCATGTCCCAAAAGGAGATGTCGACGTCGATCGTGTAGAGCAGTAGGTTGGAGATACCGAAGAGGAGCAGACCCGTACACACCAATAGATAAGCGGGCAATCGATCGGTGAGCCGACCGGCGATGGGGAAGACGATGCCGAGGATGAGCCCCGCCGGCATCATCAGCAGTCCCGAGCGGGTAGGGGTGTAGCCTTGCACGGTCTGCAGGAAGAGCGGGATGAGATAGGTCGAACCGTAGAGCCCCGCCCCATAGAGAAAAGCGACGAGCGAGGCGGCACTGTAGCGACCAAACGCAAAGACGCGCAGGCTCACCAAGGGCTCGGCACGATGCGCGAGCCAGGCGATGAAGGCGAGGAAGAGCACGCAACTCACCGCGCCCGTGCCGACGATGATGTCCGAATTCCAGCCCTCGCGCTGCCCGTTGGCGAGCGCATAGAGGGAAGTGACGAGGAAGGCGGCGAGCAGTACGAACCCGAAGGCATCGAAACTGCGGCGCTTGCCGCCGCTCAGGCGGGTGGGCAGAAAGATGGTGCCGAGAAGCATGCCCAGGAACGAGGTGGGCAGGCCCATGTAGAAGACATAACGCCAGTCGTAGTTGTCGATGAGCCAGCCGCCCAGCACGGGGCCGATCGCCGGTGCGAGCACCACACCGATGCCGTAGATGCCCATGGCGGTACCGCGTTCTTCCGGCGGAAAGACGCGGAAGATCATGATCATCGCCAGCGGCTGGATGATCCCGGCAGCGATGCCCTGGGCGACGCGGGCGAAAGTGAGTACGTTCTCGTTGGGGGCGAGCCCGCCGAGCACCGAGGCGGCGGCGAAGAGCGCCATCGAGCCGACGAAGGTGGCGCGGATGCCAATCGCGTCGTTGAGCCAGGCGTTGATGAGCATGGAGGCGGTCATCGCCGCCAGGAACCCCGTCGACATCCATTGCGCCTGGTCTTGGCCGATGCCGAATGCGCCCATGATGTCGGGTAGCGCCACGTTGACGATGGTCGAGGAGAGCACGACCGTGATCGTACCCATGAGCGTGGTCGTGATGACCAGCCAGCGATAGGCCGACCCAAACCGCTCGAAGAAACCGGAGAGTTCGTCAGTGTCGGACATCGATCGAGATCACGGCCATCATGCCGGGTTTGAGGAGCCCGTCTTCCTGTTTCACGCGGATACGCACGGGAATGCGCTGGGTGATCTTGGTGAAGTTGCCGGAAGGATTGGGATTGGGTAGCAGCTGGAAGGTGCTGGTGGCGGCATGGCCGATGAACCAGACTTCACCGTGGAAAACCCGACCGGGCAGCGCGTCGATCGTCACCTCCACCGGTTGGCCGGGGTGGACGTCGGCGATCTTGGTCTCCTTGATGTTGGCCTCGACCCAGATATCCTCGGGATCATGGATGAGCATTACCCGCTGGCTCGCCGCGACATAGTCGCCCACGTTGGCGAAGGTGCGGTCGACCACACCGTCGATGGGGGAGGTGAGGGTGAGGTCTTTGAGGTCGAGCTGGGCGAGGTCGCGCTCGGCAAGTACCTGGTCGCGATGCACGCGCGCTTCTTCGAGCTGGCGCTCGAGCGAACCGAGCTGGGCATCGGCGCGCGCCTTGGCCAGCCGCGCCTTGGCCGCTTCCAAGTTGGCCTGGGCGCTGGCTTCACTTTGCTTGGCGACTTTGTAGGCGTTCTCGGTATGCTCGGCGTCTTGCTCGGGTACGGCGTGCAGCTTCACCAGGGCAGCGTTGCGCCGGTAGTCGCTCTCGGCATTGGCGCGCTGGATTTGCGCGGCCTTGAGCGCTTCTTCGGCCGTCTTCACGCCGCTCTCGGCTTCCATCACGGCGGCCTGGGTGGAGGCGCGCTGTTCGGCGAGGAGGTGTTCCAGCCGCTCGATCTCTTTCTCGGCCGCGCCGAGCGCTGCCTCCTGCGACTGCGCCTGCAGGCGGGAGGGGTCGCGATAGAGCACGGCCAGGGTCTGCCCTTTTTTGATGTGGTCGCCCTCCATCACCGGGCGTTCGGCGAGCCAGCTCGACAGGCGCGGGGCGATGGTGATCATGTCGGATGCCACCCGCGCGTCGATCTCCTCGACGTGGGTCAAACGATAGTGGATGATGCTGCCGACCCAGACGAGCAAGGCGAGCGAGGCGAGGAGGATCAGGCCGCGACGGATCTTGGGGTGTCCGGCAAGGGCGGATTTGATGTTCTGAACTCGGTCAATCATGGAGGTTCTCGAGTTTCTGGCGCAGCTGCGATAGGACCTCGGCGGCAATGGCCACGTGCTGGGGATCGATACCGGCGAGCAGCTGCTCACGCAGCGCCTGAGCGATCACGGCGACTTCGTGCTGCAGCGTCTTGGCCTTGGCCGTCGGGACGACGCGTTTGGCCCGTCGATCGCCGGGCATGTCACGCCGTTCGATCCAGCCGTTGGCTTGCAGACGGTCGAGCAGGCGCACGAGCGTCGAACCCTCGATGCCGACCTTGCGCGCGAGCGCCGTTTGCATCATTCCCTCGTCGGGCAATTTGATCAATACCAGCCATTGCGACTGTGACAGACCCAGATGGCGCAAACGTCGGTCGAGCTCGGCCCGCCAGTAGCGGGCGACTTCGTGCAGCAATACACCGAAATTATCAGTAGTGTTCATCTTAATTATTGGCTAGCTAATCAAGTAAATGATAGCGATCGTGATGCTGATCTGTCAATCCCTTCTATGGTAGGGTTTTTCGCTCGCCTTGACATCGCTAAGGGGGCGCGCTATGGTTCGATCCATATGGCGCCGATTTGAGCCTCAGCTTGCGGGCGCCTTACAAATGCAGCTAAAGCGGGATCGCCCGGCGCCCGCATGTCGCTGGGCTTTTTCGTTTTTGGGAGCCGCCGCATGAAGCATCCTCGGTCCGTGGGTTTCGTCGAAGCGCAAAAGGCGCATTTCGACGAACCGTTGCCGCTCAAGGCCGGAAGGGTTTTGCCGCAGTACGATCTGGTCTACGAGACCTACGGGACGCTGAACGCCGCACGCAGCAACGCCGTGCTCGTGTGCCATGCGCTGTCGGGTTCGCACCACGTCGCCGGGGTCTATCGTGACGACCCGCACAACGTCGGCTGGTGGGACAACCTCGTCGGGCCGGGCAAGCCGCTCGACACCGAGAAATTCTTCGTCATCGGGGTGAACAACCTCGGCGGCTGCTTCGGTTCGACCGGGCCGGTGTCGATCAATCCGGTCACCGGCAAACCCTGGGGTGCGGACTTCCCCTTCGTGACGGTGGAGGACTGGGTCAATGCCCAGGCGCGGCTCGCCGATCGGCTCGGCATCGAGCGCTTCGCCGCGGTGATCGGGGGCTCGCTCGGCGGAATGCAGGCGCTCTCCTGGTCACTGCAGTATCCCGAGCGTGTGCGCCACGTGCTGGCGATCGCCACTGCGCCCAAGCTCTCGGCGCAGAACATCGCCTTCAACGAGGTGGCGCGCCAGGCCATCCTCTCGGACCCCGATTTCCACGGCGGCAACTACTACGAGCACGGCGTGGTGCCCAAGCAGGGATTGAGGCTGGCGCGCATGATCGGGCACATCACCTATCTGTCCGACGACGCCATGGCCGAGAAATTCGGCCGGGCTCTGCGCCACGGAATCATGCGCTATTCGTACGACATCGAATTCGAGATCGAATCCTACCTGCGCTACCAGGGGGACAAGTTCGCCCGTTTCTTCGATGCGAATACCTATCTCCTCACCACGCGGGCGTTGGACTACTACGATCCGGCGGCCGACTACGGCGGCGATCTGGCGGCGGCCTTTGCGCGTGCCGAGGCAGCCTTTCTCGTGGTGGCGTTTACCACCGACTGGCGCTTCTCGCCGGCGCGCAGCCGCGAGATCGTCTCGGCCCTGGTGCACTCGGGAAAAGACGTGTGCTACGCCGAGATCGACAGCAAGGCAGGGCACGATTCCTTCCTGCTGGAGCACCCGCGCTACCATGCGGTGCTGCGCGCTTATTTCAACCGGATCGAGGTGTGATCATGGCGACTTCCGATCGCGAAACCGGGCACCGTGCGCCGACCCTGCGCCCCGACCTTCTGGCGCTCACCGAATGGATCGCGCCGAGCGAGCGCGTGCTCGACCTGGGCTGCGGCGACGGGGTACTACTGCGCCATCTCATCGACACCAAGGGTGTGGTCGGTTACGGCATCGAGAACGATCCTGCCCGCATCGTCGCGTGCATCGAACGCGGCATCAACGTCATCCAGAGCGACCTCGACGAGGGGCTCGCCGACCTGCAGGACGGGCATTTCGACCACGTCATCATGAGCCAGGCGCTGCAGGCGATGCGCAATACTCAAGGTATCTTGCGGGAGATGCTGCGCGTGGGGCACGAGGCGATCGTGAGTTTTCCCAACTTCGCCTTCTGGAAGCACCGCAAGAGCATCCTCGAGGGACACATGCCCGTTTCGGAAAGCCTACCGCACCAGTGGTTCAACACGCCCAACGTGCGCTTCTTCACGGTGGCCGATTTCACCACCTTGTGCGGATTGCTCGACATCGAGGTGCGCGAATGGCGCGGCTTCGACGATCAGGGGCGGCCGGTGCAGGAGGATTTGAATTTTCTCGCGGCGCTGGCGATCGCCCGCATCGGCCGCGCCGCGTCCTGAGGCGGATCAGCCGACGGCGAAATTTTCGACGTCGACGCGCACGACCGGTCGGTCGAGCAGTCGCGCCACGACCTGAGAAAAGGTCTGCGCCCATTCTCCGCCTTCGGCAAAGCGCGCCTCGCCCGCGCATTTGGCGAGGTTGAGGATCAGGTCGACCACGAGCACCTTGCCCATGGGGTTGGGTGGGTCGCACTCGAGCGCTTCCATTTCCCGTACCAGCCAATCACGCGCGACGTTACGATCGAGCGATTCGACCGCCTCGGCATTGGTATAGAACTCGTATTCGCGCTCCGGCCCGAAGACCACCTTGACGACGTAGGACATGGGAACTCCTCCTATTGCGATGGTGAAAAATGTTTGAAGATATCTTCGCTTGTCTGCGCATTGTAGACGATAGCTGCTGCGGGGTGCAGAAGAAGGACGGCGTAATGATTCGGCAAGGCGGAGTGGGCGGATGGTAAATGATGACGAACGCGATGCGGTAGAAGGGGGCCGAATCCACAAGGCAGTGTTTCGCGTGCACGGCGCTCGGCTCGAGCATTTCCCCGAGCAAGACGTGCTCGCCGAGGAAACGCCGGTGGCGCTTGAATACAACGGGATCGCCTATGCGACGATGCTCGCCACGCCTGCCGATCTGGAGGACTTCGCCTTGGGGTTTTCGCTCACCGAGGGGATCGTCGAAGATTTGGCCGAGATCTACGAGCTCGAACTCGAATCGAATCAGGCGGGCGTGATCGTACGGCTGGAAATCGCCAGCGAGCGCTTCGCACGCCTCAAAGCGCGGCGGCGCGCCTTGAGTGGGCGCACTGGTTGCGGCTTGTGCGGCATCGAGTCGCTCACCGAGGCGGTGCGGCCGGTGCCGCGCGTGCCGCAGGGCGGGAGGGTGCCGCTTGCGGCCGTGCTCTCGGCCATGCACGCCCTGCGGGCACGGCAGCCCTTGCATGGAGCCACCGGTGCGACCCACGCGGCGGCTCTTGCCGCGGCCGATGGCGCCCTCTTGGTGGTGCGCGAGGACGTGGGCCGGCACAACGCGCTCGACAAGGCGATCGGGGCGGCGGCGCGCGGCGGGCTGCTGCGCACGGGGGACGCGGCGATCGCGCTGATGTCGAGCCGGGCGAGTTTCGAGCTGGTGCAGAAGACGGCGGTGGCCGGCATCGGGGTGCTCGCAGCGGTGTCCGCGCCCACGGCCTTGGCGGTGCGCTTGGCCGAGGAGGCGGGCATCACGCTGCTGGGCTTCGTGCGCGGCCAAGAGGCGACGGTCTATAGCCGGGTGGATCGTCTGGTTACGGAATGAGCACCGCTGCGCCATTCACGCGACCCGCGCGCAAATCAGCGATGGCCTCGTTGGCCGCCGTCAGAGGGTAACAGGTGACGGCCGGATGCAGTGGCACTTCGGCGGCGAGCTTCATGAACGCCTCTCCGTCGGCGCGCGTGAGGTTGGCCACCGAGGTAATCGTGCGCTCCTCCCACAGCCAGCGGTAGGGAAAGGAGGGGATGTCGCTCATGTGGATGCCGCCGCACACCACCGTGCCGCCTTTGTCGGTAGCGCGCAGCGCCTGCGGCACGAGTTCGCCCACGGGGGCGAAGATGAGCGCGGCATCGAGCGGCTCGGGCGGCGGTTCGTCCGAACCTCCGGCCCAGCACGCGCCCAGGCGCCGGGCGAATTCCTGGGCGGCGACGTCCCCTGGGCGGGTGAAGGCGTAGATGCGCTTGCCTTGGTGGATGGCCACCTGGGCGATGAGGTGCGCCGCCGCGCCGAAACCGTAGATACCGACGCGTTCGAGGTTCGCACCCGCCTTGGCGTAGGTACGCCAGCCGATGAGCCCGGCGCACAGCAGAGGCGTGGCCTCGGCGTCGCCGTAGCGCTCGGGGATGGGAAAGCAGAAGCGGGCGTCGGCCACCGTCTCCTCGGCAAAGCCGCCGTCGCGCGTGTAGCCGGTGAAGACGGCCGATTCACACAGGTTCTCCTGCCCGCGGCGGCAGTAGCGGCAATGCCCGCAGGCGCCGCCGAGCCAAGGCACCCCCACGCGATCGCCCACGCGAAAGCGCGTCATGCCCTCGCCCACTTCGAGCACGCGCCCGACGATCTCGTGGCCGAGCACGAGCGGCAACTTGGGGTGGGGCAGCTCGCCGTCGATCACGTGCAGGTCGGTGCGGCACACGGCACAGGCAAGCACTTTCAGCCGGATCTCACCCGGGCCGGGCCGAGGGGAAGGGCGCTCGACGCATTCGAGCGCCGCGCCGGGACGGGTGAGGAGCATCGCTTTCATCGGTGTTCTCCCAAGGCGACGAGACACTCAGTATAGGCCCGGGTCTCAGGGTTTTCCTTACTTGGCGCGGGGTTGACAGGCTCCGAGCGATGTCCTACAAAGCAAAAATCGCGGCAGTGTCGATCGCGACTCGACCTTGGCGGATTTCCCTGGCGGGGCCGTTCGGGCGAGGACAAGGGGGCGGAGCGGGTTTCGCGCCGCCGCACAGGAAAAACAACCCCAGGGGAGACCCATGAACGGGATGAACCGAAGGCAGTTCTTCAAGGTCAGCGCTGCCATGCTATCGGGATCGAGCATGGCGGCGCTGGGCTTGGCGCCACAGACGGCTCTGGCCGAAGTGCGCCAATACAAGCTCGCGCGCATGACCGAGACGCGCAACACCTGTCCCTACTGCTCGGTGGGATGCGGAATCCTGATGTACGGCTTGGGCGATGGCGCGAAGAACGCCAAGGCCACCATCGTGCACATCGAGGGGGATGCCGACCATCCGGTCAATCGGGGCACGCTGTGCCCGAAAGGCGCCTCGCTCATCGATTTCATCCACAGTCCGAACCGTCTCAAGCAGCCGCAGTACCGTGCGCCGGGTTCGGACAAATGGCAGACGATCTCCTGGGACGAGGCCCTCGATCGCATCGCTGCGTTGATGAAAGCCGACCGCGACGCCAATTTCGTCGAAAAGACCGCCGAGGGTAAGACCGTCAATCGCTGGCTCACCACCGGCATGCTCGCAGCTTCGGCCTCCAGCAACGAAACCGCCTATCTGACGCACAAGATCGTGCGCAGTCTGGGGATGCTCGCGTTCGACAACCAGGCGCGTGTCTGACACGGCCCGACGGTGGCAGGTCTTGCCCCGACGTTTGGCCGTGGAGCGATGACGAACCATTGGGTCGACATCAAGAACGCCGACATCATCCTCATCATGGGCGGTAACGCCGCCGAGGCGCACCCCTGTGGGTTCAAATGGGTGACCGAAGCCAAGGCGCACCGTGGTGCCAAGCTCATCGTCGTCGATCCGCGCTTCACGCGCTCGGCCTCGGTGGCCGACGTTTATGCGCCGATCCGCACCGGCACCGACATCGTCTTCCTCGGTGGAGTGATCCGCCATCTGCTGGAAAAAGACCAGATCCAGCATGAATACGTGCGCAATTACACCGATCTGTCGTTCATCGTGCGGGAAGACTTCTCGTTCGAGGATGGCCTTTTCTCCGGCTACAACCCCGAGAAGCGCCGCTACGACAAATCGAGCTGGGACTATGAGCGCGGCGAGGACGGTTACGTCAAGACCGATCCCACCTTGCAGCATCCGCGCTGCGTCTATCAGCTCATGAAGCAGCACTATGCGCGCTACACGCCGGAAATGGTCGAGCGCGTCTGCGGTACGCCGCAGGCGAAATTCCTGCAGATCTGCGAGATGCTCGCCTCCACCGCGCCGGCCAACCGCGTTGCCACCATTCTCTACGCGCTCGGTTGGGCGCAGCACTCGATCGGGGCGCAGATCATCCGCACCGCGGCCATGATGCAGCTGCTCCTGGGCAACATCGGCATGCCCGGCGGCGGCATCAACGCCCTGCGCGGACACTCCAACATCCAGGGGCTCACCGACCTGGGGTTGATGTCCAACCTCCTGCCGGGCTATCTCACGCTGCCCAACGAAGCCGAGCAGGATCTGCCCCAGTATCTGGCCGCGCGCACGCTCAAGCCGCTGCGCCCCAACCAGATGAGCTACTGGCAGAACTATCCCAAGTTCTTCGTGAGCCTCATGAAGGCCTGGTGGGGCAAGGCCGCCACGGCCGAGAACAACTGGGCCTACGACTATCTGCCCAAGCTCGACAAGCTCTACGACCTGCTGCAGGTCGTCGAGCTCATGGCGCAGGGCAAGATGAACGGCTATATCTGCCAGGGGTTCAACGTGCTGGCGGCAGCGCCGAACAAGGCCAAGGTGCTGGAGGGGCTCGCCAAGCTCAAGTATCTGGTGGTGATGGATCCGCTCGCCACCGAGACCTCGGAGTTCTGGCGCAACGCCGGTGAATCGAACCCCGTCGATCCGTCGAAGATCCAGACCGAGGTCTTCCGGCTGCCCACGACCTGTTTTGCCGAGGAAGACGGCTCGCTCGTCAATTCCGGGCGCTGGCTGCAATGGCACTGGAAGGGGGCCGAACCGCCGGGCGAGGCGCGCAGCGACATCGAGATCATGGCCGAGCTCTTCCTGCGCATCCGCGAGCGTTACCGCCGCGAGGGCGGCACTTTCCCGGCGCCCATCCTCGACCTGTGGTGGCCCTACGCCAACGAGGCGAACCCCACGCCCGAAGAGCTCGCCAAGGAGTACTCCGGCAAGGCGCTGGTCGACCTGCCCGATCCCAAGGATCCGGCGAGAATCGTGCGCCGCGCCGGCGAGCAGCTCGCCGGCTTCGCGGAGCTGCGCGATGACGGCAGCACCGCCTGCGGCTGCTGGATCTTCTCGGGCAGCTGGGGGCCGACGGGCAACCTGATGGCGCGACGCGACAACAGCGACCCCACCGGCATCGGCCAGACGCTCGGCTGGTCCTGGGCCTGGCCGGCGAACCGGCGCATCCTCTACAACCGGGCGAGCGCCGACCTGCAGGGCCGACCGTTCGATCCGCAGCGCAAGCTCATCTACTGGAACGGCAAGGCGTGGGCCGGGGCGGACGTGCCGGACTACAAGGCCGACGAGCCGCCCGACACCGGCATGGGCCCCTTCATCATGAATCCCGAAGGGGTGGCGCGATTCTTCGCCCGCGCCGGCATGGCCGAGGGCCCGTTCCCCGAGCACTACGAGCCGTTCGAGACGCCGCTCGGCTACAACCCGCTGCATCCGAAAACGCCGGCGGCCACCAGCAACCCGGCGGCGCGGGTGTTCGCGCGTGATCTGGCCGACATGGGCAAGGTGGAGGAATTCCCTCACGTGGCGACCACCTACCGGCTCACCGAGCACTTCCACTACTGGACGAAGAACGTGCGTCTGAACGCCATCGTCCAGCCGGAGCAATTCGTCGAGATCGGCGAGGCGCTCGCCAAGGAGCTGGGCATCGCCAACGGCGAGCGCGTCAAGGTCTCGTCCAAGCGCGGCTACATCAAGGCGGTCGCCCTGGTGACCAAGCGCATCCGGCCGCTGACGATCGAGGGCAAGACGGTGCACCACGTGGGCATTCCCATCCACTGGGGGTTCGTGGGCATCGCCAAGCCGGGGTTCCTGGCGAACGCGCTCACGCCGTCGGTGGGCGATGGCAACATCCAGACGCCGGAATTCAAGTCCTTCCTGGTAAAAGTGGAAAAGGCATAGGAGCGCGGCCATGGCATTGCAATCTCTCGACATCAAGCGGCGCTCCGCCACCACTTCGCCCACCCCTTCGGTGCGCGAGCCGAGCGTGGGCGCGGTGGCCAAGCTCATCGACGTCTCCAAGTGCATCGGCTGCAAGGCGTGCCAGACGGCGTGCATGGAGTGGAACGACCTGCGCGACGAGATCGGCACCAACGTCGGCGTCTACGACAACCCGGCCGATCTCACCGAGCATTCGTGGACGGTGATGCGCTTTGCCGAATACGAGAACCCTCAAGGAGATCTCGAGTGGCTCATCCGTAAGGATGGCTGCATGCACTGCGAAGATCCGGGTTGCCTCAAGGCCTGCCCCTCGCCGGGGGCGATCGTGCAGTACGCCAACGGGATCGTGGATTTTCACGAGGAGCACTGCATCGGCTGCGGCTACTGCGTCACGGGCTGCCCGTTCAACGTGCCGCGCCTCTCGAAGAAGGACCACAAGGCGTACAAGTGCACCCTGTGTTCCGACCGTGTCGCCGTGGGGCAGGAGCCGGCCTGCGTCAAGACCTGTCCCACGGGGGCGATCGAGTTCGGCACCAAGGAAGAGATGAAGGAGCACGCCCAGGCGCGCATCGCCGATCTCAAATCCCGCGGCTACGCCAACGCCGGGCTCTACGATCCGGCCGGCGTGGGCGGCACGCATGTGATGTACGTGCTGCACCATGCCGATCAGCCCACCCTCTACAGTGGGTTGCCGAAAGACCCGCAGATCAGCCCCACGGTGTCGCTGTGGAAAGGGGTGGCCAAGCCCTTGAGCATGGCGGCGATGGCGCTCGCCGCGCTGGTGGGCTTTTTCCATTACATGCGCGTCGGTCCGGCCGAGACGAGCGAGGAGGACGAGCGCAACGCCGAGAAGGAGGTGTCCCATGAGTGAGACCACACGACCGCGGACTCTGCCGCGCTACAGCGCCAGCGAGCGCAGCAACCACTGGGTGGTGGCGATCACCTTCATCCTGCTCGCGCTCTCGGGGCTGGCGTTCTATCATCCGGCGTTCTTCTTCCTCTCGGACCTGCTCGGCGGCGGCTACTGGGCGCGGGTGCTGCATCCGTACATCGGGGTGGTGTTCTTCGTCTGCTTCGCCGTGCTCGCGCTGCGTCTGGCGCGGCACAACGCCTGGGAGGCGAAGGATGCGCAGTGGCTGAAGCACTTCCCCGACGTGCTCGCCAACCGCGAGGAGCATCTGCCCGAGGTGGGGCGCTACAACGCCTTGCAGAAGGCGCTCTTCTACGTGCTGGTGTTGAGCGCCGTCGGTCTGCTGCTCTCCGGTCTCGGGCTGTGGCGCGCCTGGTTTACCTTCCCCGTCGGTGTCGTGCGGTTGGCGGCCGTGGTGCATGCGCTGTGCGCTTTCGTGGCCATCACGTCCATCATCGTGCACATCTATGCCGCCATCTGGGTGAAGGGTTCGGTGCGCGCGATGATGCGCGGCGACGTGACCTGGGGCTGGGCCTGGCGGCACCATCGCGCCTGGTTCCGGCAGATGGTCAAGGGTGCCAACGAGTAAGGGAAACGCTGAAGAAATGAGCGAGCGGGATGAAGCGCAAGGCGCACGGAGCGCAGCGACCGAGACATATCAGTAGATAGGCGAGGGAGCGAGCACCGCGCAACGCAGCGATTCGCCCGCGCAGCCAATTATTCAGCGTTTCCTAAGGGGAGAACGGCTTGCAACGTATTCTGTCACGCGGTGAGATCGAGGGGCTGGAGCGCAACGCCTTGCCGCGGCTGCGTCTGCCCTCGCGTCAGGTATTCGCCGAGCGTGCGGCGCGCCTGCGTCATCTGGCCGAGGGGAATTCCCTGGGGGAATATCTCGCCTTGATGGCGAAACTCGCCCAGGCCCAGCACGAGGCGCTCGGCGCTTTCACCGCGCCCTTGCCCGACGAGAATCGACTCTCGCTCGCGCGCACGCACGGCATGCCGCCGCTTCCATGCGAGGCGCCGATCGAGGGCCTATGGCGCGAGGCGCTGCGGGCGGTGCTCACGGCTTTGTCGACCGAGGAGCTCGGGGAATCGCCGCGAGCCACGGTGGCGCGACTCGAGCAAGCGCTCACGGCCGAGCAGCAGCGGCTCGATGCGCTCGTCCAGGCGCTCCTTGCCGGGGAGGAACCGGGGGACGTGGGCGCAGCGCCTTTTCTCATGGCGGCGCTGCAGGTGTATTGGACCGAGCGGGCGAGCCGCCTGCCGCAGGAGGCGGTGCCGGCCGCGGTGCCCTCGCGTGTCTGTCCCGTGTGCGGTAGCCTGCCGGTGGCGAGCGTCGTGCGCGTGGGCGCGGCGAGCGACGGTCTGCGCTATCTGCATTGCGGCCTGTGCGCGAGCGAGTGGCACATGGTGCGCGTCAAGTGCAGCCACTGCGAGGACACCCGTTCGGTGGCCTATCACCACCTCGAAGGGGGCTCCGAGGCGATCAAGGCCGAATCTTGCGATGCTTGCCACAGCTATCGTAAGATTTTCTACCAGGAGAAAGATCTGGAGGTGGATGCGGTGGCCGACGATCTCGCCAGTCTCGCGCTCGACGTGTTGATGGGAGAGGCTGGGTACGTGCGCGCGAGCGCCAATCCCTTGTTGTGGTTCGCGTGACGAAGGTTCGTACTGAATCTGCCGCGGCGAGCGACATCCCTTCGCTCGAGCGGCTGCTGGCTTCGCCTGCCTTCGCCGCATTGCTCGCAGCCCACGGCCGAACGCGGGTGCTGGCCGTTTCCCGCGCGCATCTGGCAACGCTGCGGGCGCGGGCGCAGGAGGGGGTACTTGCCCTCGATACGCTGCGACCCGAGGCGATCGCCGCCTGTGTGCAGGAAACTCTGCAGGCGCAGGATAGACCGCGTCTGCGTACCGTCTTCAACCTCACCGGGACGGTACTGCACACCAATCTCGGGCGGGCGATTCTCGCCGACGAGGCGGTGCGCGCCGTGGTACAGGCGATGACGGCCCCGGCGGCGCTGGAATTCGACCTCGAGGGGGGCGGTCGGGGCGACCGCGATACGCTGGTGGAAGAACTCGTGCGCGAGCTCACCGGCGCCGAGGCGGCCACTGTGGTCAACAACAATGCCGCGGCGGTGCTGCTCGCCCTCGATGCGCTCGCCAAGCGGCGCGAAGTGGTAGTTTCGCGTGGAGAACTGGTGGAGATCGGCGGGGCTTTCCGCATTCCCGACATCATGAAACGCGCCGGCGCCCGCCTCGTCGAGGTGGGCACCACCAACCGTACCCATCCCCACGACTATGCCGAAGCGATCGGACCGCGCACGGCGATGCTGCTGAAAGTGCATTGCAGCAACTATGCCATTACGGGCTTCACCAAGAGCGTCCCGGTGGCCGAGGCGGCGGAGATCGCGCACGCCCACGGCCTGCCGTTGGGGGTCGACCTGGGCAGCGGTACCCTCGTCGATCTGGCCGCCTGGGGGCTGCCGGCCGAGCCGACGGTGCGCGAAACCGTCGCCGCTGGCGCCGATCTGGTCACGTTCAGCGGCGACAAGCTGCTGGGCGGCCCTCAGGCCGGTTTCCTCGTCGGACGCGCGGATCTGATCCGCCGCATCAAGAAGGATCCGCTCAAACGGGCGCTGCGCGTGGGCAAGCTCACCCTGGCGGCGTTGGAGGCGACGTTGCGGCTCTACCGTGAGCCGGAATTTCTCGCCGAGCGTCTGCCCACGCTGCGGCTCCTCACGCGTCCCGCTTCGGCCATGGCCGCTCAGGCAGCGCGCTTGCGTGAACCGGTCCAACGGGCCCTGGGCGAGGGATTCGTCGTCAGCGAGGCTGCCATGGCGAGCCAGATCGGCAGCGGGGCATTGCCGGTGGAGCGCCTGCCCAGCCACGGCCTGGTGCTTCGCCCGGTGGGCAAGCGTGCGGGGCGTTCCTTGTCGCGGCTCGAGGCGGCGCTGCGCGCGCTGCCACGCCCGGTGCTGGGGCGCGTGGCCGACGAGGCGCTGTGGTGGGACCTGCGCTGTCTGGGCGAGGCCGACGAGGCCGCCTTCCTTGCCCAGTTGGCGGAATTGCGGCCATGATCGTCGGCACGGCGGGGCACATCGACCATGGCAAGACGACGCTGGTCAAGGCGCTCACCGGCGTCGACACCGACCGGCTCGCCGAGGAGAAGGCACGCGGCATCACCATCGAGTTGGGGTATGCCTATCTGCCGCTCGCCGATGGGGAAGTACTCGGTTTCATCGACGTGCCCGGTCACGAGCGCCTGGTGCATACCATGGCCGCGGGGGCGAGCGGTATCGACTTCGCGCTCTTGGTGGTGGCCGCCGACGACGGGGTGATGCCGCAGACGCGTGAGCACCTCGCCATCCTCGGCTGGCTCGGCGTGACGCGCGGGGCGGTCGCGCTCACCAAGGCCGATCGCGTCGATGCCTCGCGCCTGACGCAGGTTCGGGACGAAATCGCTGCGCTCACCGCCGGCACCTTTCTCGAGCAGGCGCCGGTCTTCGCCGTGCGGGCGCAGGAGCCGGGAGACGAGGGCACGGCGGCGCTGCGCGCCCATCTGGAACATGAGGCGAGGAGCATCGCCGCGCGCCGCCGCGAGGGATTCTTTCGTCTGGCGGTCGACCGCGCGTTTACGCTCGCCGGCGTGGGCACAGTGGTGACCGGTACGGTGCATGGGGGATGCTACGCCTTGGGCGGGCCGGAGGAACTGCGGCTCATGCCGGCAAATCTGCCGGTGCGCGTGCGCAGCATCCATGCCCAGAACCGACCGAGCGAGCGCGCCGCGGCCGGCGAGCGCTGTGCCCTGAACCTGCCGGGGGTGGCGAAGGAGGCCATTTCGCGCGGCGACTGGATCGCGGATGCACGCTGTTTCTTGCCCACGCGCCATATCGACGTGGAACTCGCGCTCGCCGCAGACGCGCCGGCGCTCGGCGTGCGCGCGCCGGTGCATGTCCACCTTGGTGCGGCGCACCGGCTCGCGTACGTCGTGCCGCTCGAAGGCGATCTCCTGCCATCCGGTGGCCGGGGGTTGGTGCAGCTGGTCTTCGAGGCGCCGTTGTGCGCTGCCCCGGGCGATCGCTTCATCGTCCGCAACGCCCAGGCGAACCGCACCCTGGGCGGCGGCCGCGTGCTCGACCCTTATGCGCCCGAGCGCAAGCGGCGCTCGCCGCGGCGCCGAGCCTGGCTCGAGGCGATCACGCGCCTGCTCGAAGGCGAGGGGCTCGGACCGCTGCTGGCTCAGGCGCCCTATGGCGTGGACGAGGCGTTGCTGGAGCGGCTACTCGCGGCGCCGATCTCGGCGGCGGTGCTGTCGCCCGAGGCGCTGCGGGTGCAGGGCGCTCGAGGCGCGGCCTGGATTCTGCCCGAGCACTGGGAGGCGCTCGCCGAACGAGTGCTCGCCGTGCTCGCGCGCCAGCACGAACGCGTGCCCGACGACCCCGGCGTGGACACGCAGCGCCTGCGCCGCATGGTCGACGCGCTCATTCCCGAGCCGCTGTGGCAGGGGGTGCTCGACGCGCTGACGAGCCAGGGCAAGGTGGCGCGCAGCGGCCCCTGGTGGCATCTGCCGGGGCATGCCGCCAGGCTCTCACCCGAAGAGGAGGCGCTCGCGGCGCGATTGCTCGCCCGGCTCGAAGCAGGCGGCTTCGATCCGCCTTGGGTGCGAGATCTGGCGCGCGCGGAAGGGGTGTCGGAAGAGACGGTGCGCACCCTGCTGCGCAAGCTCGCACGCCGCGGCGAGGCGGCGCAGGTGGTCAAGGATCTCTTCTATGCCCCACGGCGAGTGCGGGAGCTCGCGGCGATTGCCGCCGAGCTCGCCGCGGCCGCGGGGGGCGTGCAGGCGGCGCGTTTTCGCGATGCCACGGGCTTGGGGCGTAAACGGGCGGTACAGATCCTGGAATTCTTCGATCGAATCGGTTACACCCGCCGGGTGCAGCGCCGCGGCCAGGATGCGCACCTGTTGCGCGGCGAGTCGCCTGTTACTTTCAGCTGAGGGTGGTCGATTCGATGCGGTAAGAGAAATGCTCCGGATCGAGGCTGTCGAGGACTTTGCCGCCCACCCGTGCCTGCGGGTACATGAAAAAGCCCGACATCATGCTCGGCCCGAAACGCAGGTCGTTCTCGTCGTTGAACGCCACCCAATTCATTTCCCAACTACCGAAGAGCCGTTCGCGCAGTTCGGCGATCTTCGGATCGTCGAGCGGCAATTTTTCTTCCAGCACAGCCTTGCGCACGTCGGCCGGATCGACCGGGACCCAGCCGAACTCGGCCACGTAGAACTCGGCACGGCAGTGTTGGGCTCCCGTTACGTCGCCGCTGCGGCCCAAGGATTTGAACAAGCGCGACTCAGCCACGCGAATGCCATAGATCTCGCGCGCGGGGATGCCGACGGCCCGGCACAGACCGACGTAGAGGGTGTTGATGTCCACGCATTTCCCGCCGAGATTGCCGCTCTCGAGCATGCTCTTGACGTCACCCAGTCCGCAGCCGCGCACCTTGGGATCGCGGAAGGAGTGTTCCACCACCCAGTCGTAGATCGCACGGGCTTTCTGTAGCGGCGTTTCCGCTCCGGCGCTCGCCGCGAGTGCCGTGTCGCGCACGATGCCATCGAGCGGCACTCGCTCGGTGGGCTGGAGATAACGTTCGAGCACCGTATCCTGCTCGGGGGCGGGTCGAGTCGGGTGGTGCCAGTCGATCTGTCGATCGCGGGTGGCGACTTCGATGCGTACGCTGGCGCGGCGCTCGGCGGCCCCGCGCCAACGGGCGAAGAACGCTTCGGCGCGCCCCAGGCGCCACACTTCGGCCGTGTCGGCATTGCTTTCCCACTGCGGCGTCTCGGCGCGTTGATAGTCGCCGAAGTTTTGCGGCAACGGCAACCACAGCTCGGCCTCGAGTCCGGGTTCGGTCAGTTCGACGTGGTAAGTGAGCGCGAAACGACGCCAAGGGCGCGTATCGGCCGAGTCGGCAGGCGAGGCTTGAAGGGTCGGCAGGCGGGTGAGCAGCAAGGTGCCGCCTGCCAGGCCGAGAAACGTGCGTCGATCCATGGGCGTGTCCTCCGTGGGGGCGATGTTTTTTCTGGAGTGGGTTGTGCGGTATATTGTATCTTTGCCCGCTGCCGAACCAATATCCTGGTTCTTCGCGGAAGGCATCCGTGTCCGGTGGCACGGCCGGGCTTCAAACCCGGTTGGGGGCGTCCGACGCTCCCAGGTAGGTTCGACTCCTGCTGCCTTCCGCCATCTCGCGTATCATAGCCCCATGGACGAGATCACCGATTCTGCCGGTGCACGCCTGCGCTGGACGAAGGAGCCGCCAAGCCTCCTCCTCGAAGGACCATGGACGGCGGCCGGAGTGAAGGCCGACGCGCTCATCGAGGCCGCGACCCGGGCGCTGGAGGTGCTGCCCGCAGGGCCGGTTCGTCTCGAAGCGGCACCAGGGGCCGAGCTCGACACCGTAGGGGCCCTCGTGCTGGAGCACCTCGCCCATGCCGCTGAGGATCACGGTCGCGCGCTGGATTTTTCTGCCCTGCCGCCGGCTTGGCGGGCGACACTTTCCCTCATCGACCGGGTCGCACAGCGCACGCCGCCGCCCGAGCCCGAGCCTTTTTCCGGTTTCGCCTACATCGGCAAGGTTGCCATCGGCCTGGTGCATCACTACCTCGATCTCGTCGCCTTCATCGGCGAGGTCACGGCGCATCTCTTGCCTGTGCTCGTGCGCCCCTGGCGCATCCGCTGGCGCGAGGTGATCGTGGAGCTGGAGGCGGCCGGCGTGCGGGCGGTGCCCATCGTGGCGCTGCTCTCCTTTCTCATCGGCGTGGTGCTCGCCTACCAGGCGGGCGTGACGCTCGATCGCTTCGGCGCCAACGTCTTCATCGCCGACATGATCGGCATCGTCGTGTTGCGCGAAATGGGGCCGATGATCACGGCCATCGTCGTGGCCGGGCGCACCGGATCGAGCTACGCCGCCCAGCTCGGCTCGATGCGCGTCACCCAGGAGATCGACGCGCTGCGCTCGCTCGCCCTGCCTCCGGTGGAGATGCTGGTGATTCCGCGCTTCGTGGCGCTGGCGATCGCTTTACCGCTGCTCACGACGCTGGCCAACGCCGCTGGCCTCTTCGGCGGAATGGTGGTGGCTACGGGGGGGTTCGGGCTGGATTGGACCGTCGGGCTGCAGCGCCTGGGGCGGCTCGGTCACGCCCACTATTGGGTGGGGCTGGTGAAGACGCCGGTCTTTGCCACGGCGATCGCCCTCATCGGTTGCCAGGCGGGTATGAGCGTGCGCGGCTCGGCGCTCGAAGTGGGGCGGGCGACCACCTCCAGCGTGGTGCAATCCATCTTCTGGGTAATCGTGCTCGACGCGATCTTCTCCATCGTCTTTCGCCGGCTGGGGCTATGAGCGAGGCAAGCGAAGAGACACCCGCGATCGAGGTGCACGGCCTATGCAACCGGTTCGGCGATCATGTGGTCCACGAGGGGCTCGACCTGGTCGTGCCTCGCGGCAAGGTGGTCTCGCTCGTCGGCGGCAGCGGCAGCGGCAAGACGGTACTTCTCAACAACCTCATCATGCTCACGCGCCCGGCGGCGGGGTCCATCCGTCTCCTGGGGCGGGATGTGGCCTCTCTCGGGCGCGAGGAGCGTATCCGGCTGCAGCTGCGTCTGGGAGTGATGTTCCAGCAGGGGGCGCTTTTCACCTCGCTCACGGTGCTGGAGAACGTGATGCTGCCGCTCACCGAGCACACTCGCTTGCCCCGGCAGTTGCGCGAGGAAGTGGCCATGCTCAAGATCCAGTTGGCGGGGCTGGACGCGGACGCGGTGCATCGCCATCCGCGCGAACTCTCCGGCGGCATGACCAAGCGCGCGGCGCTCGCCCGGGCGCTCGCGCTCGACCCCGAAATCCTCTTTCTCGACGAGCCGACCTCGGGGCTCGATCCGGTGAGCGCCCGGGCATTCGATCGACTCGTGCTCGCGCTGCGCGATGCCCTGGGCGTGACCATTTTCCAGATCACGCACGATCTCGACTCGATCTTCGGCGCGAGCGACCTCGTCGTCTTCCTCGCCCGCAAGAAGGTGCTGGCCGCGGGCACGGCCGAGGAACTGGCGCAGCGACCGGAGCCGGAGCTGCGGGCGTATTTCTCGGCGCGGGCGGGGAGGTGAGAGAATCCCGCCTCAGGCGGCGTTCGGGGTTCGACGGGTACGCCGTAGCTCACGCGGAGGACAGCCGTACTGCTGCTTGAAGAGCCGACAGAAGTGGGATTGGTCGGCGAATCCCCAGGCGTAGGCGATCTGGGCGATGCTCATCTCCGGGCGCGTGAGCAGCATGCGATAAGCTCCTTCGAGCCGCTTGGTGCGCAACCATTGGGCAAACGTGTGTTCCGTGTCGCCGAAGAGGTCATGCAGGTAGCGTGGTGAGATCCGGCAAGCTTGGGCGACGCGTACCGCATCGAGCTGGGGGTCGGTGAGATGTTCCAACGCATAGCGTTCGATGCGCTGCAGGTGGGCGGCACGTACCGCCGAGATGCGCGAATCCAAAGTCTGGGCCTCATTCTCCACGGCTGCGCCGAGTAGTTCGAGCAATTGCTGTTCCACGAGTGGCGGCAGGGCGTCGCTGCTTTGCCCGAGCAGCGTGCCCAGATTTTGCAGATAGCCGGCGAAGAGACCGCCCAAACCATCGCGCGCCTGTAGCGCCAGGGCACAGTAGCGTTCCGGCTGGCGGATTTGACGACGCAGGAGATCGCCGGGTATCTTGAGCACGAGTAATTCATTGTCGTGTTCGTGGCTGAAATCATAGGGCGCTTCGCTGCGCTCGAGTACGAATTGGCCGGGCAAGCACAGGGCCTCGCGCCCTACCTGAGAGAAACGCACGGGTTGTCGTAGGGGCAGCGAGACGAGGAATTGCTCGTGCTCCTCCGCCGAGCGTTCGGGGCAGCGACGGCGATAATTGACGGCGCTCGAGACGAGGCGGGACAGGCGAAGCCGTCCGATGTCCCATTGACTCAGGCTGCCGCGCACGGTTTCATCCTTCGGTTGCAGGTCGAGGTCGAAATAGGCGCGGCTGATGACACTCGTCCAATGTTGCCGCCGTTGCAGCGGTGTCACTTCGGCCGTGCTGAAATGTTCCTGCATCGCCGTCTCCTCCCCTCTTAGATTTTATTCTACCCACCGCGTCAGCTTATAGGTTCCCGAGGCGTCGAGCTCCGCCTGCCATCCCGGGCGCAGGATGATGGTCGTAGTCGGCTCTTCGATGGCCGCAGGCCCAATGATACGGTTACCGGCCCGCAGCCGCTCGCCGAGGTAGACGGGGGTCTCCACGCGCTTGCCGCTGTCGTCGAAAATCATGCCTCGGAATCCATCGTGTGCCTGTTTCACGCCCTCCTCGCCGCTCTCGAGCCGTGGCAGAGGCGGTTTCTGGATCCTCGCGCCCACGGTGCATTCGAGGTTGATGAGCTCGACGGGGTTCTGTGGCTCGCTGTAGGTATAGAGTGCCTCGTGGCGGGCGTGGAACGCTTCGATCATCAGCCGAAGCGTATCGGTGCTGATTGGACCATCCGGGATAGGAACCGTGCACTCATGAATCTGGCCTACATAGCGCATTTCGACACTGCGTTCGACAAAGAGCGTTTCTTCCGGGAAACCGCTACCACGGAGCAGGTCTTTGCCCTTTTCCTCCATTTCGGCGAAGAGATTCTGCAGAGGGGAAATATCCTCCTCTTCATCGAGACGCATGGGAAGGCTGGCCAGATAGTTGTACTTGACATCGGAGATGACTTGCCCCAAGGCGCACAGACACGAAGCGGCTTTGGGCACGAGCACCGTTTCGATACCCAGTTCTTCGGCCAAACCCGTGATGTGCATGCCCGTGGCACCACCGGCACATACGAGGGCGAAATCCCGCGGATCGTAACCCTGTTCGATGGAAATGCGGCGGATGCCGTTGGACATGTTCATGTTCACGAGGGTATGGACGCCGAAGGCGGCACGTTCGAGCCCAATACCCAAGGGCGAGGCAAGGTGGGTGTCGAGTGCCTCACGGGCTTTGTCGGCGTCGATTTGGATGGCACCTCCCAGCACGGCTTCAGGGCGCAGATAGCCGAGAACGAGATTGGCATCGGTGACGGTGGGTTGCGTGCCGCCGCGGCCATAACAGGCCGGGCCAGGGGAGGCGCCGGCGCTATGGGGGCCGACGCGTATCATGCCGAATTCATCGAGCCGGGCGATGGAGCCTCCACCCGCTCCCAGGGTTTCGACATGGATCATCGGTACGCCCAAGCGCTGACGCAGGAAATCGTAATTGCGATTGAGTTTGGTCTGCCCATCCTTGGCCAGGGTAATGTCGAAGGATGTGCCGCCCATGTCGACGGTGATGACATTGGTGATGGAAAATGGCTCGGCCACGTAGAGTGCTGCTTGGGGCGCCGAAGCCGGGCCGGAATTGATGGCATTTACGGCGCGCTCGCGCATGATGCTACCCAGAGCGAGTCCCCCATTCGATTGGTAATAACGAACGGGGTTGCGCGCACCCAGGTCGGCGAAGAAGCGGTCGATACGCTGAACGTAGCGCCCCATGACCGGGCTGAGATAGGCATTGACCACAGTAGTGGAGGTGCGCGTGTATTCGCGTACTTGAGGATAGACTTCGCTGCCACAGCACACGAATACGCCGGGCAGGTGGCGCTCGACGAGCTCGCGGGCCCGACGTTCATGCGCCGGATTGGTCACCGACCAGAGGAAGGAAATGGCGACGCTTTCCACGGCCTCGCGACGAAAGATCTCGATCGCCTCGAGTATGTCCTCCTCGTTCAGTGGCTCGTATTCACTGCCATCGGCGAGGATGCGTCCGCGTACGGGGCGACGCAAGTGGCGCGGTACCAGTTGAGGAGCCGGTGGATATTCGGGGTCGTAACGGTGACCTTCTTCCTTGTGTCCCAGTCGCAGTTCCAGGCTATCCTCGTGTCCGGCCGTGCATAGCAGCCCGACTTTGGCACCTTTGAGTTCGATGAGCGCATTGAGCGCCACCGTGGTGCCATTGATGCACAGGTCGCATTGGGACACGATTTCTTCCGGCGTCATGCCCAATGCCGTCGAAATCTGTGCCAGGCCGTCGGCGATGGCGCGTGTGCCATCTTCTGGCGTCGAAGGGCTCTTGAAGAGCCGCATGGGGCCGTCGCGCTCGGCGAGCACGAAGTCGGTGAAGGTGCCTCCGGCGTCTACGCCCAGACGAAATCGTTGTTTCATGCTGCCACCTCCTTGCGTTGCAGACGGTTGCGGAGGGCCGCGGTGGCCGTTAGATCGACATGCAGCGTTGTTTCGTCGAGCACGACACCGTATTCGAGTGCTGCTGCTTCGGCCGAGACGATGCCATCTTTGACATCGCGCACTACTTCTTCCACGGGACGTTCCCAGGGCGGACCGTAACCGCCGCCTCCGGGGTTGAGGTTACGCGCCCGTTCGCCAGGGCGGATGGTGGTAATGACGTTGCGATGATAAGCCGTGACGCCTTGGGAACCGATGATCTCGAGGCGCCCGAGTTTGCGCTCTGGCAAGGCATCGACCGCCCCTGCCGCACCCATGGTGCCGATGTGTCGCGCCTCGCCGAAGGAGACGACGGTCATTTCATGGCCGATCGGCTCCACTTCCCAGACGGTACCACAGCCACCTCGTCGGCGCCCGGCACCTCCGCTGTCGGTTCGCAATCCATAGCGATGAATGATGATGGGGTAGGCGTACTCGAGCAGCTCGATGTCGCCGGAGCTGAGTGCGCCGAAGCAACACAAAGGACCGCAACCGTGCCAGCCGTCTTGAGCACCCGTGGCTCCGGCCCCGGAGATGATGGAGGCAAGCACCATGGTCATGTAGTCTTCGCCAGTTTGAGGATGGCGGCCGGCGATGTTGATGCCGCTGGTGTGCCCCCACGAGGCGGAGACACGCTCGGGCGCCGCGGCCTCGAAGGCGGTGCGGACCGCATCGGTGAGCGTCTCCATGGGGGTGGTGGTGCAATTGACGTGCGGCGCGGGTTCCGCAGCATTGCACAGCGTCCCCTTCGGGCCGAGATCGACGCTGACACAACGATAGAGCCCTTCATTGTATGGGGGAGGGACTTGGGCGAACATCATCAGTCCCAGCAACACGCCGGACATCGAGTTGCCAGCATAGGAGTTGATGAAGTAAGGGACCTGAGGAGGGCTCTGGATGCGAATGTGCACCGCGTCCCCGCGTACTTCCACCTCGGCACGGATGGTGAGGGTACCCAGCCCGTGGCCGGAATCTTCGAGTTGAGCCTCGCCGTGATAGGTGCCGTCGGGGATGGTTCGAATCAAGGAGCGCATGTGTCGGTCTGCCATGTCCTTGAGTTCGGCGATCGCTGCGCGAACCGTCTCCAGGCCGTATTTCTCGAGCAGGGCAAGCAGGTTGCGCTCGCCGACCCGGCAGGCACCGAGCTGGGCGTTGAGGTCCCCCTCCTGGTTGCGTCGTGCCCGCATGTTCGACAGCAGAAGATTGTATACGTCATTGCGCCTGCGCCCTTTCTCCCATAGTTTCACGGGTGGAATGCGCAGTCCTTCGGCATAGATTTCTTTGGCGTCTGGGTTGTAACCCGCCGGGACCGGACCACCAATGTCGGTCAAGTGTCCTTTGCACACGGCCCAAAAAACGAGTTCGCCGCGATAGAAGACGGGTTTGTACATACAGCAGTCGAGGATGTGGCTACCCTGGAAGACGGGATCGTTGTGATAGATGACGTCGCCTTCGTGGATGTCCTCGCCGAAGAATTCGGCCACGCCCTTCATTGCGGGCATCAGCGAGCCGAGATGGATGGGAATGTCCTGCCCTTGCAGGATCATCTCCGGCAAGTGATCGAAGAGGGCATTACTGTAGTCGTGTGCGAGGTTGAAGACGCTGGAACGGCCAGTCTTCTCGAGCGTGAGAGTCATTTCGCGCTGCGTCGTCTCGAGTGCGCCCTGGATGACGGCCAGTGTGATCGGGTCGCAGCGACCCGGGGAAGGTGAGGCGTGCATCGGTTGTCTCCTATGGCGAGCGGTCTTCGGACCGTCTGGTGTCCACCGGGACGGCGGACACCGTTAAATTAAATTTTGCTTGCCATAGAGACTTGCACAGGAGCGCAGAAACTCTGGTCCGACCGTGCACTCCTGTGCCAGGATCAAATCCCGATGCACATATACTTGATCTCCAGGTAGTCCTCGATGCCGTATTTGGAGCCCTCGCGCCCCATGCCGGAGAACTTCATGCCGCCGAAAGGAGCGACCTCGGTGGAGATGATGCCCGTATTGATGCCGACGATGCCGTATTCGAGCGCCCCGCCCACGCGCCAGACGCGGCTCGAGGATTCGGTGTAGAAATAGGCGGCCAGGCCGAATTCGGTATCGTTGGCCATGCGAATGGCTTCTTCCTCGGTGTGGAAACGGAAGAGTGGCGCTACCGGACCGAAGGTCTCCTCGCGCGCGACTTTCATCTCGGGCGTGACGTCGGCAAGGATGGTGGGCTCGAAAAAGGTCCCGCCTAGGGGATGGCGCTTGCCGCCAAGCACGATGCGTGCCCCTTTGCTCACGGCGTCGGCGATGTGCTCCTCGACCTTGCGCACAGCGTTCTCGTCGATCAGGGGGCCCTGGTTGGTGCCTTCGGCGAGCCCCGGGCCGACCTTGAGCCGGGAGACGGCCTCGGCGAGCTTGGTGGCGAAACGCTCATAGACGCCGTCTTGCACGAGCAGACGGTTCGCGCACACGCAGGTCTGACCCGTGTTGCGGTATTTCGAGGCGAGGGCCCCCTGCACGGCGGCGTCGAGGTCGGCATCGTCGAAGACGATGAAGGGGGCATTACCACCGAGTTCGAGCGAAAGTTTTTTCAGGGTGGGGGCGCACTGCGCCATGAGCTTGATGCCGATCTCGGTGGAGCCGGTAAACGAGAGCTTGCGCACGGTGGGATTGGCGGTGAGCTCTCCGCCGATGGCCGTGGCCGAACCGGTGACGACGTTGAACACGCCCGCCGGTACGCCGGCCCGTTCGGCGAGCACCGCCAGCGCCAGGGCCGAGTACGGGGTTTGGCTCGCGGGCTTGAGCACCATGGGGCAGCCGGCGGCGAGCGCCGGCCCGGCCTTGCGGGTGATCATGGCAGAGGGGAAATTCCAGGGGGTGATCGCGCCGCATACACCAATCGGCTCCTTGGTGACGACGATGCGCTTGTCGGCCTGATGCGGCGGAATGACGTCACCGTAGATGCGCTTGCCCTCTTCGGCGAACCACTCGATGAAGGAGGCGGCATAGAGCACTTCGCCGCGCGCTTCGGCCAGCGGCTTACCCTGTTCGGAGGTCATGAGGACGGCCAGGTCTTCCTGATTTTCGACGATGAGGTCGAACCAGCGGCGCAGGATGCGGGCGCGCGCCCCGGCGGTGAGGGCGCGCCAAGCCGGCCAGGCGGCGTTGGCCGCCTCGATCGCGCGGCGCGTTTCGGTAGCGCCCATCTTGGGCACGGTACCGAGCACGCTGCCATCGGCGGGGTTGCGTACGGTGAGCACGGCACCGTCGTCGGCATCGACCCAGCGCCCGTCGATGTAGGCTTGGGTACGGAAGAGGGAAGGGTCTTTGAGTGCAAGGGTCATGGTGCATGGTCCTGTGGGGTGAAAAATTCAGATCAACGCGGTACGTAGCCGCTCGTTGCGGCGGCGCAGCCACTCCAGGGTGAGGAGCATGAGCGTGGAGACGATCACGAGGATGGTGGCGGCGGCGGCGATGGTCGGGCTGATGTTCTCGCGGATGCCGGCGAACATCTGCCGTGGCAAGGTACTTTGTTCCGGCGCGGCGAGGAAGAGGGTGACGACGACCTCGTCGAAGGACGTGGCGAAGGCGAAAATGCCGCCGGAGAGGATGCCGGGGGCGACCAGCGGGAGGGTGACCCGGAAGAAGGTCGTGATCGGCCCCGCGCCGAGGCTGGAGGCGGCCCGCACGAGGTTGAAATCGAATCCGACGAGAGTGGCCGTCACGGTGGTGATGACGAAGGGAACGCCGAGGATGGCATGCGCCAGGATGAGACCAGTATAGCTGCCGGTGAGACCGATGGGTGCGAAGAAAAGGTACATGGCCACGCCGATGATCACGACCGGCACGATCATGGGCGAGATCAGCACGGCAGTGAGCGCGGTCTTTCCGGGAAACTCGGCACGCACCAATCCCACCGAGGCGAGCGTGCCCAGCGCCATCGCCAGCAGGGTCGCCGCCGGCGACACGATGAGGCTGTTCATCACCGATCGTCCCCATACCGGGGAGGTGAAGAATTCCTCGTACCAGCGCAGCGAAAAACCCGACATGGGATACATGAGGAAATTGTCGGCGTTGAACGACAGGGGAATGATGACGAGAATGGGCAGGATCAGGAAGGCCAGGATGAGGAAGACGAGGGCACGGTGCATCCAGTACCAGGTGCGTTCGAGGGGGGAGGCGTAGGGTGGCAGCACGGGGATCCCTCCTTCAGCGGGCTTTCATGAACTTGACGCGGGTGGGGCCGAAACGCAGGGCATAGACCGCGTAGAGCAACAGCGTGGCAGTGAGCAGGATCGCCGACAGGGCCGCTGCCATGTTCCAGTTGATCGTCTGGTTGGTATAGAAGGCGATGAAATAGCTCAACATCTGCTCCTTGGGTCCGCCGAGTAGCGCCGGCGTGATGTAGTACCCCATGCACATGATGAAGACGAGGAGTACGCCGGCGCCCACGCCGGGGATCGTCTGGGGAAAGTAGATCGTCCAGAAACTGCGCCAGGGCGGGCAGCCGAGCGAGAGTGCGGCCCGCACATAGACCGGTGAGATGCCTTTCATGACCGAATAGAGCGGTAGCACCATGAACGGCAGCAGGATATGGATCATGCCGATATAGACGCTGAACCGGTTGAACAGCATGGGCAGGGGGGATTGGATGAGCCCCAGCGAGAGCAGGAGCCGGTTGACGAGCCCTTCGTTTTGCAACAATACGATCCAGGCGGCGATGCGCACGAGGACCGAGGTCCAGAAAGGCAGCAGCACGAAGAGCATGAGGAGGTTGCTGCGATTCACCGGGAGGATGGCCATCAGATAGGCGACGGGAAAACCGAGCAGGAGGCACAGCAGAGTGACGTTGAAACTCATCCAGAAAGTACGGCCGAGCACGTCGAGATAGACACGCTCCTGCGGCGGGGCCAGGGCGACGTGGCCATGGGCATCGACGGTCAGGTCGAGGGCGGCGAGCAGGTAGAAGGCCGTGAAGGGATGACCGGCGCGCTTCAGGGTTTTCCAGATCGGGGGCTCGCCCCAGGCCGGATCGATGGCGATCAGGGCTTCCTTGGCGGAGACGTCCGCGGGCAAAGGAAGGTGGCGAGCCGTCTTCATCACGAGCGAGCGCAGGCCAGCCTCTTCGCGGTTGAGGCGCGTGGCGATGGCGGCAAGTTTTGGCGTTCCCTTGGCTTGGGCGAGCTCGTCGGCGAGGAGACGGTAGACGCGCTCGTCGGGAAGTTCCGGCCCATCCCATGCGCGCAGGGCGGCGACGGTCTGCGGCAGATTGTCGTGGATGCCCTCGTTTTCCACGGCCCGCACGAGCAGTGAGGCAATGGGCCAGACGAAGGCGACCAACACCAGCAATGCCAAGGGCAAGATCAGGGCGAAATAGGCGAGGTTGCGCCGTCGTTCGGCACGGCGCATGCGCCGCTTGAGATCGGGATCCGCCCCGTCGATGGCGGAGGCGGACGCAGCGAAGTCGGACATGGATGCACTCTCCCGCATGGGGGGCGGCACGAGGCCGCCCGAAACCAGCCAGTTACCTCAAAAGCTCATTTCGCCGCCCAGGAGTTGAAACGCTGTTCGAGCTCCTCGCCGTGTTCGACCCAGAATTCGGTGTTCATCGGCAAGGCCACGGCGAGGTTTTGCGGGGCACTGGGAAGTTCGCCGAGCACTTTGGGATCGAGGCCGTCGAGCGCCTTGAGGTTGGTGGGACCGTACGAGATTTCCCGGGAGAAAGCCTTTTGCCGCTCGGGCTGGCTGGCGAAACGGATGAATTCGAGCGCCTGTGCCTTGTTGGGGTCTCCCTTGGGGATCGCCCAGGAGTCGATGTCATAGATGCTCTGGTTCCACACGACCTTGAGATGTTTTCCTTCCTGCTGGGCGGCGTGGATGCGGCCGTTGTAGGCGGCACTCATCACGAGATCCCCCGAGGCGAGCAGCTGGGGGGGTTGGGCGCCCGCTTCCCACCATTGGATGTGGGGTTTGAGCTGGTCGAGCTTGGCGAAGGCGCGATCGACGCCTTCCTTGGTGGCGAGAACCTTATAGACGTCCTGCGGCGGAACGCCGTCGGCGAGCAGGGCGAATTCGAGGGTGTATTTGGCGCCCTTGCGCAGACCCCGTTTGCCCGGGAATTTCTTTACGTCCCAGAAATCGGCCCAGGAAGTGGGGGCTTGCGGCAGTTTGTCGGCATCGTAGGCGAGCGCCACCGACCAGACGAAGATGCCGACGCCGCATTCATTGACCGCCTGGGGAAGGAAATCGGCCTTGTTGCCGATCTTGGTGAAGTCGATCTTCTCGTAGAGCCCCTCCTCGCAGCCGCGCACGAGTTCGGGAGACTCGACCTCGACGAGGTCCCAGGTGACGTTGCCGGCCATGACCATCGCCTTGATCTTGGCTTGTTCACCGTTGTATTCGCCGGGGTGGATCTTGATACCCGTGGCTTGGGTGAAGGGTTGGTAGAACGCTTTTTCTTGGGCTTGTTGGGCGGCCCCACCGAAGGAGATGATGGTGAGGTCGGCCATCGCCGGGGCGGCGGCCCCGAGGGCAAGGCCGAGGACGGCGGCGTGCAGGGTACGCATTTTCATGGTGAGTCTCCTCCTGGGTGAATGGTGCGATGGGGAATTCAGCCGGCGGGGGCGTCGAGGGCGTGCAGGTGGTTCGGGTCGAGGCCGACGTGCAGGGTGGTACCAACCGACCAGCCCGGATCGAACCGGGAGATGGGCACCTTGATGACGAACTCCTGCTGCTCGCCGATCGCGAGGCAGATGCGCACCTGGTCGCCGAGGTAGATGGTCTCGCGGACGGTGGCCCCGAGCCGGTTGGGATGTCCTTCCGGCGGGTCGAGCACGACGCGCTCCGGCCGGATACACACGAGGGTGCGATCGCCCATGCCGACGGGGCCCGGGTGGGCGAGGACACGCGGACCGCAGTCGAGCTCGACCTCGCAGGTTCCGCCTTCCATGCGCCGCACGATGCCGGGCAGGACGTTGTTTTCGCCGATGAAGTTGGCGACGAAGGAATTGACCGGATGCTCGTAGATGCGCTCGGGCGTGTCGATCTGCTGGATGGCGCCTTGATGGAACACGGCGATGCGGTCGGACATGGTGAGCGCCTCACCCTGGTCGTGGGTGACGAAGACCACGGTGACGCCGAGCGTACGCTGCAGATGTTTGATCTCCAGCTGCATCTGCTCGCGCAGGTTCTTGTCGAGCGCCCCCAGCGGCTCGTCCATCAGGACGAGCTGCGGGTCGAAGACGAGCGCCCGGGCGAGCGCCACGCGCTGCTGCTGCCCGCCGGAGAGCTGCTGGGGGTAGCGTTTGGCGTACTCCTCGAGGCGGATCATGGCCAACGCCCGCCGTACCCGCGCCTCGATCTCGTCGGCCGAAAGCTTGCGTACCCGCAGGGGAAAGCGCAGGTTGTCGGCCACGGTCATGTGGGGAAAGAGCGCGTAGTTCTGAAAGACCATGCCGATGTTGCGTCTGTGGGGCGGGACACGGTTGATGACCTGCCCGCCCAGCAGGATCTCGCCGCTCGTCGGCGTTTCGAAACCGGCGAGCATCATCAGCGTGGTGGTCTTGCCCGAACCGGAGGGGCCCAGCAGGGTCAGGAATTCGCCGCGCCGGATGTCGAGGTTGAGATCGCGCACGATGAGCGAGGCGCCATCGTAGGTTTTTTGCACGCCGATGAAACGGACGTGCGGTGCATCGGTGCTTGCGTTCGTTTCTCCTGCCATGCGGGCCCCTCCCCGGGTCTGTCTCTTTTGGTTCAAGGATAAATGCCGCGCAGCTGCCGTGCCTCGAGCACGCGCCGGCAGGCGAGGATATAGGCGGCGGTGCGCAGGGTCACGCGGTGTTCTTGCGCGGCTTTCCATACGGCCTCGAAGGCTTCGCTGAGGATGCGCTCGAGCCGTTCGTTGATCTCCTGCTCGGTCCAGAAGAAACTGGAGAAATCCTGCACCCACTCGAAGTAGCTCACCGTGACCCCGCCGGCATTGGTGAGCACGTCGGGCACGATGGTCACCCCGCGGGAGGTGAGGAGATCATCGGCTTCGGGCGTGGTGGGGCCGTTGGCGCCTTCGAGGATGAGCCGCGCCTTGATGTCCATGGCGTTGTGCCGGTCGATCTGGCCTTCGAGGGCAGCCGGTACGAGAATGTCCGTTTCGACCGACCAGAAATCCTCGTTCGCGATCGCCGAGGCCCCGGGGAATCGCCCCAGGGTACCCCCGCCGTCGAGCCAGCGCTGCAGGGCATCGAGGTCGATGCCGTCACCGTTGTGGATCGTGCCGGTAACGTCTTGCAGGGCGACGATTTTGGCGCCGGCCGAGGCGAAACAGCGGGCGGCGGTGGAGCCGACGTTGCCGTAGCCCTGGATGGTGACACGGGCACCAGACAGATCCAGGCCAAGCTTGCGCGCCGCGCCGCGCCCGACGATGAAGACGCCCCGGCCGGTGGCTTCGCGCCGGCCCAGGCTGCCGCCCAAGGCCACCGGTTTGCCGGTGACCACGCCGGTGACGGTGCGCCCCTGGTTGATGGAATAAGTGTCCATCATCCAGGCCATGATCTGCTCGTTGGTATTGACGTCCGGCGCGGGGATGTCCTTGTCCGGACCGATGAGCACGCCGATCTCGCTGGTGTAGCGGCGGGTGAGGCGCTCCAGTTCACCCCGGGTCAGGGTGCGGGGATCGACCCGTACCCCTCCCTTGGCTCCCCCGAACGGAAGACCGATCACGGCGTTCTTGATCGTCATCCAGCCGGCGAGTGCCATCACCTCGGAGAGCGTGACGTCTTGGTGATAGCGCACACCGCCCTTGCCGGGCCCGCGCGAGGTGTTGTGGTGGACGCGGTAGCCTTCGAAGTGCCGGATCGAACCGTCGTCCATCCTCACCGGGATGTCGACGATGAGGATGCGCTTGGGACGCTTGAGCGTCTCGACGAGATGGCCCAGATCGGCCAGATGGGGCGTGACGCGATTGACCTGCTCGAGGAAGACTTCCCAGGGGCCGAGGTGAGCACGGTCGAGGTAGGAAGGGATGCTGTCCATCGTGGGGTTTCTCCTTGTGGGAGTGTAAAAAATCCTTGTGGGATCGGGTCGGTTGCGGAAATCAGTTCTTCCGTTCGGCGATGGCCTGAAGGGAGGCTTCGATGATGTCGAGCCCCTCGTCGAGCACCGCTTCGGGGATGGTCAGGGGAATCATGACGCGCAAGACGTTGGCGTAACTGCCGCAGGTGAGCAGGAGCAGCCCGCGGCGCGCCGCCTCTTCCTTGAGGGCGTTGGCGATCTCGGGAGCCGGGCGTCCCGGGTCGCCTTCATGGCAGAATTCGACGGCTGTCATGGCGCCCAGGCCGCGCACTTCGGCGATGAAGGGAAAACGGTTGCGCATCGTCTCGAACCGTGCCCGCATGCGTACCCCCAGGGTTTCTGCCCGGGTGCAGAGATCCTCTTCGGCAATGACGTCGAGCACGGCGTGTGCGGCGGCCACGGCCAGCGGATTGCCGGCGTAGGTGGAGCCGAGGCCGCCCGGAGGGGGGGCGTCCATGAGCTCGGCCTTGCCGACCACGGCCGAGAGCGTCGTGCCGCCGCCCAGTCCCTTGGCCAGCGTGACGAGATCCGGCTCGATGCCGTAACGCTCGGTGGCAAAGAGCGCACCGCAGCGGGCGATGCCGGTCTGCACTTCGTCGACGATGAGCACGATGCCGTGCTGGTCGCACAGGGCGCGCAGGCGCGGCAGCAGGTCGGCGGGGGCGGGAATGTAGCCGCCTTCGCCCTGCACCGGCTCGACGATGATGGCGGCGATGCGGTGGGCGGGAATGGTGGTCTTGAACAGCGTCTCAATCGCGTGCAGGGAATCTTCGGTACGCACGCCGCGCAGGGCATGAGGATAGGGAACGTGGAAGATTTCGCCGGGCATGGCCCCGAACGCGCCCTTGTAGGGTTCGACCTTGCCGGTGAGGGCCATCGTCAGGAGGGTACGGCCATGGAAGGCGCCCCCGAAGGCGATGACGCCGGAGCGGTTGGTGGCCGCCCGGGCGATCTTGACGGCGTTTTCGACGGCCTCGGCGCCGGTGGTGAAGAGACAGGCCTTTTTCGGCGATTTGCCGGGGGCGAGCGCGATGAGGCGCTCGCACAGCGCGACGTAGGATTCGTAGGCGACGACCTGGAAACAGGTATGGGTGAAGTGCTCGAGTTGTTCGCGGACGGCGGCGACGACGCGGGAATGGCGGTGCCCCGTGTTGAGTACGGCGATGCCGGCGCAGAAGTCGATCCAGCGGCGACCTTCGACGTCGACGATCTCGGCATTGTCGGCGCGGCTGGCGAAAACGGGGTGCGCCTGACCGTACCCCCGTGGCAGGGCCGCGCTGCGGCGGCGCAGGAGTTCGGCGTTGGAGGGCGGTTTGGGTGCATTGGCGTTCATGAGTATTCCTCGACGGGGACGGGTTGCGGTGAACCACTATAAGTAAATATTCGTCCCATCGTGGGGCCAGTTTATGGTAATTTTTTGGGGCCACTTGGAGGAGTGTAGTCGATGCCGCGTGAGATTTCCGTCGAACCGATCGTCGCCGCATTTGCGGGTGCCCCGGTGCGCAATGGCTTGCGCAATCGTCTCTATCTCGCGGTGCGCCAGGCCATCTTGTCCGGCCGCCTGCCGGCGGGGGCGGAATTGCCCTCGAGCCGCAGTCTGGCCAGGGAGCTGGGCGTGGCCCGCAACACGGTGCTGCGGGCCTATGAATTGTTGCTGGCCGAGGGCTATCTGGAAGGGCGGGGCGGATCGGGGACGTTCGTCTCCGAGCGCATCCGTGCGCCCCAGGGGACGATGACCGAGGGGGCCGGCGGGAATGGCCAGGTGGCGGTGAGCGCACGGGGCAAGACGTTGCTGGCGCACGCGGCGAGCAGCCGTTTGCAAGGGGGGGCGTTCATGCCGGGAATCCCCGACGTGAGCCATTTTCCGTTCGCGGTATGGCGACGGATTCTGGGTCGTTACCTCCGGCCGGAGCAACGCCATCTGGCGCAATACGGCTATGGCGGCTATGGACCGCTCAAGACGGTGCTGGCGCAGTATCTGGGCATGACGCGCATGATGTCGTGCACGCCGCAGCAGGTGGTGATCGTCAATGGCACCCATCAGGCGGTCGATCTGATCGCCCGGGTGCTCGCCGACGTCGGCGACCGGGCATGGATGGAGGATCCCGGCTACTGGGGAGCTCGCAACGTGTTGCAGGCGGCGGGGCTGGAGGTGGTGGCGCAGCCGGTCGATGGCGAGGGGCTGGCGATCCGGCCCGAGGAGCGGGAGCGGCCGCCGCGGCTCATCTTCGTGTCGCCCTCGTGCCAGTATCCGACGGGGGCGGTGATGTCACTCGGGCGGCGTCTGGATCTGCTGGAATATGCCGAACGTCACGGCTCGTGGGTGATCGAGGACGACTACGACAACGAGATGCGTTTTCACAGCCAGCCGATCGCTTCGCTCTTTGGCCTGTCCCGGTCGCAACGGGTGATCTACGTCGGCACCTTCAGCAAGGTGCTCTTTCCCGGCCTGCGGCTGGCGTATCTGGTGGTGCCGCCGTCCTTGGCCGAGGCGTTTACCGTGGCGAACGCGGAACTGTACCGGGAGGGCCGCCTCCCCGAGCAAGCAGCGCTGGCCGAGTTCATCGACGACGGGCACTTCAGCGCCCACATCCGCCGCATGCGGCCGCTCTACCGCGAACGTCTGGAAACCTTGCGGGAGCTGTTGTCCGGGGAGTTGGGGACGGCAGTGTCTTTTTTGGGCGGGCATGCGGGGCTGCACCTGACGGTGCAGTTCGCCGAGCCGCTCGACGATGTGGCGATCGCTGCGAGTGCCCTGAACGAAGGGGTGATCTGCCGTCCCTTGTCGCGCTACTCGCTCGAGGCGTCGACGCGGCGCTCCGGCATGGTGTTGGGATTTGCCCCGGTGCCGGTCGAGCGCATGAGGCGGCCCGTGGAGATCCTGTTGCGCGCGATCGGGGCGCACCGCCGGCCCTCCGGGCAGGGAGCCGGCGGATGAAGGGGCATCAGACGATGCCTTTCGCCCGTAGCGACGAAACTTCGGTTTCGTCCATCCCGAGCACCTCGCGCAGCACTTCGGCGGTGTGCTCACCCAGGAGCGGTGGAGCACCCCGATAGGCCGGAGGGGTGGCCGACAGGCGCATGGGGTTGGCGACCTGCGGCACCTCGCCCAGCCGCTCGTGGGGCAGGCGCAGCGCCATGCCGCGGGCGCGTACCTGGGGATCGGCGAAAACCCGGGAGAGGGGATTGATGGGGCCGCAGGGGACTCCGGCCCGCTCCAAGGCGGCGATCCAGGCATCGGTGCTGCGCGTGCGGGTGAGCTCCTGCAGGCGCGGGATGAGCTCGGCGCGGTGGGCGACGCGCGCCGGGTTGGTGGCATAGCGCGGGTCGGCGGCGAGCTCCGGCACCCCTGCTTCGGCACAGAAACGGGCGAATTGACCATCGTTGCCGATCGCCAGGATCATCCAGCCATCGGCGGTGGGGAAATCCTGGTAGGGGACGATGTTGGGGTGGGCGTTGCCCAGCCGGGGAGGATCCTGACCGGTGGTGAGGTAGTTGAGCGCCTGGTTGGCGAGGCAGGCGACCTGCACGTCGAGGAGCGCCATGTCGATGTACTGGCCTCGGCCGCTGCGTTCGCGCCAGGCAAGCGCGGCGAGGATGGCATTGGCGGCGTAGAGGCCGGTGAGGATGTCGGTGAGCGCCACGCCCACCTTCATCGGCCCGCCGCCGGGTTCGTGGTCGGGCCGGCCCGTGATGCTCATGAGGCCGCCCATGCCCTGGATGAGGAAATCGTATCCCGCCCGGGGCGCGTAGGGGCCGGTCTGGCCGAAGCCGGTGATGGAGCAATACACGAGCCGGGGGTTGCGCGCCGAGAGGCTGGCGTAATCCAGGCCGTAGCGGGCGAGCGCTCCCACCTTGAAATTCTCGATGACGACGTCGGCCTCTTCGGCCAGGCGCCGTATGATCTCCTGGCCTTCGGGGCGGGTGAGGTCGACGGTGAGCGAGCGTTTGTTGCGGTTCGCGCACAGGAAGTAGGCGGCTACGCTTTCCCCGTCTTCACCGTTTCCCTTCCACCACGGCGGCCCCCAGGTGCGGGTGTCGTCGCCGCTGCCGGGTTTTTCGATCTTGATGACGTCGGCACCCAGATCGGCGAGCAGCTGGCTCGCCCAGGGGCCGGCCAGCACGCGCGAGAGATCGAGCACGCGCAGGTGGGAGAGGGCCTGGTCCATCGTCGCGATTCCCCGGCTCAGTTGGCAAAGGCGGCGATGCCGGTGATGGCACGGCCGAGGATGAGGGCGTGGATGTCGTGCGTGCCCTCGTAGGTATTGACCACTTCGAGGTTGACGAGGTGGCGCGCCACGCAGTATTCGTCGCTGATGCCGTTGCCGCCGAGCATGTCGCGGGCGGTGCGGGCGATGTCGAGCGCCTTGCCGCAGGAATTGCGCTTGACGATGGAGGTGAGTTCGACGGCCGCGATGCCTTCGTCCTTCATCCGTCCGATGCGCAGCACCGTCTGCAGCCCGAGGGTGATCTCGGTGCACATGTCGGCGAGCTTTTTCTGGATGAGCTGGTTGGCGGCGAGCGGCCGGCCGAACTGCTTGCGCTCGAGCACGTAGTTGCGGGCGGTTTCGTAGCAGGCCTGGGCCGCGCCCAGCGCACCCCAGGCGATGCCGAAACGGGCGGAATTCAGGCAGGTGAAGGGGCCCTTGAGGCCGCGGACTTCGGGGAAGACGTTTTCCTCGGGCACGAAGACCTCGTCCATGACGATTTCGCCGGTGATCGAGGCGCGAAGCCCCACCTTGCCGTGGATGACCGGTGCCGAGAGCCCTTTCCACCCTTTTTCCAGGATGAACCCGCGGATCTGTCCCTCGTCGTCTTTGGCCCAGACGACGAAGACGTCGGCGATGGGGCTGTTGGTGATCCACATCTTGTTGCCCGAGAGCAGATAACCGCCGTCGACGCGGCGCGCGCGGCTCTCCATGCTGCCGGGGTCGGAGCCGTGGTTGGGCTCGGTGAGCCCGAAGCAGCCGATCCATTCGCCGCGGGCGAGTTTGGGCAGGTACTTGCGCTTTTGCGCTTCGGTGCCGAATTCGTGGATGGGGACCATCACGAGCGAACTCTGCACGCTCATCATCGAACGGAAGCCCGAGTCGACGTATTCGATCTCGCGGGCGATGAGCCCGTAGGCGACGTAGTTGAGTCCCGCGCCACCGTATTCTTCGGGGATGGTGGGGCCGAGCAGGCCGAGTTCGCCCATCTCGCGGAAGATCGCCGGGTCGGTGTGTTCGTGGCGGAAGGCGTGCTGGGCACGGGGCTGGAGTTTTTCCTGGGCGTAGGCGCGGGCGGTGTCGCGCACGAGGCGTTCCGTTTCAGTGAGCTGGGTGTCGAGCAGCAGCGGGTCTTGCCAGTCGAATGCGGCACGGTGGGCGGACATGGCGATCTCCTTCGGCGGGTCGGGTGTGATGTTTCGGTATGGTATAAAGGGAATCTTCTGCCGGCAAGCGCTTTTTATGCATCGACCGGTGCGTTTCACTCACTTCGTGGTGCTGAAGCATGCGCAAGAAGATCCCTTCGACGATGGCGCTGACGGCGTTCGAGGCGGCGGCGCGCCATGAGAGTTTCACCCGTGCGGCCGAGGAATTGGCCTTGACGCAGAGCGCCGTCTGTCGCCAGATCGGGGCGCTGGAAGACTTTCTGGGGGTGGCGCTGTTTCGCCGGACGCGGCGCGGGGTGCAACTCACGGAAGCCGGCCGGGCCTACAGCCGACAGGTGGCGCTGCGGCTCGAGGCGCTGGAGCGCGACACGCTGGCGGTGATGTCCGGCCAAGGGGCGGGAACGTTGGAGCTCGCCGTGGTGCCCACCTTCGCCACCCGCTGGTTGCTGCCTCGCCTGGGCGCGTTTCGCGCGCTCCATCCCGAGGTGGTGATCCACATGGAGACGCGCACCCGCCCTTTTCTCTTCGACGATACGCCGTTCGATGCGGCGATCTATTTCGGCGAGGCCGGATGGCCGGGAACGGAGGCGCACTTCCTGATGCCGGAATTCCCCGTGCCGGTGTGCAGCCCGGCACTACCGGGGGCAAGGCCGGGTCTTTCCCCGCAGGAGGTGGCACGCCTGCCGTTGCTGCAGCAAAGTACCCGTCCCTATGCGTGGCGACAGTGGTTCGAGGCCGCGGGCATGCGGGTGGCGCACGACATGGCGGGGATGCGGCTCGAATTGTTCTCGATGTTGGCCCAGGCGGCGATCGAACGCATGGGCGTGGCGCTCATCCCGCCCTTTCTCATCGAACGGGAGCTCGCCGCGGGAGAGCTGATGATTCCCTGCAACCGCAGTTTCGTGAGCCGCCGCGCTTATTACCTGATCGTGCCCGAGCGCAAGGCCGAACGCCAGGCACTGGCAGCATTTCGTCAATGGTTGGTGGCCGAGGCAGGGCGCAGCCACGAATCGGTCCGGGAATCGGCGGTGGTCAGCGGGGAAGGGGGGTGCTAACATATGCCGAGGGCCATCCGGCCCACGAACATTTCCTGCCACGAGGAGGAACGAGATGACGATACGCACGCGTTTGGTGGAATACACGCACGAGGGCACGACGCTCGAAGGTTTCCTGGCATGGGATGATGCCATCGTCGGCAAGCGGCCGGCCGTGGCCGTGGCGCACGCCTGGGCCGGACGTACCGCCTTCGAATGCGAGAAGGCACGCCAGCTGGCGATGCTCGGCTACGTCGGCTTTGCCGTCGATATGTACGGCAAAGGGGTGCTCGGCAAGAGCAAGGAAGAGAACGCGAAGCTGATGACCCCATTCGTCGAAAATCGGGCGAGGCTGCAGGGGCGCATCGCCAAGGCGATCGAGGCCCTGCGCGCCCAGCCCGAAGTCGATGCCGACCGGATCGCGGCGATCGGTTTCTGCTTTGGCGGGCTCACGGTGCTCGATCTGGCGCGCACCGGGGCCGATGTGCGCGGGGTGGCGAGTTTCCACGGTCTCTTCACGCCGCCGGGCAACACCGCCGGCAAGAAGATCAAGGCCAAGGTGCTGGCGCTGCACGGCTGGGACGATCCCATGGTGCCGCCGAACATGGTGGTGGACTTCGCCAAGGAAATGACGGAAGCCGGCGCCGACTGGCAGCTGCATGCCTTCGGCAACACCATGCACGCCTTTACTCTGCCGGAAGCGAACGATCCTTCCTTCGGTACCGTCTACAGCCCGTCGGCCGACGCGCGCTCCTGGGCGATCCTGCGTGAGTTCCTGCACGAGGTTTTTGCATGAGGCGTGCGTCGCGGCGCTGATCAGACGTGGAATCGCGCGTTCCTTATGTGATCGTCGGCGTGTTCGTCGTCGTGGCGCTCACGGCCCTCGTCGGCTTGGGCCTGTGGCTGGGGGCCGACGTCGATACACGCCACTACCTGCCGTACCGGGTGCTGACGACCGAATCGGTGACCGGCATCAATCGCGGCAGTTTCGTGCGCTATCGGGGCGTCGTCGTCGGGCGGGTAAAGGGGGTCACGCTCGTCGACTCCGAGCGCGTGGCGATCGACCTCGACATCGTCGAGGGGACACCGATCAAGACCGACACCAGGGCGACGATCTCCAGCCAGGGGCTGACGGGCTTGTCCTACATCGAATTGTCGGGCGGTTCGGTCGATGCGCCCCCCCTCTTGCCGGGGCCGGACGGCACGCCGGCGGTGATTACCGCGGCGCCTTCGCTGATGCGCCGGCTCGACGTGGCCCTGTCGCAGAATCTGGAGCAGGTGGCCGGCGTGATGCAGCAGTTGCAAAAACTGCTCTCCGACGACAATCTCGCCAACCTCACGGCGACGATGGCCGACGCGCGCCGTTTCATGGCCGCGCTCGCCGCCCAGGAAAAACGCATCGATGCGCTGGCCGCTTCCCTCGAGCAGGCGGCGGCGCAGGCTCCGGCACTTGCCACCGACGGGCGGCGGACCTTGAATGAGGCGCAGGCGCTGTTGGGAGAATTGCAGCGCACGGCCGCGGCCCTGCGTGAGGCGACGGTGACGGCGCAAGAGGAATTGCGGGCGGCGCGACGCGGCGTGCAGCCCGAGGCCGAGGCGGCGCTGCAGCGGCTGGAATCCTCGATGAGCCGTCTGGAGCGCTTGACCGCTTCGCTCGAGGAGCGGCCGCAGCGCCTACTGTGGGGCGATCCGCCGGAACGGCCGGGGCCGGGGGAATGAAATCATGAGCATCAAAGCGGTTGCGACGATACTGATGGTGAGCTTGGTGCTGGGTGCCTGCACCATGGGTCAGCAAGGGTCGTCGCAGGCGCCGGCGCGGTTGTCGCTGGAGGCGGCAGCACGCACGGCAGGGCAAGGAGGAGAAGCCCCCGCCTCGCCGCAGGCATCTTCGTCACTGACGGTGCAGGTGAGCGCGCCGTGGGTGGCGCCGGCCTTTGCCGGAGAGCGTATCGCCTACCGTCGCGAGCCACTGCGCCTGGAGTATTACACGCTCAGCCGCTGGGCGGAGCCGCCGCAGGAGGCCGTGGCGGCGGTGCTCACGCGCCATCTCGAAACAAGCGGCGCGTTTCGTGTGGTATTGCCGCCGCAGGCGCGCTTGCCGGCCGATCGGCGGCTCGCCGTCGACGTGGACCTCATGGAAGAGCGGGTGCCGCCGGTCGGACCTGCCCCTTACGGTGAGGCGGAAGTGGCGCTGCGGGCGCGCTGGGTACAGACGAGCGACGGTCGGGTACTGGCGAGCAAGCGCTTCGCCGCCACGGCGCCCGTGACCCAGCCGAACGCCGAAGGGGCGGTGGCAGCGCTCGGGGAGGCGCTCGCGCGCGTGAGCGAAGAGGTCGCGCGCTGGACGTTGGCCGTGGAGGCGCAAGGGCGATGAGCGCCGGGGCACTGGTGGCAGCGGCGCGCCGCTTGCACGAGCGCACGGCGGCGCTCGAGTTCGGCCCGCCGGTGACGCACGTCTATGCCCCGCTCGACTACGCCTGGGCGGTGCACGAGCAATACCTGAGCCGCTATGGTGAAGGGCCCAAGCGCGTGCTTTTCCTCGGCATGAATCCCGGGCCGTTCGGCATGGTACAGACGGGGGTGCCGTTTGGCGAGATCGCGGCGGTGCGCGACTGGCTGGGACTGGATGCGCCGATCGTGCGCCCGGTGCGCGAACACCCGCAGCGCCCCATCGAAGGCTGGGCCTGCCGGCGATCCGAAGTCTCGGGGGCGAGGCTGTGGGGGCTTTTCCGCGAGCGCTTCGGCACTGCGGCAGCCTTTTTCACCGAACATTTCGTGGCGAATTACTGCCCGCTTGCCTTCTTTGCCGGCACGCGCAACTTCACGCCGGACAAACTGCCCGCCGCGGCGCGCACGGCGCTGCTCGCAGCCTGCGACGCGCACTTGCGTGAGGTGGTCGAAGCCTCGAGGCCGCAATGGGTGGTCGGGGTGGGCGCCTGGGCGGAACAGCGGGCGCGGGAAGCGCTCGAGGATCTGCCGGTTCGCATCGCCCGCATCCTGCACCCGAGCCCGGCGAGCCCCGCCGCCAATCGCGGCTGGGCCGAGCAGGCGCGGGCGATGCTGACCGAACTGGGCGTGTGGTGCCAGGAGCGATCCGCCTCCTTGGCTACCTTTTGCGATACGGCACTCAGCGACCGGCCTGAGCGACTCGGGTAGGGGCTTTGGCCTTGGCTTTGTCGTTGTCTTTGGCTTTGGTCTGAACGCCGTGCGGCGCCGAGGCGGGCTTCTCGTTCTTCGCCTGAACCACGGGTTTGGCGGGCGGCTTGCCACCGGCCTTCGCGGTCTGTACGGTGTTCTTCCCTGCCGGGGAGCGTGACGCGGGCGTTCGGCTCGCCGTCTGCGTGTGAGCCGTGGCGTGCCCTTGCGCCGTGGGTGACGCGGTTTTGCGGGTTTTGTCGTTGCGCGCGACGATGCGGTTGGACGAAGGGGCGGCTTTGGCGGGCTTGGCCTTGCTGTTGCCCGCCTTGTGGGGCGCGACGCCGGCCGCGAGCAGCGGAGCGGCCGCGGCGGCCGCTGTTTCGAGGGAATCTTTGTCGTGGGAAGGAGGGGTTTCCTGGCTTTCTTCCTTGGCGGCGAGTTCGAGCGGCGCGTGGCTCATGCCGCCGACGCGACCTCCGGCGATGAAGCGCTCGCGCCAGTAGTCCTGCTCGAGGGTGTCGATGGAGACGGTCCGTCCGGCGCGCGGGGCGTGGATGAAACGGCCGTTGCCGAGGTAGATGGCGACGTGATTGATCGAGCGGCTGCGGCGCCCGGTCTTGAAGAAGAGGAGATCGCCCGGTTTGAGATCGTTGCGCGAGACGTGGGCAGTGGCGTTGTACATGTCGCTGGAAGAGCGCGGAAGGTCGATGCCGACGCTGGAGAAGGAATACTTGACGAAACCACTGCAGTCCATGCCTTCGTCTGGTGCGCTGCCTCCGGCGCGATAGGGCGTGCCTTGCAGCGACAGCGCAGTCTCCAGGGCCCGGGTCATACGACCGGGTTTGACGTCGGCGCTCAGGGTATAGTCGGGACTGCGGTAGATGGGCGCCGAGAGGAAGACGTCGAGCGGATCCTCGTCGGCCTCTTCCTCGTCGGCGGCCTGGGCGGGCTCGCCGCTCGCCAGGGTATATTGCGAATCGTCTGGGCGCTGGGCTTGGGAAGTGAGGGTGCAGGCGCTCAGCAGACCGAACGCCATCGCCAGAAGGCTCAGCCGCCACAAGGGCTGGGTCACTGGTGTCGGCATGGCAGACACTCCGACCGGAAAAGGATAATTGCCAATTATGCAACGAAACGTACGAGATGCAAACCTCGCCCGCGCCCCGTCGCGGCTGGTGGTGGCGGTGACCGGCGCATCGGGCAGCATCCTCGCGCTCGAGCTGCTGCGCTGGCTACGCGAGGCGACCGACTGGGAACTGCACGTGGTGGTGTCGGCGGCGGCGCTGCGCACGGCCCGGCTGGAACTCGGCGCCGGCCGCGAGGCGTTCGCGGCACTTGCCGATGCGCTACACGCGAACAAGGATATCGGCGCGCCGATCGCCTCGGGATCGTTCGTCACGCTCGGCATGGTAGTGATCCCCTGTTCGATGAACACCTTGGCGGCGATCGCGCACGGTCTGGGAGATACCCTGATCGCACGGGCGGCGGACGTGACGCTCAAGGAGCGCCGGCGTTTGGTTCTGGTGCCGCGCGAGACTCCCTTGAACCTCATTCACCTGCGCAACATGACGGCGGTGACCGAGGCGGGCGCGGTGGTGGCCCCGCCCGTGCCGGCGTTCTATCTGGGGGATCTCACGCCGCAGCGGCTGGTGCAGCAGATCGCGATGCGGGTGGCTTCGCTCTTCGGCGTGCCTCCGGCGCCGTGGGCAGAATGGACGGGCGAGGCGTAGAGAATCAGGCGACGGACGGGGCCGTGTTGAGCTTTTCGAACGCTTCGCGCAGCCGGGCCGGCTCATCGAGCTTGAGCAGGCGCTGTACCTTGGGGGCGAGTTCGGTGAGGTCCGCGCGCAGCAGTCGCTGTTTCACGCTGAGCACCCGCTCGGGGTGCATGGAAAATTGCCGCAATCCCATACCGAGGAAGAGCCAGGTGTATTCGGCGTGGCCGGCGAGCTCCCCGCACAAGGATACGGGCAATCCGTTCTTGATGCCGAATTGGAGGGTGCCGGCGATGAGACGCAGCACGGCGGGGTGCAGTGGATCGTAGAGATCGGCCACGGCGTCATCCTGCCGGTCGATGGCCAAGGTGTACTGGATGAGGTCGTTGGTGCCGATCGAAAGGAATTGCACGCGCTTGAGGAAGATGCCGGGCGCGAGCGCCGCGGCCGGGATTTCGACCATGGCGCCGAGTTCGACGTCTTCGGCGAATTTCTTCCCCTCGCGCTGCAGCTGTTCCTTGGCGCGGGCAAGCAGCTGCAGCGTCTGGTCGATCTCGTGGGCGTGCGCCACCATGGGCAGCATGATCTTGAGTTTGCCGTGCACCGAAGCGCGCAGCAACGCCCGCAGCTGGGTGAGGAAAAACGTGGGATCGGCGAGGCAATAGCGGATGGCCCGCAGCCCCAGGGCGGGATTGGGTTGCACGCGCGGGGCGTTTGGCTCGAAATCCTTGTCGCCACCCAGATCGAAAGTGCGGATGGTGACCGGCTTGCCTTTCATGCTCTTGAGTACGTCGCGATAGGCCTCGTACTGCTCATCTTCGCTCGGCCGATCGAGCCGATCGAGGAAGAGAAATTCGGTGCGGTACAGCCCGATGCCGTCGGCGTTGACGCGCTGCACGAGGTCGAGGTCGCGCGGCGTCTCGATGTTGCACAAGAGCTCGATCGGCGTGCCGTCGAGCGTGACGGTGGGGGCATCCTTGAGGCGGGCTAGCCGCGTGCGCGAGATCTCCAGCTCGGCCTTGCGCAGGCGGTATTCCTCGACGATGCTGGGGTGGGGATTGACGATGGCTACGCCCCGCGCGCCGTCGATGATGACGAGGTCGTCTTCCTGCAGGAGCTGGCGCGCGAGCCGCACGCCCACTACCGCGGGCAGTTGCAGGCTGCGCGCGACGATGGCGGTGTGCGAGGTGGGACCGCCGACGTCGGTGAGAAAGCCCGCGATGTGCTGGCCGCGAAAGCCGATGGTGTCGGCCGGTGAGAGGTCGTGCGCCACGACGACGGTAGGCAGATCGTCGCGCCGCGGTTTCGGCGGGCGCGCAAGCCCCAGCAGTTCCTTGAGGAGCCGCTCGACGAGCTGAATGACGTCGGCCCGACGTTCGCGCAGGTAAGGATCTTCGATGGCGTCGAATTGCTCGAGCAGCGTGTCGAGTTGCTGGGTGAGAGCCCATTCGGCGTTGATGTGCTGCTGGCGGATGCGCTCGCAGGCGGCTTCGATGAGCAGCGGATCTTCGAGCATCATCGCCTGCAGGTCGAGAAAGGCGTTCAGTTCGGCCGAAGCTTGGCTGGCGGCGGTGGTGGCCTTGAGCGCAGCGAGCTCGGCCTTGATCGCGGCGGCGGCGGTGCGCAGCCGGCTGCATTCGTCCTCGACGCGGTTCTCGGGGATCTCGTAATGGCTGACTTCGAGCAGGGCGTGCGAGACGAGGTGCGCCCGGCCGATGGCGATGCCGCTCGAGACGGCGAGCCCGTGCAGCGCGAACGAGATGCCGCCCAAGGGCTCACTCCTCCTCGCCGAAGCGGTTGCGGATGAGCTCGACGACGGCCTGCAAGGCTTCGTCGGCGCGTTCGCCTTCGGTCTCGATCTCGACCTTGCTGCCCTTGGCGGCGGCGAGCATCATCACGCCCATGATGCTCTTGGCGTTGACCCTCCGCCCGTTGCGGCTGATCCAGATCTGGCAGGGAAACTGGCTGGCGAGCTCGGTGAGCTTGGCCGAGGCCCGTGCGTGCAGTCCGAGCTTGTTGATGATTTCGACTTCGGCCTTGGGCATGGTGGTGGCGCCGGGAAAGGAATTTGCATTTTAGCGAATCTGCGGGGGAATGGGTTTCTTTTCGTGGAAAGCAGGGTAATGCTAGACTGCGCGAAACGGATGGAAGGAAAGGAGACCATGGCATTCGTCGAGATCGACGCAATCGCATTGGAATACGAATGGTGGCAGCCGCAAGAGATCGACGTGGGGTCCTCGCCCGTCGTGTTGCTCCACGAAGGTCTGGGATCGGTGTCGATCTGGCGGGATTTTCCGCAACGCCTCGCGGACGCCTTGCGTCGTCCCGTGATGGCCTATTCGCGTCAAGGGCACGGGCGCAGTGAATGGGATGGGCGAGCCCGCGGGGTGGATTATCTCCATCGCGAGGCTTTGCATTGGTTGCCGCGAGTATTGGAGGCGCTGGAGATCGAGCATCCGGTGCTCGTGGGGCACAGCGATGGGGCTTCGATCGTCCTCATTTATGCCGCTTCCGGTTTGGTGCCGCGGCCAGAGGCGGCAGTGCTGATCGCACCGCACGTCGAGGTGGAACCGGAGGCGATCGCCGGAATCGAGGCGGCCGACCGGCTGTGGCGCACGACCGACTGGCCGCAGCGCCTGGCGCGACATCAATCCGATCCGCAGCGTGTTTTCGCCGCGTGGCGTGATATTTGGCTCTCGCCCGAGTTCCGCGCGTGGAACATCGAGGCGGAGATCCCGAAGATCGTCTGTCCGGTGCTGGCGGTGCAGGGTGACCGGGACGAATACGCGACTTTGGCACAGATCGAGAAGATCGCACGGGGCGCGCCGAGAGGGAAAATGGCGGTATTGCCGCAGTGCGGCCACAGTCCGCATCGGGAACGGCCAGAGGAATTGATCGCGGTGATTGCCCGGTTCCTCGACGAGCTCGACGAGGAGCGTGCATGAACGGCTGGCCTGCCTGGGTGTGGCTGGTGTTGGGGGTGCTCCTGATGCTCGCCGAGTTGGTGGTGCCTTCCTTTTTCATCTTCTGGTTCGGTTTGGCTGCCTGCGGTGTCGCCGCCGTGGTGGCGATCCTGCCGCACGGTTCTTTGCCGCTCGAACTCGGTTTGTGGCTGGTCGCGTCTCTCCTGCTCGTGGTGGCATGGTTTCGCTGGCTGGAGCCGCGCTGGCGGCGTTCGCGCATCGGGGCTTCCGACGCCGCGGTGGGGGAGACCGGCTGGGTGAGCGAGGCGATCGACCCGCAGCGGCGGGGAAAAGTGCGTTTCCAGCGGCCGGTTCTCGGGGCGGAAGAATGGCCGGCCTTTGCCGATGAACCGATCGGTGCGGGTGAGCGGGTGCGCGTGGTGGCGGTCGAAGGGCAGGTGGTGAAAGTGGCGCGGTTGCGTCAGGGGCGATCCTGAGAAGAGAATTTTCCCGGAGAAAAAAATGAATGCGAGTCTGGTCGTCGTTGCCGTCTTGTTGCTCTTCGTGGTCGTCACCATCGCCAAAGGGGTGCGCATCGTGCCGCAGGGAGAGGAATGGATCGTCGAGCGTCTGGGAAAATACCGGACTACCCTGCGGCCCGGGCTCAACATCGTCATCCCTTACTTCGATCGCATTGCCTACAAGCTGGTGACGAAGGATCTCATCCTCGACATCAAGGAGCAGGAGGTGATCACGCGCGACAACGCGGTGATCGTCACCAATGCGGTGGCCTTCGTCAAGGTCACCGATCCGGTGAAAGCGGCCTATGGCGTGACGAACTTCGCCGTGGCGATCGAAAATCTCATCATGACCACCCTGCGCTCGATCATCGGCGAGATGGAGCTCGATGAGGCCCTTTCTTCCCGCGAGAAAATCAAGGTGCGGCTGCGCGAGTCCATCGTCGACGAGGCGATCGATTGGGGGCTGACGGTGAAATCGGTGGAGATCCAGGACATCCGGCCTTCCCCTTCCATGCAGCAGGCGATGGAACAGCAGGCCGCCGCCGAGCGCGAGCGCAAGGCCATGGTCACGCGCGCCGAGGGCGAGAAACAGGCGGCCATCCTGGAGGCCGAAGCCCGGTTGGAGGCGGCCAAACGCGATGCCAACGCCCGGGTGATGCTGGCGCAGGCTTCCGCCGAGGCGCTGCGCCGGGTGGGCGAGGCAGTGGGGCCGGATTCCTCCGCTCTGTGGTATCTGTTGGGGGAAAAATACGTTACCTCGCTCGAGCGCCTCGCCGCCGGAGAGAACGCCAAGTTCGTCGTTCTGCCGGCCGACTTGCCCCAGGCGGTGGCGGGGCTCTTCGCCCGCGGTGGACACTGAACCCTTTGCTGTTCTTCGACGTCGAAAACGCCTACAATCAAAAGTTTTCCTCGACCATCGTACGCTCATGATCTTTCCCGAACGCTTCGACGTCATCGTCGTCGGCGGCGGCCACGCCGGGACCGAAGCGGCCTTGGCCGCGGCGCGGGCCGGCGCGCGCACGCTGCTGCTCACCCACAATCTCGACACGCTGGGGCAGATGAGCTGCAACCCGTCCATCGGCGGCATCGGAAAGGGGCACCTCGTCAAGGAGGTCGACGCGCTCGGCGGGGCGATGGCGCTCGCCACGGACGAGGCCGGCATCCAGTTCCGAACGCTCAATGCGAGCAAGGGGCCGGCGGTGCGCGCCACCCGCGCCCAGGCCGATCGCGTGCTCTATCGCAAGGCGATCCGCAAGCGCCTGGAGAACCAGCCCAATCTGTGGCTCTTCCAGCAGGCCGTCGACGACCTGCTGGTGCAGGGCGATCGCGTGCAGGGCGTGGTCACTCAGCTGGGCATCCGTTTCGAGGCGCCGGCCGTGGTGCTCACCACGGGCACGTTCTTGAACGGTCTCGTGCACGTGGGGTTGTCGCGCTACGCGGCCGGACGCGCGGGCGATCCGGCCTCCTTGTCGCTCGCGCAGCGGCTCGCCGAACTGGGGCTGCCCAAGGGGCGTTTGAAGACCGGCACGCCGCCGCGGCTCGATGCGCGCACGATCGACTTTTCCCGCTGCACCGTGCAGCCGGGCGACGATCCCGAGCCGGTGTTCAGCTTCCTCGGCTCGCGCGCCATGCATCCGCCGCAGCGCCCTTGTTGGATCACGCGCACCAACGCGCGCACGCACGAGATCATCCGCCGCAACCTCGACCGCTCGCCCATGTACTCCGGCGTGATCGAGGGGGTGGGGCCGCGCTATTGCCCCTCGATCGAGGACAAGATCCACCGTTTCGCCGACAAGGACGGGCACAACGTCTTCCTCGAACCCGAAGGGCTGGAGACGAACGAGATTTATCCCAACGGCGTATCCACGTCGCTGCCTTTCGACGTGCAGATCGAGATGCTGCGCACCATCCCGGGGCTGGAGCGGGTGCATGTGCTGCGTCCCGGCTACGCCATCGAATACGACTACTACGATCCGCGCCACCTCAAGCACAGCCTCGAGACCAAGCACTTCCACGGGCTTTTCTTTGCCGGCCAGATCAACGGCACCACCGGCTACGAAGAGGCCGCGGCACAGGGGCTCCTCGCCGGGGTCAATGCCGCCCGGTTCGCACTGGGGCACGAGCCGTGGTGGCCGCGACGCGACGAGGCTTATCTCGGCGTGCTCGTCGATGATCTCGTCACCAAGGGCGTGAGCGAACCCTACCGCATGTTCACCTCGCGCGCCGAGTTCCGCTTGCAGTTGCGCGAGGACAACGCCGACCTGCGGCTCACCGAGATCGGGCGTCGCCTGGGGCTGGTCGATGATCTGCGCTGGACGGCGTTTTGCCGCAAACGCGAGGCGATCGAACGCGAGACGGCGCGTCTGCAGGCACAGCGGGTCGTTCCGGCCCGACTCTCGGCCGAAGAGGCGCAGGCGTTCGCCCAAGTGCTGGGCGCGCCACTCGAGCGCGAGGCGAGCTTCTTCGATCTGCTGCGCCGTCCCGGCGTGCGCTACGAGGAACTCATGACTCTGCCGGGGGCGCCGGAGCTGCCCGAGAACGACCCGGCGGTGATCGAGCAGCTCGAGATCGCTGCCAAGTATCACGGTTACCTCGCGCGCCAGCACACCGAGGTCGAGCGGCTCAAGGCCGCCGAGGCGGTCCGCATTCCGCCGGGGATCGATTATTCCCGCATCCCGGGGCTGTCGCGCGAGATCCAGCAGAAACTCGCCCAGCACGCGCCGGAAACCCTGGGGCAGGCGAGCCGCATCCAGGGCGTGACCCCGGCGGCGATCGCCATTTTGCTCGTGTGGCTGCGCCGCGGCGAATCCGCACCCCAGGCCGAAGTGGCGCCGGAGGGCGCCGAGTGAGCCCTCGCGCTCCTGCGCCGCTGGACGAGACCGCGGCGCGCGCCCTGCTCGAAGAGGGCGTCGCCGCGCTCGGGCTTTCCTTGCCTGCGACGACGCTGGAGGCGCTGTGGCGCTACGCCGGGTTGCTCGTGAAGTGGAACCGCGTCTACAACCTCACGGCGATCGCGCGGCTCGACGAAGTCGTCACCCACCACTTGCTCGACGCGCTCGCCGTCTGGCCCTGGGTGCGGCAGGAACGGGTGCTCGTCGACGTCGGCTCCGGCGCAGGGTTGCCGGGGCTCGTGCTTGCCCTCGTGGCGCAGGCCGAGGAAAGTCCGCTCGTCGTGCACTCGCTCGACGCGGTGGCGAAAAAAATCGCCTTCCAGCGCCAGGCGGCGATCGAATTGGGGCTGAAAGGCTTCCATCCCTGGCACGAACGGGTCGAGCGTTGGCGGCCGCCGGCGCCGATCTCGGGTATCATCTCGCGGGCATTCGCGCGCTTCGATGAGTTCGTCGCGCTCACCCGCCACCTCCTGTCGCCGGGTGGGCACTGGTATGCCATGAAAGGGCCGCGCCACCGCGACGAACTCGCCAGCCTGCCGGCGGACGTGGTGACACGAGTCGTTCCGCTGGAGGTACCGGGGCTTGCCGAGGCGCGCCATCTCGTGATCGGGGAATTCCGCTGATGGGCCACGTGTTTTGCATCGCCAACCAAAAGGGCGGGGTCGGTAAGACCACGACCAGCGTCAACCTTGCCGCGGCGCTCGCCCGGCGGGGGCACCGCGTGCTGCTCGTCGACCTCGACCCGCAGGGCAACGCCACCATGGGCAGCGGCATCGACAAGCGCACGCTCGAGCGCTCCGTCTATCAGGTGCTGGTGGGGCTGTCGGGCCTGGAAGAGGCAACGTTGCGCTCCGAATCCGGCGGCTACGACGTGCTGCCCGCCAATCGGGAGCTCGCCGGGGCCGAAGTGGAGCTCGTCGACTTGCCGCGACGCGAATTCCGTCTGCGTGACGCGCTCGCCGCCGCCCCTGCCGCCTACGATTTCGTGCTCATCGACTGTCCGCCGTCGCTGTCGCTGCTCACGCTCAACGCACTCACCTGCGCCCACGGCGTGATCATTCCAATGCAATGCGAATACTATGCGCTCGAAGGCTTGTCGGATCTGGCCAACACCATCAAGCGGGTGCATGCGAACCTCAACCGGGACTTGCGCATCGTCGGGCTGCTGCGGGTGATGTTCGATCCGCGCGTGACGCTACAGCAGCAGGTTTCGGAGGAAGTGCAGCGCCATTTCGGCGAGAAAGTCTTCACGACGGTGATTCCGCGCAACGTGCGCCTGGCGGAGGCGCCGAGCCACGGCATGCCCGGAGTCGTGTTCGATCCCCGCGCGCGAGGCGCGCTCGCCTACCTCGAATTCGCCGCCGAGCTGGAACGGCGCCTGGGCATGGTGGCCCCGCTTGCGGAGGCGCACTGATGGCGGCGGGCAAGCGCAAGGGTCTGGGTCGCGGGCTGGATGCGCTGCTGGGCGCACCGGTTTCGACGGCACAGGAGACGTTGTGCCATGTCGATATCGATCGCATCGATCCCGGCCGCTACCAGCCGCGCACGCGCATGGACCCGCAGGCGCTGGAAGAGCTCGCCGCCTCGATCCGCGCCCAGGGCGTGATGCAGCCGCTGCTGGTGCGTCCGGTGGGCGAGCGCTACGAGCTCATCGCCGGGGAGCGGCGCTGGCGTGCCGCCCGCATGGCCGGGCTGCTGGAAGTGCCCTGCCTCGTGCGCGAGATTCCGGACGAGGCGGCGTTGGCGATGTCGCTCATCGAGAACCTCCAGCGCGAGGATCTCAACCCGATCGAAGAGGCCCTGGGGTTGCAGCGGCTCATCGACGAATTCGGCATGACGCACCAGCAGGCGGCCGAGGCTGTCGGGCGTAGCCGTTCGGCGGTCACCAACCTGCTGCGCCTGTTGCAATTGGCCGAACCGGTGCGCGAGCTGCTGATGGAAGGCGCCCTGGAGATGGGGCACGCACGAGCGCTGCTCGCGCTCGCCGTGCCGCAGCAGGTGGAGCTCGCGCGGCGCGCCGCGGCGCAGGGCTGGTCGGTGCGCCAGACCGAGCGCGCCGTGCAGACGCTACTCGCTCCGCCCGCGCCCAAGCCGGAGGACGTGAAAGACCCCGACTGGCGGCGGCTGGAAGAAACGCTTTCAGAGCACTTCGGCGCGCCGGTCGTGATCAAGCGCCGCCGCGGCGGGCGTGGTACGCTCGAGATCGCCTTCAGTGACGACGACACGCTCGAAGGGCTTCTCGAACGTCTGGGCGTGCGGGCCTGGGGAAACGCTGAATAATTGGCTGCGCGGGCGAATCGCTGCGTTGCGCGGTGCTCGCTCCCTCGCCTATCCACTCGATATGTCTCGGTCGCTGCGCTCCGTGCGCCTTGCGCTTCATCCCGCTCGCTCATTTCTTCAGCGTCTCCCTAGCGATCGGCGCGCCGTCCGTCCATCTCGCGCAATTTGCGATAGAGCGTGGCGCGGCTGATGCCCAAGCGCTTGGCTGCCGCCGTGCGGTTGCCCCGGCTCGCGGCGAGCGCCCGCTCGATCGCAGCGCGTGACAGGGTTGCCAGTTCGAAGATCTCTTCCCGCCCTTGCGGCAGGGAGGGGGACATGCCGGCCCGTGACCGCAACGCCATCGCCAGCCCCTCTGGCAGCGCCTCCCAGCCGATCACCGTCTCGTCCTCATCGACCAGGGCTGCGGCCACGCGCAGGGCCTGTGCGAGTTCGCGCACGTTGCCGGGCCAGGCATAGGACGCAAAGGCTGCGACCACCTCGGGTGCGAGCCGCAAGTCTCGATCCGGCGCGCAAGCGCGCAAGATGCGTTCCACCAGGGTGGGCAGGTCGCTGCGCTCGCGCAGCGGCGGCAGGGTGAGCGTCAGACCCGCCAGCCGGTAATAGAGATCGGCGCGGAATCGCCCCGCCTCGACCTCGGCCGGCAGGTCGCGGTGCGTGGCCGCGATCAGGGAGAACTCGACGCGCACCGGCTTGCCGCCCAGCGGCACCACTTCCTTCGTTTCCAGCACCCGCAGCAATCTTCCCTGCAGCGCGAGCGGCATGTCGCCGATCTCGTCGAGAAAGAGCGTGCCGCCGTGCGCCTCGCGGATGCGCCCGAGGCTGCCTTCGCGGCGCGCACCGGTATAGGCGCCCGGTGCATAGCCGAAGAGCTCGGCCTCGATGAGCGCTTCGGGCAGTGCAGCGCAATTGACCGCCACGAACGGCTCGTTGCGCCGCGGTGAGCTGCGATGAATGGCTTGGGCGAAGAGCTCCTTGCCCACGCCGCTCTCGCCGCGCAACAGGATGGGGATGTCGCGCCCGGCCAGACGTCTTGCACGCTCGACGGTTTCATGCAGCCGCGCATCGCCCGTATCCAGTTGCGCGAGCGCATCGTTTTTGTCTTTTGGGGTGGGGGATCGCATCATTACCCGTGCTTGCCGTCCTTCGAACCGGGCATAGAGAGGCCGTCCCCTTGTATCGTGGAGGCACACCGGACCATCACCGCGCACGCCCCGGGCTGCAGGTCGCAATAACTCTTCCAGAGTGCGCGTTCCCAGGTCTTGTGTCTGCAAGCAAAGGAGGCGTCGTGCTGCCGTATTCGCGGCCATGATGCGCCCATCTTCGGCGACGCAGAGAATGGCATCGTCTACGAATCCACCCAGCGCCCATGGGTCACGATGCAAATGCACCCGAAGACCCCGGTGTCGTGAAACGATCGCATGATTCTCGATGAGCCGCGCAGCCGTCGCCACCAGCGCTTTGGTATGTGGATGATGGTCGTGCCAATCGCAGGAGACGTCCAGCACCAAGGCGAGTCGCCCGGTACCGTCGAAGACGGGAGCGGCCGTGCAGGCGAGGAACTCGTTGCAGCTCAGATAGTGCTCCGGACCCAATACCTCGATCGGCGCTTTTTCGGCGATCGCAGTGCCTACGGCATTCGTGCCGCGTATCCGCTCGTGCCACAGCGCTCCACGGGTCAAATGGACCCGCTGGGCACGGTCGAGGAAAGAAGAGTCCCCCAGTGCTTCCACGATCAAACCCTGGGTATCGGCGATGATGAGTACGCTGCGACTCTCGTCGAATCCCCCAAACACACTCTCCAGCACGGGGCGGGACAGCTGCATCCATTCCTCGACTGACTCACGTGCCTGCTCGAGTATGGGCGTTTCTACTATCCCCTCGTCGGGGGGCAGGAGACGCTCGGCCGGAACGCGCTGCTCACGACAGCGTTGCCATGAATGCAGAATGGGCTCGGCCAAGGGAAGGGCAGGGAACTCCCCCTGCTCGAGAAAAATCCGCCTGGCCCGACGGACGGATTCGGGAAACAGCTCGATCTCCATCTCCTCCTCCTTGCATGCGCGACGGTGTTGCACATTGAGACTCTTGTCTCGGTCCGTCGTCGCAACTTGCGACATTTTTTCCGGTTTTCTGGTCCTGATGCCTTTTCGTGAGAACGCAATCGTGGGGAAACGGCTGTTGGCATGAACCTTGCTATATCAATTTTGCCGATGCTGTGATTGATCGGCATGATTCAGGAAATTTTATCTCTACTACTACTTTTGGAGGAGAATGCCATGAGTTTGCTGAATTATCTCCAACTGGCCGATCGCACCGATGGTTTTTTCATTCCTTCGGTAACCCTCGTCGGCCCTGGATGTGTCAAAGAAGTCGGGCCAAGGGCCAAGATGCTGGGCGCGAAACGGGCGCTGATCGTCACCGACGCTGGGCTGCACAAGATGGGGTTGTCGCAGGAAATTGCCGACCTGCTGCGCAGCGAGGGGATCGACAGCGTGATTTTCGCTGGTGCCGAACCCAATCCAACTGACATCAATGTCCATGATGGTGTAAAAGTCTATCAGAAAGAGAAGTGCGATTTCATCGTGTCCCTGGGTGACGGATCCTCGCACGACTGTGCCAAGGGCATCGGGCTGGTCACCGCGGGAGGGGGGCATATCCGTGACTATGAAGGGGTCGACAAATCCAAAGTGCCGATGACCCCTCTGATCGCCATCAACACCACCGCCGGTACCGCCTCGGAGATGACCCGCTTCTGCATCATCACCAACACCGATACCCATGTGAAGATGGCCATCGTCGACTGGCGCTGTACCCCGCTGGTGGCGATCGACGATCCTCGTCTGACGGTAAAGATGCCCCCCGCGCTTACCGCTGCCACGGGCATGGACGCCTTGACGCACGCGGTCGAGGCTTACGTGTCCACTGCGGCCACGCCCATCACCGATGCCTGTGCCGAAAAAGCCATCGCCCTCATTGGACAGTGGTTGCCCAAGGCCGTAGCCAATGGAGACTGGATGGAGGCTCGCGCCGCCATGTGTTATGCCCAGTATCTTGCGGGCATGGCGTTCAACAATGCCTCGCTCGGTTACGTCCACGCCATGGCGCACCAGCTCGGCGGTTTCTACAATCTGCCGCATGGTGTGTGCAACGCCATCCTGCTGCCGCACGTCTGCCAGTTCAACCTCATCGCAGCCACTGAACGCTACGCCCGCATCGCTGCCTTGCTGGGTGTCGAAACGTTGGGCATGGAGATGCGTGAGGCTGCCTTGGCGGCAATCGATGCCATCAAAACGCTGTCTTCGTCCATCGGTATTCCCCGAGGCTTGAGCGAGCTGGGAGTAAAAGCGGCCGATCACAAAGTCATGGCCGAGAATGCGCAAAAGGACGCCTGTATGCTCACCAATCCACGCAAGGCCACGCTCGAGCAGGTAATCGGTATCTTCGAGGCGGCCATGTGAACCGTTCGTACGGTATCCTGACAAAGAATTGCATTTATCTATGTATATACTAATTTGATGTATACGCCACTCGAGAGGTGGCGACCAATTCATCCACCCAAGAGGAGACCCGAAGATGCTCTACCCCTTCCCTGGCGCCGCGGGCGCCCCGGTCCAATTCAAGGCAAAATACGACAACTTCATCGGCGGCAAATGGGTGCCGCCGGTCAAGGGGCAGTATTTCGACAATATCACCCCCATCACCGGCAAGGTATTCTGTCAGGCGGCACGTTCCACGGCCGAAGACATCGAGCTCGCGCTCGATGCTGCGCACGCGGCCAAGGACAAATGGGGCAAGACCCCGCCGGCCAAACGCGCCCAGGTATTGCTTGCGATCGCCGATCGCCTCGAGCAGAACCTGGAAAAACTCGCCTATGCCGAGACGGTGGACAACGGCAAGCCGATCCGCGAGACGCTCAACGCCGACATTCCCCTCACGATCGACCACTTCCGCTATTTTGCCGGTTGTATCCGTGCCCAGGAAGGCACGATCTCCGAGATCGACGAGAACACCGTCGCCTACCATTTCCACGAGCCGCTGGGCGTGGTCGGTCAGATCATTCCCTGGAACTTCCCCATCCTGATGGCGGCTTGGAAACTCGCCCCGGCGCTCGCGGCCGGCAACTGCGTCGTGCTCAAGCCGGCCGAGCAGACGCCCACCAGCATCATGGTACTCATGGAGCTCATCGCCGACCTCATTCCGCCGGGTGTGGTCAACGTCGTCAACGGCTTCGGTCTCGAGGCGGGCAAACCGCTAGCCACCAGCCCGCGCATCGCCAAGATCGCCTTCACCGGCGAGACCACCACCGGGCGGCTCATCATGCAGTACGCCAGCCAAAACCTCATCCCGGTCACGCTCGAGCTCGGCGGCAAATCGCCCAACATCTTCTTCGAGGACGTCGCCGCGGCCGACGATGACTTCTTCGACAAGGCGATCGAAGGCATGGTGCTCTTTGCCTTCAACCAGGGCGAAGTGTGCACTTGCCCCTCGCGCGCGCTCATCCAGGAATCGATCTACGACAAATTCATGTCCCGTGCGCTCGAGCGCGTCAAGGCGATCAAGCAGGGCAACCCCCTCGACACCGAGACGATGATCGGGGCGCAGGCTTCCTCCGAACAATTGGAGAAGATCCTTTCCTACCTCGACATCGGCAAGCAAGAGGGGGCGCAGTGCCTCATCGGCGGCGAACAGGCGAAACTGCCCGGTGAGCTCGCCGGTGGCTATTACGTCAAGCCCACAATCTTCAAAGGGCACAACAAGATGCGCATCTTCCAGGAGGAGATTTTCGGTCCCGTGCTGGCGGTCACCACCTTCAAGGACGAAGCCGAGGCGCTCGCGATCGCCAACGATACCCTCTACGGCCTGGGCGCGGGCGTGTGGACGCGCGACGGCAGCCGTGCGTATCGCATGGGCCGCGGCATCCAGGCCGGACGGGTGTGGACCAACTGCTACCACCTCTATCCGGCGCATGCGGCGTTTGGCGGGTACAAGCAGTCCGGTATCGGGCGTGAAAACCACAAGATGATGCTCGATCACTATCAGCAGACGAAGAACCTGCTGGTGAGCTACTCGCCGAAGAAACTCGGTTTCTTCTGACAAGGATGGGAAGGGAGGAGATCTCCTCCCTTCCCGTTCGATCGATACTCGAGGAGCGAATCATGAAAGCCGCCGTTTTGGTCAAGCACCGCGATCCCCTCAAAATCGATGAGCTACCCACCCCCAAACCCGGGCCCGATGATGCCATCCTCAAGGTCGAGGCTTGCGGCATTTGCCGCTCCGACTGGCACGCCTGGCAGGGTGACTGGTCGTGGATCGGCATTTCTCCCGATCTACCCATCGTGCCTGGGCACGAGATCGGTGGCGTGGTGGAAGAGGTCGGCAGCAACGTCAAGCGCTACCGCAAGGGGGACGCCGTTACCGTCCCGTTCCATTCCGCCTGCGGCCATTGCGAGTACTGTCTCAAAGGGCAACCGAACATCTGTGAGAACGTAGTCATTTTCGGGCTGAGCACCGGCTACAACGGCGGCTATGCGCAATACGTGCTCGTGCGCAACGCCGACTTCAACCTCATCCGCCTGCCTGAGAATATCGACGGCAAGACGGCCGCCGCCATCGGTTGCCGTTACATGACCGCCTACCATGGCGTGGTACGTGCTGGCGGCAAACCAGGTGACTGGGTGGCGGTGCATGGAGCGGGAGGCGTGGGATTATCCGCAGTACAGATCGCTGCGGCTTTGGGCAAGAACGTGATCGCCGTCGACATCGACGATGCCAAGCTCGAAAAGGCCAAACAGGAAGGGGCAGTCGCCGTGGTCAATGCTAAGCGCGAAAAAGTGCCCGAGGCGATCAAGGAGATCACCAAGGGCGGAGCGCATGCCAGTATCGAGGCGTTGGGCGTACGCGAGACGACGACCAATTCCGTGCTTTCACTGCGCCGTGGTGGCCGGCACGTGCAGATCGGGCTCACCACCAAGGAAGAGGGTGGGATGGTGCCTCTACCGGTGGATCTCTTCACGGCGATGGAGCTCGAGTTCGTGGGCAGCTTCGGCAATCCGCATCCCGACTACGCCGGACTGCTCGCGCTCATCGCACAAGGCAAACTCAACCCGAAGTCACTCATCAGCCGCGAGGTGGCACTCGAGGAAGTCAACGATGTTTTTCGGGCGATGAGTGAATTCAAGACGATGGGTTTCCACGTCATCACGCGTTTCTGAAAAACTTTTGGAGAATGTGCCATGCCGAAATTCCTCATCGAACGAGACATCCCTGGAGCTGGTTCGCTCACGCCTCAAGAGTTGTGCGCGATTTCACAGAAATCCTGCGGGGTCCTACGCGACATGGGGCCCCAGATCCAATGGGTCCATAGCTATGTCACAGAAAACAAGATCTATTGCGTCTACATCGCTCCCGACGAGGCATCCGTACGAGAACATGCTGCAGCCGGAGGGTTTCCCGCCAATGTCGTCAGTCGAATCTCGAGCATGATCGATCCGACCACGGCCGGCATCTAAATCAAAGTATTTGGAATGGGCCCATTCGGGCCCACAGGAGAGGGGACATGGCAGAGACGAGCTCGAAGGTGCCCCACGATCCGCCGCCCCAGGTGATCGCCACGCCGGCGGCACTGGAACTCATCGAAAAACTCCGCAAGAAGTACGGACCCGTGATGTTTCATCAATCCGGCGGCTGTTGCGACGGATCTTCCCCCATGTGTTATCCGCAAGGGGAGTTCATCGTGGGTGACAACGATGTCCTGCTCGGCGAGATCGGCGGGGCGCCGTTCTACATCAGCAAGCCGCAGTTCGACTATTGGAAACATACCCAGCTCATCATCGATGTCGTACCCGGCCGCGGTGGCATGTTCTCCCTGGAAAACGGCGAAGGAGTGCGTTTCCTCGTACGCTCGCGGCTGTTTAGCGATGAGGAATACGCCGCCCTGCAAGCAGCCGGCAAAGTGTGAGTATCGTTGCCCTGCAACAAATCCCATTTCGTTTGCCCCTCTTGACCACGTATCGGAGTTCCTCTAGTATCTTCCCCATACGATAACAAACGTTCATCGCACCATCATTCGATATTGCGATGCAACAAAAGGAGGGAGGAGTGGCGACGACGGCCGAAGCCGCGCGCAGGGTTGCGCTGCGCTGTGAAAACGTCAATCGCTGGTTCGGCGGCCTGCATGCGCTCAAGGGCCCCGATCTGGCGATCTTCCAGGGCGAAATCTTCGGGTTGGTGGGGCCGAACGGCTCCGGCAAGACCACCCTCGTCAATACCGTCACCGGGTTTTACCCGCCGCAGAAAGGGCGGGTGTTCCTGTTCGACGAACAGATCAACGGGCTTCCCCCCTATCGCATCGCGCAAAAGGGCGTGGCGCGCACCTTCCAGAACGTCGCGCTCTTTCGTGGCCTCACCGTGCTCGACAACATCCTCGTGGGGCGTCACATCCACATGCGCCCGAGCGCGCTCGCCACGCTCGGCTACTGGTGGTGGGCGAAGAAAGAGGAGGTGGCGCACCGCGCCAAGGTCGAGGACGTGATCGACCTCCTGCAGCTCGAGGACGTGCGCGACGAGCCCGTCGACGTCATCCCCCTGGGGCTGCAAAAGCGCGTCGAGCTCGCCCGGGCGCTGGCCGCCGAGCCGCGGCTGCTGGTGCTCGACGAGCCCATGGCCGGTATGAACCAGGAAGAGAAAGAGTACATGGTGCGTTTCATTTTGGATGCGCACGAGGATCTCGGCCTCACCATCCTCATGATCGAGCACCACATGGACGTGGTCACCTCGATCTGCCACCGCGTGGCGGTGTTCAACGACGGCGTGAAGATCGCCGAAGGGCCCCCGCGTGAGACCATCAACGACCCGGCCGTCGTGGCCGCCTACATCGGAGCGAGCGATGCGGCCTGACGATCTGCCTCTAGCCTTGCCCTGGCGTCCCCACGATTGGCGCAAAGGGGACCACCTGCTCGCGCTGCTCGCCGCCAACGCCTCGAGCCATCCGGCCGAGATCGCCATGCGCGAACGCGACCGCGGCATCTGGCGCGAATACACGTGGCAGGATTATCACGACACGGTGCTCGCCTTCGCCGCCGGTCTCGAATCGCTTGGCGTGCGCCCCTTCGAGGTGGTGCAGATCGTCGGCGACAACCGGCCGGCGCTGTATTTCGCCATGGTCGCGTTGGGGGCCTTGCGCGCCATCGCCTCGCCAGCCTATCCCGACGCCACGCCCGACGAGATCGCACTGCTCGCCGAGCGCGAAGACGTGCGCTGTGCCGTCGTCGAAGACCAGGAGCAGGTCGACAAGCTGCTGCAGCTGGAAAAGGAGCACGGCGAACGCTACCGGCTCATCGTCTACGACGACCCGCGCGGTCTGGCGGGCAAGATGCCCGAGCGTTTCGTCGCCTTCGCCGAGGTCGTCGCACGCGGGCGTGAGCGGCTCGCCGCCGATCCCTTGCTGCGCCAAGCGCTGCTCGAACGTCCCTCGGCACACGACGTGGCCGTTTTGCTGCACTCCTCCGGCACCACCGGCACGCCCAAGGGGGTGCCGCTCAAGCACGGCCATGTGCTCTCGGCGGTACGCAACGCCGCACAGGCGGGTTATTTCCAGAATGGCGACGTGCACGTCGCCTACCTGCCCATGGCGTGGGTGGGCGACTACATCTTCTCCATCGGGGCGGCCTTCGCCCTGCGTTTCGCGGTGAACATTCCCGAGCGGCAGGAAACGGTGATCCGCGACCTGCGCGAGATCGCCCCCACCGTCTTCTTTTCTTCGCCGCGTGCCTGGGCCGGCATGATCACCCGCATCCAGGTGGGCATGGACGAATCCACCCCGCTCAAGCGCCGACTCTACGAGCATTTCATGGCCTTCGCCATCGAGCTCGAACGGCGACGCCTGGCCGGCGATCCGCCTTCGTTCGGTGCGCGGCTGTGGCGGGCGTTGGGCGAGTGGATGATCTATGGCCCGATCAAGGACCAGCTGGGGCTTGCCCGCGTGCGGCGAGCCTACACCGCCGGCGAGGCGATCGGTGAAGACGACTTCCTCTTCCTGCGCGCGCTCGGCGTGCCGTTGCGCCAGTTCTATGGCCAGACCGAGAACTGCGCCCTGTGCGCCGCCCAGTCGGCCGACGACGTCAAGCTGCACACCGTCGGGCGGCCCTTCCCCGGCGTGGAGGTGAAAATCGCCGACAGCGGCGAGATCCTCGTGCGCGGCGACAACGTCTTCGACGGTTACTACGACAATCCCAAGGCGAGCGAAGAGGCCCTGGAAGACGGGTGGTTGCACACGGGCGATGCCGGCTACTTCGAAGAGGATGGTTCGCTCGTCGTGCTCGGGCGCCTGTCGGAAGTGGCCTACACCGCCTCCGGCGAGCGCTACGTCGCCACCTACATCGAAAACCGCATCAAGTTCAGCCAGTACGTCAAGGACGTCTGCGTCATCGGCGAGAACCGTCCCTTCCTTTCCGCCATCGTCTGTATCGACCTCGAGGCGGTGGGGCACTGGGCGGAGGAGCACGGCGTGCCTTACACCTCCTATGCCGACCTGTCGCAGAAGCCCGAAGTCTACGATCTGGTCGCCGGGGTCATCGCGCACGTCAACCAGGTGCTGCCGTCGGGACTTCGCATCCGCCGTTTCGTCAACCTGCACAAGCCCTTCGACCCGGACGACGGCGAAGTCACCCGCACGCGCAAGCTGCGCCGCAAGGTGATCTACGAGCGCTACGCACCCATCCTCGAGGCGCTCTACGATCCGGCGCGTCACGAGATCGACTTCCAGGCGACGATCACCTACGAGACCGGCGAGACCGGCGTCATCGCCCGCCGTCTGCGGCTCCACGACGTCGCCCCGGCGCAGGGAGAGTGAGATGGATTTCTTGTTTCTGGCCGAACTCTTCGTCAATGGCCTGAGCACCGGGCTCATGTACAGCCTCGTGGCGCTGGGCATCACCCTGATCTACAAGGCGAGCGGCGTGCCCAATCTGGCGCAGGGGGCAATGGTGATGCTCTCGGGCTATCTCGTCTGGGCCGTGGTGAGTCTTCTTTCCTGGCCGCTGTGGCTGGCGATCGCGCTCGCGGTGGTGGGCATGTTCCTCTTCGGTCTGGCCACCGAGCGCTGGCTGCTGCGCCGCATGGTGGGCCAGCCGGTCATCATGATCGTCATGCTCACGCTCGGTCTGGACATCTTCCTGCGGGGTTTCGTGCCCGGACTGCTGGGTGCGGCGCCCAAACGGCTCGACCTGGGCATCGGTCTTGCGCCCATCATCGTGGCCGACGTCTTCGTCAACCGCGCCTACCTCGTCGGGGCGATCGGCGCCATGGTACTCATCGCCGCGGCCATGCTCTTTTTCCGTACCCGGCTCGGCACCAAGCTGCGCGCGGTCTCGGACGATCACGTCGCCAGCTGGGCCGTGGGTATCTCGGTGGAGCGCGCGATCGGCATCTCCTGGGGCATCGCCGGCGTGGCCGCCGTGGGGGCCGGTACCGTCTGGGGTTCGGTGCAAGGAGTGGACTGGACCCTGTCTGCGTTGCTCTTTCCCGCCATCGCCGTGGTGATCCTGGGCGGCATCGACAGCCTGCTCGGCGTCTTCGTCGGCGGGCTGGTGGTCGGGGTGCTCGGCTCGGTGATTCCCGGCTATCTCGATCCCATCGTCGGCGGCGGCACGCGCGACGTCGTCACTTCCGTGCTGATCGTGCTCACCATCCTCTTCCGGCCCTACGGCATGTTCGGTCGCGAAGACATCGAGAGGGTCTGACCCATGTTCTACCGTCTCTCCGGCGTCCACCATACCCGCTACGAAGACACGCGTCGGCTGTGGCCCATTCCTGCCGACCGGCGGCTGGTGGCGGTGCTCTTCCTGCTCGCGCTCAGCGCCCCGCTGTGGCTCTCCGAGCTCTACCTGCAAAACTACCTCCTGCCCTGGCTCATCTGGAGTGCGGCCACCCTGTCGCTGACGCTGCTCATGGGGGTGGCGGGGCAGCTGCACTTCGGCTACGCCGCGGTGATGGCCATCGGGGCCTATTCGGCGATCCACCTCGTGCGCTTGGGGGTGCCCTTCGAGCTCGCCTTCATCGGGGCAGGGCTCGTCGCGGCGGTGATCGGTTGCCTTTTTGGGGCGGCGGCCCTGCGCGTCAAGGGGCTCTACCTCGTGATGGCCACGCTCGCCATGCAGTATCTCGTCGACTGGGTGATCGTCAATGTTCCAGCGATCTCGGGCGGAGCGCACGCCACGCTGCAGGCGCCCGAAGCCCGCGTGCTCTTCTTCTCCTTCGCCGATGGGCTCACGCGCTACTACTTCGCCTTTTTCTGGGCGGTGTTCATGACGCTTTTCCTGCTCAACACCAAGCGCACCAGTTTCGGGCGGGCCCTGGTGGCCATCCGCGACAAGGATTACGCCGCCTCGGTGATCGGGGTGAGCCCCTTCAGGTACAAGCTGCTCGCCTTTTTCTCCAGCTCGTTTTTCGGCGGCATGAGCGGCGCGGTGCTGGCGTTCTGCTTCTACCGGGCCGTGACGCCGGAGCAGTTCGGGTTCAACGTCTCGACCCAGCTCGTGGCCATGGTGCTCGTCGGCGGCCTGGGCAGCGTGATCGGCGCCTATCTCGGCGCGGCCTTCGTGCTGCTCACGCCGATGATCCTCTCCAACGGCATCGCGGCGCTTTCTGATGCCGGCTGGCTGTCGGTGTCGGCAAACCTGCTCGCACACCTGCCGCTCATGATCTACGGCGCGCTCATCATCGGTTTTCTGCTCGCGGAGCCGCTGGGGCTGGCGAAGATCTACGACAACATGCGCAATTATTTCCTCGTGTGGCCGTTCAAGCACTCGCGGCGCTGACGGAAATTTCAGGTGGTTCATTACGACGACAAGGAGGAGACACGATGAAGAAGACGTTCAAGAAAGGCATGATCGGGGCGCTGTTCGCCACGGCCGCCTTGGCCGCCGCGCCGGCGCTGCAAGCGCAGGAGACGGTGAAATTCGGCCTGTTCCACGATTTCACCAAGGTCTACACGTTCGTGGCCGACGAATTCAGCCAGGGGCAGCGCGACTACCTCACCCTCATCAACGAGGAGGGCGGCATCAAGGGGCAGAAGTTCGAGGCCATCGTGCGCGACCATGGCAACGAACCGCAGCGCGGCCTGGAGCTCTACAACCGCGCGCGCGAGGAAGGGGCGATCTACTTCATGTTCCTGAGCACGCCGGTGGCCAACGCCGTCGTACCGCGGGCGCTGCAGGACAAGGTGGTGCTGGGCACACCGCTGCACGGGCGCGGTGACGCCATGGTGGGCGAGACCTTCCCTTACGTCTTCCCCATGATGGCCAGTTACTGGTCGCAGGCGGCGCGTCTGCTCAAGTACGTCGAGGACACTCAAGGCGGGCTCAAGGGCAAGAAAATCGCCCACGTGCACATCGACACTCCCTTCGGGCGTGAGCCGCTCCCCATCCTGGAGAAACTCGCCCAGCAGAAATCCTTCGAGCTGCGCGCCTTTGCCTATCCCAGCCCCGGCAATGAACAATCGGCCGTGTGGTCCGACGTGCGCCGCTACCGTCCCGACTACGTGCTGATCTGGGGCGCGGGCAACTCGCAGATGGTGTCGGTGCGCGAGGCGGTGCGCAACGGCATCGATCCGTCCAAGATCCTGTCGGTCGTCTGGCTCACCGAGACCGACATGAAGAACATTGGCGAGAGCACGGCCATCGGCGTCAAGCGCGTCGAAGTGGTGCAGCCCGGCCGCGATCATCCCATCATCCAGCGCATCCTCGACAAGGTCTACAAGGCCGGCAAGGGCGCCGGACCGGAAGCGCGGGTAGGCAACACCTACTACAACTATGGCGTGGCCGACATGGTGATCGCCACCGAGGGCGCGAAACTGGCGCTGGAAAAATTCGGCCCGCCGCTCACCGGCGAGAAACTCAAGGCTGGCATGGAGATGATCCGCGATCTCGACACCAAGGGCTTCATGCCGCCGGTAACGATCACGCCGCAGGATCACCAGGGTGGCGGCCAAGCGCGCGTGTCGCAGTGGGATGGCAAAGCCTGGGTTCCGGTGAGCGACTGGGCCGCGGCCTACCAGGACGTGGTGTGGGAGGAAGCCCGCGCGAGCGCGGCGAAGTTCAGCCAAGCGAAATGAGGATGGCCGGCGCCGGGGCCTTCCCGGCGCCGTACAGGGAGCGAGCATGAGCCAAACGGGCGATACGCGCGGCACGGCCCCCGTGCTGCTGCGGCTATCCAACGTCGAAGTGGTCTACGACAAGGTGTTCCTGGCGATCAAGGGCGTCTCGCTCGAGATCCGCGAAGGCGACATGGTAGCGCTGCTCGGCGCCAACGGCGCCGGAAAGAGCACCACGCTGAAATCGGTGAGCGGTCTGCTCGCGCCCGAGCGCGGCGAGGTGACCCGCGGGCACATTGAGTTCGCCGGGCGCGATCTGGGCACGATGCCGGCACCGCAACGGGTGCATCTGGGCATCGCCCACGTACTCGAGGGGCGGCGCGTCTTCGGGCATCTCACGCCGGAGGAGAACCTCGTCGCTGCCTACCGCGGGCGCGACCAGCGCCGCTACCTGCAGCTGCGCGACATGGTCTATGGGTACTTCCCGCGCTTGGTCGAGCGCGCGAGGTCGAAGGCGGGCTATCTCTCGGGCGGCGAGCAACAGATGCTCGCCATCGGCCGGGCGCTCATGACCGAGCCGAAACTCCTGATGCTCGACGAGCCGAGCCTGGGGCTCTCGCCGCTCTTCGTCAAGGAGATCTTCGGCATCATCCGCACCATCAACGAGAAAGAGCGCATGAGCGTGCTCCTCGTGGAGCAGAACGCCGTGGCGGCCCTGAACGTGGTGCAGCACGCCTACGTCGTCGACCAGGGGCGCATCGTGATGGAGGGCAGCGCCGCGCTGCTGCGCCAGAATCCCGACATCCAGGAGTTCTACCTCGGCGGCAGTCATGCCGTCGATTATCACAACGTCAAGCACTATCGCCGGCGCAAGCGTTGGCTCGCCTGAGGAAAGGCGCGGCTCTTGCCGCGCCTCCTCCTTACTCCCGGTCGGGCAAGCCGATCATGGTGGCCGTCATCAGCGCCACCTGCTCGCGGCCATCCTCGCGCTCCATCCAGCCTTCGCCCAGACATACCGTGAGGGTACGCCCGGCGCGCACCACGCGCCCCACCGCCACCAGGCGATCCCCCCTGGCGGGTGCGAGCAGGTTGGTCTTGATCTCCACCGAGAGCACGGCATGGCCGGGCGGCATCAGCGAATAGGCGGCATAGCCCAGCGCGCTATCGAGGATGGTAATGACGACCCCGGCGTGCAGGAAACCGTGCTGCTGCGTCAAGTCGGCGCGAAAGGGGAGCACGATCTCCACTTCGCCCGGTTCGACGCGGGTGAGCTCGGCACCGAAGGTCTGCATGACGCGTTGGCGGGCGAAATTGTCGCGCACGCGGCGCACGAAGTCGGGATCGACAGGGGTGAATGGCATGGAATCCTCCTTGGTCGTGAATCGGACTATTCTGATCGTGGGGTATGGAATAGTGTAACGGAGTTTGACAGCATCGGCCGACGTGCTTTAGAATCCGCGGGATTTTCTGCAGGGGGTGGTCGCCGTGGGCTCCGGCCTGATGCGTCTGGCGGCGTGGCAACTCGTTGCCGGGGTTCTCGCCGCGCTCGCGGCTTGGGGCTTGGCCGGCGAAGCAGCAGGGCGATCGGCGGCGATCGGCGCGTTCTCGGTCTGGTTGCCCAATGCCGCGTTCGCCGTCTATCTGACGATGCGCGCGCGGCTCGGCACTCCCTCGGCAGTCGGTTTCCTGGTCGGCGAGCTGTTCAAGATCGCCGCCGTGGTGATGTTGCTGTTCGCGTTCGTGCGCCATGTCGGTGTACAGAGTTGGCCGGCGTTGATCGTCGGCCTGGTCGTGACGCTGCAGGCAAACATCGCCGTTGCTGGATTTTTACGCAAAATCTGAGGGAAAGGCATGACTGCTAGCGCACACGGACCGACGGCGTCCGAATACGTCGTTCATCACCTGACGCACCTCAATACCCTGGGTGGACCGCAGAAGCACATCGTCGACTTCTCGGTCTTGAACCTCGACACGCTGTTCTATTCCATCGTTCTCGGCGTGCTCACCGTCTACCTGCTCTACCGTGCGGCGAAGAAAGCCACCTCCGGCGTGCCGACGCGCTTTCAGGCCGCCGTGGAGATCCTGGTCGAGATGGTCGCCGACCAGGCCAAAGGCGTGATCCACAGCGCCGAGTCGCGCAAGTTCGTGGCCCCGCTCGGGCTCACCGTCTTTCTGTGGATTCTCTTCATGAATACCATGGACCTGTTGCCGGTCGACCTGCTGCCCCGCATCTGGGAAGGGGTCTATGCCGCGATGGGCGGGGATCCGCACCACGCCTACATGCGGGTGGTGCCTACGGCCGACGTCAATGCCACCCTGGGCATGTCCATCGGCGTGCTCCTCATCTGCCTCTATTACAACGTCAAGATCAAGGGATTCGGCGGCTGGTTGCACGAACTCTTCACCGCGCCCTTCGGCAGCCATCCGGTGCTCTATCCGATCAACTTCCTCATGCAGATCATCGAGTTCCTCGCCAAGACCCTGTCGCACGGGCTGCGGCTCTTCGGCAACATGTACGCGGGCGAGCTCATCTTCATCCTGATCGCGCTGCTGGGCGGCACCGCCACCGTGCTCGGCTTCGTCGGTCACGTGCTCGCCGGCACGGCATGGGCCATCTTCCACATCCTGATCATCGTCCTGCAGGCGTTCATCTTCATGATGCTGACGCTGGTGTATGTGGGGCAGGCCCACGAAGGGCACTGACCGGATGCGGCGGCGGGGGAGATTCTTCCGCCGCCGTTGGTCATGGGCAAACGGTGTAGAATCGCGCTTTTCTTTTTTTGTCATCAACCACTAGGAGTCGTCATGGAAAACGTTCTGGGTCTCGTCGCGCTCGCCGCTGGTCTCATCATCGGTCTCGGTGCCATCGGCGCCTGTATCGGTATCGGCATCATGGGATCGAAATACCTCGAAGCGTCCGCCCGTCAGCCCGAGCTGATGAACGCGCTGCAAACCAAGATGTTCCTGCTCGCCGGTCTGATCGACGCGGCGTTCCTGATCGGCGTCGGTATCGCGATGATGTTCGCGTTCGCCAACCCGTTCCAGCTCTGATCCTCGGAGTCGTGAACGCCCATCCGTTTTTTCATAGGGGGCAGACGTCGTGAATTTGAACGCAACCCTCATCGCCCAGCTGGTGGTGTTCTTCATCCTCGGCTGGTTCACGATGAAATACGTGTGGCCGCCGATCGTCAAGGCGCTCGACGAGCGTTCGGCCAAAATTGCGGAGGGGCTGGCGGCGGCCGACAAGGCCAAAGCGGATCTGGCGCTCGCCGAGAAGAAGGCCGTCGAAGAGCTGCGCAAGGCGCGCGAGGAGGCAGCCCAGCTGCGTGCCGCCGCCGACAAGCAGATCGCCAAGCTGATGGAAGAGGCCCGCGCAGAAGCGGCGCGTCTCATCGCCCAGGCGCGCGAAGCGGCCGAGCAGGAGGCGCGTGCCGCCGTCGAGCGGATCAAGGATGATCTGCGCGAGGAAGTCGCCCGGCTCGCCGTTGCCGGCGCCGAACGCATCCTGCGCCGCGAGATCGACGCCAAGGCTCACGCCGAGCTCTTGGCCAACCTCAAACAGGAACTCGTCTAAGCCATGGCCGAAAAAGTCACCATCGCTCGCCCCTATGCGGAGGCCGCGTTCTCGCTGGCGCTGGGGGCCGGGGCGCTGGAGGCCTGGTCGCAAGCGCTGGAGCGGCTCGCCGCCCTCGTCACCCTCGACGAGGTGCGTAGTGTCCTGCTCGATCCCAAGGTCGACGACGACAGCAAGGCACGCCTGCTCCTCGATCTCGCAGGGGCCGACCAGCCCTTGCCCGAGGCGGTGCAGAACTTCGTGCGGTTGCTCGTGCAGAACGACCGCGTGCTGCTCCTGCCCGAGATCCATGCGCTGTTCGTCGCCCGGAAGAACGATCACGAAGGCGTCGCCATTGCCAAGGTCACGAGTGCATTTCCGCTCGACGATGCGGCACGGGAACGCCTCAAACAAGACCTGGAAGCCCATTTCAAGAAAAAGCTGCAACTCGAAGTCACCGTCGATCCGGAGCTGATCGGAGGGGTGCGGGTGCAGGTGGGCGACGAAGTGATCGATGCTTCCGTACGTGGCAAGCTCGCGAACCTGGCCGCTGCGCTCAAAATCTAGGAGTCATTCGATGCAACTCAATCCCTCTGAAATCAGCGACCTGATCAAGAGCCGGATCCAGAACCTGCAGCTGTCCGCCCAGGCCCGCAACGAGGGCACCGTGGTGTCGATCGCCGACGGCATTTGCCGTATCCACGGCCTGGCCGACGCGATGCAGGGTGAAATGCTGGAGTTTCCCGGCAATACCTATGGGCTCGCGCTCAACCTCGAACGCGATTCGGTCGGCGCCGTGGTGCTCGGTGACTTCGAGCACATCTCCGAAGGCGACACGGTCAAGGCCACCGGCCGCATCCTCGAAGTGCCGGTCGGTCCCGAACTGCTCGGACGCGTGGTCAATGCGCTGGGTCAGCCGATCGACGGCAAGGGTCCGATCGAGGCCAAACTCACCGACAAGATCGAAAAAGTGGCCCCGGGCGTCATCTGGCGTAAGTCGGTGTCGCAGCCGGTGCAGACGGGCCTCAAGGCCGTCGATACGATGATCCCGATCGGCCGCGGACAGCGCGAGCTGATCATCGGCGACCGCCAAACCGGCAAGACCGCGGTGGCCGTCGACACGATCATCAACCAAAAAGGCCAGAACATGTACTGCATCTACGTGGCGATCGGGCAGAAAGCCTCGACCATCGCCAACGTGGTGCGCAAGCTCGAAGAGCACGGCGCGATGGAGTACACCACCGTCGTGGCCGCCTCGGCCTCCGAATCTGCGGCCATGCAGTATCTGGCCGCCTATGCCGGTTGCACCATGGGCGAATACTTCCGCGACCGCGGCATGGACGCCCTCATCATCTACGATGACCTGACGAAACAGGCTTGGGCCTATCGCCAGATTTCGCTCCTGCTGCGTCGTCCGCCGGGGCGCGAGGCTTATCCGGGTGACGTGTTCTACCTGCACTCGCGGCTGCTCGAGCGTGCCGCGCGCGTCAACGAGAAATACGTGGAGAACTTCACCCAGGGCGAGGTCAAGGGCAAGACCGGTTCGCTCACGGCGCTGCCGATCATCGAAACGCAGGCCGGTGACGTCTCCGCCTTCGTGCCGACCAACGTGATTTCGATCACCGACGGTCAGATCTTCCTCGAAACCGACCTCTTCAACGCCGGTATCCGTCCGGCGGTCAACCCCGGCATCTCGGTGTCGCGGGTGGGGGGCGCGGCCCAGACCAAGGTCATCAAAAAGCTCTCGGGCGGTATCCGGACCGACCTCGCCCAGTATCGGGAACTGGCGGCGTTCGCCCAGTTCGCTTCCGACCTCGACGAGGCCACCCGCAAGCAGCTCGAGCGCGGTCGCCGCGTCACCGAACTGCTGAAGCAGCCGCAATACTCGCCGATGAACATCGCGCAGATGGCGGTGTCGCTGATGGCGGTCAACAACGGCTTCTTCGACGACGTTCCCGTGGAAAAAGTGCTGGCGTGCGAGCATGACATGCACCAGTACGTGGCGCAGCAGCTGCCCGAGGTCATGGAGCGCATCCTGAAGACGGGTGAGCTCTCCGCGGAAGACGAACAGCGTCTCAAGGATGCGATCGCCGCGTTCAAGAAATCCTGGGTCTGAGCGTACGGGCGACGATCACTAGGAGAAACGGGATATGGCCGGTAGCAAAGAGATACGGGGCAAGATCAAGAGCGTGCAGAACACGCGCAAGATCACCAAAGCCATGGAAATGGTGGCGGCCTCCAAGATGCGCAAAGCCCAGGAGCGGATGCGGACGGCCCGTCCCTACGCCGAGAAGATCCGTCGGCTTGCCGCAAACCTGTCGCACGCCAACGTCACCGAGTTCCGTCACCCCTTCCTCATCCAAAAGGAGCCGGTGAAGCGGGTCGGGCTCATCCTCGTGACGACCGACAAAGGGCTGTGTGGTGGCCTCAACACCAACATCCTGCGTCATACCGTCAACACCATGAAGTCCTGGGAAGACGGCGGGGTCGAGGACATCCGCGTGGTGGCGATCGGCAACAAGGGCTTGGGATTCATGCAGCGCATCAAGGCCAACGTCGTGGCCCAGCGCACGCAGCTTGGCGATGTGCCGCACCTCGACCAGCTCATCGGCCCGGTGCGCGTGCTGCTCGACGCCTATAACGCCGGTGAGATCGATGCGGTGCATCTCGCCTACACCCGTTTCATCAATACGATGAAACAGGAACCGGTGGTCGAGCAGCTGCTGCCGCTCACCGGTGAGCGGCTGGGGGCGCCGGAGCACGCGTGGGATTACCTCTACGAGCCCGATCCCCAGACGGTCATCGAAGAGCTGCTGGTGCGCTACATCGAAGCGATCGTCTACCAGGCGGTGGCCGAGAACATGGCCTCCGAACAGAGCGCCCGAATGGTGGCGATGAAGGCGGCCTCCGACAACGCGGGCAACGTGATCAAGGAACTGCAGCTCGTCTACAACAAATCGCGGCAGGCGGCGATCACGAAAGAGCTCGCCGAGATCGTCAGCGGCGCGGCGGCGGTGTGACGAACAATGCACAATCGAGGAAACACACGATGACAACGGGTACGATCGTTCAATGTATCGGCGCGGTGGTGGACATCCAGTTCCCCCGCGACGCAATGCCGAAAATCTACGAAGCCTTGAAGCTCGAGGATACGAGCGAATTCGCCGAGACGGGGCTCACCTTCGAGGTACAGCAGCAGCTGGGTGACGGCGTGGTGCGTACCATCGCGCTGGGTTCGAGCGACGGGCTGCGCCGCGGGATGCGGGTGCGCGCCACGGGTGCGCCCATCTCCGTGCCGGTTGGTACGGGGACCTTGGGGCGCATCATGGACGTGCTCGGCCGTCCCATCGATGAGGCCGGTCCGATCCAGGCCGACGAATATCGCTCGATCCACCAGAAGGCGCCGAAGTTCGACGAGCTCTCCCCCTCGGTGGAGCTTCTCGAGACGGGCATCAAGGTGATCGACCTCATCTGCCCCTTCGCCAAGGGGGGTAAGGTGGGTCTGTTCGGCGGTGCCGGCGTGGGCAAGACCGTCAACATGATGGAGCTCATCAACAACATCGCCAAGCAGCACTCGGGTCTGTCGGTGTTCGCCGGCGTGGGCGAGCGCACTCGTGAGGGCAACGACTTCTACCATGAGATGCAGGAGTCGAACGTTCTCGACAAGGTGGCGATGGTCTTCGGCCAGATGAACGAGCCCCCGGGCAACCGTTTGCGCGTGGCGCTCACGGGTCTCACCATGGCGGAGAAGTTCCGCGACGAAGGGCGTGACATCCTCTTCTTCGTCGACAACATCTACCGCTACACGCTGGCCGGTACCGAAGTGTCGGCCCTGCTCGGGCGGATGCCCTCGGCGGTGGGTTATCAGCCGACGCTTGCCGAGGAGATGGGTAAACTGCAGGAGCGGATTACCTCGACCAAAGTGGGTTCGATCACCTCGATCCAGGCGGTGTACGTGCCGGCGGACGACCTGACCGACCCTTCGCCCGCCACCACCTTCCTCCACCTCGACTCGACCGTGGTGCTGTCGCGCGACATCGCTGCGCTAGGGATCTATCCGGCGGTCGATCCGCTGGATTCCACCTCCCGTCAGCTCGATCCGCTCATCGTGGGCGAGGAGCACTATTCGGTGGCCCGCGCCGTGCAGGCAACGCTGCAGCGCTACAAGGAATTGCGCGACATCATCGCCATTCTCGGCATGGACGAACTCTCGCCGGAAGACAAACTGGTGGTGGCCCGTGCGCGCAAGATCCAGCGTTTCCTGTCGCAGCCGTTCCACGTGGCCGAGGTGTTCACCGGCAGCCCCGGCAAGTTCGTGCCGCTGAAAGAAACGATCCGCGGCTTCAAGATGATCGTCGAGGGGCAATGCGACGACATCCCCGAGCAGGCGTTCTACATGGTCGGCACCATCGACGAGGCGATGGAGAAGGCCAAGAAACTGCAATGACGGTTCCGGCTGCCGTCACCCGACGGCGGCCGTGATCGCGCGCCGCGGTCTCTTTGCCGCAGCGCGTTCGACGAGGGGATGCATACATGGCGATGACCGTACATGTCGACATCGTGAGTGCCGAGGAGCAGGTGTTCTCGGGGCTTGCGGAGCTGGTCGTACTGCCTGGAGAATCGGGCGAATTGGGGGTGCTGCCGGGGCATGCGCCGCTGCTCACCCGTATCCGTCCCGGGGCGGTGCGCATCAAGGTGCCGGACCATGACGAACCGGAGATCATTTTCGTCGCCGGGGGATTGCTCGAAGTGCAGCCGGGCCTGGTGACGGTGCTTGCCGACACGGCGATCCGTGGCCGGGATCTGGACGAGGCGCGGGCGATGGAGGCCAAACGCCGGGCCGAAGAGGCGCTCGCGAGCCAGAAAGCGCAGATCGACTATGCCCGGGCGCAGGCCGAGCTCATCGAGGCTGTGGCGCAGTTGCAAACGATCGAGCAGATCAAGCGCATGAAGAATCGCGTGGGCGGACCTTGATCCGTCCGACGATCCACGTGAAAAAGGCCGCTGCGTGCGGCCTTTTTCACGTCTGGCGTCCTTGCCTTTCCAGCCGCCCGATTCGTTGACGCAGGACGTCGAGCTCGCGGAGGAGCTCTGCCGTTTCCGCTCGCAGTCGTTCGCTCTCGGCGCGGGTGGCGAGCAAGCCCTCTTCTTCTTTCAGCGCTTCGATCAGATTGCCGCCGATCGCCTCGCCGGCGTTGCGCAGGGCGGCGAATGCGGCGCGCAGCAGGGCGAAGAAGCGCAGACCGAGGATGGGGCCGAAACGCTCGGCGAACCAGTGCTCCAGGGTGGGGGCGGGTTCGGAGAACGCCTTGGCGAGCAATTCGGCGATTGTCGCTTCGCCTTCGACGTGGGTGCGTATCGACGATTCGCGATCGAGCAGCCGGCGGCGGAGGAGCTCGTCGAGCCGTAGCCGAATGGTCACGGCCGGCGGGGCGATGGCATCATCGGGCAGCAGCCGGCCGTCTGTGGCGATCTTCAGCCCCAGCGGGGGTAGGGGCTCGACCTCGAGGCGCACTGCGGCGCCCGCGTGGGCGGCGAGCCGCTCGCGCCACCAGGGGACTTCGTCGAGGTGGCGGTCGAGCGCCGCCGTGAGCACCCCTTGCCACATGGTTCAGGCCACCGGTTGGATGCCGGCAAGGCGCCAGCCGCCGCCCTCGCGCGGTTTGACGAGGTGCCAGTACTCGGTGAAAGGCTGCGGCGGGGCATCGCGCGACTCGCGCAGGCTGCCGGAGAATTCGACCGTGGCGACGTAGTGATCTCCCTCGAGGGTGAGATCGACGAGGCGCGCTTCCAGCATCACGACGTCGGTTTTCTCGCCGGGAGTCTGTCCGCCCTGGCGACGCAAGTCGGCGAGCAGCTCGGGCGTGACGAGGGAGGCAATGGCTTCCCAGTCGCCCCGATCGTGCGCTGCTTGCAGCTCGACGAAGCGTCGTTTGGCTTCGGTGAGGAAGGCGGCTTCGTCGATTTGGCTGCGCAGATCGTCTGCGTTGGCAGCGGCGGCGGCAGTGGGCATGGCGGGAGTGCTCGCCGTGGGTTCACTCATCGTGCGCTCGGTCGGGCCGGCGTACGCCGGCTCGGGCGCGCGCCGTGCGCCGGCGAAGCGACGAAAGAGGGTGACGATCACGACGGCCAACAGCACGAGGAGCAGCAGCGAGCCGAATTCTTCGCCCATGCCGAAGTGGTGGAAGAGCGCCGCCAGTCCCAGACCGGCGGCAAGCCCGGCAAGGGGGCCCAACCAGGAACGTTTGGGCGCGGGCTGCGGGGCGGGTGCGGGCTGCGGGGCCGGCGCCTGGCGTTGCGCGGGAGCGGGCGCTGGTGCCGGAGTGGCAGGGGCGGTCGGCGTGGCGGGTGCCGGGCGGGGGGCGACGGGAGACGACGGGGTGATGTTGCGCTGCATGCCACCCCCCATGCCGCCGCCGAGGCGTTTGGCTTCGGCCTCGCCCGGGAAATTGGCACAAGCGAACAAGGCGAGCAGGAGCACGAGGAAGGATCGCTTCATGGGACCTCCGTTAGGGGTTGGATCTCACAGTTTGCGACCGACGTGCAGGGCGACCACGCCGGCGGTGAGGTTGTAATAATCGACTCGGTGAAAGCCGACGCGTTCCATCATCGCCTTGAGGGTTTCCTGGTCGGGATGCACACGGATCGATTCGGCGAGGTAGCGGTAACTTTCGGCGTCGTGGGCGATTTTTTCGCCCAACCAGGGAAGCACCTTGAAGGAATAGAGGTCGTAAGCGGGGGAGAGCGGCGCCCAGACGCGGGAGAATTCGAGCACGAGGAGCCGTCCTCCGGGTTTGAGCACGCGGTGCATCTCGGCGAGCGCTGCCTCCTTGTGCGTCATGTTGCGCAGGCCGAAGGCGACGCTCACACAATCGAAACGGTTGGAAGGAAAGGGGAGCGCTTCGGCGTCGCACTGCGCCGTGGGCACCAGCAGCCCCTCGTCGAGGAGCCGGTCGCGGCCGCGTGCGAGCATGGCACCGTTGATGTCGGTGAGCCAGACTTCACCGGCGTGGCCCACGCGCCGGGCGAAGGCCAACGTCAGATCGCCCGTGCCGCCGGCGATGTCGAGCACCTTGTCGCCGCGGCGCACACCGGAGACGGCCACGGTGAATTTCTTCCACAGCCGGTGCAGGCCGAGCGACATGAGGTCGTTCATCAGGTCGTACTTGCCGGCGACCGAGGAGAATACCCGGCCGACGAGGCGTTTCTTTTCGGTCTCGGGCACCTTGCGAAACCCGAAGTCGGTGACCTCGTTCATGGCGTACGCGTGCCTCCGCAGCATCGATGCGAAACGCCCATGATAACGCATCGAGCCGCGGGGCGGAAAAATCAGCCGAACCGGCCCGTGATGTAGTCTTCGGTCTGCTTGTGGCGCGGCTGCACGAAGATCTGGTCGGTTTCGCCGAATTCGACGAGTTCCCCCAGGTACATGAAGGCGGTGTAGTCCGACAGGCGGGCGGCCTGCTGCATGTTGTGCGTGACGATGGCCACCGTGTACTCTTCCTTGAGCTCGGCGACCAGCTCTTCGACCTTGGCCGTGGAGATGGGGTCGAGCGCCGAGGTGGGTTCGTCGAGCAGGATCACTTCGGGTTTGACGGCGATGGCCCGGGCGATGCACAGGCGCTGCTGCTGTCCCCCGGAGAGCCCCAGGCCGCTTTGCTGCAGCTTGTCCTTGACCTCATCCCACAGGGCGGTCTTCCTGAGGGCCCATTCGACGCGAGCCTCCATCTCCGCCTTGTCGAGCTTTTCGTACATGCGCACACCGAAGGCGATGTTCTCGTAGATCGTCATGGGGAAGGGGGTCGGTTTCTGGAACACCATGCCGATGCGGGCACGGATGGCGGCGACGTCGATCTGGGGATCGAGCAGGTTGCGGCCATGGAAGAGGATCTCGCCCGTGGCACGCTGCTCGGGGTAGAGCTCGTAGATGCGGTTGAAGGTGCGCAGCAGCGTCGATTTGCCGCAACCCGAAGGGCCGATGAAGGCCGTGATGCGTCGCTGGGGAATGTCGAGGTGGATGTTCTTGAGCGCCTTGTAGCCGCCATACCAGAAGTCGAGGCCGCGCACGCGCAGCACGGCGGGCGGGGCGGGTTCGGCGGCGGCGGGAGGGTCGGGGCGTTCGGTGGGCAACAGGACGGTATCGGACATCGTTTTTTCCGAATCGAGGACTCAGGTGGAGGAGGTACCACGTGCCTGCAGCCAGCGCGCGAGCAGGCCCAGGGCGAGGATGAAGACCATGGCCACGAAGGCGCCGGCCCAGGCGAGTTTCTGCCAGTCGGGGTAGGGGCTCATGGCGAATTGGAAGATCACCACCGGCAGGCTGGCGATGGGCTTGTCGAGGGCGGTGCTGAAGTAGGGACTGTTGAGCGCGGTGAAAAGCAGCGGTGCGGTCTCGCCGCTGAGGCGCGCGAGCGCGAGCAGGATGCCGGTGAGGATGCCGCGCGAGGCGGCTTTCCAGCTGATGTGGACCACCATGCGCCAGTAGGGGATCCCCAGGGCCACGGCCGCTTCGCGCAGGGCGTCGGGCACGAGGCGCAGCATTTCGTCGGTGGTGCGCACCACGACCGGAATCATGATGAGGGCGAGCGCCACGCCGCCGGCGAGTGCCGAGAAGTGCTTGAGCGGCGCAACGAGCAGGGTGTAGGCAAAGAGGCCGATGACGATGGAGGGGGCGCTGAGCAGGATGTCGTTGAGAAAGCGTACGACGGCCCCGGCCATGGGATGACGGCGCGCGAATTCGCCCAGCCACGTGCCGGCGAGCAACCCCACGGGGGTGCCGATCGCCAGCGCTACGGCGAGCAATTCGAGGCTGCCGACGAAGGCGTTCCTCAGCCCGCCGCCCGCTACGCCCGGCGGCGGCGTGTCTTTGAGAAAGAGATCGGGCGAGAAGGCTTCGAACCCCCGCTCCAGGGTGGTGAGCAGGATCCACACCACCCAGAAGACGCCCAGCACCGTGAGGAGCGTCATCGACGTCATCATCACGCGGTCGAGCCGGCGGCGTCGGCGTGGCAGCGGATTGTCCGGTCCGTCGAGGCCGTTCATGCCGGTTTTCCTTTGGCGAGTCCGTCGAGCCGCAGCAGGAGGAGTTTGGCGAGCGCGAGCACGACGAAGGTGATGAGAAAGAGCACCAGACCGAGCGCCAGGAGCGAGGCGCGGTGCAGTTCCGTGACCGCTTCGGTGAATTCGTTGGCGATGACCGAGGCGATGGAGGCTCCGGGTAACAGCAGGCTCGGCGGGATCTCGTTGGTGTTGCCGATGATGAAGGTCACGGCCATCGTCTCGCCCAGTGCTCGCCCCAGGCCGAGAAAGATGCCGCCGATGACGGCGCTGCGCGTGTAGGGTAGTACCACGCGGCGCACCACTTCCCAGCGCGTCGCGCCCAGGGCGTAGGCCGATTCCTTGAGCGCGGCCGGGGTGAGGAGGAAGACGTCGCGCATGATGGAGGAGATGAAGGGCAGGATCATGACCGCGAGGACGACGCCGGCGGTGAGCAGCCCGATGCCCAGAGGCGGTCCGCGAAAGAGGGTCCCGATTCCCGGGATCTGCCCCAGGGTGGCGGAGAGCACCGGTTCGAAACGGGCGAACCAGGGGGCGAAGACGAGCAGGCCCCACATGCCGTAGACGATGCTGGGGATACCGGCGAGGAGCTCGATGGTGGTGGCGAGCGGCTGGCGCAGCCAGCGCGGCGAGAGCTCCGAAAGGAAGACGGCGATGGCGAAGCTCACCGGCGTGGCGAGAACCAGGGCGATCGCCGAGCTCACCAAGGTGCCGTAGATGAAGGGCAGGGCGCCGAAGCGCCCGGCCACGGCGTCCCAGGAGGAGTCCCACAGGAATCGCGGCCCGAAGGTGCGCCACACCGGCCAGCTCTCGAGGACGAGGGCGACGAGGATGGCAAAGAGGGTGGCGGCCACGATCAGGGCGAATCCGCCGGTGAGGCGGGCGAAGCGCTTGTCGCCCGTGTCCCGGCGCCGGGGGGCCAGGGTGGCTGGCCCCTGCTGCGATGCGTTCATCGTTTGCGTCGTCACGCTCACGGCTCGATGCCCAGCTTGTTTTTCCAGTAGGTTTCGATCGCTTTGACCGTGCTCTCGGGCAGGGGGCCGTAGGAGAGCGATTCGGCGACGTCACGCCCTTTCTCGAATCCCCAGCGGAAGAAGCGCAGCACTTCGCGGTTCTTCTCGGCCGGGGCGTCCTTGCGCAGCAGCTGCCAGGTGGAACCCGCGATCGGCCAGGTTTCGGCGCCGGGCTGGTCGGTGAGAAGCACGTAGAAATCTTTGGCCTTGGTGAAGTCGACGTTGGCCGCGGCTGCCTGGAATGCCTGCAGGCTGGGGCTCACCGTCTTGCCGTCGCGGTTGACCAGGCGCACGTAGTTGAGCTTGTTCTCGAGGATGTAGGCGTATTCGACGTAGCCGATGGAGCCGGGCAGGCGGCCGACGTAGGCGGCGATCCCCTCATTGCCCTTGCCGCCCACGCCGGTGGGCCAGTTGACCGAGGTGCCCACGCCCACTTTTTCTTTCCACTCCGGGTTTACCTTGCTGAGGTAGTCGCAGAAGGTGAAGGTGGTGCCCGAGCCGTCGGAGCGGTGTACGACGGTGATGTCGGTCGCGGGCAGTTTCACGCCGGGGTTGAGGGCGGCGATGGCCGGGTCGTTCCACTTCGTGATCTTGCCCAGGAAGATGTCGCCGACTACCGGGCCGCTGAGCACGAGTTCACCCGGCTTGACGCCCTCGAGGTTGACCACGAGATCGACCCCGCCGATGGCGGTGGGAAACTGGATGAGCCCGGCGCGTTCGAGCTCGTCGGAAGGCAGGGGCATGTCGGTGGCGCCGAAATCGACCGTGCCGGCCTTGATCTGGGCGATGCCTCCGCCGGAGCCGATCGATTGATAGTTGATGCGCACGCCGGTTTCTTTCTCATAGGCGGCGGCCCACTTGGTGAGCAGGGGGTAGATCCAGGAGCTGCCGGCACCCGTGATCGTCACCGGATCGGCGGCGTGCGCCGGGGCGGCGAACGGCAGCGGGATGAGCGCGGCGGCAAACACGGCCGGCAACAGGCGGGTGAGACGGCGGCGAACGGGATTCATGGCGTATCTCCTCGAGCGATGGATGCGAGGCGCCATGGTAGGGAAGTAATGTGACAGGGATGTGACAAATCAGCGCATGAGGGCGGTGCGTGTGTCCCTGTGTCTCATTGGTTCGATGAGGTGGTCGTCGCGGATCGGAACGACGACAAGGGATATGACGAATCGTCGCTGTATTCGGCGGAATGATTGCCATCGCCGTCGTGGCCTATGCTTCGAGCAGGTTGCAGCTGCCGCTCGTTCTGGGTTCGTTCGGCGCAAGTTGTGTGCTACTTTTCGGCTTTCCCGACAGCCCTTTTTCCCAGCCGCGTAACGTGATGGGCGGACATCTGCTCGCTTCGCTCGTGGGACTGGTGTTCTTGCGCCTGCTGGGGAATGCCTGGTGGAACATGGCGCCGGCGGCGGGCTGCGCCATCGCCGGGATGCAGCTCACGCGCACCGTTCATCCGCCCGCCGGTTCGAACCCGCTCATCGTCATGCTCTCGGGGGCGTCGTGGAAGTTTTTGATCACACCGACTCTGTGCGGGGTGCTCGCCCTGGTCGGGGTGGCGTTGATCGTCAATAATCTGCGCACGGGGCGGGCGTATCCCAAATACTGGTGGTGAGCGGGCAAAGGGGCGCTCGATGTGGCGAGGCGCCCCTTTGCTTTTTCTACGTCAGGCCGTGGCGCAGCAGTGACTCTTTTCCTCGGTTTCGACGAGCCGCCGCAGGCCGTCGCGGCCGACCGGCTCTCGGGCTAACCACGGAATCAGCACGCAGCGGCCGCGTGTGTGTTGCTGTACGCGGCGGATGAAGGGCAGTTCGTAGGCGGCGCGTTCGGCAAGGCACGGATGGCGCGTGCTGCTCGCGAGCAGCGACTGGTTGATCACCCAGCCGAAGGGGTGGATGCCGGCGCGCTCGAGGTCGGCTTCGAGCGCCTCGGCTTCGGAAACCGGCGTGGATTCCGGTAGGGTGACGATGCAGACGTGCGTGAAGTCGGGGTCGCGCAGGCGCGGCAGCAGTTCGCGCACCGCTTCGGGCAGGTCGCCCTGGGTGCGCAGGACTTCGCGGTGGTAAGCCTCGGTCGCGTCGAGCAACAGAATGGTGTGGCCGGTAGGTGCCGTGTCAAGCACGACGAAACCGGAGGTACCGCCGGCCACGGTGTGGGCGAAGGCGCGGAAGACGGCGATTTCCTCGGTGCAGGGCGAGTGTAGGTCTTCTTCCAGCATGGCGCGCGCCTCTGGCGTGAGGTCCTTGCCCTTTTGTTCGAGTACTTCGGCGGTGTAACGGGCGAGTTCGGCAGCCGGGTCGATGCGCGTCACCGTGAGGCCGGCGGTTTCGCCCGCGAGCGCGTCGGCAAGGTGCGCCGCCGGGTCGGTGGTCGACAAGGTGACTTTCTTGCCGCGCTCGGCGAGCGCGAGCGCAATCGCCGCAGCCACCGAAGTCTTGCCCACGCCGCCTTTGCCCATAGTGAGGACGACGCCGTGATCCTGGCGGGCGAGTTCGTCGATAAAAGCGGACAAGCCTGGCGGCAGGTCGGTGACTTCCGGCAGTGTGACCGGTCGGCAGGTGTTGGGCGATGTGCCGTCGAGCAATTGCTGCAAACCGGCAAGCCCGGTCGTACCGCGCGGCAGGAAGGGCAAGGTGCTTTGCGGCAGGGCGGCGAGTCCGGGTGGGATGGTGGCAAGCGCCGCGGCGTGGCGCTCGGCCATGGCATGGGCGATGGCATCGTCGCCGGTTTCGTCGGCGAAGAGGCCGTTGATCACCAGACGCAGGTTGCGGATGCCGAGTTCTGTCAGCTCGACGCGGGTGCGCTCGGCCTCGCGCAGCGCAGCGCGTTCGGGGCGGCTGACGAGCACCAGGGTGGTCTCGGCCGGATTGCCCAGCCGGGCGACCGTGGCGGCGTAGCGTTCGCGCTGTTGCTGTAGCCCGGCGAGTGGCCCCAGGCAGGAGGCGCCGCCCGGGGCGGATGCGATGAATTCATCCCAGGCGCTCGGCAGGGTGAGGAGCCGCAGGGTGTGACCGGTAGGGGCGGTGTCGAAGATGATGTGGTCGAAGCCGGCGGTGGCGGCTGAGTCGGCCAGGAGCCGTGCGAATTCGTCGAATGCGGCGATTTCCACGGTGCAGGCCCCGGAAAACTGCTCTTCCATGCTCTGGATGGCCGCCTCGGGCAGGATGCCGCGGTAGGGTGCGACCATACGCTCGCGGTAGGCCGCCGCCGCGGCGCGCGGGTCGAGATCGAGCGCGAACAGGCCCGGCGCCTCCGCGATCGGGGTCGGGGTATGCCCGACCGGTGTGCCGAGCACCTCGCTCAGGTTGGAGGCCGGGTCGGTGCTGACGATGAGCACTTTCTTGCCGCGCTGCGAGAGGGAGAGGCCGGTGGCGCAGGAGAGCGAGGTCTTGCCGACGCCGCCCTTGCCGGTGAAGAAGAGGTAGCGCGTGTCGATGGTGGGCAGGTTCATGGTGGCGGATTCCTTGTTGGCGTTCAGCAGCAGCTTTTGCCCTGGCCGGCGGCGGGTTGAGCGGCGCAGCAGGTGCCGCTTGCCGGGGCGTCGGTGGCGGAAACATCGGTCAGGCCGAGTTTTGCGGCCAACGCGTGGCGATCGGGGTAGGCGCCGCTGGCGAGCAGTTCGCCGTCGAGAAAAACGGCCGGCAGGCGGTCGTTGCCCTGCTGCAAAAGCGCCAGCACGCGCGGATTGGTGGCGAACGCGGCGGGGTTCTGGCCGAGGTTGTAGCGTTCGACCGTCACGCCGTGCGCTTCCAGCCACTTGAGATCGGCGGCGAATTGCGCGAGCGCCGGGTCGACATCGACGCCGCAGACGCCGGTCGAGCAGCACAGGGCGGGGTCGAAGACTTCGAGTTTGGGCATGATGGAACTCCTTGGGTTCGAGGGAGGTTTGCCTGCCGTCGCCGGTGGGCAGGGGTCGTGGCTTACACCGTGCGGTGTTCGTACCAGCCGCGTGAGAGACGCACGAATTTCACGACGAGCAACATGGCCGGCACTTCGATCAACACGCCCACCACCGTGGCGAGCGTCGCACCGGAGGCAAGGCCGAACAGACTGATGGCCGTGGCCACCGCCAGTTCGAAGAAGTTGGAAGCGCCGATCAGGGCCGACGGGCAGGCGACGGCGTGGTCCTCGCCCAGGGCGCGGTTGAGACCGTAGGCGAGTGCGGCGTTGAATGCGACCTGTACCACGATGGGAATGGCTAACAGTGCGATTACCAGAGGCTGCGCGAGGATGGCCTGCCCCTGGAAGGCGAAGATCAGCACCAGGGTGGCAAGGAGCGCCGCGGTCGACCACGGTGCGATGCGGCGCATTGCCGCGGCAAAGGCCGCCTCGCCGCGTTGCATGAGCCTTTTGCGCCAGAGTTGGGCGAGGATGACCGGAATGACGAGGTAGAGGAGCACCGAGACGATGAGCGTCTGCCACGGCACCGTGATCGCCGATAGGCCGAGCAGAAAACCGACGAGCGGCGCGAAGGCAAAGACCATGATGAGATCGTTGACGGCCACCTGGGTGAGGGTGAACAGCGGGTCGCCGTCGGCGAGCCGGCTCCAGACGAAGACCATCGCCGTGCACGGCGCGGCGGCGAGCAGGATGAGCCCGGCGAGATAGGCATCGATTTCGCCGGCCGGCAGCCACGGGGCAAAAAGCTGGCGAATGAAGAACCAACCGAAGAATGCCATCGAAAAGGGTTTGACCAGCCAATTGACGAAGAGCGTCACGCCGATGCCGCGCACGTGGCGGCGCAGGTCGTGCAGGGCGCTGAAATCGACCTTCACCAGCATCGGGACGATCATTACCCAGATGAGGAGGCCCACCGGCAAATTGACTTCGGCCACCGTGCAGCGGGAGAGTGCCGCGAACACCTCGGGCAGCGCCTGCCCCAGCCCGATGCCGGCGCCGATGCACAGGAGCACCCAGAGCGTGAGATAGCGTTCGAAGGATCCCAAAGGCGAGGCGGGAGCGCTCATGGACGGGCTTCTCGTTCAGCATCCAGAGCCTGGCGAACGGCAGGCACCAGCCGGGCACGGATTTCGTCGCGCACTTCGAGGAAACGCGCGAGCGGCTGCCCCATCGGGTCGGGGAAGGCAACGTGCAACCGTGGCACCGGACGCGGGAAGACGGGGCAGGATTCCTTGGCGTCGTCGCAGACAGTGACGACGAGGTCGACCGCTTCGTCGAGCACGGTGTCGAGGGATTTTGGCACGAGCCCATCGGCCGGCAGGCCGGCGAGGCGCAGCGCGGCGAACACTTCGGCCGGCACTTCGTTCGCCGGCTGGGTGCCCGCCGAGATCGCCCGCACCGCGGGAGCGAGGTCGTGCGTGAGAATGACTTCTGCCAGTTGCGAGCGGCAGGCATTGTGCGTGCACAGCACGAGCACGGTCTTCGTCATCGTCATGTTCCTTGGGGCGCAGGGAGGGTCGTCGGAGGGAGTTTTTCGTTTGGTCCGGTTGCCGCCCCAGAGAGGCAGGCGACCCCACCACAGCAGTTCTGCGTGAGGAAAGCGATGAGTTCGTCCATCGTCTCGTAGGCGGCGGTGTAGCGCAGATACCGCCCCTCTTTGTGCCGGCGGATCAAACCGACCCGTTTGAGGTGCGCGAGGTGGAAGGACAAGGTGGCGGGGGGCAGGCCAAGCGCTTCACCGAGCTCGTTCGGATAGCGGCCCTGCGGCCCAGCTTCGACGAGCAGGCGGAAGATGGCAAGGCGCGTTTCGTGCCCCAGCGCGGCGAGGAGTTCGGCAGCAAGTAACGTTTCCATATTTTCATTATTGTTGAAGTATGGAATGATGTCAAGCATGCGATACCCGAAAAACCGTTCACCGGCTATGCTGAGTCGACCAGGCGGTCGATGTGCCCGGCGCAGATGTGGAGGGAGGGGCAATGAACGGGGAACGAAAAAAGGCAGGGGCGTGGGACGTCTTGCTCGTCTTTCTACGGTTGGGACTGACGTCGTTCGGCGGACCGATCGCGCATCTGGGGTTTTTTCGCGAGGAATTCGTCGTGCGTCGATGCTGGCTCGACGAGCGGGCATACGCCGATCTGGTGGCGCTGTGCCAGTTCCTGCCGGGGCCGGCGAGCAGCCAGGTGGGGATGGCGCTGGGCTATCTGCGGGCCGGCTACGGCGGGGCGCTCGCCGCTTGGCTCGGATTCACCCTGCCTTCGGCCGTGGCGATGATCCTGTTTGCGCTGGGGGTGACGCGCCATGCCGAGGCGATTCCAGCGGGGGCGTTGCACGGTCTGAAAGTCGCGGCGGTGGCGGTGGTGGCGCAGGCGGTGTGGGGCATGGCGCGTACGCTGTGCCCCGATGTGCGTCGCGTGACGCTGATGACGGCGGCGACCTGTTGCGTCGCGCTCGCGCCGTTCGCCTGGGTGCAGGTGGCGGTGATCGGGGTGGCGGGCGTGATCGGCCTGGTGCTGCTGCCGGGGCGGGACTTGTCGGTGCCGGCGTCGTTGCCGATCACCATGCGGCGGCGGACCGGTCTGTTGTGGCTCACGCTCTTCGCCGCGCTGCTCGTGGCCTTGCCGCTGCTGGCCCGCTTGGCCGCGGACCCCGCGCTCACGCTCGTCGACGCGTTCTACCGCGCCGGCTCGCTCGTCTTCGGCGGGGGGCACGTGGTGCTGCCGTTGCTGCAGGCGGAGACGGTGCCGCGCGGTTGGGTAGACGCGCAGACTTTCCTTGCCGGCTACGGGGCGGCGCAGGCGGTACCGGGGCCGCTCTTCACGTTCGCGGCTTTTCTCGGCGCCGTGCGTCAGGTGCCGCCGGCGGGCTGGGAGGGTGGTCTGCTCGCGCTCGGGGCGATCTTTCTTCCTTCCTTGTTGCTGATTTTCGGCGCTTTGCCGTTCTGGGCGCGGTGGCGTCATCTCGGATGGGCGCAGGCGGCGCTCGCGGGCATCAATGCCGCCGTGGTCGGCATTTTGCTCGCCGCGCTCCATCAGCCGGTGTGGACGAGCGCGATCCTGCGGCCGCAGGATTTTTGCCTCGCGCTCGTCGCGTTCGTCGCTCTGCTCTTCTGGCGCGTGCCGCCTTGGGCGGTGGTCGGTGGCTGCGCTGTCCTGGGTGGAGTGTTGGGGTGACGGAACGGTTGCGGCGAGGTGCCGTTGACATCACCATGTAACCTGACGTGCTTACCCTGCCGCCGTCGTCCCGTTGGGGACCCGTGCCGCAGGAGCCGTCATGACCCTTGCCGTTGCCGTACAACATCAGCGCGCCGTCTTGCCGGCGCTCGGTCGCTATGAACTGGCGCTCGCCGCGAGCGAGCTCGACGTGTATGAGGCGCAGCGTTTGCGCTACCGCGTCTTTCACGACGAGCTCGGGGCGCGTCTGACGAGCCGCATTCCCGGGCTCGATTGTGATTTCTTCGATCCGTATTGCGAGCACCTCATCGTACGCGACCGGGTGGAGCAGCGCGTGGTCGGCTGCTACCGCGTGCTCACACCGGAAGGGGCCGAACGCGTGGGGGGGTTGTATTCGGAGCAGGAGTACGACTTGGTACGGCTCGACTCCTTGCGCGAGCGCATGGTGGAGGTGGGACGGGCCTGCATCGCGCCGGGGCATCGTCACGGTGGGGTGATCGCGCTGCTCTTCGCGGGGCTGGCGAGTTATCTGGACGTGCGCGGTTACCGTTATCTCTTCGGCCTGGCCTCGGTGCCGCTGCATGGCGGGATCGATGCGGTTCATGCCCTGTTCGCGGCGCAGTGGGCGGCGCACGCCGCGCCGATCGAATACCGCGTCACGCCGCGCCAGCCGCTGCCGGAAGTCGGGGGGGCGGCGCTCGTCGAACCGGCGCCTTGCCCGGCGCTCCTCAAGGCTTATCTCAACGCGGGGGCGTGGTTGTGTGGCGCGCCGGCGCTGGATGCGGATTTCCAGTGCGCGGACGTGCCGGTTCTGCTGTCGGCCGAGCGCATTTCGCGGCGCTATGCGCGGCATTTTCGGACAGAGGTGGAGGGGATCGCTTCCGGGCGATGAGCGGCGTTTTTCGGTGGTCCATCCTTGCGGCAGGCAGGATGGGGCTCATCACGTGAGGGCCTTTCAATGATATTTAGATCGTCTTTGACATGAGTATAAAATACAAATTGGTCGTTGCATTCGTTTCCTTGGCGGTCCTTATTTTCATCTCGATCGTCATCAATGCGTACAACCTGAATTCGCTGAAAGAGACGACGAAAGCGGTAGACCGATGGCACAAAATAATATCGATGCTCATTCAAGCACAAGAATCGTTCGTCAAGATAGACGGGAGCATGAACAGTTATGCTCTGTCGGCGAATCCGAAGTTTGCCGAGATCGTGCACTATGAGGAGAAAAACCTGCTTGAGCGTTTGCGCGGCATAGAATCGATGCTCGAAGAGGAAGAAAAGAAAAAAGAAATCGGGCAAATCCTGTCGATGTTCGAGGAGTGGCGCAGGATTACCTTGCAGCGGTTTTTCGCTTTGCAGCGTGACGTCGAGGAAGAAAAGATTCCGCTCGCGCAGCTGCAGTCATTTGTCAGGAATAACCAGGAAGATGCGGAGAAAAATCAGATCGTCAGTCTCTTCATGGGGTTGATCGAAGATCAGCAGGCTTCGTTGAACAAGAAACTCGAGGAGTTGGATAGAGATACGGCAAGGACGAACGCTTGCCTCTATCTGGACGGGGCGATCGCCCTTGCCGTGGCGATCTGGTTGGCTCTGGCATTGGCACGCCACATCGGCAATCGTCTCGGTATTGCCCTGAGGGCGGTACAGGCGACTGCGACCGGCGATTTGTCCGTACCCATCGAAGTCCGCGGTGTGGATGAAATCGGGAAGATGTTGCAGGCAGTGGCGGCCATGCAGGAATCCCTGCGCGGCATGATCGGCGACATTCAGGGGAATACGGAACGCCTTTCGCAAGCCGCGCGGGTGTTGGCAGAGGTGTCCGGCGAGGTCGATCGGGCCGTCAGTGAGCAGCACGACGCGTCGGCGACGATGGCTGCGGCGGTGCAAACGCTCACCGTCAGCATCGACGAGGTCACGAGGAATGCCGAGGAGGCGAGCACCGTGGCGCGCGCATCGGGGGAGATCGCCCAGGAGGGGAGCGAGGTGGTACGTCGTACCGTCGAGAGCATCCGCACGATCGCCGAGCGGGTGAAGGAGGCTGCCCGGGACATCGCGCACCTGGAGGAGCATGCGGAGGGGATTGCGTCGATCGTGGGCGTGATCGAGGGCATCGCGGAGCAGACGAACCTCCTTGCGCTCAACGCCGCGATCGAGGCCGCGCGTGCCGGGCAATACGGGCGCGGTTTTGCCGTGGTGGCCGACGAGGTACGCAAGCTCGCCGAACGGACGACTTCGTCGACGACGGAGATCATCGCCATGGTGTCCCGGATCCAGGAGGGGACGAAACAGGCCGTCTGCGCCATGGAGACGAGCGTGGCCGAGGTCGAGCAGGGCGTGCGATTCGCCAACGCCGCTGGCGAATCGATCGAGCGCATCGCGACGGGTTCGAGCCAGGTGATCGCCTACGCGGGTCACATTTCAGAAGCGCTCAAAGAGCAATCGCAGGCCAGCAATCAGGTGGCGAACGAGGTCGAGACCATCGTGCAAATGGCCGACAAGAACCAGGAGGCGGTCGAACGCGTGGGAGCCGCCGTCGGCCTCGTCGAGGAATCCCTGCGGGCGCTGAGCTTGGCCGTCGGGCGTTTTCGTTTGGGTTCTTGAGCTGCGCTTTACCTTGCCTTGGAAGTGGCGGTGGGTAGGGCATTGACGTTGTCCTTGCCATGCTTCTCTTTCACGAGCTCGCCGAGCAGGCGAAAGATTTCGGTACTGGCGGTTTCCGCCCGTTGCAGGTGATCGAGAATCCGCTCAAGAATGCTTTCGTCGTTCTTCCAGTCGTCGCGTGAGGCTTCGACCGCGGCGCGGACGGCGGCATGCACTTCGCGGTGCGGGGTTTCGAGTTTGGGCCAGGAGGGCAGTCTGGAGAAGGTCTGTCGTCCCAGCCCCTCGTAATACCATTGGCCGAGCCGACAGTGCTGGTGATCGGTCTGGATGGCGGTGGTGGCTTCCTGGTCTTCTGGGTGCTCGGCGGCGACATACGCCCGCTGCATGTAGATGAGGTGGTCGAGTTTTGCCAGCGAGGTAAAGGCGAGATCTTTCACGTGATCGACCATCAGCATGGTCTCGCCGGCGGAGCGGGCCATGTCGGCGAAATCGTGCCTGAAGGCGTCGACGGAATCCGAGATGGTGCGGGTTTTCGCCCTCAGGCTGGCGCTCTTTTGTACCATCATCAGGATGCGCTGCTGCAGGTCGGCCACGACATTCGAGACTTCCGTGGTGGCGGTACGGGTGTGCTCGGCGAGCTTGCGTACTTCATCGGCCACCACGGCGAAGCCGCGCCCCACTTCGCCGGCGCGTGCGGCCTCGATCGCCGCGTTGAGCGCGAGGAGGTTGGTTTGTTCGGTGATGTCGTCGATGAGATCGACGGTGTGACCGATCGCCATGCCGGCTTTTTCGAGCGACAGGCTCATTTCGCCCAGCGATTCCATCTCGTGGTCGATGGCCGTGAATTCGTCGGCGATTTTCCGGCTGGTGCCGAGATTTTCTTCGGCGTTTTTCCGGTTGTGTTCGGCGAGACGGTACAGCTCGTCCATTTTCCTGCTCACTTCCATCAGATCGTCCTGGTTGCTGGCGAGCTTGGGGATGAGGTTGGCGAGATTGAGGTGATGCAGGGCGCTGCTGAGCCGGCTCTGGGCCGCGAGTTCATTGACCTGCCGCATCGTGTGTTGCGCTGCCTGCAGGGAGTCGAGGGAACGTCCCATCTCGCCGGGCAGGGCGTCGGCGAACACGGGGCGGGCGAAGTCTTTGCGGGCGGCGCGTCCGGCGCTGGCGGTGGTATCGCGGACGTGAATCTCGACCGCGTCGAGGAACTCGTTGAAGCGCCACAGGGTGGCAGCGCAGGGACCGCAGACGTCGGGATCGGTGATGCGGGCACCGAGCGTACCCTTTTTGAGCCGTTCGAGCGTCTCGTCGAGCAGGGCGAGCGCCGTCAGCGCACTTTCCCGACGGCGGGCATAGAAGAAGAGGAACACGGCAGCCAACAGCGGCTGGACCACGGCGATCAGGAGCTGTCCCCGGGGCAGCGAGGAGGCGAGGCTCAGGGGCAGGAGGATGAGCAGGAGCAGTGCCGCGGGTCGCAGGGCTTGGATGGCGAAGCGGGGCGAACCCGCCGTGACGGGGATTTTCCGGAGTCCGGCATCCATCATGCAGCCCTCGCAGTATTGGGTCGCTGGAGATCCAGGAGACGGAAGACCCACCGCTCGTAGCCGCGATGGAGGTCCCCGAGGCGGCGTTCGAGCCAGGCGAGGGAGCTCGCCGCGGCAGCGCCATGTTTCGCCTCATGTTCGATGCGGCGCATCTCGCCGTAGAGGGTCTCGATTTCGGAAAGGGCGAATCGCGGCGACGGGCGGTAGATGGCGTGGTAGCCGTGCAGCTCGTCTCCGTTGCGATCGGGCATGAGCTGGGCAAAACTCCAGAAGAAGTCCCCGCGTGCCGTCAGATTCTTGAGGAAACCGAACCATTCCTGGCCTTGTTCGAGGTGCCGCCACAGGTGGCTGAAAATCCCTTTGGGCATGTCGGGGTGGCGCAGGGCGGAGTGCTTGCGCCCGAGCAGTTCTTTCAGGCGATAGCCGGTGAAGTGCAGGAAAGCGGGATTGCAGTAGGTGATTCGCCCGTTGGGGTCGGTCTTGCAGACGAGCAGGCGGTCGCCGGGAATGAGGATTTCATGGGGTGGAACGGGGGAAGGGTGCTTCATGGTCGTTTCCTCCACGACAAAGACCCGTATGCACGATAGAGGAGATCCGTTTCATCCCTGTGACAAAGGGGGAATTGATTTCACCTGCATCGTCGCGCCGTCATCGTCGCGCAATCTTTCCGCGTCAGACTTGGAACATCTTGGTGGTAGTGGGGGACGAGGATGCGCAAGGAAGAGGCGGTGGCCGCGCTGGGGCAGCGCTCTTTGCTCTTGCCCGGTTGGGTCCGGGCGGCGCTGGAGGCGAACGACCGGCTCAAACTGTATCTGTCGCTGCTGCAGGAGGCGGCAAGGCACGCTGCCGATCCTCAGGTGGCGGTGACGGATTGGTCGGCCGAGTTCGCCCGGGCGGGGGTGAGGGAGACGGGGTGGCTGCAGGAACTGGTGCGCAGCGCCTATTTCGACGATGGGGTGTTGATGCTGCGCCACCTCGATCGTTGGCGTGAGGCGGTGGCGACCGACCTGCAGACGATGGCGCGCCCCGTGTGCGAGGCCGACCACCCGGCGCCGGCCGATCTGGTAGCGCGGCGTGATGCCTGGCTCGAGTTCCTGCGCGGGCTCGATCCGCAGGAGGGGCTGGAGCCCGAGCAGCTCACCGCCTTGACGCACGGCGAGCGTGAGCGCGGCGACAGCCTGCATCTTCTGGTGATGGACTTGCACAAGGCGCTCAATGCGCTGGCGCGAGAGATCGCCACCGAGGAGCTCGACGGGGCCCACGTCTGGGGGCTCGCGCCCGAGGATCGGCCGCTCGTGCGTGCTTTCATGCGCGGGTTGCGTCGCACCGCGCCGCTCAAATTCTCTCACCCGGGGCTGGACACGGCGGCGACCCGCGACGGGACGCGCCTGCTCATCCAGAACGACATCGGCACGAACGACGTGCATGTGCTGGTGGTGACGGTGGAGGAGCGGGAGATTCGCTTGACCTATTCGGATCTGCATCGGGGGCGTTTCCGGTTCTTCCAGCGTTTGCTGGAGGAAATCGGTTTCACTTGGACGGTGCAGACGTCCGCCGCCGGTTCCGGCTTGAACGAAGGGCGGCCTTACGTGGTGGGGGAGGCGGTGTTTCGCGGACAGGATCGCGCCGCGCTCGAGGCGGCGCTGGAAGCGTTGGGCGCGAAGATCGTGTTCGTGATCGACTGGAACCGGGCGCGCAAGCGGCTACAGCAGTTCGTCGGCAAGGAAGCGGCGCGGGCGTTGCTCTACCGCGCGGCCAAGGAGGAGTGCGGGCACATGGGTTGGCTGCTGGCCGGCGGCGAGCGCCTGGTGTTTTCGGCCATGCAGTCGGTCGATGGCGAAGCCTTTCGCATCGGTGAGCGGCTCGACGAGGTGCTGGGGCCGCAGGCGGCGAGCGAGTATCTCTTCGCCCTGCTGCGCGTGTCGACCCGGATGCTGCTCGAACGTCAGCCGCCCGATCTGGTCGCCGACGAGGCGCGCATCCTGCTCGCCCGTCTGCTGCGGCAGCGTACTTTCGAACTGGATCTGCTCGCCGAGCATGCGGCGTACACCCACGCCATTGCCCGCGAGGTCTGCGCCGCCCTGGAGGAGGCCGACCCCGCGGCGCTCGAAGCGCAGGGGCAGCGCGGCAAGCAGTGGGAGCGAGAGGCCGATCACCTCCTGATGCAGGCGCGCGAGCGGGCGGAGCAGCACGCGCGCTGGCAGCCGCTGGTGCGCTTGATGGAGCATGCCGACGACGTGGCCGATGCGCTCGAGGAGGCGCTCTTCCTGCATACCTTGCTCTTCGTGGAGCCCCTGGCCGGACTTTCGCCGGGGGCGAGGGAGCCTTTGATCCGGCTGGCGGACATGACGCTGGCGGCGATCCAGGACTTGGTGCGTGCGGTCGAGATTGCCCGTTCGATGAGCGTGCAGGGCGAGGCCGAGGATGGGGACGCGTTTCTGCAGACGCTGTGGCGCATCCTGCGTGCCGAGCGGCTGTGCGACCAGCTCGCGCGCGAGGCGTATCGCGCCATCGTCGCGACCATGGCCGGGACGCCCACGGGAGCGCAGATCGCCGCGCAGATGGCGGCCGCGGTGGAGAAAGCATCCGACGGACTGCTCGCCGTGGGGTATGCCTTGCGCCAGAGGGTGATGGCGCGCACGGGGGTGACGTCATGAGCGTGCGTCATTGGGCCGAGGCGTGTTACCTCATCGCCGGTCGCGACGAGCTGGAGACGTTGCCGCGCAAGGCGCATCCTCCGCAGAGCGAGGGCGCGTTGCGGCTCGGCAACAAGGCGTGGAACCTGTGGCGGATGGCGCAAGCCGGCTTGCGCGTGCCGCCGGCGTTGGTGCTGGGCACCCTCTACGCGCACCGGCCGGTGTCCGATTGGGACGAGGCGCTCTTCTCCGCGGGGCTGCCGGAGTTGGAGCGGATCACCGGCCGGCGTCTGGGGGATGCGCGTCGTCCCTTGCTCGTGTCGGTGCGCTCGGGAGCGCCGGTGTCGATGCCGGGGATGATGGAGACGGTGCTCGACGTGGGGTTGTGCGACGAGACGGTACCGGGAATGTTGCGCCTGACCGGCAATCCGCGGCTGGTGTGGGATTCGTACCGGCGGTTGGTGGCGGGCTATGGCGAGGTGGTGGCCGGCATCGATCCGGGGGTGTTCGAGGCGGCGCTTGCCGAGCTCGCCCAAGGGCAGGAGGAGCAGACGCTCGCGTTCGATGCTTTGCGCACCCTCACGCGCCGTTATCTGGAATGCTACCGCGAACAGGCGGGCGAACCCTTCCCGCAATCGGTGCGGGTGCAACTGCGCGAGTCGGTGCGGGCGGTGTTTGCTTCGTGGAGCGCGCCCAAGGCCGTGGATTACCGGCGGCATCAGGGGATCGACGATGCGCTGGGCACGGCGGTGACGATCCAGCAGATGGTTTTCGGCAACGCGGATCGGCGCTCGGGGGCCGGGGTGGGATTCACGCGCGACCCCACCGACGGCACGCCACGGCCGTGGGTGGATTTCCTCTTCGAGGCACAGGGCGAGGACGTGGTTTCGGGCAGACGCAGCGCCGTGGGACATGAGCGACTGGCAGCTCGTCTGCCCCAGGTGTGGGCGGAACTGGGCGAGGGCGCAGCGAGGCTGGAGCGGCTGTTCGCCGACATGCAGGATTTCGAATTCACGGTGGAGGAGGGCACGCTCTTCTGGCTGCAGGCGCGCGCGGGCAAGCGCACGCCGCGGGCGGCCGCGCGCATCGCCCTCGACCTGCTCGCGGAAGGAGTGATCGATGCACGCACCGCTTGGGAGCGGACGCGCGACATCGCCTTGGAGGAACTGGCGACGGTGTGCCTGGCTACCGCCGAGGGCGAGGTGCCGCAGCGGCTCGGGAGCGGGATCCCGGCTTCGCCCGGCATCGCCGGTGGCGAGCTTGCGCTCGATGCCGAACGGGTGGCAGCGCGGGTGGCGGAGGGAGCCAAGGTCATCCTGGTGCGCCAGGACGCCGAGACGGCCGACGTCGCGGCGCTGCGTCAGGCCGAGGGGTTGCTCACGCGGCGCGGGGCGCGCACCTCGCACGCTGCGGTGGTCGCACGCCAGATGGGCAAGGTGTGCGTGCTCGGCTGCGAGACCTTGACGATCCTGCCCGAGCAGCGCGCCGTGCGTTTCGGCGAGCGGGTCGTGGCCGAGGGGGAGACGATTACGCTCGATGGCAACGAGGGCGGCGTCTATGCCGGTCTGGTGCGCACGCAGACCGTGCCCGATGCGGCGCTGCAAGCGCAGATCATGGCGCTGCGGGCGCGCTTTGGCGGGGAGGGGCAGGATGCCTGAGCGCCGGTTGCGTCTGGCCGTGGTCACCGAGACCCATCCGCCCGAGATCAACGGGGTGGCACGGACCGTGGGGCGGATGCTGCAGGAGGCGCTTGCCGCCGGGTACGAGCTCGAAGTGGTGCGGCCGCATCAGGGCGAGGAAGCGCATGAAGTGCCGGCGGGCGTGGAGACGGTACGGGTGCGCGCGATCGCCCTGCCGCGCTATCCGGGCTTGCGCATGGGCTGGCCGGCCCATGAGCGGCTCGTGCGCCGCTGGCGGGAACGTCGCCCGGATCTGGTCCATCTGGTCACCGAAGGGCCGCTGGGTCTGGCAGCGCTGCTGGCGGCGCGCCGTCTGGGCATTCCGCTCACTTCGGCCTTGCACACCAATTTCGACGCCTATGGGGCGCATTACGGCCTGGGTTGGCTGCGCGGTGCGATCGCGGCGTATCTGCGCGCCTTCCACAACGCCACGGCGCTCACGTTCGTGCCGACGCGGCGCCAGAGCGAATCCTTGCGGGCCCAAGGCTATCGCCGCGTCGAGGTGCTCGCACGGGGCGTCGATACGGCGCTCTTCACGCCTGCACGGCGCGATCCGTCGCTGCGGGCGCAGTGGGGCGTTGGGGAAGAAGGAGTGGCGGTGCTCTACGTCGGACGTCTCGCGCCGGAGAAGAATCTCGGTCTGCTCGCGCGGGCGTTTCGCGCCCTTGCCGGGCAGCAGCCCCGGGCGAAACTCGTCGTGGTCGGCGACGGGCCGCTCGCTGCGCGCTGGCGCCGCGAACATCCGGAATTCGTCTTCTGCGGCCCGCGCCGGGGCGAGGATCTGGCGGCGCACTACGCTTCGGCCGATCTCTTCCTCTTTCCGAGCCTGACCGAGACGTTCGGCAACGTCGTGCTCGAGGCGATGGCGAGCGGTCTGCCCGTGGTGGGCTACGACGAGGCGGCCGTGGCCGAATGCATTGAAGATGGGGTCAATGGCCTTTCCTGCCCACCGGGCGACGAGGAGGCGTTCATCACGCAGGCGTGCCGGCTGGCGACGGATGCGTCGCTGCGACTGCGCTTGGGTATTGCGGCGCGGGCTTCGGCATCCGAACGTTCCTGGCCGGACATTTTTCGCAGGGCGGAAACCGCGATTCACGACGTTTTGCGCGCGGCGGGGGAGCCGATCCTCTGCCGGGCCCCCTAGGAGGTTGGCGATGCCAGCGGTTCGTTCCGTTTTTCTCTCGGACATCCATCTCGGGACGCGCGCCTGCAAGGCCGAACTCCTGATCGATTTCCTGCGCGAATATCCGGCGCAGTACCTCTATCTCGTCGGCGACATCGTCGATTTCTGGGCGATGCGCCGTGGCATCCACTGGAGCGCGGCGCAGAATACCGTAGTGCAGAAGATTCTGCGGCGGGCGCGGCATGGCGAACGGGTGATTTTCATTCCGGGCAACCACGACGAGGCCCTGCGCGATTACGTGGGCGCTTCCTTCGGCGACATCACGCTGCACGCCGAGTACGTGCACGAGACGGCCGACGGCCGGCGGTTTCTGCTCATCCACGGCGACGAGTTCGACGAGGTAACGCGCCATCACCGCTGGGTGGCCCTGCTCGGGGACGCCGCCTACGGCGCGCTCGTGCGCGCCAACGTCGTCTGGGCCTGGGTTCGCCGCCAGATGGGGCGGCCGGGCTATTGGTCGCTCGCCGGTCACGTCAAGCGCAAGGTGAAGAAAGCCCTGGAGTTCAGGTACGGCTTCGAAGACGCGGTGATGCGCAGCGTGCGCGAGCGGGGTCTGGACGGAGTCATCTGCGGCCACATCCACTGGGCGGCGATCAAGGAGGTGGAAGAGCTGCTCTATGTCAATTGCGGCGACTGGGTGGATTCCTGCACGGCCATCGTCGAGCATGCCGACGGCCGGTTGGAGCTGGTGGATTGGCACCGGGAGATCGCTCCGCCGCAACCGCCCCAGGCGCCGCGCCGATCGCTCGAGCCCCTACCGCCCGAGGTCGAACTCGCCGATGTGCTCCATCGTGCCGACGGCATCCTGTGAGGTCACGCCCCCCGGCGACGTTCGACGAAGAGCGAGCTGCCGGGTGTCTTCTTCGCCATTTTCTTCGCCACCGAGGCGGCCTCGGCCACGGCGTGGTAACTCTCGTAGCGCTGCGGCTCGTCGATGACGGCGGCGCCGACCGACAAGGCGCACAGCGGAAAGAAGACCGTGCGCCCTTGTCGATCTTCGGCCTCGATGCCGCCGCGGGCGCGGTCTTCGGGACGGTAGAACTCGGGGATGCGGGCGTCGAACGCGCGCAGCAGCACCTCGGTGCGATCCTGCCAGTCGGGGCTGCCCCAGAGTACGATGAAGTCGTCCCCGCCGATATGGCCGACGAAATCCCTGGCCGGATCGGTGTGCTCACGCAGCAGCTCGCCTACCAGGCGCAGGATGTCGTCGCCCCGGCGAAAGCCATAGACGTCGTTGTACGGTTTGAAGTGGTCGAGATCGAGGTAGGCAGCCACGAACGGCTCGCCGCGTTTGAGCCGGGTGTCGATCTCCCGCTGGATGGGGACGTTACCGGGCAGGTTGGTGAGCGGATTGGCATGGCGGGCGGACTCGAGCTGCAGGCGGGTGATCTCGCGCAGCAGCGCGTGCCCGTTGCCCAGACCAAGGTAGCGGCCGGCATCGGTGATGATGAACCCCTGAACCAGGTGTTTGGCATCGAGCTGGGTGATGAGATCCGACAGTTGCTGCAGGCTCATGCGCCGGTCGATCACCAGGGCGTTGCGATCGAGGTACATGGTGCAGGGGCGATGTCCGTAGAGCTCGCGCCGGTAGGGGCGGGCATAGGCATCCATGAAGTGGTTGCGCGCGATGAGCCCCAGCGGCACGCCGTCCGCGACCACCGGTTGGGCATAGAGCTCGGGGTCGTGTTCGAAGCGGGCGAAGACTTCCTCGTTCGTCGTCTCCGGTGCCAGCGGGGCAACGTAGTGCACGAGCGAGGCGACGCTCGCCTCCGTGCCTGCCGGCACGCGGAGGTCGGGTTCCTGCCCGGAGCGGAAATGCGCTGGTTCAGGCCGATACCCGGGCCGGGGCTCGGGGCGTCCGAAGAGATAACCCTGGCCGAGGGAAATGCCGCATTCGCGCACCACCGCGAGTTCGGCCGGGGTCTCGATGCCTTCGGCGATCACCCGGGTGCGACTGTTGCGCGCGATGCGTGCGATCGATTCCAGGAATTGCCACTTGATCGGGTCGGCGTGCGCCCCTTGCACGAAGTGCTTGTCGATCTTGACGAAATCCGGTTCGAGCTCCGACCACAGCCGCAGCGAGGAAAATCCTTCGCCCAGGTCGTCGATGGCGATAGCAAAGCCGAGGCTGCGATAGTGCTCGACGGCGCGGCGCAATTGCGCGTAGTCCAGACCCGGCGTCGCCTCCGTGAGTTCGATCACCACCTCGCGCGGCGATAGCCCCGCGCGCTCGATCCAGGAGAGCGTGCGGCTCTGGTCACCGGGCTGGACCACCATCGCGCCGGGGTCGACGTTGAGCAGCAGTTTCCCTTCGCCCTCCTGGGCGGCAAAGGCGGTGATCACCGTCTCGCGGCACAGATATTCGAGCTCACTCAAGCGCCCCAGGCGGCGTGCCGCATCGAAAAGCACCAGGGGAGCGTGCAGGGAACTGTCGCCAGGACCGCGGATGAGCCCTTCGAAACCGAAGAGCGCACCGTCTTCGAGCGCAATCACGGGCTGGAAACGCGCCGTCAGGCGCCGTTCCTGCAACAGGCGTTCCAGCTCTGGGAGAACGTCGGCGGGATAGGGCGGACACATGATTTCGGTTCGGGGATCCATGGAACAATTTCGCCACGACAAGGGGCGCATAGGTTGGCATTGTAGGTGCGTCGTGTGACGGGGTTGTGACGCCCGTTCGACCGGATCCACCGTTCTTGGCACGATCATTGCTTACTCCGTGAATGAGAGTGAATCCGCCGCATTGGGTGGCGGGAATCGGAGGATGTATGAGGTATGAGCACGAGGCACCGGAATGTTCCGAATTGTCGGTGCGCTGGTACCGTCATCCCGAGGATACGACCCTCGGTTACCGCGACTGGCGGCTCATGAGCCATTTCCAGCCGATCTTCAGCATCGCGCACGGGCGCCTCGTCGGGCTGGAGGCTCTGCTGAGGCCCCGGCATGCCGACGAAGACGTGTCTGCGCTGCACTTCTTTTCCCTGACCCTGTCTCCGGAAGAACTCGCCTGGCGTGACCGGCTTGCCCGTCGCTTGCATTACGAGAACTTCCGGCCACTGTCGGGCGACGATCTGTGGCTTTTCGTCAATCGGGTTCCGCTGGCGGATATCGCGGCAGAAGACGAATTGCCGCCCGGGCTCGATCCGCACCAGGTCGTGATCGAGCTCACCGAGGGCGAGAGCACCGATTCCGGGTTGCTGCGTGAGCTCGTGGCCCGCTATCGGGCGCTCGGCCATTTGGTCGCGCTCGACGACTTCGGCGCCCGTCACTCGAACCTCGACCGGCTCTTCACGCTCGCGCCGGACATCGTCAAGCTCGATCGCAAGCTGATCCTGCTCGCCGACGAGGACGTGCGGGTGCGCCGCAGTCTCCATCGGTTGGTGGCGCTCATCCGTGACACGGGTGCCCTGGTGCTCTTCGAGGGAGTGGAAACCGCAGCCCAGGCCTGGCTTGCCGTGGAGGCCGAGGCCGATCTCGTGCAGGGATTTCACTACGCCCGGCCGCAGCCGCGCGCCTTCGCCCTCAAGAGCACTTGGGGTGCGCGGGAGAAACTGCACGGCCCGCTGCGGGCGCATCCCCGGCGCCAACACACCCGCCGACTGCCCGAAGACCTCGACCGAATCTTTCGGCAGACGCTGCGCCGTGTCGCCCTGGGCGAGACTTTCCCTCGAGCGAGCGCCGAGTTGATCGCTCGTCCCGAGGTCTATCGCGCCTATCTGCTCGACGCGCACGGCCGCCAGCTCGGGCACAGCGCCTCGCGCGTGCCGCTGACGCAGCTGCGCTACCTGCCGCTGGCCGACGGCGCCGGCGCCTTATGGAGCGCCCGGCCGTATTTCCGCCGCGCCATCGCCATGCCCGGGCGAATCCACCTGACCGACCCTTACCTCTCGGTACCCGACGGTACCTGGGTACGCACCCTTTCCGCCACGGCCCACGGCGAGGCCGGCAGCTTCGTCGTCTGCGCCGACCTGGCCGCCGACGCCCTTGATCCGGAGAACGCACCATGATTGCCCAAACTTTGAACTCATCGAACCATTTTGGTGCAAACTCCTGGCCGACCCATCCTCGCGGCGAGCTCGCGAGCCGACGCATGGCGCTCACCCCCGCCGAGCGGCGCTGGCTGCCCTGGTTCGGACGCACCGGCAAGCTCGCCATGGGCTGGGCCTGCTGGCTCAACCGCCACCGCTATCCGGCGATCGAACGCACCTTTGAGAGCATCGCCGCCACCCGCGTGCGCCTGCTCGAAGACTGGACGCGGACGCAGTGGGAACACCTCGCCGACCTTGCCCAAATCTACGCCGGCCGGTTCGATGAACCGCTCGATCCCGAACCCTTGCGCCAGAAACGGCTGCTCGCTACTGATTGCTCCGAACTCTTCGTCATCGATCCGGCGGGGCGGGTGCTCGCCTCGACTGCCTCGCAGCACGTCGGCAAGCAGGATCTGTCCGAGAGAGCCGTCGCTGCCGGGCTGCGCGGCCCCTTTCTGCACGGACCCTACGCCGATCCCCTCACCGAGGCGCTGGGACCGACCACTTCCCGTTTTCACGACGAAGTCACGCTAATGTTTTACCACCCTGTCGTGCGCGACGGCGTGACGCTCGGCTGCGTCTGTGCCCGTGTGCCCAACGACGTGATCGGGGATCTCATCCAGCGCGAGGCCGGACACGTCTACCGCGACTCGGGCGACAACTACCTCTTCATGGTCGAATCGCGCTTCGACCCGACGATCGCCCCGGGCACGGCCCTGTCGCGTTCGCGCTTCGAAGATGAAACCTTCACCCTCGGTGACAATCTCAAGCGCGGCGTCGCCACCCCCTACGGCACCGTGCGCGTGCAGCGGCATACCGAGCTCGAGCTGCGCTTCGTCGACCCGGCCACGGGGCAACTGCACCCCGGCGTGCGCGAGACGATTCGCTGCGGCGAAAACCTCTTCGTCACCTATCCCGGTTATCCGGACTATCGTCACATCCCGGTGATCGGCAAGGGAGTCACGTTTCAGCTACCCGGTTCGCCCGATCGCTGGGGGATGATGTGCGAGGCCGATCTCGAAGAGGTCTATCGTCACCGGCCGCTGGGGTTTCAGCTCACGCGCGACTTCCTGCTGCTTGTGGGTTTTTGCGCGCTGTCATCGGGGGCACTCGCTCTCTATGCCGCACCTCCGGCGCCTACGGGGGTGCTGACGATGGCCGCCTTGCTGCTCCTTGGCTATGCACCGCTGCTGCAGCGCCGCGTGCGGGCGTTCACCGCCCGGCTCGACGCGATGGCCGAGACGATGCGCTCGCTCGCCGAAGGCGAGGCGAACCTCACCCAGCGCTTCGATCGCCGCCTGCTCGCCGAAGACGAGAGCGGCGAACTCGGGCGCTGGATCGACAGTTTCATCGATTCGCTCGACGGCACCTTGGGGCAGGTGGTACGCACCACCGACGAGGTACGCCAGACGCACGGCGAAATGATCGAAAAGAACACCGCGGCTGCCGGTACGGCCAATGAGCTGCTCACCGAGGTGCAGCGTCTGCTCGACTCGCTCGGCGCGCAGCTTGCCGAGATCGACACGGCCACCCACACCGCCGAGGAAGTGCGCAGCGCGCTCGGCGCGGTGGTGGAGAACGCCCAAACCCAGTTTCAGACGGTACGCACCCAGACCCAAGCGATCCGCGATTCGATCGATACCGCCAGCCGTACCATCCAGGCGCTCAATCAGCGCACCGAGGAAATCGGCGACATCGTGGCCGTGATCAGCGATATCGCCGCCCAGACGAACTTGCTCGCGCTCAATGCGGCGATCGAAGCGGCACGCGCCGGCGAGCATGGACGCGGTTTCGCCGTGGTGGCCGACGAGGTGCGCAAGCTGGCGCAACGCACGGCCAGCGCCACCGGCGACATCCGCGGCAAGATCGAAGGGATCCAGCACGGCGCACGCGAGGCGGTCGCGATCATGGAATCGGGCGTGGCCGACGTCGAGAACGGTCTGCGGCTTGCCGAAGAAGCCGTCTCCGAGCAGGGCGAGGTGCACGAACTCGCCGAACGACTGCTGGGCGTGATCGAGCGCGTGGCCGATCGCAGCCGCGCGAACGGGGCCGTGATGCAGCGCGTGGCGGCGATCGCCGATGGCGTGCGTGCCTCCTTGGCGGCAGTTGCGGCGAGCGTCGACCGCGTCAAGCACGCCGCCGGCAAACTGGGCGCGTCGATGCGACGTTTCCGCGTGACGGGCGCTCGTTGAGCGCCGGCGAGTTCCCTCAGGAGAATGAACATGACCCAGAACGAATCCACCGCACGACAGGCCCCGCCGCTTGCCGTGGCGCTACGACACGTCGCGTACGAGGATTTGGGCCTGCTTGAGCCTTGGCTCGTGTGGCGCGGCTGGCAGGTGCGCTACGTCGATGCCGGGCTCGATGCGCTCCACGGCTGGGATGCGCTGGCGCCCGAACTGCTCATCGTATTGGGTGGCCCCTTGGGTGCCGAGGACGACGTGGACTTTCCTTTCCTTACCGAAGAAGTGGGGATCCTGCGCGCGCGGATCGCGGCGGGTCGCCCGACGCTGGGCATCTGCCTCGGAGCGCAACTCATGGCCCGCACCCTAGGGGCCCGGGTGCGCCCCATGGGAACGAAAGAGCTGGGCTATTTCCCGCTCGAACTCACCCCGGCGGCGGCCGGAACCCCCATCGCCCGGATCGGCGCACAGCCCGTACTGCACTGGCACGGGGATTTCTTCGACTTGCCCGACGGCGTGCAGAACCTCGCACGAACGCCGTTGTGTCCGCACCAAGCATTCATGGCGGGGGAGCACGCCATGGCCTGGCAATTCCACCTCGAAGTCGATCCTTCTCGGCTCGAGCGCTGGCTCATCGGCAACATCGACGAGATCCGCGCCTGCGGCCTGCGCCCGGACGCGCTGCGCATCCAGGCGCGGGCGAACGAGGCGGGATTGCGGCGGGCGGTCGCAGCGGTGATGGAGGCGTGGTTCACACGACTGAAGCAAGTCCGAATTTTTTAGCTGGTGGACACGTCGAGCCTCAACCGCCACGAGCACCAAAGCGATAGGAACGCCCAGAGGAAGAATTTTCTTCGACGGATCGATTTATATCCGTTTGACGCGAATCCTGGGATGCTTTCGACAACAAAATTGCCCGAAGTTGTATGATGATCGAAATAAGATCCTCGTCTTCCGCCATGTCCTCGATGTCCTTGAGTGCATCGAGTGCGCGCTGTGGGTCACTTTGTAACGGCGTCAGATCGATGTTGCGACCTAGCTGGCGCCGCACCATGAGTTTGAGTCGCGCCATCAAGCGGATGACTTCGGAATTGGTCTCGATCATTTTATTCCCTTCCCGCTCATAACCATTGATCGAATAGGCCGGCAGGAATGTCATTGAAGCCAATCCTGCCGGTCGATCGGGAGTCATCACGATTTAGAATGTATGCGACATGCCTACGAAAAAGAGGTCGGTGTCGCCCACTTTGCTCGCATCGGCGTGGCCATTGAACGAAGAGTCGGTTTGTCCCAAATTCAAAGCCTCTTTCCAAGTCAAATTGTCATAGTCGATTTTGGTGTAACCAAGGTAGAGCGTCGTTCGTTTCGAGAGATCTTGGGTGTAAGCAATGGTGAAGGATTTCGGTTTCGCTTCGTGATCGATGAAATCCTGTGCCCGGTCGATCTTTTCTCCGGCATAGGCGAGACGTATGGTACCCGGACCGATCGGCACGACGACGCCGATTTGCCACAGATTGACGTCCATGCCGTCGATGCCGAGTATGTCCCGTCCCTGCTGATACGAGCCGGCCAGTGTCGCAATTCCAAAATCATAGGATGCACCGAGGAACCACTCTTTCTGCGTCTTGTCGCCGCCAGCGAAGCCATCGCCAACGTTTTGTTTGCTGTATTTAATACCATGGTATATGGCACCGATCTTCAATGGGCCATTGTCATAACGTAGTGCCAAGCCATATTTGTCGTCATCGGTGTAATCTACGCGAGTGCCATTCAGATTGCGGCCCGAATCGCTCTCGCGATTTCCCGCGGAGTAAATGGCGTTAACGGTCAGGGTTTGGAAAGTCCCGTTGTAAGTGATCGAGTTGTTCCAGCGCGCAGGTGAATTTGGGGTGATCGTGAGATTACCGAGCAGCGACAGCCAATCCTGAGGACTGGGGACCATTGCAATGAGAGCATCGTAGGGATCGACGAAATAGCCTGGGGCGTATTGACGACCCAGGGCGACCTGGCCAAAGGATCCCTTGAGGCCGACATAGGCTTGACGGGTGAAGGTTTGGCTGCCTCCATTGTAATAGTCATCGGCATTTGACATGCCAGAAGATTTTCCTGTGTCGATATTCACTCCTTCTTCGAGCACGAATACGGCTTTCAGGCCATTGCCCAAATCTTCTTCACCTTGAAATCCAATGCGACTTCCATTGATCCCGCCATCATCGACGCCAGCCGTGTCGTCCCCCATCCATTTGCCGTACTTTACATAGGCATCTGCTACGCCATAGAGCTGTATGTTCGACTGGGCCCACCCTGGAGCAGCGATCAATCCGGCAAGGGATACGGCTACGGCCTTTTTCTTTGAAATTATCATGTCGTTCACCTTTCGTTTTTTCGGGTAAAAAGGAGGGGTTTCTCGAGCCATTTATGCAATTAAAAATTTTTATCGCATAGCTAAATCTCTCCGGCTGTAAGTCACCATGCCATATCAGCAAGTTTTGTGCCAATCGATGGGCGAGTCGCACGAATCCTTCGTTTGAGAGCATTCGAGACAAAAAGCTACGATTTCCTCTGTGGTGGCGAGATACCAACTCGGTGCATTTTTCCTTCCCGTTGTACTTTGTTGGTGCAAAAAGGGAGGGATACGTGGGGAGATCCAGAGGCGTCGCAGTTGGCACGATCCGTGCTAATCGGAGGGTGGGGGCATACCCGCTACGGAGAAGGAACATGAAATTCGTCATGGCGATCATCAAGCCGTTCAAGCTCGACGAGGTGCGCGAGGCGCTCTCGGAGAACGGGGTGCAGGGGCTCACGGTGAGCGAGGTCAAGGGGTTCGGGCGGCAGAAGGGGCACACGGAGCTCTACCGCGGTGCCGAGTACGTGGTCGATTTCCTGCCCAAGGTGAAGCTCGAAGTGGCCATCCCGGACGAGCTGCTCGAGCAGGTGCTCGAGGCGATCGAGAAGTCCGCTTTCACCGGCAAGGTGGGTGACGGGAAGATCTTCGTCTTCGATCTCGCGGAGGCGGTTCGCATCCGCACCGGCGAGACCGGAACGGCGGCGTTGTGACCCGGACGATGAGGAGAATCATCATGATGAAGAAGAAGGGGTTTGGCGGGATCGGCTCCCTAGCGGCTCTGGCGACGGTCTCCCTGCCTTCGTGGGCGCAGGACGCGGCGAGCGCCGCGGCACCGGTGGTGCATCGCGGCGACGTCGCCTGGATGATGACGGCCACGCTCTTGGTGCTGATGATGATCGTGCCGGGGCTAGCGCTCTTCTACGGCGGCATGGTACGGGCGAAGAACGTGCTCTCCGTGCTGATGCAGGTGTTGATGGTGACTTCGCTGGTGCTCGTGCTGTGGGCCTGCTACGGCTACAGTCTGGCGTTCACCGAAGCTCGGCCCTGGCTCGGATCGTTTGCCAAGGTGTTCCTCAGTGGCGTCACGCCCGACAGCCTCGCCGATACCTTTACCGCGGAGGTGAAACTGCCGGAATACGTCTTCATCGCTTTCCAGGGGACGTTCGCCGCCATCACCTGCGCGCTGGTGATCGGGGCCTTTGCCGAGCGGATCAGGTTTGCCGCGGTGATGGTCTTCATGGTGCTGTGGTTCACCTTCTCCTACCTGCCGATCGCGCACATGGTCTGGGGGCCGGGCGGCTGGCTGTTGGGTGCGGGAGCGATCGACTTCGCCGGCGGCACGGTGGTGCACATCAACGCCGGCGTGGCGGGGCTCGTGGGGGCGCTGCTCGTGGGCAAGCGCATCGGCTATGGCCGTGAGGCGCTCGCGCCGCACTCCCTGCCGCTCACCATGGTGGGTGCCTCGCTCCTGTGGGTGGGCTGGTTCGGTTTCAACGCCGGTTCCAACCTCGAGGCGACCTCGGGGGCGGCGCTCGCCTTCCTCAACACGCTCTTTGCCACGGCGGCGGCGGTACTCTCCTGGAGCGCGGCCGAGGCGCTCGTCAAGGGCAAGCCTTCCCTGCTCGGGGCGGCTTCGGGTGCGGTAGCCGGGCTCGTGGTGATCACCCCGGCCTGCGGCACGGTGGGTCCGATCGGTTCGATCGTGATGGGCTTGATCGGCGGCGTGGCCGGTCTGTGGGGCGTGAGCGCCCTCAAGCGCTGGCACGGCATCGACGATTCGCTGGATGCCTTCGGCGTGCATGGGGTGTGCGGCATCGTGGGGGCGCTGCTCACCGCGGTCTTCACTTCGCCGGCCCTGGGCGGCACGGGCAACGGCAAGGCGGATTTCTCCGTGGCGCATCAGCTGTGGGTGCAGTTCTGGGGCGTGCTCACCACCGTCGTGGTGAGCGCCGTCGTGGCCTTCCTCGCCTACAAGATCGCCGGTGCGCTCACCGGGGGCCTGCGCGTGAGCGAGGAGGAAGAGCGCGAGGGGCTGGACGTGGCCACCCACGGCGAGACGGCCTATCGCCTGTAAAAGTCTCCTCTCCGACGGCGTTTCCCGTCGTTGCCCCCGGTGATGAACCGGGGGTTTTTCTTGGGGGTTAGTCGTAGATTTTCCTGTCCGGATCAGATACGAAACGCGCGAGCGTGTTGAGCAGCAGCGTCACGGTCTCCTCGTTCCGGATCATCGACGTGTCCTCATTTGACGTATTTGCGGAAATCGGGTTTGCGTTTTTCCTGGAACGCGCGCACGCCCTCGGCCGATTCCGGCGTCTCGTAGTAGAGGCGCAATGCTTGCATCGCTAGCGCTCCCATGCCGCGGATCATCTCGGTGTCGACGTTGAACGACTTCTTCGCCAGCGCGATCGCGGTCGGGCTCTTCTCCAGGATCGACCGGCAGGCCAGGTAAGCCGGAAAGTCCTTGTCGGGAATCGATTGTCACGAAAACGTCACCATTCCGCGATATAATGGCAATATGTTGCTCGCGGGCATGGGGAGGAGTGATGACGGTCAACGTGTTGGTGGTCGAGGACGAGCCGGCGATCCTGGAGTTGATTGCGGTGAATCTGGAACAGGCGGGATTGCACGTGCTGCGCGCGGCCGCCACCCAGACCAAGGTGGCAGCCGTCGTTGGTGATGATAGGCAAGTGTATCGAAAGATGATTTGTGGTTCGTGCTCCCTTACTCCCACGCTAGCACACCGCCGGTCTGATATTCGGTGACGCGCGTTTCGAAGAAATTCTTTTCCTTGCGCAGATTCACTTGCTCATCGAGCCAGGGAAGCACGTTGGGCGCTCCGGGCCAGGGCTCTGGAAGCCCCATCTGTCGTGCCCGGCGATTGGCGATGAAGCGAAACTGGCTGATATGTAGTTCCGCCGAATAGCCGAGAATCGGTTCGCGTAAAATATAATTAGCATATGTGGACTCCGCTGCCTCACATTCTTGCCACATCGTAGTAACCGCATCGGGATCGAGCAAGAGTTTTTCCTCGTCAATCAACTGGCGCAGCAATCGCAAGCCAAAGCCGCAGTGAAGCACTTCGTCACGCATGATGTATTGCAGCTGCTCGGCAGTGCCCTTCATCAGGCCGCGTCGCTGCAGGGCGAAGATTGGCGAGAATCCATTGTAAAACCAGCAACCCTCGAACACGGCAGCGAAGAAAAGATAGGACATCGCAAATTCATGTAAATTGGCGCGGTTGGTAAGGTCGAAATCCGAGCGGAGGATGCGTTCCAGTCGGCGGTTGGCAATCACGATTTTGGCGTATATTTCTGGTACGACGCGGTAACGGTTGTAGATTTCCGCTTGGTCGAGATTCAGTGTTTCGATGCAGTGTTGGTAGGTCCAAGTGTGCAGAGCTTCCTCGTATACTTGCCGCGCCTGGTATATCTGAAGTTCCGGCGCAGTCATTTTTTCCATCACGGCGAGGCCGATATTGCGCATTGCCAGGATGTCGGAGGTGGTGAGGTAGGCGAGCACATTTTCGAAGACGTGCCGTTCGGATGGCGTGAGTCTGTGATGGTAGTCATGCACGTCCTGTGCCATGTTGATTTCTAGCGGTGTCCAGTGGTTGCGGTTGGCCTTGAGGAACCATTCCCATGCCCATGGATATTTGAATGGCGCCAGTTGATTGATATCCGTTGCTCCATTGACGATGCGCTTGTCGCTTGCGCGTACAGGTGCCGCAGGCCACATTGCCACTGATGGCGATATGGGGGTAGTTGTGGTGGCGGGGGTGATCTCTTCGTCCCAGATCAGACGCTCATTCATTGGCAAGCCTCACAGTCCGGATCGTCAATATGACATGTTTTTGGCATTGTTTCGCTGCGTTCGGTATCGACTGTCTTCTCGACTTGTGAGGCGCCGAGTGTACGCAGATAGTAGGTGGTCTTGAGACCACGTTGCCAGGCTAACTTATAGGTTTCATCCAATTTGCGCCCAGACGGTTGGGCGAGGTAGATATTCAGGGATTGCGCTTGATCGATCCATTTTTGCCGCCGCGCGGCAGCCTCGACCAGCCATATCGGATCGATTTCGAAAGCCGTAGCGTAAATTCGTTTCAGCGATTCTGGTACGTGTTCAATCTTGGCCAGCGAACCATCGAAGTACTTGAGATCGGCCACCATCACCTCATCCCATAGATTGAGCGCCTTGAGTTCGCGAGCCAGCATCTCGTTGATTACGATGAATTCACCCGAAAGATTCGACTTGACGTAGAGGTTTTGATAAATTGGTTCGATGGAGGCTGAAACGCCAACGATGTTGGAAATGGTCGCCGTTGGCGCAATGGCAATGCAATTGGAATTGCGCATGCCATGCTGCTGAATACGGGCACGCAGTAACTCCCAATCGAGTGTCGTCGACAAATCGAGCCCGGTCGGCATTCCACGTTCCTCGGCCAAACGTGCTACGGTATCGAGCGGAAGAATGCCTCGCGACCAGTCGCTTCCTTGGTAAGAGGGATATCTACCGCGCTCCTCGGCGAGCTCGGAAGAAGCCCAATAAGCGTAATAGCAAACGGCCTCCATCGAGCGATCGGCAAACTCGAGCGCCTCGGCACTTGCATAAGGGATATGCAGTCTGGCTAAGCAATCGGCGAATCCCATGATACCCAGCCCTACTGGCCGATGGCGTAGGTTCGCATTTTTTGCTTTTTGGCTTGCGTAATAATTGATATCGATGACGTTGTCGAGCATGCGCATGGCTATACGTACCGTGCGCTGCAGTTTGCGGTGATCAAGCCGTAGTTCTCCTTCGATGTTCTCGAGATGCGAGACGAGATTAACCGAACCAAGATTGCAGACGGCCGTTTCCGTTTCCGAGGTATTCAATGTGATCTCCGTGCATAGATTCGAGCTATGCACCACTCCGGCGTGACGTTGAGGCGATCGAATGTTGCAGGCATCCTTGAAAGTAAGCCACGGGTGTCCTGTTTCGAACAGCATGGTTAGCATTTTGCGCCATAGCTGTACCGCAGAAACTTTCTTGAAAAGTTTGATTTCGCCACGTGCCGCCTTTGTTTCATACTCAATATAAGCTTGCTCGAAATCACGTCCATAGCGTTCGTGCAGGTCTGGCACATCAGATGGTGAGAACAATGTCCATTCGCCGCCTTCCATGACCCGTTTCATGAACAGATCGGGAATCCAGTGTGCGGTATTCATGTCATGGCAGCGTCGGCGCTCGTCGCCGGTGTTCTTGCGCAGTTCGATGAATTCCTCGATATCGAGGTGCCAGGTTTCGAGATAAACGCAGACGGCGCCTTTACGCTTGCCACCCTGATTGACCGCGACTGCGGTGTCATTGACGACTTTGAGGAAAGGAATCACGCCTTGGCTCTTGCCATTCGTGCCCTTGATGTGGCTTCCTAGCGCGCGCACAGGTGTCCAATCATTTCCCAAGCCCCCTGCATACTTCTGGAGCAAAGCGTTCTCTTTGATTGCCGAGAAGATTCCATCAAGATCATCGCTGACTGTAGTAAGATAACACGACGAGAGTTGAGGATGACGTGTGCCGCTATTGAATAGCGTTGGCGTCGAAGACATGAAGTCGAAACTGGAGAGCAGATCATAGAACTCTATGGCGCGTACATCCCGTTCGACCTCATTGAGTGCAAGCCCCATCGCTACACGCATGAAGAAGACTTGTGGCGTTTCGATGCGCCGCCCGTCGATGTGTAGGAAATAACGATCGTAGAGCGTTTGTAGGCCAAGATAGCCGAATTGCAGATCGCGTTCAGGCTTCAATGCAGCGGCAAGACGGGGAAGGTCGAATTCAGCAAGGCGGACATCGAGCAGCTCGGCCTCGATGCCACGCTTGATGTAATGTGGAAAATAGTCGCTTTGCGAGGAGAATGTGCCGCCGAGTACCTCGTGCTCGAGGAGCCGCAGATGCAGGCGCGCGGCGACATGGCTATAGGAGGGATCTCGCTCGATCAAGATACGTGCGGCGAGGATCAAAGCATGGTCGAGTTCTTCTACCGGCATGCCATCGTAGAGATTGCGCCAGGTTTGATCGACGACCAGTGCTGCTGAAACATCAGTTATTCCCTTGCACGCTGCCTCGACGCGAGTCAGTAACTCGCCACGCTCAAGCGGTCGCCGCGCTCCGCGCTCGAGGATTTCGATGCGAGGCGCGTCGGCTTGTTGCTCTCGAGCTGCGCGCCGCGCCGCTGCACGTTGCTCTCGATAAAGCACGTAGGCTTTGGCAACGTCATGGCAGCCTTCGCGCATTAGCGCAAGTTCGACTTGATCCTGGATGTCCTCGATATGCACCACCCCGCCATCGGGCAGGCGCCGCGTGACTGCGCGCAATACGGTCTGTGTCAGGCGGGCAACGATCTCGCGCACACGGTTTGACGCCCCAGCCTCGCTACCTTCGACAGCGATGAAAGCCTTGGTGATGGCAATAGCGATCTTTTCCGGGTTGAAAGCGACAACTTCGCCGGTGCGTCGAATGACCTGGAATTGAGCCAATCCCAGGTTGGGCGAACGATCCATGGACTATCTCCTCGTTTCGAATATCGAATGAAAAGCAAAGCGGGGAGATGCCGGATCACTGAAGACGATCCACGGGAACGCGCAATGAATGAAGTTGGAGGTCGTCATACATTTGCTCGTGTCAGGTCACCCCGCCTGAATGTCGAAAAGCAATCGTCGCGGCAGGTCTCCTGGCTCTCAGGTCATCGTCCGGCACAGCCTTCCCAGAAAAATCCAGTGGCATGTCGTGCGCCAGACTCGCTGATCACAGTTGCGGGGGCAGCTCCGGAGTTCCGGCATGTTGTTGGCCGGGCACCGGATTCCCTTTTCATCCCCTTTCGGGGAACCGACGACTCACACAGTCTAAAGGAGCAAGTAGGGGACTGTCAACCCAATGGCACTATATGTAGTGTAATAAACCAATAAAAAATAGCATATTTAGTATATTTGACGATTGGCTGTTTAATTCAAGAGGATGTTTTCATGAAATTGTGATTTTGATGATCACGCGTGGATCGACGGTTTGAAACGAATACGGCAGATTTAGTCTGTTTGCGATGCGCAGGGTTGCAGGGTGACCATGAATGCAGGCAAAGTTGGCAATGCCCTGGCTAGTGACATTTCGAGCGGCGCATTCAAACAGTGTCCGGGCAATGCCCTGGTATCGCCAATGGGCAGCAACGCTGAGCGATAGCTCCGCCAGAACACCTTGACTTCGACCAATATGTGCAAGCCCCACCAAATGGCTCGAGTCCTCGATTCCAAGTAGAAGATCACGCTCGAAATCCAGGCGTGCGACCAAGGCACGAATACCTTCATCACGAATCAGCGAGCCAAAGCGCGCATAGCGGTCCTCGGCGTCCAGTGCGAGCAGGTGGTGCAGTATCACGCCACGCGAGGATTCGCCGAGGTGCTTGATTCCTTCAATCATGGCGCTCGATCGCATGTAACGGCATGGGTCGGCCAAGCTCATCTATGGCGACGAAGACTAAGCTGGCCGTCGTGCAGCGACGCCGTTCGCCGGTTTCCGGCATTTCGGCATCCATTTCCGCCGTTACGGTCAATGACGTTTTTCCAATACCGGTGACCCGTGCTACGATTTCGACGATCTCTCCTACGCGTGCCGGTGCAACAAAAGATACCTCTTTGCTAGCAGCCATCACCAAGGACTTGCGTGCATGACGGGTGGCGGCGGCAAATCCGGCCTTGGCGATCCATTCCATCGCCGGGCCGCCATGCAGGATGCCTCGATGGTTAGCATGCCCGGGGAAGACGATTTCAGCGACGCGCACATCTCCGTCATATTCATCATGTACTGGCGCGGTTGGTGAAGGATGGTTGCTTGCCGCCATCACAAATTGGCCGGAAAGGCAAAGGACACGCTGTCCGGTCAGCAAGTTTTCCGTATACAAATGAGCGTCGATCGTTACGGAGCGACGGCCAATGTGGTGGATGTGCCCGACACAGTCGGTCAGCCAGCCGGCCTGTGCAGGCGCATGGAATTGGAGACGATGGACTGCCGCGGTGACGAGGGGGCTGCGCATCGCCTTGCTGCCGAGGATGAAGGCCAGCTTGTCGAGCATGGCGAGCGCCGCTCCGCCGAACAGAGTGCCATGATGATTGCATTGGTCGGGTAGCACCATGTCTACAAGAGACAGGTTGGGCGCGATGGAGGTATGCATGGAAAGGCTCCGAAAGAAAGGAGGGGCGGAGCCTTTGCATCCAGACGGCGTGCGGACATATTCCGAGCGCCTGGGCGACGGAAGAATGTCTTTGCAGCTATGATCGGATGACTATGAGATTGCATTGCTCTCGCCAGGGACACCCCGCCCCGAACATCGTTAGAGAAATCTTCGAGGCAGGTCTCCTGACTCTCGGGTCGTCATCGCCGGCCGGCCTTCCCGGGACAAACCCAGTGGCAGGAGTGGCAGGCGACTCGCCGATTACAGTTGCGGGGGCAGTTCCGGGTTTCCAGTCGATGGCGACCGGGCACCGGATTCCCTTTTCATGTCCGTTACCTTGTGGCAACGGGCAACCTCGAAGCACGATGAATTATACCGAAGATGGGGAGCTCTGCACAAAAATTGCCGTGTCGCTCCGCATCGGAATCGCCTCATCCCACTGGTGGGTCTTTATCGAGTGTCATCGTCGCAGGGATGCCCTGTGCTTCAAGCAGCCTAGTCTCACAATCGGATTTTTGTCACGAAACCGTCACCATTTCGCGATATAACGGCAATATGTCGTTCGCGGGGCTTGGGAGAGGTGATGACGGTCAACGTGTTGGTGGTCGAGGACGAACCGGCGATCCTGGAGTTGATCGCGGTGAATCTGGAACAGGCGGGGTTGCACGTGCTGCGTGCGGCCGATGCGGAGGCGGCCTTGCGGTTCATCGGTGAGGCGCTGCCGGATCTGGTGCTCGTCGATTGGATGCTGCCGGGGCTGTCGGGCATCGAGCTGGTGCGGCGTCTGCGGCGGGAAGAGCGTACGCGGGCGCTGCCGCTCATCCTGCTCACGGCACGCGGCGCCGAGGTGGACAAGGTGCTGGGGCTGGAGGCGGGAGCGGACGATTACGTGACCAAGCCCTTTTCCCCGCGTGAGCTCCTGGCGCGCATCCGGGCGGTGCTGCGGCGGCGCCGGCCGGAGGTGGGCGAGGAGGTGCTCGAGGCGGGTGGATTGAAACTCGATCCGGCGGCGCGGCGGGTGTTGGCGCAGGGAAGGGTCGTCTCCCTTGGGCCGACCGAGTTTCGTCTGCTGCAATTCCTCATGGCCCATCCGGAGCGGGTGCACAGCCGTGGGCAGCTGCTCGACCGGGTGTGGGGGGATCACGTCTTCGTCGAGGAGCGGACGGTGGATGTGCACGTGCGCCGCCTGCGCGCGGCGCTCGAACCGTACGGGTTATCGGGTCTGATCCAGACGGTGCGCGGGGCGGGGTACCGGTTTTCGGTACAGGCGACGCAGGAAGCATGAATACGGCGCAGAGGCTGCGCTTGCAGCGGCGATTTGCCCTGCGGCGGCTGGGCGGCGTGAGCATGGTCGCTGCAGTGACGGCGGCCTTTTCCTGGCCGGCAGGGCTCGCCCTGCTCGCGCTCGGTTTGGGGTGGGCGTGGTGGCGCGCCGAACGGGAGTTCTCCGAGGTAGTGGAGCTGGCGTTTTCCGGTGACCCTCTGGAGGGGTGTTCCGCGCGGGCACGCTTGGTGCTCGAACCGCTGCGGGCGCAGGAAGGGGGGTGGCGGCGCCGGGTGGAGGCGGCGCGGCGAGATCGGGAGCGCCTGATCGCGGCTTGGGATCGTTTGCCGATAGGGGTCGTGTGGTTGCAGTCTGACGGGACGATCCGCCGGCTCAACCGCCGCGCCGAGGAGCTGCTGCAGCTGCGCCGGCGTTTGCATGCGGGCCAGCCGCTCGCGCTCTTCCTGCCCGAGCCGCGCTGGGTCGAGCGTATCCGGACGGCGGGTGAGGAGGGGTTTACCGGCGAGGTGCCGCAGCGCGGTGAGACGCTGTACTGCCGCTTGCAGTGGGTGCCATTGGAAGAGGGGGAGGCGCTGCTGCTCGTCGAGGATCGTACCGAGGCGATGCGGCTCGAGCGGATGCGGCGCGATTTCGTCGCCAACGTGTCACACGAGTTGCGCACGCCGCTCACCATCGTGCGCGGCTATCTCGAGACCGCGCTCGATTCCCCCACGCCGCCCCCTCCTCCCCTGGGGGGGTATCTGGAACAGGTCCATGCGCAGGCCGTGCGCATGCAGCGGCTGGTGGAGGATCTCCTGACGCTGGCGCAACTCGAAGGAACGCAGCCGCCGCCGGCACAGTGGCTGGATGTGGCCGAGTTGCTGGAGACCGCGGCGGATCAGGCCAGAGGCGTGGCGCCGGACGGCATCACGGTGGAGGTGTCTCCGCCGCCGCGGCCTCGAGAAATCCTGGGGGTGCGCACCGAGCTCGAATCGGCTTTGGGCAATCTCGCCCTGAATGCGGTGCGCTACACCCCGGCGCCGGGACGGGTGGTGATCGGGATGCGCGACCTCGAGAACGGCGAATGCGAACTCTTCGTGCGCGACACCGGTATCGGCATCGCGCCGGAGCATGTGCCGCGCCTCACGGAGCGTTTCTACCGCGTCGACCGGGCGCGTTCGCGTGATCGCGGCGGCACGGGGCTGGGGCTGGCGATCGTCAACCACGTGGCGCAACGCCACGAGGCGAGGCTCCTCATCGACAGCGTACCCGGGCAGGGGAGCGAATTTCGGCTGCGCTTTCCCCCGGGGCGCTGGCGCGCGCGCGTCAGATGATGACGGGGTCGATCCAGAAGAAGGTGAGGATGAGGTAATCCTCGCCCTTTTCGATCACTTCCTGTACGCGGGCGCCCCGCGTTTTGTGTTCGACCCATAAATTGAGGAGCTTGGCATCGGTGCCGATCTCGAGCGGAGCGAGCAGGCGGTGCGTGCCTTCGTCACCGCGGCTCGTGTCGGGAAACCAGAAAGCGGGGTACCAGGGAGTTGGCGGCGCTCCTACCACGGGGAAGTGCTGCACCGCCGTCGGGCGGGGGATGCCGGGGATCTGCTCGAGCCCGAGGTGGATCTCGCCGTCGAAGGTGGCTTGGCGCCAGCGCACGCGCGTGAGCATGCCGCCGTAGGCTTTGGGATGTTTGCGCACGAGAAGCAGCCGTCCGGGGGGCCAGCGGGTGAGCTCGCTGCGCGCGCCGCTGCGCCGGATGCGCCACCCGCGGGGACTGCGGTCCATGGCGTCCCACTGCGTGAGGTGGGGGGAATAGAGCAGCTCGTTTTTTTCGCGCTCGCGCTCGGCGAGATCGACGTCGCTGACAGTGCCGCCGAAGAGCTGGATACGCTGCGCTTCTTCGAAAGTGCGGCGTACCGACACCGCCGTGGGCGGCTCGAATGGCTGCCCGGTGAAATAGAAATAGATCGCCGGCCAGTCGGAGACGACTTGCAGTCCTTCGTTGATTGGCTCGCGGGGTTCTTGTCGCTTTGGCGGTTCTCCCGTCCAGCGTTGTGACAGAGTCTCGAGTAGTAGACGCTCGTCGGTGGATAGTCCCGTCTGCGCAAGCCGTGCCTGTAATTTGGGTAGGAGAGCGCCGGCATCGTAGAGGCGCAGCAGCTTGGCATCGGCGAACGCGAGCGCGGGGATGGGCGGAGAGTTTCCGGCCAGATCGATGCCGTAGCGGTCGTCGATGCGATCGAGCCACTCCGGTGGCACGAACTGGGCGTAGGTGGCCGATTCGAGGGCGAGGGAGACCACCCGCGGCAGTACCGACATGGGCAAGGCGTTGGGGTTGGCGAGGTGGATGAGCGCGGCGGCGTGATGGACTTCGCGGCAGCTGAGTCGAGACGGTGAGCCGAAAAGGCCGTCATCGACGCGTCGATTGGCGACGTTGGCCCGTTCGGCCCGCAGCAGCGCCTGGTGCAATCCCCCCCAAAGGGTGTCGGGCACGCGGGTGAGCTCGAACCAGAAGATGAGCATCATGCGCAGCAGACACCAGCTCTGACGCTCGTGGGCGAGGGCGCAGTAAGGGGAGGAAGGTACTGCCGCAGGATGCTGCGTGGCCTTGGTATAGAGCTTGATGAGTTTACCCCATGCCTTCAGGTAGGGGGATTCGCGCGTGGGTGGGGTGCGGCGCGGCCAGCCGACGCGGTGCAGAGAAGCACGCAGCATATCGGCGCGATCGACGAGCTGGGAGAAGGTGTTGAACTCCTGCCCCAAGAGGCTATCGGCCAGGATCTCGAATTCGGCTGCCGGGAGTGCCGATTCCGGGGCAACGGCCAAGAGATGACGCAACCGCTCGTCGATGGATTCGATCGTCTCCTGCATGGCGGGCCCTTTTACCTATGCCGACGGAAATGGCATTGTAGCCGATTTACCCGAACGGTTTTTCCGGTCCGAACGCGATGGGAGAATCTCGTCAGGCGGTGAGTTTGCGCCGTAGCAGTTCGGTCACGCGTTGCGGGTTGGCCGCGCCGCGCGAGGCTTTCATCACTTGGCCGACGAGAGCATTCAAGGCCTTCTCCTTGCCGGCGCGGAATTCCTCCACCGATTTCGGATTGCCGGCGATCGCTGCGTCTACCAAGGCTTCCAGGGCGCTCTCATCGCTCACTTGCTTGAGTCCCTGCGCCTCGATGATCGCGTCGACGTCCGTGCCTTCACCGGTCCATAGCGCCTCGAACACTTTTTTTGCTCCGGCGTGCGAGATCGTGCCGTCGTGCACGCGCTGCACCAGGGCGGCGATGTGTTCCGGACGCACGGGGCTCTCGCCGATGTCGAGCTCGGCGCGGTTGAGTTTGGCGGCGAGCTCACCGAGAATCCAGTTGGCACAGGGTTTGGCGATCGCCTGACCGGCCGCGGCGACGGCGGCCAGATAGTAGTCGGCCAGCTCCTTGCTTGCCGTGAGGAGGTTGGCATCGTAGCGGGTGAGGCCGTGTTCGTCCACCAACCGGCGGCGCAGCGCCTGCGGCAGCTCGGGCAGATTCGCCCGGATCTCTTCGATCCAGGCACGGTCGATGACGAGCGGCAGGAGATCGGGATCGGGAAAGTAGCGGTAGTCGTGCGCGTCTTCCTTGGTGCGCATCACGCGGGTCTCGCCGCGCTCGGGGTCGAAGAGCACGGTGGCCTGCTGGACGGTGCCGCCTTCCTCGAGCGTTTCGATCTGCCAGCGGACTTCGTAGTCGATCGCCTGCTGCAGGAAGCGGAAGGAGTTGAGGTTCTTGATCTCGCGCCGCGTGCCCAGGCGCGTCTCGCCCTTGGGACGCACCGAGACGTTGGCGTCGATGCGAAACGAGCCTTCCTGCATGTTGCCGTCGCATACCCCGATCCAGCGCACCAGGGTATGCAGCGCCCGGGCGTAGGCCACCGCCTCTTCGGCCGAACGCATGTCGGGCTCGGAGACGATCTCGAGCAGCGGCGTGCCGGCGCGGTTGAGGTCGATTCCGGTCATGCCGTGGAAGTCTTCGTGCAGGCTCTTGCCGGCGTCCTCTTCGAGGTGCGCCCGCGTGATGCGCACGGTTTTCTCGTAGGCGGATTCTCCCTCGCCCACCTGGATGGTGAGCGTGCCATTTTTCACCACCGGCAGCTCGTACTGGCTGATCTGGTAGCCCTTGGGCAGGTCGGGGTAGAAGTAGTTTTTGCGCGCGAACACGCTGCGCTCGGCGATCTCGGCTTCGATCGCCAGCCCGAGGCGGATGGCGCGCTCGACGGCCCCGCGGTTGAGCACGGGCAGCGTGCCGGGCAGGGCCACGTCGATGGCGCAGGCCTGGCGGTTGGGTTCGGCGCCGAAGGCGGTGGAAGCCCCGGAGAAGATCTTGCTGCGCGTGGTGAGCTGCGCGTGGATCTCGAGGCCGATGACGGTTTCCCAGTCGGTGCGGTTCATGGCGGTTCCGTGGTTCAGAGCGGCGGCAGCTGCCGATGCCAATCGGTTTTTTCCTGGAAGGCGTGGGCGGCGAGCAGCAGCCGCGTTTCGGCGAGATAGGGGCCGATGAGCTGGCAGCCGATGGGCAGCCCCGCCGCATCGAACCCGCAGGGGTGCGAGAGCGCCGGCAGCCCGGCGAGGTTGGCCCCGATGGTATAGATGTCCTGCAGGTATTCCTGCACCGGATCCTGGTCTTTCTCGCCCAGGCGCCAGGCGGTGGTGGGCGCGGTGGGGGCGAGGATGAGGTCGCAGGAGTCGAAGGCTTGGCGGTAGTCTTCGGCGATCAGGCGGCGCAGTTTTTGCGCCTGCAGGTAGTAGGCGTCGTAGTAGCCGTGCGAGAGCACATAGGTGCCGACGAGGATGCGGCGCTTGACTTCGTCGCCGAATCCTTGGGCGCGCGTCTTGCGGTACATGTCGTCGAGGTCGGCATAGTCGGGAGCGCGGTAGCCGTAGCGCACGCCGTCGTAGCGCGCGAGGTTGCTCGAGGCTTCCGCCGGGGCGATGACGTAGTAGGCGGGAATGGCGAGTTCGGCGCGCGGCAGGGACACGTCGACAAGGCGCGCGCCCAGGGATTCATAGGTGCGGGCGGCCGCTTCGACGGCGCGGCGCACGTCGGCGTCGAGCCCCTCGACGGCGAAGAATTCGCGCGGCAGCCCCAGGCGCAGCCCGTCGAGTCGCCCGTCGGTGGCGGCGAGCGCCGCGGCATGGTCTTCGGCCGGCCGATCGAGCGAGGTGGAGTCGCGTGGATCGAAGCCTTCGATGGCCGTGAGGGCGAGCGCGCAGTCTTCGGCGCTGCGCGCGATCACGCCGGCCTGATCGAGCGAGGAGGCGTAGGCGATGATGCCGTAGCGGCTCACCCGCCCGTAGCTCGGCTTGATGCCGGTGACGCCGCACATGGCCGCCGGCTGGCGCACGCTGCCGCCGGTGTCGGTGCCGGTGGCCACGGGCACGATGCCGGCTGCCACGGCCGCGGCCGAGCCGCCCGAGGAGCCGCCGGCGATGCGGCTCGTATCCCAGGGATTGCGGCAGGGGCCGAAGTGGGAGTGTTCGTTCGCCGAGCCCATGGCGAATTCGTCGAGGTTGGTCTTGCCGATGGACACCGCGCCGGCCTGGGCGAGGCGCTCGACGACGAAGGCGTCGTAGGGCGGAACGAACTCGGCGAGCATGCGCGAGGCGGCGGTGGTGCGCACGCCCCGGGTGCAGAAGAGGTCTTTGTGGGCGAGCGGGATGCCAGAAAGTAACGAGACGTTTCCGCCGCGGCGGCGTTCGTCGGCGGCGCGGGCGGCTGCACGAGCGGCTTCGGAGGTGAGGGTGATGAAGGCGTTGAGCCGTTCCTGCAGGCTTTGCGCGCGCTCGAGCGCGGCATCGGCCAGCGCTTCGGCGCGGGTACGCCCCTCGGAGAGGGCGGCAGCGAGCTCACGCAATGAGGAGGTGAGGAGCCGTTCTGCGCTCATTCGATCACCTTGGGTACGAGATAAAGGCCGTTTTCGGCCGCGGGCGCGAGGGCGAGCAGGGCGTCGCGTTGATCCGGTTCGGTGACGGCGTCCTCGCGCAGGCGCTGCGGCAGATCGAGCGGATGGCTCATGGGGGCAACCCCGGTGGTGTCGACGGCCTGCAGCCGATCTACCAGGGCGAGGACCCGTTCGAGGTCGGCGCGGAACGCCGCGGCGCTGTCGGGGGTCAATTCGATACGGGCGAGCTCGGCGATACGGTCGAGGTCGATGGCGGGCATACGGCAGACCCTGTCGCGTCCAAAGCTTTGTAGAGTATCATATTCGCGACTCTTTTGCCGAGACTTCCCAAGGGCGGTGCCTTTGTGCCGCTGCTGCGCCGCGACCCTTTCGATCCATACGTATCCCTGCGTTTTCAAGGACCCAACATGTTCGGTTTTTTGCGCTCTTTGTTCTCCAACGATCTGGCGATCGACCTTGGCACGGCCAATACCCTCATCTACATGCGCGGTCGCGGCATCGTGCTCAACGAGCCATCGGTCGTGGCGATCCGCATCGATCCTTCCACGGGCAAGAAAGTGATTCAGGCCGTCGGGCAGACGGCCAAGCAGATGCTGGGCAAGACCCCGGGCAATCTGCAGGCGATCCGGCCGATGAAAGACGGCGTGATCGCGGATTTCGTAGTCACCGAGCAGATGATCAAGCAGTTCATCAAGAAGGTGCATTCTTCCAGCCTGCTCTCGCCCAGCCCTCGTATCATCATCTGCGTACCCTGCGGCTCGACCCAGGTCGAACGCCGCGCCATTCGCGATGCAGCGCTCGCTGCCGGTGCGAGCAAGGTCTTCCTCATCGAGGAGCCGATGGCCGCGGCGATCGGCGCCGGTTTGCCGGTGGCCGAAGCCACGGGTTCGATGGTGGTCGACATCGGCGGGGGCACCACGGAAGTGGGCGTGATCGCGCTGGGCGGAATGGTCTATTCCGGCTCGATCCGTGTCGGCGGCGACAAGCTCGACGATGCCATCGTCAATTACATTCGGCGCAACTACGGCATGCTGATCGGTGAGGCGACCGCCGAGCTCATCAAGAAACAGGTGGGGATCGCATTCCCGAGCTCGGAAGTGCTGGAGATCGAAGTCAAGGGGAGAAACCTCGCCGAAGGGATTCCGCGCAGCTTCACCGTGTCGTCGAACGAGATCCGTGAGGCGATCGCCGATCCGCTCAACCAGATCGTCTCGGCGATCAAGATTGCGCTGGAGCAGACGCCGCCGGAGCTGGGCGCCGACATCGCCGAGCGCGGCATCGTGCTCACGGGCGGCGGCGCCTTGTTGCGTGATCTCGATCGCTTGATCCAGGAAGAGACGGGGTTGCCGGTGATCGTGGCCGAAGATCCGCTCACCTGTGTGGCCCGCGGCTGCGGTATGGCGCTCGAGAAGGTCGATATGCTCGACACCCTCTTCACCACTGAATGATTCACGGTTTCGGGGAGTCGCGATGAATTCCCCGCTCGGTGCCTCACCCAACGTTCCGCGCTTTCATCGGACGATGTCGCCAGGGCAGCGTCTGGGGCTGGCGACGCTCGCCGCGGTGCTGCTCTTGGTACTCGATCTGCGCTTCGGGGCGCTGGGAGCCGTGCGCGATGCGATTTCGGTGGTACTTCGCCCAGTCCAAGAGGCGGCGCACTGGCCGGTGAAACTCGCCACCGACGGGTCGATCTATTTCGCCACGCTCGCCGAGGTGCAGGCCGAGAATGCGCGTCTGCGGCGCATCGAGATGGAGGACCGGCTGCGCGCGGCCACCTTGGCGGCGCTGGAGGCGGAAAACGCCGAATTCCGGCGCCTGCTGGGCATGAGCAAGCGTGCCGAGCTGCGTACCATCGGCGTCGAAGTGCTCTACGATGCGCCCGATCCCTTCAGCCGGCGCATCGTCGTCGATCGCGGAGCGAACGCGGGCGTGCGTCTGGGGCTGGCGGTGCTCGATGCCGAGGGGCTGGTGGGGCAAGTGACGCGCATCCAGCCGCTGGTGTCGGAGGTGACCCTGATCACGCAGAAGGACCATGCGGTGCCGGTGATGGTGCAGCGAAACGGCGTGCGCGGCGTGGTCTATGGTCTGGGCGACGGCTACCTCGAATTGCGTCATCTCCTGGCCGATGCGGACGTGCGCGCCGACGACCTGCTCGTTACCTCCGGTCTCGATGGTGTGTTCCCGCCGGGGATTCTGGTGGCGAGGGTGGTGTCGGTCGACACGGGGACGGGGTTTTCCCACATCGTGTGCGAGCCCGTGGCCTTTGGCGAGCGCCGGCGTTATCTCATGGTGGTCGAACGCGTGCCGGCGAAGGAATCGCCCGCAGGAGGAACGTGATGCAGACCGTTTCCCGCCCGGCGCGGGTATTGCAGCCGCCGCGGCCGCGCTTCATCCTGCTCACCCTGGCGCTGGCCTTCTTTTGGGATCTGATTCCCAAGGGCGAGTGGGGATTCTGGCCTGAATTGACGCTGGCGGTGCTCACCTTCTGGGCGATGCGCGATCCCGAGCGGGTGGGGGTGTGGACGGCATTCGTCTTGGGGGTGATGCTCGACGTGGGGCGTGGGGTGGCCTTGGGGCAAGAGGCGCTCGCCCTCGTATGGGTGGTCTATCTGGCCCAGCGCCGTGCGGCGCGCATCCTGTGGTTCGGCGGCTGGGGGCAGGCGCTCTTGCTTTTGCCCTTGTGGCTGCTCGCGCTCGCCTTGCAGGCGGCGGTCCGTCTGGCTGCGGGGGGCGATTGGCCGGGATGGGATTACTTTGGCACGGCCTTTGCTGATGCTGCCTTGTGGCCGATCCTGAGCTATGCCCTGTTGTGGCCGCAATGGCGGGCGGTGCGCTCGGACGCGCCGGCGTCCTTGTCCTGAGCCGGGCATGACGGACAGGGGATTGGACAGCGAAGCCGTGGTGAGCCGGACGCGTCGGCGTCTGGCGGTACTGGTCGTGTTGATCCTTGCCGGTTTTTCGGGCCTGCTCGGCCGTTTGCACCAGTTGCAGGTACGTGAGCACGCGCGCTTTCAGACGCTGGCCGAGGACAACCGCCAGGCTTTCGTGCCCATCGTGCCGCATCGCGGCCAGATTCTCGACGTGCATGGCGAGGCGCTTGCGCGTAACGTGCGGGCCTACACTTTGGAGATCGATCCGGCGCAGGTGCGCAATCTCGACGACACGATCGAGCGTCTCTCCAGGATCGTGACGATCGAGGAGAGCGATCGCAAGCGGTTCCTGCGCCAGATGCGCGATCAGCGGGGTCTGGGCAGCGTCGCCATCCGTCAGCACCTCACGGACGAGGAGGTGGCGCGCTTCGTGGCGTGGAAGTTTGCCTTCCCCGGCGTCGAGGTGCAGGCGCGGCTCTTTCGCGAGTATCCACAGGGCGAGGCGACGGCGCACGTGGTCGGCTATCTCGGGCGCATCAACGAGCAGGATCAGGAGCGGCTCGAAGCCGAAGGGCTCACGGGTGCCTATCGTGGTACCGACTATATCGGCAAGGAAGGCATCGAGTTGCAGTATGAAACCCTGCTGCACGGTACCACCGGGTGGGAGCGGCTGGAGGTGAATGCGGCGGGGCGGGCGGTGCGCCGGCTCGACCGGCGGGAGGCGGTGAGCGGCAAGGATCTGGTCTTGACGATCGATGCCCGGCTGCAGCGCTTCGTGCTCGACGCCTTTGCCGGGCGCAGGGGGGCCTTCGTCGCGCTCGACCCGCGCGACGGATCGGTGATCGCCATGGTTTCCTCCCCTTCCTTCGATCCGAAACTCTTTCTCGACGGCTTGTCCCAGGCCGACTGGGAGCGGCTTGCCTTGAGTGAGGATCGCCCCCTCTTCAACCGCGCCTTGCGGGGTACCTATCCGCCCGGCTCGACCTTCAAACCCTTCATGGCCACGCTCGGACTCACTTCGGGCAAGCGCCAGCCGGGGCAGCGGTTCGACCGGCAAGGGATGTTCGAGTATTCCGGCGTCAAGCTGTACGACAAGAAGTCCAGCTGCCAGAGTGGGGTCGATCTGCACCGGGCCTTGACCTTCTCCTGCAACGTCTATTTTTATACGCTGGGCAACGAGCTCGGAATCGATGCCATCAGTTCCTTCATGAGCAAACTGGGGTTCGGGCAGCGCACTGGCATCGACCTTCCCAACGAGGCGCCCGGCGTGCTGCCCTCGCGCGAATGGAAACGGCAGCGGTTCAAGAAGGCGAGCCAGCAGCAGTGGTTCGGCGGCGAGACGCTGTCGACCTCCATCGGTCAGGGCTACAATGCGTATACCCCTTTGAAGATGGCTCATGCCTTGAGTATCCTCGTCAATGGCGGCGTGATCCGCAAGCCGCACGTGTTGGCGGCCACGATCGATCCGGTCACGGGCGAGCGCACTCCCGTCTCCGGCGAGGTGACCGGATTCGTCAAGCTCGATCCGGCGCACGTCGATGCCGTGCTGCGGGCGATGGTCGACGGGGCGCGCATCGGGACTTCGGCCCGCGCTTTTGCCGGTGCGGCCTATTCGGTGGGCGGCAAGACCGGCACGGCGCAAGTTTTCTCCTTGCAGGGGCGAAAATACGATCCCAGTGCCACGGACGAAGACCTGCGCGATCACTCGTGGTACATCGCCTTCGCTCCGGCCGACGAGCCCCGCATCGTCGCGGCGATCATCGTGGAGAACGGTGGGCCTGGAGGTCGGACGGCGGCGCCCCTGATGCGTCAGATCTTCGATTATTATTTTTCTTCCCATGAGGGAAGCGGAGAAGGGGACGGGCGATGAACCTCATGCCGTGGCTCGCCGTCCTGCGCCAGATGGCGCGGCGTTGGGACCTCCCGCTCCTTGGATGTGTGTCGTTGCTCTTTGCCGGCGGGCAGGTGGTCTTGATGAGCGCCTCACCCGATCGGGTCGATTCCCTGTGGGTGCACCAGTGCCTGGCGCTCGCGGCGCTGTTGGTGGCCGCCCAGGTGCCTTTTCGCTGGTGGCTGCGCCTGGCCCTGCCGCTCTATCTGGTGGGGGTGTTGCTCCTGGTGGCGGTGCTGCTCTTCGGCGAGACGGCCAAAGGGGCGACCCGGTGGCTCAATCTCGGCGTGGCGCGGGTGCAGCCTTCCGAGTTGATGAAACTCGCAGTGCCACTCATGCTGGTATGGTATTTCTCCCTGCGGCGCCAGTCGCTCGCCTGGTGGGATCATGCGGTGGCCCTCGTGCTGCTGGCGATTCCGGCAGCCCTCATTCTGAAACAGCCCGATCTGGGGACGACCATCCTGGTCGTGGCCGCGGGTGGCTTCGTCCTCTTCTTTGCCGGACTCTCCTGGCGGCTCATCGTGCCGCTCGTACTGGCGTTGGCGATCGGCGTGGGGGCACTGCTCGTGCAGGGCGATCGCTGGTGCGAGCCGGACGTGGCCTGGCCCATGCTGCACGATTACCAGAAACAGCGCGTGTGCACGCTGCTCGATCCGGAGCGCGATCCCTTGGGCAAGGGATTCCATACCATCCAGGCGGCGATCGCCATCGGGTCTGGCGGTGTGTGGGGTAAGGGATGGCGCGAAGGGACGCAATCGCAGCTCTCCTTCATCCCGGAGCGCCATACCGATTTCATTTTCGCGGTGCTCGCCGAGGAGTTCGGCTTCTTCGGTGCGGCGGTATTGCTGGCGGCTTACGCGCTGCTCCTGCTGCGTGGCGCCTGGCTCTCGGCCCGCAGCCCGACCTGGGCCGGGATGCTGATGGGAGGAGCGGTGGTCGGCACTACCTTCATCTACGCTTTCGTCAACGTGGCGATGGTGAGCGGCATGTTGCCGGTGGTGGGTGTGCCTTTGCCGTTCATCAGTTACGGCGGAACGGCGCTGGTGACTCTGGCCACGGGCTTGGGGCTGCTGTCGAGCGCGGCGGCCGAACATGCCCCCGAGAGAGGTTTTTCCGGCTGGCGGAGGGTGACATGAGGCGCGTGCGGGGATGGTCTACGGCCAGCGTGTTGGTCCTCGTCGGTCTGAGCGTGGCGGCCTGCGGTTCGCCGCAGACGAAGCGCACGGCGTCCGAGGCGGGGGTGCGCAGCGGCACGGTGTCCGGCGAGGAACCGATTCCGCGCGTCGAGCCTTTGCGTCCGGCGAATGCCCGCCCTTATACCGTGTTGGGGCGCACCTACTTTCCCATGACCGAATTCTCTCCCTACCGTGAGGTGGGGGTGGCGTCTTGGTACGGACGCCCTTTCCATGGTCAGCCAACGGCCACGGGCGAGACCTACGACATGTATTCCTTCACCGCCGCGCACAAGACATTGCCCATTCCCAGCTATGCGCGCGTGACGAACCTCGCCAACGGTCGGCAGGTGATCGTGCGGGTAAACGATCGCGGTCCTTTCGTCTCCGAACGACTCATCGACCTGTCGTTCGCGGCGGCCGACCGCCTGGGGTTTGCCAACCAGGGGACGACGCAGGTAGAGGTAGAGCTGATCCTGCCCGAGGAAATCCGCCTGGCCGAAGCGCGCGGCGAGCCGATTCGCGCCCGTGGCAGTGAAAACCGGCCGACGACGCTCGCTGCCCGTTCTGCGGCTACCCCCACACCGGCGGCAGGGCGCACGCCGCCCGCGACGGAAACCGCCTCGCCCGCCGTGCCCATGATCAGTGCGCCGGTGAACGAGGCAGTGGCCGTACAGACGGCGGCCGTTCCGACGGAAGAGGCGATCGCGGCGGTCCCGCTCGCCCCCGCTGCGGTCGAGCGCACGGTTCCGGCGCCCGGCTATTACCTGCAGCTGGGCGCATTCGCCCAAGCGGACAACGCCGATTCCTTCCGGCGGCACGCGGCAACGATGTTGCCGGAGATCGACTTGCACGTGGTCGCCGCAACGGACAAGGTCCGCGTCTGGGCTGGACCATTCGTCGACGAGTCGGCGGCGCGTGCCGCGGCGCGCATCGTCACGGCACGCCTGGGGGGCGGTGCGTTCGTGGTCACCGCCCCCTGAACCGTCGCGGCGTATAATGGGGTGCTTCGCAATGTATCGTAGGAGTCGGAGCGTGAGGTTTCCTCGGACGATTCAGGCTTTGTTTGCGTTCTTTCTGGTATTTTGGGTGACAGCGGCGCAGGCGGTGGTGCCGCCCATCACCCTCAATGCCCGGCAGTGGGTTCTGATCGACGCGCGCACCGGCGAAGTGCTCGCCGGCAAGGATGCCGACCAACCGGCCGAACCGGCCTCTATCACCAAGCTCATGACCGCTTACGTCGTCTTCGGCGCACTGCGCGATGGGCGTCTGCGGCTCGACCAAAGCATTCCCGTCTCGTCCACGGCGTGGAAGATGGGCGGTTCGCGCATGTTCATCGATCCCAAGATGACGCCCACGGTGGAGCAATTGCTGCGTGGCATGATCATCCAATCGGGTAACGATGCTTCCGTAGCCCTGGCCGAAGCGGTCGCCGGCAGCGAGGAGGCCTTCACCGCCCTCATGAACGAGGCGGCGAAGAAACTCGGCATGAAGAATTCCCACTTCACGAACGCGACCGGCATGCCCGATCCGCAGCACTACATGAGTGCGCACGACATCGCGCTGCTCGCACGCGCCATCATCGACGAGTTTCCCCAGTTCTACAAGATCTATTCGGAAAAGGAATACGTCTTCAACGGCATCCGTCAGCCCAACCGTAACCGGCTGCTGTGGCTCGACCCCAGCGTCGATGGCATCAAAACCGGACACACCGCCAGCGCCGGCTACTGCCTGGCTTCTTCGGCCCAGCGCGAGGGGCGGCGGCTCATCGCCGTGGTGCTGGGGGCATCCTCCGATGAGGTTCGGGTTCAGGAATCGCTGAAGCTGCTCAATTACGGTTTCCAGTTCTTCGACGCCGTCAAACTCTACGACGCCAACCAGACGGTGGCCACGCTGCGCGTGTGGAAAGGGACCAAACGCGAGGTTCCCGTGGGATTCACTTCTGACGTGGTGCTGACCCTGCCGCGCGAAGACGCCAAGCACGCCGAGGCGCGCTTCGTCGGCGAAGAGCCGCTGCTCGCGCCGGTGAGCAAGGGGCAGCCGGTGGGCCGGGTGGAAGTCACCGTCGAGGGCAAGCCGCTCACCACGCTCACCGCGGTGGCGCTCGACGACGTGCCGCAGGCGGGCTGGTTCGGCCGCGCCTGGGACGCACTGGTGCTGTGGCTCAAGCGTTGGTGAATCCTACGTCGGTTCACTGGCTCGGTCGGCAGCCCTACGAGCCGGTGTGGCGCGCCATGCAGCGCGCCACCGCCGAGCGCGGGCGCGATGCCCCCGACCGGTTGTGGTGCCTCGAACACGAGCCCGTCTATACCTTGGGGCTCGCCGGTCGTCCCGAGCACCTGCTGCCCCAGGGGCGTGCGTCGGGGATTCCCGTGGTGCACATCGACCGCGGCGGGCAGATCACCTACCACGGTCCGGGTCAGCTCGTCGTCTATTTTCTTCTCGATCTGCGCCGCCGTGACTTGGGTGTGCGCGCCCTGGTGCACCACATCGAGCAGAGCGTGATCGATCTGCTCGCCGCCTGCGGCTTGCACGGCGTGCGGCGTGAGGGCGCCCCCGGCGTTTATCTCGCCGGCGCCAAAATCGCCGCTCTGGGGTTGCGGGTGAAGAATGGCTGTACTTACCACGGACTCTCACTCAACGTGGACCTCGACCTCTCGCCCTTTGCCGGCATCAATCCCTGCGGCTATTCGGGGCTTGCCACCACCCGCCTGCGCGATCACGGCATCGATTGGAGCGTGCGCGAGACCGCCGAGCGCTTGCTCGAACCGCTGCAGACCTGGCTCGGGCCGCTTGCCTGGAGCGAAACTCCCGACCCCTGGGCCCCGCCCTCTCCCTGAAAGGAGCCGATCATGGACCGACCCGTCGATGCCCCCGAGAAAGCCCGCGGCGCCCGGAAAACCGCTCGTATTCCGATCAAGATCGTCCCCAAGGCGCCGCTGCCCAAACCCGAGTGGATCCGCGTGCGCCTGGCCGGGGGTGAAGAGGCCGAGCGCTTCCAGCAAATCAAGGCCACTTTGCGCGCCCATCAGCTGCACACCGTGTGTGAGGAAGCCTCCTGCCCCAACATCCACGAGTGTTTCGGCAAGGGGACGGCCACCTTCATGATCCTGGGCGACGTCTGTACGCGCCGCTGCCCCTTCTGCGACGTGGCCCACGGCAAGCCGCTGCCGCCGGATCCGGCCGAACCCGAGCATCTCGCGCACACGGTAGCGGCCATGCGCCTGCGCTACGTGGTCATCACCAGCGTCGACCGCGACGACCTGCGCGACGGCGGCGCGGCGCACTTCGCCGCCTGCATCCGTGCCGTGCGTGCACACTCCCCCTCCACCCGCATCGAAGTGCTGGTGCCGGACTTCCGTGGCCGGCTGGAGGCGGCGCTGGAAGCCTTCGCCCAGGATCTGCCCGACGTGATGAACCACAATCTGGAAACCGTGCCCCGGCTCTACCGCCAGGCACGCCCCGGGGCCGACTATGCCCATTCCTTGCGGCTGTTGGCGGAATTCAAGGCGCGCCATCCCGAGGTGGCGACCAAGTCTGGCCTGATGGTCGGGTTGGGCGAAACCGACGAGGAGATCGTGCAGGTGATGCGCGACCTGCGGGCGCACGGCTGCGACATGCTCACCATCGGCCAGTACCTGCAGCCTTCGTCCGGACACCTGCCGGTGGAGCGTTACGTTCCACCCGAGACCTTCGCCGCCTTCGAGCGCGAGGCGCTCGCCCTGGGATTCCGTCATGCCGCCTGCGGGCCGCTCGTGCGCTCCTCCTACTGGGCCGACCGCCAGGCGCAGGAAGCGGGCGTGGCCTGACCCGGCGCGTATGGAGCTCAATGCGGCGCAGCGCGCGGCGATCACCCACCTCGACGGCCCCTGCCTGGTGCTTGCCGGGGCCGGCAGCGGCAAGACGCGCGTCATCACCCACAAGATCGCCCACCTCATCCAAAAGGTGGGGCTCGCCCCCCGGCACATCGCCGCCATTACCTTCACCAACAAGGCCGCCCGCGAGATGCAGGAACGGGTGGCGGTGCTCCTGGGCGGGCGGCTCCCCGGCGGGCTCACCGTGAGCACCTTCCATGCGCTCGGCGTGCGCCTGCTGCGCGAGGAGGCGCCGCACCTCGGGCTCAAGCCGCGCTTCTCCATCCTCGATCCGGCCGACGCGCAGAACGTACTTGCCGAGCTCCTGCCCGCGGCCGAGCGCGGCATCGTGCGCCAGCTGCACTGGCGCATCTCGCAATGGAAGAACGCAGCGATCGAACCGGAGGAGGCCGAGCAGCTCGCCAGCGATGAACTCGCTGCCGCCGCAGCCGCCGCCTACCGCGACTACGAACGCACGCTGCGCGCCTACCACGCGGTCGACTTCGACGACCTGATCCTGCTGCCCCTGCGCCTGCTACGGCGCGATGCCGAGGTGCGCGAGCGCTGGCAGAACCGGCTGCGTTACCTCCTCGTCGACGAATACCAGGACACCAACCGCACCCAATACGAACTCCTGAAGCTGCTCGCCGGGCCGCGCGAAGCCTTCACCGCCGTGGGGGACGACGATCAGGCGATCTACGGCTGGCGCGGCGCCGACGTCGAGAACCTGCGGCTGCTCGCCCAGGATTATCCCCGGCTGCGGGTCATCAAGCTGGAGCAGAACTACCGCTCCAGCCGGCGCATCCTTGCCGCCGCCAACACCCTGATCGCGCACAACGACAAGCTGTTCGACAAGCGCCTGTGGTCCGAGCACGGCGAGGGCGAACCGGTCACCGTGTTCGCTTGCCGTGATCCCGAGCACGAGGCCGAATGGGTGGCGGCGCGGCTCGATGCCCACCGCTTCCAGCACCGCGGCCGCTGGCGCGACTATGCCATCCTCTACCGCAGCAATCACCAGGGTCGGCTCTTCGAGCAGGCCCTGCGCCAGCACAAGATCCCCTACACCCTCACCGGCGGGCAATCCTACTTCGATCGCGTCGAGATCCGCGACGTCATGGCCTACCTGCGGCTGCTGCTCAACGAGGACGACGACCCGGCCTTCGTGCGCGCCATCACCACGCCACGGCGCGGCATCGGCCCGGCGAGCATCGAGGCCCTGTCGCGCTACGCTGGCCTGCGCCACCTGAGCCTGTCGGCGGCGCTGCGCGAAGAGGGCGCGGCGGCGCACGTGCCGGCCGCGGCGCTGCAGACCCTTCGTACCTTCGCCGAATTCCTCGATCGGCTGCGCTGGCGGGCCGAACGCGAGCCAGCCGCCCGGCTCCTCGAAGAGCTGCTCGCGGCGATCGACCTCGAAGGCTGGTATCTCGCGCACGGCGAGGCACGTGAGGCCGAGACCCGGGCGCGCTCGCTGCGCGACTTCGCCGCCTGGGTTGGGCGCAAGGGCGAGGAGGAAGGAAAAACGCTATTGGAGCTTGCGCAGACGCTCAACCTCGTCGCCCGGCTCGACGACGGCGAGGACGATGCCGACGCGGTGCAACTCGCCACCCTGCACGCGGCCAAGGGGTTGGAGTTCAAGCACGTCTTCCTCGTCGGCGTGGAGGAGGGCATCCTGCCGCATCAGACGAGTCTCGAGGAAGAACGGGTCGAGGAAGAGCGCCGGCTCATGTACGTGGGCATCACGCGCGCGCAGCGCAGCCTGACGATCACCTGGTGCGAGCGCCGGCGTGAGGGCAAGGAGTGGCGCAGCGTGGAGCCATCGCGTTTCATCGCCGAGATGGGCGAGGGGGTGCAGATGCGGCGGCGCGATGAGCCCGTGGCCAAGGAAGACGCCAAAGCGCGGCTTGCGCGCTTGCGCGCGATGCTCGAAGGCGGCTAGCGCCCCAGCCAGCGCTCGAGCCGCGGCAGCAGTTCGTCGGGTCCGAGGTAGCCGGCCACGCGCAGCTCGCCATGCTCTTTGCCGCCGGGCGCGAAGAAGAGCAGGGCCGGCGGCCCGAAGAGCTCGAAGTGGCGCAGCAGCGCACGGGCGGATTCGTCGGCGGCGGTGACGTCCACGCCGAGGCGGGTCACGTCGGCGAGGCGCTCGCGCACGCGAGGATCGTCCAAGGTCACGTGTTCCAATTCCAGGCAGGAGACGCACCAGTCGGCGCGCACGTCGACCAGCACGGGGCGATCGCTTGCGCGCACCGCCGATTCCAGTTCGGCGAGCGAGCGCACGGTGGGGACTTGCTGCACCGGCGCCGGGGCGGAAGAGGCTGCCGACAGACGCAGGGCGAGCGGCTGCAGCGGGTCGCGTGCTCCGCCCAACAGCCCCACCAGGGCGACGATGCCGTAGGTGGCAAGGGCGAGTCCCAGGGCCTTGCCCAAGCGCCGTATGGCCGACGCTTGCGGAGGCAGGGGGTCGATCGCATGCAGGAAGACGCCGGAGCCCAGCGCGAGCAGCGCCCAGCCGAGCAGCCACAGCCAATCCGGTGCCACCGGCCGCACGATCCACCAGGCGAGCGCCAGCATCAGCACGCCGAAGATGCGCTTTACGCCTTTGAGCCAGGGTCCGGAGCGCGGCAGCAGCTCACGGGCTCCCAGGCCCACTGCCAGCAAGGGTGCCCCCATCCCCAGACCCAAGGCGAAGAGCGCCCAGCCGCCGAGCCAGGCGTCCCCCGTGCGGGCGATGTAGAGCATCGCCCCGGCGAGCGGCGCGGCCACGCAGGGGCCGACCACCAGCGCCGAGATCGCCCCCATGAGCGCGACGCCGAGATAGCGCCCTCCCGGCAGGCGTCCGGCCGTGGCATCGAGCCGGGTCTGCCAGGAGGCAGGCAACTGCAGCTCGTAGAGGCCGAACATCGACAAGGCGAGCAGTACGAACACCAGCGCAAAGCCTCCCAGCACCCAGGGGGTTTGCAGAGCGGCCGAGAGGAGCGTTCCCGAGAGTCCGGCGAGCGCTCCGGCGATCGCGTAGGTGGCGGCCATGGCCATGACGTAGGCGAGCGATAACCCGAAAGCCCGTCCGCGTGAGACGTGTTCCTTGCTTCCAACGATGATGCCGGAGACGATGGGAATCATGGGAAAGGTGCAGGGGGTGAAGGCAAGCAACAGCCCCAGGCCGAAAAAGGTGGCGAGCATGGGGGCCCAGTGACGCCCGGCGAGCGCTTGTGCCAGCCGTCCGCTCTCGTCGCCCGGCAGCGTGCTCGCGGGCGGCGCGGCTTCGGAGGTCGCAACCGGGGACCTCTCTACGGCACCGCGCAGCCGCTGGAGCAAACTGGTGGCAGGCGGGGCGGCGGCTACCTCGAGGTCGGTGACCACCGGCGGAAAGCAGATGCCCCCGTCCCAGCAGCCTTGGTAGGTGAGGCGCAGACGTTGCGGCATTACTCCCTCGAAGGCCAGCGGGATGGCGACCCGGTCGCGATAGACGGTGACGTTGCCGAGGAATTCGTCCTGCTTGGCTTCGCCCGGAGGCAGGCGAGGGGCTTGCAGCTGCGCACCGGCAGGAGCCGTGGCGGTGAATTTCAGCTTGTCCCGATAGAGGTAGTACCCCTCGCGGATGGCGAAGTCGACCACGATCGAGTGCTCCTCCCCGCGCCAGGCATGCGGGACGAAGGCTTCTTCCGGCGGCACCGGATCGGCCGCACGGGCGAGGAGCGGCGCGAAGAGGATGAGCAAGGACAGCAGGACGTATGACAGGCGTAACCGGGAGCGAAGGCGACTCATGCAGGATCCTCGGGAACGGGCAATGTCTGCGCGGCGACCCACTCCAGGTAGGTGGGCAGCCCCGCCGACACTGAGACCGCGACGATTTCCGGGAGTTCATAGGGATGCAGCGCACGCAGGCGCTCCTGCAGCGCCGGGTAGCGCGCGGCGGTCGTCTTCATGAGCAAGAGGGTTTCCGCGTCTTCGTGCACCCTGCCCTGCCAGCGGTAGAGCGAGCGCAGGCCGGGAAGGACGTTGACGCAGGCGGCGAGTCGCTCCTCGACGAGGGTGCGGGCAAGCTCACGGGCCGTGTCGGGATCGGGGGCCGTGCAATATACGAGCAGGATCGTGTCCATCACCATCGTTCCTCATGACCGTGCTTCATTATATCGCCCGGTGCCTTGGGGCTTCCTCGCTATAATGAATACGTTACGAGAGAAAAAAATTCATCATGACCATCGTCTTCGTCTTGCTGTTGCTCGTGCTAGCGGGTGCGTTCTTCTCGCTGGCGGAGATCTCGCTTGCCGCCTCGCGCAGCGTGCGCCTCGAAATGTTGGCCAAGGAGGGCAACCTCGCGGCGAAACGGGTCTTGCACCTGCAGGATCAGCCGGGGCACTACTTTACGGTGGTGCAGATCGGCCTGAACGGCGTCGCCATCCTCGCCGGGGCGGTGGGCGAATCCTCGATCACGCCCTCGCTCGAACCGCTCATCGTCCTCGTTTTACCTCCAGAATACGCCGGTTCGGTCGCCTCCTCCATCGCCTTTCTCGCCGTGACGCTGCTCTTCGTCGTGCTCGCCGACCTGGTCCCCAAGCGCCTCGCGCTGCTCTCCCCCGAGCGCATCGCCCTGGTGGTGGCTCCGCCGATGACGCTGCTCATGCGCCTGCTGCACCCTTTGGTGTGGGCGATCGACGCGCTCGCTTCCGCCGTGCTGCGCGTGGCCGGTGCGCCGGAGCGGCGTCGTGAGGAGGTCACCGTCGATGAAATCGTGGCGCTCGCCGATGCCGCTACCCGGGCCGGGACGCTGCTCGCCGAAGAGCAGAAACTGGTGACGCGTGTCTTCGAGCTCGACGAGCGCACGGTGCGCACCGCCATGGTACCGCGTGACGAAATCGTGTATCTGCTGGTGGGGGAGGCCGAGGAGAGCATCCGCAAGAAACTGCGCAATCATCCGCACGGGAAATTTCCCGTCTGCGACGGCTCGCTCGATCGACCCGTGGGTTACGTCGATACGCGCGATCTCTTCCTGGCGATCATCGATGGGGAAAAGGTCTCGCTCACCGCCGAGATGGTGGTGCGGGATTTGTTGGTCTTCCCCGATACGCTCACGCTGCTCGAGGCGCTGCAGCGCTTTCGCAGCGCGGGGCAGGATTTCGCTCTCATCGTCAATGAATACGCCATCGTCGTTGGTCTTCTCACCCTGCGTGACGTGATGGACACCGTGGTCGCGGTCGATCCAGTGGTGGGGCGCGAAGAAATGATCGTGCAGCGCGATGCCGATTCCTGGCTGCTCGACGGGCTCACCCCCATCGCCGAGGTGGCCGAGGTGCTCGGCATCGATGAATTCGAGGGCTCGGAGCACTTCGAGACCATCGCCGGCTTCATGATGTACCACTTGCGCAAGGTGCCCAAGCGCACTGATGCGCTCGAATACAAGGGCTATCGCTTCGAGGTGGTCGATATCGACAACTATCGTATCGACCAGCTGCTGGTGACGCGCCTGGCGCCGCCATCGGAGGCGACGCCAGCGGCGGAAAGGGAAGAATCGTCCCCTTCTTGAATCACTTGCCGATCTGATCGCCGATGAGCCCACCGATGGCGGCCCCGCCGACGGTGCCGAGCAGATGTCCTTCGGAGACTGCCGCCCCGACCACGCCGCCCACGGCGGCACCGCCCACGGCGGCTTTCTCGCGGGGCGACATATGATCCCACGTGGCACACCCGCCCAACAGACTCAAGACGGAAGTGGCAAACGTGACAAGGAAGATTCGTTTCATAGCCGCTCCTCTTGGTGATTTACACGTTTTATTTATACCGGGAGCGGCGCATGGAAGATGTTTCGGGATGTCAATCGGTCAGGGCTGTTTGATCCGCGTGATCTTCGTGCCCTCGATGTTGATGCCACCCATGAGCCCCTGTTGGTCGAAAATGAAGGCGTAGGCGTCGTCACGCAAGGTGGTGGTCGAGAGGTTCTTCGCCAGCCCCTCGTCGACCACGGTGAGGGTCGGGCCCGTACCCAGTTCCCAGCCGTGACTTTCTTCGAGGTACTTGAGGGCGCTATCCGTCATGAGGAAGAGGGCATAGCCATAGCTCTGCGCCCCGAGCTGCAAACCCCACGAGGCGGAGACGGAATTGTAGAACCCTCGTACCTTACCATTGACGAAGAGTACGCCTTCGCCATAGCTTCCGCCAAAGACGAGACCGGCCTTGATGATGTTGGGAAAGACCAGTACTCCCTTGGCCGACTTGGCGATGGCGTCGGCAGCCGGGTTGATCTTGCGCAGGGTTTCGAGTGCCTCGCGCGCGTCGCGCACGAGCTCTTCCTGAGTGGTGGCAGCCCATACGCTGGAGGTGAAACCGAGCGCGAGGGCCAACGACAGGGCTTGGAACCAGGGCAGGAAACGGCGGATGGGGAGCGGCATGGCAAGTCTCCTCGAGGTGGTCGGACGATAAGATGATCCTATTTCAGGATAGTCGGGTCGAGGCGGAATGCAAGGGATTCTGTGCAGATGGGGTGGCGTGTTCGTGCCCTTCGGCGTTACACTCGCGGAAATTTTCTGCCAACCGGACAGCTCATGCATCTTGCCGACGTCACGTTGTTCTACTCGGAAGCGAGCGGGGGCGTGCGGACGTATCTGGAGTCGAAGCGGCGCTTTCTCTCTTCGGTCGAGGGGGTGCGGCATACCTTGGTGGTTCCGGGCGCTGAAGATCGGTCCGCGCTCGGCTGCGAGGCGATCTCGGCCTGGCCCATTCCTTTCTCCACCGGTTATCGATTCCCTTTGCGCCCTGGTCCGTGGGAAGATCGCCTCGTTGCCTTGGCCCCCGACGTGATCGAGGCGGAAGATCCTTACGTTCCCGCTTGGGCGGCCCTGGCTGCCGGGGAGCGGTTGGGCGTGCCGGTGATCGGCTTCTACCATTCGGATCTTCCCCGCCTCGTCGAGCGACGCTTCGGCCGCGCCTGGGGGCGTGCGGCGGCCGCCTATGTGCGTCATCTCTACCGGCGATTCGACCGGGTGCTCACGCCCAGCCGTACCATGGTGGAGCATCTGGCGGCGATCGGCGTGGAGGGTGCGATCGCCCAACCCTTGGGCGTCGATACGGCCGCGTTCTCGCCGGCGCGGCGCGACCACGCTCTGCGCGCCGAGCTGGGTATCCCTCAATCGCGCTGCCTCATGGTCTTCGCCGGCCGCGGTGCCCGCGAGAAGAACCTCGACGTGCTGCTCGCGGCGGCGCGGCTCTTGGGTGAAGATTTCCATCTGCTGCTCGTCGGGAGCGCCATGCCGCGGCGGGTGCCGGAAAACGTGACCGTGGTCGACCGCTTCGTTGGCCGTGAAGACGTCGCCCGTATTCTTGCCAGTGCCGATCTGCTCGTCCATGCCGGCAATCAGGAGACCTTCGGCCTGGTGGTGCTCGAGGCGATGGCGAGCGGCATTCCCGTAGTCGGCGTGGCCGGCGGGGCCGTGTCCGAACTGGTGCCGCCCGAGGCCGGCCGGATCGCTCCGCGTCTGGATGCGGCGGTGTTTGCGCAGACGGTGCGTGAGTTCGTCCGTGAGGTCGATCTCGAAGAGGCCGGGCGGCAGGCGCGCGCCTGGGTGGAGCGCCGTTACGCTTGGCCGGCGGTGCTTCCCGGACTGCTGGAGCACTACCGTGCCCTGTGCGGCGTACCCTCGCTGCTGCCGGTGCCGGTGGCTGCGGAAGTGGTCGATGCCTGGCAGGGGGGGCGATGAAGGCGTGCTTCTCGGTGGTCCTGCACGACGTGGCACCGGCCACGTGGCCGCTGTATGCGGACTTCGCGGCCAAAGCGGCATCCTGGGGCGTGCCGCTCACGCTCCTTCTCGTGCCCGACTACCACGGACAAGGGACGTTCGACCGGGAGCCGCGCTTTTGTGCCGCGATCGAGCGGGAGCTGGCCCGCGGCGGCGAGGCAGTGCTGCACGGGTATTTTCATGCCGACGGGCTGCCCTGTCATGGACCGATCGACTTCGTGCGCCGGCGCATCTTCACCCATGAGGGGGAATTCGCGGCGATCCCCGAGGATGAGGCCCAAGCACGGCTCGAACGGGGCCTCGCGCTCTTCGCGCGCCTGGGTTGGCCGGTGGAGGGTTTCGTCGCGCCGGGTTGGCTTCTGGGAGAAGGCGCCTGGCGCGCGCTCGCGCGTACGCCCTTGCGCTATACCAGTTCGCCGCGGCGGGTATATGCACGCACGGACAGGCAGTGGCGCCCGATCGAGGCGCCCAGCCTCGTGTGGAGCGCCCGCAGCGGCTGGCGGCGGCTCGTCTCGCAGCTGGTCAATGAGCGCTGGTTGAGACGCGGCGCGGACCGTCCCTGGCTGCGACTGGGATTGCATCCGGTGGATATGCGCCACGAGCGCTCGCGCCGTTTCTGGGAGCGGGCGATGCTCGCGCTGCTGGCCGAACGAACGCCGTGCACCAAGGGCGAAGCGCTTCGCAGTCTGGCGTCGTTACAGCAGGGCGGCGACGGCGGCGTACTCGTCGCGCAGCAAGCGCAGGCAGCGGGCGACGCCGTGCGCGCCCTCTAGGGCAAGCGCTGCCACGTAGGGGCGGCCGACGAGCACGGCCGACGCGCCCAGTGCCAAGGCTTTGGCGACGTCGCTGCCGCGGCGCACACCCCCGTCGAAGAGGATTGTCATCCGTTTGCCCGTGGCTCGTGCGAGCGGGGAAAGCCGTGCAAGGCTCGCGGGGGCGGCGTCGAAGGTGCGTCCGCCGTGGTTGGAGACGACGAGGCCGTCGTAACCCAGCCGCGCCAATGCGTCGGCGTCTTCTTCGTGCAGCACGCCTTTGGCAAGAAGGGGCTGCCGCACATGATCGCGCAGCCAGGCGAGATCATCGCGTGTCGGCGCGAGGGCAAGGAGGGCCGCCAGGTCGTGCGTGCGCTGTGTCGGCGCCTGGGGGTCGAGGTTTGCCGGCGCTGCCTGCGGCGGCAGGCGGAAACCGCTGCGCCACAACCGCCAGCGCAAGCCTCCGATGGGCGCATCCAGGGTGATCATCCAGGCTTCTGGACGCAGCGCCGCGGCGCGCTCGATGAGCCGAGCGGTGGCGGCGCGATCGCCCTGCCAGTAGATCTGGAACCACAGCGGTTCTTCTTCGGCGAGCTGGCGCAGTTGCGGCCAGGGGGTGCTCGCCAGGCTGGAGACGATGGGCGTGACACCCTGCGCCAGCGCTGCGAGGACGCTCGCCGCCTCGCCGTCGGGATGGAAGAGCCGCTGGTGTGCGATCGGCGCGAGCAGCAGCGGCAAGGCGTGGCGCCGGCCGAACAGGGTTGGCCCATTAGGCGGGGCGGGAGGCGTTTCGCGCACGAAACGGGGGATGAGGGTGGCAGCGTCCAGCGCCTCGCGGTTGCGCCGCGCCGCCAGTTCGGCTTCGGCCCCACCGAAGAGGTACGCGGCGACGTCCGGCGGCAGCTGCCGTTGCGCGAGCTCGAGGTAGTCTTCGGCGCACACGGGCGCAGGAGTGCCAGACACGGCTAGACGCTCCAGCGCCGCAGCAGGTTGTGATAGAGGGTGGAGAATCGGGCGGCGAGTTCCCCTTCGCCGTGTTCGCTGCGCAGTGTCAGGGTGGCCATGTCGAGCTCGAAGAGCAACCGTCGTTCGACCGGATCGGGCACCAGGCTCTGGAACCACATGAATGAGGCGAGCCGCTCGCCCCGGGTGACCGGCGTGACTTCGTGCAGCGAACTGGCGGGGTAGATGACGATGGAGCCGGCCTTGCCCTTGACGCGCTGCGTGCCGAAGAGGTCGTGGATGACGAGCTCACCCCCGTCGTATTCCTCCGGTGCGCTGAAAAAGAGAGTGGCCGAGACGTCGGTGCGCAGTTTTCGTTCGCCGACGAGGCGGATGGCGGCATCGACGTGGGGCCCGTAGCGTTCGCCTTCGCCGACGGCGCGATAGCGGTTGAACTGCGGCGGGAAGATGTCGCGCGGCAGGACGGCCGAAAAAACGAGCGGCTCGCGCTCGAGCGCCTGCAGTACCAGCTGGCGCAGGGGGGCGAGGGTGGGGCAGTCTTCGGCGATCTGCTGGTTGTTCTTGACTTCGCGGGCGAGCGGCCCGGCGGTGCTGCGGCCATCGATCCAGCGCGCCTGCGCGAGCAGTGCCCGGGCATGGTCGACTTCCGCGGCGGAGAGGACTTCGTCGATCGTCAGGAGCATGGCATTTTCCGTGAGAGGCGGGGCTTCGCGCCCCGCCGAAAGCTCAGAACTTGAACTCGGCCGAGAGGATCACCGTTCGATCCGGCCCGGGCACGACGAATCCGCCGTTGTCGTAGATGGCATCATAATAGACCTTGTCGAAGAGGTTACGCACGTTCAGGCGCACCGTGTAGGAAGGTTGCTCGTAGGCGAGCATGGCGTCCCAGCGGGTGTAGGAGGGAGCGACATTGGGCGAGAACTTGCCGTTCACGAAGGGTCCTTTCGCCGCCGATGGACTGTAGCCATAGCGTTCCCCTTTGGTCTCGGCGCCCAGACCGGCTTTCCAGTGAGGCATGAAGCGGTAAGTGGTCCACAGGTTGAAGGTGTAGTCGGGCGTGTTGCGTGGCCGTTCCCCCTTGAAACGCGGATCGGCGCCGGGGGCTACTTTGAGGATCTCGGCGTCCATCAGGGACAGGCCGGCGAAAACTTCCCAGCGCTCGGTGATGCGGCCGGCGGCTTCGAGTTCCAGCCCATCGGTACGGCGCTTGCGCGAGAGGACGGCCCCGGTCGATTCCAAGTCCTGGTTGCGCTCCCACTCCTTGGTGGCGCGGTAGAGGGCGGCGCGCAGCGAGAGGTTGCCTTCGAAGAGCATCCACTTGGCACCGAGCTCGACCACGTCGCTGCGCTCGGGCGGATACTCGCCGCCGGAGAGCTGGTAGAGGTCGGCGGTGGGGCTGAAGCTGTCGGACCACGAAAGATAGTAATGCTGATTCTCGCTGGGCAGCCACGACAGGCCGGCGCGGTAGCTGTTCTCGCCGAAGTCGAGGTGCGGTGAGTTTGCGTGGCTGTAATCGGCATCGAGTTCGTCGCGGCGCACCCCCAGGGTGAGTTTCCACTGGGGCAGGAATTCGATCGTGTCTTGGGCGAGCAGCGCGTAGCTGTTGCCGGTGAAGTCGGTGGCGATCGCCTTGGGATCTTCGATGCCAGGGCGATAGTAGGGCGCACAGGAGGGTGAGGCTTTGCCGGTACAGCCGAGATTACGCAGTGCTTTCCAATGGCCGTCTTCTTTGAGGTACTCGAAACCGGCGAGCAGTTCGTGTCGCATGCCGGCGATCGTCAAACTGTGGGTGAGGTCGGATTGCAGCGCCACGGTCTGATAGTCGTAGTTGCGCGTCTTGGAGCCGCCGCTCCAACCCGTGGCGGCCGGTGGATTGGCGGCCGACGGAGCGAGTGCCCAATAAGTGCGGTCGTAGTCGGCGAAGCGAACGCTCGTACGCCACTCGGTACCGGGTTGGAAACGGTGGGTGTAGGTGGCGGTGGAAATGTTGGTGTCGGAGTCGTCGAACGTGTCGTCGGTGCCCCAGAAAGCCGAAGATCCGTAGCGTTTGAGGGGGCGCTTGGTGGTCGAGTCGAAAGGGACGCCGTAGTCGGGAGTGTCGCGCGTCTTCAGATAATAATGCGACAAGAGCAGCTCGTCGCGCGTGCCCATGCCGTGGACGTAGCTCACGGCCGCGCCTTGTCGATCGATTCCCGGTTCGTCACCGTTGGCGGGGTTCTCGCGCCAGCTGCCTTCGACGCGTTTCATGAGATTGACGCGCAGCGCCGAGTTCTCACCCAGGGTCTTGTTGAGATCGGCCGTGCCCTCGCGATAGTCCTCGGTACCGACCGAGCCGGTGAGCTTGTACTTGTCGACGGGCAACGGCGTCTTGCTCACCTGGTTGATGACGCCACCCGCCTGGCCGCGGCCGTAGAGCATGGCGGCGGCGCCGCGCAGCACTTCCACGCTCTCGAGGTTGAAAGTCTCGCGGTTGTATTGCGCCGTGTCGCGCATGCCGTCGAGGTACATGTCGCCGAAGGTGTAGAAACCGCGCAGCATCATGTTGTCGCCGGAGCGGCCGCCTTCCGCGGCGTTGAAGGTGAGCCCCGAGACGTTGCGCAGCGCCTCGCGCAAGGAACCCACTTGCTGATCTTCGAGCAGGTCCTGCGTGAGGATGGTGATCGCCTGCGGGATCTCGTGGGGGTCCTGCAGTGTCTTGCCCACGCGGGTGGTGCGCTTGAGGTAGCCCTCCGTTTCGGCAGGGGCTTCGTCGGTGACGGTGACGGTGGGCAGGACCTGGGCGTCGGCAGCGCCTGATTCCGCGCTTTGCGCGAGCGCGGGCTGTGCCGCGCCCAGGCCGATGAGCATCGCCGCGCCCAGCGGCAGCACCTTGGGGCGCAGAAGCGCGGCGTTTTCCGCTTGCGGCTGGGGCTCGTGCGGAGGAATGGTCGACATCGAAAACACTCCTTGGGGTTGGGGAAAATCGTCGTTTTTCAGGGAGCGGGTTCGCCGGGAAGCGTCACGAAGGCGATCTTCGCCAGGCCGTGGCGCGAGGCGGCGGCCATCAGGCGGGCGATGGCCTCGTAGGGGGTGGCGCGGTCGGCCTGCAGTTCCAGCGTGGTTTGGGGCGTGAGTTCGGCGAGTCGCGGCTCCAGCGCCGCCCAGTCGATCGCCTCGTCGTTCCAGTGCAGGGTCTGCCCGTCGGCGTCGAGCCGCAGGCGCAGGCGATCCTCGTCGCGTTGGGTGTCGGGGGCGCTGCTCGCTTGCGGCAGGTCGACTTTCACCGCGTGGGTCATCAAGGGGGCAGTGACGATGAAGATGATGAGCAGCACCAACATCACGTCGATGAAGGGCACCATGTTGATTTCGCTGATCGGTTCAGTGTCGCCGGTGCTGTCGAGTCGGGCGAAGGCCATGGGGGAATCTCCGTCAGGAAGCGGTCTTGCGGGCGGGGCGGGACATATCGGAATCGAGCGCGACGACGGCGGGCTCGGGCCGGGTCGCCGGGCGCTTGATGCCGGTGACGAGGAAGGTGTAAACGTCATAGGCGAAGGCTTCCAGCTCCTGCGTGCGGCGGCGCTGGGCGCGGCTGAAGGCGTTGTAGGCGATCGCGGCCGGGATCGCCGTGGCGAGGCCGAAACCGGTCATCACCAGCGCTTCGCCGATGGGGCCTGCCACCTTGTCGAGCGAGGCGCTGCCGCTGGCGGCGATCGCCTGCAGGGCGTGGTAGATGCCCCAGACGGTGCCGAAGAGCCCGATGAAGGGGGCGCTGGAAGCGGTGGTGCCGAGCAGCGTCATGCCGGCTTCGTCGCGGGCGCGGGCCTCGTCGATGGCGCGGCGCAAGGCCCGGGTGAGGAGTTCCTGCGGTTCGCCGCGATCCCCGAGGGGGCCGGTGCGCGCCGTGGTGGCGTTTTCATCGGCCCGCTCGAGGCGTTCGAGCACCTCGAGGCCGTGATGCACGAGGTGCGAGGCGGGGTCGAGCGCGCCGTGCTCTCGGAGCTCGCGCGCAATCTCGGCCAGATCGTCCGCGTTCCAGAAACGGCGCAGGAAGCGGGCGGCGCGCCGCGATAGACGCAGATGCAGCGCCGTCTTGGCGAGGATCACGGCCCAGCTCGATACGGAGAGCAGCGCGAGTAGCAAGAAGATGAAGCGGCTCACGCCGTCGCCTTGGGCGAAGAAATGCAGCATGGATTCGTTCATGGGTGAGGCTCCGCAAGGGTCAGGAAGAAGAAAGGGAAAAGGCGATGGGCACGAGCACCGTGGCTTCGACCGGTGTGTCGCCGCGGCGCGCTGGGACGAATTTCCAGCGCTCGATGGCTTCGCTCGCGGCCCGATCGAGCCGGGGGTAGCCGGAGGAGCGCTCCAGCTCGACGCGGCGCGGCAGCCCGTCGGCACCCACCAGCACGCGCAGGATCACTTTTCCTTGTTCGCCGAGCCGGCGCGATACCGGCGGATAGGAGGGGCGCGGATTGGCGAGATAGGCGGCGTCGAAGCGCGGTTCCGTGAAAGGAGTGGCTTCCGTGCTTCCGGTATTGCCGCGCGCGGGGGCGGCTGGCGCCGTGTCCGCAGCGGGAGCAGGATCGCCCGCGGCCTCGTTTGCCGCGACGGACGAGGTTGCGGCCGCACTCTCCGCGTGTGTCGGCGGCGGGCTGGATCTGGCAGGAGCACGGGGCTTTGCCGGCGTGCGGCTGGGGGCTTTCGCCTTGGGCGGGGCTGGCGTGGGCTCGACGGCCGGCGCAGGTTCGACGGCGGAGGCCGGCGTCGCCGCAGGGGCAGGATCCGGCGCTGGAACAACCCAGGCGATCGTCATGGTTGGGGCGACGGGGAGCGTCTGCGCTTCGGGCAGGGCGCGTGCCCCGGCATAGAGGACCGCGCCGTGCAGCGATAGGGCGGCGAGGATCGCCCAAGGTGGAAGGACGCGGTGAGGTTCTTGGGTCATGGCTCGGTTCGCGAAACGTTTATTTGCAAATGATATAGTAAACGATAATCAGTATCAAGTGCAAAAAGCTATTTCGCGTGCACGGGGATCTGCGGGCGCTCACCGTTACATTCGCGTTACGTTTGTGACAAACCCTTGCAAAACTTCGTCGGCACAATGCAGCCGTCGAGTGGAGGGAGACGGCCCCGCCGAAAAAAGAGAACGACGGCGGGGCACACACTCATCGGATTGGAGGAGGGTTGGCATGGCCGAGGGCGCGAAACCGCATGCCCCTGCGATCATTCCGGGTCTGGAGACGTTTCCGCGCTTGCTGCGGCATCACGCCCGCGTGCGTGCCGACCGGCCGGCGATCCGCGAGAAGGAATACGGCATCTGGCAGACCTATACGTGGGGTGAGTGCTACGCCCAGGTGCGCGCGCTCGCCTGCGGGTTGGCCGAGGCGGGGTTCCGGCGCGGCGACCGTCTGGCCATCGTCGGCGACAACCGGCCCCGCCTCTACCTGGCGGTGGCCGCGGCGCAATGCTTGGGCGGCATCCCGGTGCTGCTCTACCAGGATGCGATCGCCGAGGAGATGGCCTACGTGCTGCAGGATGCCGAGGTCAAGATGGCGGTGGTGGAGGATCAGGAGCAGGTCGACAAGCTCCTCGAGATCCTCGATCGCCTGCCTTCGCTCGAGCGCATTTTCTACGACGATCCGCGCGGCATGCGCCATTACACCTTGCCGGTGCTGCAGGGGCTGGACGAGCTCCTGGAGGCGGGGCGCATCCATGATCGCAACCAGCCGCATTTCGTCGACGAGGAAATCGAGAAGGGGGCGAGCGACGACGTTTCGGTGATGCTCTACACGTCGGGCACCACCGGCAAGCCCAAGGGGGTGTGTCAGACGCATCGGGCTTTTCTCTTCGCCGGCATGGGCGGAGTGCAGTTCGACCGCCTCACCGACGACGAGGAAGTGCTCTCCTATCTGCCGATGGCCTGGGTGGGGGATCACCTCTTTTCCTATGCCCAAGCCTATGCGGCCGGATTCACCATCAACTGCCCCGAGTCGAGCGAGACGGTGATGACCGACCTGCGCGAGATCGGTCCCACGTACTACTTCGCGCCGCCGCGCGTGTTCGAGAACCTGCGCACCCAGGTGTGGATCCGGATGGAGGATGCCGGGCGCTTGAAGCAGGCGATGTTCCGCCATTTCATGAAGGTGGCCGAGCGCTGCGGCGTGCAGATTCTCGAAGGGCGCCCTGTGCCGCTGCTGCAGCGTCTGCACTACGCCCTGGGCGAGATTTTGGTCTATGGGCCGCTGCGCAACGTGCTGGGCCTGTCGCGCCTGCGCGTGGCCTATACGGCCGGGGCGGCGATCGGGCCGGATCTCTTCCGTTTCTACCGCTCCATCGGCATCAACCTCAAGCAGCTCTACGGCCAGACGGAGACCTGCGCCTACGTCTGCCTGCAGCCCGACGGCGAGGTCAAGCTCGACTCGGTGGGCAAACCCGCGCCGGGGGTGGAGGTGAAGATCGCCGACAACGGCGAGATCCGCGTGCGCGGCCCGATGCTGCTCAAGGCCTATTACAAGCGGCCGCAGGACACCGCCGAGGCCTTCGACGAGGAAGGCTATTTCATGACGGGGGATGCGGGTTTCTTCGACGAGGATGGGCACCTCAAGATCATCGACCGGGCCAAGGACGTGGGGCGGCTGCAGGACGGCTCGATGTTCGCGCCCAATTACATCGAGAACAAGCTCAAGTTCTTTCCGCTCATCAAGGAGGCGGTGGCCTTCGGGCACGATCGCCCCTATGTCACCGCCTTCATCAACATCGACCTGGAGGCGGTGGGCAACTGGGCCGAGCGCAGGGGGCTCGCCTATTCGGGCTACACCGATCTGGCGCAGCAGCCGGCCGTCTACGATCTCATCCAGCAGTGCGTGGAGCAGATCAATGAAGACCTGAGCCACGATCCGCAGATGAGCGGCTCGCAGATCCGGCGTTTCCTCATCCTGCACAAGGAGCTCGACGCCGACGACGAGGAGCTCACCCGCACGCGCAAAGTGCGCCGGCGCTTCATTTCCGAGAAGTACGCCGTGCTGGTCGAGGCGCTCTACGCCGGCAAGGACAGCCAATACATCGAGACGGCGGTCAAGTACGAAGACGGGCGTACCGGCAAGATCGCCGCCGAGGTGCGCATCCGCGACGCGAAGGTCTTCCCGCCCTCGCCGCGCTCGCACGCTTGAAGGAGGAGGAAATGGCGCGAGTCATTGGCGACGTGATCCTCGATCTGCAGAACATCTCGCTGTCGTTCGGCGGGGTCAAGGCGCTCACCAACATCAGTTTCGACGTGCGCGAGGGCGAGATCCGCGCCATCATCGGTCCCAACGGGGCGGGCAAGAGCTCCATGCTCAACGTCATCAATGGCGTCTATCACCCGCAGCAGGGGCGTATCGTCTTCCGTGGCCAGGAGCGGCGGCGGATGAACCCGCACGAGGCGGCGGCGCAGGGCATCGCCCGCACGTTCCAGAACATCGCACTCTTCAAGGGCATGACGGTGCTCGACAACATCATGACCGGGCGCAACCTCATGATGCGGCGCAATTTCCTGTGGAACGCCCTTTATTGGGGGCCGACCCGGCGCGAGGAGATCGCGCACCGGCGCCGTGTCGAGGAGATCATCGATTTCCTCGAGATCCAGAACATCCGCAAGACGCCGGTGGGGCGCCTGCCCTATGGCCTGCAAAAGCGGGTGGAGCTCGCCCGGGCGCTGGCGGCGGAGCCTTCGCTTCTCTTGCTCGACGAGCCCATGGCCGGCATGAACGTGGAGGAGAAGCAGGACATGTGCCGCTTCATCCTCGACGTGAACGAACAGCTGGGGACCACCATCGTGCTCATCGAGCACGACATGGGCGTGGTGATGGATATCTCCGACCGGGTGGTGGTTCTCGACTACGGACGCAAGATCGGCGATGGGCCACCCGATGAGGTGCGCAACGACCCGGTCGTGATCGAGGCCTATCTCGGCGGCGCGGCCCACTGAGGGAGAAGGGACGATGCAATTCTTTCTGGAAGTGTTCATCGGCGGGCTGCTCGCGGGGATGCTCTACGCCCTGGTGGCATTGGGTTTCGTGCTCATCTTCAAGGCGTCCGGCGTGCTCAACTTCGCCCAAGGGGCGATGGTCTTCTTCGCCGCACTCACTTTCGTCGGGTTCTCCGATCGCCTGGCGCGCTGGTTCGGCGCCTCTCCCGACGCTTCCCCCGTCTTCTGGGCGGCATTGGCGCTCACGGCAGCGGCCATGGTGCTGCTTGCCTGGGTGGTGGAGCGCTTCATGTTGCGCAAATTGGTCAATCAGCCTGCGATCACGCTCTTCATGGCCACCATCGGGCTGAGCTATCTGATCGAGGGCGTGGCGCAGGGGACGTGGGGGGCGGCGGTGCATGGGCTCGATCTGGGCATTGCCGACGAGCCGGTGATGTGGCTGCTCGAACGCTACAACCTCATGATCTCCAAGTTCGATCTCAGCGCGGCAGTGGTGGCGGGCGTGCTGGTGGCGGTGCTCGCGCTCTTCTTCCAATACACCAAGGTGGGGCGGGCGCTGCGGGCGGTGGCCGACGACCACCAGGCGGCGCTGTCGGTGGGCATTCCGCTGCAGCGCATCTGGGTGATCGTGTGGGCGGTGGCGGGGTTCGTCGCCATCGTGGCCGGGCTGGTATGGGGGGCGCGCAACGGCGTGCAGTTCGCCCTCACCTATACGGCGCTCAAGGCGCTGCCGGTGCTGATCCTTGGCGGGCTTACTTCGGTGCCCGGTGCCATCGTCGGCGGGCTCATCATCGGGGCGAGCGAGAAACTGGCCGAGGTGTATCTCGGACCTTACGTGGGCGGCGGGATCGATTCGTGGTTCCCCTACGTGCTGGCGCTCGTCTTCCTGCTGATCCGGCCCGAGGGGCTTTTCGGTGAAAAACACATCGACCGCGTCTGACGGTATGGGGAGGGATGGGGGATGATCTATCGCGAGGCGGGGCAGTTCAAAGCGAGTTACGAGGAAGATCAGCAGATTTTCCCGATCAAGCAGGACCGGATCGTGATGGCGGCGCTCGTCGTGGCCGCTTTCTTCGTCGCGCCCTTCGTGGCCAGCGAATATTGGCTGCAGGCGGTGCTCACGCCGGTACTGGTCTTCGCCCTCGCCGCACTGGGGCTCAACATCCTCACCGGTTACGCGGGGCAGTTGTCGCTGGGTACCGGCGCGTTCATGGCCGTGGGGGCGTATGCCACGTACAATTTCCTTCTGCGCCTCGACGGGCTGCCTTTCCTGGCGGGACTCGTTCTCGGCGGCCTGAGCGCGGCGGCCGTGGGGGTCGTCTTCGGGCTGCCTTCGCTGCGCATCAAGGGCTTCTACCTCGCCATGGCCACGCTCGCGGCGCAGTTCTTCATCGTCTGGGCGCTCACCAAGTTTCCCTGGTTCTCCAACTATTCTTCCTCCGGCATCATCTCGGCGCAGCGCATCGAGATCCTGGGGTTTGCCTTCGACACGCCGGCGCGCAAGTATCTGCTCACGCTCGCCATCGTCTCGCTGCTCGCCCTGGCGGCGAAGAACCTCGCGCGCACCAACACGGGCCGCTCATGGATGGCGGTGCGCGACATGGACGTGGCGGCCGAGGTGATCGGCATCCCGCTCATGAAGACCAAGCTGCTCGCCTTCGCCGTTTCTTCTTTCTACTGCGGCATCGCCGGCGGGCTGTACGCCTACACCTATCTCGGCACGGTGGAGCCCGATGGCTTCGGGCTGGATCTTTCCTTCAAGATCCTCTTTATGATCATCATCGGCGGCATGGGTTCGGTGCTGGGGGCCTTTCTCGGCGCCGCTTTCATCCTCTTGCTGCCCGTCGGGCTCAACGTGCTGATGCACACTTCGGTCGGGGTGCTCGTCCCGGCCACGCTCGCCTCGAACCTGGAGTTGATCGTGTTCGGCGTGCTGATCGTTTTCTTCCTGATCGTCGAACCGCACGGCCTCACCCGCCTGTGGCAGATCGGCAAGGAGAAACTGCGCCTGTGGCCTTTCCCTCATTGAGGGAGGCGGCGCGCGGCGCGGGGGTTTTACCACACCAAAAGGAGGCATGGCGATGAAATTGAAGAAAGCATGGCTGACGGCGATGGCGGTGGCCACCGTCTGGGGGGCGGCGGGAAGCGCGGCGCAGGCGGCGGAACAATACATTGGCCTGCCGAGCTACCGGGTCGGATCGTACGCGGCCGGCGGTACGGGGGTCTTCGGCGGCTGGATCGACTACATGAAGCTCATCAATGAGCGCGACGGAGGCGTGAACGGCGTCAAGCTCGTGTGGCAGGAGTGCGAGACGGAATACAACAACGCGCGCGGCGTGGAGTGCTACGAGCGGTTGAAGCAACACGGCGAGCAGCAGAACGTGCTCTTCGCTCCCGTCTCCACCGGCATCACTTTCGCCGTCTTCGAACGCGTGGCCCAGGACAAAATCCCCTTGCTCTCGATCGGCATCGGTCGTTCGGATACCGCCGACGGGCGCGTCTTCCCCTGGGTTTTTCCCATGATCGCCACCTATTGGTCGCAGGCATCCGCCATCGTCGGCTATCTCGGCCAGCGTGAGGGCGGGATGGACAAGCTCAAGGGAAAGAAGATCGCCGTGCTCTACCTCGACTTCGCCCCGGGCAAGGAGCCGTTCCCCGTGCTCGACCGCTTGGCGCAGAAGTGGGGATTTACCACCGAGAAGATCGCCGTGGCCATGCCCGGCAACGAGCAGCAGGCGCAGTGGCTGCAGATCCGGCAGATGCGGCCGGATTACGTGATTCTCCTCACTTACGGCGTATCCAACCCGACGGCCCTGAAGACCGCGGCACGTACGGGATTCCCCGCCGACCGGATCGTGGGATGGTGGTGGGCCGGCGCCGAGGAGGACGTCGTGCCGGCGGGTGAGGCGGCCAAAGGGTTCGTGGCCGGGGCTTTCGATCCGGCGGGCACCGACTTCCCCGTGATCCAGGACATCCAGAAGTACGTCTATGCCAAAGGGCAGGGCGACATGCAGGATCCGAAGCGCGTCGGCAGCGTGTATTACAACCGTGGCGTGGGGCACGGCATCATCTACGTGGAAGCGCTTCGGCTCGCGCAGGAGAAGTTCGGCAAGGGCAAGCCGGTGACCGGCGAGCAGATGCGTTGGGCGCTGGAGAACCTCAAGCTCGACGAGAAACGCCTGGAGGCGATCGGCGCGAAGGGCCTGATGCCGACGCTGGCACTGTCGTGCGCCGACCACGAGGGCTCTGGTCGGGTGCGCTTCCAGCAGTGGGACGGCGAGAAATGGGTGCCCGTTTCCGACTGGATCGAACCGGACCGCGAACTGGTGCGCTCGCTGGTGGAAGAGTCGGCGGCGGCGTATGCCAAGGAAAAAGGCATCACGCCGCGTGATTGCAGCAAGGAGCAGTGAGCGTCGACGGCGGCCCCGCGCGGGCCGCCGTCCGCCCTGCACGGCCAGTCCCAGACCGGAGTCAATGTGCGATGAACGCTGAAGCGGGCCGCGCCGCCGTCGGCGAACCCTATCTCGTCGTCAACAACGTCGAGGTGATCTACGATCACGTGATCCTGGTGCTCAAGGGCGTCTCGCTCGAAGTGCCGCGTGGCGGCGTCGTCGCGCTGCTCGGGGCCAACGGCGCGGGCAAATCGACCACGCTCAAGGCCATCTCCAACCTGCTGCGCGCCGAGCGCGGCGAGGTGACCAAGGGTTCGATCCATTTCAAAGGGGAGCGCGTCGATGCGCTCTCGCCCAACGAGCTGGTGCGCCGCGGCGTCATCCAGGTGATGGAGGGTCGCCACTGTTTCGAGCACCTCACCATCGAGGAGAACCTGCTCACCGGGGCCTATACGCGCAGGCTCTCACGCGCGCAGCTCGCCCAGGCGCTCGAGCGCGTCTATCACTACTTCCCGCGGCTCAAGGAGCGGCGCAAGTCGCAGGCGGGTTACACCTCGGGCGGCGAGCAGCAGATGTGCGCCATCGGCCGGGCCCTGATGGCCGCCCCCGAGATGATCCTGCTCGACGAACCCTCCATGGGGTTGGCGCCTCAGGTGGTCGAGGAGATCTTCGAGATCGTGCACGAGCTCAACGCCAAGGAGCGCGTGAGCTTTCTGCTCGCCGAACAGAACACCATGGTGGCGCTGCGCTACGCCAATTTCGGCTACATCCTGGAAAACGGCCGGGTGGTGATGGAAGGTGCGGCCCAGGAGCTGCGCGAGAACGAGGACGTGAAGGAGTTCTACCTCGGCCTCTCGTCGCAGGGGCGCAAGAGTTTCCGCGAGGTGAAACATTACCGCCGGCGCAAACGCTGGCTGTCCTGACGGAGAGAACACATGACAGAGGGGACGACCCGGGCGGCGCGGCGCCGCCACTACGACGAGCGAGAGACCTGGCCGCCGCAGCGACGCGAGCTGGAGCTTTTCGCGCGACTGCCGGCGCAGATTGCCCACGCCAAGGCGCACGCGCCGGCCTACGCCAGATTGCTCGCCGGGATCGATCCGCGGGAGATCACCTCCCGCGCGGCGCTTTCCCGCTTGCCGGTGGTGCGCAAGTCCGAATTGCTGGAACTGCAAAAGGGAGATCGCCCATTCGGCGGTTTTGCCGCCGCCGGCTGGGGACGGGAAGTGCTGCGCGTGTTCGCCTCGCCCGGCCCGATCTACGAGCCCGAGGGCAACCGGCCGGATCATTACCGCATGGCGCGTGCCCTCTTTGCCGCCGGATTCGCCGAAGGGGATCTGGTACAGAACACTTTTTCCTACCACATGACGCCGGCGGGCAGCATGATGGAAACCGGCGCCCATGCACTCGGCTGCACCGTCTTCCCGGCCGGGGTCGGGCAGACCGAACTGCAGGTACAGGCGATCGCCGACCTGAAACCGAATGCCTACACCGGAACCCCTTCCTTCCTGCGCATCCTGATCCACAAGTGCCGCGAGGCGGGGGTACCGTTGTCCTTGCGCAAGGCCTTCGTCTCCGGCGAGGCGTTCCCCCCGGCACTGCAGCGCGAGGTGGCCGAAGCCGGTATCAACGCCTATCAGGGCTACGCCACCGCCGACCTGGGGCTCGTCGCCTACGAGACCGAGGCGCGCGAAGGGTTGGTGCTCGACGAGGACGTGATCGTCGAGATCGTGCGCCCGGGCGGAACGGAGCCGGTACCCGAGGGCGAGGTGGGGGAAGTGGTGGTCACCACCTTCAATCCGGTCTATCCGCTGATCCGCTTTGGCACGGGGGATCTCTCAGCCGTCTTGCCGGGAATTTCGCCTTGCGGGCGTACCAACACGCGCATTCGCGGCTGGCTCGGGCGAGCCGATCAGACGACCAAGGTCAAAGGGATGTTCGTGCATCCCTCGCAGGTACTGGCGGTGGCATCGCGTCACCCCGAAGTGCGGCGCGCCCGGCTGGTGGTCGAGAACCCTAATCTCTCCGACGTCATGATCCTCGAGTGTGAAGTGGCGCAGGGGGACGAGGGGTTGAGCCAGGCGATCGAGACGACGCTGCGCGAGATCACCAAGCTGCGCGGCGAGGTGCGCTTCGTTCCGCCGGGCAGCCTGCCGAACGACGGCAAGGTGATCGACGACCGGAGGAAATATGACTGAGCCGTTGCCCCTGCTCGCGGGCGTGACCGTGCTCGATCTGTCGCTGTTGCTGCCGGGGCCGATGGCCGGCTGGCATTTGGCCGAACTCGGTGCGCGCGTGATCAAGGTCGAGCCGCCCCAAGGCGACGACGCCGCGCGTTTGGGCGTGCGCCTGCCCGGGGAGGACGAATCCTTCATTTACCGTCGTCTCAATGCACGCAAGGAAATCCACCGCATCGACCTCAAGAGCGAAGAAGGTCGGGCGTGGTTCGAGGCGCGCCTGCGCGAAGCCGACGCCGTGCTCGAAGGCTTTCGCCCCGGCGTGCTCGAGCGGCTCGGCCTGGGGTTCGAGGCCATGCGCGCGATCAATCCGCACATCGTGCTGGTTTCCATCTCCGGCTACGGTCAGGATGGCCCGATGGCGCAGGTGGCGGGGCACGACATCAACTATCTGGCGCTCGCCGGGGTGCTGCACCAGACCGGCACGGCCGGTGGACCGCCCGCGCAGTGCAATCTGCAGATCGCCGACCTGCTGGGCGGGGCGCTGCATGCGGCGCTCGCCACGGTCGCTGCGGTCCATGCAGCGCGGCGCGACGGAGTCGGCGCCCATATCGACCTCTCCATGACCGAGGCCAGCTGGGCGCATCTGGTCTTCCCCCTGGCGCAAGCCCTGGTCGAGGGGCTCAGCGAACCGCGGGGTGAGGGTTTGCTCACCGGGGGAGTGCCGTGCTATGGGGTGTATGAAACCGCCGACGGACGGCATCTGGCCGTCGGGGCGCTGGAAGAGAAATTTTGGGTACGGCTGTGCGAGGCGATCGGACGGCCCGATCTCATTCCCTTTCACCGCGCCGGGGGTGATGAAGGGGCCAAAGCCAAGGCGGAACTGGCGGCGGTACTGCGTACGCGCACGCGCGACGAGTGGGCGGCGTTCTTCACTCCGCACGATTGCTGCGTTACGCCGGTGCTTGCGCCCGAGGAAACGCTGGAGCATCCGCTCTTCCGGGGGCGCAATGCCCTGAAGACGGAGGAGGAAGGGGGCCCTTGGCCCCGTTCGCCGTTGCGGGTACGCCGGGGTTAGGCATCTTTCCCGCTCTCTCCTTCCGGGGAGGGAGTGGTTTTTTGACGCCGGCGCGTGGGCTTGGCTTGGGCCGCGGGCGATTCAGGAGCAGGAGAGACACTCGGCCCCGTTTCCGGGGCAGGCTGGGTGGCCGTTGACTCGGCTGGTGGTGAGGGGGGGTGAGAAAATGCCTGGTGTGCCGCTTGGGTGGCGGTGGCGGTGGCCTCGACCGTCTGCTGGGCGGCCTGCTGCATCGTCTGCCACAGCTGTGCCATGGCCTCGAAGGGGTTGCCCGCCGGCGTGGTGGCCGCTTCCGCCGCCGCGGCCTGGCTCGCCGTGCCCATCTGCGTGAGCGAGAGGATGGCGACGCGCTGCATCTCCAGCGATTGACGCGTCATCTGCAGGGTGCTCAGGTTCATCTGCAGCCATTGCTCCACCGCCTTGAATTCGGCGATGCGCCGCTCGACGTCGGCGAGATCCATGGTCGGAAACACCATTCCCGGTACCGGTACACCGATGTTGGCACACATCTGCCGCAGGAAGGCGAAGGGATCGTTACCTTCGAAGAAATTCTGTGTCATGGTCTTCCTCCCGTTGGTGCGGCACTTCCCGCCGCTGTTTCCCTCTGGCATTGTAGCGCGAGGCGCTCCTCAGCGCTTGAGGCGCAACGGCATTTCTTCTTCGGGAATCCCTTCGTAGACTTCTTCGCCTTCCTCTTCCTCGAAGGAGGGGGGGAGCTCGCGACCGAGATCGAGCACTTCCAGCAGCTGGCGCGCGAAGCGCCGGGCCGTGTTGTTGAGCGGGGTGGGAAGTTGCGCCGGCAGGTGTTTTTGCAATAGCAGCTTGGTTGCCGAGACGGCCGGTACGGGGCGCAGGATGCGGCCGAGGTAAGGCGCCATCAGCCGGGCCACGGCGCGATCGGCGGCCTCGCGCTGCCAGGCATTGACTGGCCACTGGCTGGGCACGGCATAGGCGCGGGGAAACTGCTCGAGATCGGTGATGACCGTGCGGATGTCCTCGTGTGACTCGCGAAACGGCAGCAACACGAGGTCGGAGAGAGCATAGAGGCGCCGGTCGACGTCGGGGCGGTTGCCGCCGCCGTCGATCACGCCGATCCAGTCATCCAGCGGGCGCAGTTTGTCGATGATGCGCTTGAGCGTGTCGAGCGCGCGCGCGTCGGCGATGACGTAGCGCCGCCCGCGCGGGTCGAGCGGCTGGCGGGTGGTATCGGTGAGCACGCAGGCCGAGCGCCGGCCCAGCAGTCCCAGCCCGTGGCAGAGCAGGTGCGAGAGCGTGGTCTTGCCGGTGCCGCCTTTGTTGCCAATGATCGCAATCAGGATCGCCATGGCGAAGAACCTCGTGGTGAAGGGCAGCCTTGGCAGGATTATCGGCAGGTACGCGCCAAATCTTGAGGAAAATAGCGCCCCCCTCACCCTTCAATTCCCGCGCTGCCCCACCCGGTAGAGCCAGAGAGGACGACGGGTTCCTTGCGGCACGATGCGGGCTTCGGGCACGATTCCGGGGATGGGGAACTCATTGCTGCAGACCAACGCCCCCGGCGGGAGTTCCGCTCGAGCCTTGCGCCACAAGTCGGGCATGGGCACGGGCGAGAGGAAGGCATAGAGTACGTCATAGCCCATCCAGGTGTGCGCGAAGGCATCGCCGCGACGCAGATGCAGGTTTGGCAGGCCGCGTCCGCGCCAGCGTGCGATCAGGTGCGGCAGGACCGCCTGCTCGATACCGGTGAATTCGCCTCGAGGAAAAGCGCGGGCGAGCGCGACGACGACGCGGCCCGTGCCGCTGCCGACGTCGAGGAAGAGGAAAGGACGATCAGCGGGCAGCAGTGCCGCCAGCGCATCCACCGTGGCGCGGTGCGACAGGAAAAGGGGCACCCGCGTGCGGGTCGGATTGCCGAAGACGAGGGCGAGCAGAACGAAGGCCGCGAGGTACCACCCCGGCGCGAGCCCCAGGCCATGCAGGAGCACGAGGGCAGGGGAGAAAATGAGCTGGAGGAGGATCCACCACCAGGGGCTGCGCAAGGACGCGGCGATCCCTGCCGCCGCGAGCGCCTGCAAGGCGAGGAGCGGCCACAGCCCGGCCACGAGGCCGAGACGCGCGGCGGCGAAGGCAAGCAGCCAGCCCAGCAGCTGGGCCAGCGCCGCGGCAAGGAGCGGCGAGCGCGAGAGGCGGAAGATCATGTTTTCATGATACTACCTCGTGCGCTTCGGTGCTCAAGCCGGCACGGGGCGCCCCGCCGTAGAAGACTCCGTCGCCTCGGCTTTGCCCGTTTCCTGCCACCGCCGCCACAACACGGCGCGGCGGTGTTCCGCTTCTTCGCCCTGGGCCCGCTTGACGTGCCCGAACCCACGGATGCGCTGCGGCAGGGCGAGCAGTTCGGTGGCGAGCGCCAGCCGCTCGGCGGTGAGCTCGCGCAGCACGCGGTCGACGTCGCCTTCGAATTCGGTGATGAGGGCGCGCTCCCAGCGCCGTTCCTCGGTGCGTGCGAAAGGGTCGAGCGCCGTGCCGCGCACGTGCTTCATCTTCGCGAGCAGCGCGAAGGCGTGGCGCATGGCCGGACCGTATTCGCGCTTGGCAATGAGGCCGGTGACGGGGTCGGGGCGGGCGAGGAGCGGCGGGGCGAGGTGGAAGCGCACCTCGAAGGAGCCTTCGAACGTCTCCTCCAGCTTTTGCCAGAATTTCGGGTCGCAGTAGAGCCGCGCCACTTCGTATTCGTCCTTGATCGCCAGCAGCTTGAAGTAGGAGCGGGCCACGGCGTCGGTGAGCGGCATCGTGCCGGGGGTTTCTTCGGCAGGGGTGCCGCGCAGGGCGCGCTCGGCGGCGCGCACGCGTTCCACCAGCCGGCGATAGCGCTCGGCGTAGGCGGCGTCTTGGTAGTCGGTGAGATAGGCCGTGCGCCGCTCGATCACCTCGTCGAGCGTGCGGGCAAAGCGCGCCTCGTGCTCCTGCTGAGGGCGGGCGAAGTCGAGCACCGCCTGCGGGTCGTGGGCCATGCGCCGCCCCCAGAGAAAGGCGGCGCGGTTCATCTCCACTGCCACGCCGTTCAATTCGATCGCCCGCATGAGCGATTCGTGGCTCACCGGCACCCAGCCTTTCTGCCAGGCGTAGCCCAGCAGGAAGAGGTTGGTGGCGATGGCGTCGCCCATGAGGCGCGTGGCGAGGGTGGTGGCGTCGAGGAAATCGGCGGCGACTTCACCCACGGCTTCGCGCAGGCGGGCGCGCATCTCCTGCTCGGGGAAAGTCCAATCAGGATTGCGCAGAAAGTCGATGGTGGGAATCTCGGCAACGTTGGTGACCACGCGCGTACGGCCCGGAGCCATCTTGGTGAGCGCCTCGGCGCTCGCCGTCACGATGAGGTCGCCGCCGATGACCACATCGGCCGCCCCGGCGGCGATGCGCACCGCGTGCAGCGCTTGCGGGGTGGCGGCGATGCGGATGTGGCTGAAGACCGAGCCGTTCTTCTGCGCGAGCCCCGTCATGTCGAGCACGGTGACGCCCTTGCCGTCGAGGTGCGCCGCCATGCCGATGAGCGCCCCGATGGTGATGACCCCCGTGCCGCCCACACCGGTTACGAGAATGTTCCAGGGCGATGCGAGCCCGGGCAGGGTCGGCTCGGGCGGCAGGGCAAAGCGACCCGGGTCGTCGGCGAGCGCCTTGCCCTTGCGCGGCCGCCCGCCTTCGATCGTCACGAAACTGGGGCAAAATCCTTTGAGGCAGCTGTAGTCCTTGTTGCAGTTGGATTGGTCGATGCGCCGCTTGCGCCCGAATTCGGTCTCCACGGGAACGACGGCCACGCAGTTCGATTGCACCGTGCAGTCGCCGCACCCTTCGCACACCGCCTCGTGGATGAAGACGCGCCGCGGAGGATCGGGGTAGAGGCCACGTTTGCGCCGACGCCGCTTCTCGGCGGCACAGGTCTGGTCATAGACGAGAGCGGAGACACCCGGAAGTTGACGCAATTCGCGCTGGATGGCTTCGAGCTCGTCGCGGTGCCGAATCGGGACGTGGCGCAGATCCGCCGGCCCGTAAGGGCGCGGCGTGCCGTCGGTGACCACCACGATGTTGGCCACCCCCTCGGCCTGAAGTTGCTTGACGAGCATCGGCACGGTGAGCGGGCCATCGACCGGCTGCCCGCCGGTCATGGCCACGGCGTCGTTGAAGAGAATCTTGTAGGTGATATTGACCCCGGCGGCCACCGCCTGGCGGATGGCGAGGATGCCCGAGTGGAAATAGGTGCCATCGCCCATGTTGGCGAAGAGGTGGCGCTCTTCGGTGAAAGGGGCCTGCCCGACCCAGGGGACACCCTCTCCGCCCATGTGGGTGAAGGTGGCGCTACGCCGATCGGGCATCCAGGTGACCATGTAATGGCAGCCGATGCCGGCCACGGCGCGGCTTCCTTCCGGCACACGGGTGGAGGTGTTGTGCGGGCATCCCGGGCAGAAGGTGGGGATGCGTTCGGCAGCCGGTGGGCGCACGGTGATCGCGCGTTCGCTCGCCTCGAGGAAAGCCAAGCGTTCGCGGATGCGCTCGGAGGTGTAGAAACGCGCGATGCGCTGGGCGATGACGCGGGCGATCTGCGCCGGGGTGAGCTCGCCGGCGGCAGGCAGCAGCCATTGGCCGTGGTCTACCGTGCCGTCTGGGCGCAGGAGGTGCGCCCATTCGCCCTTTTCGTCGAACTTGCCGATCACGCGCGGACGCACGTCCTCTCGCCAATTGTAGAGCTCTTCCTTGAGCTGGTATTCGATGAGCTGGCGCTTCTCTTCGACGACGAGGATTTCCTCGAGCCCTTCGGCGAAGCGGCGTACGCCTTCGGCTTCGAGCGGCCAGACCATGCCGACCTTGTAGACCCGCAGGCCGATCTGCGCGGCGAGCGTTTCGTCGATCCCCAGATCGTCGAGCGCCTGGCGCACGTCCAGATAGGCTTTGCCGGAGGTGATGATGCCCAGGCGCGGCTGCGGCGAGTCGATGACCACGTGATTGAGCCCGTTGGCGCGGCAATAGGCGAGCGCAGCGTAGAGTTTCTGGTGCAGCAGCCGTTTCTCCTGCACCAGCGGCGGATCGGGCCAGCGGATGTTGAGCCCGTCGGGCGGCAGCGGGAAGTCCTCGGGGATGCGCGTGTCGATGCGGAAGGGATCGACGTCGATCGAGGCCGAGGTCTCCACGGTGTCGGCGAGGGCCTTGAAGGCCACCCAGCAGCCGCAGTAGCGCGACAGGGCGTAACCGTGGATTCCCAGATCAAGGTATTCCTGCACGCCGGCCGGGGCGAGCACCGGCATCATCAGCGCCTTGAAGACGTGGTCGGTCTGATGCGGCAGCGTGGAGGACTTGGCGGCATGGTCGTCGCCGGCCACGGCCAGCACGCCGCCGAAGCGCGCGGTGCCGGCGGCATTGGCATGGCGGAAGACGTCGCCGCAGCGATCGACCCCCGGCCCCTTGCCGTACCACATGGCGAAGACCCCGTCGTATTTGGCTCCGGGGAAGAGCCCTACCTGTTGCGTGCCCCAGACGGCGGTGGCAGCGAGATCTTCATTGACGCCGGGCTGGAAGACGATGTGGTGCGAGCGCAGAGGCTCCTTGGCGCGCCACAGGGTTTGGTCGAGCCCGCCCAAGGGCGAGCCCCGGTAGCCGGAGACGAACCCGGCCGTGTTGAGGCCGGCGGCTTCGTCGCGCTCGCGCTGGATGAGCAGCAGGCGCACGAGCGCCTGATAACCGGTGAGATAGACGCGCCCGGTGACGCGATAACGGTCGTCGAGCGACGCAAGGGGGGCGGCCACGGCGGGCGTGGCGGTAGAAGTGCTGGCCATCGGTGTCTCCTCCTTTCATCCGCGCGGCTCGCTCGTGGCGAGTCGGCGGGGGTCCATGCGGGCGGGCGCGCGGGTAGGCGCCTCTTCTCCGCTTCAGCTTAGTCGAGGAGTAAGCCTAGTGCCAAACGGTCGATGAGGGCAGTCGGGTAAACCCTGAAGGTTCACTCGCGGTGATAGGGATGCCCTGCCGTCAGACTCCAGGCGCGATAGAGCGCCTCGATCAGGACGACGCGGGCGAGCGCGTGCGGCAGCGTCAGGCTGGAGAGACGCACCGTTTCGTCGGCGGTCTGCAAAAGAGCGGGATCGAGCCCGTCGGGGCCGCCGATGAGGAGCGCCACGTCACGCCCGTCGTGGCGCCAAGACTGGAGCCGGGTCGCGAGTTGCTTCGTGTCGAGGTCGGTGCCATGCTCGTCGAGCGCGACGAGGCGTGCCCCGGTAGGGATCTGCGCACGCAGCCGTTCGGCTTCGCGGCGCTTGAGTTCGGTCACCGATTTGCCGCCGGCGCGTGGCTCTGCCTTGACTTCGACGATCGTCAGTGGCAGATCGGGCGGAAAGCGCCGCACGTATTCAGCGCAGGCGGACTCGGCCCAAGCGGGCAGGCGCGTGCCCACCGCGAGCAGGGTGAGCTTCATCGTGTGTCGTTCATCCGCCGTGGCGGGCAGTGGCGCCGTGCTGCCACAGGTCTTCGAGGCGATAGTAGGCGCGCACGGCCGGCTGCATGACGTGCACGACGACCGATCCGAGATCGACGAGCACCCATTCGCCCAGAGCCTCGCCCTCGACGCCGACGATGGGCACGCCGGCCTCCTTGGCGCGCTGGATCACGCGTTGGGCGAGCGCCTTCGTTTGGCGTGTGGACTGGGCGCTGGCGACGATGACGCGATCGAAGAGCGGCGAGAGTTCGTGCGTGTCGAACACGCGGATGTCCTCGCCCTTGACGTCCTCGAGGGCGTCGACAGAGAGGGCGGCGATGGTTGCGGCATCGAGCAGGGTATCGGTGGCAGTCATGGGATCAGAGAGTCTCCTTGGTACAGCGAATGGGTGGCGATGTAGCGCAGCACTGCTTCGGGCAAGAGATAGCGGGCACTGCGCCCCTCGTGCAGCAGCCGGCGGATCGTGGTGGCCGAGATGGCGAGCGGCGTGTTGCGGAAGAATCCGACGAGGCCGGCCGGCGTTTCGGCGAGCCGCGCGAGCTTCGGCGCACGCCGCACGGCGAGTACCTCCTGCAGCGCCGGCGGCAAGCCAGCCCCGGGCTCGGGCGGATCGTCTTCGGGCGGTTCGCTGCCCCAGGGCGGCGGAAAATCCGGCCGCATGGCGACGAGCACGTGAGCCAGGTCGAAGAGCCGCTGCCACTGGTGCCACGAGGGCAGGCCGAAGAAAGCATCGGCGCCGAGAATCAGCACGAGCGGCCGATGTGGACCGTAGCGGCGGCGCAAGGTTTCCAGGGTGATGACGGTATAGCTCTTGCCGCCGCGGCGCAACTCCAGGTCGTCGGCGCGAAAGGCGGCATGGCCGCGGAGGGCGCAGCGGACCATGCCGAGTCGATGGGCGGCCGGGGTGCCCGGCGCGGGGCGATGCGGCGGGTCGCCCGCCGGGATGAAGAGCACGCGCTCGAGCGCGAGCGCCTCGCGGGCCTCTTCGGCGAGCCGCAGGTGGCCGTAGTGGATCGGGTCGAAGGTGCCGCCGAGGAGGCCGATCGGCCGCAGTGCAGTGTTAGCGGGGACCGAAGACATCGCGTACTTGCAGGTAGAGCCCGGCGAAGAGTGTCGGCACGAGTACCAGCGGCAGCAGGAACATGGCGATGCCGAGCACGTAGGGATGGATGAGCGCGGCGAGCAGCGAGATCGCGAACGCCAGCGCGAAGGCGAGCGCCGCGAGCCCCAGCGCATAGACGAGGAAAGGGCGCCAGTTGCGCAGCATGGCATAGAAGCTGAAAAAGAGCGCCTTGATCCAGGGCTGCCGGTACCAGGCGACCAGCGGCGGGGCGAACCAGTAGGCCATGGTCACCGGCAATGCCACCGTGAGCCACACCAGCAGGGGCCACAGGAGCTGGGGTTCGCTCTCGAGCGAGGCGGGATCGATCGTGCCGCGGTACAAACCGAGCAGCAGACCCCCGTCGACAAGCACCGTGGCCAGTACGGCGAGCAGGTTTCCTATCAACTGGAAGATGCCCAGCGCGGCGAGCGAGCGCCACGGTCCGCGAAAACCGGCGAAGAGCACTTCTGGTCCCGGGCGGCGTCCGCTCTCGGCAGCGGCCATGCCCTCGAGCACCCCGATCGAGAGAATGGGCATGAGGAGCGGCGCGAGGAACTGGCCGAGGTAGGGGAGGCTCGAGGCGAGCAACAGCAGCAGGACGTAGGCAAAGCTCACGTAACTCGTGAGCGCGGGGGCGCGGCGCCACAGCGCGAACCCGTCTGCGATCCAGCGCCAGCCGTGCGAATACCCTAGGATGTGGGCGTGCATGCGGAGCCGGCGCTCACCAGGACTTGAGGATCCACATCGGCACGGAGAGCTCCGGCGTGCCGTCGAAGCGCTCCATCACGCCGTTGCCGGTGCGATCGATCAGATAGTACGGTGTACCCCCATGGGCCGGTACGACCTTGATCATGTAGACGCGCCCGCCGATGCGATATTCGGTGACTTCGTCTTCTCCCTCCTTGCGGATCGTCACCTGAGGTTCGGCCAGATCCTCCTCGGTGATCGGCCCGGGCAAGGGCGGCGGCTCCGGGATCGGTTCGAGGGGCGGGCGCGAGGATTGCTGCGCCCAGGCCGTACCGGCCATGAGCAAGGAGGCGAACAGGAAGAGGCGAAGGCGGGGTTTCATGGATGCGATTCCGACGGGGAGGCTTCTTGCCGGCATTCTACAATAGGGAGGGGCGGACTCGCCCTTTTCTTCGTCCTGAATCCGCGTCCGTGAAATTTCAACCCCCTCCCTGAACCACACAGGCTGATTTTTCAATCGGCTGTTTCGATGGTTCGGTCAGCGATGGTGCTGCGAGGCTGATTTGCATGCGATGCCCCGCCGAAGGTCGGCGCCGACGGGCTTGGGTTACGTTACCGCGGCTCAACGGCATGCAGGGAAAGATCATGCGATCCTGGCGGCACGACATCAGACCTGTCTTCAAGCCCGGGCACATCACCCGGTGCGCTGGTCCGGACCGACAAGGGACTGGACACTGATCGGCGCTGTCACGCTCAACCCGGAACGGGACAGGTCGTTCGGGACTCGACCCAAGCTGAAATAGAGGGGCAAGTGATGCCATGAATCAGGCGACAACTATCTTGACTTGTTCCGAAATGCTGCGGGCCAAAGGCTATCGGCCGCAGATCCGGCGCAAAGCCAAGCCCCATCGGCTGCTCTCCAAGCGGCAGAGCGCGCGCAACACCGAGTGTCATGAAGAACCGGCTTCACCGCGAGTTTCCCGGAAAACGGGGGTTGATCGAGGCTCCCCGTTGTCGGCAACGCTGTCCCTGACAGGCAGGAACAGCACCAGCAAAGCCATAATTGTCACTCATGCTTTTCATCCCTAAAAAAGAATTTTCTGAAAATGTAAATATGAACCAACACAGATCCCGGCAAGGAAATCAACAAAGACGCGAATGCAGCTGTGGCCATAATCAATCCTGCGCCTAAATCATCCTCTCCAGTCGCAGGATCGGTTATTCCATAAACATGACCAAATATTGACACAACAATTACACCGACAATGCCAATTAACAGAAAGCTGATCAATAGCGCTCCTGCTTCAAGAGCAAGCAACCGCACCAACCTGATATGAAGCAACGAGCGGATTGAACGGTTGAGTGAGAGACCAAATTTCTCGCTCATGCCGCCAACCTCCAGTCTCCATTCGCTGTTTCCCCGTCCCGATAGCGCAGATTTTTCGAAAGCACGATGTCGGCATTTTCGGTGAGATAGGCGTAGTCGTCACCTCCGGTGAGCGTGTGCACCTTGAATTCGTCGAGCAGGTCGGCGAGGTAGTTCTCCGGATCGGCGGCTTTCTTGGCCGCGAGGGTTTGGTTGAGCCGGGTGGCGTCGAGCCTGAGCCCCTGCTCGTCGATGACGAGTTCGATTGCATCGAGGTAGGGCTTTAGGCGCGTCTGCAGCACCAAGTTGGCGTAGACGCGCTCCTTCAGGCTGTCGTAGGCTTGCTGCAGGAGGTCGAGTTGCGGCTGTGAGTAGTTCACGAGCAGTGTGGGCAGCGCTGCGAGGGCCATCGCGGCGTCGCCGCTGCCGCCCCCCGGGCCGGCCGAGATACTCAGCCCGCAGTTCGCCCCGTCGGTCTGGCTCTTCAATGTGCCGGGAACGTCGATGGCTTCGGCAAACCGGGTGTCGAAGGTGTCGGTGGCGAGCTTGAATTCGCCCATGGCCGAGGTGCTACCGTCGGCGCGGGTGAAGCGGCCTTCGCGCGAGAGGGTGTTGCCGTTGGAAAGACGCTGGTTCTTGAGGGTGTGGGCGAGGTCGAGGATGACGATGCCGGCATCAAGCAGGGAAATCAGTTCGCCGCTGCCGGTGACGCCGTCTTGGTCGGTATCGCGCCAGAGTTTGAGTTCGGCGAAGGCCGGGTCGCTGGCATCGAGGATGCCGTCGCCGTTTGCGTCCAAGGCGGCCAGCGCCGCAAAGCCGTTCGGGGCGAGCGTGCCGTTGGGCAGCACCGTGAAGTCGCCGAAGAGTTCGGCGCCGCTGTCGATGCGGCCATTCCCGTTTTTGTCCCAGACCAAGAGGGCATCGTCTTTGCCCGCCCAGCCGGTTTTGGTGAGCACGCCGTCGGCATCAAAGTCGAAGTAGATGTTAGCGGTGAGGCCGATGGTTTCCAGGCCGTCGCCGTCCAAGTCGAGAATGATGGGGTCGCGGGGCCAGACCCAGGTTTTGGCGCGGTCGTAAAAATCTGAAATTTTGTCCCAATTGTTGGAAATGAACAGTCCGCCGCTAACGATGGTAAATGCGCCGCGTACCCACGGATTGACCTGTGCAATCGTCAACCCAAGACCGAGTAATAGATCCCCAGTCTTTTGAATCACTTTGGCATAGTCACCGCCGGTTGCGGTGCCATTAGCCATTTTTTCGCCAATGACACCGACGGAAGCAGCCCATGCAGCTTGACCGACAACCAATTTGGCATACCCCATACCGAAAGTGCCAGCAATGCTGTTTCCAATCTGACTGGCAACAAAACTGGCGGCGGCAGTCCCTGCTACCGCACTCTGAATCGCACTCATGATTTTCCTCCTGTCATTACACCCGTAACCACGAAGATAAGCCCGAGAAACAACGTCGGCACCCACAGCCTATTTGCTAATGAAACCCACGCTTTAGCGCGCGGGTACCGCATATAGAAGTCGGCTAGTTCACCCTTTGGATCCCGCCACACTTCAAGCCATGAATATCCCCAAATAGCGCAAAAAATCAGCATCGCCGCGCCGACAGCGGTAAAAATCTGGCTCACGTGCTTTCCTTCTTCACCAAACTTACGTGCATAGCATTTCACTCCATATTCACCACCTCATCCACCTGCAAGCCTTTGGGTACCTGATGGGTGATGAAGACCATCGTCACCTTGCCCTTGAACCAGTTGATGGTCTGGGCGAAGTGCATGGTTTGCATGGTATTGCTAAAGGACATAGCAAATTCCTCCTATAATCAGAAAAGCCTTACATCGACCAGTCTTCGATAGCTGTTAGTACCCAGCATTCGTTCTTGACAAAGAAATAAGTTACCTGGTACCCCGTGTCTTGCTTGAATAGAGTTGCTTCCGCTTTGTTTTCTGACCACTTGTCAATACGTAGGGACAATGATTTTTCCTCTCTCTCGGCGCGCAACGGGAGCAATGGGAATCTGATTTGTGCGTATTTAAGTTTCTTCACAACTGGCTTTGGCTCTGGCTCTACATCCAAATCAAGCCATTGCACCTTAAGTGGTATTCGTAAAAAAGTCCGCTGGATAGTCTCGCTATTTGCATATACGAAAAAAAATTCTGGGAAATTTTGTGACGGGCATGTAGGTTTAACTAAATTGACGTCTTGATTATCTGAAGCAAAAGCGGCTCGGGTTAGAGCAAACGCTGCGGCAACAAACAAAAAGAAAGCAATCAGCCAATTTATTCCAAATGTATTTTTGCAAAAAATCCGTCCAATTTTTACCATATGTAATACAACATCACAGTAAAGAAAATGATTAATTTTCATATATGTCAGGTCCCGGACGATTGCATTGATCCGCGACGTCGTGCATTATTCATAGGTCGCGAGACGATGCGTGAGCTGATCGAGGAGCTACGGAGGCAAAAGTCATGATGGTTCGACTGCACAAGAACGCCACCACGACCCCTGCGATCCGGCACTATATCCAGAACTCGAACCTGCCGGTGCGCCGCCTTGCCCGGGAACTGAGTCCTCCTTGATACGCACCGTATGCGTCGCCCGCAGCCGCAGCGATTTCTCCTGTCGTAACAACTACACTCATGTCAGCTCCCTATGTTGATAAAGTATGCAAGCACGCCAAACGGCAGAAACAGCCAAAGTGTCGTGCCTAAAAGACCAAACGTAATATCAGTCCAGTAAGCGAATTCTTCTTTTTTCGTTCTTGGAAAAAGCTCCAGATTCACGATATTTTTGTATGTCACAAAAGCATCTCCACCTGGAAGAATTTTGATGAGCCAGCTCCTGATAAGGAATATCGCCATCAAAACATAGAGGATTAACTATTGCCAACCCGCTGAATGTCGAATAGGCATGAAATACGTACGCAAGAATTGGCACGCTTTCAACAATATTACGCCATGTTTTTGATAAAACAGGTAACAAAATCATGAAGAAACCAATTGACGCGAAGAATGCCTGAAGCGGCACAAGCCATTTCGCCAGCCATAGTGCAACTGCCTCGTGATATTTTCTTCTTGCAAGAACCGCCTCGTCGGCTGGGACTGTTGATTCTGCAACGCCGTAAATTTTTCGTAGTCGATCTTTGGGTAAAGTCATCACATCTCCTTCTTCACCAAACTAATGTCACATACTGCCCCGTATTCACCACCCATCCACTTGCAAGCCCTTGGGCACCTGATGGGTAATAAAGATCATCGTCACCTTGTCTTTGAGCCGGTTGATGGTCTGGGCGAAGTGTTCGGCGCTCATGCGGCGGCGAACCGGGTGTCGAAGGTGTCGATGGCGAGCTTGAATTCGCCCATGGCACTCGTTGTGCCGTCGGTGCGGGTGAAGTGACCTTTGCACGAGAGGGTGTTGCCGTTGGCAAGAGGCTGGTTCTTGAGGGTGTGGGCGAGGTCGAGGCTGACGATGCCGGCGTCCGCGAGTGAAATCAGTTCGCCGCTGCCAGTCTGACCGTCTTGCGAGGTATCGCGCCAGAGTTTGAGTTCGGCAAAGGCGAGGTCGGAGGCATTGAGGATGCCGTCGCCGTTTGCGTCCAATGCCATTGGTGTTGCGACCCTACACCAGGAGAGCGTTGTTCTTGCCGGCCAGCCGGTTTTGGTGAGGACGCCGTCGGCATCAAAGTCGAAATGGATGTTGCTGGCCAAGCCGACCGTCTCCAAACCATCGCCGTCCAGATCGAAGAGGATCTGGTTGTGGGGCCAGACCCAGATTTTAGCGCGGTCGTATAAATCACGATAAAACCAAGCGACTGGTTGCCATAACGGATTCCAAATCAACGTCTGTAAAGGCCCCCAACCCGCATCCGGACCAAGCGCACGCGGAAGTATTGACTGGGATCCCGATACCGGCATTCTGTGATCGGGATGGGGTCGCTGGTCGCTGTGGGAGTTGCCCCAAGAGTTTCTGGTTTAACGTCACAGCCGCCCATAGATGATGTTCACAAGATTGATCTGTGTGGGGTAAAAATCATACGCTTCCGATGTGCCATCCGGCTTGTCGATGCCCCTTTTTAATTTACAATTCGATTGAGTTTCATTTCAAAAAATGGCTCAGGTTTAAAAACTTGCGGTTTTTTGTACTTGGCGCTTGTCATGTATAGATGCAATGCAAAACCGCCATGTCGTTCCTCATGCAAGTTCATCAAATAATCAATTAGCTGTGTGCGTCCGGACAGGGGGATTTTGTGGGCCTCATAAAAATCGAGCACAATTATTCGTTTTCTTTCAATCCATTCATTTTCCACGTGTCCAAAGAATGCATATTTCTCGGGAGGACCAGATATAGGGACATCTGTATGGCCGTTGACCACTCTGTAATCAGGCATTTCGTATCCGTTTCTGCGCATTAATTTTACCGTGGCTAATTGTCAGGTCCCGGACGATTGCATTGACCCGCGACGTCGTGCATTATTCATAGGTCGTGAGACGATGCGCGAATTGATCGAGGAACTACGGAGGCAACAGTCATGATGGTCCGACTGCACAAGAACGCCACCACGACCCCTGCGACCCGGCGCTACATCCAAAGCTCGAACCTGCCGGTACGCCGCCTTGCCCGGGAACTGGGAGTGTCGGAAGACACCATTCGGCGTTGGAAGAAACGCACCGACGTCGAAGATCGTCCGCACACGGCGCATCGCCTGCAGACGAACCTGACCCCGTTTCAGGAGGCGGTCGTGGTGGAGCTGCGCAAGACCTTGATGCTGCCT
>NZ_AUDR01000013.1 GCF_000425565.1 Tepidiphilus margaritifer DSM 15129
CCCTCTGTGTCAGAATAGTTGTCGTCTCGATAGATCCTGAAACCAGAGGGCGACAAAGGAAGAACGAAGTGGCCAGATACGGACAGTCCTTCAAGGACAGGGCGGTTGCACGGCTGTTGCCGCCAGAAAGTGTCGCGGTGCAGACGCTGGCGCGAGAGCTGAGCATTTCAGCTGCGACGCTAGCGCGCTGGCGAGCCGAGGCGCTCTCCCAGCCCGTTGGCGAGCGGGGCTGGAGTGCGGGGGCCCGATTCGAAGCGGTGCTCTCGACCGCCGCGATGGACGAGGCGAGCAAAGGGGCCTGGTGCCGCGAGCATGGCGTGTATCCCCAGACGCTCGAGCAATGGCGCACCGCCGCCCTGCAGGCGCTCGATGAGCCCGAGGAAGTCGCACGGCAGGCTCTGCGGGAGAAGAAGGCCGAGCGGGGTCGCATCAAGGAACTCGAGCGCGACCTGCGCCGCAAGGAAAAGGCGCTGGCCGAAGCGGCAGCGTTGCTGGTGCTATCAAAAAAGCTCGAAGCGATCTTCCCCAAGGACGAGGACGCATGATCGGCCTGGAAGATCGCCAAACACTGGTCCGACACATCGATGAGGCACACGCAGCCGGCGCGCGCCTACGCCCGGCCTGCGAGGTCGCAGGCATGACGCTGCGCACCCTGCAGCGCTGGAAAGCGCAGGAAGGACTGCGCCAGGGGGACCGCAGGCCCCTGGCAAAGCGTGCGCAGCCGGCGCATGCGCTCAGCGACGAAGAACGGGCGAGGATCCAGGCGTTGGCCAACGAGCCCCGTTTCGCCGACCAACCCCCGGCGCGCATCGTCCCCACGCTGGCCGACGAGGGCGTCTATCTTGCCAGCGAATCGAGCTTTCAGCGCGTGCTGCGTGCCCACGGACAAACCCGTCACCGTGGGCGCAGCCGTGCGCCGCAGCGCACGCGAGCGCCGACGACGCACGTAGCCAGCGCCCCCGGACAAGTGTGGTGCTGGGACATGACCTACCTGCCCACCCACGTGAAGGGGCAGTGGTTCTACCTGTATCTGATCATGGATCTGTACAGCCGCAAGATCGTCGGCTGGGAGATTCATGCCACCGATGAGGCAGAACACGCGGTGAGCCTGCTCAAGCGCACCGCGTTGGCCGAAGGCCTCCACGCCCTGCCGGAAAAACCCGTGCTGCACGGCGACAACGGCAGCACGCTCAAGGCCACCACGGTGTTGGCGATGCTGCACTGGCTGGGGATCAAGCCCTCATACTCTCGCCCCAGGGTGTCCGACGACAACGCCTTCGTCGAATCGCTCTTCAAAACGGCGAAGTACCGCCCCGAATTCCCGGCGCGCGGCTTCGCCAGCCTGGACGAAGCCCGCCAGTGGGGACAGCACTTCGTGCACTGGTACAACGTCGAGCATCGCCACAGCGGCCTGCGCTACGTCACCCCCGCCCAGCGACATGCAGGGGAAGACCACGCGATCCTGGCGGCACGGCACCAGACCTATCTGCAAGCCCGCGAACGTCACCCGGCACGCTGGTCCGGGCAGACACGGGACTGGACACCGATCGGGGCCGTCACGCTCAACCCGGAACGGGACAGCGTCGTTCGGGACTCTACCCAAGCTGAAATAGAAGGCAGGTGATTGCATGAATCAGGCGACAACTATCTTGACTTGTTCCGGCAGGCACGAACCGGTGCCGCAACGGCGCGGCGCCTGGGTGCCGCTGCGCGACGGCAGCGAAATCATCGGCGCCGTGCTGCGTACCCGCGTGGGCGTGCATCCGGTCTACGTCTCCATCGGCCATCGCGTGAGCCTCGAGCGCGCCGTAGACTGGGTGATGGCCTGCACCACGCGCTACCGCCTGCCGGAGACCGCCCGCGCCGCCCACGCGCTCGCTTCGGGGACTGTCCGGAAGCGGGGAATGAGATAACGGGTCGTGGAACGTCATTTGCAGGAGATCATCGATGCCTGGCACAAGCACTTCGACCGTTGAAGTGACACATATTTCCAAAAATGGCTTTTGGTTGCTCCTCGACGAAGAAGAATTGATGCTTCCCTTCGCGAATTTTCCTTGGTTCAAAAAGGCGAGCGTCGAGCAAATCTGCGACGTGGAAAGGCCAAGCCCCAATCACCTCTATTGGCCGAAACTCGATATCGATCTGTCCATCGAGTCCATTCGCCATCCGGAGAATTTTCCTCTGGTCTCGAGAGCGAACGAGTTTATCGAAAAAGCATAAATAGGGATTGCGAACAAGTCTCTGGCGACGATAGGTGGGTGCCTCTGGGCGCTGACTTTCAGTCCGCGCCGTTTTCACTCGGCGCCGAGCGGGCCATCGTTGGCAATGAGCAACAGCATCACCTCTTTGAGCCGACGCAGATCATAGCGCCTTGATCGGCTCAGTCGCTCCCGATCCTGGCGAAACGCGCGCGTATAGTCGGCCGCTCGCGGTGGCCTGGTCCGCTTACTGGTAGGCGGTTTCTTCGAGGTCGTCGAAGAGCACCTCGGCGGAGGAAAAACGGGCTCGCCGGGTCTGTCGTATCGCCCGGGCTTCGGCCATCGCTTCGCGTGTGGCTGTGTTGGGCACTTTCAGTTCCAGGGGACTTATTGCTCCCGTTCTCTGTTGTGACTGATAAATTCTTTTAGATTATATAAAACTGCAAAAAATGTGCTTCTACCGACTATGTTGCCTCGTTACCATGGGGTCATCATCAGTCGGGAGATCGCCATGCGTTTCACACCTCGTTCGCTCTTTCTCGCCGCCGCGGCGGCCTTGGCGCTGGGCAGCGCGCGTGCCGACGTGTCGCTGCTCAACGTCTCGTACGATCCCACACGGGAGTTCTACCAAGCCTATAATGCCGCCTTCGCGCGCCACTGGAAAGAGCGCACCGGGGAGACGGTGACGGTTCGCCAGTCGCACGGCGGCTCGGGCAAGCAGGCGCTGGCGGTGATCCATGGGCTGGAGGCCGACGTCGTCACCCTGGCGCTGGGTTACGACATCGATGCCATTGCCCAGGCGGGCAAGCTCGCCCCCGACTGGCAGCAGCGCCTGCCGCAGCGCAGCGCCCCCTACACTTCGACCATCGTCTTCCTCGTGCGCAAGGGCAATCCCAAGGCCATCCGCGACTGGGACGATCTCGTCAAAGGTGACGTCTCCGTCATCACGCCCAACCCCAAGACTTCCGGCGGGGCGCGCTGGAACTACCTCGCGGCGCTCGCCTGGGCGCACAAGCGCTGGCCCGGCGATGAGCGCAAGGCCACCGACTATTTGCGCGAACTCTATCGCCGCGTGGCCGTGCTCGACGCCGGCGCCCGCGGCGCCACCAACACCTTCGTCCAGCGTGGCCTGGGCGACGTGCTGCTTGCCTGGGAAAACGAAGCCTTCCTTGCCCTGCAGGAATCCGGGCCGGATGCCTTCGAGATCGTCGTTCCGTCGGTGTCCGTGCTCGCCGAGCCGCCGGTGGCGGTAGTCGACAGCGTCGTCGCGCGACGTGGCACCGCCGAGATCGCCCGCGCCTACCTCGAATACCTCTATTCCCCGGAGGGCCAGCGCCTCGCGGCCAAGCACTACTACCGCCCTGTCTATCCCCAATACGCCGACCCGGCCGACCTCGCCCGTTTTCCCAAGCTCGAACTGCTGACGATCGAGGATTTCGGCGGTTGGCAAAAAGTGCAGCAGGAGCATTTCGCTGACGGCGGCGTGTTCGACCGCATCGTGGCGAAGTGAGGAGAGCGAACATGAATCCCGTTTCCCGCCGTACTGTCCTGAAAACGCTCTTCGTCTCGGCCGCGCTCGCCCTGGGGCCAACGCGCTTCGTTCGAGCACAGACCCCGGGCGAATTGCGCCTGGGGTGGCAAAAGGGCGGCGTTCTTGCCGTGATGCGTGCCCGCGGCACGCTCGATCGTGCTCTGGCGCAGCGCGGTGTGGGCGTTCGCTGGATCGAATTCCCCGCCGGACCGCAGATGCTGGAGGCCCTTGCTGTCGGCAGCATCGATCTTGGCGGGGTGGGCGAGACGCCCCCCGTGTTCTCGCAGGCCGCAGGAGCCGAGTTGCGTTACGTCGCCAACCATCCTCCTTCCCCCCGCGCGGAAGCGTTGCTCGTGCCGCAGGATTCCCCTCTGCGCACGGTGGCCCAACTCGCCGGCAAGCGGGTGGTGCTCAACAAGGGGTCCAACGTCCACTACCTCTTGCTGCGCCTGCTGGAGAACGCCGGGCTGTCTTACCGTGACGTGAAGACCGTCTTCCTTCCCCCGGCCGATGCCCGTTCCGCCTTCGAGCGCGGTGCCGTCGATGCCTGGGTGATTTGGGAACCCTTCGCCAGCGCGGCTGAAGTGCAGATCGGCGCCCGGCGGCTGGCCGATGCCACGGGCGCGGCGGCCAATCACAATTTCATGATCGCCACCCGCGCCTTCACCGAAAACGCCCCGGATCTGCTGCGCCAAGTGCTCGGAGCCTTGCAGGAAGAGTGCCGCTGGATCGGGGTACACGTCGACGAATCCGCCCGCATCGCCGCGCCACAGCTGGGACTTTCCACCGAAATCGTCCAGCGGGCATTCCAGAATTATGCCTTTGGCCTCGAATGGCCGCTCTCCGAATCCGTCGTGCAGAACCAGCAACGTATCGCTGACGCCTTCCGCGCCTTGGGGCTGCTGCCCCGGCCGGTGAGCGTGCGCGACGTCGTCTGGGCCGGCTGATCCTTTTTTCTCACCACCACTCGGAGTACATCATGTCCAAACCGCAGAGCTTCGTTCCTTCCTATACCCGACTCGCGCTCGAACCCTATACGCCCAACATCGGCGCGATCGTCCACGACCTGCAGCTCGCCGACGCTATCCAGGACGAGATCACCCGCGACGAGTTGCGCCGGGCGCTGGCCGAATACGAAGTCCTCTTCTTCCGTGACCAGGCACTCACCCCCGAGCAGCAGACGGAAGTCGCCCGCATCTTTGGTGACCCCGACAAGGCCAAAGCCTTCTTTCCGCGCCACGAGCGCATCGCCTCGATCGAGGTGATCGAGGCCAAGCCCGGCGGTCACGTCTATCGTACCGACCAGTGGCATACGGACATCACCTTCTCGTCCAATCCGCCCACCGGCACCGTGCTCTACGCCAAAGTCATTCCCCCTGCCGGCGGGGATACCCTCTGGACCAGCGCCACCAAGGTCTACGAATCCCTCTCCCCGGGCCTGCAAGCCGAACTGGAAACGCTGCGCGCGGTGCACAGCTTCGAGCACAGCGGCTGGCCGAGCTTCTTCCTCTCCCAACCCGACGGTGAGGCGCTCTACCGCAAGGCCCGCGCCGAACACCTGCCCGTGGTGCACCCCGTGGTGCAAACCCATCCCATTACCGGTAAGAAACTTGTCTACGTCAATCCCAATTTCACCGACCGCATCCTCGGCCTGTCGCGGCAGGAGAGCGACGAACTGCTCGGATTTCTTTTCCGCCGCTTCGAGCGCCCGGAATTCCAGGCCCGGCTGCGCTGGGAACGGCATACCGTGGCCATTTGGGACAACCGCGCCACCCAGCACTACGCCGCCAAGGACTACGGCAGTCACCACCGCCTGATGCACCGCATCACCTTCGGCGAAGACCGTGCTTTCTGACCCCGCCATCCTTCCCCGGCCGCGTGGCCGGGGAATCTGAGAGGAGAAGCTCCCATGAGTGCGAACCCCGTGCGTACCCTGCTGGCCGAACGTGCCGTCCCCTGGATGCTGCCCCTGCTGCTGCTCGGTTGCTGGCAGATGGCTGCCTCCTCCGGCTGGATCTCCACGCGGGTGGCTCCTTCGCCCGCCGCGGTGGCGGCTGCCGGCTGGGCCCTGCTCGCGGACGGCACCCTCTTTCAGCATCTCCTGGCCAGCAGTCGGCGCGCCGTGGCCGGATTCCTCATCGGCGGCGGCATCGGACTGTTGCTGGGGCTGCTATGCGGCGGTGTTCGTGGCTGCGAGCGCCTGCTCGACACCTCCGTACAGATGATCCGCAACGTGCCGCACCTCGCCCTCATTCCCCTGGTGATCTTGTGGTTTGGCATCGACGAAGGCGCCAAACTCTTTCTCGTCGCCCTGGGCGTATTCTTCCCCATCTACCTCAACACCTTTCACGGCATTCGCGGCGTCGATCCCACTCTCGTGGAGATGGGCCGATCCTATGGCCTGCGCGGTTGGACACTCTTTCGTCATGTGATGCTGCCCGGTGCCTTGCCCTCCCTGCTCGTGGGCGTGCGCTTCGCGCTGGGCTGGATGTGGCTGACCCTCATCGTCGCCGAGACCATCGCCGCCAACGACGGCATCGGCTACCTCGCCATGAACGCACGCGAATTCATGCGTACCGACGTCGTGGTGCTCGCCATCCTTCTCTACGCCCTTCTCGGCAAACTCGCCGACCTTGGCGCGCGCGGCCTGGAACGCATCCTCCTGCCTTGGCGTCCCGCCAATGCCCCCCATTGATTCCCAGGAGAACGCCCGCATGAACGCACGGCATCCTCGCGAAATCGAAATCGCTTCCGTCCAAGGGCTCGGCCTGCGGCTCGACGCCGTGGAAAAACACTACGGCCCACGCCGCGTGCTCTCCCATCTCGATCTGCACATCTCCCCCGGCCAGTTCGTCGCCATCGTCGGTCGCAGCGGCTGCGGCAAGAGCACCTTCCTGCGCCTGCTCGCCGGCCTGGAACGCCCCGACGGCGGCACCCTGCGCTTCGACGGCGTTCCGCCCGCATATCACCGCAACGCCATCCGGCTCATGTTTCAGGACGCCCGTCTGCTGCCGTGGAAACGCGTCGCCGACAACGTCGCCCTCGGCCTGGGCGGCGGACGCACCGCGGCACGACGCACGGCCCTCGAGGCACTTGAACACGTCGGCCTTGCCGAGCGCGCCAACGAATGGCCCGGTCGCCTCTCCGGCGGCCAGCGCCAGCGCGTCGCCCTCGCCCGGGCGCTCGTTCACCGCCCGCGACTGCTGCTCCTCGACGAACCCTTCGGCGCGCTGGACGCCTTCACGCGCCTGGAGATGCACGCCCTCCTCGAGCGTTTGTGGCAGGAAGAGGGATTTACCGCCGTCCTCGTCACCCACGACGTCTCCGAGGCCGTCGCCCTGGCCAACCGGGTCATCCTGCTCGACGAGGGGAGCGTTGCACTCGATCTGCCCATCGAAATCCCCCGCCCGCGCGACCGCACGGAGGTGCGATTTGCGGAGCTGCAGCGGGTGATATTGAAAAGGGTTATGGGAGATTGATTTTTTGTCGGACGTGGTTATGATGATGAAAAAACGCTGGAGATGTGGGGTGTCGTTTTCAGGACGATTACTATCTGCCAAGCCATGAATCAGCGCAGGCGTCCTGGATCTGACACCTAACCATTCGTTGCAGACGCAACGGCCCTGATGGGCCGCGGCCCGAACTTAAACGTTAGGTGATTTTCATGCCACTGCTTTCGCGTGCGGTCTTGCTCATGAGCGCAACCCTTTGCGGAGGGTTCTTCGCGCTCTCTGGCGCTGGGGTTTCGCGGGCTGCGGAACCTGAACAATTGTCGAACAGCATCCTTGTTTTTTGGTTTGTTGCCGGTGTGGCTTTGGCTATCCCGCTTTGGCTTCCAGCCATTGTTCCTCCGCGCTACCCACGTTTTTTGAAGGTCTGCCGCCGCGTATGCGCCGTTCTTCTCCTGTTCCCCACTTGGCTTTTTGGCACCATCGTGGGCAACAATGTCGGTCGCATTTTGTCCGGCTTCAGCTTCACGCCTATCGCTCTTGCTCAGGGCTTGGTTCTCACCGGCTGTTGCCTCGTCTGTCTATTTGTGCTGCTTTGGCCGGAGTTTTGTCGCCGTGCTGAGCGAACCCCCTAGGTGTCGGGTCCCGTAAGATTACGCGGTGTGTTTATGAAAGTTTTTATGAAAATGTCATTTTATGCTCGATGTCACGTGCTTGGCACGGTTCATCGAAGAGCACCAGTAGGTTCGAACCTTGGATGGTGCGCTGGGTCGCAGGGGCGCTCTTGACAGGCAAAGCAGTCTCATGCCATGACGATGCGGGTGTGGACTTCCACATTCAGCGCGCGCTTGATGGCGGCGAAGATCGCCGAGAGGTTGCTCGTGGTGGGATTGCCCGAGGCCGATAGCATCCGATGCAGGCTCTTGGCCGGCTTGTGAATCTCTTCGGCCAGAGATTCGAAACCGATCGTCGCATTGACCAGATCACGCAGGATGAGTTTGGCGGTCTCGGGTTCGCCATTGATGAACAGGGTGATCGCCTCGTCGAGCAGCGCTTGGGCAAAAGCCGGGTCGCTCTGCACGCGGGCTGCCACGGTTTCTTTGAAATCACGGGTCAGTGCCATGGTTCACGCTCCTTTTTTCGGCTGGAGTGCCTTGCGGCGCTTGTAGTCCTCCCACAAGGCCAGCGCCTCATCGATGTCTTTCTGTTGTCGCTTCTTGCTACCGCCGCCGAGCAGGACAATGAGCTTCAAGCCGTCTTTGAAATAGTAACATATAAGTCCCCTTTCTCGTCAATTGTGGCAATGGTTACCACTGGAGGGACGTTTGCCGCAGAGGTGCGTGAAGCCAAGAAATGAGGGGGTCAGGTCCGGATTTTTCAAAACGTCGGTAAAAATTGACAATTACCGACATTATGAAATAATATTTTTATGGACAACGCCCACACTTTCATTCTCGAACTGGCTCGCCGCCAAGGACTGCTGCGCTCCCGCGACGTAGAGGCGTGCGGCTTTTCTCGGATGACACTCAGCACGCTGGTCCGCCAGGGCAAGCTGACCCGGCTGTGCCGCGGCATCTACGCGCTGCCGGATCGACTGGTGTCCGAACACGTCACCCTGGCCGCGGTGGCCAGCAAATACCCGAATGTCGTGGTGTGCCTGTTGTCGGCACTGCAGTTTCATGGCCTGACCACGCAGTCACCGTTCGAGGTATGGGTAGCGATTCCCAACAAGGCGCGAGCCCCCAAGATGGACTACCCGCCGCTGCGCATCGTTCGTTTCAGTGGCGAGGCGCTGACTGAAGGGGTGGAAGAGCACCGGGTCGAGGGCGTCACCGTGCAGGTGACGAGCGTGGCCAAGACGGTGGCCGACTGCTTCAAGTACCGCAACAAGATCGGTCTGGACGTCGCGCTCGAAGCCTTGCGCGAAGCCTGGAACGCCAAGCGCGTGAAGATGGATGACCTGTGGCACTGCGCCCAGATCTGCCGAGTGGCCAATGTGATGCGCCCCTATCTGGAGGCGCTGACGTGAACGGACGCAATGTGGCTGCCTCGGTGCGCGCCAAACTGCTCAACAAGGCCCGCGCTGAAAAGCGGGACTTCACACTGGTACTCACCCGCTATGCGCTGGAGCGACTGCTGTACCGCTTGAGCATCTCGACGCACGCGGACCATTTCCTGCTCAAGGGCGCACTGCTGTTTGACCTCTGGTTCGATGTGCCGTTGCGGCCGACGCGCGATATGGACCTGCTCGGATTCGGCCTCGCGGAAGAGCCTTACCTGATCAAGGTCTTCTCAGAGTTGTGCGAGCTGGATGTCGATGACGGTATCCGTTTCGATGCCCAGAGCATCCGGGCTGAAGAAATCCGCAAGGAGGCCAATTACGCTGGCATCCGTGTGACGTTGCTGGGATGGATCGATGGTGCGCACTGCCCGGTCCAAGTCGATGTGGGCTACGGCGATGCGGTCACGCCAGGACCTGAGGCCGTGGAGTATCCGGTGATGTTCGACGAGTTTCCGGCACCCAAACTCCGGGTCTATCCCCGCTACACCGTCGTCGCGGAAAAGCTCGAAGCCTTGATCTCTCTCGGCGTGGCCAACAGCCGGATGAAGGATTACTTCGATCTGTGGGTGCTGGCCAGGCACAGCGATTTTGAAGGGGAAGTGCTGCGCGAGGCCATCGGCGCGACGCTGTCACGCCGAGACACCGACATCCCGACGGATGTGCCCTTCGGCCTGACGGAGGCCTTCGCCACCGATGTGCAAAAGCAGATGCAGTGGCAAGGTTTCCTGAAAAAGAACCGGCTCGAAGCGCCGACGCTGGAACAGGTCGTCGCCGATCTGCGTGACTTTCTGATGCCTCCGCTCAGCGCTTTGGCCTGCGGGCAAGGATTCGGTAGCACCTGGAATCGTGAGAGCTGGCAGCCTGCTGCGTGAAACCTTACGCTGCTACATGATATGATTCATATTGAATCACAGGTACGCGAGGCGTCCACCCCTTTTATGTCGAGACGAAAAATAAATTCAAACAAACAGTTACATAATCAGCCTGCACAACAAAATGTCGTTTGGTATAAGCGTATGTGGGTAGTAGTAGTTGCAGTCGGTTCTGCCGCGTTTACTCTGGGGCTGCAGGGTCCAACGCTGCTTCAGAACATGCGCAAGATTCCAGGTGAGCTCGAGAAAACTTGGGATCAATACATGGCTTGGCTAAAGGATGATGTTGCATGGGCTGGTGATTGGTCCACTTTCCCTGAGGGAATTGTTGATATGTCCGACATGCGGCTAAGTGAAGGTATTGATCTAAAGATTACTCTTCAGGCAAAGGGCGGAAAGATTAGCGGGATGATTGCCTCATCAAAAGTCTGTGCTAAAGCACCATTTAATTTTCTTTTGCTGCGCGGAACCGTTTCCGGGAATGTTGCTAGCGTAGAGGTTTGGGACATTGTTGAGGGCCATTCGTGGGTCTTTGAACATCTGAAGTTAGTTCGTGAAGGAGTCACCCTTACTGTCCATCCAGCCTTGGGAGAATTTTCATGGTTTCCCCAAGAAGCGAGACTTGGCAAACACCCGGAAGTTACGGAGACATTTATGGACGGATTCTGCAAGGACAAGGTAAGACCAAAGGGCATCTCAAAAAAACTTCCTTCCATCTCCTTCGCCTCTGAAAAAATTCCCTTGCCCTGATTTGTGAGGAGCCCGAACCATGACGCGCCGCACTGCGATTCAGCCCGATCTCTTTGCCGCTGGGGAACATCGCGCCAAGCTTGAGCGGCTCGGCGATCATCAGCAGGAAATGGAGGCGGTAATCGACTTCGCAGCGTAGGCGAAGCGAGTGGAGGAGATCGCACCCCTCAAAAATCACTCATCAAAAAGAGGGAGGCCAACCTGCCCGATCAAGACGATGGTGTGCATCGTGATGTTGAAGTACCTATTCCCTGGTGAGACCTACCCACCGCAGCGGCCAGAGGCAGGAAAAAACCGGAGCACGAGGCCGCAACGAGAGGCCAGAACGAGGGGAATTCGGGGGGAATTCAGTGCTGAGTGTCATGAAGAGCCGGTTTCATCGCGAGTTTCCCGGTGGGGGTTGATCGAAGTTTCTTCATCGTAAATTTCCTGTAAAATGAGTGGTGATTGATGTTCCTATTTGTTGTCAGTTAAACTCTGGATGTATCATCTTGAGTGCTTTGTCCTGTTTTTGTCTGTTTTTTTGTATGTTTAATCCATTTATTTTTAAGGGATAAACCGGCATTCGGTAAGTTTTAGGAATGAGTTTTCGAAAAAATCTGCAATCCCTTAGCTTGTACGTTCGAAGGAGAAAGTCACGATGCGTACGGTTCAAGTTATTGTTTGTTTGGGCGTATTGCTCATCCTTGCTGGTTGCAGCAAGAGCGCTAATGATTCACAGGTCGAGGCATGTGTCCAAAGAGGGATTGCTTATTTCAAAGAAATTGGGTCTTATCCAATCCTAAAGAGCCCACCAAATACGGGGCGTTCAGCCGAAGAAGTCGCACGCGAACGGTGCAAGCGTACTACCACAGCTTTCTGAAATAAGTGTCCAGTCCCGGACGATTGCATTGAACGTCGTGCATTATTCTTGGGTCGTGAGACGATGCGCGAGTCGATCGAATCGCTCAAGAGGCAAAAGTCCTGAGGGGACGACTGCACAAGAACGCCACCACGACCCCTGCGACTTGGCGTCATACCTGTCACGTCCCCGACGATCCCATCATGCCCCCCTGATCAACCTCACCCCCTCGCCTCCTTATTCCCCCTCGCCATAACCTACCAACCCCCGCCCCGTTGAACCGCCTATACCCCTTCGCTACCATCCTCTTCATCTCACCGGAGGATGGACGATGCGTTCCTGGCGTTTTCTTGCCGCTTTGGCGGCCTTGCTGACCCTCGTCGCGGCCAGTCCGGCGCGGGCCGAGACGAGTCTGCTCAATGTCTCTTACGACGTCTCGCGCGAGCTCTATAAAGAGATCAACCCGCTCTTCGCTGCTTCGTGGCAGGCGAGCAAGGGGGAGGCGGTGACGATCCGCCAGTCGCATGGTGGCTCGTCCAAGCAGGCGCTTGCCGTGGCCGCGGGGCTGGAGGCGGACGTGGTGACCATGAACCAGGCGTCCGACCTCGAGCTCCTGGCCGAGCGCGGGTTCGTCGCGCCCGACTGGCGCTCGCGCTTTCCGCACGGGGCGGCGCCTTACACCAGCACCATGGTCTTCCTCGTGCGCCGGGGCAATCCCAAGGCCATCCGCGATTGGGACGATCTCGTGCGCGAGGGGGTGCAGGTGATCGTGCCCAATCCCAAGGTGACGGGCAACGGCCGCTATACCTATCTCGCGGCCTGGGGCTACGCCCGGCAGAAGACGGGCTCGGACGAGGGGGCGCGCGCCTTCGTCGCCACGCTCTTTCGCAACGTGCCGGTGCTCGACGGCGGCGGGCGCGGGGCGACCACCACGTTTACCCAGCGCGGGGTGGGCGACGTGCTCGTCACCTTCGAGAACGAGGCGATCCTGATCGCGCAGGAGCTGGGCGGCAAGGAGTTCCAGATCGTCTATCCGTCCCTCTCCATCGAGGCGCCGGCGCCGGTGGCGGTGGTGGAGCCGGTGGTGGCCAAACGCGGCACGGCGGAGGTGGCGCGCGCCTATCTGCAGTTCCTCTTCAGTGAGCCGGCGCAGGAGGTGATGGCCAAGCACTACTTCCGCCCCAGTGACCCCCAGGTGCGTCAACGCCACGCGGCGCGTTTCCCTGAGGTGCGCACGTTTACGGTCGAAGAAGTCTTCGGCGGCTGGGCGTCGGTGCAGCGCACGCACTTCGCCGATGGCGGCGTGCTCGACCAGATTCTCGGGCAGAAATGATGGCTGCGCAAACGGGCGTGCTGCCGGGTTTCCGCCTCACGCTGGGCTATACGCTCCTCTACCTCTCGCTCATCGTGTTGTTGCCGGTGGCGGCGGTGTTCGGCAAGACGCTGGAGCTGGGCTGGGGCGAATTCGTGGGCGTGGTGAGCAACCCGCGGGTGCTCGCCGCTTACCGCCTCTCTTTCGGCGCGGCGCTCGCGGCGGCGGCGATCGACGCCGTCTTCGGCTTGTTGCTCGCCTGGGTGCTGGTGCGTTATTCCTTTCCCGGCAAGCGCCTGGTCGACGCTCTCATCGACCTGCCGTTCGCGCTGCCCACGGCGGTGGCCGGCATCGCGCTCACCGCGCTCTACGCGCCCAATGGCTGGCTGGGGGGGTGGCTCGCCGCGCTCGGCCTCAAGGTCGCCTTCACGCCGCTGGGCATCCTCGTGGCGCTCGTCTTCATCGGCATCCCTTTCGTGGTGCGCACGGTGCAGCCGGTGCTGGAGGAGTTCGAGCCGGAATTCGAGGAGGCGGCCGCGAGCCTGGGGGCGAGCCGCTGGCAGGTGTTCCGCCACGTGATCCTGCCGCACGTGCTGCCGGCCGCCGTCACCGGGTTTGCGCTCGCCTTCGCCCGCGCCGTGGGGGAGTACGGTTCGGTGATCTTCATCGCCGGGAACATCCCTTTCGTCTCGGAGATCGCGCCGCTGCTCATCATCGGCCGGCTCGAACAGTACGACGAGGCCGGGGCCACCGCCATCGCCACGGTGATGCTGGCCGCCTCTTTCGCCCTGTTGCTCGTCATCAACGCCTTGCAAGCCTGGGCCGCCCGTCGCGGCGGCAAGGAGCAATGAAATGGACGCCGCTGCCGCGCTGCCCCTCAGCCAAATCCCCGCTCGCCGCGCCGCTTCGCGGCCGGTCACCGCCGAGCCCGTGTGGGTGCGCCGCGCCCTGATCGCGCTCGCGCTCGCCTTCTTCGGCCTCTTCCTGCTGCTGCCGCTCCTAGCCGTTTTCGTCGAGGCGCTGCGCAAGGGCTGGGCGGTGTATCTGGCCGCACTCGCCGAGCCCGACGCGCTCGCGGCGTTGAAGCTGACGCTGCTGGCCGCCGCCATCGCCGTGCCGCTCAACCTCGTCTTCGGGGTGGCGGCTGCCTGGGCGATCGCGAAATTTTCCTTCCGCGGCAAGGCACTGCTGCTCACTCTGATCGATCTTCCTTTCTCGGTCTCACCGGTGGTGGCGGGTCTGGGGCTGGTGCTGCTCTTCGGCGGTTCCGGCTGGTTCGGCGCCTGGCTCGCCGCGCACGAGGTGAAGATCCTCTTCGCCGTGCCCGGCATCGTGCTCGCCACCGTCTTCGTCACTTTTCCCTTCGTGGCGCGCGAGCTCGTGCCGCTCATGCAGGCGCAGGGGCGGGAGGAGGAAGAGGCGGCGGTGGTGCTGGGCGCGAGCGGCTGGCGCACGTTCTGGCACGTGACCCTGCCCAACGTCAAATGGGGCCTGCTCTACGGCGTGATCCTCACCAACGCGCGCGCCATGGGCGAATTCGGCGCGGTGAGCGTCGTCTCCGGACACATCCGCGGCCAGACCACCACCCTGCCGCTGCACGTCGAGATTCTCTACAACGAATACCAGTTCTCGGCGGCGTTCGCCGTCGCCTCGCTCCTGGCGCTGCTCGCCCTGGTGACCCTGGTCGTCAAGCACGCCATCGAGCGTCGCGGCGATTTTGCCGCCCTGCGCCGTGGGAGCCGCACATGAGCATCGAAGTTCGACACATCTGCAAGCGCTTTGGCGCCTTTACTGCGCTCGACGACGTCTCGCTCGCCTTCCCCGACGGCGAGCTCGTGGCGTTGCTGGGCCCTTCGGGCTGCGGCAAGACCACGCTCCTGCGCGTGATCGCCGGCTTGGAGCAGCCGGACTCGGGGCAGGTGCTCTTCGATGGCGAGGACGCCTCCGACACCCACGTGCGCGAGCGTCACGTCGGTTTCGTCTTCCAGCACTATGCGCTCTTTCGCCACATGAGCGTGTTCGACAACGTGGCGTTTGGCCTGCGCATGAAACCGCGGCGCGAGCGTCCGAGCGAGGCCGAGATCCGCCGCCGCGTGATGGCGCTGCTCGAGCTGGTGCAACTCGACTGGATCGCCGATCGCTTCCCCTCGCAGCTCTCCGGCGGGCAGCGCCAGCGCATCGCGCTCGCCCGGGCGCTGGCGGTCGAACCCAAGGTGCTGCTGCTCGACGAGCCGTTCGGGGCGCTGGATGCCAAGGTGCGCAAGGAGCTGCGCCGCTGGCTGCGCCGACTGCACGACGAGCTGCACGTCACCTCGATTTTCGTCACCCACGACCAGGAAGAGGCGCTGGAGGTGGCCGACCGCGTGGTGCTGATGCATCGCGGCCGCGTCGAACAGGTGGGAACGCCGGAGGCGGTCTATCACCATCCCGCCACGCCCTTCGTCTACGACTTCCTCGGTTCGGTCAACCGCTTCGAGGGGCGGCTGGAAGCAACGGGGCTGCGGGTGGGCGAGTCGCTGCTGCCGCACGAGGCACCGCTTCCCGCCGGTGAGGAAGTGGTCGCCTTCGCCCGGCCTTTCGAGCTCGACATCGTTCCGGCCGAGTCGGGGCAGGGCGTGCCGGCGCGCGTGGCCCGAATCCTTGCCTTCGGGGCAAGCGCCCGGGTGGAACTGGACGGGGAGGGCGAGCCCGCGCAGCGCTTCGAGGTCGAACTGCCGCGCGAGCGCTGCGCTGCCTTGGCGCTTTCCCCCGGCCAGCCGGTGCGGCTCGTGCCGGCCCGGCTGCGGGTGTTCGCCGTACGCGCTGAACCCTAGCCGATCTTGAACCGGCCTACCGCCTGGCGCAGCGTCTGCATCGCGTCTTCGATGAGTTTCGCGGCGGCGGTGGCGCGGTTGACCGTCTGATGGTTCTTGTCGGCCATCTGCACGATGGTCTCGACGTTGCGGGCCACCTGGTTGCTGGCTACCGACTGTTCCTTGAGCGCGTCGGAGATGTGGCTGGCGTAGTCGATGACGCGCCCCGAGCCCTCGGCGATGCGCTCGATCGATTCGCCCGCGGCGTTGGCGAGCTGCACCCCCTGTTCGACCTCGGCCACGCTGGTCTCCATCGCCGTCACGGCCTGCTTCGTGCCCTGCTGGATGTGGGCGATCATCTCCGTGATTTCTTGCGTCGAAATGGTGGTGCGCTCGGCGAGCTTGCGTACTTCGTCGGCCACCACCGCGAAGCCACGGCCGTATTCGCCGGCACGCGCCGCTTCGATGGCGGCGTTCAAGGCAAGCAGGTTCGTCTGCTCGGCGATCGTCTCGATCACGTTGACGATGGAGGTGATCTCGGCGGAGTGTTTCTCCAGCTGGCCGATGTCCTTGGCCGCTTCGGTGACGCGATCGGCGATCTTCTTGATACTCTCGACCGTACGCTGCATCACCTCGCCACCTTCCTTGGCGATGGCACCCGATTCGCGGGCCACGCTGCTCGCTTCCTCGGCGTTCTTCGCCACCTCGCCGATGCTCACCGTGAGCTCTTCCACCGCTGCGGCCATGGTGGAGGAGGCGTCGTTCTGTTCATTGACGGCGCGCTCCACGTCGCCGGCGACGGTGGCAAGCGTCGTGGCGGCCTCGGAGAGGTGATCGGTGTTGCGCCGGATCTCTCCCAGCATCTCGCGCAGCGATTGCTGCATCGTGGCCACCGCCTGTAGCATCCGGCCGATCTCGTCGCTACCCTCGACGCGCACCGGCGTGGTGAGATCCCCGGCAGCGGTGGCCTCGGCCGCCTGCAGCGCGATGGCGATGCGCCCTCCGATGCTGCGCGCGAGCGCCAGGGCGAGCGTGATCGCCAGGGCGAAGGCCACCGCGCCGCTGCTGTACAGGGCGATGTTGGTTTGGCTTGATGCCTGCTTTAATTCCTCGAGTCTCTGCTCGAGGAGATGACGGCGTTCGTCCATGATCTGCGCGGCGAAGGTGCGGATCTCGTCCATTTTTTGCTTGCCGCGCTCGCTGCGCACGAGCGCTTCCATCTCGGCAAACGAGGCCCTGCCGGCATTGATTTCTTGCCGCAGGGCGATCAGCGGCGTGAGCCCTTGCTGCTGCCACTCCTTGCCCATGGCTGCCAGCCGTTCGATCGCCGCGCGGCGCTGCGGAGTTTGGGTGTTTGCCAAAGCTTCCTGGAATGCCTTCTGGAATTCCTGTTCGCCGATCTGGACCGGCTCGAGAAAACTCTCCTTGCCCGAGAGGGCGAAACCGCGTACGCCGGTCTCCATGTTGATGAGCGCCTCGCGCATGCGGGTGAGGGCAGTAATGACCCCGTGCGAGCGGTCGACTTCCTCGACGGCCTCCGCCATGAGCGACAGATTGTAAGAAGTGACGGTGATCACGACGGCGATCATCGCCGCCACGGCGCAGAACGAGGTGATGAGCTTGCTCTTTACGCTGAGAGACATGATTGGACCTCGGCTCGGAAGGATGGTTGCTGAACATTTTAGGGCAGGGCGAGGCGGATCGATGCGAAAAATGACGTGGTTTTTTCTGGCAAATCCGCGTTTTCATGATCCTGACACCACGACGGTGCTATGCTGATGGAAGTGTGAGGCCGCATGGTGCCGCTTCACCGTCGTGCAAGGAGAACTCTATGAAGAAGACCATGAAAGCCGCCGTGTTCGTCGCGCCGGGGCGCATCGAGCTGCAGGAGCGCCCGATTCCCGAGATCGGGCCCACCGATGCGCTGCTGCGCGTCACCACCACGACGATCTGCGGCACCGACGTGCACATCCTCAAGGGGGAATACCCCGTGCGGCCCGGCCTCATCATCGGTCATGAACCGGTGGGCATCATCGAGAAGCTCGGCAGCGCCGTCACCGGCTTCGAAGTCGGCCAGCGCGTCATCGCCGGGGCGATCACGCCCTGTGGGCAGTGCAACAGTTGCCTCGACGGCGTCTCCAGCCAGTGCGGCGGCAAGGTCATGGGCGGCTGGCAACTGGGCAACACCATCGACGGCTGCCAGGCCGAGTACGTGCGCATCCCCAACGCCCAGGCAAACCTCACTCCCGTTCCCGATGGCCTCACCGACGAAGAAGTGCTGATGTGCCCCGACATCATGAGCACGGGGTTTTCGGGGGCCGAGAGCGGCGAAGTGCGCATCGGCGACATCGTCGTCGTCTTCGCCCAGGGGCCCATCGGCCTGTGCGCCACTGCGGGAGCGAAGCTCAAGGGCGCCACCAAGATCATCGCCGTGGAAACGGTGCCGGAGCGCGCCGAGATCGCCCGTCGGCTCGGGGCCGACATCGTCATCGACTTCAAGCAGGTCGATCCGGTACAGAAGATCATGGAGATCACCAACGGGCGCGGCGTGGACGTGGCCATCGAGGCGCTGGGCACCCAGCGCACGTTCGAATCCTGCCTGCGCGCGCTCAAGCCGGGCGGCACGCTCTCGAGCCTGGGCGTGTATTCCGGCAAACTCGAACTGCCGCTCGATGCCTTCGCCGCCGGGCTGGGTAACCACAAGATCGTCACCACCCTGTGCCCCGGCGGCAAGGAGCGCATGCGGCGCCTGCTGGAAGTGGTCGCCAGCCGCCGCGTCGATCTCACCCCACTCGTGACGCACCACTATAAGCTCGACGACATCGTGGCCGCGTACGATCTCTTCGCCAATCAGCGCGACGGCGTGCTGAAGGTGGCGATCAAGCCGTAATCCTGACCGGGGGTCGGCCGCGCCGGAGTTTGGCGCGTGCCGTGCTCGCGCGGGTCCGGTGCTAGAATGAGAATCGTTCTGGCATCGGACCTTTTTCATGGCTTCGACCATGTCTTCGACCCCACCGCTCGCGCCCTGGCAGCATCCCTTCGACGTCGATCCCCATGCCCGGCAGCGCATGCGCCGCACCGCCTGGGTGGTCGCGCTCACCTTCGTGACCATGGTCTTCGAGATCGCCTTCGGCTATCTCACCGGTTCGATGGCGCTCACCGCCGACGGCTGGCACATGGGCTCGCACGTGGCGGCGCTGGGGGTGGCGGTGTTCGCCTATTACTACGCCGAACGGCATGCCGCCAACCCGCGCTTTACCTTCGGCACGGGCAAGGTGAGCGCGCTCGGCGGCTATACCAGCGCGCTGCTGCTCGCGCTCGTCGCCCTGGCTCTGGTGTGGGAATCGGTCGCTCGGCTGCTCTCGCCGCAGCGGATCGCCTACGACGAGGCGGTGCTGGTGGCGGTGATTGGGCTCGTCGTCAACCTGGCGAGCGCCGTGATTCTGGGAGGGGGGCACGACCACGACCACGATCATGATCACGGGCATGAGCCTGAAGCGGCGCACGGACACGATGATCCTCATGGCATGACGGAGCCGGAGGGGCGTGGGCAGGAGGCGGTGGATCCGAACTACCGCGGCGCCTTTCTGCACGTGCTGGCCGATGCATTCACGTCGGTGCTGGCGATCGCTGCCTTGGCCGCCGGGAAGTGGGGAGGATGGGCGTGGTTCGATCCCTTGATCGGCCTGGTCGGCGCCGCCGTGATCCTCTACTGGAGCGCGGGGCTCGCGCGCACGGCCATGCGTTCCCTGCTCGACGCGGAGGATTTCGGGGCGCTCGAGCACGAAATCGTCGAGCGTCTGCAGCGTGACGGCCTCACCCGTGTCACCGACCTGCACGTGTGGCGTCTGGGGCCGCAGACCTACGCCTGCATCGTCACGCTGGATTCCCCCCAGCCGGAGAGCGCCCGGCAGTACAAGGAACGGCTCAAGGACCTGTCGGCCTTGAGCCACCTGACGATCGAGGTCAATCGCGCCCCGGATCGTACTCGACCCTCGATCGACTAAAATAAATTTCCGTGATACATAAATTCGTTTTTTGATGATAACGAGAAAAAGGAGGCGCCATGGACACCTTGAATCAATTGCTCTCCACCTTGGCCAACTTCGTCTGGGGCGTGCCGATGCTGGTGCTGCTGGTGGGCACTGGCCTGTATCTCACCATCGTGCTGCGGGGCGTGCAGTTCCGCGCGTTGGGGCATGCTTTTCGGCTGATTTTCCACAAGGAGCCGAGCGCCGCGGGAGACATCAGCCATTTCGCCGCGCTCACCACGGCGCTTGCGGCCACCGTGGGTATCGGCAACATCGTCGGGGTGGCCACCGCCATTACCTTGGGCGGGCCGGGGGCGGTGTTCTGGATGTGGGTGACGGGACTAGTCGGTATGGCCACCAAATATGCCGAGGCCGTGCTGGCGGTGAAATACCGCGAACCGGGCGCGCTCGGCTACAAGGGCGGACCGATGTACTACCTCACCAACGGCCTGGGGATGCGCTGGCTCGGCGTGCTCTTCGCCATCTTTACCGTGATCGCCTCCTTTGGCATCGGCAACATGACGCAGGTCAATGCGGTGTCGCAACTGCTTGCTTCCGCCGCGGGCGTTCCGACCTGGGTTTCGGGGGGCGTCATGCTCTTTCTCACCGCCTTGGTGATCCTCGGCGGAGTGAAGAGTATCGGGCGCTTCACCGCCTGGCTCGTGCCTTTCATGATTTTCTTCTACTGCCTGGCGGCGATCGTCGTACTCGTGCTGCAATGGGACCGACTGTTGCCGGCGCTCGGGTCGATCTTCTACCACGCCTTTACCCCCTACTCGGCTGCTGGCGGTTTTGCCGGGGCAACGGTGGCGGCGGCGATGCGCTATGGCCTGGCGCGCGGCGTGTTCTCCAACGAATCAGGGCTGGGGTCGGCGCCGATCGCCGCGGCGGCAGCCAAGACCGACGATCCGGTGAAACAGGCCCTGGTGTCGATGACTCAGACCTTCATCGACACCCTGGTGGTATGCACCATGACCGCGCTGGTGATCCTGACGGCGCCGCACTGGCTCGAAGGGGTTTCGCCGGCGGATCTGACGATGCGCAGTTTCGCGCACAACCTCGGCAGCGCCGGCGCCTGGGTGGTGATCATCGCCACCGTGCTCTTTGCCTATTCCACGGTGATCGGCTGGAGCTACTATGGCGAGAAAGCGTTCGAGTTCCTCTTCGGGCACAAGGCGATCCGCATCTACCGCACGGTGTTCGTGGCGGTGATCCTGGTGGGAGCCACGGTGAAGCTGGAGCTCGTGTGGAATTTCTCGGACGTGGCCAATGGCCTGATGGCGGTGCCCAACCTGGTGGCCTTGCTGCTGCTCGCCCGGGTGGTGAAGGTGGAGACGGAGCGCTATTTTGGCCGGAAGGGTGGGCCGTCTTGAGCGATCAGAGTGAGCGAGGGCCGGGTCAATCGGGCTGCGAGGTCGCACAGGCGGCCACCACCCGGTTTCGCCCCTCTTGCTTTGCGCGATAGAGCGCGGCGTCGGCGCGCGCGAGGGCGACTTCGGGGGAGGGGTTTTCGGGCAGCAGTTCGCTGGCGCCGATGCTTACCGTCATGCGCAGTTCGGGGTGTTGGGGCACGCGGCAGTAGGAGGCCACGGCGTGGCGGATGCGCTCGGCGAGCAGAAGCGCGCCGGCAAGATCGGTGTGCGGCAGGAGCACGGCGAATTCTTCGCCGCCGACGCGGCCGGCGAGATCGGAGCTGCGCAGCGAATCGCGCAGGATCTCGGCAAAGGAGCGCAGCACGGCATCGCCTACGGCGTGCCCGTAGCGGTCGTTCACCGCTTTGAAGTGATCGAGATCGAGCATCAGGACGGCGCAACGGTCCCCTTTGCGGGCCACGCGTTCGCCGGCAAGCAGCAGGGCGGTGAAGAACCGGCGGCGATTGGCCAAGCCCGTAAGCGGATCGGTCTCGGCCTGGTGCCGAAGCTCTTCCTGCATGGCCTTGATCTGCGTGATGTCGGTGAAGACGACCACGGCGCCGCTTCCTGGCACGGGCGTGGCGGTGAGCAGCACGGGGATCAGGTGCCCATCACGGTGGTGGAAGTAGCTTTCCTTCCGTGCGATGATTTTGTTTTCCAGCATGGCACGGAGCACGGGGCATTCCTGGCGCGGATGGGGCGTGCCGTCGGGGTGCTGACCGTGGATCGTCTGATGGGCGTCGAGCCCGAGGACTTCGCTGGCGCGGTAGCCGAGGATGCGCTCTGCCGCGGGGTTCCAGAAGACGATCGCACCGTCCGTGTCGATGCCGAAAATGCCTTCGCCGACGGAATCGAGCAGCGTCTTCAGGGTCTGCGCCCGCTCGGCGGCGAGCGTCGAGGCTTCCTGGGCCGAGCGGATGGCGTGCTTGTACTCGGTGACGTCCATCACCAGGCCGACGAGGTAGCGTGCCCGGCCGTTTTCGTCGAACAGGGGGGTGATGGAGGCCGAGAACTCGCGCCAGCCGTGGGCGGTGGCCATTGCGGTCTCTGTGCGCAGGGTGCGTCCTTCCTCCAGGCAACGCCGGAGATTTTTTTCCATGTGTTCGGCGGTCTGCGGCGGAAAGAGGTCGCGGGGGCTGGCGCCGATCCAGCGCTCGGGCGGGAAGCCGAAGAGCTCGTAGAGCTTGGCGTTACCGGCGCGGAAGCGGAACCCCTCGGGGGTGACTTCGGCCACGTAGCAGATTTCCTGGAGGTTATCGAGCACGGTGTGGTAGAGGACTGCCTGCTCGCGCAGCTTGCGCTCGGCCTCGACGCGCGCGGTGACGTCGGCGATGAAGCCGTACCACAGGGTGGATCCGTCGGGCTGGCGTTCGGGGGTGGCTTCGCCCTCGGCCCAGACGATGCGCCCGTCGGGGTGCACGTGCCGGTAGAGGAGCCGCCAGGGTTCGAGCGTGGCCACGGAATGGTCGGAGGTTTCCCTCATCGCCGCCTGGTCTTCGGGGTGCACCGAGGCAAAGAAGGGCGTGGCGTCTTCGCGCACCGCTTCCGGGTCGATGCCGCAGATGCGGCGCATGCCTTCGCTCGCGTAGGGGAAGGACATGTGATCGTCCGGTGTACGTTTGAAGATGTAGATGACGCCGGGCAGGTGGCGGGCGAGCTTGTCGAGCAGCGCCCTTTGCTCGGCTTCGCGGCTGACGTCGAGGAGTGCTCCGCTGAGAAACTGGGGCCGACCTTGTCCGTCGCGTACCAGGGTGACCTTGTCTTCCACCCAGACATAGTGGCCGTCGGCATGGCGCAGACGGTAGCGGCGCAAGAGGGTATCGCCGGGCCAGCGGCGGAAGTCGAGCGTGCGCTGCACCGCGTCGCGATCCTCGGGGTGGATACGCTCCAGCCACCAGTGCGGATCGGAACACGGTTCTACCGGTAGGTTGCCCAAGAGGTCCTTGACGTTCTCGCTGACGAAGAGGGGTTGAGTGGTGCCGGTGGCCGGAACTGCGTAGAGCACGGCGGGGCTCGCGCGCAGAAAACCGTCCAGGCGGGCGCGTTCTTCGTCCAGCGCCTCCCGGGTTCGCCGCAGCTCGGTGACGTCCCGCTGAAAAGAGACCAGCACCGTTTCCCCGTCGAGCGTGATCGGCTGGATGATCTCGTCGGCCCAGTAGAGCGAACCGTCCTTGCGGCGGTTGAGGATGTCGTGGCGCCAGCGCTGCCCGGAGAGCACCGTTTGCCAGAGCGTGCGGTAGAACTCGAGGGGCATCTGGCCGGACTTGAGCAGGCGCGGCGTCTTGCCCACGATTTCCTCGCGTGCGTAGCCGGTGAGCCGGGTGAATTCGGCATTGACGTCGCGCACCACGCCGTTCGTATCGGCGATGAGGATGGCGTGGGGCGAGTGCTCGAAGAGGGGGCCGGCGAGCAGAGCGAGGGCAGTGTGCATGGGGGCTCACGGTAAGAAAGCCGTTTGAATTTGAATTATAAGGGGCGAACGGCGTATTTCGGTTGGCGTATGGCGGGCTTAAAGACCATTGACCTCAAGGTGTCATCGCCCATGGATCGACGAGGCGCAGACCCGGAATGCCAGAAAAATCGCGTACGTTGCGGCTTGCGAGCGTCAGGTCGCAACTGAGGGCGGTCGCCGCGATCTGGGCATCTTCTACGCTGATCGGACGTCCAGTGCGCAGGCGCACTGCCACGATTTCCGCATAGCGAATGGCGGCGGACTCATCGAAGGGAAGGCAGCGATCGGCAAAATTTTCTCGGAACATGCTCTGCGCAACGCTGTAGAGTGCTTGGCGCTTCCGGCCGTCTGGCAAAAGGGCGATGCCCAGTTCGATTTCGGCACGGACGGTGGCACAGAGGTAGACCTGGGAGGGCACTTGGCGATCGAGCCAGGCGAGCACCTGCGGCGCCGGGGTGGGGCGCATGAGTTCGGACAGGACATTGGTATCGAGCAGGATCATGCCGTCTCGTCTTGGAAGGGAGGCGGTCGCGGGGCCGTGCGGGGGGGGATGGGGAGACCGTCCACTCCGAGGTCGTGGAAGCGCTGAGCAATGCGCTGGCCAAGCCCTGGCGTTTCCTCTTCCAGCACGGCGCGACGCAGCAGACGCCGGGCTTCCTCTTCCACCGAAACGCCGTCTTGCGCGGCACGCCGTTTCAAGGCCGACTCTAGGGTTTCGTCGATCTGGGAGATCGTCAAGCTCGACATGGAAGGCTCCGCTACATGCATCATGCTTTTAGTGTAAGCATCGACCGGCCAGACGGCAAGAAGGTTCGCAGCTTGGGGCGCGGCGCTGCCCTGCGCGACGTGATCGGGAGATCGTCCTTGCGAGGCCGTGGAAGCGCCGGGCGATGCGCCGGCTTCGGGGGCTGCGCCGCAGCGATCACCTGCTGCGGTGTGCTGTCAAGCCCAGCGCCTCGGCAATCGCCAGCGTCGGCTCGGCCTGGTTCATGGTGTAGAAATGCAGCCCCGGGGCGCCGAGCTGGAGCAGGCGCTCGCACAGGCGCACGACTACTTCGAGCCCGAAGGCGCGCACCGATTCGGCATCGTCGCCGTAGGCTTCCATCTTCTTGCGGATCCAGCGCGGGATCTCGGCGCCGCAGGCATCCGAAAATCGCGCGAGCCGCGCGAAACTGGTGATCGGCATGATGCCGGGCACGATGGGGGCGGTGACGCCGCGTTTTCCGGCTTCCTCGACGAAGTGGGCGTAAGCGTCGGGGTTGTAGAAGTACTGCGTGAGGGCGCAGTCGGCGCCGGCGCGCATCTTGCGGGCAAACGCGTCGAGGTCGGCCAGGGCGCTTGCTGCCTGCGGGTGATATTCGGGGTAGGCGGCGACGGCGATCCAGAAGTGATCGCCCGTTTCGGCGCGGATGAAGTCGACGAGCTCGCTCGCGTAGCGCAGCTCGCCGGGGTCGCGCACGCCGGAGGGGAGATCACCCCTGAGCGCCACGAGGCGGCGCACGCCGAGCGCCTGGTACTGTTGCAGGATCTCGCGGATCTGGGCGCGGGTGGCGCCGATGCAGGAGAGGTGGGGGGCGACGTCGAGCCCGGCGCGGTGCAGCCGCTCGACCACAGCGAAGGTGCGCTCGCGGGTGGAGCCGCCGGCGCCGTAGGTGACGGAATAGTAGGCCGGGCGCAGGCGTTGCGTGAGGCGCCGGCGCGCCTCCTCGAGCTTGGCCTCCCCTTCGGGCGTTTGTGGGGGGAAGAATTCGACGGAGATCTCGAGCGGCGGCATCGGTCGCTCCTGGGGAGAGTGGTGGGATCAGGGGGCGCCGCCGTCGCACGCGACGGTCGGCGTCTACAGGCTCAGTAGCGGTAGTGTTCGGCCTTGTAGGGCCCGTCGAGGGGCACGCCGATGTAGGCCGCCTGCTCGGGCGTGAGCCGGGTGAGCTGGACGTTGAGGCGGGTGAGCTGCAGCCGGGCGACTTTCTCGTCGAGCTGTTTGGGCAGTCGATAGACGCCCACGGGGTAGCGCTCGGGGTGCGTGTAGAGTTCGATCTGCGCGAGCACCTGGTTGGCAAACGACGAGCTCATCACGAAACTGGGGTGCCCGGTGGCGCAGCCGAGGTTTACCAGCCGCCCTTCGGCGAGCAGGATGATGCGCTTGCCGTCGGGGAAGATGACGTGGTCGACCTGCGGCTTGATGTTCTCCCAGCGGTAGTGGCGCAGCGAATCGACGTCGATCTCGTTGTCGAAGTGGCCGATGTTGCACACGATCGCCTGGTCTTTCATGCGGCGCATGTGCTCGTGGGTGATGACGTGGTAGTTGCCGGTGGCGGTGACGAAAATGTCGGCCTTGTCGCAGGCTTCTTCCATGGTCACCACACGGTAGCCTTCCATCGCCGCCTGCAGGGCGCAGATGGGGTCGATCTCGGTGACCCACACTTCGGCGCGCAGCGCCCGCAGCGCCTGGGCCGAGCCCTTGCCCACGTCGCCGTAGCCGCAGACGACGGCGATCTTGCCGGCGATCATCACGTCGGTGGCGCGCTTGATGCCGTCGAGGAGCGATTCGCGGCAGCCGTAGAGGTTGTCGAACTTGGACTTGGTGACCGAGTCGTTGACGTTGATCGCCGGAAAGCGCAGTTCGCCGCGCTCCTGCATCTGGTAGAGGCGATGCACGCCGGTGGTGGTCTCTTCGGTGACGCCGCGGATCGCCGCGATGCGCCGCGAATACCAGGTGGGGTCGCGCTCGAGCTGCGCGCGCACCCGGGCGAAGAGCACCTTTTCTTCGAGGGTCGTGGGGTGGTCGAGCACGCTCGGGTCGCGCTCGGCCTTGGCGCCCAGGTGCAGCAGGAGCGTGGCGTCGCCCCCGTCGTCGAGGATCATGTTGGAATGGCCGCCGTCGGGCCACTCGAAGATGCGGTGGGTGTAGTCCCAGTATTCTTCCAGCGTCTCGCCTTTCTTGGCGAAGACGGGGATGCCTTCGGCGGCGATGGCCGCGGCGGCGTGATCCTGGGTGGAGAAGATGTTGCACGAGGCCCAGCGCACCTGAGCGCCCAGCGCCACCAGCGTCTCGATGAGCACGGCGGTTTGGATGGTCATGTGCAGGCTGCCGGCGATACGGGCGCCCGTGAGCGGTTTTTGCTCGGCGTATTCGCGGCGCAGCGCCATGAGCGCGGGCATCTCGCTCTCGGCGATGCGGATCTCCTTGCGGCCCCATTCGGCCAGCGAAAGATCGGCGACGACGTACTCGGAAATGGATGCGGCCTGGTTCATCGAAATGCTCCTATTCGGGAACGAGGCCGAGCGGATGCGCAGCTCACCTGCGTCTTCCGTCCGGCCGGAGAAGACGGGTGAGCGCCGTTGGATCTGAACCGAGCCTGGCCCGTGCGGGTTGCAGCGCTCCTCGGTTGGCGGGGATTATAGCAAAAGGGCGTAGCACCAAGGGCGGCCGGAGGTCCGGCCGCCCGCGGGGTGGGCGTTACAGCCCGGCGTCGGAGCGCAGCGCTTCGGCCTTGTCGAGCATCTCCCAGGTGAATTCGGGTTCCTCGCGGCCGAAGTGACCATACACGGCGGTCTTGGAATAGATGGGGCGTAGCAGATCGAGCATCTGGATGATGCCGCGCGGACGCAGGTCGAAGTGCTGGCGCACCAGCGTCTCGATTTTCTCGTCGGGGATCTTGCCCGTGCCGAAAGTCTCGACCATGAGGCTCACGGGACGGGCCACGCCGATGGCGTAGGCGATCTGCACTTCGCAGCGATCCGCCAGACCCGCGGCCACGATGTTCTTCGCCACGTAGCGCGCGGCGTAGGCCGCCGAGCGGTCGACCTTGGAAGGATCCTTGCCGCTGAACGCGCCGCCGCCGTGGTGCGCCGCACCGCCATAGGTGTCGACGATGATCTTGCGCCCAGTGAGGCCGCAGTCGCCGTGCGGCCCGCCGACGACGAAGCGCCCGGTGGGGTTGATGAGGTATTTGATGTCGGGGGCGCGCAGCTGCGGCGGAATGATGGGGTGGATGATCTCCTCGATCACCGCCTCGCGGATCTCGTCGTAGGTGATGTCGGGGTGGTGCTGGGTGGAGAGGACGACCGTCTCCACCTGGGTGGGCTTGCCGTCGACGTAGCGTACCGTGACTTGCGACTTGGCGTCGGGCCGCAGCCAGGGAAGCCTGCCATCCTTGCGCACTTCGGCCTGGCGCTGCATGAGGCGGTGGGCGTAGTAGATGGGCAGCGGCATGAGCACCGGGGTTTCCGTGCAGGCGTAGCCGAACATGAGGCCCTGGTCGCCGGCGCCTTGGTCGAGCGGATCGTCGAAAGCCTTGCCCACGCCCTGGGCGATGTCGGGCGATTGGCGGTTGATGGCGGTGAGGATGGCGCAGGACTTGTAGTCGAAGCCGATGTCGGAATCATCGTAGCCGATGCGGCGGATGACGTCCTGCGCGATCTCGCGGTAGTTGGGGTGTGCCTTGGTGGTGATCTCGCCGGAGATGACCACGAGCCCGGTGGAGACGAGGGTCTCGCAGGCGACGCGCCCGTGGGGGTCTTCGCCGAGGATGACGTCGAGCACGCCGTCGGAGATCTGGTCGGCGACCTTGTCCGGGTGCCCTTCCGAGACGGATTCGGAGGTGAAGAGGTATTCCTTGGCCATGCAATCGCTCCCTTCGATCCCCGTGAGGCGGCGTGCCGGCTCTGGGGATCAGGGGAGCGGGCGACGCTTTAGCGGTATTTCTTGTCCGAGCTTGTGAATCGATCTGCTGCGCGGCCCGATTGCGTCGTTGCGCGGTGCTCGCTCCTCGCCTATCTTCGCGATATGTCTCGTCGCTGCGCTCCGTGCGCCTCGCACTCGACCCGCTCGCGACGATTTCTTCACAAGCTCTCCGCCCCGCAAGTTGTCGGATTAACTCGGCGGATGAGCGATAATTATAAATCTTCTTCAAGGTAATGAGGAAATGTCCCGTCTGCTGGTTGCCTTGCTGTGGGTGTTGCATTGGCTGCCGCTGCCGCTGCTGGCGGCGCTCGGCCGCGGTTTCGGGGCGCTGCTCTTTCATCTGGCGCGCTCGCGGCGCCACGTGGCCGAGGTGAATCTGCGGCTGTGCTTTTCCGAATGGACGGAGGCCGAGCGGCGTGCCGTGCTGCGCGAGCACTTCCGCCTGCTGGGGCGCAGCATCCTGGAGCGGGGGATTTCCTGGTTTGCCCCGGCCGAGCGCATCCGGCGGCTGGTGCGGCTCGAGGGCAAGGAGCATCCGGATGGCGTGCGCGCCCAGGGACGACCGGTGATCCTGCTCGTGCCCCACTTTCTTGGGCTGGACATGGGCGGCACGCGCGTGGCGATGGAGTACGACGGGGTCTACGTCTATTCGCGCCCCAAAAGGGACCCGGTGGCCGATCGATGGCTCAACTGGGGGCGTTCCCGCTTCGGCGATCAGCTGCAGGTGGCGCGCCAGGACGGTATCCGACCGGTGGTGCGCGCTTTGCGCGCCGGTCGGCCGCTCTATTACCTGCCCGACCTGGATTACGGGCGCAAGGAGTCCGTCTTCGTGCCGTTCTTCGGTGTGCCGGCGGCCACGATCACGGGTCTGTCGCGCCTGGCGCGGCTCACCGGCGCGGCGGTGGTGCCCTGCGTCACCGAGATGCTGCCCGATGGAAAGGGCTACGTGACGCGCTTCGGCGAACCCTGGGCGGATTTCCCTTCCGAAGACGAAGTAGCCGACGCGGCACGCATGAACCGCTGGCTCGAAGGCGAGATCCGTCGCATGCCGGCGCAGTACCATTGGGTGCACCGGCGCTTCAAGACGCGGCCTCCGGGGGAGCCGCGGCTGTATTGAGGGGGGATGATGGACGAGACGCAGCATCTCGCGAACCGGCTGCGACGGGTGGCATTGTTCGCCTTGCTGGACGAGGAGGAGTTGGAAGCGCTGGCGCGGCGTTGCCGGCCGGTGCAGCTCACGCGCGACGAGGTGCTGTTCTTGCGCGGCGAGCCGGCGCGCGGTTTTTACCTGGTGGAGCGCGGGCGCATCAAACTGTTTCTCGATTCTCCTTCGGGGGCGGAGAAGATCGTCGACACCGTCGGGCCGGGCGGGACCTTCGGCGAGGCGGTGATGTTTCTCGACCAACCGTATCCGGTGTCGACGGCGGCGCTCGGCGAGGCCGAGCTCGTCTTCGTGCCCAAGGAGGCGGTGGATGAATTGCTGGAGCGTCGGCCGGACTTTTGCCGTCGCATGCTCGCCGGCATGGCGATGCGGTTGCGCGTCATGGTGCGCGATATCGAGGCGTATTCGTTGCAGACGGCGGCCCAGCGGGTGATCGGCTATCTGCTGCAATCCTGCGAGCACGAGCGCGGGGAGGCAACGATCGAGCTGCCACTGCCGCGCTACGTGATCGCCTCGCGCCTCAACCTGACGCCGGAGACGCTGTCGCGCGTTTTCCACGAGCTCGCGCAGCAGGGAGTGTTGCGATCCGAAGGGCGTAGGGTGGTGGTGCCGGACGTGGGGCGGTTGAGGGATTATGGGGGGAGGGAAGAGCGGCGCTGAATGCGAGCGGTTTCACGGCCGGGTGAGCTCGGCGTAGAGCCGCGGCAGGCGGGCGGCGAGTTCGCCGAGGCGTTGCACGACGACGTGGCCATCATGGCCGAAGAGGTAGGGCAGAACATCGGCGGCTTCGCGGTCGATCGCGACGCAGAAGGGGCGGATACCGCGCCGGCGGCATTCGAAGAGGGCGCGCCGTGTGTCTTCGATGCCGTAGCGGCCGTCGTAGTGGTCGATGTCGTGCGGTTTGCCGTCGGTGAGCACGAGCAGCAGTTTTTGCCGCGAAGCCGTGGCGGCGAGCCGGTCGGCGGCGTGGCGGATGGCTGCGCCGAGGCGGGTGTAGTCGCCGGGGCGTAGCGCGAGGATGCGACCGCGCACGGCCGGCCCGTTGCGCTCGCCGAAATCTTTGAGTCGATGGTAACGCACGTGTGCGTGGCCGAGCGAGGAAAAGGCGGCCACGGCAAGGGCGTCGCCCGCCGCTTCGATCGCCTCGGTGAACACGAGCAGCGCGTCGCGGATCACATCGATGACGCGGTGCGCATCATCGGCGTGCGCGTCGGTAGACAGCGACACGTCGGCGAGCAGCAGGCAGGAGAGATCGCGCGCCGTGCGCGGGGTGTCGATATAGCGCGGTTGCGCCGAGACGGGGCAGCCGGAGCGCAGTTCGGCGTGGCGACGGACCCAGTCGTCGAGGTCGAGCGCGTCGCCCTCGGGCTGACCCGCCTGGGGCCGGCGCTCGCTGCGGATGCGTTCGAGTTCGGCGCGCAGTCGTTGCGTGAGCGGGCGAAGCTGTCCGGGCAAAGGGGCGGGCATCGCCTCGTCACGGGGCAGATCGATGCGGCAGTGATCGGGGCGGTACTGGCCGCGGCGATAATCCCATTCGGGCAGCAGGATTCCCTCCCTCAGCCTTTCATCGGCGTCTGCGGCGGGCGGGCGTTCCAGGTCCATGCGCACGCGGGAGGCGACGGGGTCGGAGTCCTCGGCGAGCGCCAGCCGTTCGAGCTGGGCGGCGGCACGTCCGGCTTCGTCCCCCTCGGCGTCTTCGAGCGAGCGGTCGACGCGCACGTATTCCGCCCAGCACAGCAGGCTCTCGGCGCGAAACGCGAGCAGCATGCCGTGCTGCGAGCCAGGGTCTTCCGTCGCCTCGGTCTGGATCGGGGCCGCGGCCGAAGAGGAAGCCCCGTCCTTGGCGGTAGGCGGGGGACGGCGCCGAGCCGCCGCGGCATCGGTCTCCTGAGGCATCAGCCACAGCATCACCGGCCGCGGCGGGCGCGGTGAAGCCGGAAAGGTGCGCACGCTGCCGGGAGCGCGCAGGGCGGCGCGGATCGCTTCTTCCACGGCAGCGTCGACCGGGGGCAGCTGGTGCGGTAGGGGGCGAAGCGCGAGGCTTGCTGCGACGAGGCGATCATAGCGTTCCTGCCACGCAGGGTAGCGGGCGAGCGCCACGGCGGTGGCGCGCTGGTTGGCGAGCCACCACGGTTCGCCGTTGGGGACGAAATGGGCGGCGAGCAGGGCGAGCCAGAAATAGAGGTCGCGGTTGAGGGGGCGTTTGGGAAAATGGGCGATCGCGGCGGGAAGGCGCAGTTCGTCGGCGGTGAGATGGGGAAGTTCGGTAAGACGGCCGGTTCCGGCGAGCCGTTCGCGCCACGTACGCCGCCCTTCGTGGATACGGCGTTCGGCCACGGCGAATCTGCGTCCGGCCTCGCCGCCCACGCCGCGGAAGAATACCGACAGGGGGCGCCGTAAGGATTCGAGGCGGATTTCGGCATGGGGGTGGTGCGCTTCGGCGAGGTGCCGCACCCAGCGATCCCACAGCGCTCCGGCCCAGGTCTCCATGGCTATTCGCCGAGCACGGTGCGCACCAGCTCTTCTAGCCCGGCGGTGACCTCGGCATCGTCGGACAGCGCCTCGACGAGCGCCGCGCGGCAGGCGGCGAGCACCGGCAGGCCGCCGCGGATCAGCAGGGCGGCATAAACGAGGAGCCGCGTCGAGGCCACTTCTTCGAGATCGACCCCGTCGAGCCGGCGGATGGCGTTACCCAGGGCGACGAGACGCCGCGCGAGTAAGGCGTCGCACCCCGTTTCTCGCTGCAGGATGCGGATTTCGCGCGCCTCGTCGGGAAAGCCGAAACGCAGCGCCACGAAACGTTGCCGGGTGGAGGGTTTGAGCCCTTTGAGGAAATTCTGGTAGCCGGGATTGTAGGAGACGACCAGCATGAATTCGGGCGGTGCGGCCAGCAGCTCGCCCGTGCGCTCGAGCGGCAGTGTGCGGCGGTGGTCGGCGAGCGGATGGATGACGACGGTGACGTCCTTGCGCGCCTCGACGATCTCGTCGAGATAGCAGATGCCGCCCTCGCGCACGGCGCGCGTGAGCGGCCCGTCCTGCCACACGGTCTGTCCGTTTTGCACGAGATGGCGTCCAACGAGGTCGGCGGCGGTCAGATCGTCGTGGCAGGCCACGGAGAAGAGCGGTAGGCCAAGGCGCGCCGCCATGTGGGTGACGAAGCGGGTCTTGCCCACCCCTGTGGGGCCTTTGATGAGCACGGGCAGGCGGTTGCGCCAGGCGTGTTCGAAGAGTTCGACCTCGTCGCTGGCCGGTTCATAGGCGGGAAGCGTCATGGCGTGGCTTTCGATGTGACAGTGGATTCAGCAAGGGCCGCCGCTCGGGGCGCGAGCCGCTCGGCGAGCCCTACCACGTCGCCCACCACCAGTAGCGCCGGCGGGGCGAGTTCGGCGGCGGCCGCGAGCGCGGGCAGGCTCGCCAGCGTGCCGCTGAGGCGTTCGGCATCGGGCAGCGTCGCGTTGCGCACCACGGCCGCGGGCGTGTCGGCCGGCAGGCCGTGGGCGACGAGTTCGCGGCAGATCGTGGGCAGGGTGCTCACCCCCATGTAGAAGACCACCGTCTGGCGCGGCCGGGCGAGCGCTTCCCAGTCGAGCAGCAGGGCGCCGTCCTTGAGATGCCCGGTGACGAAGAGGCAGGATTGGGCGTGGTCGCGGTGCGTGAGGGGAATGCCCTGGCTCGCGGCCATGCCGCAGGCCGCCGTGATGCCGGGCACGACCTCGAAAGGGATGCCGGCTGCGGCGAGCGCTTCGGCTTCTTCCCCGCCGCGCCCGAAAATGTAGGGGTCGCCCCCCTTGAGCCGCACGACCACTGCGCCGGTCTGCCCGAGTTCGACGAGAAGCGCGTTGATCTCCTCCTGGGGGAGCGTATGCCGGCCGGCGCGCTTGCCGACGAAGACGCGCCGCGCCTCGGGGCGGACGCACTCGAGCACGGCCGGGCTCACCAGGTTGTCGTAGACGAGCACCTCGGCGGCCTGCAGCAGGCGCAGCGCCCGCACGGTGAGCAGTTCCGGGTCGCCGGGGCCGGCGCCTACCAGATAGACTTTCTGCACGATCGCTTGCCGCTCCATCGTCTCATCCTTTGCGGTTTGTTCCTGGTTGCGGTTTGTACCACGGTTCGGTCCGTCCATTCATACCGCTCGGGAAGATCGAAAGAGCCGAGTGTTCAACCGGGGCGCCCGTCCGGACGCGGGCGGACGAGGCGGGGAGCGAAGCGCCATAGGTAGATGAGGTACGCGAGCGCAAACGCAAAGGCACTGGCGTGCAGCGTGCCACGACCAACGGATGGGAATGCGGCGAATTCTCGCAGGAGCGCCGCGGCGAGCAACACGAGAAAGGCGGAGCGCAGGCCCCGAGGGGTGCGGTTGGGATGACCGCCCGTGTGACCGAGCGCCGTGCGCGTCATCATGCCCAGTGTCATGGAGCCGATGCCGCCTACCGTGAGCAGATGCAGCGCGGCACTGCGCCAAGCGGGAGCGAAGGCGGCGATCCCATAGGCGAGCACCCCCGTTGCCGTCAGGGCGAAACCGAGGTGCAGGATCCACACCATGGGATTGGTCCAGATCGCCCAATGCAACCATCGCCCACTCTGGCGCAGGGCAATGAAGGCCACGGCCACGGCGAGTGCAGCGATGAGCGGGGCAGGCGCTTCGAGGGCCACGGCGAGGGCCAACGCGAAACCGCCGGCCACGGTACCGACCTGAACCCAAGCCGGATTGGGGACTTGGGGCAAACCAAGTGCCCGGCTGGTGAAAAAGGCGATGACCCGCATGCCGAGGAAGAAGATCATCCCGGCGAGCCACAGGGCGCCGGCATCGAGCCAGGCGAGGGGCTCGCCGGCGAGCTTTCCTTGCACCGTGCAGAAAAAACCCGCCTCGAAGCCTGCGAACAGCAGCAACAGCAGCGGCACGACGTAATTGCGCCGATTGCGCGCAACGAGCACCGAACGGGCGAGCCAGAAAGCGGCAAGGAGCAGAAAAGCGATCGCTGCCCCTGCAGCGACAGGAAAGGCCCGCTCGCCGAGGAACCAGCCGAACCGGGCCACGAGCCACAGCAGCACGAGCAGGCCCAGGCGGGCGCCGCGCAGCGGCGGCTGTCCCGTCCAACTCGCCACGGCCGTGTGCAGAAAGCCGACGACGATCGCTGCACCAAAGCCCCAGACCATCTCGTGCGCGTGCCACCACACCCCCGGCAGGGCGGGGACGCCACGCAGCGTGATCGCCCAGTAGGGTACGGCGAGCACGGTGAGCAGAGCGCCGAGCAGATAAAAGGGGCGGAAAGCCATTGCCAACCAGGTGGCGAGGCTCGGGCGGTTAGGGGTGGATGGGTGCGGTTCTTGTAGTGAGATGGTGGGCATGGAAATGCTCCGCGGACACGGTTTTCGTAAGTTGCTCCATTGTGTTCCGCAGAAAGGAAGCTCGTCCTTGATCGCAGTCAAGATGGGGGCGGCGAAGACCATTCTCGTCGAATTGACTTGCGTCAAGGAAATTGCCTCGCATCGCCTCTAGAGTGAAATCGTCGCAATCTTTTTCATCGGCGGGGAGGATCGATCATGGGACGGGGCAGAAAAACGTGGGGGACGTTGGCGGCGTTGCCCTTGGCCATCGGCATGGCCTGGGCTCAGGAAAAACCAGTGACGGAGGAGGAGATCCGCTATCAGGCTGGCGGCTCACCCTTGGCCGAGGTGGAGATGTATCAGGACATCAATCCCAAGGCGCCGCCGATGACGAAGGCGGAATTCGAGAAAGGGCGCAAGATCTATTTCGAACGTTGCGCCGGCTGTCATGGCGTGCTACGCAAGGGAGCCACGGGCAAGCCGCTCACCCCCGACATCACCTTGGAGAAAGGCAGCGAGTATCTGAAAGTGTTCATCAAATATGGCTCGCCGGCGGGGATGCCGAACTGGGGGACCTCGGGCGAACTTACCGACGAAGAAGTCGACCTCATGGCACGCTACGTGCAGCAGACGCCGCCGCAGCCGCCCGAATATGGCATGCCGGAGATGAAGGCGACCTGGAATGTGCTCGTGCCACCCGAAGCGCGGCCGAAGAAGAAAATGAACGCCTACAACCTCGACAACCTCTTCTCGGTGACGTTGCGCGATGCTGGTCAGGTGGCGCTGATCGACGGGGATACAAAACAGATCATTACCATAATACCGACAGGTTATGCGGTTCATATCTCCCGTCTGTCGGCTTCTGGGCGCTATCTCTACGTGATCGGGCGCGACGCCAAGATCAACCTCATCGACTTGTGGATGGAGAAACCGGATAACGTGGCTGAGATCCGCGTCGGCTTGGAAGCGCGCTCGGTCGAGACCTCCAAGTACAAGGGCTATGAGGACAAATATGCCATCGCCGGTTCCTATTGGCCACCGCAATACGTCATCATGGATGCGGACACGCTCGAACCGCTCAAGATCGTCGCTACGCGGGGTATGACGGTCGACACGCAGGAATACCACCCCGAGCCACGGGTGGCTTCCATCGTGGCGAGCCACTTCCGGCCGGAATTCGTCGTGAACATCAAGGAGACGGGCAAGACGCACCTCGTCGACTACACTGATCTCCACAACTTGAAGATCACCGAGATCGAGATGGCGCGCTTCCTGCACGACGGCGGCTGGGACGCCTCGAAGCGCTATTTCCTGGTGGCGGCGAACCAGTCGAACAAGGTGGCGGTAATCGATGCCAAGGAAGGCAAGCGCGCGGCGCTCATCGATGTCGGCAAGATTCCGCACCCGGGGCGCGGCACAAACTTTGTCCATCCGAAGTACGGTCCGGTGTGGGCGACGGGGCATTTGGGCGACGACTCGATCGCGCTCATCGGTACCGACCCGCAAAAGCATCCGCAGTACGCTTGGAAAGTGGTGCAATCGCTGCCAGGGCAGGGAGGAGGGAGCCTCTTCATCAAGACGCACCCGAAGTCCAAGCACCTCTACGTGGATACGCCGCTCAACCCCGACGCGAAGATCTCACAATCGGTAGCGGTGTTCGACATCGATGCTTTGGACAAAGGATTCAAAGTACTGCCGATCGCCGAATGGGCGGGGATCGCTGATGACGGCGCCAAGCGCGTGGTGCAGCCGGAGTTCAACAAGGACGGCAGCGAAGTGTGGTTCGCCGTGTGGTCGGCAAAGGACAAGCAGTCGGCTCTGGTCATCGTCGATGACAAGACGCTGCAGCCGAAAGCAGTGATCAAGGATCCACGGTTGATCACGCCGACGGGGCACTTCAACGTCTATAACACACAGCATGACGTCTATTGAAGCGAAGGGTGAGAGGATGCGGCGGTGGCATGGGACATTCGGCGTGGCTTGGGGCTTGGTCTTGGCCGCCGCGGTCCACGCCGAACCGGGGGCGGAACGTCAGGCAGCGCTCGTGCGCTTGGTGCGGCAGGACTGCGGCGCCTGCCACGGCCTGAGCTTGCAGGGTGGGCTGGGGCCAGCGCTCACGGCGGAGGCGCTTGCCGGCAAAGGGGGAGAAACCTTGGCGGCAGTGATCGCTCATGGCCGTCCCGGCACGCCGATGCCGCCGTTTGCCAGCTTACTCAGTACGGAGGAAATCGCATGGATCGTCGAACGCTTACAGCAAGGATTTCCTCCATTGCCCGTTGGCTCGTCTTCGCGCTGAGCGCCAGCGGAGTGGGGTTGGTCGCGGCGCAGGAGCGCGGCACGGGCGATTTGGGAGTGGTGATCGAGCGGGCGAGCGGCAGCGTGCTTATCGTGGCGTACTCCAAGCCCGAGGTGCTCGCCCGTGTCGAAGGATTGGGGGATCTGTCGCACGCTTCGGTGGTTTTCTCGCGCGATCAGCGCTTCGCCTACGTCTTCGGGCGCGATGGGGCGCTCACCAAGCTCGATCTGCTGCGACCGGGCATCGTCGCGCGGGTGCAGCAGGCAGGAAATTCCATCGGTGGAGCGATTTCGCAGGACGGACGTCTCGTGGTGGCCCAGAACTACGAGCCTGGCGGCATCGTGGCGTTCGACGCCGACGATCTACATCGGGTGGCCGAAGTACCGGCCAAAGCGGGGCCGGACGGCAAGGCCGCGAAAGTGGTAGGGCTCGCCGATCTGCCCGGGCAGCGTTTCGCCTATGCGCTCTTCGATGCCGGCGAGATTTGTGTGAGCGACTTCTCCGTGCCCGATGCCCCGCGTACGGAGTGCGCCCCCGCCGGTCGCCAGCCCTACGACGGACTGGTGACGCCGGACGGGCGTTTCTACCTTGCCGGGCTCTTCGGTGAGGATGGCGTGGCGCTGTGGGATTCCTGGCATCCCGAGGTCGGGGTGCGTCGTATCATCGACGGATATGGCCGGGGCGAGGCCCCTCTGCCTGTCTATAAGATGCCACATCTGCGGGGTTGGGCGCAGGCCGGGGAGCGTCTCTTCCTGCCGGCGATTGGGCGGCATGAAGTATTGGTCGTCGATCGGCGCGACTGGCGCGAGCTCGGTCGCGTGGCAGTAGCAGGGCAGCCCGTCTTCGTCATGGCCCGCCCCGACGGGCGAGAGATCTGGGTGAACTTCGCGCTCCCCGACAACGGCCGCGTGCAGGTGATCGATGCCGAGACGCTGACGGTACGGGATACGCTCGAACCGGAGCAGGCGGTACTACACATGGAATTCACGCCAAAAGGAGATCAGGTGTGGGTGTCGTGCCGCGACGACGACCGCGTCGTGGTCTACGATGCGCTGACGCATCGTGAGCGCAGCCGTTTCATGGCTCGCAGCCCGAGCGGCATCTTCTTCACCTATCGCGCCACGCGTTTTGGGATGTGATCCGATGGATGCATTGCTTTCTTTCGTCAATCGCTGGCAACGGGGTTTCCCGCTCGTGCCGTCCCCTTTCGCAGGGATCGCCGCGCAGGAGGAGCGAACGGAGACGGAAGTGATCGAATCCTTTGCTATGGCCCGGACGGCAGGATGGATGGCGCGGCTAGGGCCGGTATGGGCACCGCGGCGCCTTGGATGGAGCACGCTCGCGGCGGCGCGTGTGCCGCCCGACAAGCTCGACGCGGTCGCCGAATGCGTGAGCGTCTTTTCCGAGGTCAACCACAACTACGCCCGCGAGGACGAATGGAATCTGTGGTTCGTGCTCACGTCTCCTTCCGAAGCGCGGGGCCGCGCGGTGCTCGTGGCAATCGAGAGGGCGCTGGGCGTGCCGGTGATCGCCTTGCCGTTGCGGGCCGAATTCTTCATCGATCTCGGGTTCGATCTGTCCGGCGAAGGGCGATGCACGCCGACCACCATGGAGGTGCTACCGCAGGCGAGTCTTCCAGCCGAGATGGAACCCTTGGTACGTGAGCTCTCGGCAGGTTTGCCGCTGGTACCGCGTCCCTATGCCGCCGTGGGCGAGGCGATCGGTTGGTCGGAGACGGCGGTGATCGCCCAGCTCGAGCAGTGGATCGGCACGAGGGTGGTGCGCCGCATCGGGGCGGTGCTACGGCACCGCCGGCTCGGCTATCGGGACAATGCCATGTGCGTGTGGGACGTGCCCGATGACGAGGTGCGTGCGGTGGGTGAACGGCTCGCCTGTGAGCCGGCGGTGACCTTGTGCTACGAACGCTTCCGTGCACCGCCATACTGGCCTTACAACCTCTATGTGATGATCCATGGACGCGATCGCGACACGGTGTCGCGCGAGCGTCATCGTTTGGGACAGAAACTCGGACTCGATCGCTGGCCGCATCGGATGCTTTTCAGTACGAAAGAATACAAACAGACTGGGGCGGATTACACGGGACGGGAACGATGAGGGAAAGAGCGCCGGCGACACTCGACGATCTCGACCGGCGGTTGCTGTGGGCGCTGCAGGACGACCTGCCGCTGTGTGAGCTACCTTTCGCCGATCTGGCCGAACGGCTCGGCGTGAGCGAAGAGGATGTGCTGCAGCGGCTGCGGCGCTATCTCGCCGAGGGGATCGTGACGCGTTTCGGACCCTTCTTCCAGGTCGAGCGCCTAGGCGGTGCATTCTGCCTCGCGGCCATGGCGGTGCCCGAGGAACGCTTCGAGGAGGTGGCGGCCCTCGTCGGGGCCTTTCCCCAGGTGGCGCACAATTACCGTCGCGAACATGCGCTCAATATGTGGTTCGTGCTCGCGGCCACGCGCCCTGAGGGGATCGCCGAGACGGCGCGGGCGATCGAGGATGCCGTCTCTCTGCCGGTGTGGCTCTTCCCCAAGGAGCGCGAATATTTCATGCGCTTGAGGTTGCGTCCATGAACGGCGAGGTGCCCTTCGTGCCCGACGAGCGGGATCGTCGTTTGATGCTCGCCGTCGAGGGCGGATTGCCGCTCGAAGTGCGACCGTACCACGCCCTCGCCGAGCGCCTGGGCTGGATGCCGGAAGAAGTCTTCGAGCGGCTCGCGCGGCTGCGTTCGACCGGCGTGATCCGTCGCATCGCCGCCGCCCCCAACCACTATGCGCTGGGCTACGTCGCCAACGGCATGAGCGTGTGGGACGTGGATGATGAATACGTCGATGACATCGGACGCTGGCTCGCCGAGCAGGGCGAAGTGAGCCATTGCTATCGTCGACCACGTGCCCTGCCGCTGTGGCACTACAACTTGTTCGCCATGTTCCACGCACGCGAGCGCGTCGAAGTGGAGCGGGCGGTCGCCTCTGCCGCGGCCCTGCTCGCCGCGCGCTTTCCGGAGGCCGTGCGTGCTCACGAGGTGTTGTTCTCCAGCCGTATCCTGAAAAAGACGGGTGTGCGGCTGCATTTCTGAAAGGAGCAGGACCGTGTTTCGCCTGAGCGCCTTCGTCGAAGAACTCTTTTCGCCCACGCCCGTCGGGCCACGGCGCCGTCCGCCGGGACCGGTGGTGATCTGGAACCTGATCCGGCGCTGCAACCTCGCTTGTGAGCACTGCTATTCCCTATCGGCCGACGCCGACTTCGCCGGCGAGCTCACCACCGCCGAGGCGCTCGCCGTGATCGACGACCTGGCGCGCTTTCGTGTGCCGGCGTTGATCCTTTCCGGCGGCGAACCCCTGCTGCGCCCTGATCTCTTTACCCTGGCTGCGTACGCCAAAGCGCAGGGGATGTACGTGGCGCTGTCGACCAACGGTACGCTCATCGACGAGGCGATGCTCGATCGCATCGCCACGGCCGAGTTCGACTATGTGGGCATCAGTCTCGACGGACTGGAGGCCACACATGATCGATTTCGCCGCCACGTCGGGGCGTTCGCCGCCAGCGCCCGGGCCGTGCGTGGCGCCGTGGCGCGCGGTCTCAAGGTGGGAGTGCGTTTTACGCTCACCGAAGGCAACGCCAGTGATCTCTTGCCACTGCTCGATTGGGTACGCGCCGAGGGGGTGCCGCGATTCTATCTCTCGCACCTGAACTACGCCGGCCGTGGCCGCAAGAACCGGGAACAGGACGCGGCGGTGCAGACCGCCCGTTGGGCGATGGAAACGCTCTTCGAGCGTTGCCTGCAGGAGCGGCAGGAGGGAACGAGGCGCGAATACACCACCGGCAACCAGGATGCCGACGGCGCCTTCTTTCTGCTGTGGGTGCGACGTCGTTTCCCCGAGCGGGCGGCGCACATCGAGGCCAAGCTGCAGCAATGGGGTGGCAACGCGAGCGGCGTCAATGTGGCCAACATCGACAATCTCGGTAAGGTGCATCCGGACACGATGTGGTGGCACCTGCGGCTCGGCGACGTGCGCGAGCGCCCGTTCTCGGCCATCTGGTCCGATCCGGACGACGTGCTGCTGGCACGACTGCGCGAACATCCCCGTCGGCTCGAGGGGCGCTGCGCCCGCTGCCGCTTCCTCGCTCTATGCAATGGCAGCTCGCGCGTGCGTGCCAAGATTGGTGCAGGATCTCCCTGGGGGGAAGATCCTGGTTGCTACCTCTACGACGAGGAGATCGCCACGTGAAACCCTTCCTTGCCTGTCTCGTCGCCGCGCTCGGTGTCACCTCCTTCGCCCGAGCCGAGGAACCCGCCGTTCTCTACGCCCGGCATTGCGCGAGCTGTCATGGCCCCGATCGCTGGGGGCAATTGGGGCCAGCGTTGCTGCCCGAGAGCTTGGAGCGTCTGCGGGCACCGCAAATCGCAGCAGTGATCCGCGATGGCCGCCCCGCCACGCAAATGCCCTCTTTTGCCGGCACGCTCGCCGAGGAGGACTTCGCCGCGCTCGCCGCTTGGTTGCTGCGTCCCGGGATCGAGCCACCCCAGTGGGACGAAGCCCACATCCGTGCCAGTCGCGAGGCGCAACCGCCGCGTCTGCTCGCGAGGCCGATCCATGAGGCCGACCCGCGCAATCTCTTCGTCGTGGTCGAGCAAGGGGATCATCACTTGAGCGTGCTTGACGGCGATCGCTTCACCGTGCTCGCCCGCCTGCCAACGCATTTCGCCGTACATGGCGGGCCGAAATTCTCGCCGGACGGACGCTTCGTCTACACCGCCTCGCGCGACGGCTGGGTGGAGAAATTCGACCTGTGGGCGCTCGAACGCGTGGCCCAGGTTCGGGTCGGCATCAACGCACGCAACCTCGCAGTCTCGGCGGACGGGCGCTTCGTGGCCGTGGCCAATTACCTCCCTCATACCCTAGTCATTCTCGACGCCGATCTCGAACCGGTGAAGATTCTCACGGCGGCGAGCCGCGACGGCAAGACCGAGTCGCGTGTCTCGGCCGTCTATGACGCAGCCCCTCGCCGTAGTTTCGTCGTCGCACTCAAGGACATCCCGCAATTGTGGGAAGTGAGCTACGACGAGCACGCCGCTCCAATCTATGATGGCCTGGTGCACGATTTTCGCATGGCCGAGGCACTCGCTCATCCTGGTTTTTTGCATCCGCGCCGCGTCGACCTGGATTTGGTGCTCGACGATTTCTTCTTCGATCCCTCTTACCGCCGTGTGCTCGGAGCGTCGCGCGAGGGCCGCGCCCAGGTGATCGACCTCGACATCGGTCGCCCGGTGGCCGAACTCGCCCTCGACGGCATGCCGCATCTAGGCTCTGGCGTGATCTTCGAACGACAGGGACGAACCCTCATGGCCTCGACCAACCTCCAGCGTCCCGTGTTGTCGGTGATCGATCTGGGCGACTGGCATATCGTCGCCGAGGTGCACTTGTGTGGGCAGGGATTCTTCGTGCGCACCCACGAGAACAGCCGCTATGCCTTCGTCGATAGCATGATGACGAAAGATTGCCGTGACGGTTTGCAGGTTTTCGACAAAGAAACGCTGCAGATCGTCGCGACGCTACGTCCCGAACCCGGGAAAACTTTCGCGCACGTCGAATTTACGCGCGACGGCCGCCATGCGCTCGCGAGCGTCATGGAGCCGACTCCCGATGGCGCCCTATGGGTGATCGATACGCAGACGCTGCAGCTCGTGCGCCGCATCCCCATGAACAAGCCCATCGGCAAGTACAACGTCGCGAACAAGTTGGAACGTTCCGGCGGTACCAGCCACTGAAACGTTCGGAGGAAAGAAAGAGCGGAGAGACAAGCCCCCGCCCTTTGTCGTCCGGCTCAAGAACGCGCTGCCTCACCATAAGCGGGGCTGCCCTTTACGCCGATGAAGAAACTCGCCAGATAGGTCAAAAGCCCGACCAGGAACACCACGCCCGTGCCTTCCCGCAACCAATAGAAGAGCGCGATTTTCTCCTGCGCCGCCATGAAGGGCTGCGGCGTATCACCCATGCGCTGCAGCCAGACCTGCAGCAGGCCGGCGGCGGTGAGAAAGAGGGTGATGAACACCATCGACACCGTCATCAGCCAGAATCCCCACATCTCCAGCACCTGCGAGCGGTTGCCCTGAGCGGTGCGTCCGTGCAGCTGCGGCCAGGCGTAGGAGAGGATCGTCAGCACCACCATCACGTAGGCGCCGTAGAAGGCCATGTGTCCGTGCGAGGCGGTGAGCTGCGTGCCGTGGGTGTAGTAATTCACCGGCGCGAGCGTGTGCAGGAATCCCCAGACCCCCGCGCCGAGGAATGCCATGACGCTGGTGCCGAGCGCCCATAGCGTCGCTGCCCGGTTGGGGTGATCGCGCCGGCGGCGATTGACCATGTTGAAGGCGAAGAGCACCATCGCGAAGAACGGCAACGGTTCCAGCGCGGAAAAAAGCGAACCGAGCCACTGCCAGTATTCCGGCAGACCGATCCAATAGTAATGGTGTCCCGTACCGATCAGTCCGCTCACCAAGGTCAGCGTTACGATCACGTAGAGCCATTTGTCGATCACCTCGCGGTCGACGCCGGTGATCTTGACGAGCACGAAGGCGAGGATGGCGCCCAGCACCAGCTCCCATACCCCTTCGACCCACAGGTGCACTACCCACCACCAGTAGAATTTGTCACGGACCACGTTGATCGGATTGACGAAGGCGAAAAGGAACATCAGCGCCAGTCCCCATAACCCGAAAAGCAGCACCGAGGTGATCGCCGTCTTACGACCGTTGAGGTACGTCAGCGACAAGTTGTAGAGCAGCGACAGGGCCACGAGCACGATGCCAATCTTGGTGATGGTCGGCTGCTCGAGGAATTCGCGTCCCATCGTCGGCAGCAGCTCGTTGCCGGTGAGCTTGGCGAGCGTTGCATAAGGGACGGCAAGATAACCGATCACCGTCAATCCGGCCGCGACGAGAAAGATCCAGAAGGTGACGAGTGCGAGTCGCGGCGAATGCAATTCACGTTCGGCTTCTTCCGGCACGAGGTAGTAAGCCGCACCCATGAACCCCATCAGCAGCCAGACGATCAGCGCGTTGGTGTGCACCATTCGCGCCACGTTGAAGGGGATGTGGGGAAAGAGGAAGTCGCCGATCACGTATTGTAGGCCCATGATGAGACCGAATAGTATCTGGGCGACGAAGAGGGTGAGTGCGGCGACGAAATAGGGTTTCGCGACCGCTTGAGAAGCGTATTTCATGGGAAATTCTCCTGGGGGAACCGGTCATCCTTCGATGTTGGGGGGCCAGCCGGCCGTGTCGATCTCGGAGACATAGCGCAGGAACTCGACCAGGTCGTCGAGCTGCCGTTCGCTGAGATGGAACTGCGGCATCTGGCGGCGACCGGGCGCGCCGGTGGGTTGGCTCTGGATCCAGGCTTTGATGAATTCCGGTCCGCGCCGTTTATAGACGTTGCCCAGTTCAGGGGCGAAATAGGCGCCTTCGCCGAGCAGCGTATGGCACCCGATGCAGTTGTTCTCCTCCCAGATGCGCTTGCCGGCGGCGATGGCCGGATTGGCCACGATCTGTGCGCGCTGATCGCGCTGCGGCAGCACGCTCTCGGTGTGCAGCGTCACACCGAGGAACAAGAGGACGGAAAAGAGCGTACCGCCATAGAACATGTTGCGAGCGGCGCTCGTGCTGAAGAATGACGCCATGTTTCTCTCCTGGGGATACGGCGGCCCCAGGATAGGGAAGGGCGGGCCGCGACGCATTGATTCGCATCAAGTAGCGCGGCCCCTTCAGCCGAACCACCCCCAGGGCGACTTTCGCAGCGCACAGCCTACGATCTGGGCAAAGGCGCAAAGGGCGAGGACGAGAGCGATTCGTCGCCCGCGTGGGGTATGACCACGCCCGAGGGCGATCGAACCGGCGACGATATAGACGAGCAACCAGAGGAGCTTTGCGCCGAACCAGGGAACGGCGAAGGGCGAGAGGCGCCGAAGGACGGCAAGACCGATGCCGGCGGCGAAGAGCAGCGTGTCGTTGACGTGCGGTAGGATGCGCAGCAGAGGTCGCCGCAGGAGCGTGGGGCGATACCCCGTGAGGAAGTATCGGACGAGGAATCCGGTCAAGCTCAGACCGACGAAGGTGAGGTGCAAGAGCTTGAGGGTGGCGTAGTCCATGGCGCTCACCGCGGCGAGGGATTCGCTTCGGTCTGCGGCGGCACCGTCTGCGGCCAATGGCGGTAGGTGCGTACCGCGAGCCAGAGGATGTATCCCATTTGCACTGCGCAGGCGAGCACTGCCAGCCCTGCCAGGCGTATGAGCGGTTCGGGCAAGAGCAACCCGGCGAGGAGCAGCACGGTGGTGATTCCATGGCCCTGCCAGAGCCGATCAGCCTGTACTTCGGGCGTGATGCGCAGCATCGTCGGGGGGAATCCCTGACGACCGGGGCGTTGCTGCAGATGCAACCACGTGAGGAAAGGCAGGATCTTCACCCACATGCCGCAGATCACCGCGGCGAATCCACCCCAGAAGACGGTCACGCCGACCCACCAGGGCGAGAGGACGTCGCCCGCCGCAAGGAGCGCCAGCAGCGGTGCGACCAGGGCCGAGCCCATGGCGACCCGCCACAGTTTCCAGGTGGCGTCATGCCGCGGGCGCTTGCTGCGCGCTTGCAGCTGCAGCGTCTGCACCGCGAACGGCGGCACGAGGATCAGGGCCCCGAGCACGGCCACCGCTTCGGCCGCCCGTGCACCCCATCCCATTGCGGCGGCGACGGAGAACGGCAGCAGCCACAGCAACCGCCCCCAGCGTGCACGGAATTTTTCTGGATAAGGAGGGGTGAGCTGGAACATTGGCACCACCGCGTAGGCGATCGCCGCCACCAGTCCCAATCCCCACACGCTCCAGGCGCTCACCACGTGCCAGCTCACCCAGGCGAAATGATCCGCCAGCCAGATTCCTTCGCGCTGCGCGAGCAAGCCCAGCCCCAGCAGCGCCGTGAGCGAGAACCCGACCAGTGCCCGGCGCAGATCTCCGCCGGCGGGATTGCGGGCAGACGCTAGGGCGAGAAAGGCGAGGGAGAGGAAAACGGCGAGCGTGCCGGCAAGCAGGATGGCGGCCGCTACCGTCAAGGTTCGGTTCGGCCAGAGAAAGGAGGCGACGAGCAACGACACGCCTGCGCCCCAGAGGGCAGGCAACGCGTGCCAGCGAAACATCACCGGCGGCCAGACGGCGCCGGCGAGCACCGGTAGTACCTGCACCGACGCCCCCAGCATCACGCTGCCCATGAAACCGAGTGCCGTGACGTGTGTGAGTGCGAGCGCGGCCGGTGTCCAGCGGCTGAGTACGGCGGTGGGTCCTTCGAAGAAAAGCAACAGGCCAGCGAGCGCGAGCATGGGGGGCGCGAGCGCGAACCAGCGCAGCGGCACCGTATAAGGCGGCGAGGATTTGACGTCCAGGGGCAGAGCTTTCATCGCGCATTCGTTCCCATGCCGTCCACGGGGCGGAAGAGATGGATCTCGACCGTGCCGTCGTCGTGGACATACTCCCGATGCGCCCAACCCTCCGGTTCGATCGCCTCGAACAGCGGCCAAGGGACGCGATAGAGCAGCAAGCGCACCCAGCGCCCGGATTCCAGCCGCTCGAGCAACTCGAGCGTGCGCACGAAAGGATCGGGCGGCAGCAGCTCCCGTGCGTCGAAGAGCAGCACGTCTTCCGGAGCGTAACCTTCGGGGGCGCGGTGGAATGCAGTGGGGTCCATCAGGGCGAGTTCGCGGCCAGCCGTTGGACGAGTGCTTCTTGCTGCCCGGCACCCAGTACTTGATCGCACATGGGGTAGAGCACGTTCTCTTCCTTCATATTGTGTTGTTGCAGCATCACGAGCAGCGTCTCGAGGAGATCGCGCGCCGCCTCCGTCTCTTTTGCCTCGAGGGCGGATGCGAGCGGCGCGAAGAGCTCGCGTATCTGCGCGTGCTCGAGCCGCATCACCTCGGTGGGACCGCCGTTCATGCCTGTGGCAGCCTCGAAGGCGGGAAAGAGCGCTTCTTCCTCGATGAGGAAGTGGTGTTGCAGTTCGGCTTGCAGCGTTTCCCAGGCGCCGAGCGCCGCATCCACGGAGCCGGTGAGCAGTGCCGCTTCCAGCGCCGCGAATCCTTCATCACTGCGGCGATGATCGTGGGTGAATCGCGTGGTGATCGTGCTCATGGCGTGTCTCCGCGTCGGGGTTCCTGGCACGCACTGTAGCGGGGCACTGCACCCGGTGCCTTGATGCGGGTCAAGAGGAGCGGGGGGAATTGGCCGAGCGTTGTGTGAGACGATCCAGCGCTTCTAGGACGGCGGCGGGTGCAGGAACCTGACCGACGCCGCCCAAATTGATCGCCGAATGCGCGCGTCCCGGCAAGACGCCGGTGCGTTGGGGATCGGTATCGGTATAGAGCGCAACGGTGGGGGCGTCGAGCGCGGCGGCGAGATGGACCAATCCCGTATCCACGCCCACTACGGCCCAGGCGCCGGAGAGCAGGGTGGCGAGCTGGGCGAGGCGCAGCCGCGGCAGAACGAGGGCGTGCGGCACCTGCACGGCAATCGCCTGGGCGCGCTCCCGTTCCCGCGCGTTGCCCCAAGGCAGGACGAGCGGCATTCCGGCTGCAGCGAGCGTGCGCCCGAGTTCGACCCAGTGCGCCTGCGGCCACAGCTTGGAGTCGCGGCTGCTGGCGTGCAGGGCGACGACGTAGCCTGCCGGCAGCTCGAGCGGCAAGGGCTGCCGGGGGGCGCGGATGCCGTAGTCGGGGGCCGTCGATGGCGGGGGATAGCCGAGTGCGGCCGCCGCCAGCAGCCGGTTGCGCGTCACGGCGTGCAGCGCGCGCGAGACGGTGTGTCGGTGGGTATAGAAGAGGGAGGCCAGCGGCTCGCGGATGGAGCGGCTATCGTAGCCGTGTTTTTCGCCCCGTGCCTGGAGGGCGATCAGCGCGCTCTTGAGCAATCCCTGGCTGTCGAGCACGAGGTCGTAGCGGGACGCCCTGAGTTGCCGGCGAGTCGCGGCGATCTCGCGCCAGGTGGCGACGCAGAAGAGATCGTGGCGCCAGCGGCGGATCGCCACGGGCAAGACCTGGTCTACTGCAGGATGCAAGGCGGGGATGTCGACGAAACTTTCTTCCACCACCCAGTCGAACCGCATGTCGGGGTAGTGGGCGCGGATATCGGCGAGGATGGGGAGATTATGGACGACATCGCCCAGGGACGAAGTCTTGATGAGCAGCAGGCGTGGCATGGGGGAATTTTCGCATACAATGAAAACTTTGGCCGTACGGCGGCGATGACGGTCTCCGATGAAGTTTGCCTTCGTGATCTTCAAGTATTTCCCTTACGGCGGAGCACAGCGCGACATGCTGCGCATCGCCCGCGATTGCGCGGCACGGGGGCATGAAGTCCGGATCTACACGGGCCAGTGGCGTGGTGATCTGCCGGGAGACGGTATCGAAGTGACCTGTCTGCCGGCCTCCGGCTGGTTCAACCATCAGCGTTATCAACATTTGATCGACGCCATCGCCGCGCGCCTGAGCGAGGATGAGCCCGATCTGGTGGTCGGCTTCAACCGCATGCCGGGCCTGGATGTCTATTACACCGTCGATCCTTGTTTTGTGGAACGGGCCCATCGTGAGCGCGGCTGGTTCTACCGCTGGTCTGGTCGCTACCGGTTTTTCGCCGCAAGCGAAAAGGCGGTCATGGGTCGCGACAGTTCTTGCCACATCTTTTTGCTGTCAGAACGTGAAAAAAGAATTTACCAGCGCTGGTATCACACGCCCGATGAGCGTTTTCACCCGATTCCTCCCAATATCCCCCTCGGCGCTTTTGCCGACATCGACCGGAGCGAGGCGCGAAATGCATTGCGCGCCGAATTCGGGCTGCCTGACTCGGCCACTGTCGCTTTGATGGTAGGTTCGGTGTTCAGACTCAAGGGGTTCGACCGGGCCATCCGCGCCTTGGCTTCCCTGCCGCGGCCTTTGCGTTCCTCCCTCTGGCTGCTCGCCGTGGGGACGGATCGACCGAACGCCATAATGGCGCTCGCCAGGCGTCTGGAGGTGGAAGATCATCTGATCATCACCTCTGGCCGCACGGACGTTCCCCGCTTGATGATGGGCTCCGATCTTCTCGTCCATGTCGCGCGTTCCGAGCTCGCGGGGCTCGTGCTCATCGAGGCCATGACCGCCGGCCTGCCCGTGCTCGTCACCGACGTTTGCGGCTACGCCGAGCACGTTGCGGCGGCTGGCGCCGGTTTGGTACTGCCATCGCCTTTCGATCAAGGCAAGATGAATGCGGCTTTGGCGCGCATGCTGACTTCGCCCCAGGATCGCGCGCAATGGGGTGAGGCCGGCAGGCGCTACACCGCGGAGATCGCCGCGCGCCGTTCTCCTACGCTGGAGGCGGAGCTGCTGGAGGAGATCGCCAGGGAAAAGAGGAAAGGCCGTGGTCGAGACTGAATCCATGCGGGCGCAGCGTGCCGCAGACGGAGCCAGAGACGCCGTACCCACGTCGCCACGCCTGGCGGGACGGCCGCCCGATCATCTGCCTGCCGAGATCCTTTCTCTCTTGCCGCCCGGCGATCCGTTCGAACAGGTCATGGCGCTGCAGGGTGAGGTGTTTCGCGACGTCCCGGGCCGTCGTACCCTGAGGGTACGCCTGGGGGGCGAATCCTATTTCGTCAAGCAGCATTTGGGGGTGGGGTGGCGCGAGATCTTCAAAAATCTCCTCTCGGGCAAATGGCCCGTGGTGGATGCTGCCGTCGAGTGGCGCGCCATCCGGCAGCTCCAAGCCCTGGGCATACCCACCACGCCCGGTGTGGCCTATGCCAGCCGTGGATGGAACCCCGCCCGGCGGCGCTCTTTCGTGATGACGCGCGACCTGGGGGACATCGTCTCGCTCGAAGATCATTGCCGTGATTGGCTGCATGCTCCGCCGCCCTTGACACACAAACGGGCGATTCTCGCCGAAGTCGCGCGCATCGCCCGCACGCTGCACGAACATGGGCTCAATCACCGCGACTTCTATCTCTGTCATTTCTGCCTCGATGGGGAGCGCCTGCGACAGGGGGAAATCCTGATCTATCTCATGGATCTGCATCGTGTCGGTTTGCGTCGCGCCACTTCCCGGCGCGATCGGATGAAAGACCTTGCCGCCTTGTATTTTTCTGCCCTGGACATCGGTCTCAGCCGTCGCGACTGTCTGCGCTTCATTCGCCTCTATCGCGGCAGCCTGCGCCGTACCCTCGTTGGCGAGCGCTCGTTCTGGCGGCAGGTGGATCGCCGGGCGCGCCGGCTCTACCACAAGTTCCACGGGCGCTGGCCGACGACGCCATTCGATGAGATCAAGCATTGACCAGAAGAAGAGAAACCATGATGAAGACATCCTATTCCTCCCTGCTCGTGATGGTGGCACTGCTGCTGTCGGCCTTGCTCATCGGGCTCGGCGAGCGGCCGTTGTACAAGATCCAGGAGGTGCGAATCGCCGAGACCGCGCGCGAGATGGTGGCAAGTGGCGACTGGCTGGTGCCGCGCTACAACGGGGAACTGCGCTTGCAAAAGCCGCCGCTGCCCTACTGGCTCACCGCGGCGAGCTACCGATTGTTTGGCGTGAACGAGATCGCCACGCGCCTACCGGCGGTGCTGTTCGGGCTGCTGTCGGCCTTTCTCTTCACGTTCTGGGGTGCGTCTCGCCTGGGGGAACGGGCATCGACCAATGCCGCCCTGGTCCTGGTGATCAGTTTCATCGGCCTGCGCTACTTTCGCAGCGGCGAGGCAGACCCGATCCTGCTCTTTTTCATCGCCGCCGCCTGCTTCGTGGGCTACGACCTGCTCGAACGCGGCGGCGATACCCTCCGCCGGCTGCTCTTCGGTCTGCTCTTGGGGCTCGGTTTTCTCAGCAAGGGGCCGGCGGCGCTCGCCGTTCCGCTCCTCACCCTGTTCTCGTGGTCAGTGCTGCAGCGGCGCAGCGGCGGAGTGCGCCATTTCCTGCAAAGCTGCTTCAATCTGCCGGGGTTGGCAGCCCTCTTGATCGTCGCGTTTGGCTGGTATGCCTGGTTGCTGGCGACGCTACCCGATGCCATCAGTCATTTCGTCGGTCGGGAGGTCGATGAGACCTTCGTTAGCGGTACCCATGCCAAGCCGCTGTGGTGGTATCCGCAGCATTTCTTCGAATTCTTCGCCCCATGGGGGATCCTGCTGCTGCCGGCCGGCTGGTGGGCCTATCGGCAACGGGGCTTGGGGAGCCTGCCACCGGTGATCCGTTTCGCCTGGCTGTGGCTGGCGGTGGTGTTCGTTCTGCTGATGCTCACCGTCAACAAGCAGATGCAGTACGCGCTTCTCTTCGCACCGCCGCTTTCCTTGATCCTTGGCCATTATGTGACCGAAGCCGGTGGCGGGTTCGCCCGCTGCAACCGGATCTTGTTCTGGCTGTTCTGCACGGCGGCGATCGCGGCCATGGGGTACCTCGTCTTCAAGAACGGGAATGCGGCATTGGCGTTCTTGCCCTGCCTGGCGCTACTGGCATTGCCCCTGGTGCTGCACCGCCTGCTGAAAGCCCATGCGCCTGCTTTCCCCGTGCTGCTGGTGGCCGTGGCGAGCGCGGCACTCTATCTCTACGGCGAGGCCAATTTGTCCAAGGAACCGCGCAAGACCGCCGCCAAGACCTTGGCCATGCAGCTTCCCGATCCGTCGGTGCCGCTCTATCAGGACCGATCGATCAAAGGCGGGGAGGGTGACGGTGCGCTCTCCTTCTATGCGGGCCGTGTGATTCCGTTGGTGGCGACGAAAGATCTTCCCGCTTTACTCGAGAAACAGGGCGAGATCTGGCTGATTACCGAGCAACCACCGGCGCTCGAAGGCGTCGAGGTCGACATCGTGGCCTCGGTCGACGAACTCGATCTATGCAGGCTGCGACGCAAACCGTGACTTTGACGCCGGCAATCCGGTTCGACGAGGAGGGACCGTTCTCCTTGCTCCTGGACGATGGCACGCAGCTGGTCTGCGAGCACGTCGTCCGGCGGGTACCGGGTGCCCGCCTCGTGTGCCGGGCTCGCTGGCAGGAACGGGCGGTCTACGCCAAGATCTTCGTCGGCCCGCACGCCGCGCGTCATGCCAAGCGCGATCGCCGTGGTGTACGCTGGCTACAGGAACGGGGCATCGTCACGCCGGCGCTGCTCCATGAGGCGCAACTGCCCGAGGGCGCGGGATGGGTGCTCCTCTTCGAGGCCATCGAGGGTGCCCGTAATGCCGAGGAGCATCTGGCCTCGCTTGGCGGCGATGCTCAGGCTCGCCTGCGCCTGATGGAGGCATTGGTGGTGGTGGTGGCGAGACATCACGAGGCGGGATTGCATCAGAGCGATCTCTATCTCAAGAATTTCCTCATCGAGGGGGATCGCATCCACACGCTGGATGGCGACGGCATCCGGGCAGGGCGCTCGCCGCTCGGTCCTCGCCGCGCGCTGCGCAATCTGGCGCAACTGCTCTCCAAGTTCGACGTCGAGGACGAGGTCCACCTGCCCCATCTGCTGCAGGTTTACGCCAAAGTGCGTGGCTGGAAGACCGATGCCCGGATGCTGCGCCGTCTCGTCAGGGCCGTCTGGCAGCATCGCCATGAAGTGGCGCAAGAGTACGCCATGAGCAAAGTCCTGCGCAGCTGTACCGACGTGCGGGTGGAAAGGCGCTGGAATCGTTTCCTGGCCGTGGCTCGCCCTGAAGAGGATCCCGGGCTGCACGAGCTCCTCGAGCGCCCCGATGACTGGCTGGAGAGTCCGGCCAGCCGCCGTCTCAAGACGGGCAATACCTGCACCGTCGGTGTCGTGACCACCGGCGCGCGCCGCGTCGTGATCAAGCGCTACAACGTCAAAAACTTTTGGCATGGCCTGAAGATCGCCCTGCGCCGTTCCCGTGCCGCCCGTTCCTGGTGCAATGCCCATCTGCTGCGCATGTACGGCATCGCCACGGCGCGCCCTTTGGCCCTCGTGGAGCGCCGCTTTGGTCCGGTACGGCGACAGACCTATTTCTTCGCCGAATGGGTGGACGGTCCCGATGTCGCCGAATGTTTCGCCGATCCCTCGGTCAGCGAAGAACTGCGGCGCGACCTCGCCCTACGCCTGGCCCAACTCTTGCACAAGCTGTACCTGCTGGGCATCGAGCACGGCGATCTCAAGGCCGACAATCTCAAGATCGTCGACCGGCAACCGTGGCTGCTGGATCTGGATGCCTTGCGCCAATACCGCCACGCACGTGGAGCATGGTACCGTAGGCGCCACGCCCGGGATCTGCGCCGTTTCCTGCAAAATTGGCAAGGCGAACCGCGGATCCGCGCGATGCTCGAATCGGCCTTGCGGCGAGTCTATGGACCGGATACCGTCCTGAAACAGGCCGGAATCGAAATCATCGAAGAACGAGAGAGCACCACATGAAAATCCTGGGATTGTCGGGCGCCTTGGGGCATGACCCCTCGGCTGCGCTGTATATCGACGGCAAGCTGGTCGCCGCGGCCGAAGAAGAGCGTTTCGTGCGCGACAAGCACGCCAAGAACCGGATGCCTTATGAATCGGCGAAATTCTGCCTGCAATTGGCCGGCATTCGACCGCACGAAGTGGACGCCGTGGCCATCCCTTATGCCCCGATCCCGCTCTTCGGCAGTCCGGCGCGCTGGCATTATGCCCGGCGTTATTGGTACGCGCCCGATCGGGCGCTGGATGCGATCTTTGCCGGCAATCGCCGTTTCTGGCGCTACCGGAAACGCATCGAATGGTGCCTGCAGCAGCTCGGTTTCGACCCGAAAAAGACCGAAATCATCCCGGTGGAACACCACCTGGCCCATGCCGCCAGTGCCTACTACTGCTCCGGCTTTCGCGACAAGACGGCGATCCTGTGCATCGACGGCAAGGGGGAATACGCAACCACTTTCTTCGGGTACGGTGAAAACGGCGTCATCCACAAGATCAAGGAATTCTACGACCCCGATTCCCTGGCGGGCCTCTATGGGGCGCTGACCGAATACCTCGGTTTCGAGATGCTCGACGGCGAATACAAGGTGATGGGCATGGCGCCCTACGGCGACCCCACCCGCTACGATTTCTCGCGTCTGGCGCGTTTCGAGAACGGCGAGCTGGTGGTCAATACCGACTACGTCAACGTCGTTGGCCTGCGCCGCTACAAGGAAAAAGGCAAGGGTTACTACTTTTCGCCCAAGCTGATCGAATGGCTGGGGCCGCGGCGGGAGGGCGACGACGTCGACGAACCCTACATCCATTACGCCGCAAGTATCCAGGCGCTCTTCGAGCGACTGGCGCTCGAAATGATGGACTATTATCTCGGAGACATCATCCGGGAAACCGGTCGGATCGCCTTCGCCGGCGGCGGGGCGCTCAACGTCAAGCTCAACCAGAAGATCGTCGCCCGGCCCGAAGTCGAAGAGCTCTTCGTGCAGCCGGCCGCGGGAGACGCCGGCACCGCCGTGGGTGCCGCCGCCTACGTCAGCATGCAGCGCGGTGTGCCGGTGGAAAAGATGGAACACGTCTATCTCGGACCGGCATACACCAACGAAGAAATCATCGCCGCTTGCGCCAAGCATCCAGCGCGCCCGCGATGGCAGAAGATCGACGACGTGCCCGTGCGGATCGCACGGCTGCTTGCCGACGGCCATCCGGTGGCCTGGTTCCAGGGGCGCATGGAGTTCGGCCCGCGCGCCCTAGGCGCTCGCTCCATCCTCGGCTGTCCGAGCGTGCCCGGCATCGCCGACCGCATCAACGCCCAGATCAAGTTCCGCGAACGCTGGCGACCGTTCTGCCCCAGCATGCTCGACACCGTCGCCCCCCAGATGCTGCAAACCCACCATCCCGCCCCCTTCATGACCATCACCTTCGAGGTGGCCCCCGAATGGAGGCAACGGGTGCCGGAAGTGGTGCACGAGGACGGGACCGCGCGCGCCCAGGTGCTGCGGCGCGAACACAACCCGCGCTACTACGACCTGATGCTGGAGCTGGAAAAGCTCACCGGCAACGGCGTGGTGCTCAACACCTCGCTCAATCGTCGCGGCGAACCCATGGTGTGCAGCCCGAGCGATGCGCTCGACATGTTCTTCGGTTCCGATCTCCAGTATCTCATCATGGAGGATGTCCTGGTGACCAAGGAGGGAGGATCGTGATCGCGGATGACGCCCTCTACCGGCGACTGCTCTTTGTCACCTTCTTCCTCGGCGCGCTGGCGTTCTACTGGGGATTGGGCGACATCGCACTCCTGTCCTTCAACGAGGCGCGTCGCGCCGTTCCGGCCGAGGGCATGTTCCGCAGTGGCGACTGGCTGCTGCCCCGGCTCAACGGTGAGCTCTATCTCGCCAAGCCTCCTTTGCTCTACTGGTTGGCAGCGGCCTGCGCTTGGCTCTTCGGTGCGGCCAACGAATGGGCAGTGCGCCTGCCCTCGGCGCTCGCGGCGAGCCTGTGCGTGTGGGTCTGCTACCGCTATGCGCGGCGGGTGTTCGGATCGTGGCCGGCCTTGTTCGCGACCCAGATCCTCATCGCCAACGCCGGTTTCGCCGTTTTCGCCCGGCGCGCGGAAATCGAGATGCTGCTCACCACTTTGTGCGTCGCCTCCTTGATCGCCGCCTTGCGCTACGTTCAGGGTGAGGGGGGACGCGCCTGGTTGTGGCTGAGCTATGGACTTTTGGGTCTGGCCATGCTCACCAAGGGGCCGCTGGTCTTGCTCTTCGTCACGCTGCCGCTCTTCGCCTTGGCCCTGTCATCGCGCGGCACGCGTCATTGGCAGGCCCTTTATGATCCACTGGGGTGGCTCATTTTTTTGCTGGTAGGGCTTTCCTGGTACGCAGTGGTGACTTGGCGACTGGGCTGGGACGTGTGGACGTCCATCATACAGGTCGACATGGTCGACAAAATCCAGGAATCCACCTCGGACCCGTTTTATGATTATGCTATATGGATAATAGGGGATTTCTTCCCGGCATCCCTCTTGTTGCTGATTCGACCGATCACGACCGTACGGCGATGGTGGCGCGATCGCGACTGCAAGGCCTTGCTCCTCGCCGTCGCGATCCCCTTCCTGCTCTATTCACTCTTCAGCAACAAGCACGCAAAATATCTGCTGCCGATCTATCCGCTTTTGGCGCTTTTGCTGGGCAAGCGCCTCGCCGAGCTCCTCGAGGCGGGCGGCGCGAGACTGCGCCGCATGGTGCTGGTGCTGGGAATCGCCCTGCCGGCGCTTTATGCGCTCTATTTCGGCCTCGTCGAATCCAGGATCTACGATTACCGCATCGCGGTTTTTCCGCAGTTCACCCAATGGCTGCACACCGCCCCTCCTTTCCCGCTCTATGCCTACCACAGCCTCGACGAACGCCTGATCTATTATGCGAAACGGGACATTCCTCTGCTCGACGACACGCGCTTGCAAGAGCTGCGGGCGCACCATTCCGACATGATGCTCTTGGCCGAGAGCGCCGACGGCGAGAAGATCGCGCCGCTCGCGGATTGCCGCCTCCGTACCTTCTCGCCGTATCTGAAAAGGGGTAAGGCGCTGATCGTTTTTGGTTTCGGATCGGCTTGCGTGGGCACGGCCAGCGGGGAATGGCGCGACGATGTAAAGTTCGACGCCCATCGGCCTCATGGTGATATGGGGTGAGAAGCATGAGGCAGAATAGATGGATACGCAGGAAGAAAGAGAAATTTCTCAAACGCTGCATGCCCTGGTGGAACCGGTTTCGTCTAATGCTCGAATGGCGGACCAGGCGGTTCTTGGGCGTGACGACGCATGAGGGAAAACCCGATCTGATCGTATCTCTGACGTCGTATCCTCCTCGTTTTGCGACGCTGCACCTCACTTTGAAAAGTCTCTTGCTGCAGCGCCTGAGGCCGACGCGCTTGATTCTATGGATTGCGCATTCGGATGCCGATCTCCTGCCGAGGAACGTGCTCGATCTCCAGGTCTATGGTGTGGAGATAAGATATTGCGAGGACATCAAATCGTACAAGAAGATCATTCCGACGCTCGAATCGTTTCCTGATGCGATCATCGTTACCGCGGACGACGATGTCTATTACTGGCCGGACTGGCTTGCCGAACTGGTGGCCGCCTCGCGACGGCATCCTCAGGATATCATCGCCCATCGACTGCACCGAATCCGCTACGAGGGAAGCGCGATTCGTCCCTACCGGGAATGGATGCTGGCGGTGGTGGATGGAACCGTCAGCCCGGCGAATTTCGCCACGGGCATCGGCGGGGTCTTGTATCCGCCGGGATGTTTTCATCCTGCCGTCTGTGATCGTGAGCGGTTCATGCGGCTATGTCCCGATGCGGACGATGTTTGGCTTTATTGGATGGTGCGGCTCAATGGACGGCTCGTCCGTCATTCTGGAACGAAACATCTTCCTTGTCCATGGCGTGGAAGCCAATCCATTAGCTTGTGGAAGAAGAATAGGCATCGAAACGACGATCAAATAGAAAATATGATTTCTGTTTTCGGTTGCCCCTGGATGGAACAGGATTATTCATGAAATCTGCCGTGGAAATTTTCCGCTTTGCATCGATCGAGGCGTTTTTCTGTCTCTTGGCGCTCGTTTTTCCGGCGCTCTGGTTGGCGACAGGTGGTGGGGTGAAGGTCCTCGTGCGAATCCTGTTGTTGATGTCTTTGATTCTACTCGTCCGACGCCAGGAGATGAGGAGAGACGTGCTCATCGTTTTTTGCATGATTTTTTCAGTGGGGTTGATTGGGGAATACTTTTGGCAATATTTGACCGTGCCCGAACGTCTATTTCACGGACGTTTTCCTAGCAACTATATCTATTTTTTCTCGTTTTTTCTCGTCCTCGCTTATGGAACGGTCGCGTGGAGGCGAATAAGTCCGTTTCTCTTGCTCACCGGTGCGCTCGTCGGGTTGTTGGCATTCCTTATATGGCATACTCCCTCTCAGCAGTGGATACTTTCCTGGCATGGCGAGCGTGTCGATTTTGGGTTTCGCAACGCGGAGCATGCGGGGATCTTTTTTGGCGCGGGGTTGCTCTGCACGCTGTTTTTCGGCATCAGGATATACCGCTCATGTCCCGTTTCTCTACGGTTTGTCGCGATCGGTGGGATAGTTCTTCTTTTGCTGCTCATGATGTGGGGGGTGATCGCAACCCAGGTGCGTGCGGTATGGCTGGCGCTTCTCGTGGCATTGTCTGCGTCGCTCCTTATCGCCATGATGACCGGCGGGGCAAAAACGATAATGACATGGTTGCGCAACCGCAACCATGTCATATTGGTGCTCCTGATGATCGCGCTTTCGGTGGTGATTCTCGATGCATTAAAAGTTCGGGATCGGCTTGCGGCGCGCCTCGCGCAGGAGACGATCCAGGTGGAGACCATTCGCGGGGCAGCGAATTTTGACGAGCAAATCCAGCTGACGAGTAGCGGGGCTCGTATTGCGATGTGGCGGGCTGCCCGTGATTGGATCGCCGAAAGGCCCATGTTCGGCTGGGGAGTTTTTTCGGCTGAAAATTTGATTGATGCCGACGAGCGTTTCACGCCCATTTTCAAGGAGTGGTTCGGCCACTTGCACAATTCTTATATCGAGGCTCTGGTGGCAACCGGAATCGTTGGTCTGGTCGGAATGCTCTCCATCGTGGGTTTGATCGGCAGAAGTGTGTATGTGGCCTGGCAGGAAGGGGCGATGCCGCGGGATGTATTCTTTTTTTCATGGGCTTTCATCGTTTTCTGGGGCATCGTTAATTTTTTTGAATCGTATATCAACTACAAGACGGGTTTTTATTTGAATAGCGTGATGTTTGGATTCATGTATGCTTTTTATCTGCAGCGTCCAACGGCACCACGGCGGGCCGACGAGGCGATAGGATGAGCGGAAGCGGCTGGTAAGGCGCCCGCTCATCGAGTGATTCGGGATGGTTTGGAGAGTGATCGATGGAGTCGAGCGAGAGTCGGCATGTCGTCGTTGGCGTTTGCACGTTTCGGCGCCCCGAGATGCTGCGCCGCTGTCTTGCCTCGGTGCTGGCGCAAGAGTGTCCGTCTCGGTGGAAAGTCGAGATCGTGGTCGTCGATAACGACGCCGAATCCGATTTGTCGGAGACGATAAGCAGCGCGTTTCCCGAGCCGAAGTATCCAATCCATTACTTCATCGAGCCGCGACGTGGCATCCCTCATGCCAGGAACGCCGTGTGCCGCTATGCTTTGTCTGTCCATGCGGACTTGATCGCGTTCATCGACGATGACGAGGAAGCCGATCAGGGCTGGCTGATGGCCTATGCACGTGGAGTGACTCGGTACGATGCGGAAGCCTACACTGGCCCCGTCCGCTATGTTTTTCCGCCAGGATACCAGGATTGGTTGGCAAACAAGGGATTTGCCGACACCAAACACGGTGCTTTGCTCAAGCGTGCCGCTACGAGCAACGTCATGTTCCGCACCAGTATCCTCGGCCCTGAGGGTGGTGCGCTGCAATTCGATACGAACATGGCTTTGACGGGGGGGAGCGATACCGACTTTTTCATGCGATTGGTTCACCAGGGCGGGCGCATCGTCTATCTCAGCGACGCCGTAGTGTCGGAAGCCGTCGTGCCGAACCGATTGACGATCCGGTGGCGTCTGAAGCGCCAATATCGCTCGAGCGCAAATCGTATCTACATCGAGTCCAAACTGTTCGGAGCCCAAAAAACTGCACGCCGCGCCGTCAAGGAGATCGTGCGCCATGGAGTGGAGGGAACGCTGCGCGTGGTCGTCTCGCCGTTGATGCTGTTGGGTGGCTATCGCAAGTTCAAGCGCAGTTGGTACCACGGCCTTAGGCATTTCGCCAAGGCAGGAGGGCTCGTCGCGGGGTTGCGAGGGCGCCACGTGCAGGTTTATCGTGAGACGGATGGTTACTGAGTAGGGGGTGCCAGAGATGGGGCATGTGTCGCCATGCCAGTTACCAGTCGCTCGATGACCCGCGCCGGAGCGATGTCCCTCAGGCACGCGAGGTGCCCGAGAGGACATTCGCGCGCAAAGCAGGGGCTGCAGGGCAAACCCAGATGGATGATGGAGGCCCGCTCGCTCATGGGGGGGGTGTGGTGCGGGTCGGAGGAACCGTAGAGGGCGACCAGGGGGCGGTCGAGCGCGGCCGCCACGTGCATGAGGCCCGAATCATTGCTCACCACGGCCGAGCACAAGGACATGAGGTCGATGGCTTCGCCCAATTGCGTCTTCCCGCCCAGATCGAGGCAGCGGTTACCGCTCAGGCGGTCGATGGCTTGCGTGATCGCGGCGTCCTTGTTCGAGCCGAAGAGCCACACTTCATAGCCTTGCTCCAGCGCCCAGCGGGCCACGGCGGCGTAGTGTTCCTCCGGCCAGCGCTTGGCCGGGCCGTATTCCGCGCCGGGGCACAGACCGAGGACGGGTCTATCGGGCAGCTCGCGTCCCAGGCGGCGCAATACCTCCACGGCGCCGGCGGGCGAGGCGATGAGGGCAGGGCGCGGCAGCGGCTCGGGTAGCGGGGCGTCGGGTGGCAGGCCGAGCGCGACGAAGCGCTGCACGGTCATGGGCAGCCGAACCGGATCGAGGGGGCGCAGGTCGTTGATGAGGCCGTAGCGCATTTCGCCGCGAAAACCGGTACGCCGGGGGATGCCGGCAGCGAAGGGCAGGATGGCGGACTTGAAGGAATTGGTGAGCAGAATGGCTTGCTGATAGCCCTTGGGGCGCAGCGCCCGCCCGATGCGGATGCGCTGCCATAGGTCGAGCTTGCCATGGCGAAACGGCAGAGGGATGGCCTCGCGCACTTCCGGCATGCGCTCGAGCAGCGGCAGAGTCCAGGAAGGCGCGGCCACGTCGATCGCGCAGCCGGCGTCCTGCTGCTCGAGCAGCTTGAAGAGGCTCTGCGCCAGGATCATGTCGCCGATCCAGGATGGGCCGATGACCAGGATTTGCTGATTCGTCATGCGCTGCCGAGCTTGCGGAGGATGTTGCTGGTGCTGCGTCCCGGCACGACGTCGATGAGCGCGACGCGACCGCCCCAGGACTTGACTTCCTTGCCGCCCACCACCTGGTCTTCGGTATAGTCGCTGCCCTTGACCAGAACGTCCGGGCGGATGGCTTCGATCAAGGAGAGCGGCGTGTCTTCGTCGAACAGGACGACGGCGTCGACCGCTTCCAGGGCGGCCAGTACCCGGGCGCGATCCTGCTCGTGGATGACCGGCCGATTCGGACCCTTGAGGGCACGTACCGAGCGGTCGGTATTGAGCCCGACGACCAGGCGATCCCCCAATTTGGCCGCCTGTTCCAGATAGACGACGTGGCCGGCGTGGAGGAGGTCGAAGCAGCCGTTGGTAAACACGATGCGCTCGCCGTTGGCGCGCCATTGCCGGACGCGTGCCAGGAGGTGCGGCAGGTCGCAGATCTTGTCCGCCTGCTCGCGGACTTCCTCGACCGCGAGTTCGGCCAGCAGTTCCTCGCGGGTGATGGGCACGGTACCCACCTTGCCGACCACGATCCCCGCGGCGAGGTTGGCCAGATGCAGCGCTTCGGCCGGCTCGAGGCCCGCCACCATCCCGGCGGCCAGCGTGGCGATGACGGTGTCGCCGGCACCGGAGACGTCGAACACCTGACGGGCCATGGCGGGAAGATGGAGCATGCGCGTTTCTTCGAGGAGGGTGATCCCTTCCTCGCTGCGGGTGACGGCGAGGAAGCGCAGATCGAGGGCGCGGCGCAGCGCCTGCGCGGCCTGCAGGAGCTCGTCGAGATCCTGGCCGGAGACGCCGCAGGCTTCGGCGGTTTCCCGCCGGTTGGGCGTGAGGGCGGTCGCGCCGCGGTATTTGCCGTAGTCGCGCCCCTTGGGGTCGACCAGTACGGGGATGTCCGCCTGGGCGGCGAGGTCGATGGCGAGCCGGCAAAGCTCGGGGGTCAGGACGCCTTTGGCATAATCGGAGAGGACGACGACGGCCGGTTTCCGTTCCATCATCTCGCGCAGCAGGCGGCTCAGGGCCTCTTGCTCGCCAGCGTCGGGGGCGGCCGTGGCTTCGCGATCGAGCCGCAGCATCTGCTGGTGGCCGCCAAGGATGCGGGTCTTGGTGGTGGTGGGGCGCGAAGACGAGGTGAAGAGCGCCTCGGTGCCGACGCCTTGACTGGCGATGGCTGCGACGAGCTCGCGTCCGGGCGCGTCGTCGCCGACGGTGCCCAGCAGGCGGCAGGGCAGGCCCAGGCCGGCGAGGTTGGCCGCCACGTTGGCTGCTCCGCCGGGGCGGCTCGATTCCTTTTCCAGCAACACCACCGGCACCGGCGCTTCCGGCGAGATGCGTTCGACCTTGCCCCAGAGATAGCGGTCCAGCATGAGGTCGCCGATCACCAGGGCCCAGGCGTCGGCGGGAAAACCCTGACGGAGCGCCTCGATCAGCCGTTGCTGCATGGTGTGGAATCGAGGGTTTCGGCGTCGATGAGGTCACAGAGCATGTGACCGACCAGGATGTGGGCCTCCTGGATGCGGGGCGTGTCGTTGCTGGCGACGATCAGGCACAGGTCGCAGGTTTGGGCCAGCTTGCCCCCGTTGGCGCCGGTCAGGCCCAGGGTGTAGGCGCCGATTTCCCGTGCAGTGTGGATGGCGGCCAATACGTTGGGGCTGTTGCCGGAGGTGGAGAGGCCGATCACCACGTCTTTCGGGGTGCACAGCGCTTCCACCTGACGCGAGAAGATGCGCTCGAAGCCGTAGTCGTTGCCCACGGCGGTGAGGATGGACGTGTCGGTGGTGAGGGCGATGGCGGGCAGGCCGCGGCGCTCGCGCTTGTAGCGGCCGACGATCTCGGCTGCGATGTGCTGGCAGTCGGCCGCGCTGCCGCCGTTGCCCAGCAGCAGGATCTTGCCGCCGGCAAGGAGGCAGTTCCGCAGCCGCATGCCCATCTCGATGAGGAGCGGCATCTGCTCATGCAGCTGTTCGGTGGCTGCTCGATGTGCGCTCAGCGCTTGCCGTATGGCCTGTTCCGGAATCATTCGGTTCCCGAGGTCTCAGCAATAGGGGTCGGGCTGCAGGAGGTAATTCTGCACGTAATCGCGGATGCCCTCTTCCAGCGTGCGGAAGGGTTTGTCGTAGCCGGCCGCGCGCAGTTTGCCGATGTCCGCCTGCGTGTAGTACTGGTATTTGCCTTTGAGATCGTCCGGCATGTCGATCCAGGTGATGTGGGGACGCGCGCCGCAGCTTTCCATTACGGCCGTTGCCAGATCGAGGAAGGAACGGGCCTGACCGGTGCCGACATTGTAGATGGCCGAAGGGCGCGGGGCGGCGAGAAACCACGCCATCACTTCGGCAACGTCTTTGACATAGACGAAATCGCGCAGTTGCATTCCGTCGGCCACGTCGGGGCGATCGCTCTTGAACAAGCGCACCGTGCCGCCGGCGCGGAACTGGGTGAACGCATGGTAGGCGACGCTGGCCATGCGCCCCTTGTGGTATTCATTGGGCCCATAGACGTTGAAAAACTTGAACCCGGCCCAGCGCGGCGGGGCATGTCCGGCCGCGGCCTGGCGCAGCGCCCATTGGTCGAACAGGTGCTTGGAGTAACCGTAGGCGTTGAGCGGACGCAAACCATCGATGCTGGCATCGCTGTAGCCACGCTCGCCGTTGCCGTAGGTGGCTGCCGAGCTGGCGTAGAGGAGCGTCACCCCCTGCTGGGCACAAAACTGCCACAGCCGCTGCGAATAGCGCAGATTGGCTTCGAGGAGGCGGTTCCAGTCGCGCTCGGTGGTGTCGCTGATGGCCCCCATGTGGATGATGGTTTCGACCTGCGCCCCATGACGCTCGAGCCAGGGCATGAGCTCGTCTTTGTCCAGGTAATCGACATAGGTGCGATGGCAGAGATTCTGCCATTGCTCGGGGTGGGTCGGCCTATCGACGAGGAGCAGATCGTCGCGTCCCTGACGGTTGAGCTGCCAGGCGACGATGCTGCCGATCATGCCGGCGCCGCCGGTGATGACGATCATGAGGTGGGTACCGGGAAAACATTTGAAAATTTTAGTATAGCAGTTTTGTCGGGCAATCGGATAAGATGGCGCCGCAGCATGAGTACGAGAACTCGGCGGTGATGGCCCGGTCGAATTCGCCCGTGCCGACGCGTTTTGGCCGATCAGACGTTTCCGGCTAGGCGGCGGAGCCGGTGTGGTGCATGAGTTTTTTCATGAAACGAGGGAGCAGTTTTTCTTGAACGAACAGACTCACGGGCGGAACGTACGGTTCGCCTATTTCGGACTGGTTTACCTGGTCCTGTTGTGGATCAACGCCGCCAATGTCGATTTTGCCGCTGCCGCCGCGAGCGGGTACGGCAGCCTCTTGTTCCTCGTCAATGCCTTCGTCAGCTATAACGCTCTCTACCTCCTGCCAGCCTTGTTGTTGACTTGGCTCGTCGCTCGTCCTTCGCTGTGGCGTCGGCTTCGGCTGCCGGGGGGTGCCGTTTGGGCGCCGAATATGACGGCGGTCCTGACCGGGGCGCTGACCACCCTCTTTTTTTACGCCAACGCCAAGCTCCATGCGCTCTATGGGATGTTCATCAACGGCTTCGTCATCAATCTGCTGATAACGCCGGGCGGCATCGAATCCTTGGGCGGCAGCGCTTCGTCGACGATCGGCTTCGTGTTGATCGCTCTGGCGTTCTTCCTGGGGCATGCCGCGATCTTCATCGCACTCAGCTTCGGCGCGCGGCGCTTTGCCTCGTTGCCGACGGGTTTGCGGCGCCTAGGACGGCCGCTGACCGTGCTGCTCCTGTTCTCGATATTGGGTGATCATTCCGTCTATGCCTATACGAGTGCGGTGGGCAACAAGCCCGAGATGCTCGAACTCACCGAGGGGGTACCGTTTTACGTCGGTACTTCGGCGCGTACGTTGTTCAAAAAACTCGGTTTCGAAGTGGCTTCGCCGGAAAAGGCTCTCAAACAGCAGGGGGGAGGGCTGCAATATCCAGCCAAGCCACTCGAAGTCACCAAGCCGGAGAAGCCCTACAACATCGTATGGCTGGTGTCCGAATCCTGGCGGGCCGATACCCTGGATCCTGAAATCATGCCGGTGACCTGGGCTTTCGCCCAAAAGGCACAGGTGTTCACGCATCATTACAGCGGCGGCAACGGCACCCGAATCGGCATCTTCACCATGATGACGGGGTTGCCGGGTACCTATTGGGACGCTTTCCTGAAAGGGCACGAGGGCGCACCCATCATCGACGTGCTCCAGCAGCAGGGCTATCAGATGTCCTTGTACACGAGCGCCAAATTCAGTTATCCAGAATTCGACCAGACCGTGTTCAGCAAGGTGCCGCGAGAGCAGCTGCATGAAATCGATGCGCCTTTGGCTGGCTGGGAAAAAGACCGGCAAAACGTCTCCGATCTGCTGCACTTCATCGATACGCGCGACCCCGCCCGGCCTTTCTTCGTGTGGATGTTCTTCGAATCGCCCCATGCGCGCTACTATTTTCCGCCGGAGAGCGTGATCCGCACTCCCTATCGGGACGACATCAACTACGCCACGATCGACCGCGACGAGCTGCAAAAAGACATCGTCCCCATCAAGAACCGTTACCTCAACGCCGTGCATCACCTGGACAGCCAATTCGCTCGGATCCTCGAGTATCTCGAAACGCACGGTCTGCTGGAGAACACCATCGTGGTGATGCTGGGGGACCACGGCGAGGAGTTCATGGAAAACGGCTACTGGGGGCACAACTCGACGTTTTCCGATCCGCAGACGCGCACCCCGCTGATTTTGTGGATTCCGGGTCGCACACCCGCCGTGCACGACGTGTTGAGCAGCCATCTGGACGTGGTTCCCACGCTCATGCCGCTTTTGGGCGTAAAGAATCCACCCGAAGACTATTCTTCCGGTTACGACCTCTTTTCCGGCAGGCAGCGTGATCATGTCGTGCTCAGCGATTGGTCGCGCGTGGGATACAAGGATGCCGATGTCAAAATTACCTTGTCGGAAGACTTGGGCCCCTTGGGTAAACGGATCAGCGGCCCCCATGACGAAAAGCTCACGCCGCAGCGTGCCCAGGAATTGTTCCAGAGCAAGCAGCCGCAATTGGTGCGCTTGATGCAGGAGTTGGGCCGGTTCAAACAGAAAAGCCGGCATGAGCCGTGAGTGTCGGGGGGCTGGCCGGGTCATGCGGGAGCGCACCCGATCAAAATAGCGCCTGCTGCACCGGCTCGCCGGCGCGCTTCGCCGGCGGGCGAAAGAGGTGGGTGACGAGCGGGGGGAGCGGTCGCTCGAGGCCGGCGCGGCGGCGGGCAATCGTGAAGCGCTGGGCGAGTAGGGCGGCCCAGGGGCCACGGCCGCGGAAACGCTCGCCGAACGGGCCATCGAGCTTGCCACCGTGCAATTCGCGCAGTCGCGCGAGGATGCGTTCGCGCCGTTCGGGCACGTGCCGTTGCAGCCAATCGTCGAAAATCGCCTCCAGTTCGTGCGGTAGGCGCAAGATGCTCATGAAGGCGCTCGTCGCTCCGGCTTCGGCCGCGGCGGCGAGCACCGCCTCCATGTCTTCGGTAAGGAAAGGAATCTGGGGGGCGAGGCTCACGCCCACCGGCACGCCGGCTCGTGCGAGCGCTGCGATCACTTCCAGCCGGCGCCGCGGGCTCGCCGCCCGGGGTTCCAGCCGGCGGGCGAGTTCGGCGTCGAGCGTGGTCAGCGTCACGTAGACTTCACACAGCCCTGAAGCAGCCATGGGGGCGATAAGGTCGAGATCGCGCAGGATGCCGCTGCCCTTGGTCACGGCCGACCAGGGATGGCGCGCCTCGGCGAGTACTTCCAGCACGGCGCGCGTGAGCCCCAGTTTGCGTTCCACCGGCTGCCAGGCATCGGTGGCAGTGCCCAGCGCGATCGGCGCAGGTCGATAGCTCGGCCGGTTGAGTTCGTCGCGCAGCCGTTCGGCGAGATGGCGCCGGGCGATGATGATGCGCTCGAAGTCCAGCCCCGGCGAGAGGTCCAGCCAGGCATGCATCGGCCGGGCGTAGCAATAGGCGCAGCCGTGCTCGCAGCCGCGGTAGGGGTTCAGCGAGCGGTCGAACCCGATGTCGGGCGAACGGTTGGTGGCGAGGGCACTGTGGGCTTCTTCCCAGCGCACTTCGGTCGGCGGGGCCGTGGGCGCCCCTTTTTCTTGCGCCCAGCCGTCGTCGAAAGGCTCGCGCTCAAGGCAGGCATAGCGGTGGCCCAGGGGAAGGGGGGAGCCACGGGAGGGGGGCTTGTCACGGGAAGAGGCGGGCATGATCGTCGTGTTTCGGTGGGTGCACACGCAGGGCTTGGCCCAAGCTTTCGGGTAGTATAGCTCCCTCTTCATCGACGCTTCGCGCCATGTTCCGTCTTCCCAAAGTCGCTACCGCTCCTTTTTGTCCGTCCGAGGTCCGCGGTAGCGTGTTCGTGTCGCCCACCGCTCCTTGGTGGCAGCGCTTGCTGCGCTTTCTCGGCCCCGGGCTGCTCGTGTCGGTGGGCTACATGGATCCGGGCAACTGGGCCACCGACATCGAGGCGGGTTCCAAGTATGGCTATGCCCTCTTGTGGGTGGTGCTCTTTTCGAGTGTGGCGGCCATGGTGCTGCAATACCTCAGCGTCAAGCTCGGCCTCATCGGCAGGATCGATCTGGCGCGCGCCTGTCGCCGGCATTATGGGCCGCGCGTCAATTTCGTGCTGTGGGCACTCGCCGAGCTCGCCATCATCGCCTGTGACGTGGCCGAAGTACTCGGGTCGGCGCTCGCCTTGCATCTGCTCTTCGGCGTGTCACTCGTGGCCGGCATTGTCATCACCGCGTTCGATATGTTGATCGTGCTTGGTCTCAAGGGGCACGGTTTTCGCCAAGTCGAGGCCATCGTCCTCGGTCTGATCGCGACCATCGGCTCGTGTTTCGCGGTGCAGCTCGTCCTGCTGGGACCGGACTGGCAGGGGATCGTGCACGGCCTGTTGCCGCGGCAGGAGACGCTCGCCGAGCCAGGCATGCTCTATCTGGCGATCGGCATCCTCGGGGCGACCGTGATGCCACACAACCTGTACCTTCATTCCTCCGTGGTGCAGACGCGGCGCATCGTCGAGAGCACCGAGGCTCGGCGTGACGCCCTGCGGTTCGCCACCTTCGACACGGTCGGATCCCTGTCGCTCGCTTTCGTGGTCAATGCCGCCATTCTCACGCTCGCTGCGGCGGCGTTTCACGCCACGGGGCATCAGGAGGTGACGGAGATCCAGGATGCGTACCATCTGCTCGATCCGGTGGTGGGCACCACGCTCGCTTCGCTCCTCTTTGGCATCGCGCTTTTGGCTTCCGGCCAGAGTTCGACTTTTACCGGCACCATCGCCGGTCAAATTCTGTTGGAAGGGTTTCTCGAGCTGAAGATCCCTTGCTGGCAGCGTCGGCTCATCACGCGGCTGCTCGCTCTGGTGCCGGCGCTTGCCGGCGTGTTGTGGCTGGGAGAGGCAGGGGTGGGAACGCTGCTCGTGGCGAGCCAGGTGGTGTTGAGTTTTCAGCTGCCTTTTGCCATCTGGCCGCTGATCCGCTTCACGAGCGAGTGGCGCTTGATGGGGCCCTTCGCCAACGGCATGGCCCTCAAAGTCGTCGCCTGGGCGCTTTTCGCGCTCATCGCCGCGGCCAATCTGTGGTTGGTGGCGGGGCTCTTCGGGCAGGGGTGATCAAGAGGCGGAATCGCTATCCCGAAGAGGGTCACCGGAGGCGCAGGAGGGACAGAGTCAGGCTTGGTCGATTTGCTCGGCGGGAAGGCGCGCCAAGGCCGACGGGTCGATGCTTTGGCGGCGGCACCGGCTCCAGGCCCAAGATGGCTGGGGACGCCTTGGGGCTTGGTGCACTACGATAAACCATTTCCTTTATCATTCTGTCGTTTTGCTCGAAGAGGAGAAATTCATGGAAATCGTCGAAGCAACTTCGTCTTCGGAAGAGGAATCCAGGCTCCGCGAGGCGAAAAAGTGGGCCACCATCGTCTATGCGCTCTACGCGGTCTCCTTGATCCTGGGGGTCACCTATCTGGTGGGAATCATCGTCAACTACGTGAAATACCCTGATGTGCGCGGAACTTGGGTCGAGTCGCACTTCCTGTGGCAGCGCCGCACGTTCTGGTACAGCCTGCTGTGGTTCGTCATAGGGGCGCTCACTTCGTTCATGGCGGTGGGTATGATCGTGTTCATCGTTTCCGGCATCTGGGTGATCTACCGGATCGTGAAAGGCTGGATCTACCTCAGCGACGGCAAGCCCATGTATGCCGCTGCCAGCGCGGTGTGAGCGTTCTTCGCCGGATCATGCCAGCCATGCCGCCATGGTCGCGCCGAGGGTGCGACAGTGTTCGCGTTCATGCTCGGGCAGCGTCTTGGGAGCGAGGATTTGCTCCGGCGTCTGGGCGTGGGTGAGCACGACGTGGGCGGGGGCGAGCGGCCGCAGGCGCCAGCCGGTACAGATGCGTTCGATCTGACGCACGGCGCCGGTGCCGTCGCTGCCGGCGGCGATCAGGGCGAGATAGGGACGTCCATTGACGCGATCGAGCGCGCCGTAGTAGCAACGATCGAAGAATTCCTTCATCTCGCCGGAGAGGGTGGCGAGATTCTCCGGGGCGCAGAAGCAGTAGGCATCTGCCTCGAGTACGTCTTCGAGTGTGGCGTCCGTGGCCCGACGCACGTCGACTGAGATGTGCTCGAGGGCTTCGAGTTCGCGTAGCGCCGCGAGCGCGCCTTCGTGGGCGGCATCGGCTATCTGTCGGGCGGCGCCGGTGCGCGAGTGCCAGACGATCAGCATGCGGGCCGCGAGGCGTGTCATGGCGATTCAGAGATAGTCGCGACGGTCGACGAGGCCGTGCACCGGCTTGTCCTCGAGGGCGCGGGCGAGCCCGCCGAGTCGCGCTTCGACGGTTTCCCGCACGGCGGGGTCGAGGGTGACGAGGACGGTGGGTGTGTTGGTCGTCATGAGAGGGCTCCTGGGTCGGTGCATACTTGCTCAGTGCAACACCAACCCGCCGTCGACGCAGATCGTCTGGCCGGTGACGAAGGCCGCGTCGTCGGAAGCGAGCCAGGCGGCGGTGCCGACCAGGTCTTCGGGAACCTCGAGCCGCGGGATGGCCGACTGTTCGGCGAGCTGCTTGGCCATGGCCTCGAAACCGTGTTCGCGGATCGTCTCGCTCTGCGTCAGACCCGGCGAGATGGCGTTGACCGTGATGCCGTGGCGACCGACTTCACAGGCAAGCGCGCGCGTGAGCCCGATCACGGCGGCCTTGGAAGTGATGTATTGCGCACCGTTGCCGCGACCCATGAAGACGGTATCCGAGGCGATGTTGATGATGCGTCCCCAATGCTGTGCCTGCATGTCGGGAAAGACGGCGCGGGCGCACAGCCACTGGCCTTTGACGTTGACCGCCATCACCCGGTCCCAGACTTCTTCTTCCAGTTCGGTGAAGGGGCGGGCGGCCCGTTCCAGGCCGACGTGGCGCAGCATCACGGCCGCGTTGTTGACCAGGATGTCGACTTTCCCGAAGCGCTCGCGAATGTGCCGAACCGTTTCCGCGACTTGCTCGGCCTGCGAGACGTCGCAGACGAGTGCGAGCACGTCGGGGCCGATCTCATGCGCAGCCGATTCCAGCACCTCGGGCGTGGTGCCGCAGATGGCTACTTTTGCGCCTTCCTGGTGGAGTCGGGTGGCGATGGCCTTGCCGATGCCTCGCCCGCCGCCGGTGACGAGTGCGACGTGATTTTCCAGTCGTTTCATGGACCGTTCCTCCATCATTTCAGCGAAGCGGCGATGTCGATGACGAAACGGTACTTCACGTCGCTCTTCAGCATGCGCTCGTAGGCGGTGTTGATGTAGTCGATGGGGATGAGCTCGATGTCCGAGACGATGCCGTGCTCGGCGCAGAAGTCGAGCATCTCCTGCGTCTCGCGGATGCCGCCGATGAGCGATCCGGCGAGGCTGCGGCGCCGGAAGAGCAGATTGAAGACTTCGGGCGAAGGGTGCGGCTCGGAAGGGGCGCCCACGAGGGTGAGCGTACCGTCGCGTTTCAGGAGCTGCAGGTAGTCGTCGAGCCGGTGCGGAGCGGCCACCGTGTCGAGGATGAAGTCGAGCTGCTCGCGGTAGCGGGCCATTTGCTCGGGATCCTTGGAAATGCAGACTTCGTCGGCGCCGAGCCGCTTGGCGTCGGCCGTCTTGCCGGGCGAGGTGGTGAAGAGCACCACGTGCGCGCCCATGGCGTGGGCGAGTTTGACGGCCATGTGCCCGAGCCCGCCCAGGCCGACAATGCCTACCCGTTTGCCCGGGCCGACCTGCCAATGGCGCAGCGGTGAATAGGTGGTGATGCCAGCGCATAGCAGCGGCGCCACCGCGGCGAGGTCCTTTTCCGCATGCTTGATGTGCAGCACGAAGGATTCTTTCACCACGATGACTTGGGAGTAGCCACCGTAGGTGTTTTCGCTACCGGGACCTCGGCCGTTGTACGTGCCGACGAACCCTTCACGGCAGTATTGCTCCTCGCCACTCGCACAGGCGTCGCAATGGCCGCAGCTGTCGACCATGCAGCCGACGCCGGCGAGATCGCCGACCTTGAAGCGGGTGACCTTTTCCCCCACGGCGACCACGCGCCCGACGATCTCGTGCCCGGGCACGCAGGGATAGATCGTGTTCTTCCACTCGTTGCGCGCCTGGTGCAGGTCGGAGTGGCACACGCCGCAGTAGAGGATCTGGATCTGTACGTCGTAGGGCCCCGGCTCGCGGCGGGCGATTTCCCAGGGAACGAGCGGGGAATGCGGGTCGAAAGCGGCATAGGCTTTGGCGGGAATGCTCATGAGTCGCTCCTCGGAACGAGAGAAAAATCGCAGGCGATCATTCACTATAGACCATCGTCCAAGGGTACGCGGTTGGGCGGAGGCAGAGGTTCTTGATCGGTGCTCCGCCCGGAAAGGATCTGCGACTACAGCAGACGGTTGAAGATCTCGATCGCACGATCCCAGTGCGTCGTGTCGGGGTTTTTCACGTTGGGATCGATCGTACGGAAGGTCTTGGCCAGAGCCACCGTCAAGCCACCGACGATCTGCGGCAGCATGGCACGGACTTCTTCGTCGTATTCGAGGTCGAGGTGGGGCAGCTTGGCGAGCTGCTCCAAGATGGGCGCGAGTTCGAGCTCTTCGTCGAGTTCGCGGAAGGCATGCATGCTTTCCTGGAGGCCTTTCGTCAAAGGAAGATCCCAAGGGCGAATGACGTCTCGAGCGTTGGATTTGGCCGCCGCCTGGCTGACGAGCAACAGATCGTAGAGTTTCTGGTCGAGAAATTCAGTCAGCCGGCGCAGGTCGTTCTTGTCGACGTCGAGCCCGGCCGCGCGCCGGAAGAGCCGTTCGAAGCGGGAAACTGCCATGATGTCGCTCATTCGTGCCTCCTTGGGTAAGCATTTCGACTGATTGCTGACTCTGTTATAGGAACTATGGTGACGAAAAGCAAGCCTTGCAAAATTCTGCGCCCTTCCCTATAACGACGAACGGATGTCATTGTGGATAGAAGAAAGGAGGAAGACCATGCGTAAACACACGAGGCGGGTATTGGCGACGAGCCACATTGCGGGTCAGCTCGACCCTTTGGGACGGCTGGTGGAGATGGTCGGTGAGCTCGACGTCGATGCGGTCATGATCGTCGGTGATCTGGTGGCCGCGGGAGGGGTTCATCGTGCCGATGCCTATCGCGAAGTATTCGGCAAGCTCGGAGCGATGCGTGTGCCGACGTTCTTCGTCCCGGGCGCTCACGATGCGCCGCTGACGATTATCTGCGAGAAGCCTACAACCTCGAGCTGACTTTTCCGATGCTGCATGGGGTCCATGGGACGCTCGCCTTCGCGCCGGGTCACGTGGCAGTGCTGGGCATGGGCGGTGAGATCGGCCAGATGGGAGGGCGTGAAGAGCGCGAGCGCCTTTATTATCCCGAATGGGCGGTCGAGTATGTCTTGAAAGTTCTCGACGAATTGAAGGACTACGAGAAAATCTTCCTCTTTGCCACTCCTCCGGCGCACAGGGATTGGGAGAAGGGGTCGCAGGCGCTCACCACGCTGATCAATACCTTTGCCCCGAGTCTGGTGGTGGTCGATGCGCCCCATCGGCACCATGCCGAAGTAGGTACGAGCCTGGTGGTCGCTCCAGGACGGTTGTCGGAGGGGGATTTCAGTATCGTCGACTTGCGCAGCCGCAAGATCGAAGCGGGCAACGTGCGCTGAGATCCGATCTCTCCTTGGGTCCATAAACCTTCCTTTTGGCATGGTTGTCGCGGCGACGGACCCGTTCTATGATGGGTTTTGTCGTGCCGCCGGGAAGGAAGGCCGTTTCAGTGCGCAGCAGCGCAGTCCTGTTGGGGGGGCGACGCCCGGCTTCTCTGCCCAAGGAGAGACTCTATGATTGCATTTACGCTCAACGGTCGGCCGACCACGGTCGAGGTCGACCCGGGTACGCCCTTATTGTGGGTGCTGCGCGACCAGCTGCAGCTCAGGGGGACCAAATACGGCTGCGGCATCGCCCAATGCGGTGCGTGCACGGTGCATCTCGACGGGCGAGCGATTCGTTCCTGTCTCACGCCGGTGTCGATGGTGAGCGGCAAGCGCGTCACCACCATCGAAGGGGTGGGCGAGACGCCGGTCGGCCGCGCCATCCAGAAGGCCTGGCAAGAGGTCGACGTGCCCCAGTGCGGCTATTGCCAGTCGGGACAGATCATGGCGGCCGCGGCTCTGCTTGCCGAGCATCCGCGTCCGAGCGAGGCGCAGATCGTTGCCGCGATGGACGGCATTCTCTGCCGTTGCGGTACGTATAACCGGATCCGCAAGGCGATTCTCGAGGCCGCGGCAGGGGGTGCGTGATGTTTTCGCTCAATGAACTCCAGCGTCCGGCGCGACGTAAATTCCTGCGTGACCTGGCCGTGCTCGGCGGCGGATTGGTGATCGGTTTTCGTCTGCCCGAGAAGGGAGGGCGCGCCTGGGCGGTCGAGGAAGCGGTGGCTGGGGCGGCGAAGGTCTATCCGCCGAATGCCTTCATCCGCATTGCCCCGGACGACTCCGTCACGCTCATCGTGAACAAATCCGAGATGGGCCAAGGGGTCTATACCTCGCTGCCGATGCTGATCAACGAGGAGCTCGATGCGCCTTGGGCGCGCATCCGCATCGAGCCGGCGCCGGTGGCGGCGGTCTATAACCATACCCAGTTCGGCTTGCAGCTCACGGGCGGGAGCACTAGCGTCGCGTCCTCTTGGGAGCAGCTGCGGCGCGTCGGGGCGAGCGCGCGTCTTCTCTTGATCGAGGCGGCAGCCCGGCGTTGGGGGGTACCGGCCACTGCCTGCAAGGCCGAGAATGGGCGCATCTTCCATCCCGCCGGCAGCACGTCCCTGAGTTACGGGGAGGTCGCGGAAGAGGCGGGCAAACTGCCTTTGCCGAGTGAAGTGCCGTTGAAGGATCCGAAAGATTTCAAATGGATCGGTAAGTCACTCAAACGCCTCGACACGCCGGAGAAGATCACCGGTAAGGCGGTTTTCGGCATCGACGTGCGCCTGCCCGACATGCTGACGGTACTGGTGGCGCGATGCCCTGTGTTCGGCGGCAAGCTCAAGCAGTTCGATGCCACTGAGGCGCTGAAAGTCCCCGGCGTGGTCGGCGTCTATGAAGTCCCGACCGGCGTGGCGGTGGCGGCCAGCGGTTTCTGGCCGGCAAAAACGGCGCGCGACTTGTTGCAGATCGAGTGGGACGAAGGCGAGGGGGCAGCGCTCTCGACGGCGAAGCTGCGGGAATCGTATTTCGCGCTCGCTCGCACCCCAGGCGCGGTGGCGCGGCGGGACGGAGACGTGGTGTCTGGTTTCAAGGCGGCGGTGAAGACGGTGCATGCCGAGTACGAAGTGCCGTATCTGGCCCACGCGCCGATGGAGCCGCTCAACGTCACCGTCGACCTGCGCCCCGATCATTGCACCATCTGGACCGGTACGCAGTCGCAGACGCTCGATCGCATGGCGGCTGCTGCGGTGTCGGGATTACCGCCCGAGGCGATCGAGATTCACACCACTTATCTCGGCGGCGGCTTCGGTCGACGGGCGAACCCTCATGCCGATTTCGTCACCGAGGCGGTGCAGGTCGCCAAGGCGGTCGGCAGGCCGGTGCAGGTGATCTGGACGCGTGAAGACGACCTGCGCGGTGGTTACTACCGCCCGATGTGGGTCGATGTGATCGAAGCGGCGATCGGCAAGGGCGGCAAACCCGTGGCGTGGAAACATACGATCGTCGGTCAGTCCATCATGGAAGGCACGCCGATGGCGGCAGTGATGATCAAGGACGGGGTCGATGCCGCCTCGGTCGAAGGGGCGGCGACGATTCCTTACCTGATCCCGAACGTTCAGGTGGAATTGCATAGCCCCAAGAACCCTGTGCCGGTGCAGTGGTGGCGCTCGGTGGGGCATTCGCACACGGCCTTCGTCGTCGAGACGATGATCGACGAGTTGGCTCACCTCGCGCGCCAGGATCCGGTGAAATTCCGTCTGAGCTTGCTGCCGCGTACTTCGCGCCATCATGCCGTGCTGCAGTTGGCGGCGCAGAAAGCGGGATGGGGCAAGGTGAAACCTGCGCCGGGTCATGCCTTCGGCGTGGCGGTGCATGAATCCTTCGGTAGCGTCGTGGCCGAAGTGGCCGAGGTTTCGCTGGAAAACGGCCAGGTGCGGGTACATCGCGTGGTGGCGGCGGTCGACTGCGGCCGGGTGATCAATCCCGACGGGGTGGTGCAGCAGATCGAAGGTGGGATCGTCTATGGACTGGCTGCCGCGCTGCACGGCGAGATCACGCTCGAGGGAGGTCGGCCGGTGCAGTCGAACTTCCATGATTATCCCATTCTGCGCCATTCCGAGATGCCCCAGGTGGAAGTGCACCTCGTGCCGAGCGAAGCACCGCCGAGCGGCGTGGGCGAACCGGGCACGCCGCCCATCGCGCCGGCGGTAGCCAATGCACTTTTCGTCCTGACGGGGAAACGCGTGCGGCGATTGCCCTTGGCGCGTGAAACCTTTGCTTGAATCGAGAGAAATCGCCGCCCTGGTGCTGGCGGCCGGCCGGGCGCGGCGTTTCGGGGCGGACAAGCGGCTGGTGCTGCTCGAAAATGAGGGGCAGGTCCAGCCGCTCATCGTCCACGCGCTGCGACCTTGGTTCGCGGTCTTCGCCAAGGTTGCGGTGGTGCTGCGGCCGGACGACGGCGAAGTGCGGCGTGTCTTGGTCGATGCGTTCGCGGATCGCGTGCAGTGCGTCGAATGCCTGCGTGCCGACGAGGGGATGGGGCATAGCCTCGCCGCGGGCGTCGCCGCGACCGCCGAGGCTCGCGGTTGGGTCGTCGGGCTGGCCGACATGCCCTGGGTACCAACCACCGCGATCGCTGGGGTGCGCGACGCGCTCATGTCCGGTGCCGCGCTCGCGGCAGCGTATCGTGCCGCTCGACGGGGGCATCCCGTCGGTTTTTCTGACCGTTATCGGCAAGAACTGATGGATTCGACGGGTGACGTGGGGGCCCGTCTTTTCTTCCAACGCGATGCCGAGCACGTCGTTCGTGTCGCGATCGACGATGAAGGCATTTTTGCCGACGTCGATACCCCGCAGGACCTCATTTTTTCCAGGAGTACATCATGAAGAAACCCGCCGTGACCGAAGTGCCGATCCATCCTCTGATCGCCGAGCGTTGGAGCGGTCGCGCGTTCGACGAGGCCAAAGCCGTGACGCGCGAGCAGGTGCTTTCGTTGCTGGAGGCGGCCCGTTGGGCGCCGTCGTGCTATGGCGATCAGCCTTGGCGTTTCGTCGTGTGGCACCGTACCCAGGATCCTCAGGGGTGGGGCAAGGCTTTTGCCACCTTGTGGCCGTTCAACCAGGCATGGGTGAAGCGCGCCTCGCTCCTCGTGCTGGTGTGCGCCGATCCCCTCTTCTCCTATAACGGCGAACCCAACGCCTGGGCTGAATATGATTGCGGCGCCGCGGCCGAGAATCTCTGCCTGCAAGCCGTGGCCCTGGGGTTGATGTCGCACCCCATGGCCGGATTCGACGCCCAGGCGTTGCGTACCGTGGCCGGCGTACCGGATCGCTACAAAGTGATTTCGCTCATCGCCGTGGGACATCCGGCCGAGCCGGACGTGCTCGACGGGGAACTCGCCGAGAAGGAACGCGCGCCGCGCGAGCGCAGGCCACTCACCGAGTTGTGCTTTGCCGCTGCATGGGGTAAGCCGCTGTAAAGCGATACCATTTTCTCCTCCTTCAGGACTTCCCTCCGTACTATATAATCGTGCGGCCGTCCTGGGGTGCCGATGCCATCGGCGCAGGACGGTCGGGTTCCATCAGACACGCGAGGGAGTCATGAATCATCTCACGAAGATCACGGTGGGCGCAGGTGTGCTCGCCCTTGCCACGCTCGGCCTGACGGCCTGCGAAAACATGCCGGTGAACATGGGCAGTTCTTCGGCGAAGACGGTTGCGACCGGTTCGGCCGGCGGAGCGAACAGCGACAACGCCAATGCCCAGCTCGAGCGTTGTGACCGGCCATTCGGGACGGTGGCCATCGTCGAGGACCAGCAGGCCGATTGGTACCGGTATTTGACCAATGAATACAAACTGACGTCGACGGTGCCGGTATTGCGCCTGCTGATCCAGCAGTCGAACTGTTTCATTGTGGTCGATCGCGGCCGCGCGATGAACAACATGAAACAGGAACGCGAGCTGATGCAGTCGGGTGAGCTGCGCGCCGGCAGCAATTTCGGCAAGGGGCAAATGGTGAGTGCCGACTACACCATCACGCCGGAGGTGATCTTCAGCCAAAAAGGGACGGGTGGCGTGGGCGGCGGCATGGGCGGCTGGGTCGGCGTGGCCGCCGCGGTCGCCGGCAGCATCAAGACCAACGAGGCGTCTACCTTGCTCATGCTCACCGACAATCGTTCGGGGGTCCAGGTGGCAGCGGCCGAAGGGTCGGCCTCGAACACCGATTTTGCCCTGGGTGGATTGCTCGCCGGCGGCGGGGTGGGCGGTGGTCTGGGGGGCTATACCAACACGCCCCAAGGAAAGGTGATCGCCGGAGCGTTCATGGATGCCTACAACCAGCTGGTACGGGCAGCGCGCAACTACGCGCCCCAGAGCATGGGTGACCGGCAGATGGGTACCGGCGGCCGGCTTGGGGTCGAGGGAGCCAGCCAGACCGGCGGCTATCAGGGTCAGAAAGTGTCGCTGAAGACGGCGCAGCAAAAGCTGATCCGCTTGGGATACCTCGAAGGGGCGGCCGACGGCAAGATGGGCGAGAAAACGCGCCAGGCGCTCGAGGCGTTCCAGCGTGATCGTGGCTTGCCGGTCACGGGTCGGCTCGACGAGGCTACCAGCGCCGAACTGGCGAAGTAAATCCGCATTCCTCCTCAGCAGTCTTTTTCCAGATCCTCCACCACGACCGACAGGGCGTTGGTGGAGATCAACACTTCCGCGAGCGACAGCAGTAGGGAGAGCACCAGCGCGGCGAGGCTCATGCCGAAGAGGATCTTGCCGAGCAGGGTCTCGTGCACGAAGAGTGCGCACATCGATAAGGCACAGAGCAGAAATCCCAGCACGCCGAATCCCTGCATGTATTTTATGAGCATGATTCGTCGTTTCAGGCCCGGAATCTGGCGACGGATGACTTCGGCCTTGCGATCGGGCGAGGCGTGGAGTTGCCGGATGATCTGGGCGAGCGCCAGGAAACGGTTGCCATAGGCGAGCAGCACGAGTGAGATCGCCGGGAAGAGGAGTGCGGGCGTGGTCAGGTCCATGATCCAATTTTACCTTCGCCGGCGCGCCAGTATCTCGCGGTAGAAATTGAGCACCGAGCCCTCGTCTTCGCGCTGCTGACACCAGGCGAGCGGTACGTGGGCCGGGTCCATCGGTTGCCAAGGGTCGGCGCGCGAGAATCCCGCCTGCGGCTGGCGCGCGTCCCAGGGAATGGGGGTGCGCGAAAGGTCGCGGGCGCTGCGGTTCATTTCGGCGAGGATCTCCGCCTCGGGTTGACCTTGGGCGCGCAGGGCGGCGATCCGGCGCAGGCTCAGGGGATCGCGTAGGTCGGAGAGTCGATCGAAGCGCGCATTCGGCAGCCCCAGCTCCTGCCCTTGATAGAGTACGGCGAGCCCCCGCTGCAGGTAGGTGGCGGCGGCAAAGGCTTTGGCGGCTTGGGCGCGGCGCTCGGGTGGGGCCCAGCGCGAGACGATGCGCGGCAGGTCGTGGTTTTCCAGGTAGAGCGCCGGCAATGCTCCGTGCGGGGCGAGCGCCCGGTACCAGGCGAGCGCCGTGTCGGAAAAGGCCCGGGTATCGAGCCCGGGGCGGCCTCGCGCGTCGGTCGTGTCGATGTGCCACAGCTCGAAGTGCAGCAGCGCCGACAGCGGCCCTTGGGGTTCGCCCACCCAGTCGGGCGCCTGCGTGGCGGCGATGCCGTTCGCTTCGCCCAGGGTGAGGTGATCCCGGGTGATGCCGGCGCGCTCGGTGAAGTCGCGTACCCAGTCGAGCAGTCCGGGGCGGGCGAGAAAGTGCGACCAGGCAGGCCGTGGTCCGCCCGGTTCGCCGGGCGCAACGTCGGGCAGCCCTTCGTCCTTTTTGAGCACGGTGAGTGCGTCGAAGCGAAAGCCGTCTACTCCCTCGTCGAGCCAAAACCGGGCGATCTCGGCGAGCGCCTGGCGTACCGCCGGCTTGCTCCAGTCGAGATCGGGCTGCTCGGGAAAGAAGAGGTGCAGGTAATACTCACCCGTGGCCTCGTCCCATGTCCAGGCGGGGCCGCCGAAGATGCTCTCCCAGTCGTTGGGCCGCGCACGCCAATAGTACCAGTCGCGTTTGGCTGAGGTGCGGCTTGCGCGCGAGGCGAGAAACCAGGGGTGGCGCACGCTCGTGTGATTGATCACCAGGTCGAGCAGCAGGCGCATGCCGCGGCGATGCAGCTCGTCGCGCAGGATGCGGAAGTCGGCCATCGTGCCGAAGTCCGGGTGCACGTCCAGATAGTCGCTCACGTCGTAGCCGTAGTCGGCGTTGGGCGAGGGGTGGATGGGGGCGAGCCAGATCGCATCGACGCCGAGCCAGCGCAGCTCGTCGAGCCGTTCGGTGAGCCCGGGGAGATCGCCGATGCCGTCGCCGTTGCCATCGGCGAAACTGCGGGGCCAGACGGTATAGACGACGCATTCCTGCCAGGGGCGGAAACGGGGCGACATGATGCTCGGCTCGGAAAAAGCAATGATCCCAGTGTAGCAGATGCCCGTGGCTGCCTATAATGACTCCACGATGCAGTCGGGGAGAGGGCGATGGAACGCTTGCGGGGGGTGAATCTGGGGTCGTGGCTGGTGCTCGAGAAATGGATGGTGCCCAGCCTTTTCGAGGGGGTGGACGCCACCGACGAGACGACCTGGTGCGTGGCACTGGGGGAGGAAGCTACCCCGCGGCTGCGGGCGCACTGGGCGCGTTGGATCACGCGGGAGGATTTCGCCTGGATCGCCGAACGGGGCTTGAACGCGGTGCGCATCCCGTTCGGGCATTGGGTGCTGGGGCCGCCCTATCCCTACCATCCGGTCTATGGGGCGCGGCGCGAGCCTTTCGTCACCGGCGGCATCGAGGTGCTCGACCGGGCGCTGCGCTGGGCGGCAGAATTCGGACTCAAAGTGGTGCTCGACCTGCACGCGGCCGCCGGCTGCCAGAACGGCTTCGACAACGGCGGAATACTCAACGTGTGCGACTGGCACACCAAAGCAGAATACATCGACCATTCGGTCGAACTCTTGGGGCGCCTGGCCGAGCGCTATCGCGCCGAGCCGGCGCTCTTCGCTTTCGAAGTATTGAATGAGCCGCGCTGGGACGTGCCCACGGATATATTGAAGCGCTACTACGAGCGCGCCTATGCGGCGATCCGGGCGCACTGTCCGCCCACGGTCGGCGTGATGTTCCACGACGGTTTTCGCGATTGGCACGAATATCTCGGATTCATGAATGCGCCGCCGTACGAGAACGTCTGGTTCGACGTGCACCGCTACCAGTGCTTCACGCCCGAGGATCTGGAGGCGGATATCTACGAGCACCTGCGCAAGACCGTGGTCGACCTCCGCGCGGAGGCCGATGCCATCGGGCGCGAGCTGGGGCTGCCTACGGTGTGCGGCGAATGGAGCCTCGGGCTCAAGCTGCAGGAGGTGTCGCTGTGGGCCGACGGGCCGACGACACACCCGCTCGAGGGTTTGGACGCCTTTCAGCAAGAGGTGGCGCTGCGCGGCTACGCGGCGGCGCAACTCCTCACCTTCGAGCGCTATCGCGGCTGGTTCTTCTGGAATTACAAGACCGAGACGACGCCGGCGTGGTGTCTGCGCGAGGCGGTGGCGCGAGGCTGGCTGCCGGCGCGTTTCAATTGAGGACAACGACGCGCTGTACGCCGGGATAGGGCTGGTGATGCGGCCAGAAGATCGCCAGCGTCGCGTCGGGTAGGCGCTCGCGCAGCAGCGCCACCGGGTCGAATTTGCCCGGTGCGGGCAGGGCGTCGGCCGGGGCTTCGTAGAACACCCACGCGGGCCGTTCGAGCAGGGTGCGGGCGAGCGCGAGCCGCTGCTGGACCGGCGCGGTCAGGGTGCGGTTCCAGTCGTCGCGCTCGTCGAGCCGCTCGACGAGTGACTCCGCCCCCACGGCCTGCAAGATGTCGACGACGATCTCCCGCTCGACTTCCGCGGGATCTCGCGGATAGGTGAGGGCGGCGATGAGCGGCCCTTCGGGCAGGAAGGGGCGCTGTGGTACGAAGGAAAGCGTCTCCCCATCGGGCAACACGATGTTGCCCTGTCCCCAGGACCAAACACCAGCGAGCGCTTTCAGGAGCGCGATGCCGGCATTGGGGTCGCCCACGAGCTGCACGGTTTCGCCGCGGCGTAGCGTGAGCGAGAAATTTTCCAGTACCGGGTGACCATTGGGCAGGGTCAAAGTGAGCCGCTCGATCACCAGCTGCCCCGGAGGACCGACGCTGCGACAGACCTGCCCCGGCAGGCACAGCCGTTCGATCGTTTCGAGCTCGGAGAGATCGTGATGGAGCGCCGCGGCGCGTTCGATCGAGGCGCGGCAGCGGGCGATGTCGCCCATGCTGTGGATGGGCCAGGAGAGCGCATTGGTGAGCCGCTCGAAGGCTTGGGCCGCCTGCATCAGCATGCCGAGCGTGAGCGTGCCGGCGATGTAGTGCGGTGCGAGCACGAGAATGGGGAAGACCGGCAGGAGCGTTCCATAGGCGGTGGAAAATGAGACGAGCCCGAGGTAACCGAGGGACTGTTTCCACCAGGTACGCGCGAGCGCGTCGAACCGCTCGCGCGTCAGGCGGCGCTCGGAGGCTTCGCCTTGGGCGAGCGCGATCGCTTCCGACTTGTCGCGGATGTGCGACAGTCCGTAGCGGAAGTCGGCTTCGCGCGACTGATGCTGGTCGGTGGCCCGGGTGAGCGGCCGGCCCAGCAGCACCCCGGTGATCGTGCCGATGCCGGCATAGGCAAGCGCAAGCCAGACCATGGTGCCCGGGGGCGAGGCGTGCGGTTCGGCGCCGACCACCCACAGCACGTCGACGAAGAGCACGATGGAGGCGAGTGAGTAGAGCAGGGAATGGAAGAGTTCGACGGCCACTTCCGTGGCGATGCGCACGTCTTCGGCGATGCGGGCGTCGGGATTGTCGTGGGCGCCGGGCAGGTGACGCAGTCGGTGATGGTGTCCCCGGCTGAGCCAGCTCTCGAGCAGCTGCTCGGTGAGAAAGCGCCGCCAGCCGAGTTGCCAGCCGCGTTTGACGAGGAGGTGGACACCCGTGACGGCCACGCTCAGAAGGAGAATGGTGAGGAAGGTGGTGATGAGCGCGGGCAGTTCGACGAGGTTGCGGTTTTCCAGCGCATCGAAGAGCGCCCGTTGCCAGTGGTTGGTCCATAGCGCCAGGCCGACTTGGGCAAGGGTGAGGACCACGAGTACCAAGGCACCACCCCAGGCCCGCGGTCGACGGTAGTAGCGCAGCCCCAGCAGGAGGAAAGGCAACAGCGGAACGGGAGTGGCCGGTGTGCTCATGCTTGGCCTTCGACGAGCAGGCGGCAGGCGAAAGCGGCCGCGCCCTTCAGACCCAGCAATGGGTCCTCCGCGAGCAGGATCGGCAGCGTGGCGAGTACCCCGGCATGACGTTCCTTGGCGGCGAAGGCGGCGCGGAAGGCCGGCGCATCCAGCCAGGGGCGCATGGCCGCGGCGAGTGCGCCGACGAGGTAGACCCCATCCAGAGTCCAGCCGATGAGGGCGAGATCGCCGGCGCAGGCGCCCAGCGCGCGCACGAAGGTATGCACCGCCGTTTCGGCGAGGGGGTCCCCTTTCCCTGCTGAGGCGACGAGGGCTGGGGCATCCGGCCAGGGCGCGTTTTGGCCGCGTTCGGCAGCAAAAAAGGCGGCAAGCCGCACCAGACCGGGACCGCAGAGCAGGCTCTCCCAGGAGGCGATGCGCCCTTCGCGGGCGAGCCAGGCGCTCCAGGCGGTGAGGAAAGGAGGGTCGAATCCCCCGCAATCGGCGTGTCCGCCTTCGCTGGGGAAAACGCCCAAGGTCTCGCCCTCGCGCAGGAAGAATCCCATGCCCAGTCCCGTGCCGGGGCCGAGCACGGCGGCAAGCCCCGGTCGGTGTTCTCCTTTTTGCAGGACGTGCAGCGTCTCGGGTGGGGCGGTGGCGAGGCCGTATGCTTGGGCGGCGAAGTCGTTCATCAATTCGACCCGCGGCCAGTCGTAGCGGGCGCTCAGGGCATCGGCGTCGATCGTCCACGGACGATTGGTCAGCCTCGCCCGCCGTCCGGTCACGGGGCCGGCGAGCGCGATCACGGCGAGTTTCGGTTCGGCGCCCGGGGGACATTCGGCGAGGAAAGCCTCGAGGGCTGCGTCGAAATGGGGAAAGTCGTCGTCCGCGAACACGCGCTGGGACAGCGGTTCCCAAGGCGAATCCCCGCCGGACCCACGCCAACGCGCGAGGAGGAAACGGGCGCGCGTACCGCCGACGTCGGCGGCGAGAAAAAGTGGTGCGGCCGTAGGAGTCATGTCTCGGCTCCGTAGGGCAAAAAGCGCGCGCGCCACAGGGTTTGCCATTCTTCGCGGGGAAAAGGGGCCACGAGGGCGGCGGCCACGCGGGCGGCGGGCGCGGAGAGAATGCCGGCGGGGAAGGTGCCCAGGCGCTCGTCGACGGGGTGCGGGAGCACCGGCCCCTGGCCACAGCGGCTCGCGCGTACCACCAGGAGCCCGGACGCGGTCGCATCGGCGATCGCCGCTTCCCAGCGTTCGGGCACGCTGCCGTGGCCGGGCAACAGCAACACCGCGGCGGCCCCTGTTTCTTGGGCCTGCCTCAAAGCCTCGGGCGCATCGAGCGCCGTGGCCGAAAGGAGGACGACCGTCGGCCAAGGGCGGGGCAAGGGCAGCGGCGAAGGGCGCTCCTCGATCGGCGGCAACAGCCAGGGGAAGGTCGTACCGAGCGCGCCCCGCGGTTCGGCGGCAAACGGCTGGAGCGCGAGCGTGTGCGCCTTGCGCAGCCCCAACGCGGGGAAGACCTCTTCGCCAAAGACGAGGAAGACGCCCGGCGGGGTGTCCGCATCGGCGGCGAGGCGGATCGCGTGCAGGAGGTTGCGCGACCCGTCGGCTCCTGCCTCGGCGGGCGGGCGCATGGCCCCGGTGAGTACCACGGGCTTGGTCGGTGCGAGGGTGAGCGCGAGCAGCGTGGCTGTTTCTTCCAAGGTGTCGGTGCCGTGGGAGACGACGAGGCCGGCGAATTGGGGACGCGCGAGCGCTTCCGTGATCGCCGTGTGCAGCCTCAGCCAATGCTGCGGCGTGGCGTCTTTGGAATCGATGGCGTAGGGCGAGGCGCACTCGATTTCGGCGTACCGAGCTGCTTCGGGGAGCGATTCGAGCAAGGTTTCGGGCGAGAGCGCTCCGGCGCGGTACGCGATGCCCCGGCCGGCGGCGGCGACGGTGCCGCCGGTGGCGAGCCAAAGCAGACGCGGGCGAGGAGGTGCGGCCATGGGGAGTGCACTGAAATGCTGTCGTGGAAGTTTAACAGTTCGTTCCCATGGCGCGACGGCTTTGCAGCGCCTCATTCCTGTAGGACGCATGGTTTTCGCAGCGAAACCGCCACGAACGGAGCGCGGTTCACCCCGGGGTCGACTGGAGTGCGTCCTTTGCGCGCTGCTGGTGGCGCCACAGCTCGGCGTAGCGTCCTCTCCGCGCGAGCAGCTCGGCATGCCGCCCGCGCTCGACGATGCGCCCTTCTTCGAGCACCAGGATCTCGTCGGCGTGCATCACGGTGGACAGACGGTGCGCGATCACCAGCGTCGTGCGCCCTTGGGCGATGCGTTCGAGCTGTTCCTGGATGGCGCGCTCGGTGGCTGAATCGAGCGAGGACGTGGCTTCGTCCAGCACCAGGATGCGGGGGTTTTTCAGCAGCACGCGGGCGATCGCCACGCGCTGCTTCTCGCCGCCGGAGAGCTTGAGTCCGCGCTCGCCCACCCGAGTCTCCAGACCCTCGGGCAGACGGGCGACGAGCTCGTCGAGCCGGGCGGCGCGGATCGCGGCCCAGACTTCCTCGTCGCTCGCCTCGGGCCGGCCGTAGCGGATGTTGTAGCCCAGCGTGTCGTGGAAGAGCACCGTCTCTTGCGGCACGATGCCCACGGCACGGCGCAGGCTCTCCTGCTTCAGGTGGCGCACGTCGATGCCGCCCACGCGTACCGCCCCGCCGGTGACGTCGTAGAAACGAAAAAGGAGCCGCACCAGCGTGGATTTGCCGGCGCCGGAAGAACCGACGACGGCGACGGTACGCCCGGCGGGCAGGGTGAAATCGACGTCGTGCAGGATGGGGCGGTTGGGATCGTAGTGAAAAGAGACCCGTTCGAAACGCACGTCCAGCGGTCCGTCGGGGAGCTCGATCGCGTCGGGGGCGTCGCGCACTTCCTCTTTTTCGTCGAGTAGGGCGAAAAGGCGTTCCAGGTCGACCAGCGCCTGGCGCAGCTCGCGGTAGACCACGCCGAGAAAGTTGAGCGGCAGGTAGAGCTGCAGCAGGAAGGCGTTGACGAGCACGATGTCACCCAGGGTCATCGCCCCGGACTGCACGCGCGCCGTGGCGAGCCCCATCATGGCGACCACTCCGGCGGTGATGATGGCCGCCTGGCCGAGATTGAGCCCGGAGAGCGAGAGCTGGTTGCGGATTGCGGTTTCCTGCCAGCGTTCGAGATCCTGGTCGTAGCGGCGCCGTTCATAGGCTTCGTTGGCGAAGTACTTCACCGTCTCGTAGTTGAGCAGCGCATCGACGGCGCGGCTGTGGGTCTGTGCGTCGATCTTGTTGAGCCGGCGGCGCTGCACGGTGCGCCAGTTGGTGACGACGATGGTGAAGACGACGTAGGTGATGAGCGTGGCGAGCGTGATCGCGCCGAAGGCCGGTTCGTAGCGCGCGAAGAGGATGGCGAGCACGAGCGTGATCTCCACCAGCGTCGGGGCGATGGAGTAGAGGGTGAAATTGATGAGGCTGCCGATGGCGCGCGTGCCGCGCTCGAGATCGCGGGTGAGCGCCCCGGTCTGCCGTTCGAGGTGAAAGCGCAGCGACAGGGCGTGCAGGTGGGAGAAGACTTCGAGCGACAGCGCGCGCACCGCGGCTTGGGTGACCCGCGCGAAGAGGAGCTCGCGCAGTTCGGTGAACAACGAGGTGCCGAAACGCGCGAGCCCGTAGGCGAAGACGAGGGCGAGCGGCGGCAAGGCCCAGCGCGGCGCTTGCGGCGGCAGCGACAGGAAATCGACCAGCTCCTTGAAGAGGAGCGGCACGGCGACGTTGGCGAATTTCGCCGCGATCAGCGCGGCGAAGGCGCCGAGCACCCGCCAGCGATAACGCCAGAGGTAAGGCCACAGCCGTGCGATCGTCTCACGCAGGTGCAAAGGGCGAGTCGCGCCCTCGGCCGGTGGCGGCAGGGACGAATGCGCCCGCATCGTTCAGGTCGGCTGGGCCGCGGCCTCGCGGTAGCGGCGCAGCAGACGCAGGAGCTCGTCTTCGTCGTAGGGCTTGCCGAGATAGGCGTTGGCCCCCAGCGCCATCGCGTGCGTCTGGTGCTTCTCGGCGAGCCGAGAGGTGATGAGCACGACCGGGAGGTCGCGCGTGCGCGCGTCGGCCCGGATCTGGCGCAACAGCTCGAAGCCGTCCATGCGCGGCATCTCGATGTCGGAGAGGATCGCCACGGGCAAGTGCTCCAGGGAGGCGAGCTTCTCCAGCGCATCCATGCCATCTTTGGCGAGGACGACCTCGTAACCTGCCCGTTCGAGGAGCCGCCCGGTGATGCGCCGCACGGTGAGCGAGTCGTCGACCACGAGGACCAAGGGTTTTGCTTGGAAAATGCCGTTCGATTGATCCGAAGCCTCGGCCACGGTCGCTTGGGTGGGGGTACGTGCGAGTGCCACGGGGTTGAGGATGAGCGTGATTTCCCCATCGGCGAGCAGCGTCGCCCCGAGCATGCCGGCGATGCGCTTGAGATGCGGCCCTGCTGGTTTGGCGATGACTTCTTGACTACCGGCGAGCTCATCAATGTGCAGTGCGAGTCGCTCTTCGCCGGAGGCGAGCAATACCACCCAGTTACGTCGCTCCAGGGGCTCGACCTGATTCGGACGATCGAGGAGATGAGGGAGATAGCGCAACGGATAGGTTTTTTCTTGCCAAATGACATGCCCCATCTGCTGCGCGGCGCGGAGCGCCTCGGCGGGGAGGTGCTCGGTTTGAACGATCAGGTTGGCTGGAATCGCCCAGCGGCGCTCGAGGGCACGCACGAGCAGTGCCTGCGTGATCGCCAGGGTGACGGGGAGCAGGATGCGGAAAGTGGTGCCGTGGGCGGGGGCGCTCACGAGGTCGATGCGACCACCCAAAGCCTGGATTTCGCTGTGGACGACGTCCAGCCCCACGCCGCGGCCGGCGATCTGGCTGAGCTCGCTGGCGGTGGAGAATCCGGGCAGGAAGACGAGCCGTGCGAGGCTTGCCTCGTCGGGTCGAGCGTCGGGGGAAAGCAGCCCGGCGGCGCGGGCACGCTCGAGGATGGCGGCGTAATCGAGGCCGCGGCCGTCGTCTTGTACCAAGAGTTCGATTTCGCTGCCGAGATTGCGTACGGCCAGCGTGATTTGGCCGAATTCGGCTTTGCCGGCGGCTCGCCGTTCCTCGGGGGACTCGATGCCGTGGGCAACGGCGTTGCGCAGGAGATGCTCGAGCAACGGCACCATGCGCTCGAGGAGCGCCCGGTCGAGGGCGATCTGCCCCCCCTCGATGTCCAGGTTGACGCGTTTGCCCAACTCCTTGGCCGTCTGGCGCACGACCCGGTGTAGGCGCGCGGCGACGCTGGCGACTGGCGCCGAACGAACCTGCATCAGTTCGCGCTGTACCTCGCGGGTGAGCCGCGCTTGCTGGTTGAGGGCGAATTCGGCATGGTCGAGGTGCGAGAGGGCGCTTTGTTGGATGGTGGCGACGTCGGCGATTCCTTCGGCGAGCAGGCGCGTGAGTTCCTGCAGACGCGTGTAGCGATCGAGCTCGAGCGGATCGAACTCGGCGTGTGCCGCGTCGGCCGTGTGGATGCGCGTCTGCATCTGCGTCTCGGCCTGGATCTCGAGCTCGCGAAGATGGGAGCGCAGACGGATGACGTCGTCGGTGAGCTCGAGCACGGCGGTGCGTAGGGCGTGGAGATCCTGTTCGGCACGGGCGCGCAAGATGCCGATCTCGCCGGTGTCGTTGACCAACCGGTCGATGGTACTGGCCTGGACGCGTAAGGTGACGTGGGGGGACTCGAGCGCTTCGCGGGGCGCAGGGGAAGGTAACGGTTCGGCGCTCGGGACGGCGGGTGAGGGCATTTCCTCCGGTGCCGGCGCATGCGGCGTGGCAAGGCGGCGGAAGAGTGCATAGGCGGCTTCGATGCCGCTGCGAGCGACCTCGCGAGCCACGGGCCCGGCTTCCTTGAGTTCTTGTTCCAGGCGGTGGATGTGTTCGCCGAGCTCCAGCGCTCCGGCCATGCGGGCGCTGCCTTTGAGGGTGTGCAGGGTGCGTGCGATGGCTGCGACGTTTTGCTCGTCGCTCGTCTCGTCCCAACGATTGAGCTGCTCGAAGAGGCTCTCGAAGAGCGTTTCGCCCTCGTCGAGGAAGACCGGCAGGAGTTGCTGGTCGATTTCCTGGGCGACTTCTTCCGCAGGAGGCGCTGCTCGGACCGTTTCCGGCGACACCGTGGGGGGGGCGGTTTCCGCCTCGACTTCGGGGGCGGCGGGTTGGGGTGGAGGTGCCGCCGCCTGGGGAACGGTGCCGACGGCTTCGATGGCGGGCAAGAGGTCGTGGGGCGGCTCGGGCAGTTGGCCGGCTTCGACGCGCTCGAGCGCGGCAGCGAGTCGTTCGGCGGCCCTGCGCAGGATGTCGCGCTCTTGCTCGTCGGGGGCTCGCTGCATTTTGGCGAGCCGTTCGAGCGCGAGCTCGAGCGCCCGACCCAGCTCGTGCATCTCGAAGACTTTGGCGGTGGCCGAGATGCCGGCCAGCGTGTGGACATGTCGTACGAGGGGCTCATCGGGCGTCTGGGCCGGTTCCTCGTCGAGGTAGCGGCGCAGGGCCGCGAGCCGTTCGCGCGCTTCCTGGCGGAAGGCGTCGAACACGGCGCGCGAGATGCTGCGATCTCCGAAGACGTGCTTGGGAGGTTCGGCCGGGGGCACGGTTTCGGCCGCAAGGGGGGCGTCTGGGCTCTCGAGGGTGCGCAAGCGTTCGGCTTCGGCTACGAGCGCGGGGACCGCTTCTGGGGCTTCGAGTCGGCCGGCGGCAATCGCCTCCACCCAGTCGGCGAAAAGGTGATGTGCCTGCCGGAGTAGCTGCAGCAGTACCGGCGTGGCTGGCCATTGGCGCTGTAGCCAAGCGTTGAGGGTCTGCTCCAGTGCCCAAGCGCATTCGCCGAGCTCGGTCAGGCCGACCATGCGGCCACTGCCCTTGAGCGTGTGGATGCTGCGACGCACTTCCGTGAGTGCGTCGATATCGTCCGGTCGTTCCCGGAGCTCGGGAAGGCGACGTTGCAAGGTGGCGAGGACTTCACGCGCCTCTTCGAGGAAGATGTCGAGCAATTCGCTCTCGACTGCCGTTTCTTTTTGTGCTTCGCCAGGCGGTGCAGGAATGGGTTGGGCCTGTTGCTCGAAAAGGGAGGACGGCGTTGGTTCCTGGGTGAGTGCCGGCGATTCTTGGGGGGGCGTTTCTTCCTCGAACAACAAGTCGGTACCTAGCGTTCCTGCCTCCTCGGCGAAGAGTTCTTGCAAGGGAACGGCGGTGGCCTGGGGAACGGATGCCGTGGATTCCTCGAGGGATTCACCGCGCGCCAAGGCTTCGGCTCGGGTATGGAGATAGGCAAGCGTCTCGACGAGCTGATGCTGCTCGGTGTCTTCAAGGCTGCCGTGTTCGGCCAGGCGTTCGACCAACGGGGGCAGCTGGGCGAGTGCCTTGGCCTCTTCATCGGCACCGATGAGCAGTAAAGTGGCGCGTGCCTCCGCGAGGAGGCGATTGACGTGGGCTTTGTCGAGGAGCTCGGTCGGATCGCGATAGTAGCGGTCGAGCAGGGTTTCGGCTTCGGCCAGAAGGCGCGAGAGTTCTTTGCCAATGCTGCGGCTATCGGCTTCGGTGGCTTGGGCCTCGATTTCGGGGAGAGGACGACCCTCGACGAAAGCGCGCAAGCGCTCGATCTGAGTTTGGAGGCGATGCTCGGTGCGTTCGTCCCAATGGGCGGAGCGGCAGTAAGCGGAAAGGACGAGGAGCGTGCGGGCGAGCTCCAACTGGGCCTGAGCAGCGAGGGATTCGTTGGGTTGCTCTTCCATCCACAGGACGAGTGTAGCCAGCGCTTCGATGGCCTGATCGATACTGGCTCGTCCTAGGGGGTGGGCGAGCCGGCGCAGAGCGTCGAGCTCTTGGTTGAATGTCCCGAGAGGAGAGCCAGACACCTGAGTGAGCCGCTCCCAGTGCTCGATCAGCCGGTCGATCCTCTCTGCCAGGGTGTCGAGCTGAGCACGGAAAGGGATCTCGGCCAGAGGAAGGTCTTGGTCTTCCAGCGCTTCGGCGAGCCGCCAGTGTTCGTGCAGCAACTGCTGCGCCCGGCTATGGGGTTCGAGCTGGGCGACGGGATAGGTGAGCGCTTGCAAGAGCCGTTGGGGGGGCTGGGGGAATTCGCCAGCGTGGCGCATCGTACGATGCAAATCGTGCAGGATGCGTTTGGAGACTTCATCGCGAGGCAAACGACCCTCGCGCAGTGCGTCGGCGTAGGCAAGGGCGGCCAGCCACAGCGGCTCCAGCGGTCGGCCGGCATCCAGCTTGAGGAATCCGGCGAGCGCCTCGCGTATGGGCGTGAGGGCCGCGAGGGCCTCGCGTTCGTCGACCGGTTTCAGCCAGCCGACCAAACCCTTTTCGAAGCGGCGCAGCAAGGCGGCACGGATGCGGCCTTCGTCCGAGACGACGGGCTGCGGCTGAGGCTGGATCGAGACTTCGAACTGGAAGAGATCGCTCTCCGCAGCAGCGGGTTCTCCGGCGAGCGCCGCGAGTTCGAGGTAGTGCCGGCGTAGCCGCAAGGGCTGGTCTTTGCCGGAGTGGATGAGCTCTAGGAAGTAGTTTTCCGCGGTGACGGCGGCGCGATACAGTCGCTGCAAGGCGTCCGGGTCGGGATCGGGCCGGGCGGAAACTTTCTCCAGCGCGCGCCCGAGCAGGTCGACGTACAGGGCAAAGCCTTCGAGTCCTGCGACGACGAGCGCGCCACGGGTCTCATGCAACGCAGACACCGCTTGTCGGAGCGCTTCAGGGTCGTAGTGCGTACAGGAGCGCTCACAGGCCAAGCGTGCCCCCGCGAGGACGCGTTCGACTTCGGGGGCGATCCAGGATAGGGGCTCGGGAGCTGGGCGATGCACCATGGCCTTCGTCTCGGGCGATCAGACGCGGAAACCGGCAACCGAACCGCGCAGGTCGGCGGCGAGTTCGGCCAGCGATTCGATGGAGTGAACGGTGCGTTCCGTCCCTTCCCGGGTCTGCTGCGTGATGGCGAGGATTTCCCGCATGAGGGCGGAGACCTGGGCGCCGCGTTCGGCCTGGGACTGGATGCCGTGAGCGATCTCGGTGATGCGGGTGGCGGTTTCCTTGGCGACTTGCGAGATTTCCTCGAGCGCAGCGCCGGCCGAGTCGGATAGCGCCGTACCGGCGACGACCTCGCGCGTGGCGGCCTCCATCGAGCCCACTGCGTCCTGTGTATCGGCCTGGATGGTCTTGACGATGGCGGCGATCTGTTTGGTGGCCTCGGCCGAGCGCTCGGCCAGGCGTTGCACTTCTTCGGCCACGACGGTGAAGCCGCGTCCGGCCTCGCCCGCGGCGGCAGCCTGGATGGCGGCGTTGAGCGCGAGCACGTTGGTCTGGTCGGTGATGTCGGAGATGAGTTCCACGATTTCGCCGATCTCCTGCGAGGATTCACCCAGCCGCTTGATGCGTTTGGCGGTTTCCTGGATCTGATCGCGGATGCGGTTCATGCCCTGGATGGTTTCATTCACCGCCTGCGCTCCTTTGGCCGAGGCTTCCAGTGAGCGGCCAGCCGAAGCAGCAGCGCCTTCGGCGGAAGCAGCCGTCTCGTGCAGGGCGTGGGCCATGTCTTGGACGATGTTGTCGGCCTCTTCAATCTTCCCGGTTTGCGTTTGGGCTGCCTCGAGCAGCTCGCTGGAGATGCGGCGCGCCTCTTCGGTGGAGTCGGTGATGCGTTCGGCCGTGTCGTTGATGCGGCGCACGAGCGAGCCGAGCTCTTCGATGGCGTAGTTTACCGAGTCGGCGATCGCCCCGGTGATGTCTTCGGTGACGGTGGCGCGGATGGTGAGGTCACCGTCGGCCAGGTCCGAGATCTCGTTGAGCAACTGCATGATGGCCTGCTGTGTGCGGGCATTTTCCTCTTCGAGCCGTTGGCGCTGGCTTTCGGCCTCGATCTCCCGGGCGCGGGCGTCGTCGAGATAGGTTTTGCCCAGGGCGAGAAAGACGAGGATGAGCACGATGGCTATGGCGATCATGGCCTGAGAGTGGATCGAGAGTGCGTCCGCACCGACTTGTTGCACGGTTTGGTGCAGTGTGTTCGCTTCGCCAAGTAGGCGTTCGAGTCGTTGGTTGAGGGGGCGAATGGCAGCAGCGACGTCGGGAGACTCGCCCTGGGGAATTTCGGAGAGCTTCTGCAGTTCGGTGCGCAGTTCGTTCCAGCTTTTTTGGAGCGACTCGATGTGCTCGGCAAAACGCGTATCTTCTGCGGCCAGACCCGACAACGCGCGCAGCGCCTCCTCGACCTGGCGGCGCCGGCCCTCGAGCGACTTGCGGGTTTCGTCATCGGTTTGGAGCACCCAGGGGAGGCTTCGTCCCAGATTTTGTAAGGCGTCCCGCGTCTGATCGGCCACGGCGAGGCGTTCGCGCGTGGCCGATTCGGTATGATTGGCCGAGACGGCCAAACCGACGAGCCCCAGGATCAGCACGATCAGCAGGGACGAGAGGAGCAGGATGCGTCGCCGCAGCGTTCCTCCTCCTTTCGGGCTGGGATTCGGAGCGGCGTCGGCGGCGTCAGTAGATGTGCGGGAGGAAAACAGACGAAACGCCATGGTGGGATCCTCGTTGCTCGGATACGGTCTTCGGGTTAGCTCGAACCGACGAAAGATGCGCCGGAATCGATGCCATAAAAAAGCGGATCGGTGATGAGCCGGGCTGCGTTGATCAGGATGCAAGGCCGGTCGTCATCGGGGGCACGATAGGCACGCTCGTGCCAGGGACGGGACAGCGGGTACTCCATGGGCGTGAAGGCCTCGAGGGGCCGCAGGCCGACCGCCTCGGGAATCAAGAGCGCCGTATTTTCGACGAGGCGGGTGGCCAACACCAGAAGTTGGGCGCGCTTGCCCATGGGGGTGAGGGTGCGATTCTCTAGCCAGGAGAGGTCGATCACGCCGATGAGATTACCCCGTACGTTGGCTAGTCCCCGATAGCACATGGGGGCGCGTGGCACGGGGACGAGGGCGAATTCGTTGGCGATGGCCGAGGCGTCGGTGAGCGGCAGCAGCAGCCGATGATCAGGTGCCGGCAGTATGAGCCAGTGTTCGGCGCGGGCGGCAGAAGCCAGAGCGAGCCGCTGGGCAAGCTGCTCTTGGAATTCGCGCAACGAAGTCCGTCGGGCCATGGGCGTCATTCCATACTGCGGATGGTGGCAAGCAGTGCTGCTTCGTCGATGGGCTTGACGAGGTAGGCCACCGCGCCTTGCCGCAGACCCCATGCGCGGTCGGCTTCCTGTCCCTTGGTGGTACAGATGATGACCGGGATGTGGCGCGTGGTCGCGTCGCGATGCAGCTGGCGCGTGGCCTGGTAACCGTTCATGCCGGGCATGACGACGTCCATCAGTACGAGGTCGGGAAGTTCGGTACGCGCGATCGTAAGGGCTTGCTCGCCGTTCTCGGCGGTGAGCACTTGATAACCTTCGTGGGCGAGAAGCTCGGTGAGTGCGAGCCGCTCGGTGGGGGAATCGTCGACGACGAGGATGCGGCGGATGGGCATGGGCTCAATCTCCTTGCTGCACCGGAGTGGGCACCTCGGTCTTGGGCGGCCAGTGCCGGGCGATGGCCTCGAGCAGCTCATTCTTGGTGAAGGGCTTGGTGAGGTATTCATCGGAGCCCACGAGCTGTCCGCGCGCCCGGTCGAAGACGCCGTCTTTCGAGGTGAGCATGATCACGGGGATGTGGCGGAATTTGGGATTCTGCTTGATGAGGGCGCAGGTCTGGTAACCGTCGAGGCGGGGCATCATCACGTCGATGAAGATGATGTCCGGCATGAAATCGACGACCTTGGCGAGTGCGGAAAAACCGTCTTCGGCCAGCACGACCTCATAGCCTGCCTGACCGAGGAAGATCTCCGCGCTGCGGCGGATGGTATTGCTGTCGTCGACCACCAGGATGCGTGGTTTGCGTTCGGTGTTCACGTGGATCCCCGTTCTCGGCAATCATGCCCTGTCGGCGATGGTCCATGATACCATGATCTGATGCAAACGCGTTTTTCTCGGTTGCCCGGACGCGGCCTGTATTTGATCACGCCCGACGCGTTCGACGATGACGTCCTGCTCGCGGCGCTGCGCACGGCGCTGCTTGCCAGGCCGGCGTTGGTGCAGTATCGCAACAAGGCGCTCGATCGTGCCAACCGGGCCCGCCAGCTCGAGCGCATCGCGCCGCTGGTGCGGGCCGCCGGGGCGGCGCTCGTCGTAAACGATGACGTCGATCTCGCCGCCCGGTTCGAGGCGGGCGTCCATCTGGGGCGTGAAGACGGTTCGATCGAGCGGGCGCGCGAGCGGCTCGGACCCGGCGCGCTCATCGGGGCGAGCTGCTACGCGGATCTCGAGCGTGCGAGGGCGGTGATCGCAGAAGGGGCGAGCTACGTCGCCTTTGGCGCGATGTATCCTTCCCCGACCAAACCCCAGGCGCAACGCGCTTCGCTCGAATTGCTGCGCCGCGCCCGTGCCGAGCTGGCGGTGCCCATCGCCGTGATCGGCGGCATCACCCTCGAGCGTGCCGACGAGCTCGTCGCGGCCGGCGCGGATTGGCTCGCCGTGATCTCGGATCTCTTCGCAGCGCCCGATCCGGTCGAGCGGGCGCTCGCCTGGGCGACGTGGCACAATCGCGTTTTCGGCACGGAAGGGAAGAAACGATGACGGATCGCAACGAAGCGTGGTTCGAAAGGGCCCGGCGAGTGATTCCGGGCGGGGTGAATTCACCGGTGCGGGCGTTTCGCTCGGTGGGCGGCACGCCGCGCTTCATTCGCCGCGCGCAAGGCGCCTATCTCTGGGACGAAAACGGGACGCGCTATATAGATTACATCGGCGCCTGGGGGCCGGCGATCGCCGGGCACGCCCATCCGAAGATCGTCGAGGCGGTGCAGCGGGCGGCCGCCGACGGCCTCTCCTTCGGTGCCCCCACGGCGCTGGAAGTGGAGATGGCCGAGCGGCTCACGGCGCTTCTGCCTTCGCTCGAAATGGTGCGGCTGGTGAGCTCCGGTACCGAGGCTACGATGAGCGCCATTCGGCTGGCGCGCGGCTACACGGGGCGCTCGCGCATCGTCAAGTTCGAAGGGTGTTACCACGGGCACGCCGACGCGCTGCTCGTCAAGGCGGGCTCCGGCGCCCTCACCTTCGGGCATCCCAGCTCGGCCGGGGTGCCCGAAGGGGCAGCGCGCGACACCCTGGTGCTGCCCTACAACGAACTTGCCGCGGTGGAGGCGGCCTTTGCCGAGTGCGGCGACGAGATCGCCGCGGTCATCGTGGAGCCGGCTGCCGGTAACATGAACCTCGTCAAGCCGTGTCCCGGGTTTCTCGAAGGCTTGCGCGCGCTGTGCGACCGCCACGGCGCGGTGCTCATCTTCGACGAGGTGATGACGGGGTTCCGCGTGGGGCTGCAGGGGATGCAGGGGCGCACCGGCATCCGGCCCGACCTCACGACGCTGGGCAAGGTGATCGGCGGAGGCATGCCGGTGGCCGCCTTCGGCGGACGGCGCGAGATCATGGAATGCGTCGCTCCGCTCGGCGCGGTGTACCAGGCGGGCACGCTCTCCGGTTCGCCCGTGGCGGTGGCCGCCGGGCTTGCTTCGCTCGAACTCGTCGCGCAGCCGGGTTTCTACGAGCGGCTCGAAGCGCTCACCGCGCGTTTGGTGTCGGGGTTGCAGCGTGCGGCCGAAGAGGCGGGCGTGCCCTTCGCGGCCGATTCGCTCGGCGGCATGTTCGGCCTCTATTTCGCGCCCAAAGTGCCGGGTTCCTACGCCGAAGTGATGGCTTGCGATGCCGAGCGTTTCAAGCGCTTCTTCCACGCCATGCTGGCGGCAGGGCATCACTTCGCGCCCTCCGCCTTCGAGGCAGGGTTCGTGTCGGCCGCGCACACCGAGGCCGACATCGACGCCACGGTGGAGGCGGCGCGTCGGGCATTCTCTGCCCTTTGATCCTCAGCCCGTGAGCGCGGCGCGCAGGCGGTCATACACCGCCTGCGCGTCCGGGCGCACACCGCGCCAGAGGAAGAAGCTCTCGGCGGCTTGCTCCACCAGCATCCCCAGTCCATCGGCGGTGCGCGCACCGTGGCGCGCCGCCTCGCGCAGGAACGGGGTGGGGGCGGCGCCGTACATCATGTCATAGACGAAGGGCCGCGCGGCGAAGAGTTCCAGCGGAAGCGGCGGCAGTTCTCCGGCGAGGCTCGCGCTCGTGGCGTTGATGACCACGGTGAACGGTAGGCGTAGCGTTTCCCACGTATGTACTTCCAATCTCACGCCCGTTTCGGCGGCGAGTGCCGCGAACGCCTCGGCGAGTGCCTCGGCACGGGCGGGGGTGCGGTTGGCGAGCACCAACCGCTGCGGTCGTTCGCGCAGCAGCGGCCCCAGCACCCCCCGCGCAGCCCCGCCCGCGCCCAGGAGGAGCACTTCGGCTCCGGCGAGCGGCACGCCGTGGCGCCGGGTCAGGTCGCGTACCAAGCCCACCCCGTCGGTGTTGTCGGCCAGAAGTCGCCCCTCGCGCGCGATGAGCGTGTTGGCGGCTCCTGCCTCGCGCGCGCGTGGCAGCGCCTCGTCGGCGAGCGTCAGCGCCCCTTCCTTGAAGGGTAGCGTCACGTTGGCGCCTTTTCCGCCCTCGGCAAAGAATCGCCGCGCGGCCGTGGCGAAACCCTCGGCGCCGGGGTCGATCGCCTCGTAGCGCAAGCCTTGCCCCGTTTGTTCGGCAAAAGCGTGATGGATGAAGGGAGATTTGCTGTGCGCCACGGGATGGCCGAAAACGGCATAACGATCGGTCATGTTCAGTTCCCTTGCAGGCGCGATTCGCGGGTGAAGGTCCAGGTGCGCTTGATGACGATCACGTCGGTATCGGCGCGGATCTCCGGCGGGAAGGGGGCATAAGGGGAACCGAGCCGGACGATGCGCAGCGCCGCCTCGTCGAGCACCGGCTGGCCGGAAGAGCGCTCGATGTGCGCGTCGATCACCTCGCCATCTGCGCGGATCGACACCGACATGAGCAGGCTTCCGTAGAGCCTGCCCCGGGCCTGCTCGGGATAATTGAGGGTGCCGATGCGCTCGACCTTCAACCGCCAGTCTTCGATGTAGCGCGCGAAGCGGTATTCCTTGACGTTGGCGCCGAAGAATCGCTTGCGGGGTTGCCCGGCCACGGCGCGTTCGGTGTCGTCGAGCGCCGCATGCAGGCGGGCCACGCTCGCCGTTTGATCGAGCAGATCGAGACCGCTCGGTGCCGGCGTGGCGGCGGGGGTGGGCTCGGGAGAAGAGGCGATCGTTTTTTCCGGGGCGGGACGAACCAGTTTCCGTTTGGTGGTACTGGCCGTTTCCTGATGGCGGGCATGGGCTTCGAGTGGACTGTCGCTGGGATGATCGCGCTCGAGGGGGGGCTGGGCCGTGGTCGGCACGGCCGCCGTTTTCTCGTTGCCGCCCCCGGCGAGCGAGGCTTGGGCCAGCGCCTTCGCATCGTCTGGGGTCGAACGGCTGTGGGCGTTGACCAGAACGATTTCCAGGCCTTCGTCCTTTTTCGCGGCAAGGCGGGCTTCGGGAGGGGCAAAACCAAGGGAGAGCAACAGCGTATGCAGGGCGAGGGAGAAGAAAAGCGCCCATGCCAAGGGGGAATGCCGACTTTGCTGCCACGCCCGGGCCACGGCATCGCGCACGGCGAAAGAGAAGGGAAAGATCGTATTCATGACTCCAGAATGAGGTCGGCGGCCGGGTCGGCGGTTGCTTCTTTTGATAAAAGACGGATGAATCGCAGCCGGAGTTCCATTTCGACCAGGTCGATGCGCTCGACTTCCACTTCCACGCGCTGACCAACGTCGGTGGGCGGCAGGGAGGGGACTTTGGCGACGAGCGGGAGCCGTTCGCAGCGCACGAGATCGTCACGCAACACGGTGGCGGTGAGTCGCTCCACCCGGTGCTGGCGCAGCCATCGCAGGCACCAGTAGCGCTCCATGTGGCGCTGGAATTCCTGGTAGGTGGCGTAGGCTGCCTCGAACTGGCGCACGATGCCGAGCAGATCCTGGCCCCGTTCGGGGAAAGGGGCCGGCGTGCCGCGCACCGTGGCCAGCAGCTGCATCTGGTTGACCAGATCGACGTAGCGGCGCAGGGGTGAGCTCGACCAGGCGTAACAATCCACCCCCAAACCTTCATGGCTCTCCGCTTCCAGCGCCATGCGCACCTTGCCGCCCGCAGGCTGGGTGCGATAGATGCCCGGCAGCCCGTGCTCCGCCAGACGCTTGCCCCAGGTCTGGTTCGTGAGGATGGCGAATTCGCTCACCAGTTTGTCGATTGGCGCACCGCGCGGGCGCGGGGTGATGCTGACCCAGCCAGGGCCGTCCTCCGTGACCCGTTCCCAATCGACGTGAAAGAGGTAATCGACCTGGTTCTGCGTGACCGAAGCCTTGCCGCGCCCCGCTTCGAGCACGGTGGCCAGCTCCCACAGCAGTTTGAGCTCATCGCGCCAGGGTAAATCCTCGGGCAGGGCTTCTTGCAGCGTTTCTTCGTTGAAGAACGGCTCCAGGGCGTGCAGGCGAAGGTTGGCCGCGATCGGCACGCGTTCGAGCCGCGTCTCCATGCCCTGGATGGCGAGCGAGGCATCGACGTCGAGATACAGGGAGAGGGCGGGCGGCACGTGTCCTTCGGCCAGGGTGAAGCGCTCGACCACGTCGGGCGGCAGCATGGTGATCTTGCGGCCCGGCATGTACACGGTGGACATGCGGGCGCGGGCGATGGCATCAATCGCATCGCCGGGAGCAAGCCCCAAAGCCGGCGCGGCGATATGCACGCCGATGCGCCAACCTCCGCCGGGACGCGGCGTGACGGAAAAGGCGTCGTCGATCTCGGTGGTCGAGACGTCGTCGATCGAGAAAGCCCGTACTTCGGCTATCGGCAGATCGTCGGGGACGACAGGTTCGGGGTGTGCGGGGAATTCCAGCCCGTCGGGGAAGACTTCGAAGAGGAATCGGCCGAAATGATAATCGTGCGTCGAGGAGATCGCGCCGACCGACAGCAGCAACTGCGCCGTCGAACAGCGCAAGGCGACGCTCGCGGCTTCCAGCGCCTGGGTTTCCGGACGGTTGCGATCGGGGCGGTAGAGGAGTTGCGGCAGGGCTGCGGCGATTTCGTCGGGCAGACGACCGGCCACCAACTCGTCACGCATGCGCTCGATCGCCTCCTGGCGCTTGCGCTTCTTCTCCAGGCCGGCGAGCGCTGCTTGCAGGATCTCGGCCGGCGCTTTCTGAAATCGCCCTTTGCCTTTGCGGTGGAAGTGGATCGGTGAGGCGTGCAGACGCAGCAGCAGTGCCGCCGCTTCGACCGCGGAGGGCTCGGCGCCATGGTATTCCCGCGCAAAGTCGAGATAGGAGAACTCTTCCTCGCCGCACACTTCCCACAGGAAGTCGACATCGAGCGCTTCGGCCTGGCGCTGGGCTTCGTCGAGCAGCGCCTGCGGCTCGGGCTCGCGAAACGTGAGGAGCGCGGCGTTGCGTTTGATTTTCAGGCGGCGGCCGGAGGGGAGCTCGACGTGCAGCGTGGTTTCCTGCTCCGAGAGGAGCGTGCCGGCCTTGAATGCGCCGGACTCTTCGAAAAGGACGAACATGGAACTATGTCGGAGGGCTCGATCGCTGGCAGTTTACCCGAAATCGGCAGCATGACGGAAAAGACACGCGCCGGTACCTCAAGTTTTCTGACCGGCGGACGATAATACATCTCAGGGCTTTGGCGGCTGGACAAAGGAAACGGCGCATCATGGACGCGATGAAATCAATGAAAGGGCGCTGGCGGCGTCTTCTGGCGCTGCTGGTGCTGGGCACGCTCAGCTCTGCCGTCTTGGCCGAGTGGCAGACGGTGGCGCGCGATCGCGATCGTCTGGTGCAGATCGATCCCGCAACCCTCATTCCGGCCGAAGGGGGCATCAAGGTGGTATGGGGACGCGTCGTGTTCAACGCCGACGAGGCCAAGCGCCGCGGCTACACTTCGGTCAAGGCGCTCAACCGCTTCGACTGCCAGCGCCGAACTTATACGACGGTCAAGCGGGTGTATCTCGACGCGAACGACCTGCCGCTCTCGGAGGAGACGATCCCCAAGCCCGAGACGACCCCCATTGCCCCCGGTTCGGTCGACGAGCGCTTGTGGCTGGTGGTCTGCCGCCCCCCCACGCCGGAAGAACTGAGCCGTATCGCCCAGGAAGCCCTGGGATCGGCACAGAGCGCGATGGAGGGCGCCGCGGCCAAAACGGCTTCGTCGTCAGCGGAAAAACCCTTGCCCTTGGGCGTGGATCTCGTCGACCCTTCCGCCTTGCCGCCCGAAGTGGCCAAGCTTCCCGTCCCGGCGCAGCAACCCCCGGTCAAACCGCCGGTGAATCGACCCGATGGCTCGCCGCCGATCTCCGCCTTGGCGCTCCAGCCCCCCCGCGCGCCCTCGCCAGCGGCCGCGTCTGCGCAAGCACCAACGGCGGGACGCTCCGGGAGTGTTCCTGCGCCTGTGGCCGGTTCCCAACCCCCGGTGGCCGCCTCTGCCGTGGCTCCCGCGGAGCGCAAGCCGATCCTCGCTCATCGCGCCGCTCCTTCGGGCAAGATTCCTTCGAGCCAGAAGAAACGACGCGCGGCCAGACGCCCTCCGCCGGGCGAATGGACCTACGCCGACGGCCCTGCCGGTCCCTCCCAGTGGCACCTCCTCTCGCCCGACTGGCGTCTGTGCCACGACGGCAAGCGTCAATCCCCCATCGCGCTCGAAGGTGCCACGCCGGCCGATCTTCCGCCGCCTTTCTTCCGCTACCAACCCGGTCGGGTCGTTCTCGAGCAGGACAAAGCAGGCTTGCTGCTCGAGCCGACGCGGGAACAGCGCCTGGGGTGGCAGGGAACATGGTATCGGCTGGAGCGGATCAGCTGGCATCACCCCGGGGCGCACCGGCTCGGGATGCGCGTCGCTTTGGGAGAAGTGGTTCTGCAGCATCGGGCGGAAGACGGCTCCCGGCTCTTCGTGGCCCTGCGCGTGGTCGCCGCCGAGCGCACCCATCCGCTGCTCGCCGCGCTGGCGGACTGGGCGGAGCAGGGAAGCGCCGCGCCGCGCGAATTGCCGCTCGACCTGCGCAGCCTCGAACCGGTCGACGCCTCTTATTTCACCTACGAAGGCTCCGAGCCTTGGCCGCCGTGCCGGGAAGACGTGCGCTGGATCGTCTTTCGCGAACCGCTCGAGGCCATCCCCGCCGAGATCGCCCCGCTCACACAAGGGCCGCGCACCAGCCGCCCGCTACAGCCGCGCCATGACCGGCCCCTGTTCAGCGTCGTGCGCTGAGCCGCCCCCACGAGGCGGAAGGCTGTAGCAGCGGGTCGGCGGCTTTGAGCGGGGCAGCGATTCCGGATATACTGCCTCGATATTCAGGTGGAGGCGTCCGTCCATGCCGAACGCGTTTTTCCGTTGCCGGGCTTTTCGTCTCCGCGCCGTGCTGCTGCATGCAGCCCTGCTCGCCGCGCCTGCAGTGACGGCGGGCGAGACGCTCGTCTATCGTTGCACCTCCCCTGACGGCAGCATCCGCTTCGAGGCGAACCCCTGCGGCCCCGACGCCGCAGCGGTGACGCTTCGTCCGTCGCCCTCGGCTCCGCCGGCGGCAACGAAAAAAACGCGCGAGGCGGTCGTCGAATCGCCCCAGGCGTTCGCCTTGCGCCAGCAGCGGCTCGCCCAGATCGAAAGCGAACTGCGCGATCTCGCCCGCGAGCGCGATGCCTTGCGCGCACGCCACGCCGACGAGCGCATGGCGCTGGCGGTGCGGGAGCCTCCCGCCGACCTGAAACCGGCGCAGCGCGCGGCCTACGAAAAAGCCCGTGTGCGCGAGCGCGAGGGGGTGGAGCGGCGGCAGGTGAAGGAGATGGAGTTTCTCGAGCGCCGCGCCGCGCGCCTGGAGCGCGAACGCACCCGCTTGCTGCAGCCGCCGGGGCGTTGACGCACCCCGCCGATGGGGGAGCGCCCCATGCACATCGATCGCAGCGGCGCCCCTTTTCCCATGGTAATCTAAGTGCCCTACCGGTAACCGAACGAGGTGCGTGATGAAAGTCTATAGCGCCGTCATCGAACGCTGCCCTCAGACTGGCCTCTTCGTGGGTTATGTCCCAGGTTTTCCTGGCGCACATGCGCAAGGCAGAACGCTGGATGAGCTGCACCGCAATCTTGCCGAAGTCATTGCCATGCTGCTCGAAGACGGCGAGCCGAAGATGGAATACGAGTTCGTCGGCGTCCATCAGGTTGCCGTTGCATGAGCCATGGGAAACTTGCCCGTTCTCAAGCCGCGCGAGGTCATTTCCATTTTGACCGCGCTTGGATTCGTCGAAGTGCGTCAGCGTGGTTCGCACAAGCAGTTTCGGCATCCTGACGGTCGCTGCACGACCGTGCCGTACCACCCGGGGATGGATATCTCGCCCTTGCTGCTGCGTCAAATTGCGCGTGACGTCGGATTGACGCTCGAGGCGTTCCTGGAATACCGACGATGAGTCGTTTTCCGCGCCGCGCCTCGCACGGTACGCCGTTCTTGTCACGATCGAGCGATTGCACGTCGCAGTCTCGAGAAACGCTACAGATCGGAGGGAAGCGGCGGCTGGTCGGCCGCCTTGTCGAGTATCGCCAGCGCTGCGGATTGGTTGCTCGCCGCGGCCAGCAGCGCGAGCAATTCCTCGCCCCAGCGCTCCCGTTTGCGTGCGCCGATCCCTTCGATGTCGGCGAGTTCGGCGAGCGTCGCCGGGGCGCGGCGCGCGAGTTCGCGCAGGGTCTTGTCGTGGAAGATCACGTAGGCCGGCACGCCTTCGGCCTGGGCCTGCTGCAGGCGCCAGCGCCGCAGACGCTCGAAACGCGTCTGCTCGGCCGGCGAGAGGGCGTCGCTTGCCGGCACCGTAGCCGTGGTCGCGCCCCGGGCCGGGCCCTTGGGCGTCGCGCGGGGCAAGGCGAGAAGGAACGGCTCCTCCCCGCGCAGCAGGGGCTTGGCGCGTGGCGTGAGCACCAGGGCGCGATGCCGCTCGAAGTCGATCGAGAGCCGGCCGCGCAGCAGCAGCTCGTCGAACACCGCCTGCCAGGTTTCCACGGGCAGATCGACCCCCAGGCCGTAGGTGCTCACCCGGTCGTGTCCACGGCGCACCACCGCCTCGGTGGCGTGACCGCGCAGCACGTCGATGAGGTGCGCCGCGCCGTAGTGCTGGCCGGTGCGATAGACGGTGGAGAGTGCCTTGCGCGCCGCGTCCGTCGCCTCCCACGGCCGCACCGGCGCGAGGCACCGGTCGCAGCGCCCGCAGGGGCCGATGGTCTCGCCGAAATAGGCGAGGATCGCCTGCCGCCGGCAGCCGGTGCCCGCAACCATGTCCACCAGCGTGTCCAGCCGCCGGTGCGCCATCTCCTTTTGCTCCGGCAGCATGTCGGAGGTCTCGATCATGTGCCGATGCCACACCGCATCCTCGCCGCTCCACAGGAGATACGCCTGCGCCGCTTCGCCGTCGCGGCCGGCGCGTCCCGTCTCCTGGTAATAGCCTTCGAGCGAGCGCGGCAGATCCAGGTGGGCGACGAAGCGCACGTCCGGCTTGTCGATGCCCATGCCGAAGGCGATGGTCGCCGTCATCACCAGGCCGTCCTCGGCGAGGAAGCGCCGCTGGTGGCGCTCGCGCACCTCGTGCGTGAGCCCGGCGTGGTAGGGCAACGCCGGGATGCCCCGCTCGTTCAGCCAGCGGGCGAGTTTCTCCGTCTTGCCGCGCGACAGGCAATAGACGATGCCGCCGCCCTCCGGCTGCCGCCGCAGGAAGGCGAGGAGCTGCGCCCGCCCGTCGCCGCGCTTGCGCTCGGCGGCGTAGAAGAGGTTGGGGCGATCGAAACTGGTGACGAAGCGGCGCGCCTCGTGCAACGCCAAGCGCGCGGCGATCTCCTCGCGGGCCGCCGCGTCGGCCGTGGCGGTGAGCGCGATGCGCGGCACCCGGGGGTAGCGCGCCGGCAGCATCGCCAGGTGCAGGTAGTCGGGGCGGAAGTCGTGCCCCCATTGCCACACGCAGTGGGCTTCGTCGATGGCAAAGAGCGCGATCGCCCCTTGGGCGGCGAGCGCATCCAATAGCTCGAGGAAACGCCGCGTCTGCAGCCGCTCCGGCGCGCAATAGAGGAGCTTCACCCGCCCCTCGCGGGTCGCCCGCTCGATCGACTCGGCTTCTTCCGGGGCGATGCCCGAGTGCAGCGCCGCCGCGGCCACGCCGTTCTCCCGCAGCGCCGCTACTTGATCCTCCATCAGCGCGATGAGGGGCGAGATCACCACCCCCACGCCTTCGCGCAGCAGCGCCGGCAGCTGGTAACACAGCGATTTCCCGCCGCCCGTGGGCATCAACACCAGCGCGTCGCCGCCGCGCGCCACGTGCGCTACGATCTCGGCCTGCGGTCCGCGAAAACGCGCATGCCCGAAGATACGAGCGAGCAGCGCCCGCATGCGCGCGGCGAGCGCCGCGTCTTCCGATTCCGCTACGGACGCGCTCATCGTCTCGACGCTATTCGGGACGGTAGAGCTCGGCCCCGCTGCGCACGAATTCGTCGGCCTTTTCCTCCAGTCCCGCGGCGAGCGCCGCCTCTTCGGAGAGCGCCTTCTCCTCGGCGTAGAGGCGAACTTCCTGCGTGATCTTCATCGAGCAGAATTTCGGCCCGCACATCGAGCAGAAATGCGCCACCTTGGCCGATTCCTTGGGCAGCGTCTCGTCGTGGAATTCGCGCGCCTTGTCCGGGTCGAGCGAGAGGTTGAACTGGTCCTGCCAGCGGAACTCGAAGCGTGCCTTGGAGAGCGCATTGTCGCGGATCTGCGCCCCCGGATGCCCCTTGGCCAGATCGGCTGCGTGCGCCGCGAGCTTGTAGGTGACGATGCCTTCCTTCACGTCGGTCTTGTTCGGCAGCCCCAAGTGCTCCTTGGGCGTAACGTAGCACAGCATCGCCGTGCCGTACCAGCCGATCTGCGCCGCGCCGATGGCGCTGGTGATGTGATCGTACCCCGGAGCAATGTCGGTGGTGAGCGGCCCGAGCGTGTAGAACGGCGCCTCGTCGCACCATTCGAGCTCTTTCTCCATGTTCTCCCGGATGAGCTGCATCGGCACGTGCCCCGGCCCCTCGATCATCACCTGCACGTCGTGTTTCCAGGCGATGCGGGTGAGTTCTCCCAGCGTCTTCAGCTCCGCCAGCTGCGCCTCGTCGTTCGCATCGTAGATCGAACCGGGGCGCAGCCCGTCGCCCAGCGAAAAGGCCACGTCGTAGGCTTTCAGGATCTCGCAGATCTCCTCGAAGTGCGTATAGAGGAAATTCTCCCGGTGATGCGCCAGGCACCATTTCGCCAGGATCGAACCCCCGCGCGAGACGATCCCCGTGAGGCGCTGGGCGGTGAGCGGGATGTGGGCGAGCCGCACGCCGGCGTGGATGGTGAAGTAATCCACCCCCTGTTCGGCCTGCTCGATGAGCGTGTCGCGAAAAAGCTCCCAGGTGAGCTCCTCGGCCTTGCCGTCGACTTTCTCCAGCGCCTGGTAGATGGGCACCGTGCCGATCGGAACGGGGCTGTTGCGGATGATCCACTCGCGCGTCTCGTGGATGTGGCGGCCGGTGGAGAGATCCATCACCGTGTCGGCTCCCCAGCGGATCGCCCAAGTCATCTTGTCGACTTCCTCCTGGATGTCGGAGGCGAGCGCCGAATTGCCGATGTTGGCATTCACTTTCACGAGGAAGTTGCGCCCGATGATCATCGGCTCGGATTCGGGGTGATTGATGTTGGCCGGAATGATCGCCCGGCCGGCGGCCACTTCCGCGCGCACGAACTCCGGCGTGATCTCCTCGGGGATGTGCGCCCCGAAGCGCTGCCCCGGATGCTGGCGCGCGAGGATCTGCGCGAGACGCTCGCCGCGCGGGCCGCTTCGCGCCAGCGCCTCGAGATACGCCCGGCGGTTTTGGTTCTCGCGGATGGCGATGAATTCCATCTCGGGCGTGATGAGGCCGCGGCGGGCGTAGTGCAGCTGCGTTACGTTGGCGCCGGGCTTGGCGCGTCGCGGCGTGCGCGCAAGGCCCGGAAAGCGCAGCGCGGCAGTGGCGGGATCCTCCAGACGCGCCCGCGCGTGCGCACTCGTCGGCCCGGGCAGCACTTCGGTATCCCCGCGTTCCTCGATCCAGGCCCGGCGCAGCGGCGGCAGACCTTGGCGGATGTCGACGTGCGCATCGGGATCGGTGTAGGGGCCGGAAGTATCATAGACGTAGATCGGCGGGTTGGGCTCGGCGCCGAAGGAGGCCGGCGTGTCCGCCTGCCGGATCTCGCGTAGGGGCACGCGCAGGTCGGGGCGCGAGCCCTGCACGTAGATCTTGCGTGAATTGGGGAAAGGCTGGACCGCGGCGGCGTCGACGCGCGCGCTCGCGGCGAAAAAATGGTCTCTGGCGTTCATCGGCGCGCTCTCTGTAGGGGGCCGGGCGACATGCCCGTCGGCCCATTATAGCCAGAGCGCGTGGAAGTGATGCAGCGGCCCGTGTCCGAGGCCGACGGCGAGCGTGCCACTTGCCGCGATCGCCTCTTGGAGATAGCGATGCGCCCCGGAGACCACCTCGCGCATCGCCGCGTCGGTGAGCGGCGAACCGGCGCGGGCGGCGAGCGCCGCGATCGCCGCGGCGTAGGTGCACCCGGTGCCATGCGTGTTCTTCGTCATCGCCTTGGGGGCGACGAATTCGTGCAGATGCTCGCCATCGAAGAGCAGATCCACCAGTTCGCTCCCCGGCAGATGCCCGCCTTTGAGCAGCACCCAGTGCCCGCCGTCGGAGGGCAGGAGCGCGCGCAGCGCCTCGGCCGCACGGATCATTTCGCGCCGGCTCTCCGGCGCCGTGCGTCCCAGCAGCACGGCCGCTTCCGGCAGGTTGGGCGTGATCACGGTGGCGAGCGGCAGCAGCGCCTCCACGAGCGCGCCCACCGCCTGGCGATCGAGCAGGGTATCCCCGCTCTTCGCCACCATCACGGGGTCGACCACCAAAATGGGGCACTGCCCCTGCGCCCGCCAGTGGGCGAGCCGCTCGGCCGTCGTCTCGATCACCGCGGCGGTCGCGAGCATCCCCGTCTTGGTGGCGGCGATCGCCACGTCGGCAAAGATCGTGTCGAGCTGCGCGCGCAGGAACTCCACCGGCGGCACGTGCACCGCGCTCACGCGCTGGGTGTTCTGCGCCGTGAGCGCCGCCACCACGCCGCAGCCATAGGAGCGTAGCGCCGCGAAGGTCTTGAGATCGGCGTAAAGGCCAGCGCCGCCGGAAGGGTCGATGCCGGCGATCGAGAGCACGTTGGGCACGGCCTCAGGCATGGGCAGGCACCCCCGCACCTGCAGCCTGCGTGAGCCAGGCGCGCAGTTTCTTGATCGCCGCTGCCTCGATCTGGCGGATACGCTCGGCCGAGACGCCGTACTCCGCCGCCAGCGCCTGCAGCGTCTCCGGCTCCTCGGCCAGCCAGCGCCGGCGCACGATGTCGGCACTGCGCGCATCGAGCTTGGAGAGCGCTGCGCGCAACCCCTCGTCGGCGAGCCAGTGCGCCTCGGCTTCCAGCACCGCCTCCTCGGGCGTCGCCCCCGGATCGGGCAGATAGGCGATCGGCGCGGGCAGCGCATCTTCCTCGCTTTCCCCCGTGGGCGCTTCCAGCGGCACCTCCGCCCCGGCAAAGCGCGCCTCCATCTCCAGCACCTCTTCGGGCTTCACCCCCAGCTCGTCGGCGATCGCCCGCGCCTCGGCCGGCTGCAGCGCGTTGCTCGAGCCTTTCAGGCGGCGCAGGTTGAAGAAGAGCTTGCGCTGCGCCTTGGTGGTGGCGATCTTCACCAGACGCCAGTTGCGCACGATGAATTCGTGGATCTCCGCCTTGATCCAGTGCACCGCGAAGGTGACGAGCCGCACGCCGCGGGTCTCGTCGAAGCGGCGCACCGCCTTCATCAGCCCCACGTTGCCCTCCTGGATGAGGTCGGCCTCAGGCAGACCGTAGCCGAAATACTGCCGGGCGATTGCCACCACGTAGCGCAAGTGCGCCAGCACCAGGCGCCGCGCCGCCTCCAGATCGCGCTCCAGCCGCCAACGGCGCGCCAATTCCTTTTCTTCCTCGGCGGAGAGCGGCGGAATGCTGCGCACCGCCCGAACGTACTGCTCCAGGCTCGAGACGGGGCTCGGCAAGCCCGGGGCGTATCCCAGCGGTACGACCGCGTTCCTCGTCATTGCGCTCCTCCACGATTCGTCGAACTCGATGACTTTAGCACTCAAGGCATGAGAGTGCCAACAGGCGGCAGCGGTTCCCTGTGTGCTTCTTTGTCGCGCGCCTACAACAGCTTTCATCAATTTTGTTGTTTTCAGTATTGCCAATTGTTGAAGTAACAAAACTTATGTGAAAATCCGTTACCCGCGTCTTCGAAGAACGCGGTGATCGATGGAGGGGAGTTTCCGTGCCTCCTGTTTACGGAATCGAAGGGAGACCAGAAATGCAAAAGAAACTACTTGCACTGGCCGTACTCGGCAGCCTCGCGGCGCCGGTGTTCGCGCAATCCAACGTCCAGATCTACGGCATTGCCGATGCCTACATGCAATACGGCAAGCTCAAGGGGGACGACACCATGGGCATCGGCGACGGCGGTCTGCTGGGCAGCCGGCTCGGCTTTCGTGGTCAGGAAGACCTCGGCAACGGTCTGAAAGCCGTGTTCCTTCTCGAGGAGGGGTTCGACATCAGCACCGGTAAATCGCTTTATATGAGCAAAGGGGATTCAGACGCCAACGGCGGCAGCGAAGTGTTCACGCGTCAAGCCTACGTCGGCCTCAAAGGCTCCTTCGGCCAAATCTCCTTGGGCCGGCAATACGCCCCGGGGTACTTCGCCGATCCCTATGATCCTCTCGCCGGCGGTTCGATCGGGGTATGGTCGGCACTCAGCGGGCTTGGTGCGCTGAGCATTGCTCCTACTAGTGCGGCGCGCTGGAACAACTCTGTCGCCTACAACGGCACCTTCGAATCGGTGAGCCTGGCCGCCATCTACTCGGCGGGCAACCAGGAGTCCGATACGGGGAAATATGTGGGTACTAACAAAAAAGCCGATTATTCCGACGATGACAAGTATGGCGTGTCGCTCAAGTATGACAATGGACCTCTGAAGCTCGGTGCCATCTATCAGGGGGTCAAGTTCAAGTCTGTCTGCACTGCCCCTGGGGTATGTGCTGAAAATCCTCGAGGTAAAGATAAAACGCAAAACGAATTTCTGGTTGGCGCCTCCTATGATTTTGGAGTGCTGACCCTTCTCGGGAGCTATCAGAAGGGCTACGACGTCAAGGGGTACAAGGACTTGGATGTCGATGTCTGGCAGGTCGGCGCCATCGTTCCAGTCGGTCCCGGCAAGATCCGCTTCGCGTATGGCCAGTCCAAAGTGGATGGCTTTACATATAAAGATCCCGTCAAGGGACCGACAGATTACTCCAGCTTCAAGCCTAAGTCATTTACGCTCGCCTACACCCAGGAGCTCTCCAAGCGGACCACGGTCTATGCGGGGTACGAGTGGATTGATTATGATGACATAGAGTATAAGAAGCAGGTTTTGATGACTGCTCCGAGTGGTCACAGTGATACTGAGAAGGCTGACAATACCAGCATCGTCTTCGTAGGGATGCAGCACAAGTTCTGAGCACGTCGTCGCTGCCGCGTACCTCCGCGGCGGCGACGGTATCCTTTTCTGCGCCTCGCCCGAGGGGAAGGCGGGGTGCTTTTGCGCTTAGGGAAGCGCACCGTCGATGGTTGTTGCATCTCCGCAACAAAAATCCCCTCAAACTCCCGCCTCGAACCAAGCCTTCCTTGCCATCGCTCTCCGTCGCGGCCACAATATCATCAAGCTTCGCTCGATACTGCGATGCTTTTGGTGGGCGGTATTCTCCGCCCGAAGACGGACTTCCTTCTTGCAAGAGAGGAGAACCACGATGCAAAAGAAACTGATCGCACTGGCGGTGGCGGGCCTCGTCTCCGCGCCGGTGTTTGCCCAGTCGAACATCCAGATCTACGGCGTGGCCGACGCCTACTTCAAAGGCGGCAAGTTCATGGGCGAAGACACGATGGGTGTCGACTCCGGCGGTCTGGCCGGCAGCCGGATCGGCTTCCGCGGTGAGGAAGACCTCGGCAGCGGCCTGAAAGCGGTGTTCGTGCTGGAGCAAGGGATCAACATCGACACGGGCAAATCGCAAGGGATGTCGTCTGCCGATGCTAATGATCCGCTCAACAAAGGCGACCAGACCTTCACGCGCCAAGCCTACGTCGGCCTGAAAGGCAATTTCGGCCAGGTCGCCCTCGGCCGTCAATACGCCCCCGGCTACTACACCGCCGAGTACGACGCGCTGCTGAACGCCCCTGGCGTGAGCCCGATGGGCCTGCTTTCCTCCTTCGCGCACATGAGCATTTCCAACAGTGGCTGGGCCCGTTGGAACAACGCCGTTACCTATACCGGCACCTTCCAGTCGGTGAGCCTCAGCGCCATCTACTCCGCAGGTAACCGTGAGAGCGATTCGGGTAAATATACAACATTCAACTCTGTGAAGGATCCTGTGACTGGTCAGGTGACAGTGCTGGATTCCGGACGCGTTAATTATAACGATGACGATAAGTATGGTCTATCGCTCAAGTACGACAATGGTCCTCTGAAAGTCGGTGCGATGTACCAGGCCGTCAAGTATGGCAAGGATCACGGTCTAGATTCTTACAGGACCGTGGGTGCAGTCTATAAATATGCTGACAAAACCCAGCATGAATGGTTGATTGGGGCGTCGTACAACTTCGGCATGGCTACCTTGGCGGGCTCGTATCAGCAAGCTAAATCGGTCGAAGGCTTTGATGGGCTTGACATCAAGCTGTGGCAAGTCGGCGTGATCGTGCCGGTGGGCGTGGGTAACATCCATGTCGCCTACGCTCAAGCCAAAATTGACGATGGGAACACCTTCACAGATATCCTTGGCGACGGTAGCGATCAGAAACCCAAGGCCTTCACCGTGGCCTATACGCATGGATTCTCCAAGCGTACGACGGGCTATCTCGGCTTCGCCTATGTCGATTACGACGATCTGAACTGGGCGCAGGCCAATGTGCTGGGGTATAGGGCAGATGGTCATGATACGACGCTTGGCTCTAATGGTGAAACGATCGACAAGACCAAGCTCTTCTTCGTCGGTTTGAATCACAAGTTCTGATGAGCTCGTGACGTAACGCGAAGAGGTTCATCGTAAGGAAAAGGGGAAGGGCGCGAGTCCTCTCCCCTTTTCTGTTTTTGCAGTCGTTGTTTTTCGAATGGTTGCGTCGACGCGACAGTCGTTTCCTGCCGTGCAGGGCCATTCGCTGCTTCTTCTTGCCTTGCATCACGGGTTTCAGGATAATGCCGCCATTAATTTCGCCCATGAGAAGGCGAGCACTCGGCGGAGAGGAGTTCCGCAGCCTGTCCCAACCCAATCGCAAGGAAGGAGCGTTTCATGAAGAAAACACACAAGGGGCTGATCGCCCTGGCGGTTTCCGGCCTCTTTTCCGTCCCAGCCCTGGCGCAATCCTCCATCCAGCTCTATGGCGTGGCCGATGCCTTCGTGAAGTACGGTAAATGGATGGGGGACGACGTCGCCGGCGTCGACGATGGCGGCATCGACGGCAGCCGCCTCGGTTTTCGTGGCGAAGAGTCGCTCGGCAACGGCCTGAAGGCAGTGTTCGTCCTCGAAGAAGGGTTCAACATCGACACGGGCAAGTCCTGCTGCATGACGGGGGCCGATTCCGCCAACAGTGGCAGCAATGTCTTCACCCGCCAATCCTATGTCGGTCTGAAGGGTTCTTTCGGGCAGGTCGCCCTCGGTCGGCAATACGCGCCGGGTTACTTCATCGACGCCTACGATGCCCTCCAATCGATGACGCCCAGCGTGCAGAGCTGGCTGTCGCTGCTCGGTAACCTTACGATCACGCCCAACGCCCCGGCGCGGTGGAACAATGCCGTCGCCTACAATGGCGAGTTCAACGCCGTCAGCTTCAGTGCGATCTACTCGGCGGGTAACCGTGAGAGTGATTCGGGCCGCAATTTGACCGTCCATGGAATCAACGTTGGACGGGTGGACTATTCGGACGACGACAAATACGGCCTGTCGCTCAAATACGACAATGGCCCCCTCAAAGTTGGCGCGATTTACCAGGAAATAAAGTTTGGCAAGGACAACGGAATTACTGATCCTGCTTCAGGAAACTGGGCCAATAGTGATCCCACGTATGGTAAGTTCGACAAAAATCAAAAAGAATGGCTGGTCGGCGCGTCGTACAATTTTGGCATGGCGACCCTAGCCGGTTCCTACCAGAAGGGTAAAGACGTCCTTGGCCTGAATGGTCTCGACGTCGATCTGTGGCAAGTCGGTGTGATCGTTCCGATCGGCGGCGGAAACTTCAGCTTGTCCTACGGTCAGCTCAAACTCGACAGCGACAACTACGTGATGGGCGATCACAGCACCAAGCCCAAATCCTTCGCTGCGGCGTATACGTATTCCCTCTCGAAGCGTACGACCGCCTACGTCGCCTATACGCACATCGATTACGATGACCTCACCTGGAATCAAGCCTCGCTCTTGGGTAATGACATGAATGGTCATGATGGAACCAAGAAAGTCGACAATTCCGATCTCCTCTACGTGGGCTTGAACCACCATTTCTGAGCGGACGATTCATCGGAAACGACGAGAAAGGGGGGTGACCCCCTTTCTTTTTGGTCATACTGAATGAATTGTGGCTGCTTGGTAGGCTGTTTTTCGTGATGCATGCCGCGTTCCTCGAGTGTCTAGCTGCGCGATCGCGCCCGCGAGCGAGGGAAGTTTTGGGGATACGGGGCTTTCGACGTGCTGCAGCAAAAGCGGGATTTCATGTACATCGGACCGTCGGATGCGGCGGAAACTCCTTTCGGTAGCGACCGTTCGTTGGTTGACGTTGACGTCAACGTCATCTTCGCGCTACATTCCCGTTCGAGAAACCGCATCGGACGAGGAGGGACATTCCATGAGCGATCCGCACATCCAGCAGAAAATCGCCCCATACAAACCGAAGAACAAGGTGCGCTTCGTCACCGCGGCGGCGCTCTTCGACGGGCACGACGCCTCGATCAACATCATGCGCCGCATCCTGCAGGCGACGGGCTGCGAGGTGATCCACCTCGGGCACAACCGCTCGGCGGGTGAGATCGTGCGCGCGGCGCTGCAGGAGGACGTGCAGGGCATCGCCGTGACGAGCTACCAGGGCGGACACGTCGAGTTCTTCAAGTACATGGTCGATCTGCTGCGCGCGAACGGCGGCGAGAAGATCAAGGTGTTCGGCGGCGGCGGCGGGGTGATCGTGCCGCCCGAGATCCGCGAGCTCGAGGCCTACGGGGTCGAGCGCATCTATTCGCCTGAAGATGGCGCCCGCTTGGGGTTGCAGGGCATGATCAACGACGTGGTGCAGCGCGCCGACTTCGACCTCAGCCATGAGGCGCCGGCGACGCTCGAGGCGATCCTCGAGCGTTTGGGGCAGGGCGACTGGCGCACGCTCGCGCGCGTGATCACGGCGCTGGAGAACGACGCCTATCCCGATTCCATCCGCCGGGGGTTGCTGGAGGCGGCCGCTTCGCTGCGCGTGCCCACGCTCGGCATCACCGGCACCGGCGGGGCGGGCAAGAGCTCGCTCACCGACGAGCTGGTGCGCCGCTTCCGGCTGGACCAGGAGGATCGGCTGAAGATCGCCGTCATCTCGATCGACCCCTCGCGCAAGCGCACCGGCGGGGCGTTGCTGGGCGATCGCATCCGCATGAATTCGATCGAGCACGAGAACATCTACATGCGCTCGCTCGCCACGCGGGATACCGGCAGCGAGGTATCGCGCTCGCTCAAGGAGGTGATCGCCGCCTGCAAGCTCACCGGCTACGATCTCGTCATCGTCGAGACTTCCGGCATCGGCCAGGGGGACGCGGCCATCGTGCCGTACGTGGATACCTCGCTCTACGTGATGACGCCGGAGTTTGGCGCCGCGAGCCAGCTCGAGAAGATCGACATGCTCGATTTCGCCGATTTCGTGGCGATCAACAAGTTCGACCGCAAGGGGGCGGAGGATGCGCTGCGCGACGTGCGCAAGCAGTATCAGCGCAACCGCGAGCTCTTCCATCTGGCCCCGGAAGAGATGCCCGTCTTCGGCACCATGGCCTCGCGTTTCAACGACGACGGCGTCACCGCGCTCTACCAGGCCATGCTGCCGCGGCTGGTGGCGCAGGGGTTGAACGCGAAGATCCCGGGCAAGCTGCCGCTGGTGTCGGTGCGCGCGTCCAGCAAGGGGCGGGCCATCATCCCGGCCGAGCGTGCCCGTTATCTGGCCGAGATCGCGCAGACGGTGCGCGACTACCATCGCCACGTGCAGGCGCAGGCCAGGATCGCGCGCGAGCGTCAGTCCCTGCGCATCGCCAAGGCGCTCTTCGAGCGCTGCGGCAAGCCGGCCGAGCACTTCGACGAGCTCATCGCCTGGAAGGACGGGGAACTCACGCCGCACGCCAAGAAACTGCTCGACCAATGGCCGACGCTGCGTGAGCTCTACGCCCAGGACGAGTACGTGGTGAAGATCCGCGACAAGGAGATCCGCACCAGGCTCTATCACGAGTCGCTCTCGGGCAACAAGATCCGCAAGGTGGCGCTGCCTGCCTTCGAAGACGAAGGCGAGGTGCTCAAATTCCTCATGAAGGAGAACGTTCCCGGTTCTTTCCCTTATACCGGCGGAGTGTTCGCTTTCAAGCGCGAGAACGAGGATCCGACGCGCATGTTCGCCGGGGAGGGTGATCCCTTCCGCACCAACCGGCGTTTCCGCAAACTCACCGAGGGGATGCCGGCGGCGCGGCTCTCCACCGCCTTCGATTCGGTCACTCTCTACGGCTGCGATCCGGACGAGCGGCCCGACATCTACGGCAAGATCGGCAACTCGGGCGTGTCGGTGGCCACGCTCGACGACATGAAAGTGCTCTATTCGGGATTCGATCTGTGCGCGCCCAACACCTCCGTGTCGATGACCATCAACGGGCCCGCGCCGATGATCCTGGCGATGTTCTTCAACACCGCCATCGACCAGCAGCTCGACAAGTTCCGCGAGCAGAACGGGCGCGAACCCACCGAGGAGGAGGCCGAGAAGATCAAGGAGTGGGTGCTCTCCACGGTGCGCGGCACGGTGCAGGCCGACATCCTCAAGGAGGATCAAGGTCAGAACACGTGCATCTTCTCCACGGAATTCGCCCTGAAACTGATGGGCGACATCCAGGAGTACTTCGTTCATCACGACGTGCGCAACTTCTATTCGGTGTCGATCTCGGGCTATCACATCGCCGAGGCGGGGGCGAACCCGATCACCCAGCTCGCCTTCACGCTCGCCAACGGCTTCACCTACGTCGAGTCGTATCTGGCGCGCGGCATGCACATCGACGACTTCGCGCCCAACCTCTCCTTCTTCTTCAGCAATGGCATGGATCCGGAGTATTCGGTGATCGGGCGCGTGGCGCGGCGCATCTGGGCGATCGCCATGAAGCATCGCTACGGGGCCAACGAGCGCAGCCAGAAACTGAAGTACCACATCCAGACCTCCGGCCGCTCGCTGCACGCACAGGAGATGGACTTCAACGACATCCGCACCACCTTGCAGGCGCTCATCGCCATCTACGACAACTGCAACAGCCTGCACACCAACGCCTACGACGAGGCGATCACCACGCCCACGGAGGAGTCGGTGCGCCGGGCGATGGCGATCCAGCTCATCATCAACCGCGAGTGGGGGTTGGCGAAGAACGAGAACCCGAACCAGGGCAGTTTCATCATCGAGGAGCTCACCGACCTGGTGGAAGAGGAGGTGCTGCGCGAGTTCGAGCGTCTGGCCGAACGCGGCGGCGTGCTCGGGGCGATGGAGACGGGCTATCAGCGCAGCAAGATCCAGGAAGAGTCGCTCTATTACGAGCAGAAGAAACACGACGGCAGCCTGCCCATCATCGGCGTCAATACCTTCCGCAATCCGAAGGGCGACGTCATCCCCGAGAAGCTCGAGCTCGCGCGCTCGACCGAGGAAGAAAAGCAAAGCCAACTGCGCCGCCTGCGGGAATTCCACGAGCGCAACCGCGAGGAGGCGCCGAAGTGGCTCGCCAAGGTCAAGGAGACGGCCATGGCCGGCGGCAACGTCTTCGAGGTGCTGATGGATGCGGTGCGCTACTGCTCGCTGGGGCAGCTGTCGCAGGCGCTCTACGAGGTGGGCGGGCAGTACCGGCGCAGCATGTGAGCCGCCGTCGCCGTCGGGCTTGGGCGGAGATCAGCCCAGGAGACGGCGACGGAAGAGGCGCAGCGCCAGGGTGAAGGCGGCCGCGCTGAGGATCGTCAGATAGAGAACGGACGCCAGGGCATGCTCGGGGGCATGCCCTTCGGCGAGCGGGCGCACCAGCGAGATGGCCTGCGCGAGCGGTAGGGCCAGCGCGAGCGTGCGGATCAGCTCGGGCAGGGTCGACAGGGGAAAGAACACACCCGAGAGCAGCCCCATTGGGGTGATGAAGAGCGTGAACCAGTACATGAAGAAATCGTAGGTGCGGGCGAGCGCCGTCATGATGAGGCCCAGCGCGGCGAAGGTGATGCCGACGAGGAAGATCACCGGCAGCAGCGCCCAGAGCATGCGGGCGCTGCAGTAGCCCGCGAGCGTGGTCACGAGCACGATGGCGGCACCTGCCATCCAGGATTTGCTTGCCGCCCACAGCAGCTCCCCGAGTAGGATGTCTTCGAGCGAGAGGGGGGTGTTGAGGATGGCCTCCCAGGTCTTCTGGATCTGCATGCGGGCAAACGCGGAATAGAGCGCTTCGAAGGAAGCCGAATTCATGGTGGTGAAGGTGATCATCCCCGGCACGAGGAAGACGAGGTAGGCTTTGCCTTCCACGTTCGTGATGAGCGTGCCCAACCCCGTGCCCAGGCCGAAGAGCATGATCATGGGGTCGATGAGGTTGCCCAGCAGCGAGGAGATGGCGAACTTGCGCCAGGCGAGCGCGTTGCGCCGCCACACGGTGAAGGCGCGCACGAGGTTCGGGCGTTCGGCGGGGACGCGGGGGTGACTCATTCTTCGCGCTGCTCCCGGCCGGTGAGTTTCAGGAAGACGTCTTCGAGGTTGGCGGGACGCAGCAGATAGCGCTGCGGGTTGCCTTCGAGGGCGGCGAGTACGGGGGCCGGGTCGTGGCAGTAGCCGAAGACGGTCTCGCCGCTGCGCTCCATGCGGCTGAAGAGCGGCCGCAGGCGAGTGACGAGCGCCGCGAACGCCGCCTCGTCGCGGCCGGCGTAGAGCTCGACCACGTTCGGTTCGATCTCGCGGGCGATGAGCTCGTGCGGTGTGCCTTCGGCGATCTTGCGGCCCCGATCCATGATGACGATGTCGTCGGCGAGCCGCTCCGCCTCTTCCATGAAGTGCGTGGTGAGCAAGATGGCGATGCCTTCGCGCAGGAGCTGGCGCAGGCGTTCCCAGATGAGGTGGCGCGCCTGGGGATCGAGCCCGGTGGTGGGTTCGTCGAGCACCAGGAGCCGGGGGCGGTGGATGAGGGCGCGCGCCAGGGTGAGCCGTCGTTTCATTCCGCCGGAGAGGTCGGGCACGAGCGTGTCGGCCTTGTGCGCCAGGCCGGCAAAGGAGAGGAGCTCGGGAACGCGGGCTCTGGCTTCGCGCCGGCTCAGGCCGAAGTAGCGGGCGTAGACGAGGAGGTTCTCGGTGCAGGTGAAATCGGGGTCGAGGTTGTCGGCCTGGGGAACCACGCCCACGCTCGCACGGGCTTCGCGGGCGCGTTCGGGTACCGGTAGGCCCGCGAGTCGGATTTCGCCCGAATCGAAGGCGGTGAATCCCAGCAGGCAGCGCAGCGTCGTGGTCTTGCCGGCCCCGTTGGGGCCGAGCAGCGTCAGGCAACGGCCGGCCGGCAGGGTGAGCGAGAGGCCGTCGACCACGGTCTGCTCGCCGTAGCGTTTGGTGAGCGCGGTGACTTCCAGCAGCGCCTGCTCGTGGCTCATCGGCCGGCGGCGTGGTCGCGCTGGACCAGCATCTTGATGAGGGCGAGCTTGCCGTGGAAGAAGTGGTCCGCCCCGGGGATGACGACGACGGGCCGCGTCTGTGGGCGGGCCCAGTCGAGGACGCGCGCGAGCGGGGCGATGTCGTCGTGCTCGCCGTGGATCAGCAGCGCGGGCAACGCCTCGGGAAGCGTGGGGGTGTCGTACTGCTTGCCGCTGCCCAGCGCGAGGCCATGCGGCAGACCCACGAGCGTGAGGTGGCGCGGCGGGTCGGGTAGCCGTCCGACGACGCGGGTCTGCACGTAGGCACCGAAAGAAAAGCCCGCGAGCGCAAGTTCGCCCTCGCCCCAACGCCCGCGCGCCCAAGCCAGCAGCGCCAGCATGTCTTCCGTTTCGCCTTCGCCGTGGTCGTGCCGGCCGGCGCTTTGCCCGACGCCGCGAAAGTTGGGCCGCAGTGCGGCGTAGCCGAGTTCGGCGTAGGCGCGCGCGAGGGTGTAGGTGACCTTGTTGGTGTTGGCTCCGCCGAAGAGCGGGTGGGGATGGCACACGAGCGCCACGCCGCGTGGCGCGGCGGGCAGGTCGGCGAGCACTTCGATCGTGCCGGCCGGGCCGGGGACGAGCAGGGTCTCGATGCGGATGCGGGTCATGGTCAATCGGGCAGTCGCAAGCGCTCGACGGGGCGGCCACCGACGAGATGCTCGTCGATGATCTCGTCGATGTCGGCCTCGTCGAGGTAGGTGTACCACACGCCTTCGGGGTAGACGACCAGCACCGGCCCTTCGTCGCAGCGTCCGAGGCAGCCGGCCTTGTTGATGCGGATGCCGCCCTTGCCCTTCATGCCCAGCGCCTCGATGCGGGCCTTGGCGTGCGCGAGCAGGGCGCTCGCGCCATGGTCTTCGCAGCAGGCCTCGCCCGCCGGGCGCTGGTTGCAGCAGAAGAAGACGTGGTGGCGGTAGTAGGTCATCGTCAGAATTTTACTTCGAGCACGACGTTGTGTAGGTCGAGCCCGTCGTTGTTGCTGGCGATGCCGGCGTTGGAGTAGTGCGTGTAGCGGTAGCCGATGGACCAGGTCTGGTCGATCGCCAGGCCGAAGCCGACGTGTTCGGTGAACTGGAAGGCGCTGCCCAGATCCTTGTCACCGAGGTGGGTGTCGGTGAGGCCGGCGCCGCCCAGGCCGAGATCGAGGTAAGGACGAACGGCGCCGAGGCCGCGTTCGAAGCGAAAGCGGACCAAGGCTCCGAGTTCCCCCGTATTGTCATTGGTATGACGCCGATTGCCGGTGTAGTGGAGATAAGAGGCTTCGACTTCCGGAGAGAGTGAGGCATGCCAGCCACCCCAGACGTCACTCCAGAAGGGTTTGAATCGGTAGGAGAGGCCATAGCGGTCGATGTCGCTTTCGTGACCGTAGAAAGCAGTCATCGCATTCTTGTCCTGCGCGAGGACGGGCAGGCTCAGGCAGGCGGCAACGAGCGCCGGGACGAGGCGTTTCATCGGGTGCTCCCAAGGTGGTCGTTATGGTACGAAATCATACGCCGAAACGCTCCGGGCCGTATCCACGGGCGAGTTCGCGGGCGTCGGGTTCGGCGAGCAGCAAGGCGACGAAGTCGGATAGAGTTCAGTATAGTCCGTCCGCGTCAGGGAAACGCCGAATGATTCGCTGCGCGGGCGAATTGCTGCGTTGCGCGGTGCTCGATCCCTCGCCTATCTACTCGATATGTCTCGGTCGCTGCGCTACCTTCCGCCTTGCGTTTCATCCCGCTCGCTCATTTCTTCAGCGTCTCCTAGAGGGCGAGGCTGCGTCCGCCGTCGACGGCGAGGATCTGGCCGGTGACGTAGGGGGCGTCTTCCAGAAGGAAGCGCACGGCGCGGGCGATGTCGCCGGGTTCTCCCAGGCGCTGCAGCGGGATCTGGGCAAGGATGCGCTCGCGCTCGGCGGGCGGGTATTGATCGTCTTCCGGCCACAGGATGGCGCCGGGGGCGATGCCATTGACGCGCACCGCCGGGGCGAGTTCGACGGCGAGCGCCCGGGTGAGTCCGGCGAGCGCCGCCTTGGCGGCGGTGTAGACGGGGTAGCGCGGTAGCGGCCGCTCGGCGTGGATGTCGACGACATTGACCACGGCACCGCGCCGGCGCGCGAGTTCGGGCGCGGCGGCCTGGGTGAGGAAGAAGGGGGCGCGGGCGTTGGTGCCGAGCAGGTCTTCCCACTGCCCGGGGGTGACGTCGGGAAGCGGGGTAGGATAGAAGCTGGAGGCGTTGTTGACCAGCGCGTCGAGCCGACCGAAGCGCTCGAGTACGGCGGCGACGAGCAAGGAGGCAGCCGCCGGGTCGGCGAGCTCGGCGGTGAAGGCGGCGGCGCTGCCGGGGCGTTCGGCGGTAAGCTCCGTGGCGAGCCGCTCGGCGGCCGTGGCCGAGGTGCGATAATGCAGCGCGACGTTCCAGCCGTGTGCGTGCAGATGGCGGGCGATGGCCGCACCGATGCGCCGGGCGGCGCCGGTGACGAGGACGACGGGGCGGTGCTCGGAGGGCGAGGAGGTCATGGCTTCGTCCGACGGGCAAAGATCGGACTATGGTAGCGTGAAACGGGGGGTTTCAGTGTTCGAACGGGAACGGACGACGAGGGGGGTGCCGGCACCCGAACCGGAGGTGGTGGCGGCGAGTGAGACCTTGCGCGCGCGCATCGTGGCGCGCATCAGGGAGGCCGGCGGCTGGGTGCCGTTCGCCGATTACATGCGCTGGGCGCTCTACGAGCCGGATCTGGGCTATTACAGCGGTGGGGCGACGAAGTTCGGCCCGGCGGGGGATTTCATCACCGCACCGGAGATCACGCCGCTCTTCGGGGCGACGCTCGCCGATGCGATCGCGCCGGTGTTGCGGCAGACGGGGGGCATCGTGCTCGAAGCCGGGGCGGGCACCGGTTTGCTCGCAGCCGACGTGCTGCGCCGGCTCGCCGAGCTCGGGACGCTGCCCGAGCGTTACGCCATCCTGGAAGTGTCGGGGTCGCTGCGGGCTCGCCAGCAGGAGACGATCGCGGCGCAGGCGGGGGAGCTCGCCGAACGCGTGGTCTGGCTCGAGGCCGTGCCCGACTCCTTTCGCGGGGTGCTGCTCGCCAACGAAGTGCTCGATGTGTTGCCGGTGCATCTGGTGGGTACGGCCGAAGGGGAGGTGTTCGAGCGCGGCGTGACGGTGCGCGACGGGGCGCTCGCCTGGGAGGATCGCCCGCCGACGCCGGCGGCGCTCGCCGGGCTGGAGGGGATCGAGTTGCCCCATTTGGAAGGGCGGGAGTACCTGACGGAAGCCCACCCGGTGGCACGCGCCTGGGTGGGGACTCTCGCCCGTGCGCTGCAGGCGGGGATGCTGCTCTTGATCGACTACGGCTATCCGCGGCAGACGTATTACGTGCCGTGGCGCTGGCGCGGCACGCTGCAGTGCTATTTCCGCCACCGGGTGGTGGAGGATCCACTATGGCTGCCGGGGGCGATGGACATCACCAGTTTCGTCGATTTCACCACGGTGGCCGAGGCAGCCGAGGCCGAGGGGCTGGAAACGCTGGCCTTCATGAACCAGGCGGGATTTTTGCTGGCCAACGGTATCCTGCAGCGGCTGGAGGAACGCGCCGAGCCGGGAAGCCTCGCGTACCTCAAGGCGGCGCGCGCCTTGCAGCGGCTCATCATGCCGCACGAGATGGGAGAGCTCTTCAAGGTGATCGCGCTGGGGCGGGGGATCGAGCCGCCCGCGTGGGAGTGAGGGCTCAGGCGGCTTGGGCGGCCGGCTGTAGCACCTGGGCGATGGCCTGCGCGGCGCGTTCCCAGCCCGGCTCCAGCATGAGGGTGTGGCCGAAATCGGGCAGGATGCGGGCGGTGGTGTCGTAGAAACGCGCCGTGGTCTCTACCTGGTCGGGCGGGATGATCTTGTCGTGTTCGGCGCCGAAGACATGGACCGGGGCAGGATGCTGCCTGGTTCGATCGATGCGCGAAAACCCCATCATGTCCCAGATGGCCCGCAGCGATTCCGGTCCGCTCGCGGCCAGATAACGGGCGAGATCGGGCTCCGGTGGCAGATGGTGGAAGAGGGCCTCGACCAGGCTGCGGTGGGGTTTGCGCTTGCCGGTCATGAAGAGGTTCATCTCGAGCAGCGCCAAGGGCGAGCTCACCAACATGTGCAGGAGCGATCCGGCAAGCCCCGTGGGCGGCACCGAACACAGCAGTACGAGCGCAGGGAAAGGGTGACGCTCGAGCGCTTTCTGGGCGACGAAACCGCCCATGGAGTGGCCGATGAGGATGGGCTCGGCAGGCAGTCGTTCCTGGGCTCGCAGCACGTCGTCGACGTAGTCGTCGATGGAGAGCGTGTCGCGCGGGCGATCGGTGCGTGAGCCGCCGTGGCCGCGCAGCGACAGCGCCCAGGCGTCGTAGCCTTGGGCGGCGAACCAGGGCAGGAAGTGCTCCTGCCAGCACCAGGCGCCGACGTAGGCGCCGTGCAGGAAGAGGAGCGGCGGAGCGTCGAGCGGGTGAGTGGGGGCTTCGTGCAGCAGTTCGAGGCAATCGGTCATCGGGAACTCGGTGGAGAAGGCTTCGGGTTTTCCCCGGCATCGGCATGCCAGAGCCGCTCATGATACTACGGGCTCAGGCGTCCTTCGTGGCGGGCGAAGATAAGGCGACGGAGCCGTTTTCCTTGCTTCGTTCGCGCGCCTTGACGGCGGCGACGCGCGCCTCGTGCAACCTTGCCGGGATCTGGCTGCGCTCGGTGCAGGCGCGGGCGATCGCGCCGGCATCGACGCTTCTGGCCGCGTCCAGGGTATCGCGCCAGAGCTGCTCGACCGGTTCGTAGTCCATATCCAGTCCGGGACGGCCGAGGGCATCGCAGGCGCAGGCTTCGAGCAGGTGGAGGAAGCGTTCGGGGCGGCGCAGGGCGTCGCAGCGCTCGAGCACGCGCACGCGGGTGGCGGGGCGAAGGCGCGGTCCGCGGTGGATGAGCCCGTGCTCGCGCGCGGTGAGTACGGCGAGTTCCCGGCACTCGACGGGTGTGCGCAGCCGGGCGCAAATCGAGGGAACGAGGGCCGCGCCGCGGACTTCGTGGCCGTAGTGGTGCGGCCAGAGTTCCGGCGGCGTGCGCCCTTTGCCGACGTCGTGCAGCAGCACGGCGAAGCGGGCGGGCAGCGAGAGCGTGCGTTCCGCGGCCACGCGCAAGGCGGCGAGCACGTGGATGCCTGTGTCGATCTCGGGGTGGTATTTCGGCGGCTGCGGCACGCCGAAGAGGGCATCGACTTCGGGCAGCAGGCGCGCGAGCGCCCCGCATTCCCGCAGCACCTCGATCATGCGATCGGGACGCGCCTCCATGAGGCCGCGGGCGAGTTCCTGCCAGACCCGTTCGGGCACGAGGTGATCGACCTCGCCTTCCTCCACCATGCGCCGCATCAGCGCGAGCGTCTCGGGGGCCAGGGTGAATTCGGGCAAGCGGGCGCTGAAGCGCGCCACGCGCAGGATGCGCACCGGGTCTTCGGCAAACGCCGGGCTGACGTGGCGCAGCACCTTGCGGCGCAGATCCTCGAGTCCGCCGTAGGGGTCGATGAGGCGCCCCGTTTCGTCGCGGGCCATGGCGTTGATGGTGAGGTCGCGGCGCGCGAGGTCTTCTTCGAGGGTGACTTCGGGGCTGGTGTGGAAGGCGAAGCCGTGGTAGCCGCGCCCCGTCTTGCGCTCGGTGCGCGCGAGCGCGTATTCCTCTTTCGTCTCGGGGTGCAGGAAGACGGGGAAATCCTTGCCCACGGGCAGGAAGCCGCGCTCGAGCATTTCCTGGGGGGTGGCGCCGACTACGACCCAGTCGCGGTCGCTCACGGGCCGGCCGAGGAGTTCGTCGCGTACGGCTCCGCCGACGCAGTAGATTTTCATCCGTGTTGCATTCGCATGCGCCAGCGGACGTAGCGGCTGCGGAAGGTGTCGTTGGCGAGGTAAGCCGGCCCGATCGCTTCCATCGGCGTGGGTTCGAGTCCGAAGGGCAAGGGTTCGCCGTGGGCCACGCTGTCGATCGAGAGCGAGTCGAGCATGTCGCGCGTGAGCGGCGGGTTGGGCAGGAGGTGTTCGAGCAGCCACGCCTGCACGCGGGCGAGTCGCGGCGGGAGCGCCACCACGCGGCGCGGATGGCCGCTCGTGCGAGCGGCGTAGGCGACGATCTCGGCGAGCGTATAGACGGTGGGGCCGGCGAGCTCGTAGGTCTGCCCCACGGCCTTGGCGGTGGCGGCCGCGCGCAGGATGACCTCGACGACGTCGCCCACATAGACCGGCTGCAGCTTGGCCTGTGCCGCGCCGATCGGCAGGATGGGGAAGAGTCGGGCGAGTGCGGCGAAGCGGTTGAGGAAGGAGTCGCCGGGGCCGAAGATGGCCGAGGGGCGCAGGATGGTCCAATCGAGCCCGTCACCGGCGGCGCGGATACGCGCTTCGCCGTCCGCCTTGGAGCGCAGGTATTGCGAAGGGGCGTCGGGCGCGGCGCCCAGGGCGCTCAGGTGGATGAGGCGGTGTACGTCCTGCGACTGGCAGGCTTCGGCGAGTTTTTGCGGCAGTTCGACGTGGGCGCGGGCAAACTCGGGGCCATAAGGACGTCCGGGGCGCGAGTGCAGGGTGCCGACGAGGTTGACCACCAGGCGCTTGCCGGCGCACAGGCGTTCGAGCGTTTTCGGGTCGTGCACGTCGGCTTCGATGATTTCGACCGTGGGTAGCAGCTTGAGGTCACGCGCATTCTGCAGGCGGCGCGTGGGCACGACGACGCGCCAGCCTTCGGTGACGAGCCGGTCGAGCAGGTGGCTGCCGACGAATCCGGTTCCGCCGAGGACGAGGGCGGTGCGTTCGGTCGCAGTGGTCATGGTCGTTTCTCCTGGTCGAGCATCATCCGTTGTCCAGCACCGGCGCGGGCGCGCCGGCGGCGTTGCCCAGTCCGGGCAGCGGAAGGAGGAAGTCGGTGATGTCCTTTCCTCTCCCCCCATTCAGGATAGCCGAATAGACGACGGTGTTGGCGAGCACTTTCTTGATGTAGTCGCGCGTCTCGTCGATCGGCAGGTTTTCGATGTAGATCTCGGTCTCGAGCGCCTGTTGCGGCCGCAGGCGTCCCATGCGGCCGGGGCCGGCATTGTAGGCGCCGGTGGCGAGCACGGGGTGGCCGTCGAGCTGTTCGGTGACCATGCGCATATAAGTGACGCCCAGCATCACGTTGGTGTCGGGGTCTCGCAGGCGGGCGACGTCGAAGCGCGGGATGCCGAGCTTGCCGGCGAGCCATTTGCCGGTGGCCGGCATGATCTGCATGAGACCGAGCGCGCCGCTGCTCGAGCGGGCGTCGGCGCGAAAGCGGCTTTCCTGACGCATCAGACCCCAGACCCACGCAGGGTCGATGTTCTGCGCGGCAGCGTAGCGTTCGACGAGCTCGCGGTAGGCGAGGGGATAGCGGGCGACGAGGAATCCGTCGTCGTTGGATCCTTCGGCGAGCCGGATCGCCAGATCGAGATGGCCGGCATCCGAGAGCGCCAGCGCTGCGGCGCGCATCTGCGCGGCAGGGAGTTTGCGACTCCAGGCGTCGATCTCGCGGTTGGCTTCGGTGAGCCAGTTGCGCTCGGCTAGCGCCAGGATGCGCACCAGCACGGGGTGGCGTTCGATGGCGAGCACGTCGCGCTGCGACGGCGGCGGGGATTGGGGCGGCAGGCGCCAGGGATGGCCGAGCGCCCGGGCGGCGAGCATGGCGTAGTAGTCGTCGCCGCGCTCGAGCTTGCGGAAGACGGCTTCGGCGAGTTCGTCCTTGCCGAGCTGTTTGAGCGCGTAGCCTTGCCAGTAGCGCCATTCGTTGCGCTCGCGCTCACCCGGCGGCAGCGCCTCGATGCGTTGCCAGACCTTGACCCAGTCCTGGGCGGCGAGCGCCGCACGCACGGCCCAGCGCGCCGGTTCGATCCAGAGCGGCGAGAGGGTGATTTCGTCGGCCCAGGCGTTGGCCTGCGGCAGGCGTTGCTTGGCGGCGTAGAGCACGAGCGACCAGCGGACGATGTCGCGCGCTTCGGGTTCGAGGCGATTGCCGAGGGCGGTGAGGCGTTCGTGGGCGGATTGGGGGTCTTCTTTTTCGAGCGCGATGAGGGCGGCGGCGAGCGCCGTGGGCGAGGCCGCGGGCTGGGCGAGGATCGCGGCGGGGGAGCGGGTGGCGAGTTCCACTTCGCGCCATTCGTCGTCGCTCATGCCGGCGAGTTCGCGCCAGTCTTGTGCTGCGGCAAGGCCGCTCTGGGCCAGGGAGGCGTAGAGACGCTGACGCAGGGTTTGCCGGTCGAGCCGGCCCTGAAAGGCGGCCGTGGCGAAGAGCGGCAGGCATTCGGTGCCCGGACGGGGGGTGGAAACCAGCAGGCGCAGCACGTCGTTGGTGGGCACGCCGGATTGGGGTTGATCCTGGATCCAGGCGAGCGTGCCCCAGCATTGGGCTTCGCGGTCGGGCTTGGCGAGGGCGCGATAGTAGCGCAGCGCTTCGCTCCAGCGGCCGTCGCGCACGGCGGTGCGCAGCAGCTCGCGGCGCAGACGCTCGCCCAGGGCGTCGTCGCCGTGGCGCGAGAGGAAGGCGTCGATTTCTTGCGGCAACACCGTTTCGGTCGAACGGCCGAGGCGCTGGATGAGCGACCACAGGAGCACGTAGTCGCCCAACGGATGGTCGGCCACTTGCGGTAGCAGCATCTGCAGGGTGGCGAGGTCGCCGCGCGCATAGGCTTCGCGGGCACGGTCGAGTGCGTCGATGCTGCGCGCGGCGATGGGTTTGGGGGTGGGCTTGCCGGCCTTGGCTTGTACGGCCTTGGCATTGGGTTTCGCCCGGTGGGCATCGGCGGCAGACACGGAGGCCGCCGCCGGTAGCAGGGCGCAGGCGAGCAAGACGGTACGCAACAGGGAGAGCCGGAAGGGCATGGCGGATCGGGTCGTTGGCGGAGAAGGTGCGTTTCGTTTATTGTAACCCATTGTGTATCGGGCATCGGAAGAGGGGAATGGATCGGGGGCAGATGCGGCAGTGGGCCTTGGCGCGACGGGCGGCGATCGCGCCCGAAGTGCGCCGGCGATGGGACGAGGCGATCTGGCAAGGGGTGGAGGAGATCCTTGCGTCCTTGCCGGTGTCGGAGGGGATCGGCGGGTACTGGGCGGTGCGTTCGGAGCCGGATTTACTCACGCCGCTATCGGCCTGGGCAACACGGCACGGAATCGGCGTGGCCTTGCCGGTGGCCCTGCAAAAAGCGGCGCCGCTCATCTTTCGGCCGTGGAGGCCGGACTCGCCCATGACGCGCGACGTCTTCGGGTTGCCGGTACCGGCGGGCGAGGAGACCCTGTGGCCGGCGGTGTTGCTGGTGCCGCTGGTGGCGTTCGATGCAGCGGGTTATCGCATCGGCTATGGCGGTGGGTTCTACGACCGCACGCTTGCAGCGTATCGTGCGGCCGGGCGCCCCGTGACGGCGATCGGGGTGGGGTATGAATGCGCGCGCCTGCCCGACACCCGCCCCGAGGCGCACGACCTGCCGATGGACTGGATCGTGACCGAGGAGGGAAGGTTTCAGCCGGCGGAGAGAAAGAGGGTGTAGGCGGGGTTGTTCGTTTCCTCGACGTATTCGTAGCCGAGCTTGGTGAGGAATTGGGCGAATTCCTCGTTTTCTTCGGGCGGAACCTGCATGCCGACGAGCACACGTCCGAAGTCGGCGCCGTGGTTGCGGTAGTGGAAGAGGCTGATGTTCCAGTCCGAGCGCAACTGGCCGAGGAAGTTGGCGAGCGCCCCGGGGCGTTCGGGGAAGATGAAGCGAAAGAGCCGTTCGTTGCACACGTTGGGCGCACGCCCGCCGACCATGTAGCGGACGTGGGATTTGGCGAGTTCGTCGTCGGTGAGATCGATCGCCGGTAGCCCTTCCGCCTGCAGTTGGGCGATGAGTTTCTCGACTTCGCTGCGGTCGTGGATGCCGACACCGACGAAGATGTGCGCTTCCTCGGGATCGGCGTAGCGGTAGTTGAATTCGGTGACGTTGCGCTTGCCCAGCAGCGCGATGAATCGGCGAAACGCGCCGGGGCGCTCGGGAATGGTAACGGCGAGCACGGCTTCGCGCCGCTCGCCGAGCTCGGCGCGCTCGGCGACGAAGCGCAGGCGCTCGAAGTTCATGTTGGCGCCGGAGGCGATGGCGACCAGCGTCTTGTCCTTGAGCCCCATTTTCTGGGCGTAGGCCTTGAGACCGGCGAGTGCCTGGGCCCCGGCCGGCTCCAGAATGGTGCGGGTGTCTTCGAAGACATCCTTGATGGCGGCGCAGATCTCGTCGTTGCTCACCACGATCATGTCGTCGACGTGGCGCTGGCACAGGCGGAAGGTCTCGTCGCCCACGCGTTTGACGGCGGTGCCGTCGGCGAAGAGCCCGACTTGTTCGAGTTCGACCGGTTCGCCCCGGGCGAGCGACCGGGTCATGGCGTCCGAGCCTTCGGCTTCGACGCCGATGACGCGGATGTCGGGGCGCAGGCGCTTGAGATAGACGGCGATGCCGGCGATCAGCCCTCCGCCGCCCACGGCGCAGAAGACGGCGTCGATCGGCTTGGGATGCTGACGCAGGATCTCCATGGCGATGGTGCCCTGCCCGGCGATGACGTCGGGATCGTCGAAGGGATGGATGAAGACGAGCCCTTCCTCTTCTTCGAGGGTGCGGGCATAGGCGTAGGCATCCGAGAAGGATTCGCCATAGAGCACGACTTCGGCGCCACGGCTGCGCACGGCCTCGATCTTGATGAGCGGCGTGGTGGTGGGCATGACGATGACGGCGCGCGTACCGAGTTTCTTGGCGGCGAGCGCCACGCCTTGGGCGTGGTTGCCGGCCGAGGCGCAGATGACGCCGCGCGCGAGCGCTTCCGGCGGGAGCTTGGCGATCTTGTTGTAGGCGCCGCGCAGCTTGAAACTGAAGACGGGTTGCAGATCCTCGCGTTTGATGAGGACGCGGTTGCCGAGGCGTCGCGAGAGGACGGGCGCGGGGTCGAGCGGGGTTTCGACGGCGACGTCGTAGACTTGGGCGGTTAGGATGCGTTCGAGGTAATCGCAGGAAGAGTCAGAGGTTTCCATGAGAGTCGGCTTCGGTTGAGCTCTGCTGGGCCAGCAGCGCATTGTGACGGTCGATGAAGTCGCGGGTGGAGTCGATGCCGCGCAGCCGCAGGATGGTGGCACGCACGGCGGCTTCGAGCAGCACGGCGAGATTGCGCCCGGCGGCCACCGGCAGCGTGGCCTTGGGGATGGGCACGCCGAGGATTTCTTCGGTGACCTGCTCCATCTCCAGGCGCGGCGGCGGCGGTTCGCCCGGCAGTAGCCGGCGCAAGTGGACGATGAGGCGAAGCCGCATGCGCCGGCGCAGGGCGGTTTCGCCGAAAATGGTGCGGATGTCGAGCAGACCTAGACCCCGCACTTCGAGGTAATTCTGCAGCAGCGGAGGACAGCGGCCTTCGAGCACGGTGGGGGTGAGGCGGGCGAATTCGACCATGTCGTCGGCCACCAGCCCGTGGCCACGGGAGATGAGTTCGAGCGCGAGCTCGGATTTCCCCGTGCCGGGATCCCCGGTGATGAAGACGCCGAGGCCGAGTACGTCCATGAGCACGCCGTGGCGCGTCTCGCGCTCGGCGAGCACGCGCGAGAGGTGGTGGCGCAGGCGGTCGATGACTTCGGCCGAAGGGCGGTCGGTGGTGAAGAGCGCTACATCGTGCGCGCGGCACAGGGCTTCGAGGATGGGCGGGGGCGTGCAGCCGTCGGCGACGATGAGGGCCGGGGGTTTGGCGGCGAAGATTTCACCCAGGTGATGGGCGATGCGCTTTTGCCCCAGACGGCGGGCCCAGGCCATTTCGGCGGCGCCGACGATCTGCACCCGCCCGGGGTGGATGAGATTGAGGTGACCGACGAGGTCGGCCGGCCAAAGGCGCTCGTCGAGCACGGCGAGCTTGCGCTCGAGCGAACCGGTGACGTGCTCGAGGTGGAGTTCGGGTGCGATCGCCTCGATGACGGCGCGCAGCGTGGTTTCTCTCATCTCGCGGGGGTCAGCCGTCGGTGCCGGTGAGCAGCCCCAAGGCGGATTCCGGGTCGGAAACGGTCGTGAGTGCCTGGCGCACGGCCGGATCGCTGAAGCGCTCGGCGAGTTCGGAGAGGATCTGCAGGTGTTCTTCGGTGGCCTGTTCGGGTACGAGGAGCACGAACACGAGCCGCACGGGGCGGCCGTCGCAGGCATCGAAGGGGACGGGTTCGGCCAGCCGCACGAAGGCGCCTCGGGGAGAGGCCAGACCCTTGAGGCGGCCGTGGGGGATGGCTACGCCCTCGCCGATGCCGGTCGAGCCCAGCTGCTCACGCTCGGCGAGCGCCGCCTGTACCTTGACCGGGTCGAGCCCGTCGCGCGCGAAGAGCCGGGCTGCGGCCGCCAGGGCCTGATGCTTGTCGGGAGCAGGGAGGTCGAGGGCGATGTGCTCGACGTCGAGGAGATTGGCGATATGGTTCATGGCCGGGTCGATGGCGCCGGGGCGGCGCGCAGGCCGCCCCGCGGGGCGCTCACTCGCCTTGGGCGGCCGGAGTGGCCGGCTGGTGATAGTCGGTGACGATTTCCTTGTGTTTGCGCACCTGACGGTCGAGCTTGTCGACCATGAAGTCGATCGCGGCGTAGAGGTCGGCCGGATCGGTGGCTTCGGCGAAGAAGTCCTTGCCCTTGACGTGTACGGTGACTTCGGCCTTGTGGGTGTTGCGCTCGACGCGCAGGATGACCTGCGCCGAGGTGGCATGGTCGAAGTGCCGCAGCACGCGCCCCACTTTTTCTTCGACATAGCTTTGCAGGGCGGGGGTGACTTCGACGTGATGGCCGGTGATGTTGAGGTTCATCGCACACTCCTGTGGTGGTGATTACAAGACTTTGCGCCGGCTCGCCGGCGGGATTTGCAGTTGCTCACGGTATTTTGCCACGGTTCGCCGGGCAATGGGGATGCCATCGGCCGCGAGGAGCTCGGCGAGACGGACATCGGACAGCGGTTTCTTGCGATCTTCGCGCTCGATCAGCTCGCGCAGCTTGGCCCGGATTGCGGTGGCCGAGGCGATTTCGCCGTCTTCTCCGACGATGCCGCTGCCGAAGAAATGGCGGAATTCGAAGACGCCGCGCGGGCATTGGAGGTATTTGCCCTGCGTGACGCGGGAGACGGTGGATTCGTGCAGGTTGAGCGCTTCGGCGAGCGTGCGCAGCGTGAGCGGCTTCATGGCGGCTTCGCCGTGTTCGAAGAAATCTTGCTGGCGCTCGACGATCTCCTGGGCGACGCGCAGGATGGTGCGGCCGCGCTGTTCGAGCTGGCGGATGAGGTTTTTCGCTTCGGCGAGTCGCTCGCGCAGGGCTTCGGTGCCGTGGCGTCGCTCGCCGAGGATCTGGGCGTAGCGTTGGTTGAGAGTGAGCCGGGGGGCGACGGCCGGGTTGAGCTCAGCTTGCCAGCGGCCGTCGCGCCGTCGCACGATGACGTCGGGGATGACGTAGGGGGGTGGTTCGCCGCCGAGGCGGCTGCCCGGGTGGGGGTCGAGCGTAGCGATGAGGGCGAGCGCCTCGCGCAGCAAGGCGTCGTCGCAGGCGTATTGGCGCTTGAGGGCGGCGTAGTCTTTGCGGGCGAGCGGTTCGAGCGCTTCGCTCACCAGCCGTTCGGCCAGGCGCCGCGCCGGCGTGTCGGGGCGTTCGCGCAGTTGCAGCCGCAGGCATTCGCCGAGGTCGCGCGCACCGACTCCGGGGGGATCGAAACTTTGGATGAGCTTGAGGGCGATCTCGAGGTCTTCACGGCCGACTTCGAGTTCGGGCGGGATGGTGGCGAGCAGCTCGTCGAGAGCTTGATGCAGGTAACCGTCGTCGTCGAGGGCTTCGATCATGAAGGCGACGAGGGCCCGGTCGCGTTCGGCGAGCGGCGTGAGCGCGGCCTGTTCGTGCAGGTAGTGGTGCAGATCGGTGGCGGCGGCGTGCCACTCGGTGAAATCGGGCGCCTCCTCGTCGTCGCGGGCGGGGCGGGCATCCTGCCACAGGAGCTCGTCGTCGAAGGATTCGGCGTCGTGGGTGTCCGAGTGCTCTTCGGGCGTGGTTTGGGGGGCGTCGTCGGCATCGCTGTGCGCTTCGCCGGGCAAGTCCGCGCTCGGACGCTCGAGGAGTTGCGCCTGCCAGTCGTCGGCCTCGTCGCCCGAGTCGGCTGCGACGGCAAGCGTTTCTTCGGGGGATTCTTCGTCGGCCTCGGTCACTTCGAGGAGGGGATTGGCCTGAAGGGCTTCTTCGATGGTCTGCCGCAGTTCGACGGCCGACAAGGTCAGGAGCTTGAGCGCCTGCGCCATCTGCGGCGAGAGGGCGAGCGTGGTGCTGGTACGAAGGTGCAGGCGGGGCTCGAGGCTCATGGCTACAGGCGGAAGTGTTCGCCGAGGTAGACGCGGCGCACGTGCGGATCGTCGATGATCTCCTCGGGGCGGCCCGAGGCGATGACCCGGCCATCGGCAAGGATGGAGGCGCGGTTGCAGATGCCGAGCGTTTCACGCACGTTGTGGTCGGTGATGAGCACGCTGATGCCGCGCTCTTGCAGGAACCGCACGATGCGCTGGATCTCGATCACGGCGATGGGATCGACGCCGGCGAAGGGCTCGTCGAGCAGGATGATCTTTGGGTCGGTGGCGAGTGCCCGGGCGATTTCGAGGCGGCGCCGTTCGCCGCCGGAGAGCGACACCGAGGGCTGATCGGCCAGATGCGCGATGCCGAGTTCGGCGAGCAGTTCGTCTTCTTTCTGCCGAATCTCCTCTTTGGGCAGCCCCCGCAGTTCGAGTACGGCACGCACGTTTTCCCGCACCGACAGGCGGCGGAAGATGCTCGCTTCCTGCGGCAGGTAAGAGAGGCCATGCCGGGCGCGACGGTGGATGGGATCGTGGGTGACGTCCTGACCGTCGAGTTCGATCTTGCCCTCGTCGGCGCGCACGAGCCCGACGATCATGTAGAAACAGGTGGTCTTGCCGGCACCGTTGGGGCCGAGCAGCCCCACGATCTCGCCGGCTTCGACGGTGAGATCGACCGAGGCGACGACGGTGCGTTTGCCGTAGGTTTTGCGCAGGCGTTCGACGTGCAGCAGCGACATGGGGGACTCAGGGTTCAGTGTTCAGTGTCAGGGAAAGGTTCGGTGAAGTCTTCGGGCGGGTCGCGCAGCAGCCGGGTGACGAGGGACGGGGAGAATCCGCGGCCGGCGAGAAATCGTGCCTGCCGGGCCCATTCCTTGGCGTCGGCGGGCGGCGTGCCGAAGCGTTTGCGCCACAGGGCGGAGGCGCGCTCGACTTCGCTCGATTCGGCTTCCAGCGCGTCGAGGACTTCGTCGATGAGGGCGTCGTCCAACCCGCGCTCGCGCAGCCGCATCTCCAGCAGGCGCCGGCCGCTGCGCTCGGCCCGGGCGGCGACGAAGGCGCGGGCGCAGCGCTCGTCCGAAAGGAGCCCCGTACGCTCGAGGCGGGCGAGCGTCTCTTCGATTTCCTCGGGCGTGCCATGGGGAGCGAGCTTGCGCGCGAGCTCGGCGCGGCTGTGTTCGCGGCGCGCGAGCAGCCGCAGCGCCCTTTGCCACACGCTCGGCTCGCTCATTGCCATGACGAAGGCTTATTCGGCCGCCGGAGCGGCGAGGGCGGCTTCGCTCGGGGCGGCGCTGGGCGCAGCGGAAGCGATCTCGGGCAGGGGCGGCAGCCCTACCTTGGCCCGGATCTGATTCTCGATGCGCCGCGCGAGCTCGGGGCGTTGACGCAGGAATTCGCGCGCGTTGTCCTTGCCCTGACCGATTTTCTCGCCCTCGTAGGCGTACCAAGAACCGGACTTGTCGATGAGCTTGTGCTCCACGCCCAGGTCGATGATCTCGCCTTCGCGCGAGATGCCCTCGCCGTAGAGAATGTCGAACATCGCTTCGCGAAAGGGCGGGGCGACCTTGTTCTTGACGACCTTGACGCGGGTCTCGGAGCCGACGACCTCGTCGCCTTTCTTGATCGTGCCGGTCTTGCGGATGTCGAGCCGCACCGAGGAGTAGAACTTGAGCGCGTTGCCGCCGGTGGTGGTTTCCGGATTGCCGAACATGACGCCGATCTTCATACGGATCTGGTTGATGAAGATGACGAGCGTGTTGGTCTTGTTGATGCTGGCGGTGAGCTTGCGCAGCGCCTGGCTCATGAGGCGCGCTTGCAGGCCGGGGAGCGAGTCGCCCATTTCCCCCTCGATTTCGGCTTTGGGGGTGAGTGCGGCCACCGAGTCGATCACCACGATGTCGACCCCGCCCGAGCGCACCAGCATGTCGGCGATCTCGAGCGCCTGCTCGCCGGTGTCGGGCTGCGACACGAGGAGATCGTCGATATCGACGCCCAATTTCTTCGCATACTGCACGTCTAGGGCGTGTTCGGCATCGATGAAAGCGGCTACCCCGCCGAGTTTCTGCATTTCGGCGATGACGTGCAGCGTGAGGGTGGTCTTGCCCGAGGATTCGGGGCCGTAGATCTCCACCACCCGACCGCGCGGCAGCCCGCCGATGCCCAGTGCGATGTCCAGTCCGAGCGAGCCGGTGGAGACGGTTTGAATATCGCGCACCACCTGCGCGTCGCCCATGCGCATCACCGAGCCTTTGCCGAACTGCTTGTCGATCTGCGCGAGCGCCGCCTGCAGCGCCTTGAGTTTGTTGTCGTCCATCGAAAATTCCTTGGCTGGCCTGGCAAATATAAAGATGGTTTGACCGATTATGGCACAGGATGGTTCAGGGGCGGCACAGGGCGATGGTACCGGCGAGTGCCGTGCGCACGGCCTGGGCGCGCACGGCGATGCGGTCTCCGGCGAAGTGGCGCCGCTCGCTGCGTACCCGCGGCCGGGTCCGGCCCCAGGCCCAGCCGAAACAGACGGTGCCCACGGGTTTCTCCGGGGTGCCGCCGTCGGGCCCGGCGATGCCGGTAATGGACAAGGCCAGCTCAGCCTGGCTGTGCGCGAGTGCGCCGAGCGCCATTTCGCGCGCCACGGCTTCCGACACGGCCCCATGGCGCTCGAGGGTGAGAGGCGCGACGCCGAGCAGTTCGATTTTGGCGGCGTTGGAGTAGGTGACGAAACCGCGTTCGAACCAGCCGGAGCTGCCGGCGATCGCCGTGATCGCCTCGGCGACGGCTCCGCCGGTACAGGATTCGGCGGTGGCGAGCATCCAGCCGCGGGCGGCGAGCAGCACGCCCAGGTCACGGGCGAGGCGCCCCAGGGGGTCTTCGGGTCGGATCATGCCTGCGCTCCCAGGAAGTGCACCGCCACGGCGAGCACGAGCAGCACGTAGCCGGCGGCGGCCAGGTCGTCGATCATGATGCCGAGGCCGCCGTGAAACCGTCGCTCCAGGGTGGCGATGGGTTCGGGTTTGGCGATGTCGAACAGGCGAAAGAGCGCCACGCCCGCCGCCTGCCAGGCAAGCCCCGGCGGGCAGAAGAAGAGCACGAGCCAGACGGCGATCATCTCGTCCCAGACGACGGCGCCGGGATCCTCGGTGCCCAGCGCCTTGGCCGTACGCTCACAGGCGATGACGCCGGCGAGGAAGAAAGAGGCGAGCAGCAGTAGGAAAAGCCCCTCGGAGACCGGGGCGCGCAGCAACGGATAGAGCGCCCAGGCAAGGAGCGAACCGACCGTGCCCGGCGCCCAGGGGGAGAGCCCCGCCCCGAATCCGAGCGCAATGAAATGCGCCGGATGGGCCAGAAGGAAGGAGGGAGAAGGCGGACGCTTGGCGGCGGAAGTCATCGGTGCTCCTGGCATGGGCGGAAATGATCATAGCCCAAAACTGCGGGCAGGGTACGCCGTCCGTCGGGCTTGATGAGCACGATGGGATGTGTCGTGGCCGGCACGAGCCGCCCGATGCGGGAAAGCGGCAGGTTCAGTTCCCCGGCGAGTTGGGCAAGTCGTTGCCGGGATTCCGGCGCGGCGGTGAAGAGGAGTTCGTAGTCGTCGCCACCGGTGAGCAAGGCGGCCCGCGCCCGCTCGGGCGGCGCGCCGCCGGCGACGAGAGGGGCGAGGGGCAGTCTGGCCACCTCGATCTCGGCCGTGAGGGGGGGCGGTGCCGAGCGTTCGAGGAGATGCCGGAGGTCGCCGAGCAATCCGTCGGAGACGTCGAGCATCGCGTGCGCGAGTCGCCGCAGGCGGCGTCCCAAGGCAAGGCGCGGTTCGGGACGATCGAGCGCGGCGAGCCATTCACCGGCGCCGGGCAGGTTCGGCGAGAGTTCCCCGAATCGCACGGCGAGCCCCAGGGCAGCGCGTCCGGGTTGTCCGCTCACCCAGACGTCGTCGCCCGCGCGTGCGCCGCTGCGCAATATCGCCTCGCCTGCCGGCACCCGCCCGAGCGCCGTGATCGTGAGCGCACGCGGGCCGCGGGTGGTGTCTCCGCCGATGAGCCGGGCGCCGTGCCGCCGGGCGCAGGCGAAGAGCCCGCGGGCGAAGGCCGTGAGCCAGGATTCATCGGCCTCGGGCAGGGTGAGCGCGAGCAGGAACCCCGTGGGGACGGCGCCCATGGCCGCCAGATCGGAGAGGTTCACCGCCAGCGCCTTCCAGCCGAGCGCCTCCGGATCGGTTCCGGCCAGGAAGTGCCGCCCCTCGATGAGGGTGTCGCAGGTGATCGCCGTTTCCCGGCCGCTTTCCTCGACGAGCAGCGCCGCGTCGTCGCCGATGCCCAGCCGCAGCCAGGACGGGGTGGGTTCGTGCGCGGCGAGATCGGCGAAGAACTGCTCGATCAGGGAGAATTCGTTCATGATGAAATCCTTGGAGTCTCGGCGATCGCTTCGAGGAGCGCCGCCCGCAGCCGCTCTGACTGGGCCGCGTCGGCGGGCAGTCCAAAGCGCAACCCCGGCGGGTCGTCGAAACGGCGCACGAGGATGCCGTGGCGCTCGAGGGCGGCGGCGAGCGTCGGTGCCCCCGGTGTCTCGACCCAGACGAAGAGCGAGGTGCGGCCGCTCACCCGGAGACCGGATTCTTCCAGCATCGTCGCCAGGGCAAGCGAGGCGGCGGCAAGACGCGCGCGCTGCCGTTCCTGCCAGGCGGAATCGGCGAGCGCGAGCCGGGCCGCCCAGCGTGCCGGATGGCTCACCGCCCACGGGTCGAGCAAGGCGGAGAGCTGCGCGCGCAGCGGTTCGGGGGCGAAGACCAGGCCGAAGCGCAGACCCGCGAGCCCCCAGAATTTGCCCAGCGAACGCAAGACGACGAGGCCGGGCGACCCGGTCTCGGTCACGAGGCTGCCCGCTTCGCCCGGTTCGAGGAAGGCTTCGTCCACGATCAGCCAGCCGCCGCGCCCGGCGAGCCGCCGATGCCATGCGTGCAGCTTCTGGGCGGGAAAGCGCGCGCCAGTGGGGTTGTTCGGATGGACGAGCACCAGCGCGTCGACTTCGTCGAGCCGCGCGTCGATCGCGTCGGTGGCGGGGGCGCAGCGCAAGACGGCGTGGGTGCGCCAGGCATGGGCATGCTCGCCGTACGCGGGATGCGGCACCAGCACGCGGCGCACGTCGGGCAAGAGGGCCGGCAGGCGGGAAATGGCCGCTTGGGTGCCGGGTACCGCCAGGGCGGGGCGACCGAAGACGGCATGCACGAGTTCATCGAGCCCGTCATCCTCTTCCGGTAGACGCCGCCAGACTTCCTCTGGGACCGGCGGCAGGGGGTAGGACCAGGGGCTGATGCCGGTGGAGAGGTCGAGCCAGCACTCGGGCGGCAGACCGTGGCGACGCGCTGCCTCGCGCAGGCGCCCGCCGTGTACCGGTCGGCTCACCGCGCACCCCCCACCAAGGCGAGGAGCGCGAGCAGGAGCAACCAGCCCCAGACGGCGCGTTCGACGAGTTCCATGGCGGCGGCCACGCTGGCCGCGCTCGGCGCGGGACCTTCGCCGAGCAGGGGGCGCTCGTGCCGCGTTCCGCCATAGGAGGCTTCGCCGCCCAGGGTGACGCCCAGCGCGCCGGCGCCGCTCGCCATCACCGGGCCGGCGTTGGGGCTCTCCCACTGCGGAGCTTGGCGACGCCAGCACCGCAACGCCGCCGCCGTGCGTCCGCCCAGGGCATAGAGGAGCGCCGTGACCCGTGCGCTCGGCCAGCCGAGCGCGTCGTCGATACGGGCGGCGCACTTGCCGAAACGCTCGTAGCGTGGCGTGCGATAGCCCCACATGGCATCGAGCGTGTTGGCCAGGCGATGCAGCACCACGCCGGGCGCGCCGAGCAGCGCGAACCACACCAGCGGGGCGAGCACGGCGTCGTGGCCGTTTTCCAGCGCCGATTCCGTGGCAGCGCGCGCCACCTCTTCGCCCGTCATCGCTGCCGTGTCCCGGCTCACGAGGAAGGCTACCCGCGCCCGGGCGGTGGGCAGATCTGCTGCGGCGAGCGCGTCGCGCACCGGTTCGAGGTGCTCGCGCAGGCTGCGTGCTCCGAGGGCGAGCGCCAGGCAGCCGACCGCGAGCGCGTCTTCGACGAACGGATGCACTCGCCCCAAAGCGGCGACGAGCCCCACCCAAGGCAGCACCGCCAGCGCCCAGGCGAGCATTCCTGCGCCCACGCCCTCGCCGAGGTGCTGGCGCACGAGGCGTTCCAGGGCACCGGCCCAGCGACCGAAGCCGACGAGGGGGTGCCAGCGCGGCGGCTCGCCGAAGAGGCGATCGAGCGCGAGGGCGAGCACGGTGGGCAGGAGTATGGACATGACGGCGGGAAAGGGGCGAAGTCGCCCATTATAATCGGGGGTTTTCCGGTCGCGGGGACGGGCATGGCGCGCGCATTGATGATCCAGGGGACCACGTCGGATGCCGGCAAGAGCACGCTGGTGGCAGGATTGTGCCGCCTGCTCGCGCGTGCCGGCGTGCGTGTGGCCCCGTTCAAGCCGCAGAACATGGCCAACAACGCCGCCGTGACGGCCGACGGGGGCGAGATCGGGCGCGCCCAGGCGCTGCAGGCGTTCGCCGCCGGACTCGAACCCCGGGTGGATTTCAACCCGGTCTTGCTCAAACCCACCACCGATATCGGCGCCCAGGTCGTGATCCACGGGCGGGCGGTGCATACCCTGTCGGCGCGGGATTATCACGCCTACAAGCCGGTGGCGCTACGGGCGGTGCTCGAATCCTGGGCGCGCCTGCAAGAGGAATTCGAGTGGATCCTCGTCGAGGGTGCGGGCAGTCCGGCGGAGGTGAATCTGCGCGCGCGCGACATCGCCAACATGGGGTTCGCCGAAGCGGTCGACATCCCGGTGGCGCTGGTGGCCGACATCGACCGCGGGGGCGTCTTCGCCCAGATCATCGGCACGCTCGAATGTCTCTCGCCGAGCGAGCGTGCGCGCATGCGCGGTTTCGTCATCAACCGCTTTCGCGGGGACCTCTCGCTCCTTGCGCCGGGCCTGCAGTGGCTGGAGGAGCGTACCGGCAAACCGGTCTTCGGGGTGCTGCCGCATCTGGGGAAGCTCGCGTTGGAGGCCGAGGACGGCCTCGCGCCGGTGGAGCGCACCGCGCGGGCGAGGCTGCGGGTGGTGGCGATCGCCTGGCCGCGCGTGAGCAATCACACCGACCTCGACGCCTGGCGCCTGCACCCCGAGGTCGACTTCCACTGGTGGCACGGCGGTCCCTGGCCCGGAGCCGACCTGGTGGTGTTGCCCGGCTCCAAGGCGGTGCAGGCGGATCTGGCTTGGTTCGAATCCCACGGCGGCCCGGCGCTGCTGCGCCGACATCTGCGCTACGGCGGCAAGCTCATCGGCCTGTGCGGAGGGTTTCAGATGTTGGGTGAGTGGCTCGACGACCCCCTGGGGCTGGAAGGTGCGCCGGGCGGTCGGCCCGGCCTGGGGTTGCTCTCCTTGCGCACGCGGCTCGATTCCCGGAAGGTGCTGCGCCACTGTCGCGGGCGGCTTGCTGCCACACTGGGCGGTGCGGAGGTCGAAGGCTACGAGATTCACCTCGGCGTGAGCGAAGGGCCAGCGCTCGCGCATCCTGTCGTGATCGGCGAGGACGGCGTGCCCGACGGGGCGCTCGCGGAAGACGGGCAGATCCTCGGCACTTACTGGCACGGACTCTTCGACTCAGCCCCCGCCTTCGCCGCGCTCGCACACTGGGCCGGGGCGGCGCTCTCCACCGAGGATGCGGTGCAACGGCGCGAAGCGGCGATCGAGCGCTTGGCCGCGGCGATCGAGGCGCACTGCGACTGGCGGCGGATGCTGGGGTTGTCCTGATCGTCCAGGAGTGGACGCGAAAACGCCGCCCGCAGGCGGCGCCTTTAGCTCCGTGTGCGCTTTTTCAGCGCAAGAGGCTCTTGACGTTGTTGTCCATCGGAACGATGGTGTCCTTGGCCGCGAGTACCTGGCCGGTGGCAGGGTCGATCGCCTTGGCGCTCAGATAGACGGCTTCCTTGGCCGGGGAATAGGTGCCGGCCACGACGATGCGGGCGTCGTGTTCGCGGGCGATCTGGTCGACTTCGCGTGCAAGCATCAGCTCGCCCGTGTCGCGCTTGACGAAGACGGCCGTGCGCAGCTTGAGCTCGGTGACGACGAAGCCGCGCTGCACGAAGCGGTTGGCGACCTGTTCGGTGAGCGTGCGCCCCAAGGTGGTGGAGCGATCGAGCGCGTCGACGTCGACGAAGGTGGCGAAGAGCACTGGGCCGGCGCGCAGCTCGGGCGGCAGCTGATCGATGAGCGCATCGGCCGTTTCGTAGGCTTTGTTGACGACCACGGCGGGATCGGCCTTGGGCGGTGGCGGGAGGGTCTCGGTGGCGCAGGCCGACAGGGCGAGCGCACAGGCAAGCGTCAGGGTGGTGAGCGGGCGCCGCATGATCAGTCTCCTTTCACCGTCAGCCGGGTGGGATCGTACGGGGGGGTGGAGGCCAGCTTGGCGTAGAGTTCGGGGCTGGTGACATAATAGACGTCGGAGATGCGGGCGAGATAGCGGTCACCGCGCCGTGCCGAGGCCGTGACCATCACTTCGACGTCGGGGGCGGTGGCGAGCTTCGCGTAGCGACTGTCGAGGTCGATCTCGATGTCGGCCGGCCCCTGCTGGGCGACGTTCCAGCCACGGCCGACGAGGTAGCTCACGAAGGCGTCGCGGAAGGCCGCGTCGAACGTGGACGCATTGGCGGCCGGATGAACGTAGATGACATCACACAGGGTGGCTTGCGGCGTGCAGCTGTTGTCGCGAATCATCATGACGCTCAGCCGCTCGGCCAGGCTCGTGGCCACCGTTTGCCACTGGCGTACTGCCTGGATTTTTTGCTGTGGTTCCTGGGCGAAGTCGGTGGGAAGCGGTGCGCCGGGGTTGGTGCAGCCGCCGAGCAGGACGGCGCCCAGCGCGGCGGCGATGGGCAGGGGAGCGAAGCGCATGGTTGCTATCTCCTGAGGATGCCAAGGGCGATTCCATGATCTTAGCGTGAAGCGAATGCGAACGCAATCAATGCTCACCGAAAATTCATACCTCTTCGCCCCGAGCGTGGCGTCCGAAACACGGTGCCCGTTTCTCCAGGAAGGCGGCAAGCCCTTCGCGGTAGTCGGGATCGTCGAGGAATGCCAGCCCAGCGCGTTTTTCTTCTTCCGACAAAGGCGTGCGGTGACGCAGGCGAGCCAACCAGAGCTTGTGCATCCTGGCTACCCGCGGCGCTCCGGCGGCGATGCGTCGCGCCACCGCGAGCGCCTCTTCGAGCGCATGGCCATCCTCGACGAGGTGATGCAATACGCCGAGCCGCCACAGGCGTTCGGCATCGAGCACGGCCCCTTCGAGCAGCATCTGCGCGAGCAGCCCTTCCGGGAGGCGCTCGCGCAGCAGCGCGAGCTCACCGGGGTACATCCAAAAGCCGAGGCGGGCGATGGGCGCACCGAAGCGGGCGCTGCGTCCGGCCACGCGCAGGTCGCACATCGCCGCGATCTCCAGCCCGCCGCCGATGCAGGGACCTTCGATCGCCGCGATTACCGGCAAAGGGCACTCGGCGATGGCGCGCAGCGCCCGCCCAACCTTGCCTTCGTGGTAGTCCAGCGCCGAGGCGATGTCTGCGCGCACGCAGGGGAACTCTTCCAGATCACCGCCGGCGGCGAAAGCTCCATCCGCGCCGGTGAGGATGACGCTGCGCCAGGGAAGACCCTCGGCGGCGAGTTCGAGAAAGAGATCGCCCAGCGCCTGCCACAGGGCGGCATCGAGCGCATTGCGTTTTCCCGGATTTTCGAGCGTGACGACGAGGCAGGAAACCTCGGGATGGGGGTGGGTGTGCAGGGTTCCGCTCATGAGCAATGTTCCCCTTGGGAAAAAGGATCGGGAAGGGTGCTGCGCTGTACGTGCGCGATCGCCTCGCGCCCGGAGCGCAGGTGCTCGCGCATGCACCGCTCGGCGGCCGCAGTCTCCCCGCCGAGCAGAGCGGCGAGCAGCTCGCGGTGCTCCTGCAGGCTGCGTTCCAGCCGCCCTTCGTCGTAGAGGGAATGGTGACGGCTGAGCCGGATCTTCTGGCGCAGATCCTGGATCGTGCCCGAGAGGAAGGGGTTGGCGGCAAGCCGCAGGACTTCCGCATGGAAAGCCTGGTTCGCCTCGAAGAAGGCGTCGATCGCCCCGGCGCGCGCCGCGTCCTCCAGGCGCTGGTGTAAGCGCCGCAGCTCTTCGGTGGCTGCTTCGTCCATGCGCTCGGCGGCCCGGCGCGCGGCGTGTCCTTCGAGCACGGCGAGCACGTCGAAGATCGCATCCAGATCCTCGGCGGAAATCTGGCTGACGAAGGCGCCGCGCCGCGGGATGAGGGTCACCAACCCCTCGGCGGCAAGCACCTTCAGGGCCTCGCGCAGGGGCGTGCGCGAAATGCCGTATTCGGCCGCCAGACGCAGTTCGTCGATGGGTCGCCCCGGCGGCAAATCATGGGCGAAGATGCGCTGGCGCAGCCGCTGCGCCACTTCCTGGTAGAGGGCGTTGGGGGCGATGCGTTGCGAAGCCATATCGGTCGGGCTCCAGGTCTTCCATAATTATGGATTACATATTATATTTGTCGTTTCCGGTTCCCGCGCCGCCTGCCGATCGGTGCCGCGTTTCGACGGCGCGGATGTCACGCTTCCATCGTCGTCGAAGGATGTCTCCATGTCCGACTCCGCACCCGCTTATCCCAAACCCGATCTCGAAGCCTGGAAAAAAGCCGCGGCCAAGCAGGCGCCCGACGGCGACCTGAGCCGGCTCGACTGGCACACCCCCGAAGGCATCGTCGTGCATCCGCTCTACGTGCGCGCCGACCTCGACCGTCTGCCGCACGCCGACACCTTGCCCGGGTTCGAGCCCTTCATCCGCGGGCCGCAGCCGACGATGTACACGGTCAAGCCCTGGACCATCCGCCAGTACGCGGGCTTTTCCACCGCCGAGGAATCCAACGCTTTCTACAAGAAGACGCTCGCCGGCGGCGGGCAGGGCATCTCGGTGGCCTTCGACCTGGCCACGCACCGCGGCTACGATTCCGACAACCCGCGCGTGATCGGCGACGTCGGCAAGGCGGGCGTGGCGATCGACTCGGTCGAGGACATGAAGATCCTCTTCGACGGCATCCCGCTCGACAAGGTCTCGGTGTCGATGACCATGAACGGAGCGGTGCTGCCGGTGCTCGCCGGTTACGTCGTGGCCGCCGAGGAGCAAGGGGTGCGGCAGGATCAGCTCTCGGGCACGATCCAGAACGACATCCTCAAAGAATTCATGGTGCGCAACACCTATATCTACCCGCCCGAGCCGTCGATGCGCATCGTCGCCGACATCATCGCCTACACGGCCGAGCACATGCCCAAGTTCAACTCCATCTCGATCTCGGGCTACCACATCCAGGAGGCGGGGGCGACGCAGGCGCTCGAGCTCGCTTTCACCCTGGCCGACGGCATGGAATACGTGCGCACTGCCATGAAGCGGGGCCTGGACATCGACAAGTTCGCCGGGCGGTTGTCGTTTTTCTTCGCCATCGGCATGAACTTCTACCTCGAGATCGCCAAGCTGCGCGCGGCGCGCTACCTGTGGTGGCGCATCATGAAGGAGTTCGGCGCCAAGAACCCGCGCTCGATGATGCTGCGCACCCACTGCCAGACTTCCGGCTGGTCGCTCACCGCTCAGGATCCCTACAACAACATCATCCGTACCACGATCGAGGCCATGGCCGCGGTCTTCGGCGGCACGCAGTCGCTGCACACCAACGCGCTCGACGAGGCGATCGCGCTGCCCACCGAGTTCTCAGCCCGCATCGCCCGTAACACGCAGCTCATCTTGCAGGAAGAGACCCACATCACCAACGTCATCGACCCTTGGGCCGGCTCCTACATGATGGAGACGCTCACACAGGAGATGATCGACAAAGCCTGGTCCATCATCGAGGAAGTCGAGACGATGGGCGGCATGACCAAGGCGGTCGAATCCGGCTGGGCGAAGATGAAGATCGAGGAGTGCGCCGCCGAGAAGCAGGCGCGCATCGACGCCGGGCTCGACGTGATCGTGGGCGTGAACAAGTACCGTCTGGAGAAAGAAGACCACCCCATCGAGGTGCTGGAGATCGACAACCGCGCCGTGCGCGAGAATCAGATCCGGCGGCTTGAGAAGCTGCGCGCTGAGCGCGATCCCGTGAAAGTGCAGCAGGCGCTCGAGGCGCTCACCCGCTGTGCCCAGACCGGGGAAGGGAATCTCCTCGCGCTCGCGATCGAGGCGGTGCGCGCCCGCGCCACCGTGGGGGAAGTGTCCGATGCCCTGGAAAAAGTCTGGGGCCGCTATCAGGCCAATCCGCAGACGGTCACTGGCGTCTACGGCGCCGTCGTGGAGGGGCGCGAGGAGTGGCGGATGCTCAAGGACGAGATCGAGCGCTTCATCGAGGAAGAGGGCCGTCGCCCGCGCATCATGATCGCCAAGCTCGGCCAGGACGGGCATGACCGGGGGGCCAAGGTGGTCGCCTCCGCTTTTGCCGATCTCGGGTTCGACATCGACATCGGTCCCATGTTCCAGACGCCCGAAGAGGCGGCGCGCCACGCGGTGGAAAATGACGTCCACGCCGTAGGAGTGTCGACGCTCGCCGCCGGCCACAAGACCTTGGTGCCCGCGCTCATCGACGAGCTCAGGCGCCTGGGGGCCGAGGACATCATCGTCTTCGTCGGCGGGGTCATTCCGTCGCAGGATTACGATTTCCTCTATGCGGCCGGCGCCAAGGGCATCTTCGGGCCGGGCACGCCGATCCCCGAGGCGGCGCGCCAGGTACTCGCGGCGATCCGTGCTGCCCGTGGCCGAGGGTGAGTCGTGTCGCCGCAGGAATCGGTGCCGGAGCGTTTTGACGGGCAGCCCGAACTCGGCGAGGAGGATCGCACCCTCGTCGAAGGCGTGCTCGCGCGCCAGCTACGGCCGCTCGCCAAGGCGATCACCCTCATCGAATCGAGCCGGCCCGATCATCAGCGTCGGGCCGAGGCCGTGCTGCAGGCGCTGCTGCCGCACACGGGCGGGGCGCTGCGCCTGGGGATCTCCGGCGTGCCGGGAGTAGGCAAGTCGACCTTCATCGAGGCGCTCGGCCTTTATCTCATCGAGCGCGGGCATCGCGTCGCCGTGCTCGCCGTCGATCCTTCCTCCAGCCTCTCGGGCGGCTCCATCCTGGGCGACAAGACGCGCATGGAGCGCCTGAGTCGCGATCCGCGCGCCTTCATCCGCCCCAGCCCTTCGGCGGGCAGCCTCGGGGGCGTGGCCGAGAAGACGCGCGAGACGATGCTGGTGTGCGAGGCGGCGGGGTTCGACGTCGTCATCGTCGAAACCGTGGGCGTGGGGCAATCGGAGACGGCGGTCGCCAACATGACCGACATGTTCGTCCTGCTGCAGCTGCCCAACGCCGGCGACGATCTCCAGGGCATCAAGAAAGGAATCATGGAGCTCGCCGACCTCATCGTCATCAACAAGGCCGATGCCGACCCCGCCGCGGCGATGCGGGCCAAGGCCCAGCTCGAGACGGCATTGCACATGCTGCGCCCGGCGCATCCCGACTGGCGCGTGCCGGTGCTGCTCGTCTCGGCACTCAAGCGCGAGGGGCTCGATCGATTCTGGGAGACGGTGCTCGCCTTTCGCGACACGCTGCAGCAAAACGGAGCACTTGCCGAAAAACGCCGCCGTCAGGCGCTCGCCTGGATGTGGGAACGGATCGACGCCGAACTCAAGCGCCGTTTCCGTCAACACCCCGCCGTGCGCACGATGCTGCCGGCGATCGAACGGGACGTGGAGAGCGGGCGGCTCGCGCCGGTGGTCGCGGCGCGGCGCCTGCTCGATGCGAGCCAGACCATCAGTCAGTGAGGATAAACCATGCAGGACATCATCCGTCGATTGGAAGAGCAACGCGCCCGCGCCCGGCTGGGCGGCGGCGAGCGGCGTATCGCCGCCCAGCACGCCAAGGGCAAGCTCACCGCGCGCGAGCGCATCGAGGTACTGCTCGACGAGGGCAGCTTCGAAGAGTGGGACATGTTCAAGGAGCACCGCTGCACCGACTTCGGGATGGAGAAAGAACACATCCCCGGTGACGGCGTGGTGACCGGCTATGGCACCATCAACGGCCGGCTCGTCTTCGTCTTCAGCCAGGATTTCACCGTCTTCGGCGGGTCGCTGTCGGAAGCGCACGCCGAGAAAATCTGCAAGATCATGGACCAGGCGATGAAGGTCGGCGCCCCCGTGATCGGCCTGAACGACTCGGGCGGGGCGCGCATCCAGGAAGGGGTGGCCTCGCTCGGCGGCTATGCAGACGTGTTCCAGAGAAACGTGCTCGCCTCCGGCGTGATCCCGCAGATCTCCATGATCATGGGGCCGTGCGCGGGCGGTGCGGTCTATTCGCCGGCGATGACCGACTTCATCTTCATGGTGAAGGACACCTCCTACATGTTCGTCACCGGCCCGGACGTGGTCAAGACCGTCACGCACGAAGAGGTCACAGCCGAGGAGCTCGGCGGGGCGATCACCCACACCACACGCTCGGGCGTGGCCGATGCGGCCTTCGAGAACGACATCGAGGCGCTTTTGCAGCTGCGCCGCTTCTTCGACTTCCTGCCGCTCAACAACCGCGAGAAACCGCCGGTGCGCCCCACCAGCGACGTGGCCGAGCGCATGGAACCCTCGCTCGACACCCTCGTGCCCGACAACCCCAACCAGCCCTACGACATCAAGGAGCTCATCCTCAAGGTGGTCGACGAGGGCGACTTCTTCGAGGTCCAGCCCGACTACGCCAAGAACATCGTCGTCGGCTTCGGACGTATGGAGGGCCGTACCGTCGGCTTCGTGGCCAACCAGCCCATGGTGCTCGCTGGCTGCCTCGACATCAAATCCTCGATCAAGGCGGCGCGATTCGTGCGCTTCTGCGATGCCTTCAACATCCCCATCGTCACTTTCGTCGACGTGCCCGGTTTTCTCCCCGGTACGGCCCAGGAATACGGCGGCATCATCAAGCACGGCGCCAAGCTCCTCTATGCCTATGCCGAAGCCACGGTGCCCAAGATCACCGTCATCACCCGCAAAGCCTATGGCGGTGCCTACGACGTGATGGCCTCCAAGCACCTGCGCGGCGACGTCAACTTCGCCTGGCCCACCGCCGAGATCGCGGTCATGGGGCCGAAGGGCGCGGTCGAGATCATCTTCCGCGACGAGAAGAACGACCCCGAGAAGATCGCGGCCCGCGAAGCGGAATACCGCGAGAAATTCGCCAACCCCTTCGTGGCGGCGCGGCGCGGTTACATCGACGACGTCATCATGCCGCACGCCACGCGCAAGCGCATCTGCCGCTCGCTGGCCATGCTCGAGGACAAGAAACTCGAAAACCCCTGGCGCAAGCACGGCAACATCCCGCTGTGAGACGGCAGGCCAACGGTTCATCGCAATGAGGGAAAACACCACCATGTTCAAAAAGATTCTGATCGCCAACCGGGGTGAAATCGCCTGCCGGGTGATCAAGACCGCGCGCAAGATGGGGATCGCCACCGTGGCGGTCTATTCCGAGGCCGACCGGCGCGCGCTGCACGTGCAGCTCGCCGACGAGGCGGTATGCATCGGCCCGGCGCCCTCCAAGGAATCCTATCTGGCGATGGACAAAATCATCGCCGCGTGCAAACAGACCGGCGCCGAGGCGGTCCACCCCGGTTATGGCTTTCTCTCCGAAAACGAGGAATTCGCCCGTCGGCTCGAAGAAGAAGGCATCGTCTTCATCGGTCCGAAACACGCGGCGATCGCCGCGATGGGCGACAAGATCGCCTCGAAAAAGCTCGCCATGCAGGCCGGGGTCAATACCATTCCCGGCTACAACGAACCGATCGAATCGGCCGAGGAGGCCGTGCGCATCGCCCGCGACATCGGCTATCCCGTCATGATCAAGGCTTCGGCCGGCGGGGGCGGCAAGGGGCTGCGCGTGGCCTACGACGACGCCCAGTGCCGCGAAGGCTTCGAATCCTGCCGCAACGAGGCGCGCAACGCCTTCGGCGACGATCGTGTCTTCATCGAGAAATTCGTCGAGGAGCCGCGCCACATCGAGATCCAGGTCTTCGGCGACGCCTGGGGCAACTACGTCTATCTCTTCGAGCGCGAATGCTCGGTGCAACGCCGTCACCAGAAAGTCGTGGAAGAGGCGCCCAGCCCCTTCATCGACCCCGACACCCGCCGCGCCATGGGCGAGCAGGCGGTGGCGCTCGCGCGTGCGGTCCAATACCAGTCCGCCGGCACGGTGGAATTCGTCGTCGGCAAGGACAAGTCCTTCTACTTCCTCGAGATGAACACCCGCTTGCAGGTCGAGCACCCGGTCACCGAGATGATCACCGGGCTCGATCTGGTCGAGTGGATGATCCGCATCGCCGCCGGCGAGAAACTGCCGCTGTCGCAATCCGAGCTGCGCATCGACGGCTGGGCGATGGAATGCCGCATCAACGCCGAGGATCCCTTCCGCGGCTTCCTGCCCTCCACCGGGCGTTTGGTGAAGTTCCGTCCGCCCGCCGAAGTGCCGGGCCAGGTGCGCGTCGACACCGGCGTCTATGAAGGCGGTGAAATCTCGATGTACTACGACTCGATGATCGCCAAGCTCATCGTGCACGGGCGCGACCGGCTGGAGGCGATCGAACGGATGCAGGAGGCGCTCGACGCCTTCGTCATCCGCGGCATCCACTCCAACATTCCCTTCCAGGCGGCGCTCATGCAGCATCCGCGCTTCCGCGAAGGGCGGCTCACCACCGGCTTCATCGCCGAGGAATTCCCCCACGGCTTCACGCCGGAGATGGTGCCGCACGAAGACCCCTTGATGCTGCGCCTCATCCTCGCGGCGGTCGAGCACAAGTGGCGGCTGCGCAACGCCCGCCTCTCGGGTCAGATGAACGGCCGCCGTTACGCGCCCACGCCGAGCTACCACGTGATCGACGCGCACGGCTCCACCCCGGCCACGGTCGAGGCGCTCTCCGACGTGCGCTTCGTGGTGCGCTCGGGCGATCGGGTGCTGCAGATCGACTTCGATCCGCGTTGGCGTCTGGGCGAGATCGTGCTGCAGGTGCGCATCGGCGATGCGCCGATGACGGTGCAGCTCGAACGCGAGGGCATCCTCTACGTGCTGCGCCACCACGGCGCCGAGCTGCGCGCCCGCGTCCTGCCGGCCCACATCGCCGCCCTCTGGCCCTTGATGCCGCTCAAGTCGCCGCCGGACATGTCCAAGTTCCTCCTCTCGCCCATGCCGGGTCTGCTGCGCGAGGTCGCGGTCGCCGAAGGGCAGGAAGTCAAGGCCGGGGAGAAACTCGCCGTGATCGAGGCGATGAAGATGGAGAACATCCTGCGCGCCGAACAGGACGGCAAGGTGAAGAAAATCGTCGCCAAACCGGGCGCCAGCCTGGCGGTGGACGAAGTGATCCTCGAATTCGAGTGATCTTCCTTCGCCAGGATGTAGAGGAAGAGCCGGCCTCTCGGGGCCGGCTTTTTCCTATACAAAATCAGCGCGCTACGGCAGTGAGCGGGAACGGGCGGAAGTGGATGCTCCGTTGTCATGTCATGGTTGTACAATATAGCTGTCCAACTAACGGAGATCGCCATGACCATCGAAACCACCTACAGCCAGGCCCGCAAGCAACTCAAGACGCTGATGGATCGTGCGGTCGATGACCGTGAAGTCGTCGTGGTGCGTCGCCGCTCGGGGGGGGCCGTTGCAATGATTGCCGCCGATGAACTGCAAAGCCTGATGGAGACAGCGCATCTGCTGCGCTCGCCAAAGAATGCGGAACGTCTGCTGGCTGCCCTGGCCCGTGCTCGGGCCGGTGAGGTCGCACCCACTGCGGTCGATGCCCTCGAGAAACTCTATGGTCTCGAAGACTGAGCTCAAGCGCGTCGCGGTGTTTCAGCCCGAGTTCCTGGAGGACTTGAGTTACTGGGTGGAAACAGAACGCCGCACTGCCAAGCGCCTCCTGGAGCTGGTCAAGGCCATCCTGCGCGACCCATTCAAGGGCATTGGCAATCCCGAACCGTTGAAGTATCTGGGCCCGGATGTCTGGTCACGCCGGATCACGCAGGAACACCGTTGCGTCTACTTGGTGAAAGCGGATCGGATCGAGTTTTTGCAAGGCCGCTACCACTACTAGCCAAGCTGTCGGAGCGGTTGTGTCGGAAACGCTCGATCACCACGTCGGTGTATTGCAAAGGCGAGGCGCCCTTCTGTGGGTAAATGGATGTCTCTTTGTGTGTGAATTGAATTGTGCGCACAAATGGCGTACAATTCAAGTTTGACTGCCATCAGGAGTCAAGCATGACAACCCTTGCCAAAAACACCCGGCTGCACATCCGCTGCGATCAGGAAATGCGTCGCTTGCTCGACAAAGCGGCTGCGTATGCGCATATGAGCGTGTCCGAGTTCGTGCTCAGGAACGCGATCGAGCAAGCCAAGTCGGTCGTGCAGGCGCACGAAAGCATCACCTTGTCTCAGGATGATTTCGCTGCGTTTCTCGATGCGTTGGATACGCAGCCCCAAGCCAACGCGGCACTGCAGCGTGCATTCGCCCGTCACGCCGAGCACGTGAAGTAAATGGCCTATTGCATTCGCGCGCTCGACGGCGACGCACGGACGGCTGATTTCGCGTGTGGTGAGAAAGCGCTCGACGACTACCTGCAGCGCTACGCCAGTCAGGACATCAAGCGTGGCGTGGCACGGGTTTTTGTGGCGAGCCCGGCCGAGCAACCCCAGGTGGTTGCCGGTTTCTACACGCTCAGTGCCGCCAGCATCGCCGCTGAGACGCTGCCCGAGAAGTGGCGTAAAAAACTACCTCGCTACCCCGTGCCTGTGGCCTTACTCGGCCGTTTGGCCGTGGCCCGGCAGTTTCAGGGACAGGGACTCGGTTCGATCCTGCTGGCCGATGCGTGCAAGCGCGTTGCGGCCGCCAGCAAAACCCTCGCGGTGGCTGCCCTCGTCGTCGACGCCAAGTCGCCCAAAGCGGCTGCGTTCTACCAGCACTTCGGATTCATTGAACTTCCCGGTCAGCCCGGCCGCTGGATGCTGCCCCGAGCACACTTTGCGGGGTTCGCCTGAGTCGTCACCAGGGTCGGTGACGATCCAGTAAATAAGAGGGTGTACCTTTTTGCTTTTTTGCTTTGCTTGGTGTCAAAAAACACACATGGTGCTATACTGTCACCGACGTACAATTCCGGATAGTCCGTCAAGGGCGAAATCCTATGCCTTGATTTTGATGCTCACCCGTTTTACCCATTTGAACATCATCACCCGCGAGCAGACCTCGCTGGGACGAAAGTTACCTGGGAAATGATCGAGGTTTGATCACTCTTCTCTTCCATACTAGGGCGCAAGCCCCTTATATTTAATACCTCTCGGAGGTACTGACTATGCCACGCCGCATGAGTGCGAATCAATCAGAGAAGGGCCGGATCACGGCCAGGGTTCCTTTGAACGTACAGAAAACGATTCAGCGAGCTGCTGAACTGACGGGCGTCCCCGTGAACGCGTACATCGTTCAGGTGGTGCATCAGCATGCTCAGGAATTCATCGATCGTCATGAAATGAAGAACATCGTCCTCTCCGAACGGGACTCCGAGTGGTTTCTGGAACAACTGGCCAAGCCGTGTTCGCCGAACGCCAAATTGAAGAAAGCGCTGGCCCAATACCGTGAGCTCATTGATGACAACGAAGATTCACCCGCTCTCTAAGTTGCCGAGGGATCTTCTTGATGCACGTTCGCAGTTCGATTGCGGCACGCCCGCGCTGAATAGATATCTCGCCGAGACCGCCTCTCAGCACGAGAAAAGGAACATTACCCGCACATTCTGCGGGGAAAGGGATGGCGTGTTTTTCGGCTACTACGCACTGACCAATGCGAACGTCGATGTCGGTGCGTTACCGCCTGATGTCGTCAAAAAATACAAGCTGCCCACCCATCAACTGCCTGTGGTTCGTCTGGCCCGTCTGGCCGTCGATAGCCGTTTTCAGGGCCAGGGTCTGGGGCAGGTTCTGGTGGTCGATGCGATGACAAGGGTCCTACGCGTGGCGGAGTTGTCGGGCTGCACGGGCCTCATCGTGGATGCCAAGGACGATAAGGCTGCCGGTTATTACAAAAGCTTTGGGTTCCGTCAGGCGCCGGAAAATGGACTCTTGCTGTTCATGCCGCTGCCTGAGATTCAGGAACTGCTGCGTAAGCGCTAACTTTCCCGGGCTGGGGCGGGTCATGGGGTGGCTCCGGCAGGGCTCATGCAGGCAGTGTAGGCAAGGGGGATGAATGCGTCAAGATTGCGTTCAAACCGTCTCGACCGCCGCGATGGGAACCTTGTGCAGCCTCAAGGCGGCAAAATCGGCTTTCTGGCTGGCGTGCTGGATGTCGATGCCTACCACCGTGCCGTGCTCGTCGAAATCGAGCACGATTCCGTCGGCGACCTCTTCGGAATCGGCCGCCGGGCGCTCACTGAGGTGGATGTAGAGGGAATCGGTCGTTTCGTCGTAATCCAGTTTCATGGCTTGAACCTCCGGTCGGGAAAGGCATTGTGGATCGTTTCGCCATCGGGCAAGGTGACGACCCGCAGGTAACGTCCGAGTTCCTCGATCCAGCGCCACTGGCGAATGCGGCCATCTTCCGGCTGAACCTCGCGGCGCAGCGGCTCGCGGATCGTCAAAATGCACCATTCGAGCTGCAGGTAGGGCCGCTTGACGAGAACCGTATCGCGGAAATAGGGCGTGAGAGGCCAAGAGGCGAGGCTGCGGCCTGGCAGGGATTCATCGGACATATCGGTTGCTATGCCTGGCGCGGGCGGTCGTACTTTTGTGCGTCACGTTCGAGCGTCTCGCGCAAATCGGTTCCGACGGCGGCAAAGTCGCCGCGCAGTTTTGCCGCGTCCTGCGCAAAGCCGCCGCGACGGGGGTAGCGGTATGCGGGCGGCTCGCCAAACAGCGCGAGCGCGCCGGCCATGCCTTCAAAAAATGCCTCAGTCTGTGCAGCATGGTTCCCTTGCTTGCGTCATCATCGGCGCCATGCGCCCAAGGGTCATTGTAGCCGCGAACGCGTCTGCGCGAGCGGGTTTGCTGTCGGCAAGCACTCACAGGCCCGTAGAAGATGGCTCGTGGGCAGGGCAGGGCAGGGTAGCCAAGCCTTCAGAAGCCGCTGCCGGGCTCTGCCTCCAATCTTCTGCCGGCTTCGTCCCGGCGCACTGGGTGTCCCTTTGTTCATTCCCGCTACGATCGCGCAGCCCACGCTCATCGCTTCCAGCAGGCTCCAAGAGAGCACGAAGGGGTAGGTGAGATAGACATGGACGGAAGAGAGCTGCAAGAGCGCCACGAACTGGGGATAGGGGATGTTGCCGAGGAAATGCACCCGCGCCCAGTCGGCATCGGGCAGCTGCGGACGCACTTCTTCGAAGAAGATCTCGCGCCAGGTGCGCCTGCCGCCATAACGCGCCGGGTCGGGCCGGGCGCCGTAGCTCACGTCGTTGCCACCCACGAGGAAGACTCGCGCCTTGGGGCGGCGGCGCAGGATGGCAGGCAGCGCCCGCATGAAGACGTGGTAGCCGCGATAGGGTTCGAGATTGCGATTGACGAAGGTGATGACTTCGTCGCTGCGGGTCAGGGTGAGCTCACCGTTGACCGTCAGGCGCACCTGCGGGTTGGGCACGAGGGTGCAGGTGTCGATGCCGTCGTGCACCACGGTGATCTTGTCGCGAAAGCGCGGCGGAAAGGTGCTCGCCTGCCAATGCGTGGGGCTGATGCCGGCATCGGCCACCTCGAAGTGCATGAGGTTGTTGAGGTTCTTCAACCGGATGCGGCAGACTTCGCCCGGGTCGGTGGCGGGAAACTCGGGATCGAAGCCGACGTCGGCGCCTTGGGGATGGTAGTAGAACTCGCAATAGAGCCCCAGTTTGGCTTGCGGCCAAACGTCCTTGAGAAAGAGGCTCTCGCCCCAACCGGGGTGGGCGATGATCACGTCGGGCGTAAAGCCCTGGGCTTTCAGCTGCAAGGCGGCGCGGAAACACGCCTCGCCCCGGATCACCTTGGTCTCGAAGTCCGACACCCACGGGTGCACGCCCGGCGTAGTACCGCGCGTCACGCCATAGGGAACGAGCTGCACCCCTTGCCATTGGCGCACGGGCACTTGCTGCATCGTCATCGCCACCACCTCGTGCCCCTGCCGAGCGAGCGCCGGGGCGAGGTGCTTGAACTGGCCGGGGAAATTCTGGTGGATGAAGAGCAGTTTCATGCGACGATCCGTAGCCGTCCGGGTTTGAGGAACGAGGCGCGCGTGCACACGCGCTAGATCCGTGCGCTGGAGGGTGACCTAGGGGTAAAAATAGGTGTCCCTTTTTACCTACCTGCCTTCCACGTTGAGAATATTCGTATACTTTTTCAGTGATCGTAGCACGACCCACAGTACCAAGCTGGTGGTTGCCAACAGCAACCAACCTGCATCAACATCGAACTCGCCCTGGTAACGGATGTCTCCAGTTACTTCCAATATGGCCATGAGAAATACAAGCGCAAAAAAAACCGTTGTATTCACGCCGGAGCACATTTTTGAGAGAAAATGGTAAATCTGCTTTTTTATATTTGTCGAATCTCGGAATAAAGGCGGGTGTCTCGTTTGCCCACTCAAGATAAGCCTGTCCGAACTTGTTTCTCAGATATTCTTCCTCTGCAAAAATTATTCTCTCGTAGTATAGCCAAAATACCAATATATAAATCAACGTTAGCCACCAAAGGTGTGCGAACAGGGCAATACCCAAACCCATGAAGAAATTTCCCAAATACAAAGGATTCCTGACGACAGAATAGGCGCCCGTTGTGTTCAGAGTTTCCGCAATTTGCCTTTTTGTATTTCTTCCCGATGTTCCTTTTGGGGTATGTCCGATGGTGAATATGCGGATACCTAATCCAAAAAAACTGACGGCGAGGCATATTGCCTCCCATATGTGATCCAGACGCTCACTATGGCCCAAGTACTCATAATCTTTCATTGAAAACAAAAATATGCCAATTACTATAATCGGCAAATAGCTTCTCCGTCGAAACAGCCAGTTGCCGGTACTTGCAAAATCTTCTCTTAGTGGCATAGGAACTCTCCGAAAAAAGAATGTGCCTTGACTTCCGGGAATTTTAATCAACATCCAAGGGTAATATCATGAATGGCCATGTCGTGGATGGTCCGAAATGGTCGTTCACGATGAATACGTTGTAGGGGAGGCGTTTGCAGGGGATTGATCCGCATATTTTGAAATCCGCAGGGACGGGAAAACGGCTGCAATTGGCGGGCTCAGGCACCTTCGTTGAGATTGCTTGGACACCGATGCTGTGGTGTCGGTCAGCGGGAACACCTGGTTCGCGGGTTCGAGAGATCATCTTGCGATCTCAAGCCAACGCTGCCTCCGCGTGAAGCGCGGTGCCCGGCACGCCGACCGTCGTGACTTCCGGTATGTCAAGATCTTTGAGCATGGCCACGTCGAGTGTCGAAATGGTTCGCACTAGACCGGGCGCGAGCGATGTATCCATCAGGTCATTGGGCACATTGACGTGGTAGTACGCCGAACCGGGGCCAGCGCTCGCAGGTGCCAGAGGAACAGGACCACCATAAACCGCTTCGGAATTTTTTCCGACGAAGTACGGTGCGCCATTGATGAATTGCACTTGCTCGTCAAACGCCGTGGCGAGCGTAGCGCTACTGGAAGTACCGAGATAACCCGCAAATCCCATCGCATGCAAGAGTTCGTGCTCGAGCACGGTAGTGAGGTCGTACTGGTTCGCTGCCGGCGCGTGGTTCGGGTCGAGATTCATGCGCGACAAAAGGCTCGTGTTGATCGTCACCGTGGCATCGGGAGAGGCTCCGTTGGGGTCGCTTCCGGTTTGACTCTCGATCTGGAAAATGGTCGATTGAGTGGCGTTGTGCTCGGCGGCAAGTAGCGAACTCGGCGTGCTCACCGTCACTCCTTGGGCTTGCGCGAGAACCGTCCCGTTCAGGGGTTTGCCGGTGAGGAAGAGATCGAGACTGCCTTGGGCATTGAGGTATTTGCCGATGTCGTTGAGCGCCTTGGTGAGGTCGGTTTCGACGGCTTGGGTGTAACTGCCCAGGCTATTGTCGGTGGCAATCGTAAAATGAAAGGTTCCGGTGCCGCCCGATGTCGCCGTGCTTGCGGAAGAGGTCCCCGGCGCGGTGCTCCCTGCCGAGGTGCCGGTCGTGCCCAAGGGGACAAAGCTGCCCGAGGGGATCACATTGCCGTCGATCAGGTATTTCCCGCCGGAGAATGTCAGAGTGTGACTGCTGCCGTCGGCAAAAGAGAGCGTTTCCTGGCGGATGCCCGAGAGTGTCGCCACGGTGTTGCCGCTTGCATCCTGCACGATGACCGACTCGAAACTCTTTTCAAAGCGATAGTCGGTTGCCGCGCCCGGAAGCACGACTTTCCCTGCACCGATGATTTTCTCATTGGTATCCACGGATGAGAGCACCACGGTGTCACTCGCATTGCCTATCACCGTGACGCCGGAATTGGGCAGGGTGTAGGTCTCGTTGCTGGGCATCTGGAGGTTTTTCAACTGGAACTGGTCACCGGATGCCGAGATCGACAGCGTCCCTGAGCCATTTTTGAAGTACAAAGGAATCGAAGCTTGAGCAAGCGCAGAATCATCGATCGTGGCAAGCGTCGTCGTGCCCTGCTTGATGCTCACCGTGGGTCCGGAAAAGGTGAACGTGACGTTCTCGACGAGCGCTCCTCTCAGGTCGAGCGTGCTATTGCTGTCGAGTCCCTTGATCGTCACGTCGTGTTGATTGGGCTGCATGATGATGTTGTCTTTGCCCCCGGACTGGATCGTGATACTGGAGTTGGGGACCACGAAGGGAGTTCGTGCAGGCAGAACGACATTGTCGTAATGTACCGTCCCGTCGGGTAAAAAGCTTACCTGACTGCCGTCTTCGAAGTGCACCTTGGTTCCACTCCCCTGATCGGGCGTATCGGTGAGCGACACCCGATGGGATACAGAGCTGATGACGTCCTTGTTACCGAGCTGACCGACGAGGTAGTCGGTGACCTTCCCTGGAAGATTGATCGTATCGACGCCAGAGATTGTGTCGTTCCAAGCGTTGTTTTGCACCACGACGGTTTCGTTGGCTACCCCGTCACCCTGCACGACCGTATTGGCAGCAGACAAGGTGACCGATTGCCCTGTGCCTACGGTAAGCGTTGTTTTCGTGGAACGGGAAGGCGTGTTTGCCATGATTTACCTCCGCGAGGAAGAAAGCACGTTCGACCTTGCAGGCTATCTCCTCGTGGCTGTCGGCATCCTGACAAATGCGGTTTCAGGCGGCGGCGATCGTCGCGTACGCTTCGATCACTTCCGGCGGAGCCTGGACGAGCTCGATGAGCACGCCTTCGCCGCTCACGGGGAATTCGTCGTTGCCCTTGGGGTGGATGAAGCAGATGTCGTAGCCGGCCGCGCCACGGCGAATGCCGCCGGGGGCGAAGCGCACGCCATGCGCCGAGAGCCACTCGACCGCCTTGGGCAGGTCGTCGACCCACAGCCCGACGTGGTTGAGCGGGGTGGCGTGCACCGCCGGTTTCTTCTCCGGATCGAGCGGCTGCATCAGGTCGACCTCGACCTTGAAGGGGCCTGCACCCAGGGCGACGATGTCTTCATCCACGTTTTCGCGCTCGGAGCGAAAGGTGCCGGTCACCGGCAGGCCGAAGAGCTCGACCCACAGGCGGGCGAGGCGGGTCTTGTCGAGCGCGCCGAGGGCGATTTGCTGAATACCGAGGATGCGGAACGGTCGGGGGGAATCGTTCATGACGGAAACTCTCGAGGAAAGGATGGGCGGGGATTTTACTCCCAGCGCACGGGGGCGGCGAAGAGGTAGCCTGCGCCATAGACCGTCTTGATGAGACGCGGGTCGTGCGGATCGTCGCGCAGTTTGCGCCGTAGCCGGGAGATGCGCACGTCGATGCTGCGATCGTACGATTCGACGGGTCGATTTCCCACGAGACGTTCGCGCGAGAGAATGCGGTTGGGGTGGGCAAGGAAGAGCATCAGCAGCTGCGCCTCGGCGGTGGAGAGCCTCGTGCTGCCTCCTTGCAGATCGGTGAGGGTGTGGCTTGCCGGATCGTAGCGCCAGCCGGCAAAATACGCCGCTCCTCGTTCTTCCTCGGTGGCCGGGGTAGCGGTCTTCTGGTAGCGGCGCAAAATGGAGCGCACGCGGGCCACCAGCTCACGCGGCTCGAAGGGTTTGACGAGATAGTCGTCCGCCCCTAGTTCCAGTCCCAGCACGCGGTCGGCCACGCCTGCGCGGCCGGTGAGGATCAGCACGGCGCAAGGGTGCAGGCGCTGCATCTCGGCGATCAGGGCGAGGCCGTCCATGTCCGGCAGCCCCAGGTCGACGATGGCCAATTCCGGCGTGCGGGTGCGCACGGCCTCCAGCGCGGCCCGGCCGCTCGCGGCCACGTCGCAGGCAAAGCCGAACTCGCTCAGGCTGCGGCAGATGAGACGGGCGACGTCGGGGTCGTCTTCGACGATGAGCAGATGGGCGTCGGGAGCGTTCATCGGGGCATTTCTGCGGCAAGGCGCTGGGCGGCGACGAGCGCCCGGGAAAGTTGGGCCTGGGTGCAGGGTTTGGGCAGGACGAGGTAGCCGTCCACCGGCGGACCCTCGTCGTGGGCATAGCCCGTGACCAGCACGGTAGGCAGTGCCGGCCGTAGCGCGCGGGCGCGGGCGATGAGGCTGCGGCCGTCGAGCTCGCCCGGCATGACGGCATCGGTGACGAGGAGTTCGATTTCCTCGACGTGCTCGAGCAGCTCCAACGCTTCGTGCGCGTTGGCCGCTTCCAGCACGGTGTGTCCCAGCGCCATGAGCTGTTGGCGCAGGACGTGGCGCACCGGCAGTTCGTCTTCCACCAGCAACACCATGCGGGGGGGAGAGGGCGGCGCCTCGGCCTCTTCCTCCGGGTTTGCCCCTCGAACGTCGGCCGCTGCCGGTGCCAAGGGCAGGGCAAAGGAGAAGGTCGTGCCGCGGCCTGGTTCGCTGCGTACTTGGATGTCACCGCCCGACTGGCGCACGAAACCATAGACCATCGCCAGCCCTAATCCACTGCCGCGGCCAAAGGGTTTGGTGGTATAGAACGGCTCGAAGACGCGGGAGAGTTGCTCCTGATTCATGCCACATCCCGTGTCGCTGACGTCGAAGCGGACATAGTCGCCCAGCGGGAGGTCCGAGGTCGATTCTTCGCCGCGGTGCCACGGGCGGACGCGAATCGTGAGGGTGCCGCCGCGCTCGGCCATGGCATCGCGCGCATTCAGGGCGAGATTGAGGAGGGCATTTTCGAGCTGGTGCGCGTCGGCGTAGGCGTGGAGCGGGGTGTCGGGCAGATCGAGCACGATGGCGATGGTCTCCCCCAGGGTACGCTCGAGGATCACGCTCATGGAGCGTACCAGCTCGCGGACTTCGACCGCCTGCGGCGCGAGGGGTTGCGAGCGCGCGAAGGTGAGCAGGCGGCGGATGAGCGCCACGCCTCGGTTACTCGCTGCGAGCGCGGGTTCCAGGTATTCGCGCACGGCGCTGGAGTCGCCGAGATAGCGTTTGAGCCCTTCGAGATTGCCGATGAGGGTGGTGAGGAGGTTATTGAAGTCGTGCGCCAGCCCTCCCGTGAGCTGACCGATCGCCTCCATTTTCTGCGCCTGGATGAGGGCGTTCTGATGCGCCTTCTGTTCGGTGATGTCGATCGAGAGGACGAAGAACCCCACGACCGCGCTGTGCTCGTCATGCTCCGGTACGACGGTGCTGCGGGCATGGACCGGACGGCCCTGGGCATCGTGGCGGGCGTATTCGTAGCTGACGGTCTCACCGGCATGGGCGCGCTCCAGGTGGGCCGCGATCTGGGCATAGGTGTCAGGGCCGGTGATCTCGGCCACGGTGCGCCCGACGATTTCCTCCTGTTCGAGGCCGAACCATCTGGCATAGACCCGGTTGGCGAAACGGTAGCGTTCGTCGGCGTCCAGATAGGCCACCATCGCCGGGATCGAGTCGAGGATGAGCCGCAGCCGAGCTTCGGAGCGGCGCAGGGCTTCGGCGGTCTGGTCGAGCTCACGTTGGGCCGCGCGCAGTTCTTCGTTCGCCTGCGCGAGCGCCGCAGTGCGCTCGGCCACCCGGGCTTCCAGGGTCTGGTTCTGCTCCTCGATCAGCCGCTCGTAGCGGCGCTGCTCGGTGATGTCGGTCCACAGCGACACGAATCCAAGGTTGGGGATGGGCACGCCGCGCACTGCCAGGATGCGGCCGTTGGGGCGTTCGCGTTCGAAGTAGTGCGGCTGGAAGGCGCGCGCGGCCATCACCCGTTCGGCGACCAGACGCTCGATGTCGCCCTCGCCGTATTCGCCGCGTTCGGCGTTGAAACGGGCGAAGGTTTCGAAGGGCGTGCCTTCATGGACGAGGTTTTCGGGGAAATCGAGCAGACGCTGCATGGCCCGATTCCAAGCCACGAGTCTGGGCGTGGCATCGAACACGGCGATCGCCTGGTCGAGCAGGTCGAGACCGGCGAGCAGCAGGTCGAGCCGGCGCCGATCGCCGGGGCCGACAAGGCTCGAAGAGGTAGGCAGTTCCGGCGGGGCGGGGGTACGGGGCATCGCGCGCAAAACCGTGGTGCGTGTTGGGGGTAATCCTACGCCGATCGCTGCGTTTTTGCCAAGCGCCGAGTGGCTACCGGCGGTAGCGGGTGGGATCGGGAACGCCGGCCGCGGCGAACCCTTGGGCTCGCAGTCGGCAGGCATCGCAGCGACCGCAGGCCCGCCCCATTTCGTCCGCCTGGTAGCAGGAAACGGTGAGGGAATAATCCACCCCCAGTTCCAGCCCGCGGCGAATGATCTCGGCCTTCGACAGGTGCATGAGCGGCGCGTGGACCCGAAAACGCGCCCCTTCGACTCCGGCCTTGGTCGCGACGTTGGCCAATGCTTCGAAAGCGGCGATGAATTCCGGCCGGCAGTCGGGGTAGCCGGAATAATCGACGGCATTGACTCCGATGAATAGATCGTAAGCCCCGAGGACCTCGGCCCAGGCGAGCGCCACCGACAAGAGTACCGTGTTGCGCGCCGGCACATAAGTGACGGGAATGCCCTCGGTGGGGACCTCCGGTACGGCGATCGCCTCGTCCGTGAGCGCCGAGCCGCCAAAAACGCCCAGATCCACCCTCGCGATGCGATGTTCGACGGCGCCCAGCGCCCGGGCCACGCGCGCCGCGGCCGCGAGTTCCGCATCGTGCCGTTGGCCGTAGGCCACCGACAGGGCATAGGGACGAAATCCTTCGGCGCGGGCGATCGCAAGCACGGTGCTCGAATCGAGCCCGCCGGAGAGCAGTACTACGGCGTTTCGAGAGGAGACATCCTTCATCGCGGGAATCCTTGTGCAAAGAGGGGGACGCGACGGCGCTTCACTTGCCGCGTGCGTCGCCCCACAGGATCTTGTGCAGTTGCAGCTGGAAGCGCACGGGCAGACGGTCGGCCACGATCCATTCGGCCAGCGTCGAGGGCGGCAGCGATCCGGCCACCGGCGAGAAGAGCACCGTGGCGCGGCGGGCGAGATCGTGTCGCTCCAGAATGTCCTTGGCCCACTCGTAGTCGGCGCGGTCGGCGAGCACGAACTTCACCTCGTCGTGCGCGCGCAAGTGGTCGAGGTTGTCCCACAAGTTCTTGTCGACTTCGCCCGAGCCCGGCGCCTTGAGGTCCATCACGCAGCGCACGCGAGGGTCGAGCCCCGCGATGGAGAGCGCTCCGCTCGTCTCGAGCGAGACGCGATAACCGGCATCGGCCAACAGGGTGAGCAGTTCGCGGCAGGCCGGTTGTGCCAGCGGCTCCCCGCCGGTGACGCAGACCTCGGACAGACCGAAAGCCGCGGCCCGGGCGAGAATTTCGTCGAGCGCGAGGCGTTCGCCGCCGCGAAAGGCGTAGGCCGTGTCGCACCAGTGGCAGCGCAAGGGGCAGCCGGTGAGCCGGACGAAGACGGTGGGCACGCCCACCGTCGTCGATTCCCCTTGCAAGGAGGCAAAGATCTCGCTGACCCGCAGCGACTCCGGTGCCTTCATCGCCCCAGGCGTTGGCGGGCAACCTGACCCGCCGGGGTATTGGGATAGCGCTCGACCAAGCGTTTGAGCATGTCGGTAGCGCCGACCTCGTCGCCCATGCCTTGCAGGGCATTGGCCAGCCCGAGCATGGCATCGGGGGCGAGCTCGTGTTTGGGTGTATCGTAGACCACGCGGGCGAAATGGCGCCGCGCCGTCTCGTACTGTTTGAGTTGCAGCGCCGCCGTGCCCGCCCAGAAATGCGCCGCAGGTACTTGGGCGTCGTTGGGATATTGACGCAGGAAGGTCTCGAAAGCCGCCAGCGCGTTCTTCGGATCTCGCGCCTGCAGCTTGGCGAGCGCCGCCTCGAACTCGGCCTTGGCATTGCCGGCAGGCGCGGTTGCGGAAGCGGTGGGTGTAGCTGGCGGGGTGGCCGCCGGAGCGGTCGCTCCTTGCGCTGGCGCGGAGGCAGCGGCACCGCCGCTACTCAAGGCATTGAGCCGGGCGTCGAGATCGAGGTAGAAATCTTTCTGCCGCTTCTCGAGCTGGTCCAGCTTGTATTGCAACTCCTCGATGCGCCCCGTGAGCCGGCGCACGTCTTCCTGCAGTCGCTCCAGATCGTTACTCTGGGTGAGCTGCGAGCGCGCCATCGTATCGACGCGCTCGCTGAGCGTTTGCACCTGCAGGCGCAGATCGGCGACGCCCTGGCGCGCCTCGTCGTCGGCAAAGAGGGCGAAAGCCGGTCGGCTCAGCACGGCCGCGGCGAGCAGTACCCCCATACGCCAGGAAAAGGGCTTGGGCATCGCACGGGACTCCGTTAGAACTCACCCGAATAGAGGATGTCGGCGCGACGGTTCTTCGCGTAGCATTCCTCGGTTTTCTCGGTGCAGACGGGTTTTTCCTTGCCCAGGCTCACGGCTTCCACCTGGTCTTCACGCGCACCGAAGGTCATGAGGGCATTCTTGACCGCCTCGGCCCGTTTCTGGCCGAGCGCCAGGTTGTATTCGCGGCTGCCGCGTTCGTCGGCATTACCCTGAATCAGGACCTTGAGGTCGGGATTCTGCGCGAGGAATCGGCCATGGGCCTGCACCAGCGATTGGAACTCGGGTTTGACGACGTAGCTGTCGAAGTCGAAGTAGATGCTGCGTTTGGACAGCGGGCTATTGGGGTCATGCAGCGCGGCGAGCGCCTGGCTGCGAGAGCTCGGCGGGGTGACCGTTTTCACGGCGCCGGCGTTGCGGTCTTCGACCTTGCCCGCCCCTTCCTCGACCGAGCCGGTGGAGGAACAGGCGGAGAGGATGAGTCCGAGGCAGAGGACGGCAGGGGTGATGAGTTTCTTCATGTTCATTTGGTTCATGTTCCTGTGCAAAGTGGGTGGGATGGAGATGAGCACACATCGGCCTCAGCGCGGCAGCGGCCCCCAGGCCGGCTCCCGTACGTCGGCTCCCTCGGCCGAGAGGCGAAGACGAACTTTGCCATCGGTCGAGACGGCGAAGAGGGTCCCTCGTCCGCCGGATTCTGAAGCATAGACGATCATGCGTCCGTTGGGCGCGAACGAAGGCGATTCGTCGCGCGTGGAATCGGAAAGGATGATCTGCTGGCGCGTTTGCAGGTCGAGCAGGGCCACCTGATAACGACCCTGGTTGCGCGTGACGAAGGCGAGGAGCTTGCCGTCGGGCGAAATGTCGGGGCTGACGTTGTATTCCCCTTCGAAGGTGACGCGCTCGGCTGCACCGCCGCTCGCCGGCATGCGATAGATTTGGGGCGAGCCGCCGCGGTCGGACGTGAAGTAAATATAGCGACCGTCGGGCGAGAAGACCGGTTCGGTGTCGATGGCGTTGCTGCGTGACAGGCGTACCGGCGCGCCGCCGGAGACCGGGACGAGGTATATCTGGGAGATGCCGTCGCGCGTGAGCGCAAGGGCGATACTCTGCCCATCGGGGGAGAAAGCCGGTGCCGAGTTCGAGCCTTTGAAGTTTGCCACGACACGACGCTGACCAGTGGCGAGCTCATGGACATAGACCACCGGTTTCTTCGCCTCGAACGAGACGTAGGCGACCTTGGTGCCGTCCGGGCTCCAAGCCGGCGAAATGATCGGCTCCTGCGAGATGAGCGCCGGCACGGAGTTGCTGCCGTCGGCCTCGCTGATGCGCAATTCGTAGCGGCTACCTTGCTTCACGACATAGGCGAGCCGCGAGGCGAAATAACCGGGCACGCCGGTGAGCTTTTCATAGACGAAATCGGCGATGCGGTGCGCGGTGGCCCGGGTTTGCGAGGGCGTGAAGCGGTAGAGGATGCCGCCGAGGTCGGCCTGGCGCCGCGTGTCGAACACGCGTACCCGGACTTCGTATTGACCGGTCCCGATCGCCGTGGCGGTGCCGGCGAGCACGGCATCGGCGCCGCGCGAGGCGAGATTGGCGTAATCGGGGATCTGATCCTCGGGCAGCCTCATGAGCCCGACGTCGACTAGCTGGAAGATGCCGCTCTTGGCGAGATCTTGGCTCACGATTTGGGAGATGGGCGTGGGCAGCGCTTCTTCACCGGCCAGGTAGGGAATGGCCACGGGGATGAGGCGACCACCGGCGCCGGTGATCTCGACGGTGAGCTGGGCTCGCACGGGAAGCGCAGCCAAGGCGGCGAGCGCCACCATGAAGGGAAGAAACCGATGGAAGGCTCGATGGGCGAGGCCGTGCATCGTGATCACGCTGCTGGTGGTGGAAAACCTGAAGTTTTGCACAAAATTCCTTTGATGGCAACGCATTCGGTAACTCATTGCGCGAGGGGTCGAAGCTTGAGGGTGAGGGTGCGCTCGAAGAGCCGTTTGTCTTCGGGCAAAGGCAGAGGACTGGAGCGCCGGATCGCGCGCTCGAGCGCGGCGTCGAGCGCCGGATTTCCGGAGGATTGGACGAGGCGCACATTGACTACCTCACCTGTCGGCAGTTGGTCGACGATGAATACCGCTTCCGGGTTCCCTTGTACGCCGGGGGGGACGACGATGTTGCCGCGGACCTTGGCGCGGATCTGGTCGATGTAGGTGGCGCGGGCCTGCTCGGATGGGCCGCTGGGCGCGCCGCCGGCCGCAGGGGCAGAAGCGCTGCTCGGCGTCTTTGCCGGCGAGGCGGGGGTGGTGGTCTGTTGCCGCAGGCGTGCTTCGGCGAGCTTGGTGAAATCGTCCAGGGGCAGCGGCTCCTTCTTCGGCTCGGGTTTTTTCGGCTCAGGTTTGGGGGGCTCTTTTTCCGGTTTGGGCGGTTCTTTCTTCGGCTCTTCCTTGGGCGGTTCTTTCTTGGGTTCAGGTTTTTTCATCTCTTCCTTGAGCGCGATGTCGGGTTTCTCCGGCGCGGAGGGTTTGGGCTCGGCTTTGGGCGGCTCGGGCTTGGGCGGAGGCGCTGGTTTGGGCGGTTCCGGTTTGGGTTCGGGTTTCGGTTCCGGCTGCAGTTTGGGGGGTTCCGGCCGGGGTTCGGGTTTGGGTGGAGTGGGTTCCGGTTTGGGCTCGGGCTTGGGCGCCGGCTGCGGGCCGGGCGCCGGCTCCGGATTTTTGGCGAGCTGCGTGTGGGCGGCTTGGGGCGCGGCCACGAGGTCGACGAGCAAGGGCGAGGGTTCGCCGACCTTCCATTGCACCGAAAAGGCAATGAAGGCAAGGAGCAGCACGTGCATGCCCACCGCGAGCACCGCGGCGAGCAGCTTGCCACGCTCGGGACGGCGTGGCGGACGCACGGGCGAGCGGAGGAGAGGTTCTGCCATCGGAAGCCTCAGGGCGCGGTGGCGCCACCCGCCGGAGATTTGCGCGTACTGCTCGTCTGCAGGCTGATGCGGGTGTAGCCTTCGTTGCGCAGGCGATCGAGCGTGTCCATGATCTTTTCGTAGGTGGCACGCCGGTCACCGGCCACGACCACGGCGAGGTTCGGATCTTTCGCCTTGAGCGCCTGCAGCTCGCGCAGCAGCGTGAGCGCATCGACGTTCTTCTCGGGTGCGGCGGGGTTGGACTTGAGCGCGAGACTGCCATCGGCATGCACGATCACGATCGCCGCTTCCGACGGCGGCGAAGGCAGATTGCCCACCGTGGGCAGCTCGACGTTGCCCAATTGGATCATGGGGGCGGTGACCATGAAGATCACCAGGAGTACCAGCATCACGTCGATGTAGGGCACGACGTTCATCTGGTTCATCAACTTGCGTTTGGCCATGGGGATGCCTCCGGCATCAGCGCAGCTGCCGTTGCAGCAGGTTCGTCAGCTCTTCCATGAAGGTCTCGATACGCACCGACAGGCGCTCGATGTCGTGGGTGAAGTGGTTGTAGGCCACGGCCGCGGGAATGGCGGCGAACAGGCCGATCGCCGTGGCGATGAGCGCCTCGGCAATGCCGGGAGCGACGTGCGACAGCGTGGCCGAGGTCATGTTCGCCAGGCCGCGGAAGGAGTTCATGATCCCCCAGACGGTACCGAGCAAGCCGATGTAGGGCGCCACCGACCCGGTGGACGCAAGAAAGGCCAGATGCGCTTCCAGTTCGTCCATTTCGCGCTGGTAGGCGGCGCGCATGGCGCGGCGCACACTCTCGAGCGCGGCCGTCGGGTCGAGAGAGCGGCTGCGTTGGCGCAGGAATTCACGCCAGGCGGCGAGGAAGACGAGCTCCATGGGGCCGGCGTGCTGCAGGCGCGACTCGGTGAGCCGGGCGAGCGTTTCCAGGTCGCTGCCCTGCCAGAAGCTCGCCTCGAAGGCGTCGGTGCGCCGGCGCGCGTCGCGGATTTGGAAGATCTTGCGGAAGATCCAGTACCACGACATGACCGACAGGAGCGCCAGGATCAGCATGATGAGCTGGACCGGCACGCTCGCCTGCAGGACCAAATGGGTAAACGACAAATCGGAGGTGACGTTCATGGTCGGCGAAAGGAAGGGGGTCAGGAAAGGGAGAGCCGTGCACGCACGGCAGCGGGGAGGGCGACGGGGCGCCCGCGCTGCAGATCGACGCAGGCCACGGTGACTTCGGCGTCGAAAATCGCCAGATCGCCGCGCAGCAGGCGTTGGGCAAAGACGACGGTGGTGCGGGTGAGGGCGAGGACACGTGTCTCCAGCCGCAGCAGGTCGTCGAGCCGCGCCGGATGCCGGTAATGCGCCTGCAGCCGATGGACGACGAACCCCACGCCGTATTCCTGCATCAACACGCTTTGCGCAAAACCCAGACCGCGCAGCAGCTCGGTGCGACCACGCTCGCAAAAGCGAAGATAATTGGCATAATAGACGAGACCGGCGCAATCGGTGTCCTCGTAATAGACGCGGAGCTCGATCGCGTGAGGCTCGGCAGGGGCGGTGGCGTCCATGGCGGGGCCATTATAGCGCATCCGTTCCCGAGTTCGAGTCGTCGAGACGTCGGGATTTGGGGTAGACTGGCAAACACCCATACGATGGGGAGTGTGGTGATGGAACAGGAGCACGAGCCCGAGGATCCGTTCGCTTTCGAGGAGGATGCATTGGCGGCCACGGCGCTCGCCGTCGAGGATCTCTTCCTGGGGCGAGACCCGGTGCAAGAAGCGGCCATGTACTGGGCTCGGGGCGACGAAGAGACGGCCATCGCCACGCTCGATCAATTCCTTGCCGACAACGCCGCGCCGAAAGAGGCTTGGTGGGTATTGTTCGACATGCTGCGTGCGCGCGGCGATCGAAGGCGCTTCGAGGAGGCGGCGCTCGCCTATGCGCTGCGTTTCGGATGTTCCCCGCCGGCGCTCGCCCCCGCACACGAGCAGGCGAAGGCGGGCCCTCCTCTGTTGCTGCTGCCGGAGCGGCTCGATGTCGCAGCGATGTCTGCGCTACAGGACAAGGCGCTGCGGTTGGCCAAGGTCAGTGGCGCTCTGCGCCTCGATGCCTCGCGCTTAAGAGTGGTCGAACCGGGCGGAGCGGCGCTCTTTCTCGCCCTGCTCAAGAAACTCATCGACAAAGGGGTGCGGTTTCAGTGGCGCCGCCTCGACCTTGCTTTGGGTGCGATCGAACGGGCGCGGGCCGCTGAAGCGGACGACCGAGCGCTGTGGGAGTTGGAAATCGTTTGGCGCACCGCTGCCGGTCAAGGAGAGCAGGCCGAGGCGCTGGTGCTCTCTTTTGCCGAGACCTTCGAGGCGATCCCCCCGGTATGGATGTCCGAGCCGGAGCGTGTCGGCTGTGAGACGACTGCGTCTGAAGGGAAAGTGGCACGAGAGAGCGAGCCGGCACGCGAAGATTTGATACTGGAAGGAGACCTCGACGAGCGTACCATCGGCGAAGTCGTCCAGGAAATCCTGGCTTTCGCCCGCGATCACGAGGTAATCTCTATCGACTGCGAAGCGCTGCGCCGAGTCGATTTCGTCGCCGCCGGTATGCTCTACAACGCCTTCGCAGCCCTCAAAGGGCAGGGCAAGCAGGTGATCCTGCGTAACGTCAGCCAAGTGGTGAATGCCCTCTTCGAGGTGCTCAGCATGGGGCAGGTCGCCACGATCCAAACAAAAATTTATTGAAAGAAGCAAAGGAGTTACATGGAATCCTATCACGGCACCACGATCCTGTCGGTGCGCCGCGGTAGCGCGGTGGCGCTGGGCGGCGACGGCCAGGTGACCCTAGGCAACGTGGTCGTCAAGGCCACGGCGCGTAAAGTGCGCACGCTCTATCACGGCAAAATTCTCGCAGGGTTTGCCGGGGCCACGGCCGATGCCTTCACACTCTTCGAGCGTTTCGAGGCCAAGCTCGAGAAGCATCAGGGCCACCTGCTGCGCGCCGCGGTCGAGCTCGCCAAGGATTGGCGCACCGACCGCATGCTGCGCCGGCTGGAGGCCATGCTCGCCGTGGCCGACCGCGAGCATTCCCTCATCCTCACCGGCAACGGCGACGTCCTGGAGCCCGAAGAGGGAGTCGTCGCCATCGGTTCGGGCGGGGCCTATGCCCAGGCCGCAGCTCAGGCGCTATTGCGTCACACCCAGCTGCCGCCGCGAGAAATCGTCGCCGAATCCTTGCGCATCGCCGGCGATCTGTGCATTTATACCAATCAAAACCACGTCATCGAGGTGCTGGAATGACGCCGCTCACCTGCCGCGAGATCGTCTCGGAACTCGACAAATACATCGTCGGTCAGCACGAGGCCAAGCGCGCCGTGGCCGTGGCGCTGCGGAACCGCTGGCGCCGCGCCCAGGTGCCCGAGCCCCTGCGCCACGAGATCACGCCCAAGAACATCCTCATGATCGGCCCCACCGGCGTGGGCAAGACCGAGATCGCGCGGCGGCTCGCGCGGCTTGCCAATGCGCCTTTCATCAAGATCGAGGCGACGAAATTCACCGAGGTCGGCTACGTGGGGCGCGACGTCGACACCATCATCCGCGATCTGGCCGAGATCGCCATGAAAGAGGCCAAGGAACGGGCCATGCGCCGGGTGCGCGACCGGGCGCGCGACGCGGCCGAGGATCGCATTCTCGATGTGTTGCTGCCGCCGGCGCGTTCCTTCGGCGAGGAGCCGGTGCCGGCCGAGAGCGCCACGCGGCAGAAATTCCGCAAAATGCTACGCGAAGGCCAGCTCGACGAGAAAGAGATCGAGATCGAGGTCGTCTCGCCCGCCGTGCGCGCCGAGATCTTCGGCCCGCCAGGCATGGAAGAGCTCACGCAGCAGCTGCAGGGGCTGTTCCAGTCGTTGGGTAGCGGCAAGCGGCGCACGCGCAAGATGCGGGTGCGCGAGGCGATGGAGGTGCTCACCGAGGAAGAGGCGGCCAAACTCGTCGATGACGAGGAGCTCAAGCAGGAGGCGCTGCAGGCGGTGGAGCAGAACGGCATCGTCTTTCTCGACGAGATCGACAAGATCGCCGCGCGTCAGGAGACGGCCGGCGCCGACGTCTCGCGCCAGGGGGTGCAGCGCGACCTGCTGCCGCTGGTGGAAGGCACCACCGTGGCCACCAAGTACGGCATGGTGCGCACCGACCACATCCTCTTCATCGCCTCGGGCGCGTTCCACCTGAGCAAGCCGAGCGATCTCATTCCCGAGCTGCAAGGCCGCTTTCCCATTCGGGTCGAGCTCGACAGCCTCACGGTAGACGACTTCGTGCGCATCCTCACCGAGACGGAAGCAAGCCTGGTGGAGCAGTACCGGGCGCTGTTGGCCACCGACGGGGTGGAACTCGAATTCGCCCCCGACGGCGTGCGGCGGCTCGCCGAGATCGCCTGGGCGGTAAACGAGCGCGTCGAGAACATCGGCGCGCGGCGCCTGTACACCGTGATGGAAAAACTCCTCGAAGAAGTCTCCTTCCGCGCCGGCGGCGAGCCGCTGCCGCGCGTGGTGATCGATGCGGCCTACGTCGATGGGCGGCTGGCCGATCTGGCCGGCGACGAGGATCTGGCACGCTACGTGCTTTGAGTCATGGCCGTGCTCGCACAACGCATCGTCGAGATCCTCTTTCCACTCTTCGCCTTGGTGGCGCTGGGCTACGTCGTCGGCAAGCGCCATCGTCCCGAGCTCTCGGGGGCGAATCGGCTCAACATGGACGTCTTCACGCCGGCGCTCGTCTTCGCCGCGCTCGCCGGCCGGCACGTCGATGTCGTCGCCTACCTGCCGCTCGTGCTCGCCGCCGCGGTGCTCGTGCTCGGCTCGGGAGCGTTCGGCTGGTGGCTCGCGCATCGTCTGGGGGAGGATCCGCGCACGCTCGCGCCGCCGATGATGTTCAACAACAGCGGCAACCTCGGTCTGCCGCTCGCGGTGCTCGCCTTCGGCGAAGCGGCCCTGCCGCCGATGGTCGTGCTCTTCATCGTCAGCAACCTCCTGCACTTCAGCCTGGGCGTATGGCTGCTCGATCGCCGTGCCCGCCTCATCCACCTCTGGCGCGTGCCCACGGTGCTCGCCGCCGTCGCCGGGCTCGCCGTAGGCGCGGCTGGCTGGACGGTCTGGCCGCCGCTGCTCACCACCATCAAGATGCTGGGCGACATCTCCATTCCGCTCATGCTCTTCGGGCTCGGCGTGCGTCTGGCCGAGACGCCCATCCGCGCCTGGCGCTTGGGCGCGATCATCGCCGTGGCCCGCCCCCTCGCGGGCATGACGCTCGCCGCGGCGATGATCGGTCTCTACCGAGTGATCGGGGGTGCCTGGCGCCTCGAGCCGCTCGAAGCGGCCCTGCTCGTGATCTTCGGTGCGCTGCCGCCGGCGGTGCTCAATTATCTCTTCGCCGAACGCTACGGGCAGGAACCGGACAAAGTCGCTTCCATCGTGCTGGTGGGCAACCTCGCCTCGGTGGTGTTTCTGCCGCTGGCGCTGGCGGCGGTGCTTTGAGCTTGCTTTACACGATCAGTGGATGCGGGGCCGTGGTGGCGAAGGCGTGCGCCAGGATGCGGTAGAGGTCGGCGTCGAACCGGCGTGGGCGCTCGAGCGCGGCGGTAAGTTCTTCAAGGGTGGGGTCGTGGTCGAAGCGCGCGAGCAAGCACCAGCGGTCGGCGATGAGGGTCATGCGGCGCTCGCGCTCGGGGTCGTGTTCGGAGAGCCGTACCGGGCCGGCATAAGGCCAGGGGGCCGGTGGGAGGGTGGCGAGCGCAGCGCGCAGGCGCGCGTCGTGCACTTCGGGCGGTTCCTTGCCGGCGCAGGCGCCGAGACATTGCTTCAGTTGATGGGCGAGGCAAGGGCCGCGGCGCAGGGGTTCCAGCCCCAGGCGCTGGGGGCAGAGAGCGTGGGTGCGGGCGATCTGGCGCAGGGCTTTTTCGGCGTGCTTGCGGTCGGGAAAAAGGCCATGGGCACGGCCGAGCCAGTCGGCCGGATCGGTGCCGGCAAGGCTGCGGTAGCCGACCACGGGGCCGCGCGGCTTGGGTTCGGGGAGCAGCTCGATCGCCCAGGCGCCGCGTTCGCGCAGCTGCCGGTTGTAGAGGGGTTTGAGCTGTTTGACGAGCTCGGATTCGAGCAGTAGCGCTTCGAGCTCGCCGGCGGTCTCGAGCCAGTCGAGGCGGCGGATCTGGCGGGCGATCTCGGCTTCCGTGCCGTGGTGCTGCGCCTGGGAGAAGTGGTCGAGCACGCGGCTGCGCAGGCGTTTGCTCTTGCCGAGGTAGAGCGGCAGGTCGTTTTCCCCGTACATGAGGTAGACGCCGGGCACGTCCGGCAGGGATTCGAGCACGCCATCGGCGAGCCCCGGCGGGCGGCTGGGCCATTGCATGGCCTTGCGTTTGGCAAGGAGCAAGGTTTCCGGAGGAAATTCGCGCTGCACGAGGTCGAGGAATTGGGCGAGCACTTCGGCGTCGCCCATGGCGCGGTGGCGGGCGCTGCAGCTGAGGCCGTGGCGCTCGATCAGGCTATCGAGACCGTGTTTGTGGTATTGCGGGTAGAGGGCGCGCGAGAGCTTGACGGTGCACAGCACCGGGGATTCGAAGGCGAGCCCACAGCGGCGGAAGGCTTGGCGCAGGAATCCGTAGTCGAAGCGGGCGTTGTGGGCGACGAGCACGGCGTCGGCGAGCCGCGGCAGGAGCTCGGGGGCGAGCACCTCGAAGGGGGGCGCGTCGGCGACCATGGCGTTGGTGATGCCCACGAGTCGCTCGATGAGGGGCGGGATGGGGACGTCGGGGCGCACGAGGCTTTGCCAGCGCTCGACGAGACGGCCGCCCTCGAAGCGCAGCAGCGCGATCTCGGTGATGCGGTCGCGCTCGAGGTGCGCGCCGGTGGTTTCCAGGTCGAGGAGGACGTAGCGCTCGGCAAGCGGGGTGGCGGTCGCGACGTCTTCGGGCATGAGTTCAGGCGTGATGGGCGGAGTCGGCGTCGTAGTAGTACGGATACGTTGGAACCTCGGCGCGGCGGAATTGTTCCGTGAGTTCGGGATCCTGCGGTTTGTCCCACCACAGCGCCCGGCCCTTGCGGCGCTCTTCGAGCTGTTCGGGGTGCTTGGCGAGCCAGTCGCGGATGAACTTGGTGTGTTCGGATTCGTACATGGGGGTTCTCCTCGTAGAACGCGCTATGAAAGCGCACGGCGCCAGGTGGTGCCGCTCGCGGTGTCTTCGATCTGGATGCCGGCGCGCTTGAGCTCGTCGCGGATGGCATCGGCCCGGGCGAAGTCGCGGGCGCGGCGGGCGGCGGCGCGCTCGGCGATCAGTGCTTCGATGCGTTCTTCGCTGAGCGTTTCTTCCCCTTGGGCAGGCAGGCGCCGACGCCAGGACTGCGGCGTGTCGGTGAGTAGCCCCAGGAGCTCGGCGGCGGCGAGGAATTCCCGCTTGCGCTCGGGGGTCGGGGCTTTGCGCAGCAGCGCGGCGGTTTCGTGCAAAAGCGCCAGCGCCTGGGGGGTGTTGAGGTCGTCGGCGAGCGCGGCGACGAACTCGGGCGCGGCGCCGAGCCCGTGCGGCAGCGCATCAGGGGTGAGCGCGGCGCGCCGCTCGGGGGAGAGCTCCAGGCGCTCGGCCGCGGCCTGGGGGTCGATCGGGGCGGAGGGAACGGATTCGGTGAGCGCGAGGGTGGTGTAGAGCCGGTCGAGCGCGTGCAGCGATTGTTCCAGCAGCTCGGGGGTGAAGTCGAGCGGTTTGCGGTAGTGGCCGGAGAGGAGCGCATAGCGCAAGACTTCGCCGGGAGTGTGCGCGAGGAGTTCGCGCACGGTGCGGAAGTTGCCCAAAGACTTGGACATCTTCTCGCCGTGGATCGTGAGGTAGCCGTTGTGCACCCAGTAGCGGGCGTAGATGTGCCCGCCGTGGGCGCAGGTGCCCTGGGCGATCTCGTTTTCATGGTGGGGGAAGATGAGGTCCTGCCCGCCGCCGTGGATGTCGATGGTCTCGCCCAGGTGGGTCTCGATCATGGCGGTGCATTCGATGTGCCAGCCGGGGCGGCCGCGGCCCCAGGGGCTGTCCCAGCCGGGGAGTTCGGGCGGGGAGGGTTTCCACAGCACGAAGTCGGCTGGGTCGCGCTTGTAGGGGGCGGGTTCGATGCGCGCGCCGGCGATGAGTTCCTCGCGCTTGCGTTTGGAGAGGATGCCGTAGTGGGGGTCGGACGGGACGTGGAAGAGCACGTGCCCTTCGGCGACGTAGGCGTGGCCCCGCGCGATGAGCCGCTCGATGAGGGCGATGATCTGGGGGATGTGGTCGGTGGCGTAGGGCTCGACGGTGGGCGGCAGCGCGTTGAGCCGGGCGATGTCTTCGTGGAAGGCACGCGCGTAGCGTTCGGCCAGTTCCCGGATGGGCACGCCTTCGGCTTGGGCCGCGGCGTTGATCTTGTCGTCGATGTCGGTGATGTTGCGGGCGTAGACGACCTGGGGGTAGAAGAGCCGCAGCAGGCGGAAGAGGGTGTCGAAGACGACCACCGGCCGGGCGTTGCCGATGTGGATGTAGTTATAGACCGTGGGGCCGCAGACGTACATCGTCACCCGAGCGGGGTCGAGCGGCTCGAAACGGCGCTTGTCTTGCGTGAGCGTGTCGTGCAGGAATAGCTCCAACGGTCTCTCCGGCGGTGGTCGGAAACGAAAGGGGGCGGTGGCTCAGCCGCCTTGCAGTTTTTCCAGGCGCTCGTGCCGTTCCTGCGCTTCGAGACAGAGGGTGGCGGTGGGGCGGGCGAGCAGGCGTCTGATGCCGATCGGTTCGCCGGTTTCTTCGCACCAGCCGTAGGTGCCTTTCTCGATGCGTTCGAGCGCCTCGTCGATCTTCTTCATGAGCTTGCGTTCGCGGTCGCGCACGCGCAGCTCGAGCGCCTGCTCTTCCTCGATGGTGGCGCGGTCGGTCCAGTCGGGCGTGACCTCGTTCTCCTGCTGGAGGGATTGCGTGGTCTCGGCGGCTTTTTCCAGCAGCTTGCGCTTTTCTTCGAGCAGGAGATGCTTGAAAAACTTGAGCTGGCGCGGCGACATGTATTCCTCTTCGGGCATGGCCAGCAGCTCCTCCACCGTGGGGATGTCGTCGTCTTCGAGGGTTTCTTGCGTCATGTTGGTCGTATTCATCGTTCCTCTCCGGTGTGCCTCGGGTCGAATCGGGCGTGCGCGATTGTAATGGGCTTGGCGCTGCTTGGGAAGGGTGGCGCGGTTCAGGGTTCGGCTCGGGGGATGCTTCCTTGGGCGTCGAAGCCGCGTTGCAGGCGCACGACTTCGGGCACGCGACGGATCGCCCGCATGATGCGGGCGAGGTGGATGCGGTCGGCGACTTGCAGGGTGAAGGAGATGGCGAGATACAGTCCCTGGTGGGCTTCCATCTGCACGGCGAGGATGTGTCCGTGCTCGGAGGCGATGGCGGCGGTGATGCGCGCGAGCATGCCGACGGCGTCGCGGGCGAGCACGCGCAGGCCCACTTCGAAGCGGGTGGTTTCGGGGCGGTCGGGATCCCAGTCGACGTCGATCCAGCGCCGTTCGCCGCCCTGGCGGCGCAGCCGGGGGCAGTCGTGGCGGTGGATTTCCAGCCCGTGCCCCTTGCTGAGGAGGCCGACGATGGGGTCGCCGGGCAGCGGGTGGCAGCAGCGGGCGAAGACGACGGCCTGGCCTTCGTCGCCGCGGATGAGGACGGGGCCGGCGGCGCGCGGTTTGAGCACGCCGGGGCGGCCGGATTCGAGGTCTTGCGCGTGGGTGAGCTCTTCGGCGATCTGCGCCGGGTTGAGGTGCCCTAGGCCGATGTCTTCGAGGAGTTGCTTTTTGCTGCGGCCGGTGTGCTGGCGCAAGAGGCGATCCCAGGCGAAGACGCTGATCTGCCCCAGCGTGAGGCCGCGCGGGCGCAGGGCCTGGTCGAGCATGCGCTCGCCGAGCGAGATGGCCTGTTCGTTTTTCTGGTGGCGCAGGAAGTGACGGATCTCGGCGCGGGCCTTGGCGGTGCGCACGTAGTTGAGCCAGGCGGGGTTGGGGCTGGGGTAGGAGGAGGTGATGATTTCGACCCGGTCACCGTTGGCGAGCTCGGTGCGCAGCGGCATGAGTTCGCCGTTGATGCGGCAGGCAATGCAGCGGTGACCGACGTCGGTGTGGATGGCGTAGGCGAAGTCGACGGGGGTGGCGCCGCGCGGCAGGGCGAAGATCTCGCCGCGAGGGGAGAAGACGAAAACTTCGTCGGGGTAGAGATCGATCTTGAAGCTTTCGAGGAAGTCGCGTGCTTCGGGGTCGTTCGATTGCAGCTGCACGAGCGATTGCAGCCAGGCGTGGGTCTGGCGCTCGAAGGCGTCGACGCGCTCGCCGGCGTCTTTGTAGATCCAGTGGGCGGCCACGCCGTCTTCGGCGAGTCGATGCTGCATCTGGGTGCGCACCTGGATTTCGACGGGAATGCCCTGCGGGCCGATGACGGTGGTGTGCAGCGACTGGTAGCCGTTGGGTTTGGGGAGCGCGAGATAATCCTTGAACTTGCCGGGCACCGGCTTGAAGGCGGCGTGCAGCGCGCCGATGGCGAGGTAGCAGCTTTTTTCGTCGGGCACGACGATGCGAAAGCCGAAGAGGTCGAGCACCTGCTCGAAGCGCAGGTGCTTGGTGCGCATCTTCTGGTAGATGGAGTAGAGATGTTTGCGCCGACTGCTGATGTGGGCTTCCACACCCCAGACGATGAGCTGGCGTTCGATGAGGGTACGGATCTTGTCGAGGAGTTCGTCACGCGCCCCGAGCGCGGCTTCGACGGCGTGCGCGAGCACGGCATGGCGCCAAGGGTGGCGGTGCTGGAAGGCGAGGTCTTGGAGTTCGCGAAAGAGGGTGTTGAGCCCGAGCCGGTTGGCGATGGGGGCGTAGATCTCGAGGGTTTCCTGCGCGATGCGGCGGCGCTTGGCCGGGGCGACGGCACCCAGCGTGCGCATGTTGTGCGTGCGGTCGGCCAACTTGATGAGGATGACGCGTAGGTCGCGCGCCATGGCGAGCAGCATCTTGCGGAAGTTTTCCGCCTGGTTGTCTTCGAGGCTTTGGCTCTCGAGCCGTTCGATCTTGGTGAGGCCGTCGACGAGCTCGGCCGCCACCGGGCCAAAGCGGTGCGCGAGTTCGCTCTTGCGAATGTGCGCGTCTTCCATCACGTCGTGCAGGAGCGCGGCGGCGATGGCGGCGGCGTCGAGCTTCCAGTCGGCGACGATGGAGGCGACGGCGATGGGGTGGGTGATGTAGGGTTCGCCGCTCGCCCGCTTCTGGCCTTGGTGCGACCAGGCGGCGAAGCGGGCGGCGTCGTCGATGCGCTCGACCTCCTCCGGGGGAAGGTAGCCGAGGAGCTTGTCGCGCAGGGCGCCGTAGCTCTCGGGGAGCTCGACGTGGACGAAAGGTGCTTCCGCCGAGGAGGCTGCGAGGGGAGGGCAGAGGGTCTCGGCGGCGGGCATGGGGCTTAGCTCTGGGCGCGGTCGAGGATGTCGCGGCCGACTTTGCCCGCGGCGATCTCGCGCAGTGCGATGACGGTGGGTTTATCGCGTTCGCGTCCGCGATCGAGCGGAACGAGCGGTTCGGCGCCGATGGCGAGCTGGCGCGCGCGGGCGGCGGCGGCAAGCGTCATCTCGAAGCGGTTGGGGATGTTTTTGAGGCAGTCTTCGACGGTGATGCGGGCCATGGGGTCATTCCTGTAGGAGTTGGGCGAAATAGGCGGCGTGGCGGCGCTTTTGCACCGGCAGCCGCAGGCGCGCGGCGCGCACGACGGCGGTGAGCTCGTCGATGGCGCGCTCGAGCCGATCGTTGATTATAACGTAGTCGAATTCTTCGACATGGCGCATCTCTTCGCGGGCCGCGGCCAGACGCCGGGCGATGGTGGCTTCGCTGTCGGTGCCGCGATGGCGCAGCCGGGCCTCCAGCGTGTCGATCGAAGGCGGCAGGATGAAGACACTCACGGCCTGCGGGAAGATCCGGCGCACCTGCCGTGCGCCTTGCCAATCGATTTCCAGCAGCACGTCGCGGTCTTGCTGCAGTTGGGCTTCGATCCACGTGCGAGAGGTGCCATAGTAATTTCCATGGACTTCGGCCCATTCGAGAAGTTCGCCGCCATCGCGCAGGCGCAGGAATTCTTCTTTGCCGACGAAACGGTAGTCGCGCCCGTCGATTTCGCCCGGGCGGGGCGGACGGGTGGTGTAGGAGACGGAGAGCGCAAGCCCCGGCTCGCGTTCGAGCACGGCATGCACGAGGGTGGTCTTGCCGGCACCGGAGGGGGCGGTGACGATGTAGAGGGTGCCGAGGGGCTGCTCGTTCATTCGAGGTTCTGCACTTGTTCGCGGATTTGTTCGATGAGCACTTTCATCTCGAGCGCGAGGCGCGACAGCGCCAGGCTGCCAGCCTTGGAGGCGAGGGTGTTGGCTTCGCGGTTGAATTCCTGCAGCAGGAAGTCGAGCCGTTTGCCGACGGGGCCGCCGCGGGCGAGCGTGCGTTCGAGCTCTTGGAGGTGGGAGGAGAGGCGGTCGAGCTCTTCGGCGACGTCGAGGCGCTGGGCGACGAGGGCGACTTCCTGCTCCACGCGCTGGGGATCGGGCGTCTGGCCCAGGGCGGCGAGGGCATCGAGGAGCTTTTGCCGTTGCGCTTCGACGGCTTCGGGGGCGAGCGCGCGGGCGCGCTCGACGAGCTCGGCGATGGCCGTGGCCCGTTCACGGATGGCGGCGGCGAGCGCCTCGCCCTCGCGGGCGCGGTGCGCAAGGAGTTCGGCGAGCGCTGTCTCGAGCAGCTCAAGCAGGCGCCGCTGCGTTTCCTCGGGGTCGAGCTCGGGTTCGCGCACCACACCGGGCCAGCGCAGGATCTCGCCCGCCGTGAGGGAGGCCGCTTCGGGGAGGAAGCGATGGATCTCGGTCTGGGTGAGGGCGAGCGCCTGCAGGGCGGTGGAATCGAGCGTGAGCGCCGCTTGCACGGGCGCGCTTTGTACGTCGAGCCGGCATTCGACCTTGCCGCGACCGAGCGTTTTTTGCAGGCGTTCGCGCAGCAGCGGCTCGAAGGATCGCCAGTCTTCGGGGAGGCGGAAATAGAGATCGAGGAATCGGCCGTTGACGCTGCGCAGTTCGAGGCGCACGAGCCGGGGGCCGATTTGGGCTTGCGCACTGGCAAACCCCGTCATACTGTGTATCATTGAGTCATTCCACGCTTCGTCCGAGGCGGTTTATCATACCCGGTCAGACCATGTCGACACAACAAAACGCTCCGTTGCCCGAGGGGTGGCTCGTGGAGGGCTACCGCATCGTCGATCTGCTCGCCAAAGGGGGGTTTTCCTTCGTCTATCGCGCGCGCGATCGCGAGGGGAAGACGGTGGCGATCAAGGAGTATCTGCCGCATACCCTGGCGCGACGGGAAGAGGGTGAGATCGAGCCGGAGATCCTGCCCGATTGTGAGCGGGCTTTTCTCTTCGGGCTGAAGTGCTTTTTCGAAGAGGGGCGGTCGCTCGCGCGCATCAACCACCCCAACGTGATCCGGGTGCTCAACTTTTTTCGCGCGAACCAGACCGTCTACATGGTGATGCAGTACGAGGAGGGGCGCACGCTCTTGCAGTACATCCGCCAGAAAAAGGGTGGGCTGCGCGAGAGTTTCATCCGGGCGATGGGATTGCGGGTGCTCTCGGGGTTGCGCGAGGTGCATACGCACAAGCTGCTGCACCTCGACTTGAAGCCGGCCAACATCTACCTGCGCCGTAACGGCGATCCGGTGTTGATCGACTTCGGCTCGGCGCGCCAGAGCTTGTCGTCCGACCAGGAATGGGTGCGTACGATGTTTACTCCTGGGTATGCGCCCCCCGAGCAACTCACCGGCAAGCGTGAGCTCATTGGGCCGTGGACCGATCTCTACAGTTTCGGGGCCACGCTCTATACCTGTGTCACCGGGCAAGCGCCGCCGCGGGCGGAGGCGCGGCAGGAGAAGGATGATCTGCCGCAGCGCATCGAACCCTATCGGGAGCACTATACGCCGGAGTTGATCGATCTCATCGTCGACCTGATGCAGCTCGATCCCGAGAAACGACCGCAGAGTGCCTATGCGGTGCAGAAGGTGCTGTCGGCCTACGTGCCGTTCTTGGTGGCCGCCACCGAGTATCGCTCGCTGATGCCGTCTCTTCCTGAAGGAGTCGACCGATGAAATTCTCCATCCATCAGGCCACGAGCGTGGGTGGAAGGCCGGTGAACGAGGATCGGGTAGGGTATGCCTATTCGCGCGAGGCGCTCCTCATGGTGCTCTCCGACGGCATGGGAGGGCACGCAGCCGGCGAAGTGGCGGCCCAGATCACGTTGCAGAGTCTCATCCAGGCGTTCCGGTTATCGGCCAAGCCGCGCGTCGAGGATCCCTTGAGTTTCCTGTCGCAGGCGATCATCAATGCGCACTATGCCATCCTGGAATACGCTCGGGTGAATCACATCGAGGGGAATCCCCGGGCGACGGTCGTTACCTGCCTCGTGCAGGAAGGGGGCTATGCCTGGTGGGCGCACGTGGGCGATTCTCGGCTCTATCACCTCCGTGGCGGCAAGGTGCTCACGCGCACGATCGACCATTCGCACGCACAGCTCCTGATCGAGCAAGGGGTGCTCAGCGAAGCCCAATTGCGCACGCACGAGAGCCGTAACCGCCTCTATTGCTCGCTCGGCGGGGAAACCTTGCCGCACATCGACTTCGGCCGCCGGACGGTGCTGCAGCCGGGGGACGTGATCGCCCTGTGTTCCGACGGGTTGTGGGGGGTGCTCGACGACGAGGAGATCGCCGAGCGTCTCGCGCGCGGGCCGCTCATGAGGGTGGTGCCCGAGTTGGTGGAGCAGGCGGAAATGGAGGCGGGGCCCAGCTCGGACAACGTCTCGCTCATTGCCATGCGCTGGGAGGAGGGCGAGCCTGCCTTGGCGCCGGATACGGTATCCACCGAGACCATGGCGCTCGACCAGGTGACGACGGCTTTTTCCCTGCCGCAGCAGCCGCCGAGTTTCCCGGCGGAACCCCTCGACAACGAGGAGATCGAACGGGCGATCCGCGAGATCAACGAGACGATCCAGAAATTCAAGGGATGAGGCATGAGGCATGATGGCAGGCGCACCGACGAACTGCGTCCGGTGCGCATCGAACGGGGGTTTACGGAATACGCCGAAGGCTCGGTGCTGGTGTCGTTTGGGCGCACGCGGGTGCTGTGCACCGCGAGCGTGGAAGAATCCGTGCCGCCTTTTCTCAAAGGGACGGGGCAGGGCTGGGTGACGGCCGAATACGGAATGCTACCGCGGGCCACGCATACGCGCACGCCGCGCGAGGCGGCCAAAGGGAAACAAGGCGGGCGCACGCTGGAGATCCAGCGCCTGATCGGGCGTTCGCTGCGCGCGGTGGTGGATCTGGCGGCGCTCGGGGAGCGGCAGATCGTGCTCGATTGCGATGTGCTGCAGGCCGACGGCGGTACGCGCACGGCGGCGATCACGGGGGCCTGGGTGGCGCTTGCCGATGCGTGCGATGCGCTGGTGGCGCGAGGGGTACTCTCAGCTTCCCCCGTGCGCGACCAGGTGGCAGCGGTGTCGGTGGGGCTCGTGGGAGGAGAGGTACTGCTCGACCTCGATTACGCCGAGGATTCCACCTGCGACACCGACATGAACGTGGTGATGACCGGCGCGGGCGGTTTCGTCGAATTGCAGGGCACGGCCGAGCATGGGGCATTCGACCGGAGTGCGCTTGAGGCGATGCTTGCACTCGCCGAGAAAGGTATCGGCGAGTTGCTCGCCGTCCAGCGGGAGAGCCGGGCGTGAGTTCGGGCAAGTGGCGGGTGGTGCTCGCGAGCAACAACGCGAAGAAGGCGGCCGAGCTCGAGGCGCTGCTCGCGCCGCTCGGTTGGGAGGTGCTGGCGCAAGGGGCGCTGGGTATTCCGGAGGCCGAGGAACCGTACCCCACTTTTTTGGAGAATGCGCTCGCCAAGGCGCGGCATGCGGCGGCCGCCTCCGGTCTGCCGGCGATCGCCGACGACTCGGGCCTGGCGGTGCCGGCGCTCGGCGGGGCGCCCGGGGTGCGCTCGGCGCGCTTCGCCGGTGAGCCCCGGTCGGATGCGCGCAACAACGCGGCGCTGCTCGCGGCGATGCAGGACCTGGAAGGAGCGGCACGGCGGGCGTTTTTCTATAGCTGCGTGGTCTTTCTGCGCACGGCGGACGATCCTCTGCCGCTCGTGGCCGAGGGACGCTGGTGGGGAGAGATCCTCACGGCACCGCGCGGGGAGGGCGGCTTCGGCTACGATCCGCTCTTCTATCTGCCCGAATGGGGCAAGACCGCGGCCGAGCTCGCCCCCGAGGAGAAGAATCGCCTGAGCCACCGCGGCCGGGCTTTGCGCCGGCTGCGGGCGCGGCTCGCGCGGGAGGGCGCTTGAGCACGCTCGATCCGGCGCGAGTGCCGCTATCGCTTTACGTGCACGTGCCTTGGTGCGTGCGCAAGTGCCCTTACTGCGATTTCAATTCGCATCCGCTCGCGGGCGAGGTGCCGGAGGCGGAATTCCTCGCGGCGCTGGAGGCCGACCTCGAGGCCGAGGCCGGGCGGGCGGGCGGGCGGCCGATCGAGACGGTCTTCTTTGGCGGCGGCACACCGAGCCTGCTCTCGGCCGAGGCGCTCGCGCGCTTGCTCGAGGCGATCCGGCAGTGCTTGCCGCTCGCGCCAAACGCCGAGGTCACGCTGGAGGCCAATCCCGGCACCTTCGAAGCGGAGCGCTTCGCGGCTTATGCCGCCGCAGGGGTGAACCGGCTCTCGCTGGGGGTGCAGAGTTTCGACGATGCCGCTTTGCGCCGGCTGGGACGCATCCACGACGGCGCCCAGGCGCACGCCGCGCTCGCGGCGGCGGTGCGCACATTCGCGCGCGTCAACGTCGATCTGATGATCGGCCTGCCCGGCCAGAGCCCGGCGGCGGCGCTCGCGGACGTGGAAGCGGCGCTCGCCGGCGGGGCGACGCATCTTTCCTGCTATCAGCTCACGATCGAGCCCAATACCCCTTTTGCCGCTGCGCCCCCGATCTTGCCCGCCGACGAGGAAATGATGGCGATCGAGGAGGCAGTGGAACATCGCCTTACGCGTGCAGGCTTCGTTCATTACGAGGTCTCGGCCTGGGCCCTGCCAGGCGAAGCCTGCCGGCACAACCTCAACTACTGGAGTTTCGGCGATTACTTGGGCGTGGGGCCGGGGGCGCACGGCAAGCTCAGCACGCCCGAGGGTATCGTGCGACGCATGAAGCACAAGCATCCGCGCCGCTATCTCTCCGCCCGCGCGCCCTTCGTACAGGAAGAGACGGCGGTGGCACCCGAGGCGCTGCCCTTCGAGTTCCTCATGAACGCGCTGCGGCTGCGCGCGGGGGTGCCGCGGGAGTGGTTCGCGGCGCGCACGGGTCTTCCCTTGGAGGCGCTCGCACCGCGCTGGGCGCGGCTCGAAGCGCAAGGTCTGGTCGAACCGCTCGCCTGGCGCATCGCCCCTACCGAACGCGGCTGGCGTTTGCTCAACAGCCTGCTCGAGGAATTCTTGCCGTAGAATACGAGGCTTTCCGAGGAGCGTTGCAGCGGCGTCGCGCCGCCAGGCTCGGAGAGAACAACGACGCTCGTGAGGCCCCGGCTGCCGCCAGGCTTCACGGGCGTCTTGCTTTTTGTGGAGGGAAGAGGCATGCAAGCGGACCGGACCGAGGAACTCACGCGCCTGCTGCGCGAGCGCGTGCTGGTGCTCGATGGCGCCATGGGTACCATGATCCAGCAGTATCGGCTCACCGAGGCCGATTTTCGCGGCGAGCGGCTGCAGGATCACCCGGTGGAGCTCAAAGGCGACAACGATCTGCTGGTGCTCACGCGGCCCGAGGTGATCGGGGAGATCCACCGTGCCTATCTGGAAGCCGGGGCGGACGTGATCGAGACCAACACGTTCAACGCCACGCGCACGTCGCAGTCCGACTACGGTCTGGCGCATCTCGCCTACGAGATCAACCGGGAGGCCGCGCGGCTCGCCCGGACGCTCGCCGACGAGTACAGTACGCCGGACAAACCCCGGTTCGTGGCCGGAGTCATCGGTCCGACTTCGAAGACGCTGTCGTTGAGCCCCGACGTGAACGATCCCGGTTTTCGCGCCATCGACTTTGACACGCTCGCGGCCGACTATCTGGAGTCGGCGCGCGCGCTGGTGGAGGGCGGGGCGGATCTGCTGCTCATCGAGACGGTGTTCGATACCTTGAACGCCAAGGCGGCGGTCTTTGCGCTTGAGCGTCTCTTCGAAGAGCATGGCCGGCGCTGGCCGGTGATGATCTCCGGCACCATCACCGATGCGGCCGGGCGCACGCTCTCGGGGCAGACGCCGGAGGCGTTTTGGGCTTCGCTCGCGCACGCGCGTCCGCTCACCTTCGGGCTCAACTGCGCCCTGGGGGCGCGCGAGCTGCGTCCGCACGTGGAGACGCTCGCGCGCATCTGCACCACCTTCGTCTCGGCCCACCCCAACGCGGGGCTGCCCAATCCCCTCTCGCCCACCGGCTACGACGAGACGCCCGAGGCGCTCGCCGCGGAGATCGTCTCCTGGGTCGAGGCGGGTTGGGTGAATCTGGTGGGCGGCTGCTGCGGCACGACCCCGGCGCACATCGCGGCGATCGCACAGGCCGTGGCCGGTCGCGCGCCGCGCCCGCTGCCCCAGGCGAAGCCCGTGATGCGGCTCGCGGGGCTCGATCTCTTCGAGATCGGGCCGGATTCGCTCTTCGTGAACGTGGGCGAGCGCACCAACGTGACCGGCTCGAAGAAGTTCGCCCGCCTCATCCTCGAAGAGAAGTATGACGAGGCGCTGTCGGTGGCGCGCCAGCAGGTCGAATCTGGTGCGCAGATGATCGACGTCAACATGGACGAGGCGATGCTCGATTCCGTCGCGGCGATGACGCGCTTTTTGCGCTTGGTGGCGGTGGAGCCGGATATCGCGCGCGTGCCGGTGATGGTCGATTCTTCCAAGTGGGAGGTGATCGAGGCGGGGCTCAAATGCCTGCAGGGCAAGGGCATCGTCAATTCGATCTCGCTCAAGGAAGGGGAGGCGACGTTCCTCGCGCAGGCGCGGCTCGCGCGGCGCTATGGTGCGGCGGTGCTGGTGATGTGTTTCGATGAGCGCGGTCAGGCGGATACCTTCGCGCGCAAGATCGAGATCGCCGAGCGCGCCTATCGGCTGCTGGTGGCCGACGGGTTTCCGCCCGAGGACATCGTGATCGACCCCAACGTGTTTGCCATCGCCACGGGGATTCCCGAACACGACAACTACGCCGTCGATTTCATCGAGGCGGTGCGCTGGATCCACGGACATCTGCCGCACGCCAAGACGAGCGGCGGCATCTCCAACGTCTCGTTCTCCTTTCGCGGCAACGAGACCGTGCGCGCAGCCATCCACACGGTCTTCCTTTATCACGCCATCCGTGCCGGACTCACCATGGGCATCGTCAATGCCGGGCAGCTGGGCATCTACGACGAGCTGGAGCCGCGGCTGCGCAAGCTCGTGGAGGACGTGGTGCTCAACCGCCGCCCCGGGGCGGCCGAGGAGCTGGTGGCCTACGCCCAGACCCTGCAGACGGGCGAGGCCAAGGCGGAAGCAGTGCAGGAATGGCGCTCCTGGCCGGTGGAAAAGCGTCTGGAGCATGCACTCGTCAAGGGCATCACCGAGCACGTGGTCGAGGACACCGAGGAGCTGCGCGCGCGCTTTGCCGTCGAAGGCAAGGGGCCGCTCGCGGTGATCGAAGGGCCGCTCATGGCCGGCATGAACGTGGTGGGAGATCTCTTCGGTGCGGGCAAGATGTTCCTGCCGCAGGTGGTGAAGTCCGCCCGGGTGATGAAACTGGCGGTGGCGCACCTGCTGCCCTACATCGAGGCGGAGAAGGCGAAGACGGGCGGGCATACCAAAGGGCGCCTCGTGCTCGCCACGGTGAAGGGGGACGTGCACGACATCGGCAAGAACATCGTGGGCGTGGTGCTCGCCTGCAACGGCTACGAGGTGCACGACCTGGGCGTGATGGTGCCGTGCGAGAAGATCCTCGCCGCGGCGCGTGAACTGAAGGCGGATGCGATCGGGCTCTCCGGCCTCATCACTCCCTCGCTCGAGGAGATGGCGCACGTGGCCGCCGAGATGCAGCGGCAGGGCTTCACGGTGCCGCTCTTGATCGGCGGGGCGACGACGAGTCGCACCCACACGGCGGTGAAGATCGCGCCGCACTACGAGGGGCCGGTGGTGTACGTGCCCGATGCCTCGCGGGCGGTGGGGGTGGTCTCGGCGCTGCTCTCGCCCGGCGAGCGTGAGGCGTACGTCGCCCAGGTGCGGGAGGACTACGCGCGCGTGCGCGAACGCCATGCCGCCAAGACCGGCTACACCCTGCTGCCGCTGGAGGCCGCGCGTGCCAACGCGTTTCGCACCGACTGGACGGCCTACACCCCGCCGCGCCCGCGCCGCTTGGGGGTATTCGCCGAGGAGGTGCCGCTCGGGCGACTCGTGCCCTACATCGACTGGGGGCCGTTTTTCCAGACCTGGGATCTGGCCGGGCGTTTCCCGCAAATCCTGGAAGACCCGGTGGTGGGCGAGACGGCGCGCCAGGTCTATGGCGAGGCGCGCGCCCTGCTGGAGGTGCTCGTGCGCGAAGGGTGGCTGAAGGCGCGCGCGGTGTGGGGGCTCTTCCCGGCGGCGAGCCTGGGTGACGACATCGAGATCTACACCGACGAATCGCGCCATGCGCTCGCCATGGTGTGGAACGGTCTGCGGCAGCAGCATGAGCGCCCACCGGGGCAGCCAAACCTGTGCCTGGCCGATTTCATCGCCCCGAAGGAGACGGGGGTGCCGGACTGGATCGGGGCGTTTGCCGTGACCGCGGGGCATGGCATCGAGGAGAAACTGGCCGAGTACGAGGCGGCGCACGACGACTACCACGCCATCTTGCTGAAGGCGCTCGCCGACCGGCTGGCAGAAGCCTGCGCCGAGTGGTTGCACGAGCGGGTGCGGCGGGAAGACTGGGGCTACGCGCCCGAGGAGCGGCTCTCGCCCGAGGAGCTGGTGGCCGAGCGCTACCGCGGCATCCGCCCGGCGCCGGGCTATCCGGCCTGCCCCGATCACACGGTGAAGGGCGACTTGTTCGCGCTGCTCGATGCGCCCGCGCGTGCCGGCATGACGCTCACCGAGCACTATGCCATGCGCCCGGCCGCGAGCGTGGCCGGGTTCTACTTCAGCCACCCCGAGTCGCGCTACTTCGCCATTCCCAAGATCGGGGAAGATCAACTCGCCGACTGGGCGCGGCGGCGCGGCATGGCGCCCGAGGAGGCGCGGCGCTGGCTCGCGCCCATTTTGTAGAGGTCAGCCGCGGTACGGTAGGGTGAGCGCGAGCGTCTGCAGGCGAGCGATGAGTTCGCGCTGCAGGGCGGTGACTTCCTCGCGCAATTCGAGGGATGGGGCGCCGGCGTTCGCCGCAGTGACCAGTTTTTGCGCCGCGCGGTGCATCGTTTCGTGCGTGTGCACGATGGCGGAGAATTCGGCCTGGGTGCCCAGGATCTCCCGTCCTTCACCGTCGAGCCAGCGGCCGAAGTCGCAGCGGTGCGGATCGAGCTGCGGGGGTGGTGTCGCGATGCCGTCGCGGAGGTGGTATTCGAGTCGGGCGAACCAGTGGCGGTGGCACAGCTCGAAGCGCGTCATCTGCCGGCACAGGGGGTTGGCCAAGGTATCGCGCCAGCGCGCCCATTGCGGCGGTTGCTGCCAGCGTAGCGCCCAGTTGGTGAAGTCGGCTTGCGGCATGGGGTGGGCGATGCCATAGCCCTGGGCGACGTCGGCACCGAGTCGCAAGAGGTATTCGCCGTGCTCGAGCGTTTCCACCCCTTCGGCGACACAGTGCAGGTCGAAGGTGCGGGCGAGTTCGAGCACGGCCTCGACGATGCGATAGTCGTCGGTCTCGTCGAGCAGATGGATGACGAAAGTCTGGTCGATCTTGATCGAATGGGCCGGTACGCGCTTGAGGTAGGCGAGCGAAGAGTAGCCGCTGCCGAAATCGTCGATCGCCAGGCGTACCCCCAATGATCGGCATTGGATCATCAACTGCTCGATGCCCAGGCCGGCGTCGAGCGCGCTCGATTCGACGATTTCCAGCTCCAGCCGTTGCGGCGCGGCATCGGGATAGCGTTTGAGCCGTTCCTCGAGCTGACGAGGGAAAGTCGGATCGAGCAGTTGGCGCGGCGCGACGTTGACCGAGACGAGCCATTGCCGTCCTTGGCGCGTCCAGTCGGTGAGCTGCGCCAACGCCCGCTCGAGCACCCAGTTGCCAAGCCGCACGATTGCCTCGTCGTTCTCGATCGCTGGGATGAATGCACCGGGAGCGAGGAGTCCTCGCGTGGGATGCCGCCAGCGCACCAGGGCTTCCGCGCCTTCGATGCGTCCGCTCGCCAGCTCCACGCGCGGCTGCAGATAGAGCCGCAATTCTTCCCGTTCGATGCCCTCGATCACCGCCTGGCTCAGGGAGCGACGCGCCTGCTGCTCGCGGTCGAGTTTGGCGTCGAACCGGCAATAGCGATTTTTGCCGGCCTGCTTTGCCTGATAGAGGGCGAGATCGGCGTGGCGCAGCAGCACTTCGGGGTCGGCGTCGTCTTCGGGGTAGATGGTGACGCCGATGCTGGTGGTGAGCTGCAGCAGTTCGTCGCCGTACTTGATCGGCATGCGGGTGACAGAGAGCATGCGCTCCACGATCGGCACCCAGGCTTCGGCCGAAGGGAGATCGGTGATCACGGCGACGAACTCGTCACCGCCGATGCGCGCGAGCGTGTCGGTCTCGCGCAGCGCCCCTTGTAGGCGTCGGGCAGTGAGCCGCAACACGTCATCGCCGACGTCGTGGCCGCAGCGGTCGTTGATCGGCTTGAAACCGTCCAGGTCGAGGTAGGCTACCGCCACCGCGGTACCGTGGCGCCGGGCGGCGGCGAGCGCCTGCGCCAGGCGGTCGTTGAGGAGCACCCGATTGGGTAGCCCCGTGAGTTCGTCGTGGTAGGCCAGGCGTTCGAGCATCTGCTGCTGTGCCTTGAGCGCCGTGATGTCCTGCATCGCTGCGACGTAGCGGATCGGTCGGTGCCGTTCGTCGTACACGGTGGAGATGGTAAGCAGCGTCGGCAGCGGCTGACCAGATTTGGTCTGGTTCCACACTTCGCCGTGCCAGCTGCCGCTCGCCCGCAGCGTGGCCCACATCGCGTCGTAGAAAGCCTGGTCGTGCCGATTCGAGCGCCACGGCGCGATCGGCTTGCCGATCACTTCCTCGCGTGAAAAACCGGTCATGCGCAGCAGAGCATCGTTGACTTCCAGGATCATGAGATCGGTATCGGTGACCACCACGCCCTCGGCGAGGGCGTGGAAGACGCTGGCGGCGATGCGCTGGGATTCTTCCAGCTGCACGGCATCGGTGACGTCGCGCACCAGCCCGGCGATACGCCGGATCCGGGCGCTTTCCACGTCGCTGTCGACGGCGCGGGCCCAGGTCTCGATCCAGCGCCAGCCGCCGTCGGCGTGACGGATGCGGTAGCGCAGGTCCACGTTGGGACGTGTGCGGTTGATGTGTTCGACGACTGCCTTATGCACTCGCTCCCGATCCTCGGGATGGATCATCGCCACCCATTCTTCGAGCGGCACGTCGATCGGGCGCTCGCCGGGTAGGCCGAGAATGCGCTGGCTCCGGGGGCAGAAGGTGGCGATGCGCTGCTCCACGTCCCACAGGATGCGGCCGAGTCCCGCTCCCTCGAGGGCGAGTTCGAGCTCCTCGGCCAGCTGCCGCGTCCGATGCTGGGCGCGCCGCAGCCGCAGATAGGCCGCCCCGAGCAGCACGAGCAGCAGTCCCAGGCCGATCACCGCGCCGCCGAGAATCTCGCGGCGCGCCGCCTCGGTACGGCGCAGCGCCTCCGTGCGCTCGGCCACGAGCTCCTCGAGCCGGTTCTGGTAGCGCTCCAGTTCGGTCTGCAGGAGACTCGCCCGTGTCTCGGGCAGGACCAGCGAGAGCAGATAGGTGCGCCCGTCGATCTGTACCGGACTCGAGTAGACTTCGGTGGCGACGATCCGTCCCGAGGCGAGACGGTGAGGAAAGACGAAGAAATTGCGCCGCTGACGGCGCGCCTCGTCCATCTCGCGCTGCACTTCCTCGGGCGAGAGTTGGTTGATCTCTTGGATCGTCATGCCGCCGAGCAGCCGCTCGACGGGATAGCCGTAGAAGGCGATCGCGGCCTCGTTCGCATCGAGGATGCGCCCATCGTCTGGCGCGATGAGGAGCGCCGGTACGGCATGTTGCCGCAGAGGGTCTGGCAGCTGCTGCGCCCAGATCGGGCGCAGCGAGAAGAGCATCGCTGGCAGAATCACGCATCGGACGAGGCAGCGGCGCAGCCGCGAGCACATCGCATCCCGGGATGGCCTCAGGCGGCGGCCGGTCATCGTCCCCTCTCCCCCATGCTTTTTTCCATTATAGGCTAGGGAGAACGGGGGCCGGCGTGCCCGAGCACCCTCTTCAAAGATGCGGAGAGGGGAGGTTACTCGCCGGTTGCGGTCTGTTTCGTCTCCTGGGAAGCCGCAGCGTTTGCGGCGGCCACGATCGGTTCACCCTCGAATTCGCGGCTGCCGCCGAGCGCCTTGTAGAGTTGGGCCGCGGCCGAGAGCAGCTGCCGGCGGGTGGAGATCACCGCCTGTGAGGCCTGGTAGGCGTCGCGCTGCGCGTCGAGCACTTCGAGGAAACTCGTGATGCCCTCGCGGTAGCGCGCCTCGGTAAGGGCGAGGCGTTGCTGCTGGGTGCGTTCGAGCATCATTTGGGCGTCGAGCTGGCGGGCGATGCGCTCGCGCGCCGAGAGGAGGTCAGCCACCTCGCGGAAGGCCTGCTGGATGGTGCTCTCGTACTGCGCCACGGCGATGTTCTTGCGCACCACTGCCAAGTCCAGGTTCGCCTGGGTGCGGCCCGCGTCGAAAATCGGCTGGGTGAGCATCGGCTGGAAGGTCCAGGCGGCGCTGCCCGCATCGAAAAGTCCACTGAAGGCGGCACTGGCGGTGCCGAGCATGCCGGTGAGGGTGATGCGGGGGAAGAAAGCGGCGCGCGCCGCGCCGATGTTGGCGTTGGCGGCGATGAGCTGGCGCTCGGCGGCGCGCACGTCCGGGCGGCGCAGAAGGACTTCGGAGGGGACGTTGACGGCGAAATTGCCGATCAGGTCCTGCTCGCGCAGGCTGCGCCCTTGAGGCCAGTCGCTGCGGTCGGTACCGATCACCAGGCGCAGGTAGTTTTCGGCGGCCACGCGCTGCTGGTCGAGCTGCTCGACGGCCACACGCGCGGTCTCGTAGGAGCCGCGTGCCTGCAGGTAGTCGAGTTCGGAAGCGACGCCGACGTTGCGCCGCTCGCCGACCAGATTGAGCATGTCGGCACGCGTGCGCAGGGTCTCTTTGGCGAGCATCAGGCTCTCTTCGGCCTCCTTGAGGGAGAGGTAGGCGTTGGCCACGTCCGAGATCAGCGAGAGGCGGAAGGCGCGCTGCGCTTCGTCGGTGGCGAGGTACTGCTGGCGGGCGGCTTCGGTGAGGCTCGCCACCCGTCCCCAGAAGTCGAGCTCGAAGGAGAGGAGATTCGCTCCGACGTCGTATTGGTGCTGCACCATGGACCGCCCTGTGGATGAGAGGTCGTGCGGCACCCGCTGGGCGGCCTCGGAGGCGCTCGCCCCGATGTTGGGGAATCGGTCGGCGCGCTGGATGCGGTACTGGGCGCGTGCCTCTTCGACGCGGGCTACCGCCACGCGCAGGTCGCGGTTGTTCTCCAGCGCGGCGGCGATGAGCGCCTGCATGCGCGGGTCGGGGAAGTATTCCTGCCAGGGCATGTCGGCGATGTCGCGTTCGCCGCGGGGGTCGACCGAAGCCGGCCACTGGTCGCTCACGGGGGGCGCGGGCCGGAAATAGTCGGGCATCATCGAGCAGCCGCCGGCGGCGAGAAGCAGCGCGAGCGCGAGCGGGGAGGAACGAAGCTTACGCATGTTGGGACTCCTGGGCGGCAGCAGCGGGTTTGCCGGGGAAGAAGCGCCGCACCACCACGAAAAAGATCGGGACGAGGAAGACGGCGAGCACGGTGGCGCTGATCATGCCGCCCATGACGCCGGTGCCGATGGCGTGACGTCCCTGGGCGCCGGCGCCGGTGGAGATGGCCAGCGGCAGCACCCCGACGATGAAGGCGATCGAGGTCATGAGGATCGGACGGAAGCGCAGCCGAGCCGCTTCGGAGGCAGCCTCCAGCAGGCTCTTGCCGCTTTCCTGCAGTTCCTTGGCGAACTCGATGATGAGGATGGCGTTCTTCGCGGAGAGCCCGATGATGGCCACCAGGCCGACCTTGAAGTAGACGTCGTTGGCGAGCCCGCGCAGGTGGACCGCGAGCAAGGCGCCGAACACCCCCAGCGGAACCACCAGCAGCACGGCGAAGGGGATCGACCAGCTCTCGTAGAGCGCCGCCAGGCACAGGAAGACGACGATGAGCGAGATGGAGAAGAGCATCGGCGCCTGCGAGCCGGAGAGGTTCTCTTCGAACGAAGTGGTCGACCATTCATAGCCAATGCCGACCGGGAGCTTTTCGGCGATCTCGACCATCGCTTGCATCGCCTCGCCGCTCGACACGCCAGGAGCCGGCAGGCCGGTGAGCTTGACCGAGGGGAGACCGTTGTAGTGGTCGAGCCGTGGCGGACCGATGAGCCAGCGCGTCTTGACGAGCTCGGAGAGCTTGACCATGCCGCCCTGGTTGTTGCGCACCGGCACCTGCAGCATCTCTTCGGGCGTCATTCGCGTCATCGGATCGGCCTGCATCTGCACCCGCAGGATGCGCCCCTGGCGCTCGAAGTCGTTGATGTAGGCCACGCCGAACATCGCCTGCAGCGTCTGGTTGAGCACGGCGGAAGAGACGCCCAGCGTTTCGGCCTTGTCACGGTCGATGTCGAGCATCAGTTGCGGCCCGGGCGGCATACCTTCCATGCGCACGTTGTAGAGCCGCTTGTCCTGGGCCGCCAGCTGCAGAGCCTGGTCCTTGACCTCATAGAGCGTGGTGCGACCGAGCCCGGCGCGGTCCTGCAACCGGAAGTCGAAACCGCCGATGGATGCCATCTCCGGGATGGCCGGCGGGTTGATGGCGAAGACGATCGCTTCTTTCAGAGGGAAGAAGGCGCGGTTGGCCTTGAGGATGAGCGCCTGCGCGGCGGATTCGGGCGCCTTGCGTTCGCTCCAGTCCTTGAGCCGGGTGAAGACGAGGCCGGCGTTCTGACCGCGACCGAAGAAAGAGAAACCGACGATGCCGATGGTATTCTTCACCTCGGGCTGCGAGAGGTAGTACTTCTCGACCTGTGAGACGATTTCTTGGGTACGTTCTTGCGTTGCGCCCGGCGGCAGCTGCACCATGGTGATGAAGTAGCCTTGGTCTTCGTCGGGCAGGAAGCCGGTGGGCAGCTTGGTGAAGAGCCAGCCGGTGGCGGCAATGATGATCAAATAGAGGATCATCAGGCGCCAGGGACGGGTGAGGAGCTGGCGCACCGTGGCGACATAGCCGGTGGTGGTGGCGAGAAAGCCCCGGTTGAACCAGCCGAAGAATCCCCGCTCGCCATGCCCTTCGGCGTGCGGCTTGAGGATCGATGCGCACAGCGCCGGGGTGAGGGTGAGCGCCATGAGGGCCGAGAAGAGCATGGAGAGCACGAGCGTGACCGAGAACTGGCGATAGATCACGCCCACCGACCCCGGGAAGAAGGCCATGGGGATGAAGACCGAGGTGAGCACCAGCGTGATGCCGATGATGGCCCCCACGATCTGGGACATCGCCTTGTGCGCCGCCTCGCGTGGCGGGAGCTTGTCCTCGGCCATGACCCGCTCGACGTTTTCCACCACCACGATGGCGTCGTCGACCACGATCCCGATCGCGAGCACCATGGCAAAGAGCGTGAGCACGTTGATGGAGTAGCCCAGCATCCACAGTCCAACCGTGGCGCCCACGAGCGACACCGGCACGACGATGGTCGGGATGATGGTGGCGCGCAGGTTGCCGAGGAAGAGGTACATCACGATGAAGACGAGCACCACGGCTTCGAAGAGGGTATGTACCACTTCGTTGATCGAGACGTTGATGAACGGCGTGGTGTCGTACGGGACGGTCCAGTCGATCCCGGGCGGAAAGTACTTGGCGAGCTGCTCCACTTGGGCCCGCACCCGTTGGGCCGTCTCGAGCGCGTTGTAGCCCGGGGCGAGCTTGATGCCGATGGCGGCGTTGGGCTGGCCGTTGAGGCGAGAGTAGATGTTGTAATCCTGGGCGCCGAGTTCGACGCGGGCGACATCCTTCACCCGGACGATGGAGCCGTCCGGCTGGGCACGCACCACGATCTCACCGAACTCTTCCGGCGTTTTCAGCCGGCCGCGCGTGACGATGGTGGCGGCGTATTCCATGCCGGGCATGGCAGGAGGCGCATTGACTTCGCCCACCGGCAGCAGCACGTTTTGGGCCGCGACGGCATTGACGACGTCGCCCGTGGTGAGGTGGTAGCTGTCGAGCTTGGCCGGCGACACCCACAGCCGCATGGAGTATTCCGAGCCGAAGAGTGTGGCATCGCCCACGCCCGGGACGCGCAGGACGGGATCGAGCACGTTGGCGGCGGCAAAGCTCGCGAGGTCGACGTAGTTGAGCGAATTGTCCGGCGAGAAGAGCGAGACGAACATGAGATAGTTGCGCCGCGCCTTCTTCACGCTATAGCCCAGGCGGCGCACGTCGTCCGGCAGCCGGGCCTCGATCTGCTTGATGCGGTTCTGCGCCTCCACCGAAGCGATGTCGAGGTCGGTACCCGGCCAGAAGGTGAGGTTGATCGTGGCCTGCCCCAGCTCCGATTGGGAGTCCATGTAGATGAGGTGTTCGATGCCGTTCATCTGCTCTTCGATGAGCGTGACGACGGTTTGCTCGATCACGTCGGCCGAGGCACCGGGATAGGAGGCAGAGATGACGAGTGCCGGTGCGGCTACCTCCGGGTACTGGGCGATCGGCAATGAACGTAGCGCCAGACTGCCGGCGAGCAGGATCACCAGGGCGATGACCCAGGAGAAGACCGGTCGGTCGATGAAATAATTGACGGACATGGTTCAGCCCCTCACTTCGCGGCGGCCGGCGCGGGCGCGGCCTTCGGCTGCCAGGGAATGGGCTTGACAGGAGCGCCGGGGCGTACCTTGAGCAGACCTTCCACGATCACCTTGTCGCCTTCCTGAAGGCCTTCGAGCACGACCCAGTCGGTGCCGCTCATGCCGCCCACCTTGATCGCGCGGGGTGCGACCATGTTGTTGGCGTCGACCACCATGACGAAGTGCCCTTGGGGGTTGATCTGCACCGCGCGCTGCGGGATGGTGATGACCTTGTCCATCTGCATCTGCGGCAGGCGCACGCGCACGAACATGCCCGGCAGCAGTTCATGCTGTGGGTTCTTGGCGAGTGCGCGCATCAGCACGGCGCCAGTGTTGGGGTCGACGGTGACGTCCTCGAAGAGGAGCTTGGCTGGGATGGGGTAGGTCTTGCCGTTGTCGAGCACGATCTCGACGTTGCTGCGATCGGCCTCCTTCCACTGCCCGGAGCGCAGCGCCTCACGCAGGGCGAGCAGCTCGGCGCTGGGCTGGGTGAAATTGACGTAGATCGGATCGATCTGCTCGATGGTGGCCAGATGCGTCGGTTCGCCTTTGCCCACCAGCGCACCTTCGGTGACGAGCGAGCGGCCGATGCGCCCGGAAATCGGCGCCGGGACGCGGGTGTTCTCCAGGTCGAGCGCGGCCTGCGCGAGCTTCGCTTCGGCCTGCTTCCAAGCGGCTTCGGCCGAATCGAACTCCTGCTGGCTGATGGCGTTGATCTTCACCAGCGGACGGTAGCGTTCCACCAGGAGTTTGGCCGTGGCGACGTCGGCTTTGGCGGCTTCAAAGGCGCGCTGGTAGGTGCGCGGTTCGATGCGGTAGAGCAGCTGCCCTTCCTTCACGTCGCTGCCTTCCTCGAAAAAGCGCTTTTCCAGGATGCCCTCGACGCGGGCGCGCACCTGGGCCGTGCGGTAGGCTTCGAGCCGGCCGGGGAGTTCGCGGCGCAGCACGGCGCTGCCGTAGCGGGCTTCGATCACCGCGACTTCGGGCGGAGGGGGGGCGGCGGCTTGATTCTTGGCCGCATCGGCGCCGTCGCGACTGCAGGCGGCAGCGGCGAAGACGAGAACGGCAAGGAGCGTCGATCGGAAAATGGAAGGGGTTCTCATGGGGTCGTACTCCTGGGGGACGACGGTGAAACCGCCGATTTTATCGGTTCTTCGGGGTGGTAGGCGCGCAGAAAGAGGGAGACGATGTGCGCGGCGGTCTGGGCAGCGGACGCATTGCTGCCCGGACGCTGAGCTTCATAGAGCCGGCGCGTGCGCTCGGCACCGGTGAGCATGCTGAGCAACAGTTCGGCGGCAAAATGGGGATCGTCGCGACGCAGCTGCCCTTCGTCCATGGCGCGGCCGAGCAGCGCGGCGAGATGGCGCACGGTTTCACCGACACCGGCCTCATAAACCGTGCGGGCGAGCTCGGGAAAACGCGGGGCTTCGGCCACGAGCAGGCGGTGTAGAGCGATGCAGGGTTCGGCGAGCACCCGCTCGCGGTAGGTGCGGGCGAAGCGGGTGAGGGTAGCGGCCAGCGTCTCGCCCTCGAGCGGGTAGAGCGCGACCAAAATCCCTTCCCCCATCGTTTCGACGGCGCGGGCGAAGAGCTCGTCCTTGCTCGGGAAATAATGGTATACGGTCTGTTTGGCCACGCCAGCGCGCCGTGCAATCTCGTCGAGCGAGGCACGATAGCCACGTTCGGCGAAGACGGCATTGGCCGCTTCGAGGATTTTTCGTCGGGTGTCGTCGCTCACAAAGTCGGTTTGAGTTAGACTAGGCCGTCTAGTCTAATCTGTTTCGCCGTAGCGAACAAGCGGGGTGAGGCGATCGTGGCTATAGTGAAACAAAATGATGGAGAGGAAACGATGGAATCGATTCGGCGATGGGCGGTGGCGGCGGCGTTTTTGTGGGTCGCGCTGATGGGCCAGGGGGCAGCGGCCCAGGAATACGGTAGCTGCACCGACGCCAAAGGACAGCCGGTAGCGGTTCAGGAGGATCCTACGTCCAGCCTCGTCTTCGATACGCGCCTCGTCGATGGAACGCCGGTGATCGTGCATAACCCGCAGTTGCTTCCCGATCTGTGGCCCACTGCTCGGCTCTTCCTCTTTGCCCATGAATGCGCTCGCATCCAGGCCGGTTATTTGCCCCCCTCGCCCCGTACGGTCGCGCAGGATCGTTCGCTCGATTGCCAGGCGGTGGAGTGGTTGGTGCGCAACGGCCGGGTGCGGGCCGACGACATCGGTCTCATCGAGAAGGCACTCAACGGTCTGCGCCGCCGCGATTGGCGCTACGTGGCCGAGGAGCCGCGCCGTGTGGAGGTGGCCGCCTGCTATCGGCGCATCGTCGAGTCGCTCGCCAAGAGCGCGGAAGGGAGCAAGCGCGATTGGAGCCGCTGCGTCGAGGTGTGCGGCGACCAGATGGTCGATTGCCGGGCCGCAGGGGGGCAGGTGGGCGAGACCACCGTGGATTGCATGCAGGTCTATCTCATCTGCGTGGACATCTGCAATCGGCGCTATCCCTGAGAGGATGAGCCGAGCCGGCGGAGGAATTCTTCCGCGGGTTCGGGGCGGGCGAGATGCCAGCCCTGCAGCAGGAGATCGGGCCAAGCGGCGAGTACCCGCTCTTGGGTCTCGTCTTCCACGCCCTCGGCGACTACTCGGCAGGAGAAGGCGGTGGCAGCCTCGACCATGGCGTGGATGAGATGGCGCGCGCGGGCGTCGCTCGGGGCGCGCTGCACGAACGAGGGGTCGATCTTGATCTCGGCCACGGGCAGGCGGTCGAGGTAGTGCAGACCGCAGAAACCGGTGCCGAAGTCGTCGAGCGACCAGCGGATCCCGGTAGCAGCCAGACGGCGCATGATGCGCTCGACTTCTTCGAGGCGCTCGAGGGCGGTGCTTTCCGTGATCTCGAGCAAGAGCCGCTCGCCCGGGTGGCCACTTGCCCGGAGGAGCTCGAGCACGCGCTCCGTGAAATGGGGATCGCGCAGGCCGAAAGGGGAAATGTTCACCGAGAGCGTCCCGTCCCAGCCCGTGCTGCGCCGCCAATTTATGGCGTCGGTGAGCGCCGTGCCCAGAATCCACGAGCCCAGAAGGAAGACGAGTTCGCTGCGCTCGGCCACGGCGATGCATTCCGGAGGAGAGATGCGCCCCAGGGTGGCGTGCGTGAAACGCAGCAAGGCTTCGGCTCCGTGCGGACGATGCCGGAAGTCGAATTGCCCTTGATAGTGGAGCTCGAGGACATGCGACCCTTGGCCCGCGAGCGCTTCGCGCAATCCTCGTTCGATGGCGCAGCGTCGCTCGAGCAGATCGGCACTGAGGCTTTCATAGACGCGCACCGCTGCGGGCTGACGGCCGATGCGGGCTTGCTGGAGTGCCAAGGCTGCCGCCGCGAGGATTTCTTCGGCCTCCTCGAATTCGTCCGGAAACACGGCGATACCGGCGGCCGCGGTCAGCCGTTCGATGGGGTGACGCTCGGCGAGGCGTGCCCGGACTTCGTTCTCCAGGAGATGGGCGATGGTGCGGGCGAGCTGCCAGCCGAAGTTTCCGGCTTCGGCAGCGTTGGGTTGGGCATCGGTGAGTACGGCGAATTCGTCGGCTTCGAGCCGGGCAAGCGTGTCGCTGGCCGTAAGGGTCCGCTCCAGCGTGCAGCCAATCTCTTTGAGGAGCTCGTCGCCGGCACGGGTGCCACAGCGTTCGTTGATCTCACGGAAACCATCGATGTCGAAGAGAATGAGGGCGAAATTTTGCCCCGCGTTCTTCCCTTGGGCGAGCCGCAGCGCGATCCGTTCGAGCAGCAGGGAGCGGTTGGCCAGGCCCGTAAGGGGGTCATGGGTGAGCAGGTGCGACAGGCGTTCGGTGATGCGACGCTGTTCGGTGATGTCGAGCTTGACCGCGATGTAGTGCGTGGTGTGCCCCTCTTCGTCGAACACCGGAGCGATGGTGGCAAATTCGACGTATTCGCTGCCATCCTTGCGCCGGTTGATGAACTCACCGCTCCAGCGGCGGCCCGCCGTGAGGTGGGTCCACAGGTCGAGGTAGGTTTCGCGCGGCGTCTTGCCGGATTGGAGAATGCGCGGATTCTTGCCCAATACTTCGTCAGGGCGGTAGCCGGTGACTTCGGTGAAGGCGCGATTGACGTAGACAATGGCGGGCTGGGTATCGGTGATGACGAGCTGGGCGGGACTGGCGTCGATGGCGACGTCGAGCTGACGCAAACGCTCCTGCTGCCGGGCGAGCGAGGCCATGGCCTGGGCGATCGCTTCCCCCAGGGCGCGCACTTCGGCGATGGCGTTGCCCAGCTCGGGGGGGCGGTAGCCCTTCGGGGTGGAGGCCGCTCGCAGAGCTCGGGTGAGGGTTTCGAGCGGACGGACACCGCGATAGTGAATGTAGAGTCCAAGAAGGAGCATCACGCCCACCGGCAAGGCGGCGTGCCAGGCGAGGGCACGGCGGTGCTCAGTCAGGCGCTGGGCAAGGAGCGTGTGGAAATCGTAGGATAGGATCAGCCAACCAAGCCTCGTCCCCGTCGCCGTGGTTCCTTTTTCGGGGAAAATCCACGGAATCGCCAGGAGCATGGCGTCCCCCTGGGTGTACCAGCGCAGGGCATCCAGTGTGGGGGGCGGAAGGGGCAAGGAAAGTCCCGGTAGAACGTCTGCCAAGGTCAGCCCTTCCCAATCTTGCCGGTGGGCGGCGAGGATACGGCCTTGTCCATCCGTGAGCAGGGTGGCGCGATGACCGGGCGAAGCGGCCTGGAATTCGATGTCGGCGCGCACCTCATCGGGCTGTTCGACCCAATGGTGTTCGGCAGCGCGCACGAGGGCGGCAGCCTTCCCCAGTAAATGTTCTTGTGCGTCGGCCAGCGTCCGTTCACGCGCGTTGCGCCAGCCGAGCCAACCTTCGGCGCCCAGCAAGGCGAGGATCAAAGCCAAGAAGAGCGAAGCGAGGCGCAGGGCGAGAGAGAGGCGAAACGGGCGGCGCATCGCTGGAGTCCTGATTACGGTACGCGGGGAAGGAATCGGCCCGAGGCCGGAACCGCAGGGGCCGGGGCAAGGAGCAAACCGGCGCGCTGCAGCAGGCCGGAGAGAGTGGTGAGAGAGGCGGAAAGTCTGCGCTCGAGCCAATCTTTTTGCTCGGCAAGCGGTGGAAAGACGAGCCCGACGAAGGGGGTGAACGCGTCTTCGGGGGTCAGGCCGAAACGCCGGGCGATGCGATGCCGCGCGTCGATCGCATTGTCGTGCAGCCACTCGAGACCGAGGAAGTGGGCACGTACGAGCCGTTCGATGGCTTTTTCATGGCTGTCGAGGACGGCGCTGCGCACCACCAGGACGTCGAGCAGAATCGGCGGTAATGCCGAAGAATCGAAACAAGATAGTGCTCCCAGACGGCGCAGGCGTTCGGCATAGGGTTGGTAGGTCACGGCCAGATCGAATTCGTGCCGCATCCAGGGGTCGAGTTGATGCGGTGGCGAGTAGGGGATCGACTGCAGCTCCTGGGGATCGAGCCCCAGATGTTCGCACCAGGCTTGCAGGAGAACCCGGCCTGGACCGAGGCGTTCGACCGCAACTCGCGCGCCGCGCCATCCAGCGGCGTCACGGCAGGGTCCTCGTGCCATGATGTGGTCGGCACCGGCCGAAACGTCGAGGATACATATCACCGTCAGATCCATACCCTGTGCCCGGGTGAGGAGAACTTCATCGAGCGTGAGCATGGCCGCCTCTACTCGCCCCAGGCGCAGCAGCTGTAGCTGCGCCTCGGTATCGGGGACTTCGATGAGCTGCAAGCCGGCCGTTTCCCGGGGAGCGACATCGACATAGAGACGCAGCGGTTCATAGCCCGACCAGAGATGGTAGGAAACACGCAAGGGGGGCTCGGGCGTGCAGCTACTCAATCCATTGACCGCGAGCACGCCGAGGCCGAGGGTGGCGAGCCAGCGGCGTCGGGCGTGGTCGCAGGCCGAGCTCACGAGCAGACTCCCGCTTCGAGTCGTTTGTTTCCCGTCGGGGGCAGGGCGACTTGGTTTCTGCCTTCGCGCTTGGCACGGTACATGGCCTCATCGACCCGTGCGAGGCTCTCGTCGAGAGGGGCATCGGGGTCGAGCGGCGCGACGCCGACTGAGACCGTACCGCTGACGACTTTGCCTTGATCGTCGATGGGCAGCTGGGTGTGGGCCCAGGCCTGCCGTACGCGCTCGGCTACCTTGACGGCGGTATCGAGGGAGGTATCCGGCAGGATGGCGATGAACTCCTCGCCACCATAGCGGGCGATGAAGTCGGTGGGGCGCAGGTTGTGGCGCAGTACGCGGGCGAAGGCTTGCAGCATGCGATCGCCCACGGCATGCCCGTAGGTATCGTTGACCTTCTTGAAGTGGTCCAGATCGAACATGAGGAGCGCCGCCGGGCGTTTGTTGCGCTGCACCGCCGATTGGGCCTCTTGCAGACGTTGCTCCAAGTGACCGCGATTGGCCAGGCCCGTGAGCGGGTCGTAGGCCGCGAGCCGTCGCAGCTCCTCGACGAGACGCACCGAATCGGTGATGTCATGGAAGGCAACGACGGCGCCTACCACCCGGCCATCCTCGAGCCGGGGACAGGCCGAGACGTGCACCGGCACCGGCAGGCCATCGCGTCGCCAGAAAACATCGTCCTGGCGTACTTTCTGCGCGGCCGCCAAGGCACGGTGCAGGGGACAATGCTCGGCGGGATAGGGCTGACCGTCGGGGCGGCGGGCGTGGAAGAGCTCGTGCGGATCTTTACCCACCACCTCTTCTGGCGCAAAGCCAAGCAGTTCGGCGGCGGCGCGATTGAAGAAGATACAACGACCCTGTTCGTCGGTGCCGTAGATGGCTTCATCCACGGTCTCGAGGATGGTTTGGGTCTCAGCGAGCGCCGAGGCGAGGCGGGTACGTTGATGCTCGAGCTGGCGCCGCGTATGCCACAGGCGCAGCGTGAGCAAGGCGAGCAGAACGGCCGAGAGGGCGAGCAGTACCAGCGGCAGCGCATACTGATGTAGAACGTCGCGCAATTCCACTTCCACGTGTTCGAATGGCGGCACGCGCAGCCGTTGGGCGAGGCGCTCGACTCCGGAATAGTCGGCGGGGACGGTGAATCCGCCGATGCCCACGGCTGCGAAACGCGGATCGGGTGTTGCTTCGAGCCGGTCGGTGAGGTGGTAGAGGGCGAGCGCGACTTTGCGGGCGATTTCGGGCGAAACGTGGGGGAGGACGACAAACGCCCATTCGGGGTAGAGGGACGTCGTGACCTTGTACGGGAAACCGGCAGGGTGCCACTCGCCCAGTACCATGAGGTGATCCTGGTCTTCTGCGGAGAGCCGTCCCTCGCGGACGAGCGCCTCGAGGAGTCCCGAGCGGACGAATCCTGCCTCCCCTTTTCCTTCGAGCAGGGCTTGGACGACCGTGTCGTGATTGCCCATGGGGACGAGCGTGACGTCGTCGGGCACGCGCACGCCATGCTCGAGCAGCCAGCCTGCCTGGGCGAGGTAGCCACCAAGGCTGCTGCGCCCAAGAATGAGGATGCGTTTACCCTTGAGATCTTCGGGCCGGCGAATGGGACCGTCTCGGCGTACCAGGATGACCCCGCCCATGGCCGAGGTCTTGATGCCGTGCTCGACCGTGATGAGGGTGGCGATGGGGCCGGAAAAGGCGTGCCGGTGTTTTTCCTGAAGATAATGCAATGGGTTGGTGAAGAGAAAATCGATACGACGGGCAGCAATTTCGCGATCGAGCGACTCGGGCGTGAGGACCTCGAGAATGACGGGTTCGCCGAGCGCCTGCGACAGTTCGTCGGCCAGCGGCTGCCATTGATGCTGCAGCATTTCGCCGGGACGATGACCGAAGACCCCCAAGTGATACTCGGCACGTGCCGAAGCGACGAGGGCGAGCAAAAGAAGAAAAACGTACATGCACCGCGCCAGCCGCGTGAGCTCGTTGGTGCTGCCTGGGGGCCGGCCGTACCGCGGCCAGGCGGGGGCAGCACGACGAAGAATCAGAGAAAGAACGCACATACGAATGGGCCGCTCGCCAGGGCGCGGGATGCACCGTTACCCTCATTATAGGGGAAGCATAGGGCGGATGGCGTCAGAGCAGGAAAGGGGCACGAATCTCGGCCCAGGCGCGCTCTTCCGGCTCGATCATCGCGTCGAGATCGGCTGGCGCGGCTGCTTCGTCCTCGACCCATTGTCGCAGGAACGGCCCGCCGTCGATGAGATCGATCGCCAGGCGCTCGTATTCATACTCGTAGGGGTTGGCATGCCATAGGGGCCGATCCGGATGGAGCCGGCGCAGGGCCTTGAGCGCGAGCGCCACCAGCCGCCAAGGGCGAAAACGCCGGGGATCGTAGTGCGCCGGATCCTCGACATGGATCATGATTCCGCCGCAGCGCTCGCCCGCGTGCTTGTGGAAAGTCGGTTCGAAGAAAAAGGGGCGCAGGCGGCAGCCTGTCAGCCACTGCGGGGCGAGCGATTCCATTTCTGCGAGCAAGCGCCAGGGGTCGATCCAAGGGGCGCCAAATCCTTCCAGGGGACGAGTGGTGCCGCGCCCTTCGGAGAGTGTCGTGCCCTCGATGAGCACGGTGCCGGGATAGCAGCGCGCCATCCAGGGGGTGGGGGCGTTGGGACTGGGGTTGATCCAGGTGCGCTGCCCCAGCGGCCAGCCGTAGCCGGGGGCGGCGTCCGGTTCCCATCCGGTGAGCGACACCACATGGTAATCCATGTCGAGCCCCAAGGTGGTGATGAACCAACGGCCGGCCTCGCCCAGCGTCAGACCGTGACGCATGGGGAGGCTACCGGCGCCGACGAAACTTTCCCAGCCTGGCTGCAGCAGCCCTCCTTCGATGCCGCGCCCGAGCGGATTGGGCCGGTCGAGCACCCACACGCTCTTGCCGTGGGCCGCAGCCGCTTCCAGCACGTAGCGCAGCGTGGTGAGGTAGGTGTAGACGCGGCAGCCGAGGTCCTGCAGGTCGACGAGCAGCACGTCGAAGGTGTCCATCATCGCCGGGGTGGGGCGGCGCACCGCACCGTAGAGGCTGAAGACAGGGATGCCTAGGCGTGCGTCGAACTCGTCGGGCGACTCGACCATGTTGTCCTGCTTGTCGCCGCGCGCGCCATGCTGCGGGCCAAACAGCGCGGTGAGCCGCACCTCCGGCAGGGCCGCGAGGGCGTCGGCGGCGTGCACCAGCTCGCGCGTGACGGAGGCCGGGTGCGCCAGGAGCGCAAGCCGCCGACCAGCGAGCGGGCGGCGCAGTTCGGGTTCTGCGAGGAGGCGGTCGAGGCCGAAGCGGATCATGGTGGACGTTCCTGCTGCTAAAATGAGCGATTTTCCCAGAAAAGACGGACATGGGCGACGCATTGGCAGAACGGCTGGCGCAGGAGGTGGCACGGCGGCGTACCTTCGGCATCATCGCGCACCCGGACGCGGGCAAGACCACCCTCACCGAGAAGCTGCTCCTCTTTGGCGGGGCGATCCAACTGGCCGGTACCGTGAAGGCGCGCAAGTCGGCGCGGCACGCCACCTCCGACTGGATGGAGGTGGAGAAACAGCGCGGCATCTCGGTGACTTCCTCCGTGATGCAGTTCGAGTACGACGGGCATGTGATCAACCTGCTCGACACCCCCGGTCACCAGGATTTCTCCGAGGATACCTACCGCGTGCTCACCGCGGTCGACTGCGCCGTGATGGTGATCGACGCGGCCAAGGGGGTGGAGGCGCAGACGATCAAGCTGCTGGAAGTGTGCCGCCTGCGCGACACGCCCATCATCACCTTCATCAACAAGATGGACCGCGAGGTGCGCGAGCCCTTCGAGCTGCTCGACGAGATCGAGTCGGTGCTCAAAATCGACTGCGCCCCCATCACCTGGCCCATCGGCAGCGGCAAGGCTTTTCGCGGGGTGTATCACCTGCTGCACGACCGTACGCTCGTGTTTCGCCCAGGCGAGGAGAAGCGCGTCGAGGCCGAGGTGATCACAGGGCTTGCCAATCCCGAGCTCGATGCGCGCTTTCCCGCCGAAGTGGGGGCGATGCGCGAGGCGGTGGCGCTCGCGCGCGAGGCGCTCTCACCCTTCGCCCTGGGCGAATTCCTTGCCGGGCGACAGACGCCGGTTTTCTTCGGCTCGGCGATCAACAATTTCGGGGTGCAGGAAGTGCTGCAGGCGCTCATCGACTGGGCGCCGCCGCCGCAGCCGCGCGACGCCGGCGTGCGTCTGGTCCTGCCCAATGAGGAGAAATTCTCCGGCTTCGTGTTCAAGATCCAGGCGAACATGGATCCGAAGCACCGCGACCGCATCGCCTTCTTCCGCGTCTGCTCCGGTCGCTACAGCAACGGGATGAAAGCCTGGCACGTGCGCGCCGGGCGCGAGATGCGCCTTGCCAACGCCATCACCTTCATGGCCAACGAGCGCGCGATCCAGGAAGAGGCGTTCGCCGGAGACATCATCGGCATCCACAACCACGGTCAGCTGCAGATCGGCGACACCCTCACCGAGGGCGAGAAGCTCGGCTTCACCGGCATTCCCTACTTCGCGCCGGAGCTCTTCCGCATGGCGCGGCTGCGCGATCCGCTCAAGGCCAAGCAGCTGCACAAGGGCTTGAAGGAACTGGGCGAGGAAGGGGCGATCCAGGTGTTCGAGCTCGAGGGCGGTCAGCTCCTGCTCGGGGCGGTTGGGGTGCTGCAGTTCGAGATCGTGGCCGAGCGGCTGCGCAGCGAATACGGCGTGGAGGCGATCTTCGAGCCGGCGGAGATCTACACCGCCCGCTGGCTGGTCTATCCGGACGAGGCCACGCGCGCGCGTTTCGAGCGGGAACAAGCCATGCGCCTTGCGCGCGACATCGACGGCAACCCGGTGTATCTCGCCTCGTCGCGCTACAACCTCGAGGTGACGATGGAGAAGTACCCGACGGTGCAGTTCCGCGCCACGCGCGAGCACCGTCAGGTATTCGCCTGATTACTTGATTTTTTCGACTTCGACGAAGGCGTTGCCGCTGACCTTGTAGAGCGCGTAGTTCCCCGCCACGTCGCCGTGCTCGTCGAAGTGCAGGTCGCCCGAGGCGCCGAGGTAGTGCAGCGGCTTGCCCTCGGCGATGAGCTGTTTCGCCTTGGCCCATTCGCCGGGCAGGATGGCTTCGCCTTGGCCGCTGCCGACTTCACGCAGTGCCTTGGAGAGCTTTGCCTTGTCCCCGCCGGCTTTCTCGATCGCCAGCGCCATCAGGAAAGAAGCGTCGTAGCTCGTGGCGGCAAAGGTGCCGTTTGGGTCGCCGCCGGCAGCTTTGAATTCTTTGCTGAACTTCTCGAAACCGGCGCCGGTCGCCCCGACGGGGGCCGAGACGAGATAGTTTTTGAGATTCTCGTCACCCAGAGCCTTGATCACGCTTTCGTCACGCATGCCGTCGGCGCCGATGAAATTCTTGAAGAATCCATTTTCCATCGCCTGGCGAACGATGGTGAGCCCCGAGGAATTGCCGTAGGCGAAAATGACGAGGGTATCGGCGCCGCCCTTGGCGAGTTCGGCCAGATCCGAGCGATAGGAGGGTTTCTTGTCCTCGTGTGCGCGGCTGGCGGTGATGGTGCCGCCGAGTTTCTTGAACTCGTCGCTGAAGGCTTCCGCGAGTCCCAGGCCGTAGTCGTTGTTGAGGTAAGTCATAGCCACCTTGTCGGTGCCGTGCGCCTTGAGGGTGCGCGCCAGCGCCCGGCCCTGGTAATCGTCAGAGGGAACGGTGCGGAAGACGAGATCCTTGTCGTCCAGCGTGCTGATCTTGGGCGAGGTGCCCGACGAGGTGATGAGGAGCACGCCGGCGGGCACCGTGACGGAGTTGGCCACGGCGATCACCTCGCCCGAGCAGGAGGGACCCACCATGCCGATCGCACCGTTGATATTGACCGCCTTGGTGGCTGCGTCGGTGGCGAGTTGTGGGTTGCAGCCGGAGTCATAGACGGAATAGTCGATTTTGCCCCCCTTGCCGATGCCGCCTTGGGTATTGACCTGTTCGGCGGCGAACTTCATCGATTGCACCATGGTGGGTGCCAGACCGGCGATTGGCCCGGTGATGCCGACGAGATAAGCGACTTTGGCGTTCTGCGCCATGACGGGCACGTTCGTGAGCATCCCGCCCAAGGTGAGGGCGGCAAGTGAGGCGAGGATTTTTTTCTTCATGGTGTGTCTCCTTGGGTGGGAAGGGGTAGTGAGGCAGTGTAGTTTAACGCGATGATGGCGGCGAGCGGTACGAGGTACGCTGTCCGCTTTCCTCCGGCAGCAGCCCTTCGGGGCGAAAGCGCAGAATGAGCTGCAGCATGAGACCGATGAGGAAGACGCGGATGTACTTGGCTTGGGTAGCGACGTCGGCGGGGAGCTGGTCGGTGACGAATTCCGACATCGACCAGATGAGCCAGACGATCACGGCTCCGAGAATGGCCCCGCGGTTGTTGCCCGATCCGCCCAGGATCAGCATGATCCATACGAGAAAGGTGGAGATCATGGGGTCGATGGCTTCCGGCGTGATCGCGCGCATGAAATGTACGTAGAGCGCGCCGGCGAGCCCCATGACCGCTGCGCCGAGCACGAAGGCTTCCAGCCGACGTTTGGCGATGTCCTTGCCCATGGCGGCGGCGGCCTGCTCGTTGTCGCGAATCGCCTTCATCATCCGTCCCCAGGGGGCGGCGAGCTGACGCTCCAGCGCCCAATAAACGAGAAGCAGCACGGCGATTACGAGGGCGAAGTAGGCAAACTGCGACAGCGAGTATTCGAATCCGCCGAAGGGACGAGGAACGCCGGTGATGCCGCGGGCGCCGCCGGAGAGCGATTCCTCGGTGCGCAGTACCAGGCGGATCACCTCGGCCACGCCGATGGTGGCGATCGCCAGGTAATCGGAACGGAAACGCAGGCAGATGCGCCCGATGGGCCAGGCGATGAGCGCGGCACCGGCCATGGCGCCGAGCCAGCCGAAGGCCACCGGCAGTTCCCAGCCCATGATGCGCTCGGGCGAGGGGGGGGCGGTGAGCAGCGCCGAGAGGTAGGCGCCCACGGCGAAAAATCCGGCGATGCCGGCGTTGAAGAGCCCCGTGACGCCCCATTGCACGTTCAGACCCAAGGCAAGGATGCCGTAAATACCGATCATGGTGCCCATGAAGGTGGCGTAGTTGATGAGACCGATCGAGGCCATGGTGTCGCTCCTTACAGCACTTTGCCTTTGAAGATGCCCTGCGGCCGTAGCAGGAGGATGGCGAGCAGGATGACGAAGGCGGTGGCCGATTTGTAAGGGCTGGGCACGAGGAGCACCGAGAGCTCTTCGGCAAGGCCGATGACCAGGCCGCCCACCACCGCGCCTTCGACGCGCCCCACGCCGCCGAGCACCGCCGCGGCGAACATCGACAGCATCGCCGACCAGCCCATCATGGTCGTGAGTTCGGTGTTGATGCCCAGGCAGAAACCGGAAGCGGCCGCGAGCGTGCCGACGATGAACCAGGTGAGCCGCGTGACCTGGTCGTTGTTGACACCGCACAGGCGCGCGAGGTCGGGGTTGTCCGACATGGCCCGCATCGCTTTGCCCCATTTGCTGTAGCGCAGGAAAGCGAGGAGCGCCGCCACCAGCGCGAGCGTGAGGGCGAGCGTGGCGATCTCGCGCGGCCGCAGCATCAGACCCCCGAAGGATTGGGCCCGGGCGATACCGCTGCCGTAGGCGAGCGGATCCACGCCCCAGACCACCTGCACGATCGAGCGCAGCATCATGCCGATGCCGAGCGAGGCCATGACGGTCAGGATCTTGGGCCGGGATTCGAGATGGCGATAGAAGAGGCGGTGGATGCCGTAGGCGAGCAGTGCCGTGAGGATCATCGCCACCGGCAGCGCCACCCAGGGCGTGAGCCCCAGCAGCGCCGTCGCGCCCAGCGCGAGGTAGGCGCCGGTGGTGGCGAGGTCGCCGTGGGCGAAGTGACCGAAGCGCAGAATGCCGAAGATGAGCGTGATGCCGATCGCCCCGAGCGCATAGACCGAGCCGGTCACGATGCCGGGTACGACGTAGAAATTGAAAAATTCGATCATGGTCGGCTCTTCATCCGCCCAGGAACATCTGGGCGATTTCGGGATCGTCGAGGAGTTCGCGGCCGCTGCCTTCATGACGGTTGGCCCCCGTGGCGAGCACGTAGCCGCGATCACAGAAAGCGAGTGCCTGCTTGGCGTGCTGTTCCACGAGCAGGATCGATACACCCAAGTCGCGCACGTCGCGGCAGATTTGAAAGATCTGCTGCATGTATTTGGGCGAGAGTCCGGCAGTGGGTTCGTCGAGCAGCAGGAGCTTGGGGTCGAGCATGAGCGCGCGGCCCATGGCCACCATCTGGCGCTGCCCGCCGGAGAGGTCGCCGGCGAGCGCGTGGCGTTTGGCCTTCAGATCGGGGAAGAGGGCATAGATGCGATCGAAGGCGGCACTCAGATCTCCCTTGGAGAGGAAGGCCCCCATTTCGAGGTTCTCATGTACCGTCATCTCGCGAAAGACGTTATCGACCTGGGGCACGTAGGAGATGCCGCGGCGCACGATGCGATCCGGGCTCCAGCCGGTGATGTCTTCACCCTCGAAGACGATGGCGCCGCTGCGGATGCGCACCAGCCCGAACACCGCTTTCATCGCCGTCGATTTGCCTGCTCCGTTGGGGCCGACGATGACGACGATCTCTTGCGGCATCACCGTGAGCGAAACGCCCTGCAGGATGTCGGCGTCGCCATAGCCGCCGCGCACTTGGTGCATGATGAGGATGGGCTGGGGCCGATCCCGGGCCGCGGTCGCGTTCATGCGCGTTCCTCCGTCACGGTTTCACCGAGATAGGCTTCGAGCACGCGGGGGTCGTTGCGCACGTCGAGGAACTCCCCTTGGGTGAGCACCTTGCCCTCGGCCATGCAGACGACGGGGTGGCAGAGTTTGGCGATCATCTCCATGTCGTGCTCGATGAGGATGAAGGTGTAACCCCATTCCCGGTTGAGGATCTGGATCTTTTCTTCGAGCTTGCGCAGCAGCGTACGATTCACCCCCGCGGCCGGTTCGTCGAGCAGCACCAGCTTGGCGTCGGTCATCATGGTGCGCCCGAGTTCCAGCAGTTTCTTTTGTCCTCCGGAGAGATGGCCGGCACGCTCGTTGGCCACGTGGGTGAGTTCGAGGAAGGCGAGAACCTCGATCGCTTTTTGCCGCACCTCCTCTTCGACGCGGCGCACCTTGCCCCATTCGAACCAGTTGGCGAAGAGGTTCTCGCCCGGCTGGCGCGGCGGCACCACCATGAGATTTTCCAGCACGCTCAAGCGATGGAATTCGTGTGGGATCTGGAACGTGCGCACCAGCCCCTTGTGGAAGCGCTCGTCGGTGCGCAGCCGGGTGATGTCTTCTCCCAGGAAGCGGATGGTGCCGGCCGTGGGCGTATAGGCTCCGGCGATCACGTTGAAGAGCGTCGTCTTGCCGGCACCATTGGGACCGATGAGCCCGAGGACTTGCCCTTTCTCGACGCTGAGCGTGACGCCATCGACGGCATGAAAGCCACCGAAGGCCATCACGATGCCTTCCAATTCGAGCATCGCCACCCTTTCCTCTCCCAGGATTTCTCGATCTTGGCGGGGCAGGATAGCGGAAAAACTTCCCCCTGCAAACTAGGGTTTACCTGGGGGGAGCGGTACAATTGCCGCCGATGGAAGAACGGAACCAAGCAGTTGAATCAAAGCAGGACGGCGTGGCCCTGCGCACCTGGCGCGATCGGGTGCGCCAGGTGCTGGCGTTCGAAGCGGGGGGGTTGGTGCTCATCACGCCGCCTTTTTCCTGGGCGAGCGGTGCACCGGTACTCGATTCCCTGGGTTTGCTGGCGCTCCTTGCGCTCATCGCCGCGCTGTGGAATGCTCTCTACAATACCGTGTTCGACCGTCTGGAAGCGCGTTTTCTGCACCGCCGTGCCGATCTGCGCCCGCCGCTGTGGCGCGTCGCCCATGCGCTCGGATTCGAGGGCGGACTTTTGTTCCTTACCTTGCCGGTGATCGTCGCTTGGACCGGTATGGGGTGGCTCGAGGCGCTCGTCGCCGACCTGGGCTTGGCGCTCGCCTACACCGTCTATGCCTACGTCTTCAACTGGTGTTACGACCGGCTCTTCCCCATCGGGCCGACCGGGGAGCAGTGATGCAGTGCTTCGTAGAGGCCGACCTTTCGGCTTGGACCACCCTCGGGGTGCCTGCCAGGGCGAAGGAACTGCTCGTGCTGGAAGACGAAACCGATCTCGCCCGCTGGTTCGAACGGCGCGAATCCGCGCCGATGCCGGAGCTCGTGCTCGGCGGGGGCAGCAACGTCGTCTTCCTCGAAGATTTCGCTGGCCGGGTGGTGCGCTTGGCCATCCGCGGACGTGAATTGCTGGGCGAGGAGGGCGGAGCACGGTTCGTGCGCGCTGCCGCCGGAGAGCCGTGGGACGGGTTTGTACGCTGGTGCGTGACGCAAGGCTGGGGCGGTTTGGAGAACCTCGCGGCCATTCCCGGCAGCGTGGGGGCCGTGCCGGTGCAAAACGTCGGTGCCTATGGGCTGGAGGTGAGCGAGCGCATTGCCTGGGTCGAAGGGATGGATCGCGACACGGGGCAAACGTGGCGGTTCTCTGGCAACGAGTGCGGATTCGGCTACCGAACGAGCCGCTTCAAGGCGGCGGAGGCATCCTCGCGGGTGATCACGGCCGTGGTTTTCCGCCTAGCGGGGGACGAGCCGCCGCGGCTCGAGTATCCCGATCTGCAGCGGTGGTTCGGCGGGCGAGCGCAGCGCGTCTCACCAGCCGATGTATATGCGGCGGTGCGCGAGATCCGGGCGCGCAAGCTCCCCGATCCCCGCGTGCAGGGTAACGTCGGCAGCTTCTTCAAAAACCCGCTGGTCTCGCCCGAAGTGGCCGAACGCCTGGCGGCGATCCATCCCGATCTGCCGCGCCATCCCCAGCCGGATGGGCGCGTGAAGCTCGCCGCGGGCTGGATGATCGAGCGCTGCGGCCTCAAGGGGGTACGCGAAGGCGGGGCGATGGTGCATGAGCGCCAGGCGCTGGTACTGTGCAACGCGGGCGGGGCGACAGGGGCGGATTTCCTCGCGCTCGCGCGGCGCGTGCGCGAGACGGTGGCCGAGCGCTTCGGCGTGCGGCTGGAGGTGGAACCGGTGCTCGTAGGCCGCGAAGGGGTGGTGCAGCGGCTGACGTAGCCGCTCCCCTTCGCCGGTTGGGCGGCGAGGCCGGCGGTGCAGGGCGGTTCAGACGCCCCAGACCACCGGTTTCTTCTCGGCGAGCGCGCGCTTCATCATCTGCAGCAGCGGCCAAGCGCGGCGATGGAATTCCACCGGCGGCTCCTTGCCTTCTTCCTTGGCCTTTTCTTCCTCGGTCTCGTCCAGGCCCGGGTGCGCCTGGCGGTCGGCCTCGATCGCGGCTTCGAGCTTGGCGATGGCCTGCGGCAACTCTTCGGGCGTGAGGATGCCGCGTTCGACGTCCTTGCCGAGCATCTGCAGGATGGGTTCGGCGTGCTTGCGGTACATGACGATGTCGGCGTCGGCGTCGGATTTGAAGGTGACGAGCATGATGAATCCTCCTTACGAGTCCCGCACGGCGTAGATGCCGTCGGCGTTGCGCCAGTACCCTTTATAGTCCATGCCGTAGCCGAAGACGTAACGATCGGGGATTTCCAGGCCGGTGAAGTGGGCCCGCATGCCGGGATAGGCTTTGCGTTCGTGCAGTTTGTGGCAGAGCACCGCGAGATAGACGTCCTCAGCGCCTTCGTCGCGCAGCCGCTGCATCACCGCGGCGAGCGTATAGCCTTCGTCGAGGATGTCGTCGAGCACGAGCACGGGGCGTCCCTCGATGGGGGCGGTGGGTTCCACCCGCCACTCCAGCCGGCTGCCGGCAGTGGTGTCGTGGTAGCGCGTGGCGTGCAGATAGGCGACTTCCAGCGGAAAGCGCAGCCGCGGCAGGATCTGGCCAGCGAAGACGACGGCGCCTTTCATGACCACGTAGACGAGCGGGTCGCGTTCGGCGAGCACTTCCGTGATCTCGGCGGCGACGCGATCGATGGCGCGCTGCACTTGGCTGGAATCGGCGATGCACTCGGCCTCGGCGAGCACGCGGCGCATGGCTTCGACGTTGGGGTTCATCGAGGGTCCCGTGAGAAAAAAGGAGAATTATCGCGGATTTTGCGCCAGTGCGAAGTCGTAGTCGACGATGAGCGGGGCATGATCGGAGAATCGCTCGTCTTTGTAGACCCGGGCGGTGCGGGCAGCGGCGGCGATGCCGGGGGTGGCGATCTGGTAATCGATGCGCCAGCCGACGTTCTTTTCCCACGCGCGACCGCGGTTGGACCACCAGGTGTAGCCTTCTTCGGTGGCCTCGGGGTAGAGGCGGCGATAGACGTCGACCCAGCCCAGTTCGTCGAACACGCGCGTGAGCCAGGCCCGCTCTTCGGGGAGAAACCCGGAGTGTTTCTGGTTGCTGCGCCAGTTCTTGAGGTCCTTCTCGGTGTGGGCGATGTTCCAGTCGCCGCAGATCACGACTTCGCGGCCGCAGTGGCGCAGTTCGCGCAACTTGGGAAAGAAGGCGTCCATGAAACGGAACTTGGACGCCTGCCGTTCCGGGCCGGCCGAGCCGGAGGGCAGATAGAGCGAGACCACCGAGAGGCCGGGATAGATGGCTTCGAGATAGCGCCCTTCGGCGTCGAACTCCGGCTCGCCGATGCCGGCGACGAGTTCGAGCGGGGGCTGGCGCAGGTAGAGGCCGACGCCGGCGTAGCCCTTCTTCTCGGCGAAATGAAAGTGTCCGGTGTAGCCGTCGGGAGCGCGCATCTCTTCGCTGAGGTCTTGTTCCTGCGCCTTGAGCTCCTGTATGGCGACGATGTCGGCGTCTTGCGTCGGTAGCCAGCGGAAGAAACCTTTGTCGGCGGCGGAACGGATGCCGTTGAGGTTCAGCGTGAGGATGCGCAGCGTCATGACGTCTCCGGGATGGCTTGCGGTGTGGCGGGTGGGCGCGTACCATTGCCGCCCGTCACATCTAGGGAAAAGGGGAATCTTCGTGGATTTTAGCCGGGAATTCCTGCGCCTGGCCTGCGAGAAGGGGGTGCTGCGCTTCGGCGAGTTCGTCACCAAGGCAGGGCGCCATTCGCCCTACTTCTTCAATTCGGGGCTCTTCGATGACGGCGCCTCGTTTCGCGCACTGTGCGGCTTCTACGTCGAAGCGATCCTCGCGCACGGCATCGCCTTCGACGGCCTCTTCGGGCCGGCTTACAAGGGTATCCCCTTGGTGACGGGGGTGGCGATCCGGCTCGCCGAGCGGGGGCTCGACAAGCCTTTCTCCTTCGACCGCAAGGAAGCCAAGGACCACGGCGAAGGGGGGCGGCTCATCGGTGCGCCGCTGCGCGGCCGTATCCTCATCATCGATGACGTGATCTCGGCGGGGACCTCGGTGCGCGCCTCGATCGAGCTCATTCGGGCCCACGGCGCGGAGCCGGCGGGCGTCGTGATCGCGCTCGACCGCATGGAGCGCGGCGAGGGCGACGAGTCGGCAGCCCAGGAAGTGAGCCGGCGCTTCGGCATCCCCGTGATCGCCGTGGCCACGCTCGAAGATCTGCTCGCGCTGCTCGCCGACGATCCGCGGTTGCGCGAGCACTTGCGGGCGGTGCGGGCGTATCGTGAGCGCTACGGCGTGCAGGGCGAGGCGGCGCGCCGCGCATGAGAAAGCTCTTTCGGCACGCCCATGTCAAGGTGGGCGTAGCGTCGATCGGCCTTATCGCATATCATATGCAGGTCGAGCCGTGAGGGCCGGAGGCGATGGGGCGGCGGATCTGGTGTGGAGTCTTGATGGGGGCGCTGGCGGCGGTCATGACAGCGGCCACGGCGGGCGGTCAGACGGGGGTGGCATGCTGCGATGATGCCAACGGCCGACGTGTGTGCGGCAACCCTCTGCCCGCCGAATGCTATGGGCGCAAATACTGGCTGGTCGACGACAGCGGCATGATCCGCAAGGTGATCGATCCGGCGGCCGAGCGGGCGCAGCGTCAGGGGGCAAACGAAGCCGGAGGGCTCTCGCCGCAGGAACAGAGCGTGCGTCGCAAGCAGGAGCGTTTGCTGCAGGCTTTCCCGACGCTGCAGGCGTTCGATGCCTGGCGCGACGCGCAGCTGGCCGACTACGATCGGCAGATCGCCCAGATACGTGCCCTGCTCGCCGAAGGGGCGGATCCGGACGCGCTCGCACCCACCCTGCAGCGCCTCTTGGACGAGCGGCGCGCGGCGGCGGAGCGCCTCGCCGCCGAGCGCCGCGAGCTCGAAGAAGCCTTACGCGCACAGCAGCAGGGACAGCAGGGACGATGATCCCGGCGCGGCCCGTCCGTGGGACGGGCCGCCGAAGCTCACAGGAGCACGCGCTCGATCCCGCCGCGGTTGGCGGCCTCCACGTAGCGCTCGAGCCAATCGGGGCCGAGCAGGTGCTTGGCGAGTTCCACCACCACGTAGTCGGCATCGAGCCCCCCTGCGTCGTTGCTGAAGCGGTGCAGCCCCTGCAGGCAGCTGGGGCAGGAAGTGAGTACCTTCACCGGTGTGCCCGGCGCGGCGTCGGCGCGAAGCCGCGCGGCGTCCTTCTCCAGTTCTTCCTGCTTGCGGAAACGCACTTGCGTCGACACGTCCGGCCGCGAGACGGCGAGCGTTCCCGATTCGCCGCAGCAACGGTCGTTGAGTGCGACCTCCGTGCCCAACAGCTTTTTCGTCACCTCGATGCCCGCGTATTGCTTCATCGGCGTGTGGCAGGGCTCGTGGTACATGTAGCGCACGCCGGGAATGCCGTCGAGCCGGATGCCTTTCTCCATTAGGTATTCGTGGATGTCGAGCAGCCGGCAGCCGGGGAAGATTTGCTCGAAGTGGTAGCCGAGCAGCTGGTCCATGCAGGTGCCGCAGGAGACGACCACCGTCTTGATGTCGAGGTAGTTGAGCGTGTTGGCCACCCGGTGGAAGAGCACGCGGTTCTCGGTGGTAATGCGCTGCCCCTTGTCGTCGTTGCCGGCGGCCGTTTGCGGGTATCCGCAGCAGAGGTAGCCCGGCGGCAGCACCGTGGTGGCGCCGACGTGATAGAGCATGGCTTGGGTGGCCAGCCCCACCTGGCTGAAGAGCCGCTCGGAGCCACAACCGGGGAAGTAGAACACGGCGTCCGAGTCGCTCGCCGGCACCTGCGGGTTGCGGATCACGGGGATCACCGTCTGATCCTCGATGTCGAGGAGTTGCCGCGCCGTGCGTTTGGGAAGATTGCCCGGCATCGGTTTGTTCACGAAGTGGATCACCTGCTCGCGGATCGGCGGCTTGCCCACCGTGAGCGGCGGGCGGCGCGTCTGCTCCTGGATGAGCCCGAGGCGCTTGGCCCACTGGTGTGCCAGGCGCTGTGCCTTGTAGCCCCACTCGACCATGGTCTTGCGCACCAGTTTGACCGTGGTCGGATCCTTGACCGTGAGCAGCAGCATCGCCGCTTTCGTCCCCGGGTTGAAGGAGTTTTTCCCCTGCTTGCGCAGGAGGTTCCGCATCTTGATGGAGACGTCGCCGAAGTCGATGTCGACCGGGCAGGGTTTCTCACACTTGTGGCAGACGGTGCAGTGATCGCCGATGTCCTCGAACTCGGCCCAGTGGGCCAGCGACACGCCGCGGCGCGTCTGCTCCTCGTAGAGCAGCGCCTCGATCAGCTGCGAAGTGGAGAGGATCTTGTCGCGCGGGCTGTAGAGGAGATTGGCGCGCGGCACGTGTGTCGAGCACACGGGCTTGCATTTGCCGCAGCGCAGGCAGGACTTGATGTCGTCGGCGATCGCCCCGATCTCGGTCTGCTCCATGATGAGCGATTCGTGCCCGAGCAGGTTGAACGAGGGCGTGTAGGCGCGCGCGAGGTTGCCGCCGGGCATGAGTTTGCCGCGGTTGAACGCGCCTTTGGGGTCGATGCGGCGTTTGTAATCCCAGAAGGGGCGCAGCTGCTCCTCGTCGAGATAGTCGAACTTGGTGATGCCGATGCCGTGCTCGCCGGAGATGACCCCGCCGAGCGACTTCGCCACCGCCATGATGCGGTCGACCACACGGTTGGCGGTCTGCAGCATTTCATAATCGTCGGAATTGACCGGGATGTTGGTGTGCACGTTGCCGTCGCCGGCGTGCATGTGCAGCGCCACGAAGAGCCGTCCGCGTTTGACCTGCTGGTGGAGCTCGAGGATGCGCTCGCGCGTGGGGCGGAAGACGTCGCCGTCGAAAATGCGCATGAGCCCCGGACGCAGCTCGCGCTTCCAGGAGACGCGTATGGAATAATCCTGCAGGCGGTGGAAGAGCGTGAGCGCTTCGGCCCGGTTGGTGAGCTCGCCCGCCTCGATGCCGTATTCGGCGAAGTGCCGTTCGGCCTCGGCGAGCGGCAGGTCGAGGTGGTCTCGCAGCCAGCGCCAGCGCCGGCGTACCGCGTCGACGAGCTCGAGCGCGTGTTCGCGCTTCTCGCCGATGAGCGTCTCCGGCGGCACGTCGGCATCGCCCGGATCGAGCGGCAGTTTGGGTTCACGCAGAAAGGATTCGAGCCGGTCGCACAGGGCAAGCTTGTTGTCCAGCGACAGCTCGATGTTGATGCGCTCGACGGCGTCGCAGTACTCACCCATCTTGGGCAGGGGGATGACGACGTCTTCGTTGATCTTGAAGGCGTTGGTATGCCGGGAAATGGCCGCGGTGCGGGAACGCTCGAGCCAGAAGCGCTTGCGCTGCTCGGGGGTGACGGCGATGAACCCTTCGGCGTCGCGCTTGTTGCACATCCGCACCACTTCGGAGGCGGCGCGCATCACCGCTTCTTCGTCGTGACCGACGATGTCGCCCACCAGCACCATCTTGGGGCGACCGCGACGCTTGGCCTTGGTGGTATAGCCCACGGCTTTGACGTAGCGCTCGTCGAGGTGCTCGAGACCGGCCAGTTGCACCCCGGCCGCGTGCCCTCCGCCGCCGGGTTTGAAATAGTCGGTGATCTCGACGATGGCCGGCACCGCGTCGCGCACCTGACCGAAGAATTCGAGGCAGACGGTGCGCGTGACCGGCGGCATCTTGTGCAGCACCCAGCGGGCGGCGACGATGAGGCCGTCGGTGCCTTCCTTCTGGATGCCGGGAATGCCGTGCAGGTATTTGTCGGTGACGTCCTTGCCCAGGCCCGGTTTGCGCATCGTCGCGCCCGGCGCGCTGATGATCTCCTCGCCCAAGGGCGCGTAGGTGAGCCCGTCGAAGCGGCGCAGGCGGAAGTAGACCGTCTCCTGCTCATGGATTTTCCCGAGGTTGTGCTCGAGCCGCTCGACTTCGAGCCAGTTGCCGTCGGGCGTGACCATTTTCCACCACAGGAGGTTGTCGAGCGCCGTGCCCCACAGCACCGCCTTCTTGCCGCCGGCGTTCATGGCGATGTTGCCGCCGATGCAGCAGGCTTCGGCCGAGGTGGGGTCGACGGCGAAGACGCGCCCGGCGGCGGTCGCGGCATCGGCCACGCGCTGGGTGACGACGCCCGCGCCGGTGCGGATGGTGGGATAGCGCTGGGGCAGTGGCCCTTCTCTTCCGGGAAGATTCACCTCTTCGACCGGACCGAGCGAGGTGAGCTTTTCCGTGTTGATGACGGCCGAGCGCGCATCGAGCGGCACGGCGCCGCCCGTGTAACCGGTGCCGCCGCCGCGCGGGATGATGGTGAGCCCGAGTTCGATGCAGCCGCGCACCAAGGGGGCGATTTCCTCTTCGGTGTCCGGGGTGAGCACCACGAAGGGCAGTTCGACCCGCCAGTCGGTGGCGTCGGTGACGTGCGAGACGCGCGCGTGTCCATCGAAACGGATGTTGTCGCGCCGGGTATGGCGCGAAAGGATGCGCAGCACGTCCTTGCGCAGCCGTTCGGTGTCGACGAAGGAGCGCTCGAAGGCGTCGATCGCGGCGGCGGTGAGCTCGACCAGACGCGCCACGCGCGCGGCGCGCTCGGTATCGGCGGCGGCATTGGCAACGCGCCGTTTCTCCACTTCGTCCAGCCGATGGCGCAGGGCCTCGACCAGCGCCTGGCGCCGCTTGCGGTTGGCGAGCAGATCGTCGAGCAGGAAGGGATTGCGCTGCACCACCCAGATGTCGCCGAGGATCTCGAAGAGCATGCGCGCCGAACGGCCGGTGACGCGCTCACCGCGCAGGGCCTCCAGGATCGCCCAGGCTTCCTCGCCCAGCAGCCGGATCACGATCTCACGGTCGGACAAGGAGGTGTAGTTGTAGGGGATTTCGCGCAGACGCGGGTCCATCATCCTCTCCGGGCACGGTTCGAGGGGCAATTCTAGCGCATGTGTTCACGGTCGTCGCCCACGACGGGAGTGTGGGTCATTGGGATGATTTTGAATCCTTCACCTTTTTTGATAGCTTTTATATATGATGACGTTTGCCAGGGACGATTGGATTTTGCCCGGAGCCTGACCTAGAATGGTTCGCGTGGTGACCGACGGCAGCAAGGCCGCCGGGCCGCCGCCGGTCGAATGGCCGGTGCGTGAGTCGTTTTACCCTGACAGGAGGAAGCACTATGAGCTTGATCAACACCCAAGTCGTTCCGTTCAAAGCACAGGCTTATCATGACGGCAAATTCGTTGAAGTGACCGACGCCGATCTGCGCGGTCATTGGTCGGTGTTCGTGTTCTATCCGGCCGACTTCACCTTCGTGTGTCCGACCGAGCTCGAGGATCTCGCCGATCTGTACGACGAGTTCAAAAAGGTCAATTGCGAAATCTACTCGGTATCGACCGATACCCACTTCACGCACAAGGCGTGGGCCGAGGCTTCTCCTGCCATCAAGAAAGTGCGCTATCCCATGCTCGGCGACCCGGCGCACAAACTCGCCCGCGCTTTCGACGTGCTGATCGAGGAAGAAGGCGTGGCCCTGCGCGGCACCTTCATCATCGACCCCAACGGTGTCATCAAGGGGATGGAGGTCAACGACAACAGCATCGGCCGTAACGCCTCCGAGCTGCTGCGCAAAGTGAAAGCCGCCAAGTATGTGGCCGAGCATCCGGGTGAAGTCTGCCCGGCCAAGTGGAACGAAGGCGCTCAGACCCTGAAACCCTCGATCGATCTGGTCGGTAAGATCTGATTTTCCCGGTGCAGACCGGCCGGGGGTGTTCCGGCCGGCAGGTATTTCGGCGCCGCCTCGCGCGGCGCTTCTTTCCCCAAGCACGAGACGTCGGTCGAAAGAGGCCGCGGGGGCTTTTTTCGTCCAAAGTTTCGACGAAGGAGGGTGTGTCATGGCATTGTTGGATCAAGAAACGAAGAGCGCTTTGGCGCAATACCTCGAACGTTTGGCCGGGCCGATCGAGCTCGTCACGGCGTTCGACGACAGCGAGCGCGCCCGGCAATTGGCCGAATTGGTGCAAGAGATCGTTGCGGCTGGTGGCGGCAAGGTGACGGTGCGCGAAGCGGTGGGTGAAGAAGTCGCCGGTGGGCGTCGCCCGGCGTTTGCGGTGACGCGCCCCGGGGAGGCGCCGCGGGTGCATTTCGCCGGTTTGCCCCTGGGGCATGAGTTCGGCTCGCTCATCCTGGCGCTGCTGCAGGTGAGCGGTTATCCGCCCAAGGTCGAGCCGGACGTGATCGAGCAGATCAAGAGCCTGGATGCGCCGCTGCACTTCGAGGTGTACGTGTCCCTGTCGTGCCACAACTGCCCCGAAGTGGTGCAGTCGGTCAACACCATGGCGGCTTTGAACCCCAACGTACAAGCGGTGATGATCGACGGGGCGAGTTTTCCCGCCGAGGTCGAGGCCAAGCAGATCATGGCCGTGCCCACCGTCTACCTCAACGGTGAGCTCTTCGGCCAGGGACGGATGGAACTGCCGGAGATCCTCGCCAAAGTCGACACGCAGGCCGAAGCGCGCGACCGGGCGCGCCTCGCGCAGAAGGGCGAATTCGACATCCTCATCGTCGGCGGCGGTCCGGCGGGGGCGGCGGCGGCGATCTACGCCGCGCGCAAGGGACTGCGCACCGGGATCGTGGCCGAGCGCTTCGGTGGGCAGGTGATGGACACGCTCGCCATCGAGAACTTCATCTCGGTGAAAGAGACCGAAGGGCCCAAACTCGTCGCGGGGCTCGAAGAGCACGTCAAAGCCTATGATGTAGACATCATGAACCATCAGCGCGCGGTGCGGCTCGACGTGCCGGCAGAGGCGGGCAAGACGGCGAAGGTGGCGCTCGCCAACGGTGCCGAACTCAGCGCCAAGGCGGTGATCCTCGCCACGGGGGCGCGCTGGCGCGAGCTGGGCGTGCCCGGCGAGCAGGAATACCGCGGCCGGGGCGTGGCCTACTGCCCGCACTGCGACGGGCCGCTCTTCAAAGGCAAGAAAGTGGCGGTGATCGGCGGCGGAAACTCGGGGGTGGAAGCGGCGATCGATCTGGCCGGCATCGTCGAGCACGTCACCCTCATCGAGTTTGGCGAGTCGCTGCGCGCCGATGCCGTGCTGCAACGCAAACTCAGGAGCCTGCCCAACGTGACCATCGTCACCAATGCCCAGACGACGGAAATCCTTGGCGATGGGGCGAAGGTGAACGCCCTGCGCTACCGCGATCGGGCCACGGGCGAAGAGCACACGGTGGAACTGGCCGGTGTGTTCGTGCAGATCGGTTTGGTGCCCAACACCGACTGGCTCGAGGGTGCGGTGGCGCGCAACCGCTTCGGCGAGATCGAGATCGACGCGCGCTGTACGACGTCCGCTCCGGGCGTGTTCGCGGCCGGTGACTGCACCACGGTGCCCTACAAGCAGATCATCATCGCCATGGGCGAGGGGGCCAAGGCGGCGCTGTCGGCGTTCGATTATCTGATCCGGCTCGCGCCGGCGCAGTAAGGAACGATTCCGCGTCGCGGTTCGCCTCCCGTCGCTTGACGGGAGGCTTTTTCGCTTTTTCGTCTACAGCAGCACCTGCGTGCCGAGCTCGACGACGCGGTTGGGCGGAATCTTGAAGAAGGCGGTGACGCTGCCGGCGTTGCGGTGCAGGGCGACGAAGACCCGTTTGCGCCACAGGCGCATCTCGGGGCTGGGGCGGGGAATGACCGACTCGCGCCCCAAGAACCAGGAGGTCGCCAGCGGCTCGCACTCCAGCCCCAGGGAGGCGGCGCCAGAGAGCGCAGCAGGAAAATCCGGCTCGTCCATGAATCCGTAGCGCACGATCACCTGCCAGAAATTTTCCGGCAGGGCGTTCACCTCGAGCCGCTCGGCGGGCGGCACGTAGGGGACGTCCTCGAAGTGGACGCTTGCCACCACCACGCGCTCGTGCAGGATCTTGTTGTGCATGAGGTTGTGCAGCAGCGCATGTGGCACCCGGTCGGGGTGGGCGTTGAGGAAGACCGCCGTACCCGGCACGCGCAGCGGCATGCCACCCTTCAGCGACTCGATGAATCCCGCCAAGCTCATGCGTCCGCCCTCGAGGCGCTCGATGAGCAACTCCCGCCCCTGTTTCCAGGTGAGCATCACCACGAAGACTACCAACCCCACGCACAGCGGGAACCAGCCGCCGTCGGGGATTTTCATGACGTTGGCGGTAAGGAAGGTCAATTCCACCGCGAGGAAACAGGCAAAGAGCGCCACGGCGCGCGCCCAGCCCCAGCCCCAGACGCGGGCGGCGACCACGGTGGCCAGAAGCGAGGTGATCACCATGTCGCCGGTCACCGCCAGCCCATAGGCCGCCGCGAGGTTGTTCGAGGAGCGGAATCCGAGCACCAGCAGCATCACCGCCGCCATCAGGGCCCAATTGAGCACCGGTACGTAGATCTGCCCTTGCTCTCGTTCCGAGGTGTGGCGTACTTCCATGCGCGGCAGGAAACCGAGCTGGATCGCCTGGCGGGTGATGGAGAAGGCGCCCGAGATGACGGACTGGGAGGCGATGACGGTAGCGAGCGTCGCCAGCCCCAGCATGGGGTAGAGCGCCCATTCGGGAGCCATGAGATAGAAAGGATTCTGGGCTGCGGCCGGATTGCGCAACAGCAGGGCCGCTTGTCCGAAGTAGTTGAGCACCAGAGCGGGCAAGACCAGCAGGAACCAGCTGCGCCGGATGGGTTTGCGTCCGAAGTGCCCCATGTCGGCGTAGAGCGCCTCCGCGCCGGTGATCGCCAGCACGACGTTGCCCATCGCCACCAGGGCCATCGCGTGATGATGCACGAGGAAGGAGATGGCATAGGTGGGGCTCAGGGCCGCGAGCACTTCCGGTGTATGGATGATCTGATTGAGACCGAGGAGCGCCAGCACCACGAACCAGACGAACATGACCGGCCCAAACGCCCGCCCGACGAGCGTCGTGCCGTGGTGCTGCATGTAGAAAAGCAAGAAGAGCACCGTCAATGCGATCGGTACCACCACGTGGTGCAGTGCCGGAGCAGCGATCTGTAGCCCCTCCACGGCCGAAAGCACCGAGATGGCCGGGGTGACCATGCCATCGCCGTAGAACATGGCGGCACCGAGGATGCCGACGCCGAGTACGACGGCCTGCGAGCGGCTGCCGGGGCGCGTGTCGCGCAGCGCCAGGGCGATGAGGGCCATGATGCCGCCTTCGCCACGGTTGTCGGCGCGCATGATGAAAGAAACATACTTTACTGCCACGATGATCACCAGCGCCCAGAAGAAGAGCGACAGGCTGCCGAGCACGTTGGCCCGCTCCAGGGCGATGGGGTGATTGCCGGCGAAGACTTCCTTCATCGCGTAGAGCGGGCTCGTGCCGATGTCGCCATAGACCACCCCCAGCGCACCCAGGCACAAGAGCGCCAGTTCCTTGCCGCGGACTTCGTTCGACGGTCGTTGTTCCATGGCTCCTTCCTTGCATTTTTGCGGCGTTTGCTACCGCACGCCGGTGGATTTTCGCCAATCTTAGGTCATCGGCAGGGTTTTTGGGAATGAAGCGGCGAGATTCTGGCATTTTCCCTGATCCCGTCGATAGGCAGGAACGATTGGTCGCAGGGCGCTCTTCTTCTATGATGAAGTCGATGGCGCGGCGCGAAGGTGCCGGGCCTTCACTGGTTCCGCAGCCCGTGGTATGCCTGTGTTCAAACCATCAGACCGCGTGGTTCGGCCGTTCGACCCTGCAAGGAGAAAGCGCCATGAGCGAGAAGCAATGCCCCTATCACCTCACCACCACGGCCGGCGCGCCGGTGGCCGACAACCAGAATTCACTCACCGTCGGGCCGCGCGGCCCCACGCTGCTGCAAGACTACGTGCTGCTCGAGAAGCTCGCGCACCAAAACCGCGAGCGCATCCCCGAGCGCGTGGTGCACGCCAAGGGCTGGGGGGCATTCGGCACGCTCACCATCACCGGCGATATCCGCAAGTATTCCCGTGCCAAGGTATTCTCCCAGATCGGGGCGAAAATCCCCATGCTCGCGCGATTCTCGACGGTGGCTGGCGAAATGGGCGCGGCCGATGCAGAGCGTGACGTGCGCGGATTCGCCCTCAAGTTCTATACCGAGGAAGGCAACTGGGACCTCGTGGGCAACAATACGCCGGTCTTCTTCATCCGCGACGCCTACAAATTCCCCGACTTCATCCACACGCAGAAGCGCCATCCGCGCACCAACCTGCGCTCGCCCACGGCGATGTGGGACTTCTGGTCGCTCTCGCCCGAGAGCCTGCACCAGCTCACCATCCTCTTTTCCGATCGGGGCATCCCGCGCTCGCCCATGCACATGAACGGCTACGGCAGCCACACCTACAGCTTCTGGAACGAAGCCGGCGAGCGCTTCTGGGTGAAGTTTCACTTCAAGACGCAGCAGGGGCACGAGACGCTCACCGACGAAGAGGCCGAAGCCATCATCGGCAAGACGCGCGAGAGCTACCAGGAGGCCCTCTTCGGCGCGATCGAGCGCGGCCAATACCCTCGCTGGACGATGTACGTGCAGGTGATGAGCGAGAAAGAGGCCGACGCCTGGAGCGAGCGTACCGGTTGGAACCCATTCGATCTCACCAAGGTCTGGCCGCACCGCGACGCTCCGCTCATCGAAGTGGGCGTGATGGAACTCGATCGCAATCCGGACAACTACTTTGCCGAGATCGAGCAGGCGGCCTTCTCGCCCTCGAACGTGGTGCCGGGCATCGGGTTTTCGCCTGACAAGATGCTGCAGGCGCGCATCTTCTCCTACGCGGACGCCCACCGCTACCGCCTTGGGACGCACTACGAGGCGTTGCCGGTCAATCGCCCACGCTGTCCGGTGCATCACTACCACAAGGACGGGTCGATGCGCTTCTTCGACAATTTCCAGCAAAACCCGGACGCCTACTATGAGCCCAACTCCTTCGGCGGCCCGGTCGAGCGACCCGAAGTCAAGGAGCCGCCCTTGTCGGCCATCGGCATGATCGACCGTTACAGCCATCGCGACGGCAACGACGATTTCTCGCAGCCGCGCGCGCTATGGGCGCTCTTCGACGAGGCACACAAGGAGCGGCTCTACGGCAATCTCGCCCGCTCGATGAAAGGCGTGCCGGATTTCATCGTCGAGCGCCAGCTTGCGCTCTTTGCCCAGATCGACCCGGCCTACGCCGCGGGCGTACGGCGCGCGCTCGATCGTCTATGATGAAATGAGGCGGGGCCACAATGCTCCGCCTTTCGTTCCATCCTGGAGGGGCGTATGCCGACACTACAACAGCAAGGCTTCGTCGAAGAACGATCAAAGCCGGCGAGGGGACAGGCACGCAGCGACGACCGGCTACGGGCCTTGGTGCAGTCCTGGCTCGACGAGGCCGACGTGAAACTGGACGGCGATCGGCCGTGGGATTTTCGGATCAAACACCCCAAAGTGCTCGAGCGGGTGCTCGCCGAAGGCAGCCTCGGTCTGGGCGAAGCCTACATGGACGGCTGGTGGGAATGCGAGCGACTCGACGAATTCTTCGCGCGTGTGCTGCGCGCCCGGCTCGATGATCGCGTGAGGAATCCCTCGCTCGTGTGGCGCGCGTTGAAGGCGCGGCTCATCAACCTGCAATCCGTGCGCCGCGCCTGGCACGTGGGCGAGGTGCACTACGATCTGGGCAGTGACTTCTTCGAGGCGATGCTCGATCCGTACATGGCCTATTCCTGCGGCTATTGGGCCAACGCCAAGACGCTGGAAGAGGCGCAGGTCGCCAAGCTCGACCTCATCTGCCGCAAGTTGGGGCTGGAGCCGGGCATGCGGCTGCTCGATGTCGGCTGCGGCTGGGGCAGTCTCATGCGCTATGCCGCCGAGCACTATGGCGTCGAGTGCGTGGGGCTGACGATCTCCAAAGACCAGGCCGCCTGGGGGCAGAAGCGCTGCGCCGGTCTGCCGGTGCGCTTCATCCTGGCGGACTACCGCACGTTCAACGTCGATGGCAAGGAGCGGTTCGACCGCATCGCCTCGGTGGGGATGTTCGAACACGTGGGAGTGCGCAACTACAAGGCGTATTTTTCCATGGTGCGCCGCAGCCTGCGCGACGACGGACTCTTCCTGCTGCACACCATCGGCAAGAACCGCCGCGGCGGGGGCACCGATCCGTGGATCGAGAAATACATCTTCCCCAACGGGGAGCTGCCCTCGATCGGCGAGGTGGCGGATGCGAGCGAGCACTGGTTCGTGATGGAGGACCTGCACAACTTCGGCGCCGACTACGACAAGACCTTGATGGCCTGGTACGAGCGCTTCGAAGCCGCCTGGCCGCGTTTTCGCGAACGCTACGGCGAGCGCTTCTACCGCATGTGGCGCTACTACCTGCTCGCCTGCGCCGGTACCTTCCGCGCCCGTACCAACCAGCTGTGGCAGTTCGTGTTTTCGCCGAACGGCGTGCCCGGGGGCTACCGGCGCCTCAGCTGAGGCCGCCGGCCTCCATGGCTTTGAGGGTACGCGATACGGTTTCGATGCGCAAACCGGTGATGGCGGCGATGTCGCGCAGGCGCAGCCGCGGCGGTTCGGCCCCGGCTTCTTGGGCGAGCGCGAAGAGCCGGGCGATGCGCTCGGGCGCCTTGCCCGCGCGCAGGCGTAGTACTTCGCCCATGCGTCGTTCGAAACGGGCATAGAGCAGGGCTGCTGGTTCCTTGGCAGCCACCTGGCTCCAGCCTTCGAGCACGACGGGGGTGACGGCGGTGGCCGTGTAGCCATAGCGGCCGAACATGAGCGCTTCGGCCCCGATCAGGTCGCCCCCCCAGGCGATGCCGACGAAATGCTCCTCGCCGGGTTCTTCGCCGAAGGGAACCGGCAGGTCGAGCCGCACGATTCCTTCGACGACTCGCCATGCCGGGCCCGTTTCGCCAGCGGTGAGCAGGCACTGACCGCGCCTGCCCGTGCGCCGTTCGGTGAGGGGAGGCTCACATTTCATGGCCGGCTTTCTTGCCGTGCTCCCCTTTTTCGTGTTCGCGCTTGAGCGGGTGCACTGGTGCTTCGACGGCCACGTCGAACGTTTTGCCCTCGGCGTCGGTGAATGTGAGCGTGAGCGGCACTTTTTCGCCTTCCTTGAGCGGTTTGGGCAGGTCGATGAGCATCACGTGATAGCCGCCGGGTTTGAGTTCCACCGTTTTGCCGGCTTCCAGCGGCAGGCCGCCGTCGATGGCCCGCATCTTCATGACGTCGCCTTCCATCACCATTTCGTGGATTTCCACCACGGGGGCGACCGGCGTTTTGCCGCCGGTGAGTTTGACCGGCGCATCGGCCGTGAGTTTCATGAACGCGGCCGTGGCTTTTTGCCCGGCCACCGTGGCCTGGACCCAGGGGTCTTCGACCTTGACCGTTTGCGCCCAGGCGGGCAGCGTGAAGGCGCCGAACATCAGCGCGAGACCGAGAGAACGGCGGGTTTTGGTGGTCAGCATCGTCGACTCCTTTTTCTGCAGTGAAGAGACAGGTTTCCTCAGGGCAAAAGCGGCGTGGCCGTTCATTCGGCGAGAATCCGCCGCACGTCCGCGGCGAAGTCTTCGGCCGACAGACTATGCGGCACGGCCAGCCTGAGTTTGCCATGAGCATTATAGACGAAAGTGGTGGCGGTGTGGTCCATGGTGTAAGAGCTTCCCGTGGGCACCTTGCGATAATAGACACGGAATTCCTTGGCAGTACGGGCTACTTCCTCCGGGTTGCCCACCAGGCCGACGAAGGAAGGATCGAAGGCAGCGAGATAGGCACGAACGACCTCGGGAGTGTCCCGCTCGGGATCGACCGTGATGAAGACGATACGAAAGCGATTGCCCTCCTCCCCCAGCAGGCGTTTCACTTCCACCGCGCGCGACAACGCCGTGGGGCATACGTCGGGGCACTGCAGAAAGCCGAAATAGACTCCCACGACTGCGCCGCGGAAGTCGTCGAGCGTGCGCAGGCGTCCTTGCGTGTCGGGCAGTCGTAGCTCGCGGCCGAAGGTCGGGTCGTGTAGCTCGGTCGCGTGGAAGGGCGAAGACGATTCGGCGCGGTTGCACGCGCTCAAGGCAAACGCCAGGATCACGAGGAAGGTGTGGCAGGCGTGACGCAACAGGGGGATTCCGTTCATGGGGGCTCCGGACGTGTCGCCGTCCTCGATCAGCGGGGGCATCATAGAAAGGCTTTTGTTCATTGACAACCGGAAAGCGCAGGGAGTTTGCGCAACATCAACTTCATCCTTTCTGAAGTTGACAATCCTCAATTGAGCCGCGGGAAACGAAACGTTACGATGGCGCCGCCCGTCGCCGCCTTGCCGGCGACCCCGTTTGTTGCCGCATCGAAAGGAGCCTCGTTTCATGACCGACTCTCTCGTTTCCTCGTTTCCGTCGCGGCGCAGACCCCTGGCGCTCGCCCTGGCACTCGTCTTCGCCGGCCTGCCTTCGGCCTGGGCCCAAAGTGAAACGGCCTCGCCGGAAGGCAAGGTGCTCGCGCCGGTGATCATCTCCGGCACCCGGGAACAGGCCGCCCCGCCAGCGACGACGCTCGGCCCGCAGGAACTCGCCCCGCTGCGCGCCGCCACAGCCGACACGGCGAGCCTGTTGCGCAAGGTGCCGGGTGTGACGCTCTATGGCGCGGGGGGCGCTTCCAGCCTGCCGGCGATCCATGGGCTCGCTGACGAGCGGCTGCGGCTGCAGGTCGATGGCATGGACCTGCTCTCGGCCTGCCCCAACCACATGAACCCGGCCTTTTCCTATCTCGCTCCGAGCCAGGTCGAGACCATCCAGGTGTGGACCGGGGTCACGCCGGTGAGCGTGGGGGGCGACGCGATCGGCGGGGCGATCGTCGTCGAGACGCCCAAACCGCGCTTCGCCGCGCCCGGCCAGGGCACACTCGTCACCGGCGAGGCCGGTACCTATTACCGCAGCAACGGCGATGGCTTCGGGGTCCATGGCGCGGCCACGATCGCCGGCGAGCAGGTGAGCGTGCGCTATCTCGGGGCATTTGCCAAGGCAGACGATTACCATGCGGGTGGCAACTTCAAGGACTTCACCGCCACCGGCCGCCTCGGCCATACGCTTGCGCGCGACGAGGTCGGCTCTTCCGCCTACGAGCTGAACAACCACCTCATCGGGCTTGCGCTGCGGGACGGCGCTCATCTCGTCGACGCCTCGGTCGCCATCCAGAGCGTCCCCTATCAGCTCTATCCCAACCAGCGCATGGATATGCTGGAGAACGATTCCAAGCTCTTCAACCTGCGCTATCTCGGGCAGTTCGACTGGGGCTCGCTCGATGCCAAGGTCTATCACCAGAGCGTCGACCACTCCATGGATTTCGGCAAGGACAAGCGCTATTGGTACAGCCAGCGTTCCATGGTTCCGGGCGACGCCATCAATGGACAGCCCTGTGCCCCGATCGACGGGACTTGCGCCGCCGGTATGCCCATGAATACCGAGAGCAAGACGACCGGGGCGAAACTCACCGCCAACATCGCCTTGGGCGAGCGCGACGTGCTGCGGGTGGGGGGTGAGTACCAGCATTACACGCTGGACGACTGGTGGCCGCCCTCCGGCGGCGGCATGTGGCCCGGCACCTTCTGGAACATCAAGAACGGCGAGCGCAACCGCGCCGGCCTCTTCGGCGAGTGGGAGACGAAACTGAGCGACCGTTGGATGGCGCTTGCCGGCGTGCGCTATGAACACGTCACCACCGACGCCGATCCCGTGCATGGCTACGGCAACATGATGGGCAATCAGATGCGTGATGCGGCCGCCTTCAACGCGCGCGACCGCAAGCGCACCGACGACAACCTCGACTTCACCGCGCTCACGCGCTATACCCTGGACGAGACGCGCGAATTCGAGCTCGGCTTCGCGCGCAAGGTCCGCTCGCCCAGCCTCTACGAGCGCTATCCGTGGTCGACCTGGCCCATGGCGGCGGTGATGAACAACTTCGTCGGCGACGGCAACGGTTACGTCGGCAATCCCGACCTCGAACCGGAGAAAGCCTACACCCTCTCGGGCACGATCGACTGGCACTCTGCCGATCGCCAATGGGGCCTGCGCTTCACGCCGTATCTCACCTACGTCGACGACTACATCGACGCGGTACAGTGGGACGCGACCAAGAACGCCCCGGCGACCTCGCTTGCTCGTCGCCAGTTCGTCGTGCTGCGCTACGAGAACCAGTCGGCGCGCCTCTACGGGTTCGATCTCTCGGGCAAGATGCCGCTCGCGCGCACCGGCTTGGGCGCTTTCGGCTTCGAGGGGGTGCTGAGCTACACCAACGGTGAGAACCGCGACACGGGCGACGATCTCTACAACATCGTGCCCTGGCGCGCCACGCTCACCCTCACGCACCAGCTCGCCGGCTGGAGCAACGCGCTCGACTGGGAACTCGTCTCGCGTAAGGACGACGTGTCGGATGCGCGCAACGAGATCAAGACGCCGGGCTATGGTCTGGTACACCTGCGCGCGAGCCATGCCTGGAAAGACGTGCGGCTCGACCTGGGTGTGGAGAACCTCTTCGACAAGCTCTATTACCTGCCCACCGGCGGAGCCTACGTCGGCCAGGGGACGACGATGAGCATCAACCCCACAGTACTACCCCCCTGGGGCATCGCCGTGCCGGGCATGGGGCGCTCGGTCTACGCCGCGATCAACGTCAAGTTCTGATCGTCGGAGTACCAAAGAAACGCACGGGCGCGGCGCCGACGGCTTCGTCGAGCGCCGCTTCCGTTTCTTTGGCTCCCGCAGCGAGCGAGGCGAAATCGAAGAGCGCGCGATCGAGCAGATGCGAGGGCACGGCGTGGCCGAGCGCGGTGAAGATCGAGGCGATGCGGCGCGGATCTTCCCGTTCCCAGGCACGCAGCATGGCCTTCACCTGCCGGCGCTGGGCGTTTTCCTGCGAGCCACACAGCGAGCAGGGGATGATGGGGAAGTTCATCCCGCGGGCGTAGCGCGCCAGATCCTCTTCCGCGCAATAGGCGAGCGGCCGGATCACCACCAGGTCGCCGTCGTCGTTGCGCAGTTTGGGCGGCATCGCCTTTAGCCGCCCGGCGAAGAAGAGATTGAGGAAAAAAGTCTCGAGGATGTCGTCGCGGTGGTGCCCCAGCGCCACCTTGTTCGCCCCCACCTCGCGCGCCGTGCGGTAGATGAGGCCACGGCGCAGCCGCGAGCACAGCGAGCAGGTGGTCTTCCCCTCGGGGATCTTCTCCTTGACGATGGAGTAGGTATCCTCGCGCACGATGCGGTATTCCACGCCGACCTGCGCAAAATGGCGCGGCAGCACGTCCTCGGGGAATCCCGGCTGGCGCTGGTCGAGGTTCATCGCGATCAGCCGGAAGCGTACCGGCGCGCGCGCCTGGAGCTTTTGCAGCAGCGCGAGCAGTCCAAGCGAATCCTTGCCGCCGGAGACGCACACCAGCACCGTGTCGCCTTCCTCGATCATGCCGAAGTCGGCGATCGCCTGGCCGACCTGGCGCAGCAGGCGTTTTTCCAGCTTGAGCAGTTTTTGCGAGGGCGTGTCGGAGTGCTCGGGGATCATCGGCAAGAGGGAGGAAACGACAGGGCCTGCGAGGATAGCACGAGCGGGTGCCCGGTTCAGCGCACGACTTCCCATTCGGCCACCGGGCCGGGCACCACGCGCATCAGCGGATGCGGCCGCGGCGTCGTGCCGTCGAGCCGGGCCGCGCGCTCCGGGTCGCGCTGCTCGAGTTTGCGCAATAGATGGACGAACTCATGGGCGAGCTGCCCCTCGCTGACCGCGATCGGGGCGACGTCTTCGCGGCGCGGCAGCTTCGTGCGATCGAAACGGTAGCCGCGGCGCTCGGCTTCATCGACCACCGTGTGCAGGTAGGCCGCGATCGCCGCCAGCGGCATCGGATGGGTTCGAAAGCGCACGAGCTGCGGATGGTGGCGATAGCCGCGCGTGGCGCCGGCGAGCACCGCCTGCGCGAGCAGCCCCTCGCGCCACAGGGCGACGAGCCCTTTGGCGTCGAGTAGAGAAGGGTGTAGGGACCAGAGACGCACCAGAGCATCCTTGCCCGGTGAGATCGAGCAGGCAAAGAGGGAATGAGGTGTATGTGTTGGCTCCCCGAGCAGGGCTCGAACCTGCGACCCACGGATTAACAGTCCGTTGCTCTACCGACTGAGCTATCGGGGAAAAGAGATTCAAATTATAGCGGATGGTCTGCCAGTGTCAAGCAAATCGTACGCCTTCGGCGTTATGCCCTAACCGTCATGAGCTTCGAGCGGCGGGTTGTAGGGCGACGGTGTCACGCGGGGTATCATGCGGTGCATCGCTTGATCGAGGAGAGAGAAATGGCCAACTGGTTTGCCGACAATCCCGCGTCCATCGGGCGTACGCCGCTCGTGCGTTTGAACCGCCTCACCGCCGGGGCCAAGGCGACGGTGCTCGCCAAGATCGAGGCGCGCAATCCTGCGTTTTCCGTGAAGTGCCGCATCGGTGCCTCTATGGTGGCCGATGCCGAGCGCCGCGGCCTGCTCGGTCCGGGCAAGGAGCTCATCGAGCCCACGAGTGGCAACACGGGGATCGCGCTCGCGTTCGTGGCTGCGGCCAAGGGGATTCCTCTCACGCTCACCATGCCCGAGACGATGAGCCTGGAGCGTCGGAAACTGCTCGCCGTCTTTGGCGCCAAGCTGGTGCTCACCGAAGGGGCCAAAGGCATGAAGGGCGCAATCGAACGGGCCGAGGCGATCGCCGCCTCCGACCCCCAGCGCTACGTGATGCTGCATCAGTTCCGCAATCCGGCCAACCCGGCCATCCACGAGCAGACCACGGGGCCGGAGATTTGGCACGATACCGACGGGCAGGTAGACGTTTTCGTCGCCGGCGTGGGCACCGGTGGCACCATCACCGGGGTGAGCCGCTACCTCAAGAAGACGCGCGGCAAGCCCGTCGTGTCGGTGGCGGTGGAGCCGGCGGGCAGTCCCGTGCTCACGCAGGCGCGGGAAGGCTTGCCGATCAAACCGGGACCGCACAAGATCCAGGGGATCGGCGCGGGGTTCGTGCCGGAAGTGCTCGATCTGTCGCTCATCGACCTGATCGAGCGCGTGGGCGACGAGGAGGCGATGGAGACTGCCCGGCGGCTCGCCCGCGAGGAAGGGATCCTCGCCGGCATCTCGAGCGGCGCGGCGGTGGCAGCGGCGCTGCGGCTGGCCAAACTGGACGAATACGCCGGAAAGACCATCGTCGTCGTCCTGCCCGATTCGGGCGAGCGTTACCTGAGTACGGCGCTCTTCGAGGGGATGTTCGATGCCTCGGGCCTGCCGGTTCGATGACGCGTGAAAGGACGGGACGGTGCTGAGCTATCGCCACGGTTTTCACGCGGGCAATCACGCCGACGTGCTCAAGCACTGGGTGCTGGCCGAAGTGCTGACTTACTTCAACGCCAAGCCCGCACCCTGGACTTACGTCGACACCCACGCCGGCGCCGGCCTCTATCGGCTGGGCGCCGGGGTGGGGGGGACGCAGGCGAGTCACGAATTCCGCGAAGGGATCGCACGCCTGTGGGCGGCGCGCGCCGAGGCGCCGGCGGTGTTCTCCGCGTATCTGGAGTCAGTGGCGGCGTTTAATCCCGCCGGCCGTTTGGAGCTCTACCCTGGGTCGCCCGCGATCGCACGGCAGTTCGCCCGCAGTGGCGCTCGCGGCAAGGGGGGCGACCGTCTGGTGTGTTTCGAACGCCATCCGCGCGACTTCGCCGCGCTCGAGCGGCTCTTCGCGGGCGATGCGCAGGTGCGCTGCCTTGCGGCCGACGGTTTTGCCGGGGCATTGCAGGTGCTACCGCCGCCCTCGCGCCGCGGGGTGATCCTCATCGATCCGCCTTATGAAGTGCGCGGCGACTACGTGCGGCTCATCCCCGCCGTGCGGGCGATGCTGGCGAAGTTTCCGCAGGCGACGGTGCTCGTGTGGTATCCGCGCCTGCGGCGGGTGGAGGCGGAGGAGCTGCGCCGGCGTCTGGTGAACCTCGCGCCGGAGGATCATCTGCGGGTGGAGCTGCAGGTGTCGCCGCCACCCGTGGGCGGCCGCGGCATGACGGCGAGCGGCCTCGTGGTGCTCCATCCGCCCTATGTGTTGGCGCAGCGGCTGCAAGATGGCTTGCCGTGGCTCGCCGGACGGCTGGAGGAGGCGCCGGGGCAGGGAGGGTGGACGCTCGAGGCGAGCATCGCCTGAGCGCACCGGGTCAATCCTTGCCGGGGCGGATGGGGTCGGAAAAGACGAGCGTGCCGTCCTTGCGCATCATGAGGTTGTCGCGGCTGAGCAGATCCGGAATCACGCGGTAAGTCTCGGCGAATCGCGCCAGCGCTTCGACCGCTTGTTTCATGCCGGCATCGAACGGCGGCGGCTTGAGCTCGGTGAGCTGCTGCAGCGCGATGCGGCCCATCATCTGGCCCAGCTGTTGCCACTGCTGGCACAGGTCCCACCAGGCGTGGATCAGCCGCCGGGCGGCGTCGGCAGCGGGGCTCGTCTCGGGGATGGGATAGAGCTTTTCCACCTCGAAGAGGTGCATGGGAAAGCCGTTGCTGGCGCGTCCGATGATGCCGTGGTAGGCGTAGACGGTGGGGAAGTGCGGCCCCTGGGGGCGGTCGTCGGCGGCGTAGAGCAGGTATTCGTCCGGATGGGTGATGATCTTATAGACCCGCTCGCCGTCCCCTTTGTCGAGCACAATGCTGTAGCGCCCCCGCGCGATCTCGGGTTTTCCCTCGAGCAGCGGGTGTTTGGGCACCGGGTCGGGGATTTTGTCGGTCATGGTCTCGCTCCCTCTGGGGTATGTTCAATGATAGCGTAAATCCGGTGCGGCGAAGGAGCGAGTGCCCCGGCGGGGTGCCAATGCGATAATCCCCCTTTGCCTTTCATTGAAATGCTTCGATGCAAGAAGATTCGTTCGGGGGAACGGCGCGGCGTGCGGGCCGGCAATGGCGGCCGGCGCTGGCGGCGTGGGCCTTGGCGCTCGCGGTACATGCGCTCGCTTTCGGCCTGCTGGCGGCAGGGCTCTCGTCCGCCTGGCTGCCTCGCGATCCCCCTCCTTTGGCTGTGACCCTGGTCGGGCCACCGGACGAGTCGCCGGATTCGGCCGCTGTGGGCAAGGCGCCAGGTGGGGAGGACAGGCTCGCGGCGCCTGTGTCCGAGCCGCCGGCCGACGTTTCGCCGCACGCGCACTCTGCTCGGCTCTCGATGTCTGCCCCTGGCCGGACGACGGCTGCGCCGCGAGCCGTGGCGGTGAAGGCGGCGCGAATGCCTTTGCCCGAGAGGCGGGTTCCCTCTTCGGACGCGATGCCCGCGATCAAAACGCCCGTGCCGGCCGGCGAGGAGGGCCATCCTCCATCGCAGGGGCCCTCGCAGGAAGCGGGCGAGGGCCGCGGCGGCGCCGAGCCTGCCGTTGCGACTGGCGAAGGGGCGTCCGGGCACGGGAACGGGGCGTCCGGGCCGTCTTCCGGAAGCGGGGGAGAAGGGGGCGGGGGTGCCGCCGGTTCCAAGGGCGGGGCGCCCTGGTCCGAGCGGCTTCGTGCCTGGCTCGAGGCGCACAAGGTCTATCCGCCGAAGGCGCGGCGCCTGGGCGTGGAGGGGACCGTGTGGGTGCGGCTTTCCTGCTCGGGAGGGAAGGCGGTCGTGCAGCTCGAGCGTTCGTCGGGTTCGCCCTGGCTCGACGATGCGGCGCTCGCGCTCGTGCACGAGGCGGTGGCGGCGCTCCAGGGGGATGCAGCCGTGTGCGCCCACGGCGAACTCACGGTGCCGATCGGCTATCGCCTGGTCGGTTGATCGTCCGTTTCGGCGAGCAAGGCCGCCTCGTGCGCGGCGATCATGGCGGCGCGCGAGGCGGGGGTCTCCAGAGTGAGGGGGCCGAGCTTGCCCTCGCGAAAATCCTGCAGGAGGATATTGGCCGCCTTTTCCCGGTCGAGTTCGCCGCCCTTGCGTCGGCAGCCGCGTCGCTCGCCGATGGCTGCGATGATCTCGTCGCCGTTCATTCCCGTGGGGTCGAAACGATAGCGTGCGGTGAGCCGATCGGCGTAGCCTTGGGCGATCAGGGTCTCGGCGAGAAAGGCCGCGACTTCCTCTTCGGCCACGGCGTTACGCCCAATGGCGTGGCAGGCGGCGAGCAGGTAACCGTCGGCATCGAATTCGATCTTGGGCCACATCAGGCCGGGGGTGTCGGTAATGCTGCGCAAGCCCGGCAGATCGTAGCGTTGCACGCTTTTCGTCACCGCCGGCTCGTCCCCGACCTTGGCGGCCTTGCGGCCGATGAGGGCGTTGAGCAGCGTGGATTTGCCGACGTTGGGAATGCCGGCGATCATCAAGCGCAGCGGTTTGGTCGGTTCGCTGCGGTGCGGCGCGAGCCGCTCGCAGGCGGGCAGGATACGGCGCACGTCGGCCGGGTTCTTGGCGCAGACGGCGAGCGCACGCACGCCCTCCTCGCGCTCGAAGGCGGCGATCCATTCGGCGGTACGGACCGGATCGGCGAGGTCGGCCTTGTTGAGCAGCTTCAGGCAGGGACGCTGCCGGCTGCGGCGCAGCGCCTCGAGCACGGGGTTGCGGCTCGCTGCGGGAATGCGCGCGTCGAGCACCTCGATGAGCACGTCGACGTCGGCAAGCGTCTCTTCGAGCTTGCGCCGCGCCGCGTGCATGTGGCCGGGAAACCATTGGATGGGCATGGGGCGATCATACTACAGCATGAGGGCGTTGACGAATGAAAGCTTTGGCACTAGCATGCATTTTATTCAAACGTTTGTTGGAGTATTATATGAAAGCCTTGTGCCGTTGGATGCTCGTCTTGTGCGGTTTGTCGTGCCTCGGGTCATTGGCGTGGGGCGGGGAGGCAAAGAGCGAATTCGCGCCAACCCTCGAACGTGAAGGACGGGTGCTCGTGCGCAACGGCTCGGGGGTACGCACGAAGCTCGTCTTTGACGTCTATGCCATGGCTTTGTATCTGCCGCAACGGGCGGAAACGGCTGAGGCAGTATTGTCGTCTCCGCCGCCGCGCGTGATTGCGATCCGTTTGCTGCGACACCTGGACGGACGCACCTTTGCCGAAGCGCTGTGGGAGGGGCTCGAGAAGAATCATGCGCCGGATGTGCTTGCCACGTTTCGTGCCCCCTTGGCTAGACTCAGGGCGGCGATGGAGGCGTCGGGTGAGATGAAAGCAGGGACCGCCGTGGAAATCACCGAGAACCTTCATGGAGAAACTTCCATTCTCGTCGATGGACAGGCGTTGATGGAGCCGGTGCGTGAGCCGGGTTTCTTCCCGGTGCTGCTGGCGATCTGGCTGGGACCCTCTCCGGTGCAGGAATCGCTGAAGACGGCTTTGTTGGGCCGAAAAGAGTGAAATCGGTTATAACCTACTGCGCGGCTACATGGCGGCGTTGCGCGGTGCTCGGATGCTCGCCTATCCATTCGATATGTCTCGTATCCTGTGCTCCGGGCGCCTTGCCCTACAGCCGCTCTCGACGGTTCTTCGAGGTGCCCTACGATTTTTCGCGTACCATTTTTTCAGCCGCCCGTTGCCGGCGACAGGAATCGTTCCACCGTCGTTAGCGGCAAGAGAACGGAACCCTCACGCTTGGCGAGGGCAACCAGCAGACGGTCGCCGGTGATGGGTCTGCCAATGGCACACCGGACACAAAAACCCATCGGCGTAGGGGAACGAGGGGCGCTTCGGTCGAGAACCGAAGGCCATCGTATCGGTCTTATAATGCCTTTTTCAGCGGATGCAGAGGCGCGCGATGGGCGAAGTGTGGCGGCCGCACGTGACGGTGGCGGCGGTGATCGAGCGCGAGGGGCGCTTTTTGTTCGTCGAGGAGGAAACGGAGTTCGGCGTGCGCTTGAACCAGCCGGCGGGACATCTGGAGCCGGGGGAGTCGCTCGTCGAGGCGGTGGCGCGTGAAACACTGGAAGAGACTCGACTGCGGTTCGTGCCCAACGCCGTGGTGGGGGTGTATCAATGGACTCGGCCCGACGGGGCGCTCACTTACCTGCGCTTTGCCTTTTCCGGCAAGGTGACGGGCGAGGAGTCCGAGCGCGCGCTGGACGAGGGGATTTTGCGCACGTTGTGGCTGTCGCCGGAAGAAGTGGAGGCAGCGGGGCGCGAAGGGCGTCTGCGCAGCCCCATGGTGCTTTCTTGTGTGCGTGACTGGCGCGAGGGGCGGCGCTACAGCCTGGATTTGATCCGCCATTTGGCGGGCTGAGGAGCCATGATGGTCGAACTCGATTGGGATGCGATCGGCGTCGAGCCGGGCGAGGGGCGCCACGTGGTGGTGGGGCTCTCGGGCGGGGTGGATTCGTCGGTGGCGGCCTGGATTCTGCAGGAGCGCGGCTGGCGTGTGACGGGCGTGTTCATGAAGAACTGGGAAGACGATGACGACGAGGAGTATTGCTCGACGCGCCAGGATCTGATCGACGTGGTGAGCGTGTGCGATCTGCTGGGCATCGAGCTGGAAGTCGTCAATTTCGCCAAGGAATACAAGGAGCGGGTCTTCTCGGAGTTCCTCGCCGAATACGCGGCGGGGCGCACGCCCAATCCGGACGTGCTGTGCAACGCCGAAATCAAGTTCGCCTGTTTCCTCGATCATGCCATGGCGCTGGGGGCCGAGCGCATCGCCACGGGGCACTACGCGCAGGTGCGGCGCTGGGAGGACGAGGAGGGGGCGACGTATCAGCTCCTCAAAGCGGAGGACGGCACGAAGGATCAGAGCTATTTCCTCTACCGGCTGGATCAGGCGCAGCTTTCGCGTTCGATGTTCCCGTTGGGGCGGCTCTACAAGCGTGAGGTGCGCAGAATCGCCCGGGCGCTGGAGCTGCCGGTGGCGGAGAAGAAGGATTCGACGGGGATCTGTTTCATCGGCGAGCGGCCGTTTCGTGAGTTCTTGCAGCGCTACCTGCCGGCGCGCCCCGGCGAGATCCGCGCGCTCGACGATGGGCGCGTGCTGGGGACGCACCAGGGGGTGATGTATTACACGTTGGGGCAACGCAAGGGCTTGGGCATCGGCGGGGTGAAAGGGGGGGCGAATCCCGACGAACACGAGGCGTGGTACGTGGCGGCCAAGGACGTGGCGGCCAACGTGCTCTACGTGGTGCAGGGGCGCGAGCACCCGGCCCTGTGGCACGATCGGCTCACGGCGGTGTGCTGCCACTGGATCTCGGGCCGGGCGCCGCATACGCATTGGGTGTATACGGCCAAACCGCGCTACCGCTCGAGCGATGCTCCCTGCGAGATCGAGCGGGTGGAGGGGGATCGCGCCGAGATCATATTCGCGCAGCCGCAGTGGGCGCTCACGCCGGGCCAGAGCGTGGTGGTGTATGAGTCCCGCGTGTGTCTGGGCGGGGGGATCATCGAGACGGTGGTCACGCAACCAGGCGGTGCCGGGTGATGGCGAGCGCCCCCGTGGCGAAGTGTTCGCAGCGGGCGATGTAGTTCTGTGTGCTCTTGGGCATGGGGGTGCGGGCGCGGGTGATGTGCCCGATGAGTTCCTTGCCGTCGAGGATGAGCCGCTCGCCGTCGGTGATGAGCAGCAGCTCTTCGCGCGAGGGCGGGGTGGCGAGCTTGGGTTTGTAGTTGGCGAGGTTTTCGCCGGCCACGACGAAGTCGGCCCAGACGTCGAAAATCTCCTTGTCGGTGCGCAGCGTCTCGGTCTTGATCTTGGCCGCACGCGCATAGGCTTCGACGTAGGGGTTGATCCCCTGGAAAAAGGGGTGATGTCCAATGGTGGTGCACATCACCTGCGCGATATGGTCGATGTCGCGCATGGTCCAGGCGATCTTGAGATAGCGGCTCTCGTAGAAGTCCTCGATGGGGATGGAAAACGCGCGGAAAGGCTCGCCCCAGAGTTCGTCGATTCCCTCTTCACCGCTGCGGTGCAGCACGAGCCGTCCCAGGGAGAGGGCTTCTTGCAGGCAGCGTCCGCATTCGCGCATGAGGGCGTTGTCGGGGGTGATCTTGACACCGAGTTCCTCGAGCTCCGTGAGCTTGGTGAAAATATCGGTGGCTCGGTTGAAGAGTGCCCCGGCGAGCATCGCGCCTTTGACACGCTTTTTCTGCGGGTCGGTTTCGGACTCATAGGCGGCGCGGGCTTCGTCGAGTCGTTTGCCGGGAATGTTCAGCCCGTGTTCGACGTGGTTGAAGAGCCGCCGGGTGAGGGCCGCGATGAGGGTGCGTTTGGCTTGGACGGTGTCTTTGGGAATGGGATAGGTCTTGACCCAGTAGCCATCGTAATAGACTCGCTCGACGCCGTCGATGACGCGCCGCGTACCGTTGGGCGGAGGAGTGGTGCTGTCGTGAGCCATCGTTGCAAATTGTTTCCGGAAAAAGACAAGTGTAATGCGGCGATTGATGCGTCGCAATAGGGGATGAGGACGGAAGGGGCTTTCGCAGCGAGCAGGAGTAGGGCGCGGCGGGCAGGGAAGAGCCGGTCGGCAATCCCTTGGATGGTGCTTCAGTCGAGCAGTTCCGGATCGAGCACGACGCGTAGCACCGTCTCGGTGTGGCCGTGGCGCTGGCGGCGTTTGAACCACCACAGGGCGCCGCGCCGGATGGACCACGTGCTTTGCTGCCCGGCGAGGACGAGGGCGGCGATGCCGCCGAGGGTGGGTTGATGGCCGACGATGAGCGTGGGGCGTTCGAGATCGGGCCAGCCGATGGCCGTGAGTACGGCCAGAGGGGGAATGCCGGGGGCCGCTTCGGGCAGGAGTTCATACTCCTTGGTCCAGGCTTCGAGCGTTTGCCGGGCGCGACGGGCGGGGCTGCAGCAGCGGCGCAGATTCTCGGGGGCGTGCCGCTCCAGCCAGCGGGCGATGCGTTTGGCCTGGTGGTGTCCGTGTTCGGTGAGGGCGCGGGCGAGGTCGTCGTGCCCGTCTTGGGCTTCGGCGTGGCGCCACAGCAGTAGGTCCATGTCGGTCATCCGGTGAGGTCGTCTTCGAGCCAATCTTCGAGGTTGCCGAGGATCTCGGCGGTGTCGCGGGCGATGCGTTCGTGGTGCCAGGCGAGCAGCACGGCGGCGGCGAGCCGTTCGTCGGGATGGCGTTTTTGTCGTTGCGCGAGCGTTTCTCGTGCCGTATGCCAGTCCTGGGCGCGACCGAGTACGTCGAGGGCCCGCTTGAGTCGGGCCAAGGCGCGGGCGGTGGTCTTGCCTCGCCACAGGGAGTGAAAGAATTCTAGCCCATAGCGCAGCTTTTTGAGAGCGATGCGCAGCCGATGTTGGGCTTGGGGGGAGGGCTCGGCGAGGTGGGCGGTAAGCCGCCGGCGGGCTTTCTTGCGTAGCGCCTCGAGCCGGTCGCGGGCGAAGTGACGCAGGTCGCTGGCGCGGATGAGGGCGTTGCCGGGCAGCGCATCGAGTGCGGCGAGGAAGTCGAGGAGTACCCGTCCGTGGCGGCCGGGATCGAGCCGGCCGCTGCGGCGGCGCAGTTTGTCGCGCTCGCCGGAGAGCCGCGCCGCGAGCTCGGCGAGTGTTTCGTGCTCGACGGGACAACGTTCGAGGGCGGGGGCGAGCAGCTCGTCGAGGAGCACGTCGAGGTCGCGCGCCTGACTGAGTTCGGCGGCGAGCTCGCCGAGTCGTTCGCGCCATTGGGCCGCGAATTCGGGGCCGGTGACCGGCGCGAAGATCTGCAGCAGCGCCCTTAGCCGGCGCAGCGCGACGCGGATCTGGTGCAGGTATTCGGGGTCATGGCGGTAGGGGATGAGCGCCAGGTTACCGCTCCAGTGGGCGAGCACTTCGTCGGCGAGCGTGCGCAGCGCCGCGAGGGGGTCGTCCTTGGGGTCGAGTTCGACTTCCCCGGCTTTGACGGGGGTGGCCCAGGTGCCGGCGGCGAGTTGGCGTGCGCGTTCGGCCTTGCTGCGATTCTCGGGCCACAGGGAAATGTCCTGCGCCAGCGCCCGGGCGAGCGTCAGGAGTTCGATGGCCGGGACGTCGTAGGATTCGAGTTCGAGCTCGTGGATCGGCAATTTGGCTGCGCCGGATTCCAGCCGGCCGAGGTCGAGCGCGATCTCGATGTGTCCCTCGCCGGTGGGGAGTTCCCAGAGTTCGCGGCGAAACCAGGTGCGGAAGCGCGGTTCGAGGCGCTCGCGCGCTTTTTCCAGTCGCTCGCGCACGGCGTCGTCTTCGACGAAGGTGAAATCGAATGTGCCCTGCCAGGGAACTTCCCATTCATTGCGCGAGGAGAGTCCGCCGCGGCTGGGGGCGGCGGTTTTGACGGTGAGCAGGGTCCGCCCGGCCAGCCGGCGCAGACGCAGCGCGATGCCGTGGCGCGCGAGGGTCTCGTCTTCGGTGTCGTAATAGGTATTGTCAATGCGTACCGGGGGATGGTGGCGTGCCGCCGTGAGCAGGGGATGGGCGCGCAGTTTCGGCAGATCGCTGCGGTGGATGCCGAGTTTGAGTTCGGTTTCGACGGCCATGTCCATTCCTCGTGCATCAGGTGAAAATTCGTCGCCACAGGGCGATGATGGGCTCGCGCAGCGCCGCGGCTTCGTCTTCGGGGACGACGGCCGGAAGTTCGTCGAGGCGCTGGCGGTGCTGCAGCCGGCGCAGTTCGCGGTAGGCGTCGGCAACCTGCCGGGCGAGCGTGGCGTCGATGAGCCCCAAGTCTGCCGCACAGCGTAGCAGGGCGATGTTACCGGTATTCGCGGTGAGTTCGGGGTGTTCGTGGGCGTGCGCGAGCACGAGGTATTGCACCAGGAATTCGACGTCGACGAGTCCGCCCGGGTCGTGTTTGAGGTGGAAGAGCCCGGCGCGGGAGGGGTGGGCGTCGCGCATCTTTTGCCGCATGGCGAGCACTTCTTCCCTGAGTTTGGCAGGATCACGCGGCAGGCAGAGAATCTCACGGCGGATGGCTTCGAAGCGTGCGCCGAGTTCGGGGTCGCCAGCGCAGAAGCGGGCTCGGGTGAGCGCTTGGTGTTCCCAGGTCCAGGCTTTCTCGCGCTGATAGCGGTGGAATCCTTCGAGCGGGGTGACCGGCAGCCCGGCCTCGCCGTCGGGGCGCAGGCGCAGGTCGACTTCGTAGAGGATGCCGGCGGCTGTGCGGGTGGAGAGCCAGGTGTTGATGCGCTGGGCGTAGCGGGTGTAGGTTTCGAGTGCGTCGGGGTGGGGGTCGTCGAAAAGATACACGAGGTCGAGATCGGAGATGTAGCCCAGTTCCTTGCTGCCGAGTTTGCCATAGGCGATCACGGCGAAGCGCGGGGTGTCGGTGTGGCGGCGGCGCAGCTTGCGCCAGACGTAGCGCAGGGTGAGCTCGAGGAGGGTGTCGGCGAGCGCCGAGAGGTGGTCCGAGAGGCGCTCCACCGTGAGCCGACCGGCGAGGTCGCGCATGAGCAGGCGAAAGGCTTGGGCGTGGTGGTGTTCGCGCATCAGGTCCATCTGGCGTTCGGCATCGGGTTCGATGGCATCGAGCAGGCGCTCGAGCTCGTGCGCGAAGGCGGACCAGTCGGGTTCTTCGTCGAGGTGACGCTCGTCGAGGATTTCGTCGAGCAGAATGGGGTGGCGCGAGAGGTAGGTGGCGGCTTGGCGCGCCGCGCCGACGAGTTCGGCCACGCGCCGCAGGGCCTGCGGGTATTCCTGCAGTAGCGAGAGGTAGGCGCTGCGCCGGCCGATGGCCTCGAAGAGTTCGAGGAGACGTTCGAGCACCTCGTCGCGTTTGGGGTGCGTGGCGGCGATGTCGATGGCGCGCGGCAGCAGGGCGTCGAGCCGGTTGCGGTCGGCGGTAGTGAGCGCACGGGTGCGCGGTGAAGTGCGGAAGGCGTCGATGCGTCGGGCGAGCTCCTGGGGGCGAGCGAAGCCGCGTTCTTGCAGACAGTGTTCGACTTCGTCGACGGCGGCGCTGAGTACCGGTACGGCTACGGTGGTGCTTCGCGCTTCCTGTCCGAAGACGTGCGTGGATTCGGCGGCGACGCGTTCGCGGTGGCGCCGTAATTCGCGCTCGAAGCCGGGCCAGTCGGAGTATCCCATCGCCTGGGCGAGCAGTTGGCGCTGGGTGTCGTCGCGCGGCAGGCGGTGGGTCTGCGCGTCTTCCCAGTATTGCAGGCGGTGCTCGACGCGGCGCAGGAAGACGTAAGCCTCGTCGAGGGCCGCGGCGGTTTCCTGGGGCAGGATGTCGCGTTCGGCGAGCCGACGCAGGACCTGGCGCGTGGGGCGAATTTGGAGTTCGGGGTCGCGGCCGCCGCGGATGAGCTGGTGGACCTGGGCGATGAACTCGATCTCGCGGATGCCGCCGGGGCCGAGCTTGACGTCGTCGAGTCGATCCTGCCGCATCACTTCGTGGCGGATCTGGGCGTGCAGCGCCCGCATGGCCTCGATCGCGCCGTAGTCGAGGTATTTGCGAAAGACGAAAGGGCGCACGAGGGATTCGAGTTCCTGCCAGCGCTCGCCGCGCAGCACCCGCCCCTTGATCCAGGCATAGCGCTCCCATTCCCGCCCCTGGGTGAGGAGGTAGTTTTCGAGCATGTCGAAGGAACACACGAGTGGTCCGGAGTCGCCGTGCGGACGCAGGCGCATGTCGATGCGGAAGACGAATCCGTCGGCGGTGGGAGCGCCGAGGATGTGGATGAGGCGCCGGCCGAGCCGCTCGAAGAATTCGAAATTGCTGAGGATTTTCGGGCCGGCGGTGTCGCCGTCTTCGGGGTAGAGGAAGACGAGGTCGATGTCGGAGGAGACGTTGAGTTCGCGCCCGCCGAGCTTGCCCATGCCGACGATGAGTAGTTCCTGTTCCCAGCCGGAGGGGGAGAGCGGACGGCCGTGCCGTTCGATGAGACGCTCGAAGGCGTGGTCGTGGGCGGCCTCCAGGGCGACTTCGGCCAGTGTGGTCATGGTGCCGGTGACTTCGTCGAGGTCGGCGCGGCCGGCGAGATCGCGCAGGGCGATGTGCGCTAGAACCCGTGCCCGCAACCGCCGCAGAGCGGATTCCAGCCGTTCGTCGGCGTCGATTGGCAGGGGGCCGGGTGGATCGGCAAGGAACGCCTGCATCGACTCGCGGTCGATGGGGGAATCGAGCGTGGCGGCGAGCCGTTCCGCGAGCCAGGGACGGGATTCGAGCTGGCGTGCGAGAAAAGGGCTGTAACGGAGGGTTTCGGCGTAAGGAGCAGGCAGGGGCGACATGGAAGGCTCGGAGCGGGCGTCCGTTACAATGCAGGGTGCGTCCATTGTAGTGCAATGTGATAGAGGAGGGTCGGAGGGTTGAGGATCGCAACGGCAGTGCGCAAGCTGGGGATCGCGGCGGCGATGCTCGTGGGGGTCGCAGCGGTGATGACGGCGATGCTGCTCGCGGCGTTGCGGTTCTGGTTGTGGCCGGAGCTCGACTTGTGGCGCGATGCGCTGGTACGCGAACTCTCGGTGCGCAGCGGGATGGAGGTCTCGATCGGCCGCCTGGAAGGGCAGTGGGACGGCTGGTGGCCGGTGGCGGTGGCAAGCGACGTGCAGGTGCGTACCGGCGAAGCCGAGGCGTCGCTACCCCTCGTGCGGGTGACCTTGGGCGGAGGATGGGCGGCCTGGCGCGCCGGCAAGGGGGTGGTCCAGGTGCTCGTACCGGCGGCCCGGGTGCGGGTGGCCGATGCGGCGGCACTGGAGCAGCGGCTGCATTCCGGCGGCTCCACACCTTCGGCCGGTTTGCCGACCGGGGTGAGCATCGAAGTGGGCGAAGCGCGGCTCAGCTGGCGGCGCGATGGCAATGAGGCACATGCCCAAGGGTCGCTTGCTTTGGCGATGGGGGTGTGGGGCTGGCAGGCGGGGTTCGAGGGCGAAGCGCCGGGCGCAGTGCGGCATGCGGTGGTGCTGCTCTCCGGTTCGCGCCTGGGGCGGGTGGAGGCGCATTTCGACCTGAAGGAGATCGGCGGCGAGTCGCTCGCGCTGTGGTGGCCTCAGGCAGCGGATCTGCGGCCGCAAGGGTCGGTCTCAGGGGTGGTGGTCTCGAGTGGCCAGAACCTGCATTCGCTCGATCTCACCTTGGACGAAGTGGGTTGGGCGGCGGTGGGCGATTCCTTCGGCGTGCGTGGGGTGAGCGGGCACATCGCGGGGGATCGCGCAGGGGGCGAATTCGCGTTGTCGATCGCCCAAGGGGCGATGAGCTGGCCGGCGGTGTGGCCTCGGCTCGAGACGGTGGCGGTGCCCGAGGGGGTGCTCCGGGGGCGTTGGGCGTACGATGGTAAGGGCTATGACCTGACGCTCGAAGAAGGGCGCCTGCGGACCGAGGATTTCACGGCGCAGGTGTCTGGCCGCTATCGGCTGGCGCGCACCGGCGACGTGGCCGATTTGCAAGGCTCGCTCGACGAGGTGGCGCTCGATCGGCTGGTGCGCTATCTGCCAGGAGGGGCGGTGGGGCCGCGGCTGCAGGAGTGGCTACACGATGCACTGGTGGCCGGCAAGCTCTCGTCCGTGGAGTTTCGCCTGCGCGGAGCGCTCGCCGACTTTCCGTTTCGCGGGGACGGTGGGGAGTTCTGGCTGCGCCTGCCGCTCGACGGGGTGACGCTGCGTTTTGCGTCGCAGTGGCCGGAATTCGAACAGGTGAAGGGGGTGGTGACGTTCGATCGAGGAGCGGTAGCGGTCGAGGTGAGCCAGGCACAAGCGCAAGGCGTGCGTTTCGGACCGATCCGCGCCTTCATTCCTGCGTTCGATGCCGAGATTCCTGTGCTGACGCTGACGGGTGAAGCCGAGGGGCCGTGGTCAGCGTTTCTGCGCTACGCCTCCGCCAGTCCTTTGCGCGAGGATGTGCCGCTCGCGGCCCTGCAGGCGGTGCAGCTCGAGGCGAAGACGGCGCTGCGCCTGGCGCTGACGCTGCCGTTCGGCGGCGATCTTCCCCCGGGGGTGAGCGGGACGCTGACGTTTTCCGAAGGGAAAATCCCGGCCCAGGTAACCGGCTGGCCGATCGAGCAGATCCGCGGCGAGGTGGCGTTCGACGGGCGCGGCGTGCGCTCGGCGCAAGCCGCGGGCAAGTGGTGGAATGCCCCGGTGACGGCAAAATGGCTCGGGGGCGATCCGCCGAAACTCGCCTTGCAAGGGTCGTTCTCGGCGGCGCAGCTCTCGGCCGTATTCGGCAAACTGCCGCTGTCGGGGTCGACGGCGGTGAGCGGGACGATGACCTTCGCCAAGGATGGGCCGGTGCTGGTGCTCACCTCCGATCTCACGGGCATGGGCTCGGATCTGCCGCCGCCATTGGACAAGGCCGCGGGGGCGCGTTGGCCGGGTCGGGCGGAGTTCAAGTTTTTGCCCACGGGCATGGAGGTAAGAGCGCAGCTCGGCGATCGCCTGAGTTTCGTGCGCGCCCGTGATGGTGCCTGGGCGGCGGCGGTGGGGGTGGTGGATGCGCCGCCGGCACCGCGCCAGGGCGGTCTGCTGCAGCTCGTCGCTTCCGAGCTCGATCTGGATCGCTGGCTGGCGGTGACCGACGGAATCGGCGATGGGGGAGGGGGAACGGCGTTTGCCGCACTGCAGGTGGATGCGGCTGCGGCCCGTTTCCTCGGGCGACATTGGCATCGCGTGCACGTACAGGGCGAGAACAAGGCCCCAGTTTGGTCGCTGGCAGTGGCCGCGGACGAGGCCCAGGGCAACGTGCGCGTGACTTTGGGCAAGGAGGGAACGCAACGCGTCGAAGGGCGGTTCGCGAAGCTGATGATGCCGGAGGCCGAAGAAGAGCGCCAGGCGCCGCAGGAAGGGCGTCTGCCCGCTTTCGATCTCACCGTGGATCGTTTCGGTTTGGGGGATCGCTGGCTGGGGGCGCTCGCGCTGCGGGCGAGTCTCGCGCCGGGCAGGTGGTCGCTCGATGCGCTCACGCTCGAAGTGCCGTCGGCGTTTCGTATCGAGGCAAAGGGCGTATGGCGTGACGGCGGGAAAGCACAGACGACGTTTTCTGCGTCGATGGCGATCGACGATGCCGGCAAGACGGTGCGGCATTGGTTCGACACGGGTGGCATCAAAGGCGGAAAGGGGACTTTGACCCTGAAAGGGCATTGGCCGGGCGCGCCGCTCGACTTCGATCTCTATCGACTAAGTGCCGAGGGTGAAATCGAGGTCACCAACGGGCGGTTCGAGGAGATCGAGCCTGGCGTGGGGCGTTTGCTGGGGATTTTGAGCCTGCAGAACCTGCCGCGGCGCTTGTTGCTCGATTTCGGCGATGTGTTTGCCAAAGGGATGGCCTTCGATCGGCTGCACGGGAGCTTTGCCCTCAACGATGGCTACCTGACCACGGGCAATCTGCGCATTTCGGCGCCGAGCGCGACGGTGGAGATGGTCGGCATGGTGGATTTACGCAAACAGACGCAAGAGCTGGATGTGACGGTGGTGCCGCAATTGTCGGACAGCACGGCGGTGGCCGTGGGCATCGCCAATCCGATCGCCGGCGCGGTGGCTTTCATCGGGCAAAAACTCCTGGGCGATCCCTTCGGGCGGATCCTGGGGCGGCGTTTCCATGTGACGGGCCCATGGTCGGCGCCCGAAGTCAAACCCCTGGAGCCCGTGCCGGTGGAAGGGGAAGGAGGGAAGTGATGGAAGAGAGCAAACGCCCGTTCCTGTGCGCCGCGGCGGTGCAGATGGTATCGACGCCGCGCGTGGCGGACAATTTGGCGATGGCTGAGCGACTGCTGGAACTAGCGGTCGACAGCGGGGCGAAGCTGGTGGTGTTGCCGGAGTATTTCGCGCTCATCTCGGCCGATGCGCGCGAGAAAGTGCGCCAGCGCGAGCGTTTCGGCGCCGGGCCGCTGCAGGAGTGGCTGGCGCGGCAGGCGGCGCGTCTGGGGATATGGCTGGTGGGCGGCACGGTGCCGCTGGAAGCGGATGTGCCCGACAAGGTGCGCAACGCCTGCCTCGTTCATGCGCCAGATGGGCGGTGCGTGGCGCGCTACGACAAGATCCACCTCTTTGGCCTGCGCCACGGCGAGGAAGTCTACGATGAGGGAGAGACGATCGAGCCGGGCGAGGCGGTGGTGACCGTCGACATCGAAGGCTGGACGGTGGGGCTGTCCATCTGCTACGACTTGCGTTTCCCCGAGCTCTATCGCGCCATGGGGCTCGTGGACCTCATCGTGCTGCCGGCGGCTTTCACCTGGATGACCGGGCGGGCGCACTGGGAAGTGTTGTTGCGCGCCCGGGCGATCGAGAATCAGTGCTACGTGCTCGCGGCGGCCCAAGGCGGACGGCACGAGGCGGGACGGCGCACGTGGGGGGATTCGCTGCTTGTCGACCCCTGGGGGGAAGTGCGCGTGCGGTTGGCCGAAGGCGAGGGCGTGGTGCGGGGAACGCTGCAGCGTGCGCGCATCGACGAGATCCGCGCCAGGCTGCCGGCATGGCGGCATCGACGTGAAAAGGAATTCATCAGGAGCGTATTCGCATGAAGGCGATGGCAGAGAGGAAGGAAGAAAAGGTGGACGCACTGGCGCTGGCCGAAGAGCGGCTGCTCGCGGCCAACGGCTTGACGCTGGAGGACGTGTCTTCGACCTTGTCGCAGGTGCAGTCTCATGCGGTCGACGAGGCGGACGTGTATTTCCAGCTGCGCCACGTGGAGAGCTGGTCCCTCGAAGAGGGGATCGTGAAGTCCGGCGCCTTCTCCATCGAGCAGGGAGTGGGGGTGCGGGCGATCGCGGGGGAGAAACAGGCGCTCGCCTATACCGACGACCTGCGGCCGGCCTCGCTCCTGGAGGCGGCGCGCACCGTACGCGCGGTGGCCGCGCTCGGGCAGGAGCGGCGGGTTGACCTGTGCCGCGGCGTACTTCCGCCGGCGCGCTATCCGGCCGTCGATCCGGTGGGAACCTTGCCGGCGCAGGAGAAGGTGCGGCTGCTGGAGCGGCTGGAAGCGAAGGCGCGTGCCCTGGATGCCCGAGTCGAACAGGTGATGGCGGGGTTGGCGGCCTCGTGGGAGACGGTGCTCGTCGCCCGTAGCGACGGAACGCTCGCCGCCGATCTGCGCCCGCTCGTGCGTCTGTCGCTCACCGTCATCATGTCGCAGGACGGCCGGCGCGAGAGCGGCTCGAGCGGCATGGGGGGGCGCCATGGTCTTACCGCGTTCGACGAGGCGGCGCTCGAGCGCCTTGCCCGCGAGGCGGTGCATCAGGCGCGGGTGAACCTGGAGGCGAAACCGGCCCCGGCCGGCGTCTTCACCGTGGTGCTCGGGCCCGGCTGGCCGGGGGTGCTGCTGCACGAGGCGGTGGGGCACGGCCTGGAGGGGGACTTCAACCGCAAGGGGACTTCGGCCTACAGTGGGCGCATCGGCGAGCGGGTGGCCGCGGCGGGCGTGACGGTGGTCGACGATGGGACCTTGCCCCTGCGCCGAGGCTCACTCACCCTCGACGACGAGGGAACGCCCACCCAGCCGACCGTGCTCATCGAGGACGGCATCCTGGTGGGGTACATGCAGGATCGTCTCAACGCCCGCTTGATGGGCATGAAACCCACCGGCAACGGGCGACGCGAGTCCTACGCCTACGGGCCGATGCCTAGGATGACGAACACGTATATGCTCGCCGGGTCGCACGACCCCGAAGAGATCCTCGCCTCCGTGGAGCGCGGCATCTACGCGGTCAATTTCGGCGGGGGGCAGGTCGACATCACTTCCGGCAAATTCGTCTTCTCCATGTCGGAGGCCTACTGGGTCGAGGATGGCAAAGTGTGCTACCCCATCAAGGGGGCGACCTTGATCGGCAGTGGTCCCGAGGTGATGCAGCGTGTGTCGATGATCGGCACCGATCTCGCGTTGGATCCGGGAATCGGTACCTGCGGCAAGGATGGGCAGAGCGTGCCGGTGGGCGTGGGGCAACCGACGCTGCGCGTCGACGGCATCACCGTCGGAGGGACGCAGGGCTGAGCTCGGGCTGGCGGTACTTGCGCCAGTTCGCCAGCACCGCGTTGGGGTACTCGGGGCGGCCCAGGCTGCCGTTGTAACGCCCCAGCGCGCGGTAGAGGTCGCCTTTTTCGAGATCGAGATAGTGGCGCAGGATGGTGCAGCCGTAGCGCAGGTTGGTGCGCAGATGGAAGAGATTGTGCTGAGGCGTGCCGATGAGCCCGACCCAGAAAGGCATCACCTGCATGTAGCCGCGTGCCCCGGCGGTGGAGACGGCGTATTTGCGAAAACCGCTCTCGACCTCGATGAGACCGAGCACCAGCTCCGGGTCGAGGCCGGCGCGGGCGGATTCATAGTAGATCGTGGCGAGCAGCTCTTCGCGCTCGGCCGGGTCGGGGACGCGGCGGGTGAGCCGCTCGCTCTGCGCGTCGATCCAGCGGGCCGCGAGCGGATTGCGGCGGATGCGTTCGGGGGCGACGGGTGCATCGGCGACGATGGCCGAGAGCGCCTCGCGCACGCTGTCGGCGAGCGGTTCGTAGATCTGCGCTCCGGCGCGCGCCGGAGCGGGGGCGAGCGCGGTGAACAGGAGCGCCGCCGCAAGCAGGGATCGGGCGGCGGACCGGGGTAAAAAGCGCGGGCGGTACGACGGCTGCATCATGGATACCGGATTCTTGCCAAATACGTCCACCCAAGGGTGGGCAAGGGCGAGGACAGGGGCTTGACGTGGCCCGTTCGGCGCGGTCGGAGCTGCCCCGAACTCACCCCAGCGGTTTTTTCTCGGCGTTGATCGAGGCCGCGAGTTCGGTCACGACCTCGCCGATGGGAAGCGTGCGTGCCTCGCGTTCGCGGCGGTGTTGCACTTCGTAGCGACCCGCGGCGAGCCCTCGCTCGCTCACCACCACCCGCCAGGGCACGCCGACGAGTTCCCAGTCGGCGAACATGGCACCGGGACGCTCGTTGCGATCGTCGAGCACGACGTCGAGGCCGGCCGCGAGACAGTCGCGGTAGAGCGCTTCGGCCGCTTCCGCCACCATGGGGGATTTGGCCGCGCCGATGGGACAGATGACGACTTCGAAAGGGGCGATGGCCGCCGGCCAGAGGATGCCGCGCTCGTCGTGGTTCTGTTCGATCGCCGCACCCAGGATGCGGGAGACGCCGATGCCGTAGCAACCCATCTCCATCGGGCGCTCACGCCCCTCGGCGTCGAGGAAGGTGCAGTGCATCGCCTCGGAGTACTTCGTGCGCAGCTGGAAGATGTGCCCGACTTCGATGCCGCGGCAGATCTCGAGCGTGCCTTTGCCGTCGGGCGAAGGGTCGCCGGCGACGACGTTGCGCAGGTCGGCCACTTCCGGTTCGGGGAAGTCGCGGCCGAGGTTGGCGCCGGTGTAGTGGTGCTCGTCCTCGTTGGCTCCGATCACGAAGTCGGCCATCTTGGCCACGGTACGGTCGGCGATGATTCGGCCGGGGAATCCGACGGGCCCCAGCGACCCCGGTCCGGCGCCGAAGGTGGCGCGGATGGCGGCCTCGTCGGCGAAGGTGAGCGGGTTCTTGATGCCGGGGAGTTTCTGCGCCTTGATCTCGTTGAGTTCGTGATCGCCGCGCAGGAGCAAGAGCACCGGTGCGCCGTCTTCACCCTCGACGACGATCGCCTTGACGGTGCGCTCGATGGGGATGTGGAGAAAGTCGACCAGATCGGCGATGGTCTTCACCCCGGGGGTGTGCACCTTGACGAGCGGCTCGCGTGGCTCGGGGCGGGGGCCGGGCGGGGGCAGGGCTTCGGCGAGCTCCACGTTGGCCGCGTAGTCGGAGGTGGGGCAATAGGCGATGTCGTCTTCGCCGGTGTCGGCGATGACGTGGAATTCGTGCGAGCCGGTGCCGCCGATGGAACCCGTGTCGGCCGCCACGGCGCGAAACTTCAGCCCGAGCCGGGTGAAGATCCGCGTGTAGGTGTCGTACATGTTGCGGTATTCGCGCTCGAGATCGGCGAAATCGGCATGAAACGAGTAACCGTCTTTCATGATGAATTCGCGCGCGCGCATCACGCCGAAGCGCGGGCGGATCTCGTCGCGGAACTTGGTCTGGATCTGGTAGAAGTGCCGGGGTAGCTGGCGGTAGCTTTTGATGTCGCGGCGCACGAGGTCGGTGATGACTTCTTCGTGCGTGGGACCGAGCACGAAGTCACGCTCGTGCCGGTCCTTGAATCGCAGCAATTCCGGGCCATAGTGTTCCCAACGCCCGGATTCTTGCCACAGCTCGGCCGGTTGCACCACCGGCAGGAGCACCTCGACGGCGCCGGCGCGGTTCATCTCTTCGCGCACGATGGCTTCGACCTTGCGCAGACTGCGCAAGCCCAAAGGGAGCCAGGCATAGATGCCGGCGGCGGTGCGCCGGATCATGCCGGCGCGGATCATGAGTTTCTGGCTGACGATCTCGGCGTCGGCAGGGGCTTCCTTGAGCGTGACGAGGTGGGCGTGGCTGGCTTTCATCGGTTCGCGTCGGCGGCTGGAGGATTGGCGGCGATTGTAGCAGAGCCGTCCCGCCGCAAGACTTCCAGGGTATAGCGCGCGATCATCGCTTCTTCATTGGTGGGCACCACGGCAAGGGCCACGCGGCTCTCCGGGGCGTCGATGCGCCCGGCCACGCCGGCGGTACGCTCGTTCGCTTGGGGATCGAGCACGGCGCCGAGCCAGTCGAGCCGTTCGATCACGCGCGCGCGCACCGGCGCGGCATGCTCGCCGATGCCGGCAGTGAAGACGAGCGCGTCGAGCCCGCCGAGGGCGGCCGCAAGCGACCCGATCTCGCGTACCAGGCGGTAGCAGAAGAGCTCGACCGCATCCTTGGCGTGCGGATCGTCGCTCGCGAGCAGCTCCCGCATGTCCTGGCTGATGCCCGACACGCCCAGCAGCCCCGATTCCTTGTAGAGCATGTGATCGACCTGGGCGACGCTCATGCCGCCGTATTCGATGAGGTGGAGCACGAGGCCGGGATCGATGCTGCCGCTGCGCGTGCCCATCATCACGCCGTCGATGGTGGTGAAGCCCATGGTGGTGGCCACGCTCTTGCCTTCGCGCAGGGCGCACAGCGAGGCGCCGTTGCCCAAGTGGGCGATGATCACCCGCCCCCTAGCGCGCTCGGGCCCCAGGACGTCGGGCAGGCGGCGGTTGACGTAGTCGTAGGACAGGCCGTGGAAACCATAGCGCCGGATGCCCTCGTCGAAGAGCTTGCGCGGCAAGGGGAACATCTGGGCGAACCAAGGTTGGGTGGTGTGGAAGGCCGTGTCGAAACAGCCCACCTGGGTCCAGGTGGGGCGGCGTTCGAGCATGCGCTTGATCGGGCGCAGGTTGTGCGGTTGGTGCAGGGGGGCGAGCGGGACGAGTTGCTCCAGCTCCGCGACCATCTCCGGCGTGAGCCGCACGGGTTCACGGAAGCGCGCTCCACCGTGGACGATGCGATGCCCCGTGGCGAGGATCTTCACGTCGTCGACGTGCGCGCGCAGCCAGTCGACCAGATGGGAGAATGCATCGTGGTGCTGCTGTTCGAGCTCGCCGGTGAGCGTGAGTGGTGATTCCTCGCGGCGGCGGCCATCCTGCGTGGCGGCACGCCAACGGGGATGCGCCGTGCCGATGCCGTCGATTTGGCCCCAGGCGTGGGGCGTTTCGACGATGGCATCGCCTTCGACGAGAAAGAGGGAGAATTTGACACTACTCGATCCGGCGTTGAGCGTGAGAAGGGCGGGGCGTCGCATGGAATACCTCGGAGTCGGTCAGGAGGGAAGGCCGGTGGTGCGCTTGGCGTGCGCGAGCACCTGGGCGACGGCGCAGGAAGCGGCGCGCGTCTCGGGGGTGTCGGCGCGGCTGGTGAGCACGATGGGAACCTTGGCTCCCAGCACGATTCCGGCGAGCAAGGCATTGGCGAGGTATTCGAGCTGCTTGGCCACCATGTTGCCGGCCTCCAGATCGGGCACGACGAGGATGTCGGCGTTGCCCGCCACCGCCGAGCGGATGCCCTTGATCCGGGCGGCGACTTGGGAGACGGCGTTGTCGAAGGCGAGCGGTCCGTCGAGCAGCCCCCCCTTGATTTGTCCCCGGTCAGCCATCTTGCAAAGCGCCGCGGCGTCGATCGTCGAGCGGATCTTCGAGGTGACGGTCTCCACTGCCGAAAGGATGGCGACTTTCGGCTCAGCGATACCCAGCGCGTGGGCGAGGTCGATGGCATTTTGCACGATGTCGACTTTCTCTTCCAGCGTGGGCTCGATGTTGACGGCGGCGTCGGTGATCATCAGCGGCCGGGGGTAGGTGGGAACGTCGGCGAGGAAGACATGGCTTATGCGCCGATCGGTGCGCAGTCCCGTGTCCCGCTGCACCACCGCCGACATGAGTTCGTCGGTGTGCAGCGACCCTTTCATGAGGGCCTCGGCCTTGCCCTCGCGGCATAGCTGCACGGCGACCTCGGCCGAGGCGTGCGAATGCGGCGTGTCGATGATCTGCAAACCGGAGAGGTCGGCGCCGAGCGCCTGCGCCGCCGCGAGGATCTTCGCCTTGGGCCCGACGAGGATGGGGCGGATGATGCCGGTCTGCATCGCTTCGAGCGCGCCGCCGAGCGAGGGTTCGTCGCACGGATGCGCCACGGCCACGGTGATGGGCTCGAGCCCCTTCACCCGCGCCATGATCTGGCGGTAACGCAATTCTTTGTCGGTGACCGAGATCTCGGGCAGATGGAGTTTGGCGCAGCGGATCTTCTCCGTGGGGGCGATGACCTCGGCGATGCCGTCGATCACCTTGAGGCCATCCTGGTTGACCGCCAGACACTCGAAGACGACGTGGTGATTCTCCGGATGTTTCTCCTTGACGGTGACGCTGGCGGTGAGCGTATCGCCCACGGCGATGGGGCGATGGAAACGCAGATCCTGGCGCACGTAGACGGTGCCGGGGCCGGGGAGCTGGTTACCCAGAATGGCCGAGAAGAGCGCCCCGCCCCACATGGAATGGCCGACCACCTCGTGCGTGGGCCCTTTTTTGGCAAATTCGGGGTCGAGGTGGGTGGGGTTGATGTCACCGGAGATGGCCGCGAACAGGGGGATATCCTGCGGGCGCAGCGTGCGCGTCATCTGCGCCGTCTGGCCGATCTGGATCTCGTCGAAAGGATGATTCTCGATATATTCGGTGGCAAGCGAGGTCATGTGCGGGGCTCCGTTTTTTGCTCTGCACCATTATAGGTCGTATAAGTAGAATGAACAGGCCGGTGCGTAACGTTCGTAAACGTTCATCCCGTCCGCTCGCAGCATCCCGTCCGCTCGCAGCAGGGTCTACGCGATAATTCCCTTTTCCCTTGCGGAAGGAAGACGATGGACGTGGTGATCCTGGCCGCTGGCAAAGGCACGCGCATGCGCTCGCGGCTGCCCAAGGTGCTGCAGCCGCTCGCCGGCCGTCCCTTGCTCGCGCACGTGCTCGACACTGCCCGGCGCTTGAATCCGCGGCGGCTGCTCGTCGTCGTCGGGCACGAGGCGGAACGGGTGCGCGAGGCGTTTGCGTCGCAATCGGATCTCGTGTGGGTGGAACAGCGCCCCCAGCTGGGTACGGGGCATGCGCTGCGCGTGGCGTTGCATTCTCTCGGTCGGGAAGACGTGGTGCTCGTGCTCTACGGCGACGTGCCGCTGCTGCGGCCGGAGACGCTCGCCCGCTTGCTGGAGGCGGCCGAGGGGGGCAGGGCGCTGGCGCTCCTTACGGCGAGGCTGCCCGATCCGGGCGGCTATGGGCGCATCGTGCGCGACGCGAGCGGGCGCATCTGCGCCATCGTCGAGGAGAAGGACGCCGATGCGCGCGTGCGTTCGATCGACGAGATCAACACCGGCGTGATGGCGCTGCCGGCCGCGCGCCTTCCCGCCTGGCTCGAGTCGCTCACCAACGCCAACGCCCAAGGCGAATACTATCTGACCGACGTGGTGGCCGCGGCCGTGCGCGACGGCGTGCCGGTGATCGGCGTGGAGGCCGAGGAGGCGGCGGAAGTGCTCGGCGTGAATGACAAGGCGCAGCTCGCCACGCTCGAGCGCCTCTACCAGCAGCGCGAGGCCGAGCGCCTGCTGCGTGCCGGCGTGACTCTGCTCGATCCGGCGCGGCTCGAGGTACGTGGCACGCTCGAATGCGGCATGGACGTGACGATCGACGTCGGCTGCGTCTTCTCCGGCCGCGTGGTGCTCGGCGACGGCGTGCGCGTGGGGCCTTACTGCGTGCTTTCCGACTGCACGGTTGCAGAAGGGGCCGAGATCCGGGCCTTCTCCCACCTCGAAGGCGCTGAAATCGGGCCGCAGGCGGTGGTCGGCCCCTACGCGCGCCTGCGACCCGGCACGAGGCTGGCGCGCGGCGTGCATGTAGGGAATTTCGTCGAAGTGAAGAATTCTTCCTTCGGGCCGGAGACGAAGGCGAACCATCTGGCCTATCTGGGGGATGCCGAGATCGGCGCGCGGGTCAATATCGGCGCGGGCACCATCACCTGCAATTACGACGGGGCGAACAAGCACCGCACGGTGATCGAGGACGATGCCTTCATCGGCAGCGACACCCAGCTCGTTGCCCCGGTGCGGGTGGGGCGCGGGGCGACGCTGGGCGCAGGCACGACGCTCACGCGCGACGCGCCGCCCGAGGCGCTCACCGTCTCCCGGGCGCCGCAGCGCACCCTTTCCGGCTGGCAACGGCCAACCAAGAAGAAGGAGTAGCACGATGTGTGGAATCGTCGCGGCCATCGGCCGCGCCTCGGTGGTGGAGGTGTTGCTCGAGGGCTTGGCACACCTGGAATATCGCGGCTACGACTCGGCGGGTCTGGCGGTGATCGACGTTGAAGGTCGAATCGCCCGCGCCCGGGTACAGGGGCGGGTAGCGCAGCTGCGGCGGCTGGTGGCCGAGGAGGGGCTGGACGGGCCGGTGGGCATCGCCCATACGCGCTGGGCCACGCACGGCGCGCCTTCCGAGCGCAATGCGCATCCGCACGTCTCGGGAACGGTGGCGGTGGTGCACAACGGCATCATCGAGAATTTCGCCACCCTGCGCGCGCGGCTCGAAGCCGAAGGCTACGTCTTCACCTCCGAGACCGACACCGAGGTGATCGCGCACCTCGTCGCGAGCAAGCGTCGGGCCGGCGCCCCCCTATTCGAGGCGGTGCAGGCGGCGATGCGCGAACTCGAAGGGGCCTTCGCCATCGCGGTGATCGACGCCACCGCGCCAGCTGAAGTGGTGGTGGCACGGCGCGGTTCCCCCCTCGTGCTGGGGCTGGCCGAGGATGGCGTCTATGCCGCTTCCGACGTCTCGGCCCTGGTGGCGCAGACGCGCCGCGTGGTCTATCTGGAAGAAGGCGACTGCGCCCGGCTCACCTTGGAGGGCGTGCAGATCGTGGACGAATCCGGGGTCCCGGTCGAACGGCCGGTGCGGCTCACCCACGTCACGGCCGATGCGGTGCAGCTTGCCGGCTACCGGCACTACATGCAGAAAGAGATCTTCGAGCAGCCCGAGGCGATTTGGGACACCCTGGAATCCGTGGCGGGCGGCGCGCGGCTCACCCCGGCACTTTTCGGTCCGGAGGCCGAAGAGGCATTCGCCGCCATCGACCGGGTGCTGATCCTCGGCTGCGGTACGAGCTTCCATGCCGGCATGGTCGGGCGCTACTGGCTGGAGGAGTATGCGGGCCTGCCCACCACGGTGGAGATCGCCAGCGAATACCGCTATCGCGTCTCGGTGCCGGAGGCGAAGACGCTGGTGGTGGCGATCTCGCAATCCGGTGAGACCGCCGACACGCTCGCCGCCCTGCGCCACGCCCAGGGGCAGGGAATGACGCAGACGCTGGCGATCTGCAACGTTCCCGAATCGGCCATCGTGCGCACGGCCAAGCTCGCTTTTCTCACCCGCGCCGGCCCCGAGATCGGCGTGGCCTCGACCAAAGCCTTCACCACCCAGCTCACGGCGCTCGCGCTCCTGGCGCTCACGCTCGCCAAACAGCGCGGGCGGCTGCCCGAGGCCGTGGAGGCGAACCGGTTGGACGCGCTACGGCGCCTGCCGGCGGCACTTGGTCGGGTGCTGCAGCTCGAACCCCAAATCGAGCAGTGGGCGCAGCGCTTTGCCGATCGCCAGCATGCGCTCTTCCTTGGGCGCGGCACGCACTGGCCCATCGCCCTCGAAGGCGCGCTCAAGCTCAAGGAGATCAGCTACATCCACGCCGAAGGCTACCCGGCCGGCGAGCTCAAGCACGGGCCGCTCGCGCTGGTGGATCGCGAGATGCCCGTGGTGGCGGTGGCCCCTCGCGACGACCTGCTGGAAAAACTCAAGTCCAACCTGCAGGAAGTGCGTGCCCGCGGCGCCGAGCTCTTTGTCTTTGCCGAGGATGGCAGCGGCGTGGGCGGAGAAGAGGGCGTGCACGCCATCGTCGTGCCCTCGCACGACGCCATGCTCGCCCCCATCCTCCACGTGGTGCCGCTGCAGCTCCTAGCCTACCACGTGGCACTCGTCAAGGGGACCGACGTGGACAAGCCGCGCAACCTCGCCAAGAGCGTGACGGTGGAGTGAGGGGGCGATCTCACGCCCTGCCGTAGCGCTCCAGCCAATGGGCGTAGGGCGCCGGCAGGACCCAGGACGGCCGTTCCTCGCCCAGCTCCAGCGCCGCCTTGTAGGGCCAATGCGGATTGGCGAGGTGGGCGCGCGCCACCATGACGAGGTCGAGCCGTTGGTGCGCCACCGCCTCGTTGGCCGTGGCCGGCACGTCGATGCCCCAGGAAGACGCCACCGGCAGCCCCGTGGCCTCGCGTACCCGCGCCGCGATCGGCACCATGAAGGCCGGCGCCCAGGGAATCTTCGCCGTCGGCGTCGAAAAGCCGATGCTCACGTCGAGCAGATCGAGCCCGAGCTGGCGGAAGGCTCGCACCAGTTCGATGGATTCGGCGAGCGTTTCCTCGTCGCGGCCGTCGAACTCGATCACGCCGAAACGCGCCGTGAGCGGCAGCCGCTCGGGCCAGACCTCGCGCACCGCCGCCAGCGTCTCGCGCAGGAAACGGCCGCGCCGCTCGGCGTCGCCGCCGTAGGCATCGGTGCGCCGGTTGGCATGCACCGAGAAAAAGCTCTGCGCCAGATACCCGTGGGCGAAGTGCAGCTCCAACCATTTGAACCCTGCTTCCAGCGCCCGTCGGGCCGCGGCCACGAAGTCGCGCCGTACCCGGGCGATGTCTTCCAGCGTCATCTCGCGCGGCACGCGCGGCAGGTTCGCGCCGAAGGGAATGGCCGAGGGCGAGATCGGCGTCCAGGCGCGGGGATCGTCCTCGGGCAGGTGATCGTCCCCCTCCCAGGGGCGGTTCGCGCTCGCCTTGCGGCCGGCGTGGCCGATCTGGATGCCGGGCACCGCGCCGGCTTTCTTGATGCCAGCGGCCACCTGCGCGAGCGCCTCGGCCTGGGCGTCGTTCCACAGCCCCAGGCAATAGGGCGTAATGCGCCCCTCGGGCGAGACGGCCGTCGCCTCGACCACCACCAGACCGGCCCCGCCCCGGGCGAGGCTCGCATAATGCACCGTGTGCCAATCGTTGGCTACGCCCTCTTCGGCGCTGTACTGGCACATCGGCGAGACGGCGATGCGGTTGCGCAGTCGCGCGTCCTTGAGGGTGAAAGGGGAAAACAGAGCGGACATGGGGGAAGACTCCTTTTGGCAAAGGATGGAGATGAAACCGGACGGGATCCAGGCCCATGGAGTCCATGGACCGCGTTAAAGATCAACCCTCCCAAGGGTTGATCACGATTAGCCCTGCTGCTTCGAAAGGGGAGGTATCGCGCGTGGCAACGATCAATCCGTTGGCAGCCGCCACGGCTGCGATGAGCGCGTCGGCCGTTCCGATCCCACTGCCCGCACGTCTGGCCGTCGCCAGCACCTGGGCATAAGCATTCGTGCACGCCAGGTCGAACGCCAGCACGCGACCGGCAAACGGTGGCAGCACGCTCTTTTCCAGATAGCCATTCAGCTTGTCGCGCCGCTGCCCTGCCGGCATCAATGCCACGCCGGCGCGCAGCTCGGCCACGGTCATCGCGGACAGGTACAGCGTTTCCAAGGGTTGCGCATCGAGCCAGTTGATGACTCGGACGTTGGGCTCAGGGCGTAGCGGCTCCGAGACCACGTTGGTATCGAGCAGGATCATTCAAAGCTCGCCGCTCTGGCCGGGGCATGGTCGCGCACGCTCTCCAGCAGGGCGAAGTCCTCTTCGGTCAAACCGACCTCGCGACCGGCGGCGGCTAGCATCGACCCGAGCTTCAACCGGTTCTGCGGGCGCACGGCCGCTTCCAGGATGGCGCGCAACTCGGCCTCGATGCTGCGGCCATGTCGAGCGGCCCGCGCTCGGATGGCGCGATGCACCTCGTCAGGCAGGTTTCGGATGGTCACGGATGGCATGGTTCAAAAACTATCGATGAGGTTCGTGCTTTCATTATAGTTCGTGGTGGCGTTGAACGCCTTCACATCGAAGGGCAGCCTATGTTCGTCGGCAATGCGCCGCATCAGCAGGCGGATCGCATCTTGTTTATAAGGAGATGCCGTGCACATAACCTATCTGCGCAAGGTCGGCGGCTCGATCATGCTGGCCGTTCCGCCTGCGCTGCTCGACGTTCTGCACCTGACGGCTGGCACGACGGGGGTAATCCGCTGCGATCAGCTGTGCTCCCTCGATATGGGCTCCCACCACGGCCGCAAGCTGGAAAGCGTTCCAACGGTCATCATGGATGAAGTGCTGGCCAAGCTGGCTGCGATCCGGGAGTAAAAGCCAGAAAGCACGCTGGAACGCAAGCACGAAAAAACGCCGCTGAGCGAACTTTCGTCACCCCAGTTTTTCCTCGACCCAATCCCAGCGCTTGTCTGTGACCATCACGAAGCGGCAACGGCCTTGCGACAGGTTGGCCCACAGGCCGCCGATCAGGCGGTCATCTTCGGCGGCGTTCCAGCGATCCGCGCCCTTGTATTCCACCGCCAGAATTGGCCCCGGCGCGTCTGCTGTACCGGGCAATTGGCACAGAAAATCGGGATAGAACCGGCCATCGGCTTTCTGCAGGAAGAACGAGCTGCCTTCGCGCCGAACGAGGTTGCGCACCCAGAACTGGATACGGCCCTGCTGCGCCCACATATCCAACTGGCAGGCGCATTCGAACTCTTCCTTGCTGTCGAAGTCGCCGATGCGGCCGTAGAAGTGCTTGCGAAAGTCGAAATGCCCGAAGCGGCCGTCGTAATCGCGGCTGGGCGCGTAGGCCAAGGCGTGAAACTCGAAGGCGTACTGATCGGTCACGGTCACGCGGGTGGCGGCGTCGTCACCAAAGAGCGTCTGCTGGTAGGCTTTGCGGACGGCCTGCCTGCGGAGTTCGCGAATGCGCGCCTCCAATAGATTGCGGATCAGGAACTTCTGCAGGTTGGCGCGCGCCAGCGTAAAGCCTTCCTGGCGCAGCAACGCGGTGAGCCATGCGGCGACGAACGCTTGTTTGCTGGCGTGGGTCAGCGACGGCTCCGGCAGGTTGCGGCACAGCCAGGCGGCGAGGCGCACCTCATCCCAGTGCTCGGGCGGATAGACAAGGCCCAGGTCGCGCTGCAACTCGGGCAAAAAGCGCGACACCACGTGACCATTCGCGTCGATGTCGATCTCGCCGCCTTCGGCCACCTTGAGCGCCGCGCCCAATGCGACCAGGTCGTCGGCGGTCGGCGCGGCGTCGTAGGGCGAGAGATCCCACGGATACTCCAGCACTTCCGGGTCGTCGAACAGCTGCAGCTTGCCCTGCACGCGCAAGGCGAGCTGCGGCACGCGAAAACGCTCGCCCTGTTCGGCCGGTGTCTGAAAAAACTCGATCGCAGTCGTGCGGCTCTTTGCGGCAGCTTCCTCGATGGCCGCGGCTGCCGGTGCGGAAGTGACCGATGCCTTGAGCGCTTCGGTTTCATCTTCCGAGAGCGGCGCGTGCAGGGTCAGGGTGTTGAGCACACTGTCCCAGCTCAGTTTGTCGCGTACCGGTTTCGGCACGCTTTTGAGGTCGGGCTTTTCCGGCAGCGTCACCGCCACCGGCCGCACCACCACACGCCCGGCGTGAGCTTCCAGGTCGAGACGCGCCTGCTCCGGCAAAGCCGCAGCCACGAACTCGGCCACCTCGCGGCGCTCGAAGCCGGCCCCGGCCACCAGGCGGTCGCGCAGCGCGGCCGCCGTCTCGGCAAAGTTGCGCGACACCACGAAGGCGTAGGACTGATTGAGGCGCTGGTCGGCAAAGTGGCGCGCGTTCGGCTGGCGCAGGATGCGCCCCAGCAGCTGTTCCACCGCCGTAGCCGATTTCAGCTCGGCCATGCTCACCAGAATGTAGGCAAACGGGCAATCCCAGCCCTCGGCGAGCGCCTTCTGGGTGATCACGAACTTCACCGGACAGGCGGGGTCGGCAATCCCTTTGGGGTACGCGGCGTCGATGCTCTCCAACCCCTTTTCCTCGCCGGTGGCCACGACGACCTCCTCGGGCGGAATGCCGTGGTTGGTGATCAGCTCGTTTTTTACGCGCGCCACATCGAGCGTCTCAACGCCGGCGCGGCGAGCTTCGGCCTGAATCAGCACCACCGGGCGCAGGTATGGCGCGCCAGCGCGGCGTGCTTCCTCCGCCAGCCGGTGTAGCGTCTCGCGCCGGGCGATCGCATCGGCGAGGCATTGCTGCCAGTTGGGCTCGGTTTCGAGCAACACCGGCAGCTTGATCATTTCCTCTGCTTTCAATTCGGCGGCGGAGACGCTGTGGAGCACGTTGCTGGGCGTGCGCGTGAGGTCGGGCGTGGCGGTGAGCTCCAGCACGCCGCTCGGGCGAAAGCGCGCCAGCATGTCGAAGGCGAGCTCCGTGCGGCTGTTGTGCGCTTCGTCCACGATCACGAAGGGCCGGCGCAGGCGCAGCACGTTGGCGAGCGAATAGGGCGCGGTGCGCTCGCTGCCCTCGCCTTCGGTCAGCAAGGCATCGCGCTGGTGGGGCGAGAGATTGTCGAAGTGGTGCATCAGCGCGCCGCTCGACTGATACACCTTGCGGCATTCCTCGTCCTCCACCTGAAAGGCTTGGCGCGTGGCGACGATCACCGTGGTGGACGTGTCCAGCGTGGCGCGCGTCACGCTCTTGGCTTCTTCCAGATCGAGCACCGTCACCGGCCCTGCCTCGCGCAGCGCGGCGTGATAGGGGTGGCTGCGATCCTTCAGCGCCTTGAGGGTCTGCTCGCGGATGGGTTTGCTCGGTACCAGCCAAAGAATCACGCTGTACTCGCAGCGCAAGAGGTGGGTATTGACGAGTTGCACGCTTTTCGCCGCGAGCCAGGTCTTGCCGCCGCCGGTCGGCACGCGCAGGCAGAAATACGGCATGTCCACCGGAAAGCCCGCGAGCGCATGGTACGGATTACCGCGCCCCCACAGGCGTTCGGTGGTGGCGGTAAAGGCGAGCGACGGCGAAGGCAGCTCATGGCACGCCGTGAAGTAGGCCTGCACGCTGTCCAGCACCTGCTGCTGATAGGTTTTGGGGGTGAAGGGGGTCATGGCTCACACCTCCAGCGCGTAGGGCGTTTGCTTGAAGATGATGCCCTCGCGCGCCAGCCGTGCGTTGCCCAGGCGGCAGGCGGCGGCGTAGATCACCTTCGGGCCGGCGAAGGGGGGCAGCCCCTCGAACACGGCGCTGGTGAGCACGTTGCCGCCGGCGACCGATTTGTCCTTGAGAATGCCGTTGTAGAGGAGATAAATGGCCCGGCCCTCAAAGATGCCCAAGAGCGGCGAATCGGCTGTGCCGCTAAAGCCCGTGCCGGTTTCCACGAACCAGACGAATTCGGCGAGCTGCGCAAAGGTCACGTCGCCGCGGATTTGGCCGTCGGCGTCGAACAAGGGCTTGGCCGAGAGGCGGCAGAACTGGAATCCGCCGCCCAACCCCGCCACCGCCTGCCCTTTGGCGTTGGTGTAGCCCTGCACCACCCGGCGTACGCGCTCGGCGGTGACGTTTTGCGCGATGTCCGGGTCCATTTCGACCAGGATGAAACGGCGGTTGCCGCCGTCCTCGGCGTTTTGTTTCAGAACTGCGTGGGCCGTGGTGCCGGAGCCGGCGAAACTGTCGAGGACGAGTGAATCCTTGTCGGTGGCGATTTGCAGGATGCGCTGAATTAGAGTCGTCGGTTTTGGGGTAACAAAAAGATCGGTGGATGCTCCCAAATTCAGAATCTGGCTGAGCTCCTGCTTTGAATGGCGCGTGCTACCAACTTCCTGCCAAGGCCAGAGCGTTTTGGGAACAACACCATCCTTTACCTCGCTGAGGAAACGTTTAATACCAGGACGACTATTGCCTGTTTTACCCCACCAGATTCGATTGTCCCTATCCAATTCCCAAAATTTTTCTTCACTCACCCGCCAGTAACTTCCTGATGGCGGACCATCAATAACTTTTCCTGATGGCGTAGTAATCGGGTATCGGCCTTGCGCGTAGAAATTGCGTGCAGCCAAGTCGCTGAGCAACCAAGGGCCACGTGGATCGTTATCGGGGTTCTTGTACCGCGCAATCATTGCTTCGCTGCGTGGCAGAGGGTTCGGTCGCCACTTGTCCTTATTTACAGCATACAAAATGATGTATTCATGATCTTCGCTGAGATATCGAGCACTATTTTTGGGGCTGTCCATCATGTTCCAGATGGCAGATGCCACGAAATTCCTCGCCCCGAACACCTCATCCATCAACAACCGCAGCGTCGCCACCTCGTTGTCGTCGATCGACACGAAAATCGCCCCATCCTCGCGCAGGAACTGCCTCAAGAGCACGAGGCGCGGGTACATCATGCACAGCCAGCGGTCGTGGCGGTCGAGCGTCTCGCCTTCCTTGCCGACCACCTCGCCCAGCCACTTGCGAATCTCCGGGCTGTTGACGTTGTCGTTGTACACCCAGCCCTCGTTGCCGGTGTTGTAGGGCGGGTCGATGTAGATGCACTTCACCTGGCCGGCGTAGCGCGGCAGCAGGGCTTTCAGGGCGTGCAGGTTGTCGCCCTGCACGATCAGGTTGCCCGAATCGGCCGGGCCGCAGGAGAGATCAGCGACCGGCTCGAGCAGGCGAAAAGGAACGTCCCGGTGGTGTTTGACGACGGCTTCTTTGCCGATCCAATTCAATGTTGGCATGGGCGCTCATTTCGTGGAGGGGGGAAACCCGGCAGACGTCGCGTTTCCGTTGAAATTTTTTTCGGCGAACTGCGCGTCGATGTCCATGGCGCCGTGCAGCACCCGCACGATCCGCACGAGGCCAGGCTCTTCAAAAAACAGCACGAGGTAGTTGCCGTAGGGGCATGAGCGCAGACCCGGGCCTAGCTCCGGCCGTGGGCGATAGGCTTTGGGGGCCTTCGCGATCTTGCGGCACTGCACGCGCAATTCGCGCACGAAGCTCACCGCCCGGCGTGGATTCTCCCGGGCGATGTAGTCACCGATGGCTTCGAGATCCGTTTCGGCCTGCGGTAGGAAGATGAGCCGTGTCAATCAGGTTCTTTCGGCAGCTTCAGCCATGGCGAGATACTTCGCCTCCAGCCGGTCGAACACTTCGTCCGCCGGGATATCCGGTCCGCTGGCCAGACCCACCGCCACGGCTTCGCGCAGGGCTTGCAGCTTGGCCGCTCGTTCGGCTTCGCGCTCTTCGAGCAGGCGCAGTCCGGCGCGCACTACTTCGCTGGCGTTGTTGAAACGGCCAGACTCCACCTGCTGGCGGATGAAGGCCTCGAAATGGGGGCTGAGTGCCACACTGGTCGGCATCGCGGTGTCTCCTGATGACTAACAACAGTTATTAAAGTCGGCCCGCAGTCCCTTGTCAAGGTTCGTCTTGCCGCAAGCGTTTAGGAAACGAGGAAATCCTCCGGTCCATGCCGTTCGGGCATGCGCAGTTCTTCCGGCCCGCGGATGCGGTTGACTCGTCGGCCGCGCTGGACGGCGGGGCGCGCGGCGATGTCGTTCGCCCAGCGTACCACGTTCTTGTAGTCGTGGACTTGCAAAAACTCGGCGGCGTCGTAGAGGTTTTCCAGGATTAGACCGCCGTACCAGGGCCAGATGGCCATGTCGGCGATGGTGTACTCGTCGCCGATCATGAAGCGGCGCTCGGCGAGGTTGCGGTCGAGCACGTCGAGCTGGCGCTTGACTTCCATGGCGAAGCGGTCGATGGGGTATTGCAGCTTGACGGGCGCGTAGGCGTAGAAGTGCCCGAATCCGCCGCCCAGGTAGGGGGCGGAACCCACTTGCCAGAAGAGCCAGGAGAGGCACTCGGCCCGCGGGGCACCGGAAGCAGGGAGGAATTCGCCGAATTTTTCCGCCAGATAGACCAGGATGGCGCCCGATTCGAACACCCGCGTCGGGGGATCGGTGCTGCGATCGAGCAAGGCGGGAATCTTGGAGTTGGGGTTGATGGCGACGAACCCGGTCGAGAATTGCTCGCCTTTCATGATGTCGATCGGCCAGGCGTCGTATTCGGCGTCGGCATGGCCGGCTTCGAGCAGCTCTTCGAAGAGGATGGTGACTTTTTGGCCGTTGGGCGTGCCGAGCGAGTAGAGCTGGTGGGGATGCTTGCCCACGGGCAGCTCGGCTTCGTGCGTGGGTCCGGCCACGGGGCGGTTGATGCCGGCGAATCGTCCGCCGCTGGGTTGTTCCCACTTCCAGACGCGCGGCGGGGTGTAGGCTTGATCGGTCATGGGGGGCTCCAGTGTCGGGGGTAGTAAAAGACGAGGGCAAACGTTCACGGATTCTGCGACCTGGTGCTTCGTTTCAGCCATGAATCAGGGCAGTCCGCGAACCGAATTCACCTTGCAACACGGCGGGAAGAAAGAGATCGACATCGCGTCGTGGCCAATGCAGCCCCAGTCCAGAGGGGCTGATTTCGATGGCGGCGAGCTCTTCTGCCGTGGCATCACCCAATCCGGGAACGCGGTCAGGAGGAAAAGAAATTTCCACGCCCGTATTGAGACCAATGACGATGCGGTTTTTTGTAGGGTCATAGTGTGCGTAGATCGCATGACCGCGTTGCCGCAATTCCTCCATCCTTTGCTGAGCCTGAATGAAAGATTCTTCAGTAATCTCCATGAATTTGCCTCCATTGGTGGCAGAGTGCGGCCAGCCGATCGGCCAGCATTTTCCGGATTCGGTTGAGTGACTGTCGATCGAATCCGAAGGTGAGCCGAAGTTCTGGCGGACCGTCGGGGCAGTGCAGGTCGAAAGTCGCTTCTCGCCCACTGTCGATTATATGGACATGGGCTGGGCGGTGATCGTTCGTATAGATGACGATCCTCAAAGAGCCTTGGCGCAATACGGTCGGCATCCGGGCACCGTCATTCTGAAAAAATCACCACATGCACCCTCCTCGGTCCATGGGCGCCGAGCTGGATCGTCTGTTCGACGTCGCCCGTGCGGGAAGGGCCAGCGACGAAGTTGATCGTGCGGGGGAGCCGTTCGCGCCAGTCGGCGTCGGAGGTGCCGAGGTGCTGGCGCAGGCGCTGCCACACGTCTTCGAAGTGGCGCACGATGGCGGCGGCGTCCAGCAGGATGAAGTGGTTGTCGGGCACGAAGAGGTGGGTGACGGGGCTTTCCGGGCCGGAGAGGAAGGCGAGGTTGCCGACTTCGGCGATGCCGGCAAACGCGAGGCTCACGGCGCTCTGGGTGTCGATGCCGGCGGGGCCGGGGTCGAGGGGCCAGTCGGCGGGCCAGGGGAGTTCGAGCAGGGGCCGGGCGGCGTGGGTGGGGGGAGGGAGGTCGTGTTCGCGGCACCAGGCGATGAGGTGTTCGACCGCGGAGGCTTTGGTGGGTACGAGGGCGCTGGTGCCGCCGCGGGCTTCCCAGCGCCGGCGCCAGCGTTCGACCAGATCTTCGTCGGGCACGGTGATGCGCGGGTGCACCGGGGGCAGGGGGAATTCGGGCGCGGGCGGGGCGGCGTCGCGCCCGAGGTTGCGGCGAATCGCGCCGAGCACGGTGTCGCGGCGCCGGGCGGCGAGGGTGGGGTCGAGGGGATCGGGTTCGTTCATTCGTCGCGGCCTTTGGCGTGCCAGAGTTCGAGGAAGGTACGCCCGGACGGGGCGGGGAGGTCGCGCGCGTCCGTCCAGGCGTGGAGCCCCGCCATGCGGCGGATGCGTCCTTTTCGGCCGAGGGTGGCGAGCAGTCGCACGGCGAGGCGCTCGAGCCCGTGGTAGAGGGCGGGGCGTTCGGCGGCGCGCCGCCACAGGGCCTTGGCGCGCTGCTCCGCCGGGGGGTGCAGGCCGTCGCGCTGCTGGGCGTGGCGTACTTCGCGGATGAGATCAGGCAGGGGGATTTTCACCGGGCAGACTTCGCCGCAGCGGCCATTGAGGGTGCAGGCGTTGGGGAGGTCGTAGGCGGTGTCGAGCCCCACGAAGAGCGGCGTGAGCACCGAGCCCATGGGGCCGGGGTAGACCCAGCCGTAGGCGTGCCCGCCGATGGCACCATAGACGGGGCAATGGTTCATGCAGGCGCCGCAGCGGATGCAGCGCAGCATGGGGCGCCAGGGGCCGCCGAGCATGCGGCTGCGGCCGTTGTCGACGAGCACGACGTGGTATTCCTGCGGGCCGTCGGGATCGTCGGCGCGGCGCGGGCCCATGGAGTAGGTGGTGTAGGTTTCGCTGTCCTGGCCGGTGGCGCTGCGCGCGAGCAGCCGCAGGAAGAGGGTGGCGTCTTCCAGGGTGGGGACGACTTTCTCGATGCCGGCGGTGACGATGTGCACGCGGGCGAGCGACTGCGTGAGGTCGCCGTTGCCCTCGTTGGTGACGATGACGGAGGCGCCGGTCTCGGCGATGAGGAAGTTCGCGCCGGTGATGCCGACGTCGGTGCGGAAGAACTTGCGCCGTAGCTGCAGTCGCGCCTCGGTGACGAGCTCGGGGACGGTGGTCTTCGGTGGGCCGCCGTGGTGTTCGGCGAAGAGTTCGGCGACCTGTTCCTTGGTTTTGTGTACGGCTGGGGCGATGATGTGCGAGGGGGGTTCCTTGGCCAGCTGCACGATGTATTCGCCCAGATCGGTTTCGATCACTTCGAGCCCGTCGGCGGCGAGCGCTTCGTTGAGTCCGATCTCTTCGGAGACCATGGATTTGCCCTTGGCCACCGTCCTGGCGCCGGCGCGCCGGCACAGGGCGAGCACGATGGCGCGGGCTTCTTCGGCGTCGCGCGCCCAGTGGACCTGGCCGCCCACGGCGCGTACGCGCGCTTCGAATCGTTCGAGCCAGAGGTCGAGCTCGGAGAGGATCTCGTCCTTGCGGGCGCTGGCGGCTTCGCGCAGGGCCTCGAACTCGGGGACTTCGGCGATGGCCTTGGCGCGCTTGCCGATGAACCCGTCGGCGGCTTTGGCGAGCGCGCGCTGCAGGTTGGGGTCGTGCAGCGCGAAGGTGGCGCGGGGGACGAATTCACGGGTACGGATCTGCATGGGGTCGCTCCGTTCAGGCCTGGCCGATGCCGGGGCCGTCGGCCAGACCGGCGAGCACTTCGACCGTGTGATAGACGCGCACCGGGGCGCAGATGCGCGTGAGCCGACCGGCGAGGTGCAGCAGGCAGCCGAGGTCGCCGCCGAGCACGACCTCCGCGCGGGTGGCAAGGAGCCGCTGCACCTTGTTCTCGGCCAGGCGCTCGGAGAGGGCGGGGTATTTGACGCTGAAGGTGCCGCCGAAACCGCAGCAGACTTCGCGCTCTTCGGCCTCGACGAGTTTCAGCCCTTCGACGCGGGCGAGTAACGCGCGTGGCGCTTCGCGGATGCCGAGCTGGCGCAGACCCGAGCAGCTGTCGTGGTAGGTGACGCGATGGGGGAATCGGCTGCGGATGTGCTCGGCGCCGACCCGTTCGTGGAGAAAAGTGAGGAGTTCCCAGGATTTGTCGGCGAGCGCCTGGGCGCGGCCGGCCCAGAGCGGGTCGTCACGCAGCAGCCGGGGGTAGTCGTACTTGAGGGTGGCAAGGCACGAGCCGGAGGGAGCCACGAGGGCGTCGAACGCCTCGAATTGCGCGATGGTGCGCCGTGCGAGCGCCCGGGCGGCGTCTTCGTCGCCCCCGTTGTAGGCTGGCTGGCCGCAACAGGTCTGCTCGCGCGGAACTTCGACCCGCCAGCCGGCGTCTTCGAGGAGCCGCGCGGCGGCGAAGCCGATGTTGGGCCGCATCGCGTTCATCAAGCAGGTGGCGAAGAGACCGACGGTGCCGGCGCGACCGGGGGGAGAGGACATGGGCAGTTCGCTCCAGGAAAGTTCTTTGCGTAGGATAATGAGAATCGATGGGCCCGGCAAGGCGGGCGAAGGATGAGGAACGATGCGGCAGACGGAAGTTTGGAACGGAGAGACGATCATCGCGCCGGCGAGCGCCCGGGCGCCGGTGCCGTTCTTCCCGATGACGCGCGCGGAGATGGAACGGCTGGGGTGGGACGCGTGCGACGTGATCCTGGTGACGGGGGACGCGTACATTGACCATCCGAGTTTCGGCATGGCGCTGCTCGCGCGTTTTCTGGAGGCGCACGGCTACCGCGTGGGCATCCTCAGCCAGCCGGATTGGCACAGCGCCGAGCCGTTCAAGGCGTTGGGTCGCCCGCGCCTTTATTTCGGCATCACCGCCGGTAACATGGATTCCATGGTCAACCGCTATACCTCCGAGCGGCGCATCCGCTCGGACGATGCCTATACGCCGGGCGGGGTGGCGGGCAAGCGCCCGGACCGCGCGGTGATCGTCTATGCGCAGCGGGTGCGTGAGGCGTTTCCCGGCGTGCCGGTGGTGCTGGGGGGGATCGAGGCGAGCCTGCGGCGGCTGGCGCATTACGATTATTGGTCGGAGAAAGTGCGCCGTTCGGTGTTGCTCGACGCCAAGGCCGACCTCCTGCTCTATGGCAACGCGGAGCGGGCGCTGCTCGCGCTCACGCGTCGGCTCGATGCGGGCGAGCCGATCGGTTCGATCCGCGATTTGCGCGGCACGGTGTTCGCGGTGCCGCCGGGTTGGAAACCGCAGGCGGATTGGCGCGAGATCGACGCGAGCGAGATCGAGGCGCCCGGCTGTCCCATGCCGCCGCCCGACCCTTATGCGCAGCGCCCCGTGTCGCTGCCCGTCGAGCCCCAGGGAAACGCTGAAGAAATGAGCGAGCGGGATGAAGCGCAAGGCGCACGGAGCGCAGCGACCGAGACATATCGAGTGGATAGGCGAGGGAGCGAGCACCGCGCAACGCAGCGATTCGCCCGCGCAGCCAATTATTCAGCGTTTCCCCAAGAGCCCGTGGGGGCGAAACGCGACCGCAGCCGCGAGGTGGTGCGTCTGCCTTCGTTCGAGTCGGTGCGCGATGATCCCCTGCACTATGCGCACGCCTCGCGGGTGATGCACCTGGAGTCGAACCCGGGCAACGCCCGTGCCCTGGTGCAGCGCCACGGCGAAGGGCCGGGGGCGCGCGAGGTGTGGGTCAATCCGCCGCCGCTGCCGCTATCCACCGCCGAGATGGATTTCATCTACGGTCTGCCCTATGCGCGGCGACCCCACCCGAGCTATGGGCAGGCGCACATCCCCGCCTGGGAGATGATCAAGTTCTCGGTGAGCATCATGCGCGGCTGTTTCGGCGGCTGCACGTTCTGTTCCATCACCGAGCACGAGGGTCGCATCATCCAGAGCCGTTCGGAAGACTCCATCCTGCGCGAGATCGAGGCGATCCGCGATCGCACGCCGGGTTTTGCCGGGCACGTGACCGACCTGGGCGGGCCGACGGCGAACATGTACCGCATGCGCTGCAAGGACCCGGCGATCGAACGCCATTGCCGGCGCCTGTCCTGCGTCTATCCCGGCATCTGCCCGAACCTGGATACCGACCACGCGCCGCTCGTGCGGCTCTATCGCCGCGCGAGGCAGGTGCCGGGGGTGAAGCGCATCACCATCGGCTCGGGCGTGCGCTACGATCTGGCGGTGCGCTCGCCCGAGTACGTGCGCGAGCTCGTCACCCACCACGTGAGCGGGCGACTGAAGATCGCGCCGGAGCACACCGAGCCGGGACCGCTCTCCAAGATGATGAAGCCGGGCGTGGAGGCGTTCGAGCAGTTCCGCGCCCTCTTCGAGCGATTCTCGCGCGAGGCGGGCAAGAACCAGCAGCTGATCCCGTACTTCATCGCCGCGCATCCGGGGACCACCGACGAGGATATGGTGGCCCTGGCGCTGTGGCTGAAGAAGAACGGTTTTCGGCCCGACCAGGTGCAGACTTTCCTGCCCACGCCGATGGCGCTCGCCACGGCGATGTACCACAGCGGGCGCAATCCGCTGCGGCCGCTCGCGCGCGGCGAGACGGTGGCGGTGGTGCGCGAGGGGCGGCGCCGGCGGCTGCACAAGGCGCTGCTGCGCTGGCACGATCCGGCCAACTGGCCCATCATCCGCGAGGCGCTGCTGAAGATGGGGCGGCGTGACCTGATCGGGAATCGGCCGGATCAGCTGGTGCCGTGGCAGGATGCGCCCGCAGGGAAGGTGAAGGAGGAGAGGGCGCGGCGTCGAGTTCGAGGAGGAAAGGATGCCTGAACTGCCCGAGGTGGAGGCGGTACGCCGTGGTTTGGAAGAGCGCCTCGTCGGGAACATCCTGACGGAAGTGCGGGTGCGCGAGCCGCGCCTGCGTCGGCCGGTTCCTTCGCTCGCTCCCTGGATAGGGCGGCGGCTGCTGCGGGTGGAGCGGCGGGGGAAGTATCTGCTGTGGCGTTTCGCGGAAGGCACGCTGCTCGTGCATCTGGGCATGAGCGGGCGCTTGGCGTTCGTGGCACCGGACGAGCCGCCGGGGCGGCACGATCATCTGGATTTTCTCTTCGAAGGAATCCTGCTGCGCTATACCGACCCGCGGCGTTTCGGCCTCGTCGCGCCGCTCGATGCAGCCGCCGAGTGGGCGCTGGAGGCGCGCCTTGGGCTCGAGCCGTGGGACGAGCGGCTCACCCCGGCCTGGGCCTGCGCCAAGGTGCAGGGACGGCGGCGGGCGATCAAGGAAGTGCTGCTTTCCGGCGACGTGGTGGTGGGGGCCGGCAACATCTACGCCTGCGAAGCGCTCTTTCATGCCGGTATCCTGCCAGACCGACCGGCGGAATCGCTCGACGAGGACGATTGGGCGCGGCTGCTCGCGGCGCTGCGTGCGGTATTCGAGGCGGCGATCGCCGCTGGCGGCACGACCCTGCGCGATCACCGCACGGTGGAGGGCAAGGGAGGCGAATATCGCGGCCGGCTCGCGGTGTATGGGCGCGAAGGGGAGCCGTGTCCGAACTGTGGCACGCCCGTGCGCCGGGTGACACAAGGAGGTCGGAGCACCTTTTTCTGCCCCCTGTGCCAACATGAAAAATGACCGGCATGGTAAGCTTATGGGGTGTTCCCATGCACGGGGATTGGCGGTGACGCTCGAACGGTATTTCACGGCTTATGACGATTGGCGGCGTGGGGCGCTCGAGGCGCTAGAGCGACTCGCTCGCACGCTGGAATCCCTGGGCGTGGCGAAGGAGGTGTTCAAGGGACGGCTCGATGCCGCCCGTGAGCGGCTGCGCGAGGAGTGCCTGCGTCTGGCCTTCGTGGCGGAGTTTTCACGCGGCAAGTCGGAACTCATCAACGCGCTCGTCTTCTCTTCGCTCGGCGCGCGGGCGTTGCCTTCGCGCAGCGGGCGCACGACGATGTGTCCCACCGAGATCGAGTGGTTCGAGGGGGCGCGTCCCGAAGTCTTGTTGCTACCGATCGACACGCGCCGCGACTTGCCCTCGTTGCACGAGGCGCGGCGTCGGCGTGAGTGCTGGAGCGTACAGTCCTACACTCCAGAAAACCTCGCCTCCGTCCAACAGGCACTCGAGCGCGTGGGCGAGACCCGGCGTATCCCTATCGAGGAAGCAGAATCCTTGGGTTTTCACATCGACCCGAGCGGGGAGGCCGGTTTGGTGCCGGGTGAAGACGGTCTCGTGGAAGTTCCTGCCTGGCGCCATGCCATCGTGCGCTATCCGCATCCGCTGCTTGCCCGCGGGTTGGTGATCCTCGACACGCCGGGGCTCAACGCCATCGGCGCCGAAACGGAACTGACGCTCTCGCTGTTGCCTCAGGCTCATGCCGTAGTCTTCGTGTTGGCTGCCGACACGGGCGTTACCCAGAGCGACATGAAGATCTGGCGCCATTACGTGCTCGAATCCCGCGTCGATCCCGACGAAGGCTGTCTCGTTGCCCTCAACAAGATCGATTCGCTGTGGGACGGTATCCGCAGAGAAGCGGAGATCGAGCGCGAGATCGCCGCCCAGGTTCAATCCGTGGCCCGCATGTTGGGGGTCAGGCCGGAGCACGTCTTTCCCCTCTCGGCGCAGAAGGCGCTCGCCGCACGCATCCACGGCGATCGAGATTTGCTGCGCCGTAGCCGCATCGAGCCGTTCGAATATGCTTTGTCTCAGGACTTGCTCGGTAAGCGCCAGGCGCTCACGCGCGAGGCCGCGGCGGCCGCCTTTCGCGAGATCGGCTCGTTGGCGGCGGGGACGTTGCGCGAGCGTCTGTCGGCCGTGACGGCGCAAGAATCCGAGCTGGCCGCCCTACGGGGTCAGAACCGCAGTCGTGTGGCTTATCTGTTGCGCAAGGCTCAGGCGGAGAAAGAGGAATTCGACGCGGCCTTGCGCCGTTATCAGGCCACCCGAGCCGTCTACGCCAAGCAGTGCCGGGAGCTGCTCGATGCGGTGGCGGTGTCTCGGTTCCGCTTCGAACTCACCGACGTGCGCCATCAGATGGAGATGGCGGCCTTTTCTTCCGATCTGAAAGAGCGCATCGAGCAGTTTTTCGAACGCGTGTTTTCACTCATCGAGCGGGCGCAGGCCAAGGCGAAGGAAATTCATGAAATGCTCACGGCCATGATGCGCCAGCTCGAGGTGGAGCACGGGATCCTCTGCCAGCCGCCCGCGCCGCTCGATTTCGCCGCCACGCGCGCGTCGCTCGAGACGGCGCACACCTTGGCCCTAAGACAGCTCGCCAGCTGGGGTACCATGCTCGTACATACCAAGTCGGGTGTCATCGAGCGCTTTCTTTCCCTGGTCGCGAGCGAAGTCCAGCATCGCTGGGAGGCGATGCACCGCGAGGCCGTCACCTGGGTGCGGCAGGCGCTGTTGCCGCTCGAGGCGGCCTTGAAAGAGAAGAAGACCGAACTCGAGCTACGCATGAACGGCATCGTGCGGGTGCATCAAACGGCGGAATCGCTCGAATCCCAATTGTCCGAATTGCGTGCGGAACGCGAGCGGCTCGAGCAGCAGCTGCAGCGGCTCGAGGCCGTGTTGCAACAGGGGATGGAAGCCATCTCTCGCCCTTTGCTCGAACGCGCTGCTTGATCCTGACTCGGCTTGCGTGTAAATTCTGTGCAAGATCATTCACGCGGCCAAAGCCATGAACACACGAAAAAAAACGACGCGGGAATGTGAGCGAGTAGTCCAATCGCTGGTCGAAGCCATCCTCGCCGGCCATCACCCTCGGGGAGCCCGCTTGCCTTCGGAGCATACCTTGTGTGCGAAGTTCGGCGTGAGCCGGGCGGTGGTGCGTGAGGCCATCGCCCATCTGAAGGCCGAGGGCGTGGTCAGGGCCCGCCAGGGGTCTGGTACCTATGTGATCGATCGTCCCGGCCGCAAGGGATTCCATCTCAAGAACGTCGAGGAGGTCTCCGTCCTCGAAGAGCTGCGCCATATCCTCGAGCTGCGCAAGGTGTTCGAAACGGGGGTGGCCGAACTGGCGGCGGTGCGGCGTACCGAGGCCGATCTGCATCATCTCGAAGCGGTGGTGCTCGCCATGGATCGCTGGGCTCAGCAGGCAGCGCACAGCCCTACCGAAGAAGGAGTAACCGGGGCGCAGTGGGACGACGAATTCCACCTGGCGCTCGCGCGGGCGACGCACAACCCCGAAGTCGAGCGCTTTCAGGAATATCTGGGTGTGAAGAACGCCGCGGTGCACCGTGTTCTCTGGGGAAGAGACGGGCAGGTGCGTGGCTGGCCCGTCGCGGCCAATGCCGAGCACCGCGAGATCCTCGAAGCGGTGCGTGCAGGCGATCCGGCGGCGGCGCGGCGTGCGTCCGAGCGTCATTTGGAAGGAACGGCGGATCGTGTCTCCGAGGTGATGTGTCCGGTGGAGGAGCCGGAGAGAGAACCTTCTGATCATCTGGAATCCATCGATGGCTGAGACTGCGTCCGCTCCTGTTTCCCCGGCCGTCACGCGTGAAGTCTTCATCACCGAGCTGCGCCGTCTCCTGCCCGAAGATGCCCTGATCCACGACGAGGCCGAGCTGCGCGCCTACGAGTGCGATGGCCTCTCTGCCTTTCGTGAGTTGCCTTGGGCCGTGGCCCTGCCGCGCACCGAGGAGGAGGTCGTGGCGCTGCTTCAGACCTGTCATCGCCTGCGGGTGCCGGTCGTGCCGCGCGGCGCGGGTACGGGTTTGTCGGGCGGGGCGCTGCCGCATCCGCAGGGGCTGGTGCTGTCGCTTGCGCGGCTCAATCGCATCCTCGCCCTCGATCCCTTCGCACGCACCGCCACGGTGCAGCCGGGGGTACGCAACCTCGCCATCTCGGAAGCCGCCGCGCCCCACGGGCTCTATTACGCACCGGATCCTTCCTCACAGATCGCCTGCACTCTGGGAGGCAACGTGGCCGAGAATTCCGGCGGCGTGCATTGCCTGAAATACGGCCTCACGGTGCACAACGTGCTGCGCGTGCGCGGCTACACCGCCGCGGGGGAACCCGTCGTTTTCGGCAGCCTCGCGCCGGATGCGCCGGGTTACGATCTGCTTGCACTGGCGATCGGCTCGGAGGGAATGCTGGCGGTGGTCACCGAGATCACGGTGAAACTTCTGCCCCGACCGCAGACGGCGCGCTGCATCCTCGCTGCCTTCGACTCGGTGCGCGCCGCCGGCGAAGCGGTGGCCGCGATCATCGCCGAGGGCATCATCCCCGCGGGGCTGGAGATGATGGACCAAGGGGCGACGATCGCTGCGGAGGACTTCGTCCACGCGGGCTATCCGCTGGAAGCCGCGGCGGTGCTGCTGTGCGAGTCCGACGGCACGCCCGAGGAAGTGGAAGAAGAGATCGCCCGCATGGGGGCGGTGCTCGAGCGCTGCGGGGCCACCGAGTGGCGCGTCTCGCGCGACGAGGAGGAGCGGCTGCGATTTTGGGCCGGACGCAAGGCCGCGTTTCCGGCCGCCGGGCGCGTCTCGCCCGACTACTACTGCATGGATGGGACGATTCCGCGCAAGGCCCTGGGCGAGATGCTGGAGGCGATCGCCGAGATGGAGCGCGAATACGGGCTGCGCTGTCTCAACGTCTTTCACGCGGGTGATGGCAATCTGCACCCCTTGATCCTGTTCGATGCAAACCAGCCCGGCGAATGGGAGCGGGCCGAGGCGTTCGGGGCCGACATCCTGGAGCTTTCGGTGCGGCTCGGCGGTACGGTCACCGGTGAGCACGGCGTGGGCGTAGAAAAGATCAACCAGATGTGCGTGCAATTCTCACCCGTGGAGCTCGAAGCCTTCTTCCAGGTGAAGGCGGCTTTCGACCCGGCGGGAATCCTGAATCTGGGCAAGGCGATTCCCACGCTGCACCGCTGCGCCGAATACGGCCGGATGCGCGTGTCGCGCGGCAAGCTGCCGTTTGCCGAATTGCCGCGATTCTGAACGGCGTGAGCGAGCGGGCCTGGGTGCAGCTGCTGTTGGTCGCCATTCCCGTGCTGGGGCTGATCGGTTCCCTGCTGTGGTTGCGGGACGAGGCGCGGCTTGCCGAACGGCGCCGAAAAGAACGGGAGGAGAAACGATGAACGCGATCGTCGATCGCCTGCGCGAGCAGGTGCTGGAGGCGCGCGGGCGCAGGCGACTGGAGATCCGCGGCGGGGGCAGCAAATCCTGGTATGGGGCGCCGGATCCGGAGGCCGAGCCGCTGGAGGTGGGCCTGCTCTCCGGCATCATCCGTTACGAACCCTCCGAATTGGTGCTCACCGCCTATGGCGGCACGCCGCTGGCGGAGGTGGAGGCGCTGCTCGCGCGGCACGGGCAATGGTTGCCTTTCTCGCCGCCGCACTTCACCGATTCGGCCACGATCGGCGGGGCGGTGGCTGCTGGCCTCTCCGGCCCGACCCGCTGGGGGCACGGGGCGCTGCGCGACTACGTGTTGGGGGTGCGGGTGCTCGACGGCCAGGGGCGAGTGCTGCGCTTCGGCGGCGAAGTGATGAAGAACGTGGCCGGCTACGACGTCGCGAGGCTCTTTGCCGGTTCGCTCGGCACCCTGGGGGTGATCCTCGAAGTATCGCTGAAAGTGCTGCCGCTGCCTCCGGCCACCCGAACCCTGCGCTTCGCTTGCAGTCAGGACGAGGCGATCGAACGCTTCAACCGCTGGGCGGGTCAGCCGCTTCCCCTGTCGGCAAGCGCGTGGTGGCAAGGGGAAATGACCCTGCGCCTTGCCGGCGCCCGGGCGGCGGTGGAAGCGGCCGCGGCGCGCCTGGGCGGCGAGGTGCTGCCGGATGAGGCGGCGCAGCGATTCTGGGAGGAAGTGCGCGAGCAGAGCCTGCCCGTCTGGCGGCTGCAGGAGGGTGAGGTGCTGTGGCGCCTGGCGTTGCCGCCGACCACGCCTGCCTGGGCGGATGCGGAGGATGCGCTCGTTGAATGGGGCGGAGGACTACGTTGGCTGCGCTGCCCGGCGGGCGACGATTCTTGGTTCGAGCGCGCTCGCGCCGTGGGCGGACATGCCGTGCGCTGGCGCGGCGCCCGGGCCGGTGAGCGCGTGTTCGCGCCGCGCGGCGCTGCCGAGCGTGCCATCGAAGAGCGGCTCAAGGCTGCCTTCGACCCCGACGGCGTGTTCGCGCGCCGCTTGCCCTTGGAGTGAGCGATGCAGACGAATCTGGCCGATTTCATCCGCGATACCTCCGCCGGCCGGGTGGCCGACGCCATTCTGCGCAAGTGCGTGCACTGCGGCTTTTGCACCGCCACCTGCCCGACGTATCAGCTGCTCGGCGACGAGCTCGATGGGCCACGCGGGCGCATCTATCTGATCAAAGAGGTGCTCGAGGGCGTGCCGCCCACGCGCGCCATCCAGCAACACCTCGACCGCTGCCTCACCTGCCGTGCCTGCGAGACGACCTGTCCTTCGGGCGTGGAATACGCGCATCTGCTCGACGTCGGTCGGCACGAGGTCGATGCGCGCGTGCCGCGGCCGCTCGCCGAACGGGCCAAGCGCTGGGCGCTGGCGCGCGTGCTGCCCGAACGCCAGCGCTTCGCCGCGGCGCTGCGGCTCGCCCGTTTGGGCAAGGGGGTGCTGCCGGATTCCCTGGCCGCGAAGATTCCGGCGAAAAAAGCAGCCGGCCCGCGACCGACGGCGCGCCACCCGCGCCGCTGGTGGCGGCTGGAAGGCTGCGTGCAGCCCGAGCTGGAGCCGGCGATCGACGCGGCGGCCGAGCGCGTGTTCGACCGGCTGGGCATTTCGCTCGAGGCCGCGCCGGGGGCGGGGTGCTGCGGGGCGATCGAATGGCACCTCGACGAACAGGAACGGGCGCGAGCGCGGGCGCGGCGCAACATCGACGCCTGGTGGCCGGCGATCGAGTCGGGTGAAATCGAGGGCATCCTCATCACCGCCTCCGGCTGTGCGGCGCAGGTGCGCGATTATGGGTTTTGGCTCGCTGAGGATCCGGCCTATGCCGACAAGGCGGCTCGGGTGGCGCAGCGGGCGCGCGATGTGAGTGAAGTGCTCGCCGCCGAATCCGCCGCACTCGAATCGCTGCTGCCGGCGCAGCCGACTCCGCGTGGAGCCGTGGCCTTTCACGCCCCTTGTTCGCTGCAGCACGGCCTGAAGGTGCGCGGCGTGGTGGAGCGGCTGCTCGGGCGCGCGGGCTACACCGTGGTGCCGGTACGCGATGCGCACCTGTGCTGCGGTTCGGCCGGAACCTACTCGCTGCTGCAGGCGGAATTGGCCGAGGCGCTCAAGCGCGACAAGCTCGCCGCGCTCACCGAGCACGCCCCGGCCCGGATCGCCTCGGCCAACATCGGCTGCATCACCCACCTGGCGCACGGCGCGAACGTGCCGGTGTGCCATTGGATCGAACTCATCGACGAGGCGCTGAGGGCATGAACCTCCTCCATTTCACCAAGATGCACGGGCTGGGCAACGATTTCGTCGTGATCGACGCGATCCGCCAGCGCTTCACCCCTTCGCCGGAACTGGTACGCTGGCTCGCCGACCGCCATTTCGGCATCGGCTGCGACCAACTCCTGCTGGTGGAGGCGCCCACCCGCCCCGACGTCGATTTCCGCTACCGCATCTTCAACGCCGACGGCGGCGAGGTGGCGCAGTGCGGCAACGGCGCGCGCTGTTTCGCCCGCTTCGTGGTGGAGAAAGGGCTCACCACCAAGCGGCGCCTGCGCGTGGAGACGGTGAGCGGCGTGATCGAACCCGAGCTGCGCGAGGAAGGGGAGGTGGCCGTCGACATGGGCGTGCCGGTGCTCGAACCCGCGCGCATCCCCTTCGTCAGCGACACGGACGCGGTGGTGCAAACGCTCGAAGTCGACGGCAGGCCGGTGGAGCTCACGGCGGTCTCCATGGGCAATCCCCACGCGGTGCTGGTGGTGCAGGACGTCGATCGGGCACCGGTGACCGAGCTCGGTCCACGAATCGAGCGCCATCCCCGTTTCCCCGAGCGCGTCAACGTCGGTTTCATGCAGGTGCTCGCGCCCGACGCGATCTGGCTGCGGGTGTTCGAGCGCGGGGCGGGTGAGACGCTCGCCTGCGGCACGGGCGCCTGCGCCGCGGTGGTGGCCGGTACCCTGCGCGGGCTGCTGCGCCCGCCGGTGACGGTACACACGCGCGGCGGGCGGCTGCGCATCGAGTGGGCCGGGCCGGGGCAGCCGGTGATCATGATCGGCCCAGCGCGCACCGTGTTCGAGGGGGTGATCGACCTCGACCAACCCCGGGAACTGCCGCGATGAGCTGCTCGCACGACGACGTTCGCCATTATCTGCAGGAGCATCCGGACTTCTTTCTGAATGAGCCGGCGCTGGCGGCCTCCTTGGCCCTGCCGTCCGAAGGGCCGGGGGGGACGGTGTCGCTCGCCCAGCATCAGGCGAACCTGCTGCGCGGCCAACTCCAGGCGATGGAAGAAAAATTCGCCCAGCTCCTGCAGATCGGGCGGCAGAACGACCAGCTCGCCGAACGCATGCACCGCTTGGCGCTCGCCCTCATCGGGGCGGAGACGCGGCCGCAGGTGCGCCACATCCTCACGCGCACCCTCAATGAGGAGTTCGCCGTGCCGACGGTGCGCTTGGGCCTTCCCGGCTGGCTCGCGGCGGAATTGCCCGAGCCGCTCGCAGCGTTCGCCCGCACGCTCTCCGAGGTATACGTGGGGCCGCCACCGCACCCGGCGCTCGCCGCCTGGCTCGGTGCCGACGTCGCCTCTTGCGCCGTGCTGCCGCTGCCGGTGCCCGAGGAGGGCGTGGGGCTGCTGGCGCTCGGCAGTCCGGAGCCGCAGCGCTTCTATCCGGCGATGGGAACCGTCTTCCTGCGGCGCATCGGCGAGCTCGCCACGGCGGCGCTCGCCCGCTGCCGCGAGGCGGTGTGAGCGGCATGGACGAGTCCGGGCTGCCCGAGCCGCTCGAGCGCTACCTCACCGTGCTCGCTGCCGAGCGGCGTAGCGCCACGGCCACGTTGCGCGCCTACCGGCTGGAGCTCGCCGCCCTGGCCGAGGCCACGGGCGGCGAGCCGCTGCGCGCCGACGCGGCTGCCTTGCGCGCGGCGCTCGCCCGGGCCCACGGGCAGGGCCTGGCGCCGCGCTCGCTCGCCCGGCGCCTGTCGTGCTGGCGCGGGTTCTACCGCTGGGCACTGCGCCAGGGTTGGGTGACGGTCAATCCCACCGAGGGGTTGCGTGCACCGCGCGCGCCGCGCCTCCTGCCCAAGGCGTTGGGCGTGGACGAGACCCAGCGGGTGCTCGATGCCGCGCCCGAGGCGGAGCTGGAGGTGCGCGATCGCGCCATGGCCGAGCTACTCTATGCCACGGGATTGCGGGTGGCCGAGCTCGTCTCGCTCGACCTCGATCCCGCCTGCCTCGATCTCGACCAGGGTTGGGTGAGCGTGACCGGCAAGCGCGGCAAACGCCGGACCGTGCCGCTGGGGCGCACGGCCATCGCGGCGATTCGCCAGTGGCTTTCCGTGCGCGCCGGGTTGGCAGCGCCGGGCGAGAAAGCACTCTTCGTGAGCCGCGAGGGCACGCGCCTTTCGCCGCAAGGGGTGGGGAGCCGCTTGGTGCGCTGGGGGCGCAAGCACGGCGTGGAGGGAAATCTCCATCCGCACCGGCTGCGCCACAGTTTCGCGAGCCACCTGCTGCAATCCTCGGGTGACCTGCGGGCGGTGCAGGAGCTCCTGGGGCACGCCTCGATCGCCAGCACCCAAGTCTATACCCGGCTCGATTTCCAACATCTGGCACGCATCTACGACGCGGCCCATCCGCGGGCCAAACGCAAATAGACTGGACTTTGCCCATGGCGACTTTGATCCTCAAACCCGGGCGGGAGCGCTCGCTCATGCGGCGCCATCCCTGGATTTTCGACACCAGCGTCGAGCGCATCGACGGACCGGTGAAAAACGGCGACACCGTGCTCGTCGCGCGGCATGACGGCACGCCGCTCGCGCGCGCCGGCGTGTCGCTCGCCTCGCGCATCCGCGCGCGGGTGTGGCACTTCGCGCCGGATTCGCCCGTCGATCATGCGTTCTTCCGTCGCCGCATCGCGCAGGCGATCGCCCGGCGGCTGGCGCATCCCTCGTTGCGCGGACAGCAGGGACTGCGGCTCGTGCACGGCGAGGCCGACGGTTTGCCCGGTGTCATCGTCGATCGCTTCGGCGCGGTGGCGGTGCTGCAGCTCACCTTTGCCGGCGCCGAGCGCTGGCGCGAGGCCATCGTCGATGCCCTCTGGCGCGCCTTGCCGGAGCTGGAAGCGCTCTACGAGCGCTCGGATTCCGGGGCGCGCCGGCTCGAAGGGCTGGAGCCGCGCACGGGTCTCGTCTTCGGAACCTTGCCCGAGACGGTGGTGATCGAGGAATACGGCGTGCGTCTGTTCGTCGACGTGGTGCAGGGGCACAAGACGGGGTTCTACCTCGACCAGCGCGAGAACCGGCGGCTCGCCGGGCAGCTGGCCGACGGGGCGCGGGTGCTCAACGCCTTTTGCTATAGCGGCGGATTTTCGCTCCACGCCCTCGCAGGCGGTGCGCGCGAGGTCTGCTCGATCGACTCGAGCGGCCCGGCGCTGGAGCTCGCGCGGCGCAACCTCGCCCTCGATCCCGCCCTGCCGGCGGATCGGGCGCGCTGGTTCGAGGCCGACGTCTTCACCCTGCTGCGCGAGTGGGAGCGCGACGGCGAGCGCTTCGACCTCGTCATCCTCGATCCGCCCAAGTTCGCCCCCTCGGCGGCCCACGTGCCGCAGGCGCGGCGGGCGTATCGCGACGTCAACCTCCACGGCATGCGCCTGGTCGCCCCCGGCGGGCTTCTGATGACGTTTTCCTGCTCCGGCGGCATCGGGACGGAGGAATTCCGCGAGATCGTCGCCGACTGCGCCGCCAAGAACGGACGCGACGCGCAGGTGCTCGCCCGCCTGCAGGCCGGGCCGGATCATCCCGTGGGGTTGGCGGTGCCCGAGAGCGAATATCTCAAAGGGCTGCTCGTGCGGCTGGAATGAATCCGCTTGGGGGCGAGGTCGAAGATTTTTTCGTTCGATCAACCCCTTGCATTCGTTTCGTGGTACCATCCCGCGCTCTTTCGGCGACCTCGGCGTCGAGGTCGGGTCCTTTCGTCCATGGAGGGTTCGATCATGTCGGAGATGGGTTCTGGGGTCCGTCTGCAGCCGGCGGCGTTGCAATTTCCAGTGTCGTGGTATTTCGACGAGGCGCTGTTTCGCCGCGAACTGGAGATCTTCTTCCGCCAGGGGCCGGGTTATGTCGGGCACGAGGCCATGGTGCCGGAGCCCGGCTCCTACCGCTCGCTCGAGTGGTTCGACCACGCCAAGGCGCTGGTGCGCGACGCCCAGGGGCCGGCGTTGCTGTCCAACGTCTGCCGCCACCGGCAAGCCATCATGCTGCAAGGGGAGGGCAAGACCGAGCACGTCGTCTGCCCCTTGCACCGCTGGACCTACGATCTCACGGGGCGATTGGTGGGTGCGCCGCATTTCTTCGAGACGCCCTGCCTCAACCTGCAGCGCGAGGCGCTCGAATCGTGGAACGGCCTCCTCTTTCGCGGGCCGCGCTCGGCGGCGGCCGATCTCGCCGGCATGGAGCTCGCCCGCTGGTTCGACTTTTCCGGCTACAAACTCGACCGGATCGTGCGCCACGACTGCCACTACAACTGGAAGACCTTCGTCGAGGTGTATCTCGAGGATTACCACGTCGTGCCCTTCCATCCGGGGCTGGGCAACTTCGTCGATTGCAGCGCGCTCGAGTGGCAGTTCGACGAATGGTACTCGGTGCAGCGCGTGGGCATCACGGCGCTCGACAAGCCGGGCACACCGGTCTATGCGCGCTGGCACAAGGCGGTACTCGATTATCATCAAGGAAAACTGCCCGAGCACGGCGCGATCTGGATGCTGTACTACCCCAACGTGATGGTGGAGTGGTATCCAAATACCCTGGTGGTGAGCACCCTGTGGCCGGTGTCGGTGAACGAGACGATCAACGTGGTGGAATTCTATTATCCCGAAGAGATCGTCGAGTTCGAGCGTGAGTACGTCGAGGCGCAGCAGGCGGCCTACATGGAGACGGCGATCGAGGACGACGAGATCGCCGAGCGCATGGACCGCGGCCGTAAGGCGCTCCTGGCCGAGGGTAGGGACGAGGTTGGACCCTATCAGGAGCCGTTCGAAGTGGGGATGCCGCATTTCCACGCGTTCTATCGCCGGCTGATGGGGTTGGAGGGCGGCTGCTGAGGAAGTGCCGCGACCCGTTTCCCTCGAGGCGCCTGCGGGCGCCTTTTTCTTTTTCATTGCCTGGTTGCGGGTGGGGCGGCATCGGTCGGCCACAGCAGCCACAGGGCGACTTCGTCGCGCCGCCGCCCGGCGCGCTCGCCCGCCTCTTCTCCGCTGCCTTCATAGACGTCGACGCGCAAGGGACCCTGGATGGCCGCGCCCGTGTCCTGCGCCAGCATCAGCCGGGCGAAAGGCTGCTTGCCGGAGACGACGGCGTAGAGCGGCGCACCCAAGGGTAGGTGAGCCGGATCGACCGCGAGGCTGCGCTGCGGCGTGAGCGGTACGCCCAGGGTGCCGATGGGGCCGGGGCCGTCGGCGGGCAATTCGCGGAAGAAGACGTAGGCCGGGTTGGCGTCGAGGAGCGCCTGACGCCGTTCGGGGTGGCGTTCGAGCCAGCGCCGTATGCCCTGCGCCGAGGCTTCTGGCAGGGTGAGTTCGCCGGAGTCGATGAGCAGGCGCCCGATGGAACGGTAAGGGTGTCCGTTGTGATCGGCATAGCCGATACGCACGGTCGAACCGTCGGTCAGGCGCAGCAGGCCGGAACCTTGGATCTGCAGGAAAAAGAAATCGAGTTCGTCGGCCGCCCAGAAGAGTATGGGGGCGGGTAGCCTCTCGCCCAGGGCGCGGATTTCGGCGCGGCTGTAATAGGGGACGAGCCGATTGCCTTCCAGCCGGCCCTTGAGGCGCAGATTCTTCGTCGCCGGCGCGACTTCGCCCAGGTCCACGGTGACGAGGTCGGCGGGCGGTCCGAGGATGGGGGTGCGGTGGCGGGCATCCGGCGTGCGGCTCGCGGCGATCAGCGGCTCGTAATAACCGGTGGCGAGCCCTGTGTCGCGGGCGCTGCCGTCGGGCTGCACCGCGACGAGCCGCCAAGGGCGCAGGCGTCGTTCGAGGAATCGGCGCAGGGTCGCGTCCTCGCGCGGCTGTTCGCGCGCCTCGCGGCAGACAGACTGCCAGGCAGGTTCGATCGCCTCGAGGCGGGGGCACCCGGCAAGAAAAGCATCCCAAGCCTCGCTGGGGCGATCCTCGCGCCAGCCCGGAAGATCGCTCCAGGTGTGCGGCTCGGTGCGCAAAGCGGGCGCAGGAGTGGGCCGGGGCACCTCCTGGGGTTCGGCGGGCGGGCAGACGCAGGGCGGCGTTTGCGGCGCCTCGCTGCGGCAGGCGGCCAGGGCGAGCAACGACAAGAGCAGCAAGCGGGACAAGGCAGAGGCGATCATCTTCGTCTACGGCATGTTCGGCCCGAGTATACTCGGGGCAGAGGGGCGACAGGCCCGTTTTTGTGGAGGAAGAATGAACGAAGGTGAAGTGAATACCTTGGTCGCTGCCCTCGAGCGCCTGGCCGCGGCGTTGGAAACACTGGGGGCGACCCGGGGGGCGGCGGAATTGCGCTGGCCGGAAGAAGAGGGTTTGGCCTACTGGTATCGGCGCGTGGGCGGGCGCGGCGTGCTGCAGCCGGTGCGGCGGCCGCATCGCCTGCGGCTCGACGATCTCAAGGACATCGAGCCGCAGAAGGCGCGCGTGGTGCGCAACACCGAACAGTTCCTCGCCGGACGTCCGGCGAACAACGTGCTGCTCACGGGGGCGCGCGGCACGGGGAAGTCTTCCCTGGTGAAGGCGCTGCTCACCGAGTACGCCGATCAGGGGTTGAGGCTGGTGGAAATGGAGAAGACCGATCTGGTCGATCTGCCCGATCTGCTCGCCTGCCTCGAGACTCGGCCCGAGCGTTTCATCGTCTTCGTCGACGATCTCTCGTTCGAGGAGGGCGAGCCGGCCTACAAGATGCTCAAGAGCGTGCTCGACGGCTCGGTGTGGGCCCAACCGGACAATGTGCTCCTCTACGCGACCTCCAACCGGCGGCATCTGATGCCGGAGTTCTTCCACGAGAACGAGGGGACGCGCCACGTCGGCGAGGAGGTGCATCCGGCCGAGGCGGTGGAGGAAAAAATCTCGCTCTCCGAGCGTTTCGGCCTGTGGGTGTCGTTCTACCCCTTTTCGCAGGAGGAATATCTCACCATCGTCGCGCATTGGCTGCGTTCGTTCGGCGCCGGCGAGGCCGAGATCGAGGCGGCGCGCGCCGAGGCGTTGCAATGGGCGATCGAGCGCGGCTCGCGTTCCGGCCGGGTGGCCTGGCAGTTCGCGCGGGATTGGGCGGGGCGACATGGCTTGCCGCGCAAGGAGCCTCGAGGGTGAAACGCGTGGAAGTGGCCGCGGCGGTGCTGCGGCGCGACGACGGCGCCGTGCTGCTGGGGCAACGGGCCGAGGGAACGTTCTGCCCCGGCTACTGGGAATTTCCCGGCGGCAAGGTGGAGCCGGGCGAGACGCCGGCGCAGGCGCTGGTGCGCGAACTGGCCGAAGAGCTGGAGATCGCCGTGGCGCCCGAAGACGTGCTGCCGTGGGTGGTGCGCGAGCATGCCTATGCGCACGCGCACGTGCGGCTGCATTTCTTTCGCATCGGGCGCTGGTCGGGCGAGCCTCGGGCGCGGGTCCATGCGGCGCTTGCCTGGGTGCGGCCGCCGGGAATGACGGTCGCCCCTCTGTTGCCCGCCAACGGCCCCGTGTGGAAATTCCTCGCCCTGCCGGAGCGGATGCTGGTGAGCGGCGTGGCGGCGATGCTCGAAGCGGGGGAGTCGCTCGCTGCGGCGCTCGAACGGCAGGAGGCGGCGCTCGTTCGCGCGCGCGTGCTGGGACCGGTGCTCGTGCAGGTGCGCGAGCCCGTGGCGCTCGCCGAAGCGCTGGTGCGTCGGCTGCGTCCCCATCTGGGGCCGGAAGATCTCCTGGTGCTCAATGGCGAGGTCGATGAGGCCCGGGCGCTGGGCACGGGGCTGCACCTGCCGCAGCGGCGGCTGGAATCGCTTTCCCGGCGACCCGAGCTGCCCTGGGTCGGAGCCTCCGTGCATGAGGCGTCCGCCTTGCGTCGCGCCGAGGCTTTGGCGCTGGATTATGCGGTTTTGGGGCCGGTGCGACCGACCCGCTCGCATCCGGGCATGGCGGCGCTCGGCTGGCGGGGGTTCGAGGAAATCGCGCGCGGTGCGGCGATCCCGGTCTATGCCATTGGCGGGTTGGGACCGGCGGATCTGGAGGATGCGCGCCGCGCTGGTGCGCACGGCGTGGCGGGGATCCGCGCTTGGTGGAGCTAGCCGTCTATTGCGATTCGTCGCCGGTTTCGGATGGTCTTTCTCCGGCCGAGGAAAGGCGATAGCGTTCGTCGGCCCAGGCGCCGAGATCGATGAGTTTGCAGCGCTCGGAGCAGAATGGGCGCCAGCGTGATTCCGGCGTCCAGGGCACCGGTTTGCCGCAGGTGGGGCAGGAGACGAGGCGCGGCGTCTTCGGCGTGGTGTCGTTCATGGCATATCCCTTTCAGAGTCGGCATAGTTCGAGCACGAAGGGGACGTCGAGTTCCAGCGGTTGGGTGGAGGGGCGGAGATCGCTGCGGGGCGGGCCGAATCGCAGGTTGATGAGGTACTTGTTGGCCGACATCGAGGGAATGACCTGCAGCGCGGGGTCGACATGGACGCGGGCGAGCAGGCAGCAGGCGCCCCTGAGCTCGCGCTGGTAGGCGCCGCGGGGGGCGATGGCCTCGAATCGTTCCGCATTGCCCCGCAGGAGGCTGAGCACGAGCTCGATGCCGTCGCGAATCGGCTGCAGCGCCGCGGTCCAGCGCTCGAGCGCCGCGGTGCGCGATTCGGGCGGCTGCTCCAGCCAGAAATGGTAGGCGGGGGCGTCGAAGGCGCAGAGTCCGCCGGGGACGTGGGCGCGTGAGCGCAGCGCCATCAGCCATTCGTTTTCGCGTAAGTAATGATCCACCCGGCCGACCATGTTCAACAGGGCGGCGCGCGTGCGTTCGATGTCTTCGACGAGGTCGGCAACGCGCTGGGTATCGACTTGTTCCGCGGGCAGGGCGAGCAGGGCAGCGCGCTGGCGATCGAGTTCCTGCATCAGGTCGAGCTTGAGATCGGTGCGCCCGGCGATGTCGGCGAGTTCGAAGAGGGTGATGATCGCGGCGTGGTGGTCGTAGCGGTGTTTGCCTTCGAGGAAGTGGCTCCAACGTCGCCAGACGTCTTCGAGGCGCAGTAGGGTGCGAATGCGCTCGGTGAGAGGGAATTCGAAAAGGATCATGGCGGCGCGCTCCGGGCGAGTTCGCGGTAGAGCCGATCGAGCGCTTCGACCTGGGCGTGGAGCTGGGCGAGATCGCCCCCGTTGTCGAGGATGTGGTCGGCGGCCGCCAGCCGCTCGGTGCGGCTTGCCTGCTGTGCCATGATGCGGCAGATCAGGTCCTCGTCCAGGCCGCTGCGTGCGCGCACTCGGGCGATCTGGATTTCTTCGGGGCAGTCGACCACGGCGATGCGTTGGCAACGGCGGCGGTAGTCTTCGCCCGCTTCGATGAGTAGCGGCACCACGAGCACGACGTAGGGTGCCTTGGTGGCGGCAAGGCAACGCGCGTCGGCTTCCTGGCGGATCAGGGGGTGCAGGATGGATTCCAGCCGATGCTTCACCTCGGGGTCGGTGAAGGCGAGCGTGCGCATTTTGGCGCGATCGAGCGCGCCGTCGGGGGTGAGGATGTCTGGACCGAAGGCGGCGACGAGCGCCGGGATCGCCACGCCGCCGGCAGCAGTGAGTTCATGGGCGATGGCGTCGGTGTCGACCACGGCGGCGCCGAGCCGCGCGAAGTGCTCGGCAGCGGCGCTCTTGCCGCTGCCGATGCCACCGGTCAGACCGACGACGAAGGGGGAGCGACTCATGGGCGGCACGTATTGACGGAAACCTGCGGAAAGCGGGCCTGGATGCGCCGTCGCAGATCACCGGCAACATCGGAAGGGCACAAGTAAGTGAGTTCGGCGACGGAGGTGGTGCGCGCGACGATCTGCGCCCCGTTGACGTTCTTCTGGCGTAGTTCGGCGAGCCGTTTCTCGGCGCTTTCCTGCGAGCGGAAGAGACCGAGCGAAATACCCCACTTTAGGGGGCCGGCATCACGGATCACGAAGGCGTCGTCGACGCCGGCTTGATGTAGATTTTCCAGCCGACGGTTCGCTGCCGCCGCACTACCTTGGGAGGGAAGCACCACGCGCCAGCTGGAGGGTTTCTCGCTTTGCCGCTCCTGGACTTGGACTCCGGGTAGCCCTCGGGGCAATTCTTTGAGTGCCGGCAGGATCTTGGGATCGATGTCGCTCACGCGTAGGCAGGCGAGGGGCGGGCGCGGGGAAGTGGCCGCGGCAACCGTCGGCTTGGGGGGTGGCGGGTCGGCGGTTGCCGCTGCAGGCGCAGGCTCCGCCGCGGGTGAGGCGGATTCGGGGGATGCCGGCGGCGGAGCGGGAGGGGCATCGCCGTCTGCCTTGCCCTCGGCTGAGGGGGGATTCTGGTCGGTTCGAGGAGGAAGGTTGGTGGCGTCGTGGCCGGGCACGGCAGCGAGGATCTGCAAGCGGTCAGGGCGCAGGGGCTGTTCGGCGGCGGCGCGCGCCGCTTCGGGAGATGGCCGCGGCAGCAGGCCGGCAGTCATCGCCAGCAGCAGAGCGTTGACGAGCAGGAGCAGCGCGATCAGGAGGCGCATCGCCGCAATTCCTCTGTCTCAGCCCACGCTCGGCAGCGTGCGCAGTGCTTCGGCCAGAAGCTCATCGGGCAGGGTGTAATCTTCGAGCTCGCCGCGCAAGTAGCGCTCGTAGGCGCTCATGTCGAAGTGCCCGTGTCCCGTGAGGTTGAAGAGCAGCACCTTGGCTTCGCCCGTTTCCTTGCAGCGCAGCGCTTCGTCGATCACGGCGCGGATGGCGTGGCAGGATTCCGGCGCGGGGATGATCCCCTCGGCGCGGGCGAACTGGATGCCGGCCTCGAACGTGGCCCGTTGCGGCACGGCGAGCGCCTCGACCTGACCCTCATGCACGAGCTGCGACACCAGGGGGGAGGCGCCATGGTAGCGCAGGCCGCCGGCGTGGATGCCCGGCGGCACGAAGTCGTGTCCCAAGGTGTACATCCGCATGAGGGGGGTGAAACCGGAGGCATCGCCGTAATCGTAGGCGTAGGTGCCCTTGGTGAGGGTGGGACAGGATTCGGGTTCCACCGCCACGCAGCGCAGATCTGCCGCGCGTCGTTCGCCAGAGAACTTGTCGGCGAGGAAGGGGAAGGCGATGCCGCCAAAGCTCGAGCCGCCGCCGCAGGGGCCGAAGATCACGTCGGGATAAAGGCCGATCTTCTCGAACTGCTTCTTCGCTTCCAGCCCGATGAGGCTTTGATGCAGTAGGACGTGGTTGAGCACCGAGCCGAGGGTGTAGTTGGTGTCGGGGCGGGAGGCGGCCTCCTCGACGGCTTCCGAGATGGCGATGCCCAAAGAGCCCGGATGATCCGGCTCGACGGCCAGGATGCGGCGGCCGGTTTCGGTGAGCGGTGATGGGCTGGCGTGCACTTCCGCGCCCCAGGTTTCCATCAACACACGGCGCTGCGGCTTTTGCTGGTAGCTCACGCGCACCATGTAGACGCGCACCTCCAACCCGAACATCTGGCCGGCGAACGCGATCGAGGAGCCCCACTGGCCGGCGCCGGTCTCGGTGGTGAGCCGTTTGATGCCGACCTGGCGGTTGTAATAGGCTTGGGGCACGGCGGAATTGGGCTTGTGCGAACCGGCCGGCGAGACGCCCTCGTACTTGAAGAAAATCTTGGCCGGCGTACCCAGACGCCGCTCTAGGCGTACGGCGCGCATGAGCGGCGAGGGGCGCCAGATGGCATAGGTTTCGCGCACCGCGTCGGGAATGGCGATCCAGCGCTCGCGGCTCATTTCCTGCTCGAGGATGGGCTCGGGAAAGATCGCGGCCATCGCCGAGGGATCGACCGGCTTGCCGTCCGGCCCGAGCGGCGGGGCGGGAGGGGTGGAGAGATCGGCGGCGATGTTGTACCAATGCGTCGGAATCTCGTGCTCTTCGAGGAGGACCCGGGTTGGTTCGCTCATGGGGCGTGCTCTTGGATGACGATCGGAGAATTCGTGCAGGGGCTGGAGGCGGCGACCACGGCCAGGCCCCGCAGGACGAGATTATCCACCGTCCGGGCCGGAATGGCCAGATGCCCGGCGATGATGTCGGCGTCGCCACCCGAGAGCAGGGTCATGGCACCGCAGGCAGACCCCTCCATGACCCGATAGTAATGTTCGATGGCCCCGACCTGGGCGAGCAGGCAGCCGCTGGCGATGGCGTCGCGCGTATTGGTCGGTGGCAGGTGAATGTCGCCGCTGGCAAAGGGCAGGCGCGCGGTGGCACGCACCAGGCTCGAGCGCATGGTGGTGAGGCCGGGGAGAATCAATCCGCCGCGAAAGTGCCCGTCGGCATCGAGCCAATCCACCGTGGTGGCGGTGCCGCAGCACACCACCAGGGCCGCGCCCGCGTGCAGGTGGTGCGCGGCGATGAGCGCGGCCCAACGGTCGGCGCCGAGCCGCTCGGGTTCGTCGTAGCCGTTCGTGACGCCGCAGCACTTGGCCTGCGCCACGAGCCAATGAATCGGGCCAAGCTGTCGTTCGAGTTCGAGGGCGAGGCGATCGTGGGCAACATTCACGCCCAAGCGCCGGGTCGAGGCGGGTAGCCGCGCACGCATCGCCTCGATCCAGCGGGGAATGTCGACGTGGCGGCAAGCGCCGGTTTCGCACCACTGCTCGCCGTCGAGCAGGGCCCATTTGAGCCGCGTGTTGCCCAGATCGAGGAGTAGCGTCGGATTCATGCGAGAGGACGCAGCGAGACGTCGCCGACGCAGCAGGCGATGCGCCCGGCCGTGGTGTCGAGCAGCAGGCGACCCGTGTCGTCGACGCCGGCGGCTATCCCGACGGTTTCGCGCTCGCCGTCGCGCACGACCACCGAACGTCCCGCGTAGGCATCGAGCGCGTTCCACTGTTCCTGCCAGGGAGCGAAGCCGTGACCGGCGAGATAAGACGCGCGGACGGCATCGAGCCGTTCGAGGAGGGTCGCAAGGAGGGCGTCCCGCGGCGGTAAAGGGCAGAGGTGCCGCGCGAGCGCGGTGGCGGGTATTCCGCCCTCGGGATGGAAGTCCGGCGGCAGGTCGAGATTGAGCCCGATGCCGACGACGACGCGGGTCGGTGCCGCATGGCGACTCTGCGCTTCGATGAGCACACCACCCGCCTTGGCGCCGGCAACGAGCAGGTCGTTGGGCCACTTGAGCCCCACGCCGGGCACGCCCAGCGCCTGCAAGCCTCGAGCGAGCGCCACGCCGACGGCAAGCGGCAGCGCGGCGAGCGAAGTAGCCGGAGGAAAGGCGAAGAGGCAGGAGAAGGTGAGGCTCGCGTCGGGCCAGGATTGCCAGGCGCGGGCTTGTCGTCCCCGCCCTTGGGTCTGCCGGTCGGTACCCACGACGGTGAGCGAGCCGGGATCGGGCAGAGGCAGGCGCATCGCCTCATCGTTGGTCGAGGCGCATTCGGCGAGCCAATGAAGGTCGAGCCGCCGGGCGAGCGATTCGGGCAAGCGCCGGTGCACGGCCGCCGGATCGACAGAGGGAGAAACGGACATGAGGCGTCGCAGCCAGGGTGCGAAGCGGTTATTGTACGGCAGGCATCAGCGCTTGAGCTTGCGCGTGAGCGTGTTGCGGCCCACGCCGAGCCGGGCGGCGGCTTCTGTCCGGCGTCGTCCGGTGTGGGCGAGCGCCCGTTCGAAGAGGACGCGTTCGAAACGCGCGTGCAGCTCGTCGTAGAGGGCGCTGCGGCCGGCGGCGAGGAGGCGGTCGACTTCCTCGGCGAGCAAGTGTTCCCAGGCAGGGGATACGGAGGCAGGTTCGGTAGTGCTGGCAGATTCCACGGGGGCCCGTACTTCCGGCGGCAGATCGTGCGGCTCGACGCGCTGCGCCGGGGTCATGACGGTGAGCCAATGGCAGAGGTTCTCGAGCTGGCGCACGTTGCCGGGAAAAGGGTAGCGCTCGAGTGCCGCCAATGCGGCCGGCGAGAGCGTCTTGCGCTCTACGCCCAGCTCGCGCGCGCTCTTCGTCAGGAAGTGGCGCGCCAGCAGCGGGATGTCCTCGGCGCGCTCGCGCAGCGGCGGCAGGCGCAGCCGGATGACGTTGAGGCGGTGATAGAGGTCTTCGCGAAAGAGTCCTTCACGCACGCGGGCTTCCAGGTCCTGGTGCGTGGCGGTGATGATGCGCACGTTGGCGCGCAGCGGCTGCTGTCCGCCGATGCGGTAGTAGTGTCCGTCGGAGAGCACGCGCAGTAGCCGGGTTTGGAGGTCTGCGGGCATGTCGCCGATCTCGTCGAGAAAGAGCGTGCCGCCCTCGGCCTGCTCGAAGCGGCCGCGCCGGGCGGCGGCGGCGCCGGTGAAGGCGCCTTTTTCGTGACCGAAGAGTTCGGCTTCGAGCAGTTCGCGCGGGATCGCCGCGGTGTTGATGGCGATGAAAGGACCGTCGCGCCGGGGGCTATGACGGTGGAGCGCTCGGGCGACGAGTTCCTTGCCGGTGCCGGATTCGCCGGTGATGAGCACGGTGGCGCTGGAGTGTGACAGCCGCCCGATGGCGCGAAAGACTTCCTGCATCGCCGGGGCCTGTCCCAGGATCTCGGGGGTGGCGTCCGGTTCGTCCTGGGCCACTGCGCCGGGCCGCGCCTCCAGCGCCCGACGCACCAGGCGCACGGCCTCGGGTACGTCGAAGGGTTTGGGCAGGTACTCGAAGGCGCCGGCCTGAAAAGCGCTCACGGCGCTGTCGAGGTCCGAATACGCGGTCATCACGATCACCGGCGTGCCGGGGGCGCGCTCCTGCAGCTGCCGCACGAAGGCGAGCCCGTCGGTGCCGGGCATGCGGATGTCGGTGAGCACCACGGCCGGTTTCTCCCGCGCGAGCGCCTCCAGCGCCGCCTCGGCACGCTCGAAACCGCGGTGGGGCAGGTTCTCGCGCTCGAGCGCGCGTTCGAGCACCCAGCGGATGGATTTGTCGTCGTCGAGGATCCAGATGGCGTCGTTCATGTCGGGCTCCCGGCAGTGAGGGGCAGCAGGAGGTGGAAACGCGTGCGTCCGGGGCGGCTGTCGAACTCGATGACCCCGTGGTGCTGGGCGACGATGTCCTGGGCGATCGCCAGACCCAGCCCCGCGCCGCCCTCGCGCCCGCTCACCAGCGGATAGAAGATGCGCTCGCGCAGCGCTTCGGGGATGCCGGGACCGTCGTCGGCGATCTCGACATGAGCCGCGAGGCGGTAGCGCCGCTTGGCGAGCGTCACCTGGCGCGCGGCCCGGGTACGCAGTTCCACCTTGCCCTTGCCCTCGGTGGCCTGGGCGGCGTTGCGTGCGATGTTGAGGATCGCCTGCAGCAGGCGCTCGCGGTCGGCGGTGAGCTCCGGCAGGCTCGCGTCGTAGTCACGCTCCACCCTCAAGGCGGGGAATTCGGCGAGCAGCAGTCGGCGGACATGCTCCAGGATCTCGTGGACGTTGACCGGTGCCGGACGCGGTGTCTGGTGCGCGGCCAGTAGCCCCGTGAGCAGGCGCTGCAGGCGATCGGTCTCCAGGATGATGACTTCGGTGTACTCCGCGAGCGCCGGATCGGGCAGTTCCATCTGCAACAGTTGCGCCGCGCCGCGAATGCCGCCCAAGGGGTTCTTGATCTCGTGGGCGAGCGCACGCACGAGTTCGCGGGCCGCCTGCTGCAGGCGCAGGCGCTCTTCTTCCTGGGTCGTCTTGAGGCGTTGGTCGATGGGGCGGAATTCGAGCACGAAACCTTCGCCGTCGTCCTGGATGGGGCTCACCGTGACGTCGGTCACCAGCGTCTGGCCGGAAGACAGGTGCAGGCTGAGCCCGTGGCAGGTGTAGAACCAACGGTTACGTTCGGCCTCGTCGAGGGCAGTGCGCAAGGTGGGCGAGACACCGAAGATCTCTTCCCACGGGCGACCGGCGAGGCGTTCACGGGCGAGTCCGAAGAGGTGCTCGGCTGCGGCATTGGCCGTCCGTAGCCGACGGTCGGGGCCGGCGAGGACGACGGCGGTGGAGAGCCAGTCGAGGGCGGTGAGATCGGGCGGCATGGCGGTGCCTGGTGTCGGAACGGGGGAAATGCAGCAAGAACGGTGCCAGATACCCAGCAGACTCAGCGCAGGCGCTGGAGTTCTCGTTCGATCGCTTCGAGGTTGCGCCGTTGACGTTCCGCTTGGGCTTTGAGTTCGGCGGCGCGCTCCGGCGATGCGGTCTGCAGCGCGCGCTGCGTTTCTTGCAGGCGCTGGTGCTCGGCGGCTTTCTCTTCTTCGAGGATGCGGCGGCGCAGATCGTCGCGCTGGCGCTGTTCGCCGGGGCTTACGCGGGGAAAACTCGAGGGGGAGGCGGCAGCAGGGGCGGAAGGGGCCGGCGTCGAGTCGAGGTAGGGGAGGTCGCGCAGGGCTTCGCAGCGCATCCCTTTGGTGCTGCTACGATCGTTGGTGTAGGTGACGCGTCCGTCGCCGTCGGTGCACTTCCACAGCGTCGCCCAGGTGTTCGGTGCGCACAGCATGCCGAGGCCCAAAAGGACGGCGCAGGAGGCGAGGTGGGACGGAAGCCGGATCATGCAGCAAGTATAAAGGAAAAAGGGCGGCCGCGGCCGCCCTCTTCCTTTCGTCCCTCTTCCGAGGGAACGATTCACAGGCTGTAATAGAGCTCGAATTCGAGCGGATGGGTGGTCATGCGCAGACGCTGCACTTCCTCGTTCTTCAGCTCGATGTAGGCATCGATGAAGTCGTTGGAGAACACGCCGCCACGGGTGAGGAATTCACGGTCGGCATCGAGCGCTTCCAGCGCCTGGTCGAGGCTGTGGCACACGGTCGGGATCTTGGCGTCCTCTTCCGGCGGCAGGTCGTAGAGGTTCTTGTCGGCCGGATCGCCCGGGTGGATCTTGTTCTGCACGCCATCGAGCCCGGCCATCATCAGCGCGGCGAAGGCGAGATAGGGGTTGGCGAGCGGATCGGGGAAGCGGGCTTCGATGCGCCGTGCCTTGGGATTGGCCACGTAGGGGATGCGGATCGAGGCCGAGCGGTTGCGCGCGGAGTAGGCGAGTTTGGTCGGGGCCTCGAAGTGCGGCACCAGGCGCTTGTAGGAGTTGGTGCCGGGGTTGGTGATGGCATTCAAGGCGCGGGCGTGCTTGATGATGCCGCCGATGTAGTAGAGCGCGAATTCGGACAGCCCCGCGTAGCCGTTGCCGGCGAAGAGGTTCTGACCCGCTTTCCAGATGGACTGGTGGACGTGCATGCCCGAGCCGTTGTCGCCGACGATGGGCTTGGGCATGAAAGTGGCCGTCTTGCCGTACTGGTGCGCCACGTTGTGCACCACGTATTTGAGCGCCTGCGTCCAGTCGGCGCGGCGCGTGAGGGTGTTGAACTTGGTGCCGATCTCGCACTGGCCGGCGTTGGCCACTTCGTGGTGATGCACTTCGACCGGTACGCCGATCGATTCGAGCGCGAGCACCATGGCGGAACGCAGATCGTGCAGGCTGTCGACGGGCGGCACGGGGAAGTAGCCGCCCTTGACGCGCGGACGGTGGCCGGTGCCTTCCCAGGAGGCTTCGCCGGAAGTGATCTTGACCGAGCAGCCGGACATGTCGACCGACCACTCGACCGAGTCGAAGATGAAGAATTCGGGCTCGGGGCCGACGTAGATGGTGTCGCCCAATCCCGTCGATTTCAGATAGGCTTCGGCGCGCTTGGCGATCGAGCGGGGATCGCGGTCGTAGCCCTTGCCGTCGGCCGGCTCGATCACGTCGCAGGTGATGACCACCGTGGGTTCTTCGTAGAAGGGGTCGACGTAGGCGGTATCCGGATCGGGCACGAGCAGCATGTCGGAGGCCTGGATGCCTTTCCAGCCGGCGATCGAGGAGCCGTCGAAGGGGTGGCCACGCTCGAAGACTTCTTCATCGAACGCCGACACCGGCACGGTAACGTGATGTTCCTTGCCGAGGATGTCGGTGAAACGGTAGTCCACGAAACGGGCTTCGCTTTCGTGGATGAGCTTGAGGACGTCTTGTGCATTCATCGGAACGACTCCGGATCGAGGAAAAATGAGTACGAAAGTATCAGCAAAGTTCGTGCCAGAATTTTTGAATGATCAAAGGCAGTGTTTGACAGACCAAGGAGGAAGGTGGATCGTGATCATGCACCTTTTTGGTGCGAATCGGCGTTTGCTTTGCCCGATTCTGGTGCAAGTTCGACGAAGAGGCGGATGGAGGCGAGGTCGGGGTGGCGTTGGCGCAGCGTTTCGAGCTGGGAAAAGAGGGCCGCGCGGTCCGCTGCGAGCAGGGAAGGGGCATATTCTGCCGGAACCAGAAGGTCGAGGTAGGTGCGTCCGCCGAGGTAGTGCAGGATGATCCAGTCGGAAGAGGCGGCAGCGAAGGCGGGTAGCGTGCGCAGTTCCTGCTCCAATTCGGTGCGGTCGGTGAGCGCCTGCAGCTGACCGGGCGGGCGGGTGGTGTCGTTTTCGTGATCGACGTGGATCAGCGCGTCGTCGAGGTGCGGAAAACGTTCTTTGAGACGGGCGAGTACGGTATCGGCCACGCGGTGACCTTCGGAGACCGACAGGCGGGGGGCGACCTGGATGTGCGCATCCACGAGGATGCGGTCGGCCATGCGCCGCGTGCGGATCTGGTGCAGATCCTCGACGCCGGGGGTGGTGCGGATCGCGTCGGCGATGCGGGCGACTTCTTCCGGCTCGAGGCCGGTGTCGACGAGCTCGCGCACCGCACGGTAGGCAAAGCGCACACCCATGGATGCGATCATGAATCCGACGAGGGCGGCACCGAGCGGCTCGAGGAAACGGTAGCCGGCGAGGCTGCCGCCGATGCCGATCGCCACCACGAGCGAGGAGGCGGCATCCGAGCGGGCATGCCAGGCGGCGGCCTCCAGCACCTGCGCCTTGAGGGCGCGTCCGCGGCGGCGCAGCCAGTGATACATTCCTTCTTTGGCGAGCAGCGTGGTCACCGCCATCACCAAAGCCGCCGGTTCGATCGGCGGGGCGTGTTCCAGCGTCTGCAGCCGCATGCCCGCGGCCCACAGGAATCCGCAGCCCACGCCCAGGAGCACGAGTCCCAGCACGAGGCTGGCGAAGGTCTCGAAACGCCCGTGCCCGTAGGGATGGTCTTCGTCGGGTGGTGCGCCGGCGCTGCGTCCGGCCCAGCTCACCATGGCATCGGTGGCCAGATCGGCAAGCGTGTGGATGGCGTCGGCCACCAGGCTGAAGGCGTGCGCCGACAGGCCGATGAGGATCTGCAAGAGGGCGAGGAGGGCATTGACGGCCATCGCCGTGAGGCTCGCGCGGGCGATGGCGTTGCCGCGCATCCTCGCCGCGGCGGACGAAGACGGTATACTCGCTCGATCAGTCATGGAGGGGCCCGTGGGAAATCTGCACGATATTCTAGCGCTTGCCGGTGAGCGCGCCGAACGCTTCGGTCTGCCCTATGCCGGGGCGCTCACGCCGCCCGAGGCGTTTCTGGTATGGCAAACGGCGCCCGGCGCGGTACTCGTCGATTGCCGTACGCGTGCCGAGTGGGACTGGGTGGGGCGCATCCCCGGCGCGGTGGAGATCGAATGGCTGCGCTATCCGAGTCTCACGCCGAATCCCGATTTTCTCGCCCATTTGCGCGCCCAGGTCGATACCGAATCGCTGGTCATGTTTTTGTGCCGCTCGGGCGGTCGTTCGGATCAGGCGGCCCGAGTCGCCGCGGCGGCGGGCTTTACTTCGTGCTACAACGTATTGGAAGGCTTCGAGGGGGCGAAAGACGCCGCCGGGCATCGAGGAACGGTGGGGGGGTGGAAATTCCACGGCCTGCCGTGGGTCCAAAGTTGAATCGCGGCCATGAGAGAGGGGTGATGACGACGATCCTTGAAAAACCCTTGCCATTCGCGCCCTATGGGGCGATGAGCGACGAGCAGGCGCAGGAGCGCATCCTCGCGGCGCGCGCGCGCCTGGGCGAGGAGGCGGTGATCCTGTGCCACCACTATCAGCGCGCCGACGTCTATCGGCACGCTGATCTCACCGGCGATTCGCTCAAGCTCGCCCGGCTCGCCGCGCAGACTTCCTCGCGCTACATCGTTTTCTGCGGCGTGCATTTCATGGCCGAGGTCGCGGATATCCTGTCGCAGCCCGAGCAGGTGGCGATCCTGCCGGATCTGGCCGCCGGTTGTTCCATGGCCGACATGGCCGACCTCGCCAAGGTGACGCGCGCCTGGCGGGAACTGGGCGAGGTGCTCGACGGCGATCCGGCCGAGGTCTATACGCCGGTCACGTACATCAATTCCGCGGCCGATCTCAAGGCGTTCTGCGGCCGCCACGGCGGCATCGTGTGCACCTCGACCAACGCGCCGCACATCATGGAATGGGCTCTGGCGCGACGCCCCAAGCTCCTCTTCTTCCCGGACCAGCATTTGGGGCGCTGGACCGGCTACAAGCGCGGTATCCCGCTGGAAGACATGCTGGTGTGGGATCCCGATTTGCCTTACGGCGGTTTGACGCCGCAGCAGATCCGGCAGGCTACCATCCTGCTGTGGAAAGGGCACTGCTCGGTGCACCAGATGTTTACCAAGGCGCAGATCGATCGCTGGCGGGCCAAGCATCTGCAGGGTTTGGTCATCTCGCACCCCGAGTGCGCCTTCGAGGTGTGCCTGGCTTCCGACTATGTCGGTTCGACCGAATTCATCCAGAGCACGATCCGCGCCGCCCCGGCGGGTACCGAATGGCTGGTGGGCACCGAGTTCAACCTGGTCAGCCGCCTGGCCGAGGAGATGGCGCCGCAGGGCAAGACGGTGCAATTCATGGGGGGCGTGGTGTGCATGTGCTCGACGATGCAGCGCATCGACCCGCAGCACCTCGCCTGGACGCTCGACAATCTGGTGCAGGGGCGGGTGGTCAATCGCATCGCCGTGCCCGAGGAGACGGCCCGATGGGCGAAAATCGCGCTCGAGCGGATGCTGGCGGCAACCTGAGTCGACCGGGGAAAAAGCAGCGACCCTGGTGGCGCCGGCTCCGCCGCCGTCCCGCGGCCCATCCTTTGCCTTCCCGCGAGCCGGCGCCCTCGCCGACGGTGTGCCGCCTGCGCATCGTGAGCTACAACATCCACAAAGGTTGGGGCCCTTTCAACCGCCGACTGACCATCGCCGAGATGCGCGAGGCGCTGCACGCGCTCGGCCCCGATTTGGTGCTGCTGCAGGAGGTGCAGGGCGTGCACCTGGGTCATGCGCAGCGCCATCCCCAGTGGCCGGCTCAGCCGCAGTATCAGTTCCTGGCCGATGAACGTCTGCCCGAGCGCATCTACGGCGGCAACCGGTTCCACGAGCTGGGGCATCACGGCAACGCGGTGCTGTCGCGCTTCCCGGTGCAGGACTGGGCCAATCACGACGTTTCGGCGCACCGCTGGGAGAGCCGCGGCATCCTGCATTGCGCCTTCAGCTTGCCCAACGGCGTCATCTTGCATGTCTTTTGCGTTCATCTCGGGCTGCGGGCCCATTGGCGTCGGCAGCAGCTCGAGCGGCTGCGTGAGCTGATCGCCGCTTTGCCGCCGCAGGTGCCGGTCGTCGTGGGTGGGGATTTCAACGATTGGGGCCGGGATGCGGAGGAGCTCCTCGCCGTGCCGCTGGGGCTGCAGGATGCCTTTACAGCCACCGGGCGCCGCGCGCCGCCGCGAACCTATCCCGCACGCGGCTTGGCGATCGGCCGGCTCGACCGGCTCTACGTGCGCGGCGGCACGGTACGCGCGGCGCGCGTCTTGCGCGGGAGGCCTTGGTCGCACCTGTCGGATCATCTCCCCTTGTGGATCGAATTCGACGTGGAGCGGCGATGAATGCCGGGGCCGCGGGGAGGCTCGGGCGTGCCTCTGGATTTTTTACCCGGTAACCGTCTCCAGTTGCTGGAGAACGGCGCCGAATTCTTCCCGGCGCTGCTACAGGCGATCGATGCGGCCCGCGAGGAGGTGCGGCTCGAGACCTACATCTTCGAGTGTGACGAAATCGGCGAGACGGTGCTTGCGGCGCTGGTGCGGGCGGTGGCCCGGGGCGTGCGCGCTCATCTCCTGGTCGATGGCTTCGGCAGCCGCGATTTTGTGCTGCAGCGGATGCACGGCGTGGCGGCCGCGGGCGTGGAGGTCGAAGTCTATCGCCCGCTGCGGGGCCCCTGGTTCATCCCGCGGCGCCATCGCCTGCGGCGCCTGCACCGCAAGCTCGTCTGCTGCGACGGACGCGTCGCCTTCGTCGGCGGCATCAACATCCTCTCGGATTTCACCCGTCTGCCCGGGCGCCGGACCCGCCAACCGCGATGGGATTACGCCGTGCGGATCGAGGGGCCGCTCGTGCGTTCGGTGCAACAGGCGATGCGCCGCCTGTGGCGCCTAGTCTACTGGACCAACGTCAAGCGCCGTCCTCCTCCTGAGCCTCGCCTCACGGCAGCCCCGAGGATCGACCCGGCGGGACCCCATCGCGCTGCCCTGGTGCTGCGTGACAACTGGCGCCATCGTCACGACATCGAGCACGCCTATCTGCAGATGCTCGCGCGTGCCCGCGAAGAGGTCTGGATCGCCTGTGCCTACTTCTTCCCCGGCAAACGCTTTCGCCGGGCGCTGGCGGCCTGCACGGCGCGGGGCGTGCGGGTTCGCCTCGTCCTGCAAGGACTGACCGATCACCCCATCCTGTCGCAGGCCACGCGCGCTCTCTATCCCTGGCTGCTGCGCCATGGCATCGAACTGTGGGAATATCATGCCACCGAGATGCACGCCAAGGTGGCGGTGTTCGATGATCGCTACGCTACGGTGGGCTCGAGCAACATCGATCCTTTCAGCCTCTTCATGGCGCGCGAAGCCAACGTCTGGGTGGATGACCCGGGGTTCAGCCAAGCACTGCGCGCGCGGATCGAGCGGCACGTGGCGCAGGGCGCGGTGCGGCTCGACGAAGAGGGGTTCGCGCGGCTGCCCCGCTGGCGCAAGGCATTGAGCTGGGTGGTGCTCGGCTGGGTGCGCCTCATCATCGGCTGGGCTGGCTACACGCGCGACATGGAGGGGTGAACTTGGTATCATCGCACTTTTCCGCGACCCGTACCGACCATGACGATTCTCGTGACCGGCGGCGCCGGCTTCATCGGCAGCAACTTCGTGCTCGACTGGCTCGCGTGCCATGACGAGCCCCTGGTCAATCTCGACGCCCTCACCTATGCGGGGAATCTGGAGAACCTCGCCTCGCTCGAGGGCGATCCGCGCCACGTCTTCGTACACGGCGACATCGCCGATCGGGACCTCGTGCGTTCTCTGCTCGAACGGCACCGGGTGCGCGCCGTGGTGCATTTCGCCGCCGAATCGCACGTCGATCGCTCCATCCATGGGCCCGAGGCTTTCGCGCGCACCAACGTGCTGGGCACCTTGCGGCTGCTGGAGGCGGCGCGGGCCCATTGGGAAGGGCTGCCCGACCCCGAGCGCTCGGCCTTTCGCTTCATCAACGTCTCCACCGACGAAGTCTATGGTTCGCTCGGCCCGGACGATCCGCCCTTCACCGAGACCACGCCCTACGCGCCCAATTCACCCTACGCGGCGAGCAAGGCCGGGGCGGATCACTTCGTGCGCGCCTTCCATCACACTTATGGTCTGCCGACGATCACCACGAACTGCTCCAACAACTACGGCCCCTACCAGTTCCCGGAAAAGCTCATTCCGCTGTGCCTGACGCGCGCGCTCGCCGGTGAGCCGCTGCCCATCTACGGTGACGGGCAGCAGGTGCGCGACTGGCTCTACGTGGGCGATCATACGGCCGCGCTCAGGCGCGTGCTGGAGGCGGGCCGGCCGGGGCAGACCTACAACATCGGCGGCTGGAACGAGCGCACCAATCTCGAGGTGGTGCACACCTTGTGCCGCTGGCTCGATGCGCTCGCGCCGCGCGCCGACGGCCGCTCGTACGCCGAGCAGATCATTTTCGTCACCGACCGTCCGGGACATGACCGGCGCTACGCGATCGATGCGCGCAAAATCGAGCGCGAGCTCGGTTGGCGACCGGCGGAAACGTTCGATACCGGCATCGAAAAGACGGTGCGCTGGTATCTCACGCACCGCGACTGGGTCGAGCACGTCACTTCCGGCGCGTATCGCGAGTGGCTCTCGCGCCACTACGGCGCCGCCTTGCCGGTGCAATGAGCGAGGCCCCCATCCTCCTGCTGGGCGCGAGCGGCCAGCTCGGCTGGGCGCTCGCCCCGCTCCTGGCGCTGCAAGCCCCGCTCGTCGCCCCTTCACGCGCCGAGCTCGATCTCGGCGATGCGGCGGCCCTGCGGGCGCGGCTCGATGCCCTGCGCCCTCAGGGCATCGTCAATGCCGCGGCCTACACCGCGGTGGATCGGGCCGAGACGGAAACGGCGCTCGCCTGGCGGCTCAACGCCGAAGTGCCCGGAGAACTCGCCCGCTGGGCCGCGGCCCACGGTGCCTGGCTCATGCACTATTCCACCGACTACGTCTTCGACGGCACGGGGCAGCGCCCCTGGCGCGAGGACGATGTGCCCCGGCCGGTGAACGCCTATGGCCGCAGCAAGCGTGCCGGCGAAGCATTCGTGCTCGAAAGCGGCGCCCGCGCCTTCATCCTGCGGGTGAGCTGGCTCTACGGGCTGCACGGAGCCAATTTCCTCAAAACCATGCTGCGCCTGGGCGCGAGCCGACCCGTGGTGCGCGTGGTGGCCGACCAGGTGGGCGCACCCACCGGCACCGGGCTCGTTGCCGCAGTGAGCGCCGAGCTGGTGCGCCGGCTGCGCAGCGCGCCCGATGCCTGCCCTACTGGTCTCTACCACCTCGCGCCCACCGGTGAGGCCAGCTGGTACGACTACGCCGCCTTCGTTTTCGAGCGTGCGCGCGCGGCCGGCTGGCCACTCGTGCTCGAGCGCCTTGAGCCGATCGCCAGCGCCGACTATCCGACCGCGGCCCCGCGCCCGGCCAATTCCCGGCTCGACACCACGCGGCTTGCCACCACCTTCGGCCTGCGGCTGCCGCCCTGGCAAGACGAGGTGGCGCGTACGGTGGCCGTGCTCGCCGAGCCGCTATCCCTTCTACCTCATTGATACAGAAATCATGAATCCGACTTTTTCCCGCAAGGGCCTCATCCTCGCCGGCGGTTCCGGCACCCGGCTCTATCCCTCGACGCTCGCCGTCTCCAAGCAGCTGCTGCCGGTCTACGACAAGCCGATGATCTACTATCCGCTGTCCACCCTGATGCTCGCCGGCATCCGCGACATCCTGGTGATCTCCACGCCCCAGGACACGCCGCGTTTCGCCCAGCTCCTGGGCGATGGCAGCGCCTGGGGGCTGTCCTTGTCCTACGCCGAGCAGCCCTCGCCCGACGGACTCGCGCAGGCGTTCCTCATCGGCGAAACCTTCCTTGCCGGCGCCTCTTCGGCCCTGGTGCTGGGGGACAACCTCTTCTATGGTCACGACCTGCCGCAGCTCCTCGTCGCGGCGGATGCACGCGAGCAGGGCGCCACCGTCTTCGCCTATCACGTGCAGGATCCGGAGCGCTATGGCGTGGTCGCATTCGACGCCACCGGGCGCGTGGTCGACATCGAGGAGAAACCTGTCCGCCCCAGATCGAACTACGCCGTCACCGGGCTCTACTTCTACGACGGCAGCGTGGTCGAGCGCGCACGGGCGCTGCGCCCCTCGGCGCGGGGCGAGCTGGAAATCACCGACCTCAATCGTAGCTACCTGCAGGAAGGGCGACTCGCGGTCGAACTCATGGGACGCGGCTATGCCTGGTTCGATACCGGCACGCACGATTCGCTGCTCGAGGCCGGGCAGTTCATCGCCACCATCGAACGGCGCCAAGGGCTGAAAATCGCCTGTCTGGAAGAAATCGCCTGGATGCAGGGCTGGATCGACGACGAGGGGCTCCTGCGTCAGGCCGAACGGCTGGGCAAGAGCGGCTATGGACGCTATCTGCGCCAGCTGCTCGAACAGGGGCGGGGGGCGGCATGATGCGTGCAATGGCGCTCGAGATTCCCGAGGTGATCCTGCTCGAGCCGGTGGTGCACGGCGATGCGCGCGGCTATTTCTTCGAGGCCTACAATCGGCGCGCTTTCCTCGCTGCCACGGGGCTCGAGGTCGACTTCGTGCAGGACAACGAATCGCGCTCGCGCCGCGGTGTGCTGCGCGGCCTGCATTATCAGCTGCCGCCGCACGCGCAAGGAAAGCTGGTGCGCTGCACCGAGGGGGCGGTGTTCGACGTGGCCGTCGACCTGCGCCGCAGCTCGCCCACGTTTGGGCGCTGGGTGGCCACCGAACTCTCCGACGAGAACAAGCGCCAGCTGTGGATTCCGCCCGGCTTCGCCCATGGGTTTCTCACCCTCAGCGAGCATGCGCGGTTGCTCTACAAGACGACCGATTATTACGCACCCCAGTGCGACCGGTCGCTGCGCTACGACGACCCCACGTTGGCGATCGCCTGGCCGGATCTGGGGATCGAACCCATCGTTTCCGACAAGGATCGCGCGGCGCCGTTCTTGGCCGATGCGGAGTGTTTCTCCTAGGGAGACGCTGAAGAGCCGGCTGAGGGCAGCGCGGCAGTTGGAGGTCGCCTGTCTCCGTAATGGGGCCGCACACCCCGCGCTCGGGGGCTTGACCCGAGTGCCGCGGGCAATGGCGGGTTCCCGTGCCCCGGTTCAATCGGCCGCGGCGACTTCAGTCGGCGTGCGGGAAAGGAGCGCGAGCTTGTCGAGCAAGTGCCCTGTCTCCTGACGGAACCGGGCGAGCTCGCGCGCCGGTAGCGGTTCGGGCGCGGGCAGGGCGACTTGCAGGGGATCATAGGGTTTTCCGCCGATGCGCACCTCATAGTGCAGGTGTGGGCCGGTGGCCCAGCCAGTGGAGCCGACGTAGCCGATCACGTCACCCTGCGAGACGCGTTTGCCCACCTTGAGACCCGGTTCGAAACCCTTGAGGTGGCCATAGCCGGTGACATAGCCGCTGCGGTGCTCGAGGAGCACGAAGTTGCCGTAGCCGTTCTGCCAGCCAGCGAACTTCACCACGCCGTCGGAGGCGGCCATCACCGGCGTGCCGGGGGCGGCCGCGAAGTCGGTACCGGCATGGTGGCGCCATTCCCGTTTGATGGGATGGAAACGGTTGCCAAAGTTCGAACTCACGCGGGTGAAACGCAAGGGATAGCGCAGAAAACCCGTGCCGAGCACCCGGCCGTCCGGGGTGTAATAGCCGCTTTTGCCGCCGGGAAGATCGTAGCGCAGCACCACGTGGCGTTTGCCCTGATTGACGAATTCGGCGGCGACGATCTCGCCCGGCTGCGGCAACCCTTCGGCGTCGAGCGTGGTTTCGTAGATCACGGCGAAGGAGTCGCCCACGCGCAGGTCGCGGGAGAAGTCGATCTCGGTACCGAAGATCTCCGCGAGTTTGGTGGCGATCGCATCCGGCATGCCGATCTCGGAGGCAGTGGCGAAAAGCGATTGGGTGATCACGCCTTGGCGCAGTTCGAGGAAGGGGGAAGTCGTCTCGGCCTCGTCGGCTCCGAGCGGCTCGAGGCGAAAACCGTCGTCGGCGCGGCGGATGGCGACGCGCTCGCCATTGACGAGGGGCAGTACGAGGGCATCGACTTGGCCGTCGGCGCGCAGACGTACCGTGGCGGTGGAATGCGCGCGCAGTTGGCGCTGGATCGCCTTGACCTGCTCGTCGAGCGAGGTGTAGTCGAGCAGCGCCTCATCTTCGGCGCCGATGCGCTCGAGGAAGGCCGGCAACGTCTCGCCCCTCCGGAAGGCTTCGCGAATCACATAAGAATGCACGGCATCGCCCGCCGCCGGAGGGGTGAGGGTGATCGGCGGCAGCTCCGCCACCACCGCCTTGCGCCCGTAGGGGTTGGGGTCCGAGAAGGCAGCGACCGCAAGGCCGAAGACGGCCGCGCCGTAGAGGGCCATGGAGGTACGTAACCAAAGATGTCGACGGACGGTCGGCCGAGTCATGGGACTTCCTTTCAGGCAAACGCGCCAGGGCGCGATTATGGCGCAACCTGCGCCGGAGGTGCAATGGGAATCAGTGCTGCCACAGCCAGTCGAGCAAAGCGGTGAGGACGTCGCCCGCCTGCGCCGCGTTCGCGTGTTCCACGAACGCGACGATTACGTAACGTCGCCCCGAGCCGCTCTGGGCGAAACCGGCGATCGCGCGCACGTCGCGCAGCGTTCCCGTCTTGAGATGGGCCCATTCCCGGATGGGGGCATCCTTGAAACGGCGCCGGGCCGTGCCATCGACGCCGGCGACCGGTAGCGTGGCGATGAATTCGGCCGCATAAGGACGGTTCCAGACCGTTTGCAGCAAGCGGGCGAGGTCGGCAGCGGCAATGCGCTCGTCGCGCGACAGCCCCGCGCCGTTTTCCAGCACCAGGCCGTGGCGATCGATCCCTTCTTCGGCGAGTAGCGAGCGTACGGCACTCGCACCGGCCGCGACGTGATCCGGCGCATCGGGCGAGCGGGCCGCGCCGACGAGGGCGAGGAGTTGGCGCGCGATCGGGTTGCTCGACCACTTGTTCATCTGATAGGCGATTTCGGTGAGGGTGGGCGAATCGTCGCTGGCTACGAGCCATTCGCTTCCGCTTGGGACGGGGGCGTCGGCGGAAAGTAGCCGGCCACCGAGCTCACGCCAGATGCCTTCGAGCATGGCCGAGGCGAAACGCTCGGCAGGCAGCGGCGAGAGCCCGAGGAAGCGGATGCCGCAGCTTGCCGGATAGCGGCCCGCGAGCGTGATCGCCACGCCTTGCGCATCTTCCTGCACGCCCGTCTCGAGGCGTTTGACGACGTCGGCTGGGCAGGTGCCGGGTTCGAGCTTCAGGGCGTTGCCCACGCTCACGCCGGCAAGCGGCGGATGCAGCGTGGCGAGCGCCCGCGTGCCGTCGGCGGAGGGCTGCAGCTGCACGATCACCGTGTTGAAATTGACGAGCTCGGCGCTCGCCGGGGTGTTGTAGGGACGATAGCCGTCGCCGTCGAAGGCGAAGGGATCGGCCGGGGGAATGCGCAGCCCTTCGGCCTCCAACCTCAACCGTCCGCGGATCGTCTGGATCCCCAGCGCGCGCGCCGTGCGCAGCAGCTTCCAGGTGCGCTCGGCGGTGAGATAAGGGTCGCCGTCGCTGCGCAACACCAGATCACCCACGAGCTCCTGACCGAGCACGCGGCCACGGGCCACCAGCCGGCTCGTCCAGCGATACTGGGCTCCGAAGGTTTCGTAGGCGGCAAAGGTGGTGACGAGCTTCATCACCGAGGCCGGGTTGCGCGGTACGGTCTCGTTCACCGCCAGCAACGGCGCGCCGCCTTCGAGCGGCTGCACGAGGACGGAGACGGCCTGCACCGGCACCTGCGCCCGCTCGAGCGCGGCGGCGACCGAGGGGGGCAGAGCTTGGGCGCGAACGAATCCCGTCCACCCCCACAGGAGGAGGACGAACAGGGCGAGGAGCGGGTAGCTCCTATGGGGGGGCATGCGGCCACGGGGTGACGCCGCGCGGTGCCCTCGAGCAGGGGTCATACGTCTTCCGCTTCCCACAGGCTCTCCAGCGACTCGCGCCGGCGGATGAGGCGGTGCGCCGCTCCGTCCACCAGCACTTCGGGCGGCCGTGGCCGGGCGTTGTAGTTCGAGCTCATGGCCATGCCGTAGGCGCCGGCCGAGAGCACGGCGAGCAGATCCCCGGATTCGAGGGCGAGTTCACGCCCGCGGCCGAGAAAATCGGACGATTCGCACACCGGCCCCACCACGTCGTAGCGGCGCACCGGCCCCGGTCGCGGCACGACCGGGACGATCTCGTGCCAGGCGTCGTAGAGCGCCGGGCGCATCAGGTCGTTCATACCGGCATCGACCAGGGCGAAGTCCTGTTCTTCCCCCTGTTTGAGGTATTCGACGCGCGTGAGCAGCAAGCCCGCGTTGCCGACGACGGATCGCCCCGGCTCGAACATCAGCCGTTCGGGCCGGTCGGCAAAGCGCTCGGCGAGCGCGCGCAGCACGGCGGGGATGTCGGGCGCAGTCTCGTCGCGGTAGCGGATGCCCAGTCCTCCGCCCAGATCGATGTGGTGCAGCCGGATGCCGTCGCGCTCGAGCCGTTGTACCGCGTCTTTCACGCGGTCGGCGGCTTCCAGCAGGGGGTCGGGGTCGAGCAGCTGCGAGCCGATGTGGCAGGCGATGCCGACGAGCTCGATCTCCGGTACCGACTTGGCCTGACGGTAGAGTTCGAGCGCTTCCGCCACGGGAATGCCGAACTTGTTGCGCTTGAGCCCGGTGGAGATGTAGGGATGCGTCTTGGGATCGACGTCGGGGTTGATGCGCAGCGCCACCGGGGCGCGCCGTCCCAGTTCGCGGGCGATGTGCGCGATGCGAGCGAGTTCCGCCGCCGACTCGACGTTGAACACGCCGATGCCGACTTCCAGCGCCCGGCGGATCTCGGCGGCCCCCTTGGCGACGCCCGAGAAGACGACACGTTGCGCTTCACCGCCGGCCGCGAGCACGCGCTCGAGTTCGCCGCGGGAGACGATGTCGAACCCCGCCCCGCGCGCGGTGAGCAGCCTCAGGATCGCAAGATTGCCGTTCGCCTTGACGGCGTAGCAGATCTCGGCGCGCTCGGGCGGCAGCGCCGTGCGATAGCGATCGAAGGCCGATTCGATCGCTGCGCGCGAATAGACGTAGCAGGGGGTGCCGTAGGCGGCGGCAATGGCCGTGAGCGGAACGTCTTCGAGGGCGAGCCCTCGTGCCGTGACCTGCAGCGTCGGCATGGGGAAAGTCATTTCGAGCCCCCCGAGGAAGGAGGCGGGGGGAGGTAGAGCGGTCCTTTCACGCCGCAGCCGGCGAGCGCCAGTGCGAGGACGAGGGGGAGGAGAAAACGCATGGTCTGCAGGAAGGAAGTCTGATCGAAACGCTATCCTAGCAGAGCCAGGGGAAAAGCAAAACGCCCGCTCGGGGCGGGCGTTTCACGCAACGCGGTGCCGGGCACCGCATCCCGGGTGCGACTCAGGCCGCACTCTGGGTGGTTTTCTTGGCTGCCGTCGCCGTGGGGGCGGCTTTGGTGGCGAGCTGCTGCGTGGCGGAAGTCACGGCCTTGACGGTGGCGTTGGTGGCCGCCGTCATGTTGGCCTCGGCGATCTCGGCCACTTGCTTGGCGGCCTTGGCGAGGTTGTCATAGGCACTGTTGGCCGCCGCGATGGCGGACTTGGCCGCCGCGATGACCGTCTCGGCGCCGGTGGGCGCGGACTTGGCCATCTTGTCGAGCAGCTCGATCATCTGCCGGTTGAGCTCGGAGAGCTGGGTCTCGACGATCTTGGCGATCTCGGTCTGGCTTTGCTGCAGCACTTCGTAGACGTTACGCTGATAGGCGAGCGTCTTCTCGATCGAGGGCGTGAGCGCTTCTTGCTGCAGCTTGAAGAATTCCTGCGCGTCCTTGGTCTCGGCCACTTGCTTGGCATGCGCGAGCGACTGTTCGATCGCTTCGCGCAGGGCGTTCGTCTGCAGCGCGATGAGGCGCTCGATCGTCGAGAATCCGGAGCTGGCCACGGCGAGCCAGGCATCGGAGAGTTGGCGGCCGCGTTGAGTGAGGGTGTCGACGGTGCTCATGGTAGGTCCTCCTTGAGGGATTGGGATTGCTGCATCGCAGCAACACACTCACTATAGTTCAAGGGATGGTGCGTGTCAAGTGATTTTGTGCACTGCACAAAGCCTTTGAATCGACGACTTTTTGAAAGGTTCCTTGCCACGATCCCCGCCTCAGGGGATCGTGGTGCACGTGCGGCGAGATCAGCGGTGCTTGAACTGCGGGGCGCGCTTCTCGAGGAAGGCGGCCATGCCTTCCTTCTGGTCTTCGAGCGCGAAACTGGAATGGAAAGTGCGGCGCTCGAAGAGCAGCCCTTCGTTGAGAGGGCCCTCGTAGGCGCGATTGACGCACTCCTTGATCATCATGACGACCGGCAGCGAGTAGCTGGCGATGGTCTTGGCCGTCTCGAGGGCATCTTCAAGCAGCCGCTCGGCCGGTACCACGCGCGCCACCAGACCGCTGCGCTCGGCTTCTTCGGCGTCCATGAAGCGGCCGGTGAGGCACATCTCCATCGCCTTGGCCTTGCCCACGGCGCGCGGCAGGCGCTGGGTGCCGCCGGCGCCGGGCAGGATACCGAGCTTGACTTCGGGCTGACCGAACTTGGCGGTGTCGGCGGCGATGATGAGGTCGCACATCATGGCGAGCTCGCAGCCGCCACCCAGGGCGAAACCGGCCACCGCGGCGATCACCGGTTTGCGGCAGGTCTTGACGCGTTCCCAGTTGCGTGTGATGTAGTTGCCCTTGTAGGCGTCCATGTAGGAAAAATTCGCCATGGCGGCGATGTCGGCCCCGGCGGCGAAGGCTTTTTCATTGCCGGTGATGACGATGGCACCGATCCCTTCATCGGCCTCGAAGGCATCGAGCGCCTGCCCCAATTCATCGACGAGCGCGTCGTTGAGGGCATTGAGCTGTTTGGGTCGATTGAGCCGGATCAGGCCGACGCGGCCGTGGGTCTCGACGATGATGTTTTGATAGTCCATGAAGCGCTCCTCTTGTGGGTGGGAAAAATTCATTGTTCCTCGGTGTTCTTGGGCTGAATCACGGCGCGCACGCGGCCCGAAGGGGCGCTGGAGGTGCCGCCGGCGGTGGTGACGTAGTACTGATCGGTGTTCTGGTCGTACTCGATGTAGGCACCGCGCACTTCGTCGTCTCCGGAAGTGGCGCGGGCCCGTCCGATGAGCTTCACTTTGCTCGTGCGCGCGTCGTATTCGAGCCGCTCGCCTTCGCCGGTGACCCATTCGCCGTTGTCGCGTTTCTGCTTGAATTTGGCGAGCTTGCCGCCTTGGGCGGTGGCCACGCCCGTCTTGAATCCCTGCTCGTCTTGAGTCACGACCACGCGATCGCCCCAGATCTCGAGCGTGCCTTGTTGGAGGTGGACGTTGCCCTCGAAAACGTGGACTTTTTGTCGGTCGTCGACGTGAATGCGGTCGGCGTCGATCTCGATGGGCTTTTGTTTGTCGGCCTTTTCCGCGTGGGCGAGCGGCATGGCAAGCAGGAACAGCAGACAGAAGGACAGGAACACGCGGGTCATCGGCTGGGGCTCCGTCTGGGGGCGGGTTGGCGGGAACTGGGGGTGGCACGCGGTGCGGGCGCGGTAGCCTTGCCGGCAGCGGGTTTGGCTGGAGCAAGCACATTGGCAGCCGCCTTGGGTTCGGGCGGCCAATGCACGTGCGCGTTGCCGATCAAGGTGATTTTCGAGAGCTGGTCTTCGGCTTCCATCCGGTCGCCGGTGGCGCGCCGCTCACCGCGCGTGATCACGACGGGCAAATCGGAGCGGGCACGGCCGTCGTCGGGCCACCAGATGAGCATCTGCCCCTCGTAGCGCGTTTCGGCGCCGTCGAGCAGGCGGGTGACGAGCACATCGCCGAAGGCTTCGACCCGTTCGCCATGATTGAAGACGTCGGCCCGCTGGGCGCGACCGGTGAAGTGCACGTCGTCGCGCAAGGACGTGACGCGAGGGCGCTCGAGCGCGGTCCGGTCATTGGCGAGGTAATGGACGGCATGATCCGCCTCGACGTGGTGCGTCGGCAGGCCGGCATCGGAGTAGACGTCGACCACGAGCTCGCCGGAGACGAGGTCGATCTCGGCGGCAGGTTCGGCGACAGTGGGCTGGGTGAGGAGATTCACCCGCCGCTCGAGCCAGATGGAGAATCCCGCGACCAGCGTGGCGAAGAGCAGCGGCAGGAAAACGGCAGGGCGGGGCAAGTTCATCGGGGGTGGAGATAAGGCGTGAGGAGCTCGTCCCAGCGTCCTTGCGCGTGCAAGAGGAAGTCGCACAGCTCGCGCACGGCGCCGCCGCCGCCGGGACGGGAGGCGATCCAGTCGGCGCGTGATTTGACGAGCTCGTGCGCATCGGCCGGCGCCGCGCTGAAACCGCAGGAAAGCATGAGAGGGAGGTCGACGACGTCGTCGCCCATGTAGCCGGCCTCCTCGAATTCCAGCCCGCGCTCGGCGAGTCGCGCGGCCATCTCGCTGCGTTTGTCTTCGATGCCCATGGCGAGCGGCAGACCCAGTTCGGCACAGCGCTGCGCCAGGGCGGCGGAGGTTCGGCCGGAAATCACGATCGGTTCGATGCCGGCGCGGACGAGCAGCTTCAGCCCGTGTCCGTCGAGGGTGTGAAACGCCTTGAGGGTGTCACCCTCGGGACCATAGTAGAGACGGCCGTCGGTGAGCACGCCGTCGACGTCGAACCCCATCAGGCGAACGCGGGCGGCTTTGGCCGTGGCGGTGGTCATCACAGCACCTTGGCGCGCATGAGGTCGTGCATGTGCAGCGCCCCGACGAGCCGGCCGTCCTCGACCACCAGCATCTGGCTGATGCGCGCATCTTCCATGCGGCGCGCCGCTTCGGCGGCGAGCGCCTCGGGGGAGATGGTCTTGGGCGATGGGTTCATGCGCTGCGCGAGCGTCTCGCTGCGCAGGTCGGCGCCCTGTTCGATGGTGCGGCGCAGGTCACCGTCGGTGAAGATGCCCAGCGGCCGGTCGTCGGCATCGACCACCGCGACCATGCCCATGCCGCCGCGCGACATGGTGAGCAGCGCTTCGGTGAGGGGAACGTTGGGTGGCGCGGTCGGGACCTCGGGACGCGGGCGCATGACGTCGGCCACGCGCGTGAGCAGCCGGCGCCCGAGCGCGCCGCCGGGGTGCGAGCGGGCGAAATCCTCCGGACCGAAGCCGCGCGCTTGCAGGAGCGCGATCGCGAGCGCGTCGCCCATGGCGAGCGCGGCGGTGGTGCTCGCAGTGGGGGCGATGTTGTGCGGGCAGGCTTCTTCGCGCACGCTCACGTCGAGGTGCACGTCGCTCTGGCGCGCGAGCGGCGAGTCCGGCCGACCGGTGAGGGCGATCAAGGCGGCGCCCTGGCGCTTGATGGCGGGCAGGATCATCAGCACCTCGTCGCTCGCGCCAGAGTAGGAGATGGCGATGACGACGTCGTCGGGGGCGATCATGCCGAGATCCCCGTGCGCGGCCTCCGCAGCATGGACGAAGTAGGCGGGGGTGCCGGTCGAGGCGAGGGTGGCGGCGATCTTGCGCCCGATATGGCCGGATTTGCCCACGCCGGTGACGATGACCCGGCCGCGCGCGCCGAGGACGAGCCGCACGGCTTCGGCGAAGGAAGGACCGAGCCGCTCGGCGAGGGCGGCGATGGCTTCGGATTCGATGCGCAGGGTGCGCCGGGCGCTCTCGAGGATGCGCCCGGGATCGAGAGGGCGATCCATGGGCTCGGCTGCGGCCTCGTTTATACTGGGAAGCCCAGTATAGCAAAAACGCAGGGAGCGGGTTTTTCATGGAGGGAGGCTTGACGACGGTCTTGCTGCTGCTGGCGGGTTCGCTCGCGGCGGTAGCCTTGTTCAAGAGCATGGGCTTGCCGGCGCTGATGGGGTATCTGCTCGTCGGCGTGGCGGTGGGGCCGCACGCGCTCGGCCTGATGCCGGAGGAGGGCGGGGCGGCGGTGTTGGCCGAGTTCGGCGTCGTCTTCCTCATGTTCTCGATCGGCCTGGAGTTCTCGTTGGCGCAGTTGAACGCGATGCGCCGCGTGGTCCTGGGCCTGGGGGCGCTGCAGGTGCTCGTCACGCACCTGGTGTTCACGCTCCTCGGCTGGTCTCTGGGTTTGTCGCTGCTGGCGGCCTGGGCGCTGGGCGGGGCACTGACGATGTCTTCGACGGCCATCCTCTCGAAACTGCTCGTCGAGCGGCTGGAGCTCGACAAAGCGCACGGACGGGAAGTGATCGGTGTGCTGCTCTTCCAGGATCTGGCGGTGGTGCCGCTGCTCATTCTGGTGCCCGCCCTGGCGGCGCCCGACGGCGAGCGCTGGTGGGTGACGCTGGGGGCGGCGGTGCTCAAGATCGCCGTGCTGCTCGTGCTGGTGCTGCGCTTCGGACAGCCGGTGATGCGCCGCTGGTTCACCTGGGTGGCGCGGCAGAAATCGCCCGAACTCTTCATGCTCAACGTCCTGCTGGTGACGCTGGGAATGGCTGCGCTCTCCAACGCCCTGGGGCTGTCGCTGGCGCTGGGGGCGTTTCTCGCCGGCATGCTGATCTCGGAGACGGAATACCGCTACCAGGTGGAAGAGGACATCAAGCCGTTTCGCGATGTACTGCTCGGTCTCTTCTTCATTACGGTGGGCATGTTCCTCGACGTGGGCGAGGTGACGCGCAATTTCGTCTTCGTCGTGCTGCTGCTCGTCGGCATGCTGGGCATCAAGGCGGCGGTGGTGTGGGGCGCCTCGCGCGCCCTGGGTTCGAACGCGGCAGTGGCGATGCGCTCGGCACTGTGGCTATGTACGGGCGGCGAGTTCGGCTTCGTGCTGCTCGCGCAGACGGCGGGGCTGGGTCTGCTGCCGTCGGCATGGCTGCAGACGGCGGTGGCGGCGCTAGTCTTGTCGATGCTGGCCGCACCCTTGATCGTCGCGGTGTCCGATCGGCTGGTGCTGCGCTTCGTCGCCTCAGAGTGGCTCGCCCGTTCGATGGAACTCACCCAGATCGCCTCGCGCACCATGCTCGTCAAGCAGCACGTCCTGGTACTCGGCTACGGGCGCACGGGTCAGTATCTGGCCCGGCTGCTCGAGCACGAGGCGGTGCCCACGGTGGCGCTCGACCTCGATCCCGAGCGGGTACGGGAGGCGGAAGTGGCCGGCGAGAACGTGCTCTATGGCGACGCGAGCCGGCGCGAGACCCTGATCGCGGCCGGGCTGCTGCGGGCGCGGGCGGTGGTGGTGACCTTTGCCGAACTGGGGGCATCGCTGCGCGTGCTGGCGGTCTTGCGCGAATTGCGCCCGGATGCGCCGGTCGTCGTGCGTGCGCGCACCGAAAACGACGTCGATCGCTTGATGGCGGCCGGGGCGACGGCGGTGATCTCGGAGGCGATCGAAGTGAGCCTGATGCTGGCCACGCACACGTTGGCCCTCATCGGCATGCCGCTCACGCGCGTGGCGCGCCGTATCCGCGAGATCCGGGCGCAGCGCTATGCCCTGCTGCGCGGCTATTTCGCCGGCCGCTCCGATGAGGGTGAAGAGGGTGAGGGGGGCATGCGCCTGCATTCGGTGTTGCTGCTGCCTGATTCCTGGGCGGTAGGGCGGCGCCTGGGAGAGGTGGGGTTGGAATCATGCGGCGTGACGGTGGCAGCGGTACGCCGGCGCGGCATCCGCGCCCAGGCGCCGGAGCTCCAGCTGGTATTGCAGGCGGGCGACGTGGTCATCCTGCGCGGCGAGCAGGCAGCGCTCGAGCGTGGCGAGGCGATCCTGCTGCAGGGGCCTTGAGGGGCGAGGATCAGTCGCCCACCGTGGTGCGCAGTTTTTCCCGGCTGCTGCCACCGCGGCGGGTGGGTTCGGCCCCAAAGCAGCGCTCGGGGATCTGGCCCGTGGCGGCGGCGCGCACCGTGCCGTCGAGCAGGTCGATACGGCGCACGCCAAGCTGGAGCGCATCGCCCACGCGGCGATAGGTGCCGACGAGGGCATGGCGATCGACGACGCTGTCCTGCCGGATCTCCTCGGGATTGCGGGTGAGCAGACGCAGGCCGTCTTCGTCGAGGGTGAGGTGTTCGCTCACCTCGACCTGGCGCATGGGCGCGGTGCAATGCCGGCTCCACGCGAGGCCAAACGCTTCGCCCAGCGCTTTGCCGTAGCGCCCCGTGCGATAGCCGTCGACTTCGACGAAATCGGCGATGACGACGCTCCCCCCGCGCGGGCAGGTTTGCCGCGCCATGCGTCCGAGCTCGCTTTCGATCGCGTCGTGGCACATGCTGGCTGTGGGGGCGAGGCCGCAGGCGGAAAGCAGCGCCGCTGCGAGCAGGGCGGCGGTCGTGCTCCGGCAAAGGCGAGTCATTTGCCGCGGATGATGCGCATGGGTTTGAGCTGGTCGCCGTCGACGAGTAGACGGGCGACGAAGTCGTCGATCGGCAGGCTGATCTGGCCGGAGCTCACCACTACCCCCGTATTGACATCGATGACCCGGGCATTGACGAAGACCTCGTTGTCGGTGATCGAATAGGTGCCGGCGAGCACCCCGGCGACCAGATATTGGTATTCGAGCAGTTTGGGGTCGCGCGTGAGGACGAATTCGCCCGCGGGATTCACGGCGACCGCCTTGCTCAGGCGGATGTCGTAGACGTTCCAGTGGCGCACCTGCAGCTCGTGGATGAGGTTTTCGGTGATGAGCCGGCCGAGCGGTGAGGTGTCGTCGAGGTTGTCGAGATTGACGAAAGTGCTGGCAAGCACGGCCGGTAGCAGGTTCTTGTGCTGGATGTTGCGCTCGAGCTGGTCGGCGAGGGACGACATCGCGGCATTGAAGCGCGCCGCTCCGCTTTGCCAGGCGATCGCCGTGCTTCCAGCAGCGGCTGGTGTGCTGCCAGTGTCGGCCGGCTGAACGACGGCTTGGGTGCAACCGACTAGGGCAGACAGAGCGACGAATAGCCAAGGCGTACGGCTGGCAAGGGGTTGATGGTTCTTCATGATCGGGCTCCTGATCTTTGATGGGGTATCGGCGACTACTGGACGAAACTTTAGCGATTTATCGGCGAGGTTGCCGTTGTAGACGAGAGGGTGCCCGTTTGCCGCGTCTGTCGCTTCGTGTATCATTGGCCGATCCGAGGCGGAAGTGCGACGGTGACGACGAATCCTCATTCTGCAGATCCTGTGGTCGAGTTGCGCGGCGTCGATGCCGGCTATGGCGATCGGCTGATCCTGTCAGGCATCGATTTTTCGGTGCGCCGCGGGCAACTCGTGGCCGTGATGGGCGGCAGCGGTTCGGGCAAGACCACCTTGCTGCGCCTCGTCTCCGGCCAGTTGCGCGCGCGCAAGGGTAGTGTGCGCGTCTTCGGCGAATCCCTGGAGAAGATTTCCGAAAAGGAGCTCTACGCCCTGCGCCGGCGCATGGGGATGCTCTTCCAGTTCGGGGCGCTCTTCACCGATTTGTCGGTCTTCGACAACGTTGCCTTCCCGTTGCGCGAGCACACCGATCTGCCCGAGTCGATGATCCGCGACCTCGTGCTCTTGAAGCTCAACGCGGTGGGTCTGCGGGGAGCCGCCACGCTCATGCCCAGTGAGCTCTCGGGTGGCATGGCGCGGCGCGTGGCGCTTGCCCGCTCGGTGGCGCTCGACCCGGAACTCATCATGTACGACGAGCCTTTCGCCGGGCTCGATCCGATCTCGCTCGGCGTGATCGGGCAGGCGATCCGCAAGCTCAACGATGCGCTGGGTGCCGCCTCCATCCTGGTGACGCACGACGTGGTCGAGTCGCTGTCCATCGTCGATTACGTCTATCTCGTCTCGCAGGGGAAGATCATCGCCCAGGGCACGCCCGACGAAATCCGGAATTCCCCCGATCCCTTCGTGCATCAGTTCATTTACGCCGAAGCCGACGGACCCGTGCCGTTTCATTATCCGGCGCCTCCCCTCGAAGAAAGCTTGCTCCTCGAAGCGGAGGTCGCGCCATGATCCAGCTGCTGCGTACCCTGGGGCATCTCACCGTCGATGGGGTGTGGCAGGTCGGATTCGCGACCCGCTTCCTCTTCGCGATGCTGCGCCACTCGGGGCCGTCGTTCGCGCGTTTTTCCCTCACGATCCGCGAGCTCTATTTTTCCGGTGTGCTCTCGCTCGTCATTATCGTGGTTTCGGGCGCGTTCGTCGGCATGGTGCTGGGCTTGCAGGGCTACGACACCCTGCAGCGATTCGGTTCGGAGTCGGCGCTCGGCAGCATCGTGGCGCTGTCGCTGCTGCGCGAGCTCGGGCCGGTGGTGGCGGCGCTGCTCTTCGCCAGCCGTGCCGGTTCGGCGGTCACCGCCGAGATCGGCCTCATGAAGGCCACCGAGCAGCTCACGGCCATGGACATGATGGCCGTCAACCCTATCGCCCGCGTGGTGGCGCCGCGCTTCTGGGGCGGGGTGCTGTCCATGCCGCTCTTGGCGGCCATCTTCAGCACCGTCGGGGTCATCGGCGGCTGGTTCATCGGCGTGGTGGTCATCGGCGTGGACAACGGCACCTTCTGGTCGCAGATGGCCAATTCCGTCGACTTCCGCGAAGACGTGGTGAACGGTGTCGTCAAGAGCTTCGTGTTCGGCTGGGCGGTGAGCCTCATCGCGGTCTTCCAAGGCTACGACTGCACGCCGACGGCCGAGGGCGTGTCGCGGGCGATCACGAAGACGGTGGTCTATTCCTCGCTGATGGTGCTGGCGTTGGATTTCATTCTGACTTCTTTCATGTATATCGGTAAATGACGGACGGGCGACGGTCCCGGGAGTGGCGATGAATCGAGCGATACTGGATCTGTGGGTGGGGGCGTTCGTGGCGCTGGGGTTCGCGGCGCTGATGTTCCTGGCGATGCAGGTGGCCAACGTCTCGGAGGAAGGGACGCGGGGCGAGACGATCACACTGCGCGCGCGCTTCGAGGACATCGGTGGGCTCAAGGTCAAGGCTCCGGTCAAGAGCGCCGGGGTGGTCGTGGGCCGGGTCGCAGCGATCCGTTTCGACCCGCAGACGTACCAGGCCGAAGTGGAAATGAAGGTCTCGGCGGCCTATCCTTTTCCCAAGGATACGATCGCTTCGATCTTGACCTCGGGCCTCTTGGGCGAGCAATATGTCGGGCTGGCGGCCGGAGCCGATAGCGAGATGCTCAAGGACGGCGATCGCATCGAGATGACCCAGTCGGCGCTGGTGCTGGAAAAGCTGATCGGCCAGTTCCTGTTCAACAAGGCGGCCGAAGGTGGCAGCAACAAATAACAAGGAAAGGGGAACGAGGTGAACAAGAGAACCCATGCGATCGCGGCGATCGCCGCCTGTGTGGCGATGTCGGGCTGTGCGACCAGCCAGCCGTCCAATCCCAAAGACCCTTGGGAGGGCTTCAACCGGGCGATGTTTCAGATCAACGACGCGCTCGATACCGTCGTGATCCGCCCGGCGGCGGTGGTCTACGACAACGTCCTGCCTTCGCCGGTGAAGACGGGCGTGGGCAACTTCTTCAGCAACCTGGGTGATCTGGGCAACGCGGCCAACAACCTGCTGCAGGGCAAACCCCAGGCGGCCTTGAACGATCTCGTTCGCTTCGCCTTCAACTCCACCTGGGGTCTGCTCGGCGTGCTCGACGTCGCGTCCGAGGCAGGACTTCCCAAACACAACGAAGATTTCGGCCAGACGCTCGCCGTGTGGGGCGTGGGCGACGGCCCCTACCTGGTGCTGCCGCTCTTCGGTGGTCACAACCTGCGCGACACCGCCGCGCTGCCGGTCGATTATTACAGCGATCCGACCACCTACGTCGAAGGCGATGCGGCGAAGTATTCCTTCAAGGCGGCCGAGATCGTCGTCAAGCGGGCCGAGCTGCTGCCGGCCGATCGGGCTACGGAAGGGCAGATCATCGACAAGTACGCCCAGATGCGCGACGTCTACTTCCAGCGGCGGGAATATCAGATCTACGACGGCAACCCACCGATCAAATATGAAGATTTCGACGGCAACGGCGCTTCGAATGGCGGAACGCACTGAATATCCGGCTTCCCAGAGCCCGACATGAGAGAGGATGTGCAATGAAGCAGACGATGATGTGGAGATGGTTGGCAGCCTGCCTGGCTCTACTGGCCCTGACGTGGGGGGCGGCCCTGCGGGCCGAACCGAAAGCCCCCGACGTGCTGGTGAAAGAAATCTCCGACGAGGTGATCGAGCAGCTCAAGCAGCATCCGATCAAGACCGACGCGGACATGAACGAATGGCTCGCCTACGTGGAGCAGCGTGTCCTGCCGCATTTCGACTTCGAGCGCATGACGATGCTCGCCGTCGGTCAGCCCTGGCGCCAGGCCACGCCCGAGCAGCGCAAACGCCTCACCCAGGAATTCAAGACGCTGCTGGTGCGCACCTACGCCAACGCGCTACGTGAGTACCGCGACGAGAAGCTCGAATTCAAACCGCTGCGCATGGCCCCCGGTGACAAGACCGTTCGGGTCTCTTCGATGGTGATCCGCCCCGGCAGCGAGCCGATCGCCATCGACTATGTGATGGAGCTGAAGAACGACGGTTGGAAAGTGTTCGACGTGGTCGTGGCCGGCGTGAGCCTCGTGACGAGCTATCGCAGCACCTTTGGGCAAGAGATCCAGGCCAAGGGGATCGACGGGCTCATCCAGACGCTCGCCGAGAAGAACGCCCGCGGCGAGACCATGCCGGCCGACACGGCGAAGCAGGGGTGAGCAAGACGATGTCCGATACGGGGCCGACGATGCGCGTCTCGCTCGAAGGGCACATCGATCTGCGCAGTGTCACCGGTTTCCTCGAGCGCTGGCCGGACGGGGTCACTGCCGGATCGCGCGTCCTCGTCGATGCCGCCGGCGTGAGCGCTTGCGATTCTTCCTTCGTGGCGCTGTTGATCGAATGGCTGCGTCGGGCGCGCCGTTGCGGGGCCACACTCGAGATCGCGCGGCTGCCGCAGCAGGCCCTGGCGCTTGCCCAGCTCTACGGGGTCGATGCCCTGCTGCCCTTGGCGCCGGAGTCGGCCGGGACATGACCGCTGCCATCGCCTTGCAAGGCGCCGTCAAGCGCTTCGGCGACTTCACGGCGCTCGCCGGCGTAGACCTCACCGTCGAGCGCGGCGAATTCTTCGGCCTGCTCGGACCCAACGGGGCGGGCAAGACCACGCTCATTTCGCTTTTGGCCGGCTTGGCGCGACCCAGCGCCGGCAGTGTGCGCGTCATGGGCTTCGATGTCGTTCGCGACTACCGCCAGGCGCGCCGGGCTATTGGCGTGGTGCCGCAAGAACTCGTCTTCGACCCTTTCTTTACGGTGCGGGAGATCCTGCGCATCCAGTCCGGTTACTTCGGACTCACGCGCAACGAGGACTGGATCGAGGAACTATTGCACGGCCTGGGGCTGGCCGACAAGGCCGAGGCCAACATGCGCACCCTCTCGGGCGGGATGAAGCGTCGGGTGCTGGTGGCGCAAGCCCTGGTGCATCGGCCCCCCGTGATCGTGCTCGACGAGCCCACCGCGGGCGTGGACGTAGAGCTGCGCCACGGCCTTTGGCAGTTCATCCAAAAGCTCAACGAGCAGGGGCATACGATTCTCCTCACCACCCATTATCTCGAAGAGGCCGAGTCGCTGTGCCATCGCATCGCCATGCTCAAGGCTGGCCGGATCGTGGCGCTCGATACCACCGAGCGGCTGCTCGCGCGCTTTCAGGCCCATGAGCTCGAGGTGCGGCTCGATCGTCCCGAGGCGGCGCTCGCCCTGGGTGGAGTGGCGGGCGAGGATGGCTGGGTACGCATCCCCTTCGAGCACTATGCCGACATCGAAGGTCTTTTGCGCCGTCTGCGCGAGGGGGGTGCAGAGGTGCGCGAGCTGCGCGTGGGTGAGCCGGATCTGGAGCGCGTCTTCGTCGAGGTGATGCGAAGTGCCTGAATGCTTCGGTGCGGGGTTCCGCACGCTCTTCTACAAGGAAGTGATGCGCTTCTGGAAAGTGGCCTTCCAGACGGTGGCCGCACCCATCCTCAACGCGCTGCTCTTCCTGCTCATCTTCTCCAACGTGCTCGACCGGCACGTGACGACCTACGGCGAGGTGCCTTATACCGCCTTCCTCATCCCGGGCCTTGCGATCATGTCGGTGCTGCAAAACGCCTTCGCCAACTCCAGCTCCTCGCTCATCCAGAGCAAGGTGACGGGCAACATCGTTTTCGTGCTCCTGCCTCCTCTGTCGCACCAGGAATTTTTCTGGGGCTACGCGCTCGCCTGCGTGGTGCGGGGGCTCGCCGTGGGCTTGGGGGTGATCCTGGTGGGGCTCGTCTTCGTCGATCTGCCGCTCGCCGCGCCGCTGTGGGCGCTCGCTTTTGCGGTGATCGGTTCGCTGCTGCTGGGGTCGCTGGGAATCGTCGCCGGCATCTGGGCGGACAAGTTCGACCAGCTCGCCGCCTTCCAGAACTTCCTCGTCATGCCGCTCACCATGCTCTCGGGGGTGTTCTACTCGATCGCGGCGCTGCCTCCCTTCTGGCAGAAAGTGTCGCACCTCAATCCCTTTTTCTTCCTGATCGACGGCTTTCGCTATGGCTTTTTCGGCCAGGCGGACACCAATCCCTGGGTGAGTCTGCTGGTGTCGCTCGCGGCCACGGCCGTGGTGGTGGCGCTGACGCTCGCCATGCTCGCCCGCGGCTACAAATTGCGTCAATGAGCTTTCTGGAGTCCGACATGTACGATCCCAAGGCGATCGAAGCGGCCATCGCAGCCCATCTGCCCTGTCTGCACGTCCAGATCGAGGGCGAGGACGGGGTGCATTTCACCGGCCTCGTGGTGAGCGAGGCGTTTCGCGGCAAGCGCAAGGTGCAGCAACACCAGATGGTCTATCAGGCGCTGGGGCCGGCGATGGGCACGGAGATCCACGCCCTTGCGCTCACCACCCTCACGCCCGAGGAGTGGGAAAGTCTGCGCGCTGAGCTCGAGCCGCGCTGAAGGAGAACAGGGTGGACAAACTCGCCATCGTCGGCGGCGCGCGGCTCGCCGGCGAAATCCCCGTTTCCGGGGCGAAGAACGCGGCGCTGCCCATCTTGTGCGCGGCGCTGCTGACCGAGGAACCGCTCGAGGTCGAGAACGTTCCGCGGCTGCGCGACGTCGATACGCTGCTCGCGCTCCTGGCGCGCATGGGGGTGGCGATCGAGCGCGAGGGGACGACCCTGCGGCTGCAGGCGCAGCGTATCGTTTCCCCCGAAGCGCCTTATGAGCTCGTCAAGACGATGCGCGCTTCCATCCTCGTGCTGGGTCCGCTCGTGACGCGTTGCCGCGAGGCCGTCGTGAGCCTGCCCGGCGGTTGCGCCATCGGCGCGCGCCCGGTCGACCAGCACATCAAGGGGCTGCAGGCGCTGGGCGCCGAGGTGCGCGTCGAACACGGCTACATCCACGCCACCACGTCGGGGTTGCGCGGGGCGCGGCTCGTGCCGGATCTGGTCACCGTCACCGGCACCGAGAACCTGCTCATGGCCGCGTGCCTGGCCGAGGGGACGACGGTGATCGAGAACGCGGCGCGCGAACCGGAAGTGACCGATCTCGCCCGCTGCCTGGTGGCCATGGGCGCGGACATCGAAGGCATCGGTACCGACACCCTACGCGTGCGCGGCGTGCGTCGGCTGCACGGCGCGCGCCACCGCGTCATGCCCGACCGCATCGAAACCGGCACCTATCTGTGCGCTGCTGCCATCACGGGGGGGCATGTCCGGCTCACCCGGGCCGACCCCGATTCGCTCGAGGCGGTGCTCGCCAAGCTCGCCGAGGCCGGTTGCCGCATCGAGACCGGCCCCGACTGGGTGGCGCTGGAGGCGCCGCCGAGGCTGCGGGCGGTGAACGTGCGTACGGCCCCGTACCCGGGCTTTCCTACCGACATGCAGGCGCAGTTCATGGCAATCGACACGGTGGCCGAGGGCAGCGGGGTCATCCGCGAGACCATTTTCGAGAACCGTTTCATGCACGCCGTCGAGCTGCAGCGGCTCGGGGCGGATATCCGTATCGACGGCAACACCGCCGTGGTCACGGGCGTGGCGCGGCTCGACGGGGCCACCGTCATGGCGACCGACCTGCGGGCATCCGCCGGCCTGATCGTGGCCGCCCTCAAGGCCGAGGGCGAGACGATCATCGAGCGCATCTACCATCTCGATCGCGGCTACGAGCAGCTCGAGGAAAAACTCGGTGCGCTGGGCGCCCAGGTGCTCCGCATCCGGTAGAATCGAGGCATGGAACGGATCACGCTCGCGCTCTCCAAAGGGCGCATCTTCACCGAGACGCTGCCGCTGCTCGCGGCCGCCGGCATCGTGCCTCAGGACGATCCCGAAACTTCGCGCCGGCTCATCCTCGAGACCAACCGCCCCGAAGTGCGGCTGCTGATCGTGCGCGCCACCGACGTGCCCACCTACGTCCAGTACGGAGCGGCGGACCTGGGCATCGCCGGGCGGGACGTGCTGCTCGAACACGGCGGGCAGGGGCTGTATCAGCCGCTCGACCTGCGCATCGCCCGCTGCCGCCTGTGTGTGGCCGTGCCCGAGGGGTTCGACTATGCCGCGGCGGTGCGGCTCGGCAGCCGCATCCGCGTGGCGACCAAATACCTCAAGACCGCCAAGGCGCATTTCGCCGCCAAGGGCGTGCACGTCGATCTCATCAAGCTCTACGGCTCGATGGAACTCGCGCCTCTGGTGGGCCTGGCCGATGCCATCGTCGATCTCGTCTCGTCGGGCAACACGCTGCGCGCCAACCGCCTCGTCGAAGTCGAGGAAATCATGCATATTTCCAGCCGCCTGATCGTCAACCAAGCCGCCCTGAAGCTCAAGCGCGCCTTGGTGCAGCCGATCATCGATACCTTCGCGGAGGCCCTCCATGACCAGCCAAACGCCTGATTCGCCCGCCGCGCGCATTCGCCGGCTGGACGTGCGCGAGCCCGACTTCTTCGCCCAGCTCGACGCGCTGCTCGCCTTCGAGGCGCAGACGGACGAGGCCGTCGCCCGTGCCGTCGATGAGATCCTGCGCGCGGTGCGCACGACGGGCGATGCGGCGGTGCTCGAATACACCCGCCGTTTCGATGGTCTGGCGGCCACGCACATGGCCGAGCTGGAACTGCCGAAGTCGGTGCTCGCCCAAGCCTTCGCCGCGCTGCCCGCCGAGCAGAAAGACGCCCTGGTGCGGGCCGCCGAGCGCATCGAAACCTTCCATGAGCGGCAAAAACTCGAAGGTTGGGTGATCGAGGAGGCGGACGGCACGCGCCTGGGGCAGAAAGTGACGCCGCTCGATCGCGTCGGGCTCTACGTCCCCGGCGGGCGCGCCTCCTATCCGAGTTCGGTGCTGATGAACGCGATCCCGGCCAAAGTGGCCGGCGTGGGCGAGCTCATCATGACCGTGCCCACGCCGCGCGGCGAGAAGAATCCCTTGGTGCTCGCCGCGGCGCACCTCACCGGGGTCGATCGCGTCTTCACGATTGGGGGGGCTCAGGCGGTGGCGGCGCTCGCCTATGGAACGCAAACGATTCCTCAAGTCGACAAGATCGTCGGTCCCGGCAATGCCTACGTGGCCGAGGCCAAGCGGCGCGTCTTCGGCGTGGTGGGCATCGACATGGTGGCAGGGCCCTCCGAGGTCCTGATCCTGTCGGACGGTTCGGGCGATCCTGCCTGGGTGGCGATGGACCTCTTCGCCCAGGCCGAGCACGACGAACTCGCACAGGCGATCCTGGTGAGCACGCAGGCGGATTTTCTGGAGGCGGTGGCCGAGGCCATCGAGCGGCTGCTGCCGACGATGCCGCGCCGCGAAGTGATCGCCGCCTCGCTCGCTCACCGCGGGGCGCTCATCCGGGTGGACGATCTGGAGCAGGCGGTGGCGATCGCCAACCGCATCGCGCCCGAGCACCTCGAACTCGCCCTGGAAGATCCGGAGCCCGTGGCCGACGAGATCCGCCATGCCGGGGCGATTTTTCTCGGCCACTGGTCGGTGGAAGCGATCGGCGACTACTGCGCCGGGCCCAACCACGTGCTGCCGACGATGCGCAGCGCCCGCTTCTCCTCGCCCTTGGGGGTCTACGATTTCCAGAAGCGCACGAGCCTTGTCGCCGTGTCGCGCGCCGGCGCGCAAAAGCTCGCCCCCATCGCCGCCACGCTTGCCCGGGGCGAGGGCCTCACGGCGCACGCGCGTTCGGCGGAGTACCGGATCATTCCTTGAAAATGGGGGCACGTAGCGTTCGCATGAACGTGAATGAGGCATGATTCAATGGAACTGACCGCCGTTTTGACCCCGGCCCCGGAAGGTGGCTATGTGGTATTCAACCCTGAAACCGGAACGACGACCCAAGGTGAAACCATCGAAGAGGCTTTGGCCAATTTGCGTGAGGCGACGGCGCTCTATCTAGACTTCAAGCTTGGACATACCGCTCGGTACGTTGATCTGGATAGATACGGGACAGTTCCCCTCTGAATTGTCACGTTCAAATCGAAATGGGGCAACGTCGTTCGAGCCTGTCAGACATCAAGATAGAATGTGAGTATCATGTTTATGGCAATTGCATTATCAAGAAACTCAAGTGTATTGGTAGATGTCTTGTCGTTGATATTCAAAGAAATGAAAAAATGAGAAACAAATGGTGGATAATCATAATATGCTTGTTTTTCATTTTAATGATTCCAAATATTCTTTTCTCGATAAAAAGCGAAGAGCATTTAAAGGCTTTTATTTTATCGGCGATACCGCAGATATTTTTTATAGTTTTTGGTATTTCTTCTACAAGAAACCTAAAGCTGATTTTGTTGTTTTTGTCGCCATTATACATAATAATTCCTTTTGAATCTTGGTATATATTAAATTATAACGAGCCGTCTAGCTCGCAAATCATCGCGGTCGTTAAAGAATCCAACATAGAAGAAGCAGCAGGTTTGTTGGGCTATTACGGTATAATTTCAAAAATATTTGTAGGTATTATTTTATTTATAATAGCCATTATTGTTTCTGTAAAAGCTCCAATAAACAAAATACCAAAAGGTAAAAAGCAAAAAGCAATATTGTACGTTTCTTTGTTTTCCTTGATTTTATATTATTATGTGTGCTTTAATTTGAGTCCCGATGCAAATGCATTGCAACAACAAAATTTTCAAGAGAATTTATCACAGGATGTAAATTTAACCTCTGGTGGGCTTGCACTTGGTGAAAGAAGGTTGTCTAAAAGTTTTCCAACGGGAATAATTTTTAGAATTAAAGGTTATATTTCTGAGAAAAGGGCCCTTGAGAATGCTATTTACCATATAGATGAAATTAAGTTTAACCCATTTAGATCGATTGAAATTCCCAATGAGGAACAAGAGATATATGTTCTTGTTATTGGTGAATCTGCTCGCCCTGACCATTTTCAGCTTAACGGATATGATAGACAAACTAATCCAGAATTGTCAAAAATAAAAAATATATTTAGTTTTAGTAATGTGGTGTCTCCATGGAGCATGACTCGTTTGGCAGTTCCTGTAATACTTACAGGAAAAATGGATAAAAATCATTTGAGCCCTTTGGATGCGGGTTCTCTGGTAACGATATTTAAACAGGCAGGGTTTAAGACTTATTGGATATCAAATCAGTCCCCTTTGGGAATTCATGATTCTTTGATATCAATACATGCCTCAAAATCTGACAAATTGTTGTATACAAATCTGGGCAGTTATTCCGGAAAAAGCAATTATGATATTGAAATTATAAAAACCCTGGGTCATATATTGAATGATAAAGCCCAGAAAAAATTTATCGTGTTGCATATGATTGGAAGTCACTTTCCCTATGAACATAGATATCCAAAAGAATTCGACTTCTTTAAAAAAGGCGAAAAAATTAACGGCCCACCTTTGCTTTTGAATCAATACGACAATACGATATTGTACACAGATTATATCTTGTCAAAGATAATCGAACTAATAAAGACTTATACGGAAGAAAATCATGGCATTGGATTTATGTTTTACATTTCCGATCATGGGGAAACTTTGCCTACGAAAGAGTGTACCCAATTTGGGCATGGCCATAATTATGATCCGGAGTTTATGGTAGCCAGTCTGTTGTGGTTGAATGAAAATTATTCAAATAGGTTTAAAGAAATACCAAAAATGGCGGAAAAAAGGAAAGACTACCCTTTTTATTCTCGACAGGTTTTTGATACAATTACTTCACTTGCCCACATAAATTATAATGAGAGGCTTGAGGAGAATTATTGGTTTTCTGAGAAATGGAAAAAAGAAAAAAGATGGGTTTTTGGGGATAGAGATTTCGATATGTCCGATAGAGGAGGGGCTTGTAATGAAATACGATGACTTTTATTCCCCTTTGAACGCACTTTCGTAATTCGCATCGCGTCTTCTCTGCCATGCTCTATCTTGTAGCTCGCCAGTTTGGACTTTGCCTTGAGGGTGCTCCATGGATTTTTGGCGTTGTCCTTGCTAACCCCCCAGGATTTTGGCAAGCGTCTCCAGCAAACGGGCGCACTGTTCGCGGGTGCCCACGGTGATGCGGAGGAAATCGGCGATGCGTGGCTGATCGAAGCGCCGCACCAGCACCCTACGCTTGCGCAAGGACTGCGCGAGTTCCGCGCCGCTGCGCTCGCGGTGGCGGGCAAAGACGAAGTTCGCCTGCGAGGGGAGTACTTCGAATCCCAGGGCTTCGAGTCCGCGGGCGAGCGAGGCGCGTGTGGCGATCACGTCCAGCCGCATGGCCTCGAAGTGCGCTTCGTCCTGCAGCGCTGCGAGCGCCCCGACCTGCGCGAGCCGGTCGAGGGGGTAGGAATTGAAGCTGTCCTTGACGCGGCGCAATGCCTCGATGAGCGGCGCCTGGCCGATGGCGTAGCCCACGCGCAAGCCGGCGAGCGCCCGGCTCTTGGAGAAGGTCTGCACCACGAGGAGGTTGGGGTAACGCTCGACGAGGGGAACGGCGCTCTGCGCCCCGAAATCGACGTAAGCCTCGTCGATCAGGACTACGCACTGTGGGTTGCCGGCCACGATGCGTTCGACGTCGTCGAGCTCCAGGGCGATGCCGGTGGGCGCGTTCGGGTTGGCGAAGACGATGCCGCCGGCGGCGCGCTCCTCCTGCGGCAGGAAGGCAGGGACCGACAGGCGGAAGTCGTCGGTCAGGGGTACCGTTTCGTGAGGCAGCCCGTAGAGGGTGCAATAGACGGGGTAGAAACTGTAGGTGACGTCGGGAAACCAGATCGGCCCGGAATGACCCAGGAGCGCATGGAAGGCGAAGGCGAGCACTTCGTCGGAGCCGTTGCCGACGAAGACTTGGTCGATCTCCACGCCGTGGCGTTGTGCGAGTTCGTGGCGCAGCGCCGTCGCTTCGGGGTCGGGATAGAGGCGCAGCCGCTCGTCGAGCTCGGACTGGATGGCGGCGAGTACCCGCGGCGAAGGGCCGTGCGGATGCTCGTTGGTGTTCAGCTTGATGAGGTCGGGGATTCGGGGCTGCTCGCCCGGAACGTAGGGGGTGAGCCGCTTGACGGTAGGGCTCCAGTAACGATCGTCCATGCGCCGTTTTCTCGGGATCGGGGTTGCCACGCTTGACACGCCCAATGGTATCATGCGCGGGTCACCACGTTCCGTTTCTCCGGCTTTTCCATGACCGAATCCTCTGTGGGCCGCACCGCCGTCGTCGAACGCGACACCCTCGAGACCCGGGTGCGCGTGGCGCTCGATCTCGACGGCAACGGTCGCGCCGAACTCTCCACCGGCGTGCCCTTTCTCGACCACATGCTCGAGCAGGTGGCCCGCCATGGGCTCATCGACCTCGAAATCCGCGCCGAGGGCGACACGCACATCGACGACCACCACACGGTCGAGGACGTCGGCATCACCTTCGGTCAGGCGTTTGCCAAGGCCTTGGGCGACAAGCGCGGCCTTTCCCGCTACGGTCACGCCTACGTGCCGCTCGACGAGGCGCTGTCGCGCGCGGTGGTCGATCTCTCCGGCCGCCCCGGGCTCGTCTTTTGCTGCGAATTCACCCGTGCGCGCATCGGCGCCTTCGACGTCGATCTCGTGCGCGAATTCTTCCAGGGGTTCGTCAATCATGCCGCGGTGACGCTACACCTCGACGGCCTGCGCGGCGTCAATGCCCACCATCAGTGCGAGACGCTCTTCAAGGCCTTCGGTCGGGCGCTGCGCATGGCCTGCGCCCGCGATCCGCGTCTGGAGGGGCGGATGCCCTCGACCAAAGGGGTGCTGTGAGTCGGCCATGAACATCGCGGTGATCGATTACGGCATGGGAAACCTGCGCTCGGTGCAGAAGGCGCTGCAGACCGTCGCGCCCGGCGTTTCAGTGCGGCTGGCGCGCACGCCGCGCGAGGTGCAAGAGGCCGACCGCGTCGTCTTTCCCGGCCAGGGGGCGATGCCCGACTGCATGGGGGCGCTCCAGCGCCAGGAGATGCACGAGGCAGTGCTCCGGGCGGCGCGCGAGCGGCCGTTTCTCGGCATTTGCGTCGGACTGCAGATGCTCTTCGAACGCTCCGAAGAAGGCGGTGCCGCCGGGCTCGGCCTTTTTGCCGGCGAGGTGGTGCGTTTCCCGCGCGACGGGGCATTCGCTCCCGGGCAGGCGCATCTCAAGGTGCCGCACATGGGCTGGAACCGGGTCGAGAACGTGCGCGAGCATCCCATCTTGCCGGTGCAGGGCAGCGGCGAGCGCTATTATTTCGTGCACAGCTACTACGTCGCGCCGCGTGATGATTCGCTCGTGCTCGCCCGCACCGATTACGGCGTCGTCTTCGCCTCGGCGGTGGCGCACGACAATCTCGTGGCGGTGCAATTCCACCCCGAGAAGAGCGGGCGGGCAGGGCTGGCGCTACTTGAGCGCTTCGTGCGCTGGGCTCCATGAGCGCGGCGCAGGGGAGGGGGTGCGGTTCGCCGCACCGGGTGACAACGACGGCGGCCAAGACCGCCCAACGGGACCTGTGACATCATGCTGCTGATTCCCGCCATCGACCTGAAGAACGGCCAATGCGTCCGGCTGCGCCAGGGGCGCATGGAAGAGGCCACCGTATTCTCCGAAGATCCGGCCGCCATGGCGCGCCACTGGCTCGACCAGGGGGCGCGGCGGCTTCACCTCGTCGACCTCGACGGGGCCTTCGCCGGCAAGCCGAAGAACCTCGCGGCGATCGAGGCCATCCTGGAAGAAATCGACGGCGAGGTGCCGGTGCAGCTCGGCGGCGGCATCCGCGACCTCGACACGATCGACCGCTACGTGGAGCTGGGCATCGAATACGTCATCATCGGCACGGCCGCGGTGAAGCATCCCGGTTTCCTGCAGGACGCCTGTGTCGCTTTTCCCGGTCACGTCATGGTGGGGCTGGACGCCAAGGACGGCAAGGTGGCGATCGACGGCTGGTCGCGCAGTAGCGGCCACGACGTCGTCGAGCTCGCGCGCAAGTTCGAGGACTACGGCGTGGAGGCCGTCGTCTATACCGACATCGGCCGCGACGGGATGCTCTCGGGGGTGAACGTCGAGGCGACGGCGCGGCTCGCGCGTGCGTTGCGTGCCACTCCGGTCATTGCCAGCGGCGGCATCGCCACGCTCGCCGACATCGAGGCGCTGTGCGCCATCGAGGAGGACGGCGTGATGGGGGCGATCACCGGGCGCGCCATCTACGAAGGCACGCTGGACTTCAAGGCCGCGCAGGCGCTCGCCGACGAACTCGCGGCGCGGCGCAGTGCGCAAAGGACGGCCTGATGCTCGCCAAGCGCGTCATCCCTTGTCTGGACGTCCATGCCGGGCGCGTGGTCAAGGGGGTCAATTTCGTGTCGCTGCGCGATGCGGGCGACCCGGTGGAGATCGCGCGGCGCTACGATGCCGAGGGGGCCGACGAACTCACTTTCCTTGACATCACGGCTTCGAGCGAAGAGCGCGCCATCCTGCTCGAGGTCGTCTCGCGGGTGGCCGAGTGCGTCTTCATCCCGCTGACCGTGGGCGGGGGGGTGCGCCGCCTCGAGGACGTGCGCGCGCTGCTCCTTGCCGGGGCCGACAAGGTGAGCATCAACACCGCGGCGGTACAGCGGCCCGAGCTCATCGCCGAGGCGGCCGATCGCGTCGGCTCGCAGGCCATCGTCGTGGCCATCGACGCCAAACGCGTCGCGCCCGGACGCTGGTCGGTGTTTACCCACGGCGGGCGCGTCGACACGGGGCTCGACGCCATCGAATGGGCGCAGAAAGTCTGTGCGCTCGGCGCAGGTGAGATCCTCCTCACCAGCATGGATCGCGACGGCACCAGGCAGGGGTTCGACCTCGAACTCACCCGCGCGGTGTCCGACGCCGTGCCCGTGCCGGTGATCGCGAGCGGCGGCGTGGGCACGCTGCAGCATCTGGTCGAAGGCGTCACCGAGGGGCACGCCGACGCGGTGCTCGCCGCCTCCATCTTCCATTTCGGTGAATACAGCATCCGCCAGGCCAAGGAAGCGATGCAGGCGGCCGGCGTGGAGGTACGGCTGTGAGCGAAGATCTGTTCGACGCCGTGCGCTGGGGCGAAGACGGCCTGGTGCCGGCAATCGCCCAGGACGCGTCCACGGGCGAGGTGCTCATGCTCGCCTGGATGAACCGAGAGGCGCTGGCCGAGACGATCGCGCGCGGCCAGGCCGTTTACTGGTCGCGCTCGCGCGGCCGGCTGTGGGCCAAGGGCGAGACCTCCGGACACGTGCAAAAGCTCGTCGAGCTGCGGCTCGACTGCGATGGCGATGCGCTGCTGCTGCGCGTCGAACAAAGGGGCGGCATCGCCTGTCACACCGGACGGCGGAGCTGTTTCTACCGCCGCTGGCGCGACGGGGCTTGGGAAGTCGTCGAAGCGGTGGTGAAGGATCCGAAGGAGATATACTCATGATCGACTTGGAAGTGCTGCGCCGCGTCAGCCAGACGCTCGCCGAACGCAAGGCGGCCGATCCCGACCAATCCTATGTTTCCAGCCTGTACCAGAAGGGAACGGAGGCGATCCTCAAGAAAGTGGCCGAGGAGGCCGCCGAAGTGATCATGGCGGCCAAGGACGGCGACCGGCTGCATCTGGTGTGGGAGGTCACCGACCTGTGGTTCCACACCATGGTGCTGCTCGCGCATTTCGGCCTGTCGGTCGAGGACGTGGCCGCCGAGTTTCGCCGCCGGGAGGGCGTCTCGGGTATCGACGAGAAACGCGCACGTCTGGCCACGGCGGCGGAAGCCGAATCCGTGGTGATTGCCAAAGGAGGGAAAGCATGACGATGCAAGCCGATCCGAATTGCGTGTTCTGCAAGATCGTCGCCGGCGAGATTCCGGCGAAGAAAGTCTATGAAGACGACGAGGTGCTGGCGTTCCACGACATCCGTCCGGTAGCGCCGGTCCACTTGTTGGTGATTCCGAAACACCACATCCCCTCGACCAAGGAGCTCACCGACGACGACGCCGGTTGGATGGGGCGCTTGATGGTGGCGGCCACCAAGGTGGCGCTCGCGGCCGGCTGTCAGGATGGCTGGCGCACCATCATCAATACGGGCCGCATCGGCCGTCAGGAAGTGATGCACCTGCACGTGCATCTGCTCGGCGGGGGAAACGAGCCGCTGCCCATCATGCTCAAGCGCTGAGACGGAAGGCACATCGAAGAGGGATATGACTATGGGTTCATTCAGCATCTGGCACTGGCTCGTCGTGCTACTCATCGTCGTGATGATCTTCGGCACGAAGAAACTGCGCAACATCGGGCAGGATCTCGGCAGTGCCGTGCGCGGGTTCAAGGAAGGGATGAAGAGCGCCGAGGAGGAAGAAAACGCTGCGGCTGCCCCGCCTAAGGCCGTGAGCGACCAGACCACGATCGAGGGGGCGATGCGGGACAAGAGCGACGCCTCGCGTCCGCACGCGTGAACCGCTTGCCGTATCGCTTGCCGCTCGAGGAGAGGTGACGGTGTTCGACGTCGGCTTTTCCGAGATGATCGTGATCGCCGTGGTGGCGCTCATCGTGCTCGGTCCCGAGCGTCTGCCCAAGGCTGCTCGCACGGCCGGTCAGCTCATCGGGCGGCTGCAGCGCTACGTCGCCGGGGTCAAGGCCGACATCGAGCGCGAGCTCCAGCTCGAAGAGCTGAAAAAGCTGCAAGCCCAGATCGAATCCCAAGCGCGTGAGCTGCAGGAGACGATGCGCCGTCAGCAAGAGGCGCTACAGGCGCCAGTGCGCGAGACGATCGCAGAGGCGCGCGCCGCGCTCTCGCCAACGGGTTCGATCGCCGAGACGTCGGCCGTCGTGACCGCGCCTTCTGCCGCCAGTGACACACCCTTTCCGCAAACGTCGGCCGAGCCGACGGTGACGCACCCCCAGATCTCCCCGGGCGATGCCCGTGCGCCGACCGATGTGGGGTCGATGCCGGTTCGTGCCGAAGTGAAACCCGAGGCGGCGCATCTTCCTCCGCGAGAGGGAGCGCAATGAACGACGAGCCGATCCAGGGCGAAGAGAGTTTCCTGTCCCATTTGGTCGAGCTGCGCAGCCGCCTGCTGCGGGCCATCGCCGCCGTGCTCGTCGTCTTTCTCTGTCTGGCCCCTTGGGCGGGGCATTGGTACGACCTGCTCGCGAAGCCCATGCTCGACGCCCTGCCCGAAGGCTCGACCATGATCGCCACCGGGGTGGTGACGCCTTTCTTCGTGCCGATCAAGGTCACGATGTGGCTCGCTTTCCTCATCGCCCTGCCTTACGTCCTCTATCAAGCCTGGGCCTTCGTCGCCCCCGGCCTGTATGCCCACGAAAAACGTCTCATCGCCCCCTTGGTGATCGCCTCCACCGTCCTCTTCCTGCTCGGGGTGGCGTTCTGCTATTTCTTCGTCTTTCGCGGGGTGTTTCGCTTCATCGCCGAATTTGCGCCGGCGAGCGTGCGCGTGGCACCGGACATCGAGCAGTATCTCGGCTTCGTGATGACCATGTTCGTCGCCTTCGGCGTGACGTTCGAAGTGCCGATCGCCGTGATCCTGCTCGCCCGGGCGGGGGTGGTCGACGTCACCAAACTGCGCCAGGCACGCCCTTACGTGATCGTCGGCGCCTTCGTCGTCGCGGCAGTCGTCACTCCGCCCGACGTCGTCTCGCAGTGTCTGCTGGCGGTTCCCATGGTGCTCCTCTACGAGGCAGGGGTGCTCTTCGTGCGCTGGGGAGCAGCCTCCGGCGGCGGGGAAGAAGAAACCTTGCCGGCCGCTCCGCGCGAAGAAGGGCCTCCTCAGCAGGTGCAAGACTAGCGTCGCGAGGCAGTTACGAATTTTGCCGTGGCCGCTCGCCGGCGACGAGCTCCACTTCCAACGTGCGCTGATCGCGTTCGAGCCGTAGCGTGATGGCTTTGCCCGGCGGGATCGCTGCCACCGTGTCGAGTACTTCGCGCACCGTGCGCGTCGGTTTGCCGTCGATGGCGAGAATGACGTCACCCGCCTTGAGGCCGGCCGCGGCCGCTGGAGAGTCGGGCAGCACCGCGGCCACCAGGGCGCCTTCGCGCGCCGTGACCCCCATGGCCTCGGCCAGAGCGGTTTCGAGCGGCTGCAGCTGCACCCCCACCCAGCCGCGGCGCACGTATCCGCGCGAGCGCAGCTCCTCGACCACCGGTTGTGCGATCTGCACCGGGATGGCGAAACCGATGCCGAGCGACCCGCCGGTGCGCGAGAAGATGGCCGTGTTGATGCCCACCAGCCGCCCTTGGGTGTCGATGAGCGCCCCACCCGAATTGCCGGGATTGATGGCCGCGTCGGTCTGGATGAAATTCTCGAAGGTGGAAAGACCCAGGTCGTTGCGCCCCAGCGCCGAGATGATGCCCATCGTCACCGTCTGCCCCACGCCGAAGGGATGCCCCACTGCGAGCACCACGTCGCCCACGGCGAAACTATCGGCTGGGGCGAAGGGCAGGGCCGCGAATGGGCCGGAGGACTCGAGCCGCAGGATCGCGAGGTCGCTCTCCTGGTCGCGCCCGGCCACGCGCGCCGGGATGCTGCGGCCGTCGCCAAAGCGGGTAAGGAAACGTTCGTGCCCCTCCACGACGTGGGCGTTGGTCACCAGTACGCCATCCTCGGAGACGATGACCGCCGAGCCCATGGCTTCGGGCAGCCGGGGGGAGTCTTCATCGGGCAGGGGAAGGTCGGGGTGCCCCGGCGGCAGTTGCAAGCGCCGCGGTGCGTGTTCCTCTTTGTCCGCCTCTTCCGGTTCCATGGGCTGCAGCGAGACGACGGCGGCGGCGCCGCGGGCGGCTGCGAAACGGTAGTCCTTGGCTGCCGCCGCGGCGGGCGCGTCGCGCTCGACGGTGAGGGGGGCGCCGCGGCCGAACCACCAGTGCGGCTTGAGGTGCGCCACGACGAAGCCGGCCAGTGCAACGATGGTGACGGTTTGCGCGAAAATCTGCCACAGTTTCTTCATCGATTCCCCAAGGAGCGGCGAGCATGCGATTGACGGATCTGGTGGAGGCCCTGGACGGCCTCTTGCAGCCTGCATCGTTTCGCGATTATTGCCCAAACGGGCTGCAAGTGGAAGGACGGCCGGAAGTGACGCGCGTGCTCTGCGGCGTGACGGCCAACGTCGACCTCGTCGAACGCGCGATCGCGGGCGGCTACGACGCGATCCTGGTGCATCATGGTTTCTTCTGGCGTGGCGAGGACCCTACGCTTACCGCCTGGCGGCTCCGGCGCCTGCGGCCGCTGCTCGTGCACGAGGTGAGCCTCATCGCCTATCACCTGCCGCTCGATGCGCATCCGGAAGTCGGTAACAATGCCGTTTGGGCACGGACGATGGGCTGGCGGGCCGAGGGGCGCTGCGGCAAGGAGGAGCTCGTCTGGCTCGGTCGCCCCGAAGAGCCGACGACGCTCGCCGAGCTTGCCTCGCGCCTGAACGCCGTGCTCGATCGCGCACCGCTGGTGCTGGGGGAGCCGCAACGGCGCATCGAACGGCTCGCCTGGTGTAGCGGCGCGGCGCAGGGCGAATTCGCCGCCGTGATCGACGAAGGGGTGGATGTCTATGTCACCGGCGAAGTCTCCGAGCCCTGCGTGCATCTGGCGCGTGATGCGGGGGTGGCCTTCATCGCCGCGGGGCACCATGCCACCGAGCGTTTCGGCGTACAGGCGCTCGGACGCTGGCTGGCGCAGGAGCACGGGCTCGAAGTCGACTATCATGAAATTCCGAGCCCCGTCTGAGAAATCGTGCTTCGCTGCACGGAGGTAGGGGCGATTGTCGTTATAATTACCCGTGCCAAACCAAGGGACGGGGCCGAAGCATTCGACCCCGGGAGAACGCCGTACCGCTGCGATCCGTCGCGGTGCGACCGATCAACCTCATGCCCGATCGGGCGTGGAAAAACGAAGGGTGAACATGAAAATCCATGAATACCAAGCCAAGGAAGTCCTGAGGAAGTTCGGCATCCGCACGCCCAAGGGCGGGCCGGCGTTTTCGGTGGAGGAAGCGCTGGAAGTGGCCAAGTCGCTCGGCGGCCCCGTGTGGGTGGTGAAGGCGCAGATCCACGCCGGCGGGCGCGGCAAGGGCGGCGGCGTCAAGCTCGCGCGTTCGCTCGACGAAGTGCGCCAGCACGCTTCGGCCATCCTCGGCATGCGCCTGGTCACCCACCAGACCGGTCCCGAAGGCCAGATCGTCAAGCGCCTGCTCATCGAAGAAGGCGCCGACATCAAACACGAATACTACGTCTCGATCCTCACCGACCGCGCCACGCAGAAAGTCGCGGTGCTCGCCTCCAGCGAGGGCGGCATGGAGATCGAGGAAGTCGCGGCCAAGACCCCGGAAAAAATCCTCAAGGCCTTCATTGATCCCATCGTCGGTTTCCCCGATGAAGAGGCCGAGCGGCTCGCGCGCGGCATCGGCATTCCCGATGCCTCCGTGCCGGCGGCCGTCGATACCTTGAAGAAGCTCTACACCTGCTACATGGAGACCGACGCCACGCTCGCCGAGATCAACCCGCTCATCCTCGAGGGCGACGGCGGCATCAAGGCGCTGGATGCGAAGTTCAATTTCGACGACAACGCGCTCTTTCGTCACCCCGAGATCGTGGCTTACCGCGACCTCGACGAAGAAGATCCCGACGAGGTGGAAGCCTCCAAGTATGGGCTTTCCTACATCGCGCTCGATGGCAACATCGGTTGCCTGGTCAATGGCGCGGGCCTGGCTATGGCTACGATGGACACGATCAAGCTCTTCGGCGGCGAACCGGCCAACTTCCTCGACGTTGGCGGCGGCGCCACGACCGAAAAAGTCACCGCGGCCTTCAAGATCATGCTGCGCAATCCCAAGGTGAAAGGGATTCTGGTCAACATCTTCGGCGGCATCATGCGCTGCGACACCATCGCCAACGGCGTGGTGGCCGCTGCACGCGAAGTGCAGTTGAACGTGCCGCTCGTGGTGCGCATGAAGGGCACGAACGAGGACATCGGCAAGAAGATCCTCGCCGAATCCGGTCTGCCCATCATCTCTGCCGAAACGATGGCCGAAGCGGCGCAGAAGATCGTCGCTGCCGTCTCCGCCATCCATTGACCGAACCGCCGCCAAGGAATCCACCCATGTCGATCCTCATCAACAAAGATACGAAAGTCATCACCCAGGGTATCACCGGCAAAACCGCCCAGTTTCATACCGAGAAGTGCCTCGAGTACGCCAATGGCCGCAACTGTTTCGTGGCGGGCGTCAACCCCAAGAAGGCCGGCGAAAAGATCTTCGACATTCCCATCTTCGCCTCGGTGAAAGAGGCGAAAGAGGCCACCGGTGCCACTGTGTCGGTCATCTACGTGCCGCCGGCCGGGGCGGCCGACGCCATCTGGGAGGCGGTCGAGGCCGACCTCGATCTCGTCATCTGCATCACCGAGGGTATCCCGGTGCGTGACATGCTCATCGTGCGCAACAAGATGAAGCACAAGGTCGCCGCCGGCGGCAAGGAGACCCTGCTGCTGGGGCCCAACTGTCCCGGCATCATCACGCCCGACGAACTCAAGATCGGCATCATGCCCGGTCACATCCACAAGAAAGGACGCATCGGCGTGGTGTCGCGCTCCGGTACGCTCACCTACGAAGCGGTGGCGCAGCTCACCGAGTTGGGTCTGGGGCAGTCGAGCGCGGTGGGTATCGGTGGCGACCCGATCAACGGGCTCAAGCACCTCGACGTGATGAAGATGTTCAACGACGATCCCGACACCGACGCCGTCATCATGATCGGCGAGATCGGTGGTACCGACGAAGTCGACGCGGCCATGTGGTGCAAGGAGCATTTCAAGAAACCGGTCGTGGGATTCATCGCCGGGGTTACCGCCCCGCCGGGCAAGCGCATGGGGCATGCCGGTGCGATCATCTCCACGGGCGCCGAGACGGCCGAGGCCAAGCTCGAGATCATGGAAGCGTGCGGCTTCAAAGTCACGCGCAACCCGTCCGAAATGGGCAAGCTGATGAAGAGCCTGCTCTGATCCCATCCCTGGCGCCGAGGAGGCGAGCGTGGCCATTTATCTGCAGGAAGAAGAAGTCGCCGGGCTGCTCGACATGCCCTCCGTGATGGCCGCCGTCGAGGCGGTGATGGCGGCGCACGCCAGGGGCGAGGTGGTGGATTACCCCCGACAGCGCGTGCGCCTGCCCACCTCGATGACGCACATGCTGCAAGGCGCGGTGCCGGACAAGCGGCTCACCGGCTTCAAGGTCTATACCTCCTCGGGCGGCCGCGCCCGCTTCTGGGTGCACGTCTTCGACAGCGACACGGGCGAGCCCGTGGCCGTGCTGGAAGCCGACACGCTGGGCATGATGCGAACCGGCGCGGCTGGCGGCGTGGCGGCGAAATACCTCGCTCGGCCCGATGCGAAGATCGCCGCCATCGTCGGCGCCGGCTGGCAGGCCCAGGGGCAGGCGCTGGCGCTTGCCGAAGCACTGCCGATCGAGACCTTCCGTGTCGCCGCGCGTACCCCCGAGCACGTGCGCGCCTTCTGCGAGACCATGGTGCAACGTACCGGGCGGAAGTTCGTGCCGGCCGAGTCCATCGAGGCGGCGGTGCGTGGCGCCGACGTCGTCGTCACCGTCACCACCTCGCCCAAGCCGGTGCTCGAGGCCGAGTGGCTCGAAGAGGGGGTTCATGTCACCGCCGCCGGTTCGAACAGCCTCGCGCGCCAAGAGCTGCCGGAAAAGGCCGTGCTGCGCGCCGACCTTATCTGCGTCGATAGCCGCGAAGTGGCCGTGCGCGAGGCGGGCGACCTGCTGCCGGCGCTGGAGAAAGGCCGCACCCGCCCGGGGCTATGGGCGGAGCTGGGCGAGGTGATCGCCGGTATGCGCCCCGGACGCAGGGACGGGCGCCAGATCACCCTCTTCGAATCGCAGGGCATGGCGGTGCAGGATCTCGCCGTGGCGGCCCTGATGCTCGAACGCGCGCGTGAGCGCGGGCTGGGTCGTCCCTTGCCCTACTGAGGAAACGCCATGGGGGTTGCGACTGATTCCGATCCCGCCCCTGCCGCAGGGGCGGGGCACTTGCGGGTCATCCATCACGGCAGCGAGCTCGTGCGCGTCGATCTTCCTGACCGCGAGTTCTTCATCGGCCGCAAACCCGGCAACGATCTGCGCATCGATAGCCTGGCGGTGAGCGGGCAGCATGCCCGCCTGCAGCCCTTGGGCAGTGAGCTCCTTCTCGAGGATTTGGGGAGTCGCAACGGCACCTGGGTCGAGGGCAAGAAGATCCAGCAATGCCGCCTCAAACCTGGCGAGGTGTTTCGCATCGCCCGTTACCATTTTCTCTACGGTGCTTCCCGCCTCGAGCACACCCCTCCCTGGCCTTGCGTCGGCCAAGGCGTGTCATCGCGCCAGGGGCTCGTCCCGCAGCTGCGGATGGGGACGAACAACGGTCAGACCCGCACGATTCCGCTCGTGCGCGAGGTGACCCGTCTGGGGAAGGCCGGCCACACCGTCATTGCCCTCATCGATCAGGGCTGGCGGGTGCTGCTGCGTCACGAAAGCGGAGCGCCACCCAAGATCAACGGCGTTTTCCCCAACGCACCCCTCGTGCCGCTGCACGACCGTGATCGCGTGGTCATCGATACCGTCGAATTCGTCTTCCTCTACGCACCTCCTCCCGCCTCATGAAACCCCCGTCTTTTTTGATCGCCCCCAGCCTCTTGTCGGCCGATTTCGCCCGTCTCGGTGAAGAAGTGCGCGACGTGATCGCCGCCGGGGCCGACTGGATCCATTTCGACGTAATGGACAACCACTACGTCCCCAATCTCACGATGGGACCGATGGTGTGCCGTGCGATCAAGCCGTACGCCACCGTGCCGATCGACGTGCATCTGATGGTAAAACCGGTCGATGCACTGGTGCCTCTGTTCGCCGAGGCCGGGGCGGATCTCATCTCCTTCCATCCCGAGGCGTCCGAGCACGTCGACCGTACCCTCGAGCTCATCCGCTCCTGTGGCTGCCGCGCGGGGCTCGTGTTCAATCCGGCCACCCCGCTCGTCTGGCTCGAACACGTGCTCGATCGGCTCGATTTCGTCCTGCTTATGAGCGTCAACCCCGGTTTCGGCGGCCAGCGTTTCATTCCGCATACCTTGAAAAAAATCGCCGCTGCGCGTACGATGCTGGATCGTTACACCGAGGAGAGCGGTCGCCGCTTGCTCTTGGAAGTCGACGGCGGCGTGAATCTCGACAACATCGCCGACGTGGCAGCGGCGGGGGCAGATGTCTTCGTCGCCGGTTCGGCGGTGTTCGGCGCCGCTCGGACCGACGACCCACATCGTTACGACTCCATCATCTCAGGGATGAGGACTCGGTTGCAAACCGTGGAAAGGAAAAAAGGATGAGTGCCAAGCCGATCTCGGCGGAAGCCTTGCTGTTCGATCTGGACGGAACGCTGGTCGATACCTTGCCCGACCTCGCCGAGGCCGCGGCGCGCACCTTGAGCGACCTCGGTCTGCCAGTTTCCTCTCCCCGGGAGATCCGCCACTGGGTAGGCGATGGTATTGCCGAGCTCGTGCGCCGCTTCATGGCTGCCAACGGCCGCACCGACCCGGCGGAGGTGGCCGAGGCGACGGCCCGTTTCAAAGCGCACTATGCCGAGGTCAACGGGATGGCGAGCCGCCCCTACGAAGGCGTGCCGGAGACGCTCGCCGAGCTCTCCTGTCGCGGCCTGGTGATGGGCTGCGTGACCAACAAGGACTGGGAATTCACTTTGCCGTTGCTCGAAGCGCTCGACCTCGCACCGTTCTTCGACGTGGTCGTTGCCGGCGACACACTGCCGGTGAAGAAACCCGACCCGGCCATGGTGCTGCACGCCTGCGAACACCTCAACCGTCCGGCCGAACGGGCGCTGCTCATCGGCGATTCGGCCATCGATGCCCAGGCGGGACAGGGGGCGGGGGTGGCGGTGGCGCTCGTCACCTATGGCTACGGCGATCCGGAATCTTTACGTCGTCTGCCAGCCGCCGTCTTTCTCGATCGCTTTCCCGAGCTGCTAAACTACCTGGCTTGAGTCCTTCCAGGGCGAAGCCATGCAGGAATCCGAATTCGACGCCCTCGCGGCGCAGGGCTACAACCGCATCCCGGTCACGCTCACCACTTTTTGCGATCTCGACACGCCGCTCTCACTCTATCTCAAACTCGCCGACGGACCGTGGAGCTACCTGCTCGAATCGGTGCAAGGCGGCGAGCGCTTCGGGCGCTACTCCATGATCGGGCTCTCCAGCCCCGTGCGCCTCGAAGTCTACGGCCGCAGCGCCTTGCTGCTGCACGGCAACCGGCTCGTGGAGCGGCGCGACTACGGCGATCCGCTCACCTTCATCGGCGAATACCTCGACCGCATCAAGGTGCCGCCGCGCGCCGGGCTACCGCGTTTCCTCGGCGGGCTCGTGGGCTACTTCGGCTACGACACGGTGCGCTACATCGAGCCGCGGCTCGCCGGTATCGAGAAGCCCGACCCGATCGGTACGCCCGACATTCTGCTGCTCGTCTCCGAAGAGCTCGCCATCGTCGACAACCTCACCGGCAAGCTCACGCTGGTGGTCTATGCCGAGCCCGAGGTGCCGAGCGCCTGGCGCCGCGCCAAGAAACGTCTGCAGGAACTGCTCGAACGCTTGCGCGCGCCGGTGCGTATCCCCGTCTCGCGCCCCTTTCCCCCCAGCGAGCCGGCGTCGGCCTTCGGCGAGGAAGCTTTCAAAGCGGCCGTGGAGCGGATCAAGCGCTACATCGTCGAGGGCGACGTCATGCAGGTGGTGCTGTCGCAGCGCATGAGCAAGCCCTTTCGCGCCGATCCGCTCACGCTCTACCGCGCCATCCGTTCGCTCAATCCTTCGCCTTATCTCTTCTATTTCGATTTCGAGGAGTTCCATGTCGTGGGCGCTTCGCCCGAGATCCTCGTGCGACTCGAAGACGAAGGCACGGCGCGCAAGGTGATCGTGCGACCCATCGCCGGGACCCGCCCGCGCGGCGCTACCCCAGCCGAAGATCAGGCGCTCGAGCGCGAGCTCCTCGCCGATGAGAAAGAGCGCGCCGAGCACGTGCAGCTGCTCGATCTGGGGCGCAACGACGTCGGACGCGTGGCGAGAATCGGTTCGGTGAAAGTGACCGAGTCGTTCGCCATCGAGCGTTATTCCCACGTGATGCACATCGTCTCGCAGGTCGAGGGAGAACTCGGAGAGCAGGAAACGCCCTTGTCGGTGCTGCGCGCCGCCTTCCCCGCCGGGACGGTGAGCGGCGCACCCAAAGTACGGGCGATGGAGATCATCGACGAGCTCGAGCCCGTGAAGCGCGGCATCTACGCCGGGGCGGTGGGCTACATCGGCTTTCATGGGGAAATGGATCTGGCGATCGCCATCCGCACCGCCGTCATCAAGGACGAGACCATCCACGTGCAGGCGGGTGCGGGCATCGTCGCCGATTCCAATCCCGAGGCCGAATGGCAGGAGACGCGCAACAAGGCGCGCGCCATGCTCAAGGCCGCCGAGATGGCCGAAGCGGGGTTGGACGAACCGCCCCCCCAATGAAGAACGGCCCCGCGGGGCCGTCCTTTCCGCCAAAAAACAGGCCGACTCAGAGCTTGATGCTCGTCATGTACTGGTCGTAGCTCATTTCCGAGAGCCGGAACCAGGAATACTCGTCGCGCAGGAATTTCTCGTAGTGCGCGTAGATCTTCTTCCAGTCCGGGTTGGTGTCGTTGAGCTCGGCGAAGAGCTCGTTGCGGGCCTTGAACGAGGCATCCATCATGTCTTTGGGGAAGCGGTTGATCTTCGCCCCTTCGGCCACGAGCTTGCGGACCGCTTCCGGGTTGCGCGCATCGTACTTGGCGAGCATGCGAGTGTGCGCGTCGCTCGCGGCGACGCGGATGAGCTCTTGATAGCGCTTCGGCAGTCCGTCGTAGGCTTTCTTGTTGACGTAGAGCGACAGCTGGGCGCCACCTTCCCACCATGCAGGGTAATAGCCGTAGGGCGCCACCTTGTGGAACCCGAGTTTGTAATCGTCATAGACGGTGGTCCATTCCACCGCATCGATCGTGCCTTTTTCCAGTGCTTGGTAGAGTTCGCCCCCGGGGATGGCCTGAGGCACGGCGCCGAGCTTGGTGAGCACGCGGCCGGCGAGGTTGCTGATGCGGATCTTCAGCCCTTTCATGTCCTCGACCGATTTGATTTCCTTGCGATACCAGCCGCCCCACTGCGCGCCGGTGTTGCCCAGAGGGAAGTTGACGATGTCGTAGCGGGCGAAGAGCTCGCGCATCAGCTGCAGACCGCCAGCGTCGTACATCCAGGCGTTGATCATGCGGGCGTTGAGACCGAAGGGGATGGCGCAGTCGAAGGCAAGCGCGTCGTTCTTGCCGACGTAGTAGTACGAGGCGGAGTGCGCCATCTCGACCGTGCCCTGTTGCACCGCGTCGAACACGCCGAAAGGCGGCACCAATTCACCACCGGCGAAGACGTCGATCTGGAATTTCCCTTCGGAGAGCTCGTTGATGGCTTTGCTCAGCTCTTCGGATGCGCCGTAGATGGTGTCGAGTGACTTGGGGAAGCTCGAGGCGAGACGCCAGCGGATGTTCTGCTGCGCCATCACGATGGCCGGAGCGGTGCCGCTGGCGAGGATGCCCGCGATCCCTGCGCCTTGGAGGAACTTGCGTCGTTGCATGGTGGGTCTCCCTTTGTGTGGTTGAAGAATGGACGGCGCGCCGAGGCGCTGCTTCGATGGTAGCGTAAAAGGGAAGGCTCGCGGATGGCGTGAATGCGCGGGTTTCAGTCGCCGGCCACCTGCATCGCGTCGATCAGGGTGGAGCCGATGCGGTAGCGGTGGCAGGGACGCGTATCGTCGGCCACGCCACGAATCGCAGCGAACATCTCGAGCAGGTTACCGGCGATGGTGATCTCGCTCACCGGGTGGACGATTTCACCGCCCTCCACCCAGAAACCGGCCGCTCCGCGGGAATAGTCGCCGGTGACGGGATTGACGCCGTGCCCCATGAGTTCGGTGACGAGCAGCCCCCGCCCCATCTCGCGCAGCAGCGCCTCGCGACCGTCGTGCGTGGGGGGCACGAGCAGGTTGTGTGCACCGCCGGCGTTACCGGTGCTTGGCAGGCCCAGTTTGCGCCCGGAGTAGGTGGAGAGGAACCAGCCCTGCAGGACGCCTTCGGCCACCACCGTGCGGCGCGCCGTGGCCACGCCCTCGTCGTCGAAAGGCGCCGAACCGGGGGCTTTGGGGATGAAAGGATCTTCGAGCACCGTGACGAGGGGGGAGAAAACGCGCTCGCCCAATTTGCCGAGCAGGAAGGAAGCCTTGCGGTAGAGGGCGCCGCCGCTCGCGGCATGGACGAAGTGGGACAGCAGACTGCCCGAAACGGTGTGGTCGAACACGACAGGGTAAGTTCCGGTGGGGATGCGTCGTGCGCCCAGGCGAGCGATCGCGCGCCGTCCGGCGCTGCGTCCGATCGTCTCGGCCGGTTCGAGGTCGAGCGGATCGCGCCGCCAGTCCCACCAATGGTCGCGCTCCATATTTCCTGCTTCGTCTTGCGCGATGACGCTACAGGAGAGGGAGTGGGCCGTGGTCGGGTAGCCGGCGAGAAAACCGAGCGAATTGGCGAGCACGAACTGCTGCGCCTGGGTCGAGACCGTGGCGCCTTCGGAATTGGCGATGCGGGCATCCACCGCCAACGCAGCCGCTTCGCAGGCGCGGGCGAGTTCGATCGCCGCCTCGGCCTCCAGCGCCCAGGGATGGAAGAGCGATAGATCGGGAAGGGTGTGCGGGTCGGCCAAGCGCTGGGCTTCGGGCAAACCCGCAGCCTCGTCTTCGGCGGTGAGCCGGGCGATGGCCACGGCGGCGGCGACGGTGCGCTCGATCGCCTCGGGGTTCAGGTCGCTCGAGCTGGCATGCCCTTGGCGTTGGCCGACATAGACCGTGACGCTCAACCCCTTGTCACGATGGTATTCGAGCGTCTCGAGCGCGCCGCGGCGCACCGTGACCGACAGACCTCGGCCTTCGGAGAGGCTGACTTCGGCCGCGTCGGCGCCGAGCGTGCGTGCCTGGGCGAGCGCCGCCTCGGCGATACGCGACAGTTCATCGCGGGGATAGGCAAATTCGACCGCTGGCATTCCGGGCTCTCCTGAGGGACTGGCTTATAATTCTATCCTTCCCTGACCGTAATCCCGAGCAATCCTTGCCGATGACCTCCTCCCTGCCGCCGTCCCGCCCCGAAGCTCCGCCCTCGAAGACGAGGCGAAAGAAAGCGATGCTCGCCTTGCAGGATCTGGGCGAGCGGCTCACGGCCCTGTCGCGCGAGCGTCTGGCGCGGCTCGATCTGCCTGAATCCCTGCTCGCGGCCATTCTGGAAGCCAAGCGGCTGGAAGGCAAGCACGAGGCGCGGCGGCGGCAGATGCAGTACGTCGGCCGCCTCATGCGCGACGTCGATGCGGCGGCGATCGCTGCTCGTCTGGCGGTGCTCGAAGGCGATTCGCCGCAGGCCAAAGCGCGTCGGGCGCAGTTGGAGCGGCTGCGCGAGCGTTTCCTCGAAGACGAACGCGTGCTGGGCGAGATTCTCTCCTGGGCGCCGCAAGCCGACGTGCAGCACCTGCGTGCTCTGCGACGCAAGGCGCTGGAATCGCGGGATAAAGGGGAGCCTCCGGGTGAGGCCTATCGGGCGCTCTATCGCGAGTTGAAGGCATTGCTCGAAGCCCATGAGGAAGATTCGCCCGGGAGTTCGGTCGAAGAAGAAGGAGGAGGAGAGGAATGAAGGCGGAGGCGGTGATCGGGCTCGTGTCGGTGAGCGATCGGGCAAGTCAGGGAATCTACCAGGATCGTGGTCTGCCGGCGCTGGAGGCATGGCTTTCCCGGGCGCTCGTTTCGCCCTGGCGCGCGGAGAAGCGCCTGATTCCCGACGAGCGGCCCGTGATCGAGCGCACCTTGATCGAACTGGCCGACGAGCTCGGCTGCTGCCTCGTCTTCACCACCGGCGGGACGGGTCCGGCCCCGCGCGACGTCACGCCCGAGGCGACGCTCGCCGTGGGTGAGAAGGAGCTGCCCGGCTTTGGCGAAGAGATGCGGCGCATCGGCCTGCGTTTCGTCCCCACCGCCATCCTGTCGCGCCAGGTGGCGGTGATCCGCGGTCGCACCCTGATCGTGAACCTTCCGGGGCAGCCGAAGTCCATTCAGGAAACCCTGGAGGGGCTGCGCGATGCCGACGGCAAGGTGATCCACGCCGGCATCTTCGCGGCGATTCCCTACGCGATCGATCTCATCGGCGGGCCCTATCTGGAAACGGATCCCGCGGTCGTCGCAGCGTTTCGCCCCAAGAGCGCCGTCAAACCCTCTCAGGGATGAGCCAACGAGGAAAGCCTATGAACACCGTCAAAGCCCATACCCGTTTGCACGTCGACGACGTGCGCATCAAGGAGATCAAGGAGCTCGTGCCACCAGCGCACGTGTTGCGCGAGTTTCCCGCCACGCCGGCCTCGGCCGAGACCACCTTCCTCGCGCGCCAGGCGATCCATCGCATCCTCTACGGCGCCGACGACCGGCTGCTCGCGATCGTCGGGCCGTGCTCCATCCACGATCCGGAAGCGGCGCTGGAGTACGCCCGCCGGCTCAAGGAACAGGCTGACCGGCTGCGCGGCGAGCTGCTGGTGGTGATGCGGGTCTACTTCGAGAAACCGCGCACGACGGTGGGCTGGAAAGGACTCATCAACGATCCCTACCTGGACGACTCCTACCGCATCAACGACGGCATTCGCCTCGCCCGTCGATTGTTGTGGGAGATCACCGAGATGGGGCTGCCGGCCGCCACCGAGTTCCTCGACATGATCACGCCGCAGTACATCGCCGACCTCATCGCCTGGGGCGCGATCGGGGCGCGTACCACCGAGAGCCAGGTGCACCGCGAGCTCGCTTCGGGCCTCTCCTGCCCGGTCGGGTTCAAGAACGGCACCGACGGCAACGTGCGCATCGCCATCGACGCCATCAAGGCGGCCCAGGCGCCGCACCATTTCCTGTCGGTGACCAAGGCCGGGCACTCGGCCATCGTCAGCACTTCGGGCAACGAAGACTGCCACGTCATTTTGCGCGGCGGCAAGGAGCCCAATTACGATGCGAACAGCGTCGAGGCGGCCTGCCGCGACCTGGCCGCGGCCGGCATCCCGGCCAAGGTGATGATCGACTGCTCGCACGGCAACAGCCGCAAGCAGTTCAAGCGGCAACTCGAAGTGGTCGAAGCGGTGGCCGAGCAGCTCGCCGGCGGCGAGGATCGCATCATCGGCGTGATGATCGAGTCGCATCTGAAGGAAGGGCGGCAGGATCTGGTGCCGGGAAAGCCGCTCGAATACGGCAAGAGCATTACGGACGCCTGCATCGGCTGGGAAGATACGGTTGCGGCGCTCGATCGCCTCGCCGAGGCGGTGACCGCGCGGCGAGTGGCGCTGGCGCAGCGCGCCTGAGCGCTTAGAGCACCCCCATCACCCGCTGGCGCCGCTCCATCAGGCGCCAGACGAAAGGGGTGAAGATGAGCTGCATGGCCAGGTCCATCTTGCCCCCGGGGATCACCAGCGTGTTCGCGCGGCTCATGAAGGAGTCGGCGATCATGTTGAGCAGGTAGGGAAAGTCGATGCCGCGCGGGTTGGCGAAGCGGATCACCACCAGGCTCTCGTCGGCGGTGGGCACGTCGCGGGCGATGAAGGGGTTGGAGGTGTCGACCACCGGGATGCGTTGGAAATTGACGTGAGTGCGGCTGAACTGCGGGCAGATGTAGCGCACGTAGTCGGGCATGCGGCGCAGGATGGTGTCGGTGACGGCCTCGGTGGAATAGCCGCGCTCGCTGCGGTCGCGCCACAGTTTCTGAATCCATTCCAGATTGATGATGGGCACCACGCCGATCAAGAGATCCACGAAGCGCGCCATGTCGTGCGTCTCGGTGACGAGCCCGCCGTGCAACCCTTCGTAGAAGAGGAGATCGGTGTTCTCCGGTAACGGCTCCCACGGCGTGAAGGTGCCGGGCTCCCCGCCGTATTTCGCCGCTTCCTCGATGGTGTGCAGGTAGTGGCGCGTGCGCCCGGTGCCGCTCTCGGAATAGGAGCGAAAGAGGTTTTCCAGCTCGTCGAGCAGGTTCGCCTCGGGGCCGAAGTGGCTGAAGTGTGGATTGCCGCGGGCGGTTTCCTCGGCGATGCGCCGGTGCATTTCGGCGCGGTCGAAGGCATGGAAGGCATCGCCCTCGACGATGGCGGCATTGACCCCTTCACGCTCGAAGATGCGCGCGAAAGTGCGGGTGATGGTGCTCGTGCCTGCGCCGGAAGAGCCGGTGACCGCGATGATCGGGTGTTTGATCGACATGGCAGCCCCTGCGTATCGACCCTGCAGTATAGCGCCATTTTTTGCCGCATGGACCTCGCCGATTCCGTTCGTTCCGCTGGTGGTGCCAGCGGGCGGGTTCAGCGCCCGGAGCAGTGACCGCCGCCGGGAGCCTGGCCGCTTCCCAGGGCGATGGGGGGCGGTTCGGGCCGGTAGACGCGGCTGCTGAAGGCATCAAGCAGGATCAGGACGGTAAAGCCGAGCCAGAAGAGCGCCGTGAAGCGGCGGAACCGGCGCAGACGGAGGTTCGTGTTCATGCGAAGACCGCTCCTTGGGGAACGTCGATCCGCCGGCGCAGGCGCACGCCCACCATCGAGCCGAGAAAAGCCATGGCGAACCACACCCAGCCGTGCAGGCTGGCCGAGGTGATACCGCCCAGCAAGGCGCCGACGTTGCAGCCGAATGCCATTCGGGAAGAATAACCCAGCACCAGGCCGGCCGCGGCGGCCACCAGCAGGCGGCGTGCCGAAGGCAGGTTGGTGGTCACGGGGCCGTGCCAGCGCGAGGCGGCATAGGCGCCGTAGAGCAACCCGAAGTTGGTCACCGAGGTGACGTCATAGACGATGGGTTCGGCCAGGCGCGCCGCGTGCGGGGCCACGCCCCAGAAGGGGTCGGCAGCCGGATTCCAGCCCAGCGCCGCGAAGGCCTTGGCGCCCCACAACCCCACGCCGTAGACGATGCCCCAGGGTTGACCGGCCACGATCAGGTGCAGCGCCGCCAGGAGCGCCAGCAGCACGGCGCCGATCACCCAGCGCCGCGGCCAGGGACCGGCGGCGCGCGCCTGCGGCAGGGTGAGGAGCGCCACCAGGGCGCAGCCGCTCAGCGTGAGGGCGAGCGCCAGCGGCCAGCCGTAGCGCAGCAGATCGACGGGCGGCAGCCCGCCGAGGGCGACCCAGGCCGGCTGATGCGAGGCGCCAAGGAAGCTGCCGAGCACGAAAGTGGGCAACACCACCACCGAGAGCGGCGACCCGGCGCCCGCCTTGTAGAGCGTGCCGGAGCCGCAGCCGTCGGTGAGCTGCATCGCCGCGCCGAAGAGGAAGGCGCCGAGCACGAGGCTGAAGGTGAGCGGGGCCACTGCGCCGACCAGTTCGCCGGAATGCTGTGCCAGCAGGGGCAGCATGAGACTGGAGGCGAGTGCGAGCAGAAGCAGCTGCGCCCACAGCCCGTGCGGATTGCGCCGCTCGAGGTACTCGCGCCAGCCGGTGGTGAAACCGAAACGGCAGCCCTGCAGCACGGCACCGAAACCGAGCCCGAGCAGCGTGAGCAACCCCTGGCGCAGGCCGGCGAGCAGCGTCACGGCGAACACGAGCGCGAGCGCGCCGGCGATGAGGAGGAGACGGCGGATCGGCATGATAGGCCTCATTGGTCGAACCAGCGCTTGGCTTCGCGCGCAAGCGCCTGCAGGCGGGAGGGTTCGTGGTCCATCGGCAGGTCGCGCCGGCTCCAGGCGACTACCGATTCGGGGTAGAGCAGCACGTTTTCCCTGCCCAAGAGCTCCGAGAGGACGAACCAGTCGATGGCGGCCCAATGCCCCGTGTTGCAGAAGGTCACCGTCGGTTTGCCCGCGGGCGGCACTTCGCGCCCGACGAGGGTGCGCAGCTCCTCGACCGGCTTGAGGGTCCGGCCGTCGGCGTTGAAAAAGTGCGCGTAGGACAAGGACGTGGCGCCGGGCAGCGTCCCGTAACGAGCGGCGGCGCCGTGGCGTTCGTCGCCGCGGAAGAAGGGCTCGGGTCGAGCATCGACGAGCACGGGAGGATGTGGGCTTCGCACCTGGGCGGCCAAATCTTCGGTGGAGAGGGCGTAGCGGCGATCGTAATGGAAGGTGAAGGTACTCGGCCGCGGCAGGACGGCGGCGCTCTCCAACGCTCCACCCTGTTCTTTCCAGCCGAGCGTGCCGCCGTCGAGCACCGACAGGCGGGTGAGCCCGCCCACCTTGAGCGTCCAGTAGACGCGCGCGGCAGCGCCGAAGTCGGTGGCGTCCTTGCCCGCATGGGCAACGATCACATGGACGTCGTGGTCGATGCCAGCGCGGCGCAGCGCCTCGGTGAGCGTCTGCTCGGAAGGCAGGGCCCCAGGGTTGTCGGCCGGGCCGCGGAAGACGCCATAGGGGATGTTGACCGCGCCGGGGATGTGGCCAGCGGCGTAGTCCGCGGCGGGGCGGATGTCGAGCACGCGCACGCTGGGGTCGCGCAGCAGCGGTGCGAGCTCGTCCGGCGTGAGCAGCGGCCGCACAGGCTGGGTCTGGGCGGCAGCGCAGGCGGCGAATGCCAGCAGGAACATCGCCAAGACGGAGCGAAACGAGGTAAGAGGAAAACGCATCGAAACCACCTCAACGGGCAATTTGTGGGTCGAGGTGGTCGATGATAGGAGAGCTTGCCCTCGGTGCCAAGGGAGCGGGAAGGGTTTGTTTATAAACCTCGGCTATAAGTGGCGCAGCCTAGAATGGCGTGCGCCCGTGCCTCGTTCAGACCCGTCCCATGGCGTAGAACTCGTCGTTGGGCCGCAGGGCGCTCATGTTGGCGATGCGGTTGCTCATGCCGTAGAAAGCAGCGATGGCGCCGATGTCCCAGATGTCGTCGAGCGTGAAACCGTGGGCGCGCAGGGCGGCAAAGTCTTCGTCGCTGACTTCGGCCGAGCGCAGCGCCACTTTCATGGCGTAGTCGAGCATGGCGCGCTGGCGCGGGGTGATCTCGGCGCGGCGGTAATTGACGGCGAGCTGATCCGACAGGCGTGGATTCTTGCTGCGGATGCGCACGATGGCCCCGTGGGCGATCACGCAGTAGAGGCAGTCGTTGGCCGCCGAGGTGGCCACCACGATCATCTCGCGCTCGGCCTTGGTGAGCCCGGTGTTCTTCTCCATGAGCGCGTCGTGATAGGCGAAGAAGGCGCGGAATTCCTCGGGCCGGTGCGCGAGGGCGAGGAAGACGTTGGGGATGAATCCGGTCTTCTCCTGCACCGCGAGGATGCGGGTGCGGATGTCTTCGGGCAGCTCGTCGAGCCGGGCGACGGGGAAGCGGCTGATGCGGTCTTCATTCATGGACGTCTCCTCCTTGGATGGAAAAAGCCCGCACACGGCGGGCTCGGGAATCAGCGTACTTGCTGCGCGAGTTCGCCCGAGCGGTAGCGCTCGGCCATCTTTTCGAGCGGAATCGGCTTGATCTTGCTTGCCATGCCGGCACAGCCAAACGCCTCGTAGCGCGACTTGCACAGGGCCTTGGCCGCGGCGCGCGCCGGTTTGAGGTATTCGCGAGGGTCGAACTTGTCGGGCGATTCGGCGAAGAAGCGGCGGATCGCGCCGGTCATCGCCAGACGGATGTCGGTGTCGATGTTGATCTTGCGCACGCCGTAGCGGATGGCGGTCTGGATCTCCTCGACGGGCACGCCGTAGGTTTCTTTCATGTCGCCGCCGTAGCGCCGGATTTCTTCGAGCAGCTCCTGCGGCACGCTGGAGGAGCCGTGCATGACGAGGTGGGTGTTGGGCAGCCGGGCGTGGATTTCCTTGACGCGCTCGATGGCCAGGATGTCGCCGGTGGGCTTGCGCGAGAATTTGTAGGCGCCGTGGCTGGTGCCGATGGCGATCGCCAGGGCGTCGCACTGCGTGGCGCGCACGAAGTCGGCGGCCTGCTCGGGGTCGGTGAGCAGCATCGAGTGCGCGAGCGTGCCGGCCGCGCCGATGCCGTCTTCTTCGCCTGCCTTGCCGGTTTCGAGCGAGCCCAGACAGCCGAGCTCGGCTTCGACCGTCACGCCGATGTAGTGGGCGAATCGCACCACTTCCTGGGTGACGGCCACGTTGTACTCGTAGGAGGAGGGCGTCTTGCCGTCTTCCAGCAGAGAGCCGTCCATCATCACGCTGGTGAAACCAGAGCGGATGGCGGTCATGCACACGGCCGGGGTCTGGCCGTGATCCTGGTGCATCACGACCGGCAGATGGGGGTAGGATTCGACCGCGGCGAGCAGCAGGTGGCGCAGGAAGGGTTCGCCGGCATACTTGCGCGCACCGGCCGAGGCTTGCATGATCACGGGGCTGTCGGTCTCGGCCGCGGCCTCCATGATCGCCTGCACTTGTTCGAGGTTGTTTACGTTGAAGGCGGGAATGCCGTAGCCGTGTTCGGCGGCGTGATCGAGCAGCTGGCGCATCGAGACGAGGGGCATGGGACGTTTCTCCTTGAAGCGGATCGTTCGGGCGGATTCTACACCGGCGGAACGGCGGCCCGCAGGGTCTGGCCGACGCGCACGATCTTGAGGGTGTTGGTGCCGCCGGGCACGCCGATGGGTTCGCCGATGGTGAGCGCGATGAGATCGTCGTAGGCGACGATGCCGCGCTCGAGCAGGATCTTCTCCGCCTCCCATAGCATTTCGTCACGGTCCTGGTGGACTTGCGACACGAGGATGGGCGTGACCTGCCGAAAGAGCGTCATGTGGTTGCGCGTGTGCTCGTCGGGGGTGAGGGCGAAGATGGGCACGCCGCTGTTGATCCGGCTCATCCACAGGGCGGTGGCGCCGGTCTGGGTCATGGCGGCGATCGCCTTGACGCGCAGGTGCCAGCCGGTCCAGATCGCCGACATGGCGATCGCTTCGTCGATGCGAGTGAAGACCCGATCGAGCAGCTCGCGATCGAGCGAGCTCTCCTGGGAGCGTTCGGCTTCGAGGCAGACGCGGTGCATGGCTTCTACCGTCTCGACCGGATAACGGCCGCTGGCGGTCTCGGCCGAGAGCATGACTGCGTCGGTGCCGTCGAGCACGGCGTTGGCCACGTCCGAGACCTCGGCGCGCGTGGGCACCGGGCTCTCGATCATCGATTCCATCATCTGCGTGGCGGTGATGGCGAGCCGGTTGTGCTCGCGCGCGAGCCGCAGCATCTTTTTCTGTAGCGCCGGTACCGTGGCATCGCCCACTTCGACGGCGAGATCGCCGCGTGCGACCATGATGCCGTCGCTTGCCTGCAGGATTTCCTCGAGGTTTTGCACTGCCTCGATGCGTTCGATCTTGGCGATGATGAGTGCGTGCCCGCCGGCGGCGCGCATGAGCTGGCGGGCCATGTAGATGTCGGCGGCGTTCTTGGGGAAGGACACGGCGAGGAAATCGACGTCGAGTTCGGCGGCGAGACGGATGTCTTCCATGTCCTTGGCGGTGAGCGCCGGGGCCGAGAGGCCGCCGCCCTGCCGGTTGATGCCTTTGTGATCGGAGAGCACGCCGCCCACGAGCACCGTGGTATGGATGCGATCGCCGGCGACGTAATCGACCTGCAGCCGGATTTTTCCGTCGTCGAGCAGCAGCACGTCGCCGGGGCGGACGTCACGCGGCAGATCGGGGTAGTCGAGCCCGACGCGGGTTTCGTCGCCCACGGGGCAGTGGACGTCGAGCACGAATTTCTGCCCGCGCTCGAGCGTGATTTTTCCGTGGGCGAATTTGCCGATGCGGATCTTGGGCCCCTGCAGATCGCCGAGTAGCCCCACGGGCCTTTCCCGTTCGAGGGCGAGCTCGCGCACCAGACGGGCGCGGGCACGATGCTCGTCGGGGCTGCCGTGGGAGAAGTTGAGCCGGGCGACGTCGAGCCCGGCATCGATCATGCGGCCGAGCACCTCAAGGCTGGAGCTCGCCGGCCCGAGCGTGGCGACGATCTTGGTGTGGCGTAGCGACATGGGGGCTCCGAATGGACGGGGCAAAGGCATTTGCATCCGTTCATTGTAGCAAGAAGGCGCTTTGCCGCCGTATCCCTGGCGAAACACCTTTTTACCCCTGGCGAGCGCTCGTGACGCTATCCTGCAGTCAGGAAAAAGACAGCTTGGTCGGAGGAAGGATCATGAATACGAAGAAGAAGGTTGCCGCTTTGGGATTGCTGGCTTTGTTGGGGAGTTCGGCGGTATGGGCCGGGGGGCCGTGGCACGATGCATATCGGGGACGGTATGAACCGGACTACCGCGCCCATTTCGATCGCGGCCATCACTACGGCTGGGACCGGCATTGGGATCGCCGCCCGGTGACGGTGGTGCGCGAGCGCACTGTGATCTATCGCGACTGGGCGCCGCCGCCGCGGGTGGTGGAGTATCGCTATGCGCGGCCGTACTACGAACCGGGCGTGACGATCGACGTCTCGCCGATCTTCATTCCGTTCCGGTGAGGGGCGTTTCGGCCGAGCGCTCGGCCCAATCGCGCGGCTCGAGTACCTCGTAGAGCGCCGCCTCGGGGCTGCCGGGCTCGGGGTGCCAGTCGTAGCGCCAGCGCGCGAGCGGCGGCAGCGACATGAGTATGGCCTCGGTGCGCCCGCCGCTTTGCAAGCCGAAATGGGTGCCGCGATCCCACACGAGGTTGAATTCCACGTAGCGACCGCGGCGGTAGGCTTGGAAGTCGCGCTCGTGCTCGCCATAAGGGTGGGTGAGCCGTCGCTCGAGGATGGGGAGATAGGCCGGCAGGAAGGCGTCTCCCACGGCTTGGGTGAGTCGCCAGGCCGATTCGAAGGGGATGGTGCCGTCGGCACCCAGATCGTCGAAGAAGAGGCCGCCCACGCCGCGCGGCTCGTTGCGGTGTTTCAGGTAGAAGTACTCGTCGCACCAGCGTTTGTAGTGCCAGTACTGCGTTTCGTCGAAGCCCGCGCCCAGCACCGCGTCGCGGCAGGTGCGGTGAAAGTGGATGATGTCTTCGACGAAGGGGTAGTAGGGCGTGAGATCCATGCCGCCGCCAAACCACCACACGGGCGGCAGCCCTTCGGCGGTGGCGACGAAGGCGCGCACGTTGAGGTGTACGGTGGGGCAGTAGGGATTGCGCGGGTGCAGCACGAGCGATACGCCCAGCGCCTCGAAGGCACGCCCCGTGAGTTCCGGTCGCAGTGCGCTCGCCGAAGGCGGCAGGCTCGCGCCGCGCACGTGGGAGAAATTGACGCCGCCGCGCTCGAGCACTGGGCCGTCTTCGGTGATGCAGCTCACCCCGTCGCCGGTGAGCGCTTCGCCCTGTGGCCGTTCCCAGCGTTCTTCGCGAAACGGGCGGCCGTCGATTCTGGCAAGCACCGCCACGATGCGCGCCTGCAGCGCGAGGAAATGATCCCGGATCGCGGCGGTGTCGGGCGTCATGGGTGGTGGCGGTTGAGCGCCCGGTGGCCGATGTCGTGGCGCATCTGTTTGCCGGCGAACTCGATGCGGTCGGCCACGGTATAGGCGCGAGCGATCGCCTCGCGCAGTGTCTCACCGAGTGCGGTGACGCACAGCACCCGTCCGCCATTGGTGACGATCTGTCCTTCGCGCTCGGCGGTGCCGGCGTGAAAGACGAGCACCGGTTCCTTGGGTTCGAGGGGGGTGCATTCCTCGGGTAGCCCCGTGATGACGTCGCCTTTGCGCGGGGATTCCGGATAGCCGGCGGCAGCGAGTACCACGCCCACGGCCGGGCGACGGTCCCATTGCGCTTCGACTTCGAGCAGGGAGCCGGCAAGCGCCGCTTCGATGAGATCGAGGAGGTCGGTCTTGAGGCGCACGAGCAGCGGCTGCGCCTCGGGGTCGCCCAGGCGGCAGTTGAATTCAACCACCCGCGGTTCGCCTTGCGGCGAGATCATGAGTCCTGCATAGAGGAATCCGACGTAGGGCGTGCCTTCGGCGGCCATGCCGGCGAGGGTGGGCTGGATGATCTCACGCATGACTCGGGCGTGCACGTCGGGGGTGACCACCGGCGCGGGGCTGTAGGCGCCCATGCCGCCGGTGTTGGGGCCATGGTCGCCGTCGAGCAGGCGCTTGTGGTCCTGGCTGGTTGCCAAGGCCAAGGCGTTGCGCCCGTCGGCAATGACGATGAAGCTCGCCTCTTCGCCCTCCATGAATTCCTCGATGACGACCCGTGCGCCGGCATCTCCCATGGCGTTGGCCACGAGCATGCGGTCGATCGCCTCGTGCGCCTCGGCAAGGGTCTGCGCCACTACCACCCCTTTGCCGGCGGCGAGCCCGTCAGCCTTGACGACGATGGGGGCTCCTTTGGCCTCGACCCAGGCGTGGGCCTGCGCAGCGTCGGCGAAGGTCTGGTATTCTGCCGTGGGAATCCCGTGGCGTTGCATGAAACGCTTGGCGAAATCCTTGCTTGCTTCGAGCCGGGCGGCAGCCTGGGTCGGGCCGAAGATCGCAAGCCCGGCTTCGCGGAAGGCATCGACGATACCGGCGGCAAGCGGTGCCTCCGGCCCGACGACGGTGAGATCGACGTGTTCTTGGCGGGCGGCGTCGAGCCATTGCTCGATCGTGCTCGCCGGTACGTTGCGGCATTTCTCCGTGCGGGCGGTGCCGGGGTTGCCCGGGGCGACGAGGACGTGCTGCACGCGCGGCGATTGGGCGAGCTTCCAGGCGAGCGCGTGTTCGCGCCCGCCGCTGCCGATGACCATCACGGTGAGTCCGTGTTTCTTCATGAGGGGTTCGCTCATTCTTCTGCAGATGCTCAGTGACGGAAATGGCGGATGCCGGTGAAGACCATGGCCAGGCCATGCTCGTCGGCTGCGGCGATCACCTCTTCGTCGCGCACCGACCCGCCGGGCTGGATGACGGCGGTGGCGCCGGCTTCGGCGAGTACGTCGAGCCCATCTCTGAAGGGGAAGAAGGCGTCGGAAGCGACCACGCTGCCGCGCACCTCCAGACCGGCGTTGCGCGCCTTGATCACGGCGATGCGCGAGGAGTCGACCCGGCTCATTTGACCCGCGCCGATGCCGACGGTGCGCCGTTCCTTGCCATAGACGATGGCGTTCGACTTGACGTACTTGGCCACGCGCCACACGAAGAGGAGATCGCGCATTTCTTCGGGTGTGGGCAGGCGGCGGGTGACGACGCGCAGCTGGTCCGGATCGAAGGAGACGGCATCCGGCGTTTGCACCAGGAGCCCTCCGCCGATGCGCTTGTATTCCCATTGGGCGGGATCGGCGCCCAGCGGGCAGCGCAGCACGCGCACGTTCTTCTTCGCCGCGAGCACTTCGAGCGCCTCCGGGGTGTAACCCGGCGCGATGAGCACTTCGAGGAACTGCGAGGAGACGGCCTGCGCCGCTGCCTTGTCGACGGGCACGTTGAAGGCGATGATGCCGCCGAAGGCGGAGGTGGGGTCGGTGGCAAATGCTCGCAGGTAGGCTTCGAGCGGGTTTTCTCCGAGCGCGACGCCGCAGGGATTGGCATGCTTGACGATGACGCAGGCGGAGCCGTCGGCATCCGCGGCGAAACTCTTGACGCATTCCCAGGCGGCGTCGGCGTCGGCGAGGTTGTTGTAGGAGAGCTCCTTGCCTTGGAGCTGTTGCGCTTGGGCGATGCCGCCCACGGTCGCCTTCGGGTCGCGATAGAAAGCTGCACCCTGGTGGGGGTTTTCGCCGTAGCGCAGGTCTTGCACCTTGTCGAAGGCCGGCTGGAAGGCGGCGGGAAATGGGCTCGTCTCACCTTCCGGGGTACGGGCGGTGAGGTAGTGCGAGATGGCGGCGTCGTAGCGCGCCGTGTGCGTGAAGGCTTTGGCGGCGAGCCGATAGCGGGTGGCGTAGCTCACGCGGCCACCATTGGCGTGCATCTCGTCGAGCAGCGGCGCATAGTCGGCCGGGTCGGTGAGCACGGCCACGCCTCCTTGCTCGTTGCCGTAATTCTTGGCCGCGGCGCGTACCATGGCCGGACCGCCGATGTCGATGTTCTCGATCGCCTCTTCGAGCGTACAGCCCGGACGCGCCACGGTCTGCTCGAAGGGGTAGAGGTTGACGGCTACGACGTCGATGAGGGGGATGCCGTGGGCGGCGAGTGCGGCCAGATGGGCTTCGTCGTCGCGCCGCGCGAGGATGCCGCCGTGTACGCGGGGGTGCAGGGTCTTGACGCGGCCATCGAGCATCTCGGGAAATCCCGTGTGTTCGGCCACGTCGGTGACGTTCAACCCGGCTTCACGCAGCACCTGGGCCGTACCGCCGGTGGAGAGCAGCCGCAGGCCCAGCCGTTCGAGTCCTCGGGCGAATTCGACGATCCCGGTCTTGTCCGAGACGCTGAGGAGTGCGTATCTTTCCGTCATGATGATTTCCGTGCGTGAGGGTCAGCCGAGATGGTATTGCTGGATCTTGCGCCGTAGCGTGTTTCGGTTGATGCCGAGCATCTGTGCCGCCAGCGTCTGGTTGCCGTCAGCGCGGGCGAGGATGTAGCGGATGAGTTCGCTCTCGACCCGGTCCATCACCAGCGCGTACAGACCCGTGGGCGTCTGGCCCTCGAGGTCGTGGAAATAGCGCTCGAGCGTGGCGAGCACCGCCCGGCCGAGCTCGTCGCGGCATTCGGGCATCGGTTTCATGCGCAGACCTCGTCGGTCGTTTCCAGGGGTTCGATCCCCCGGCTGGCGAGTTCGCCGAAGAATTCGTCGATCGCCTCGCGCTGTTCGGCCACCGTCTCGAGCCGGTTCATGCGTTGGCGGAAAGCCGCCGAGCCGACGAGGCCCTTGGTGTACCAGGAGATGTGCTTGCGCGCGACCTTCACGCCGGTCGTTTCACCGTAGAAGGCATAGAGGTCTTCGAGGTGCTCGAGCAGCAGAGCCCGGATCTCGGCCGGCGAGGGCGGCGGCAGGTGCTCGCCGGTAGCGAGGTAGTGTTCGATCTCGCGAAAGAGCCAGGGGCGCCCCTGGGCGGCGCGGCCGATCATCACGCCGTCGGCGCCGGTGTAGTCCAGCACGGCGCGGGCCTTCTCGGGCGTGTTGATGTCGCCGTTGGCGATCACGGGAATGGAGACGAGGGTCTTCACCAGCGCGATGGTGTCGTATTCCGCTTCGCCCATGTATTGATCGGCCCGGGTACGGCCGTGGATAGCGAGCGCCCGGATACCGCAGGATTCGGCGATGCGCGCCAGGCGCGGGGCGTTCTTGTTGGCGCGGTTCCAGCCGGTGCGCATCTTGAGCGTGACCGGGGTGTCGGGCACGGCGCGCACCACGGCTTCCAGGATGCGGGCGGCGAGCGCTTCGTCTTGCATGAGCGCCGAGCCGGCATAAACGTTGCACACTTTCTTCGCCGGACAGCCCATGTTGATGTCGATGATCTGCGCCCCGCGCTCGACGTTGTAGCGTGCCGCCTGCGCCATCATTTCCGGGTCGGCGCCGGCGATCTGCACGACGATGGGTTCGACTTCGCCCCTGTGGTCGGCCCGGCGCAGGGTCTTGGCGCTGCCATAGAGGAGCGAATTGGAGGTGACCATCTCGGAGACCGCCAGTCCCGCGCCCAGGCGCTTGCACAGCTGCCGGAAGGGGCGGTCCGTGACCCCCGCCATGGGGGCCACGAAGAGGTTGTTGCGCAGGCGAAAGCCGAGATAATCCATCGCGGTGGGGTGTGTGTCGATCGTCGGGAACGGGCAAGTATACCCCAGCGCTCGCTGCTACGTATAGGAAATCTCGGGTTCGCGCCGTTGCAGGGTCGCGGCGTGTGCCAAGGCGTCCTCGAAGGTGCGCCGTACGTTCCCGCGGCCAATCTCGTCGAGGAATCCCGCCTTGCGCAAGGTGCGAAAAATTTCTCTATTCAGCTCGGCAAGCACGAGGGGAATGCCGCGCTTGCCGAGTTCTCGGGCGATGGCACGCAGGGTGTCCAGGCCCGAAGCGTCGATGCTCACGAGTTTACCCAGGTCGAGCACGACTACGTCGGGCCAATCCTGGGTGTCGAGGAGCTCGTCGAGCTTGTGGATGGCGCCGAAGAAGAGTGCTCCGGAGATGCGGTAGGCGGCCACGCGCAGGGTGCCATCCGGGCGCAGGAAGCGCGCCGCGTCGGGCCGTCGCTCGAGCGGCAGGCGATCCACGTGGGTGAAACGCGCCATCTGGTAGATGAAGGCGAGGCTTGCGAGCACCATGCCGACTTCGACGGCGATGGTGAGGTCGAAGAGCACGGTGAGCGTGAAGGTGGTGATGAGGATCACGCGGTATTTCGTGCTGAAACGTCTGAGCGCGGCGATCGACATTTCGTGCCAATCACCCATGTTGATCGCCGTGACGAGCACGATGGCGGCGAGCGTGGTGAGCGGCACGTGCGCGGCGAGCGGCGCGAGCACGAGCACGATGGCGAGCAGGGTCAGGGAATGGACCATCCCGGCTACCGGACTGCGTCCGCCGGCGCGCACGTTGGTGGCGGTGCGGGCAATGGCGCCGGTGGCGGCGAATCCGCCGAAGAGCGGGGCGACGACGTTGGCGATGCCTTGGGCCATCAGCTCCTGGTTCGGATCGTGCCGATCGTCGATCATGCTGTCGGCCACCCGGGCCGAGAGCAGGCTCTCGATTGCGCCAAGCAGCGCGATGGCGATCGCCGGCGGCAGCAGTTGTCCCAATTTGGTGAGGTCGAATGCCGGGAAACTCGGCCTCGGGATCATTTGCGGGATACCGCCGAAGCGCGTACCGATCGTCTCCAGCGGCAGGGAGAAGAGCATGTTCACGGCGGTGGCGACGATCAGTACCGCCAACGGCCCTGGAATGCGACCGAGCCAGGCATTGCGCTTGGCGTAGCGGTTCCAAGTGAGCAGGAAGGCGAGCGAGGCGAGCCCGAAGGTGAGCGTAGGCCAGTGGATGGTGGGCAGCGCCGTGGCGAGCGCGTGCATCTTGCCGAAGAACTCGGCGGGGACTTTCTCGATCGCCAGCCCGAGGAAATCCTTGATCTGGGAGAGAAAGATGACGAGCGCGATGCCGTTGGTGAAACCGATCACCACCGGCAGCGGGATGAAACGGATGAGCGTGCCGAGCCGCGCTGCGCCCAACGCGAAGAGGAAGAGCCCGGCGAGCATGGTCGCCACCAGCAGGTTTGCCTCGCCGTGCGCGGCGACGATGCCGTAGACGATGGGGATGAAGGCGCCGGTGGGGCCGCCGATCTGCACGCGCGAGCCGCCTAGGGCCGAGATGAGGAACCCCGCGACGATGGCCGTCCAGATGCCGGCCGAAGGGGACATGCCGCTGGCGATCGCAAAGGCCATCGCGAGCGGCAGGGCCAGCACGCCGACCGTGACGCCGGCCGAGAGGTCGGCGAGGAACTGCCCGCGGTCGTAATCGCGCAGCGTTTCGATGAGACGCGGGCGGAAGAAGCTCATTTGATTCTCATGCCGGGGAGGGCACCATCGTCGGGGGAAACGAGGTAGATGCCGGGGTGCTTGCCGTCGGGGTCGGAGGCGGCGAGCACCATGCCTTCGGAGATGCCGAACTTCATTTTGCGCGGCGCGAGGTTGGCCACCAGCACGACCAGCCGGCCGACGAGTGAGGCAGGATCGTAGGCCGCTTTGATGCCGGCGAAGACCTGCCGTACCCGGGCGCTGCCGTCTTCCTCGCGTTCGCCCGCGTCGAGCAAGAGCCGCAGCAGTTTGTCGGCGCCTTCGACCGGCTCTGCGGCGATGACGCGCGCCACGCGCAGGTCGACGGCGAGGAACTGATCGAGCGTGATCGGCGCCGCTGATTCGGGCTGCGTCGCAGCGGGTTTGGCAGGAGGGGTGATCGGGGCGAGGGCTTCGCGGTTGGCTTCGATGAGCGCGTCGATCGCCTTGCGTTCGATCCGGGTGAGGAGGTGCTCGTAGGATTCGATCCGGTGCCCGGCCGGTAGCGGTGCCCAGTCTTCCTGCCAGCACAGCGGTTCGATGGCGAGGAATCGCTCGACGCGCGCCGCGGTGCGCGGCAGGACGGGTTTGAGGAGGCGGGTGAGATCGCGAAACATGGTGAGCGCCGTGGAGCAGACACGGTGCAACCGCTCGAGTTCCCCGCCCTTTGCCAATTCCCAAGGCTTGTGCTCGTTGATATAGTGGTTGGCGGCATCGGCGAGCGCCATCGCCTCGCGCAGCGCCCGGCCGTAGTCGGCGTCTTCGAATGCACGATGCAGCCGCTCGTCGCGGTGGGCGGCCTTGAAAGGGGCGAGCGCTTCGGCATCGACGGGTCCGAGCCGGCCGTCGAAGCGATCGACGATGAAGCGGGCGGTGCGGCTGGCGATGTTGACGTACTTGCCCACGAGGTCGCTATTGACCTTGGCGATAAGGTCGTCGAAACTGAGGTCGATGTCTTCGAAGGTGCCGTTCGATTTGGTGGCGAAGTAGTAGCGCAGCCATTCCGGGTCGAGCCCATGTTCGAGCCAGGAGCGGGCGGTGATGAAGGTGCCGCGGCTCTTGCTCATCTTGGCGCCGTCGACAGTGAGGAACCCATTGACGTACTCGCGCGTGGGCGTGCGGTAGCCGGAAAAGTGCAGCATCGCCGGCCAGAAGAGGGCGTGGAAGTAGAGGATGTCCTTGCCGATGAAATGCACCATCTCGGTGCCGGCTTCGGCGGCGCGGCGTGCGTCGATGTACTCGGCCACGTCAAGGTTGCCGCGGCGCTTGGCGAGCGCCAGGAAACTCGCCAGATAGCCGATGGGGGCATCCAGCCAGACGTAGAAATACTTGCCGGGTGCGTCCGGGATCTCGAAGCCGAAGTAAGGGGCATCGCGCGTGATGTCCCAGTCCGAGAGGCGGTTCTCGCCTTCTTCGCCGAGCCATTCCCGGATCTTGTTGGCGGCCTCGAGGCTCAGGTGGGGTTCGCCGCGCGCGTTGGTGCCGCGCGTCCAGCGGCGCAGGAACTCCACGCAGCGGGGATCCGAGAGCTTGAAGAAGTAGTGCTCGCTCTTTTTGAGGATGGGCTTGGCGCCGGAGACGGCGGAATAGGGATTCTTGAGTTCGGTGGGCGAGTAGGCCGCGCCGCACGCCTCGCAGTTGTCACCGTATTGATCCGGCGCGCCGCAGCGCGGGCATTCCCCTTTGATGAAGCGATCCGGCAGGAACATGCCTTTGACCGGGTCGTAGAACTGCTCGATTTCGCGGGCCTCGATCAAGCCTGCCGCCTTGAGCTTGCGGTAGATGTCTTCGGCGAAAAAGCGGTTTTCTTCGCTGTGCGTGCTGTGGTAGTGATCGAAGGCGACGAGGAAGTCGGCGAAATCGCGGGCGTGTTCCTGTTGGACGCGGGCGATCAGCGCTTCGGGCGTGATGCCTTCCTTTTCCGCGCGCAGCATCACGGGGGTGCCGTGCGTGTCGTCGGCGCAGACGTAATGGACCGTGTGCCCGCACATGCGTTGGTAGCGCACCCAGACGTCGGCCTGCACGTAGCCTACGAGGTGGCCGAGGTGGATGTCGCCGTTGGCATAGGGCAGCGCGTTCGTGACGAGGATCTTGCGGGTCATCTCCGGTCCTGATCGTTGCGGCAGTGAGCTTGGATTATAATGGTTCGCCGTGCCCGGGTGGCGAAATTGGTAGACGCACCAGATTTAGGTTCTGGCGCCGCAAGGCGTGGGGGTTCGAGTCCCTTCCCGGGCACCAAGGGCACCGTTCGGGTGCTTTTCTCTCTCGATTGCCTCGATGTTCTCGATCAGCGTCGGCCGTAGCCGGCGATGGCTTCTTGCGCTTCGGCGATCTCTTCGTCCGTGAGATGGACCGGCTCGCCGAGCGTGCGGGCCCTCAGGTAGTGTTCGCACAGGGTTTCCAGCTCCTGCGCCAGGGCGAGCGCCTGGGGAAGGTCGCGGCCGCAGACGAGCATGCCGTGGTTGGCCATGAGGCAGGCGCGGCGGCCTGCGAGGGCTTCGAGCACGGCGTCCGACAGCGCCTGGGTGCCGAAACGGGCATAGCGGGCACAGCGCACGTCGGGACCGCCGAAGCGCAGGATCATGTAATGGAAAGGCGGGAGGTCGCGGCGATGGCAGGCGAGCGCCGTGGCCGCCGGGCTGTGGCAGTGGATGACGGCGCCGGCTTCGGGTCGGGTGCGGTAGAGGTCACGGTGGAAGCGCCATTCGCTCGAGGGGGGCCAGGGGCCGGAATGGTCGCCGTCGAGTGTCATCGGCACCATCATGTCGGCGGTGAGCTCCTCGGGCGCAATGCCGGAGGGGGTGATGAGGAAGCCGCCGGCGGTGCGCACGCTGAGGTTGCCGGCGCTGCCGGAGTTGAGCCCGGTTTCGGCCAGGCGCCGGGCGGCGGCAAGCAGCGCCAGGGCGGCATCGGTCATCGGTCGGTCTCCGGGGCGAGCTTTGCGGTGGCGAGCGGCGCGGGCCAGGCGCCGGTCTCGGTGAGAATGGCGGTGATCCAGCGCGCGGGGGTGACGTCGAAAGCGGGGTTGCGCACTCGGGCCGGCAGCGGCGTGAGGCGCACGGGGACGGGGTCACCCGCGCCTGGCGGCAGACCGGCGACGGTGAGGACTTCTTCGGCGGCGCGTTCCTCGATGGGGATGGAGTAGCCGTCGGGGCAGGCGGGATCGAAGGTGGTGGCCGGAGCCGCTACGAGGAAGGGGACGCCGTGGGCGTGCGCAGCGAGGGCTTTGAGGTAGGTGCCGATCTTGTTGGCGACGTCGCCGTTGCGGGCGATGCGGTCGGCGCCGACGAGGACGAGGTCGATTTCCCCACCGGCGATCAGCGCCCCGGCGGCGTTGTCGGCGACGAGGGTGGCGGGCACCCCGGCCTGCGTGAGTTCCCAGTGGGTGATGAGCCCCTGATTGCGTGGCCGGGTCTCGCTCACGAAGACTTCCATCGGGATGCCGGCGGCGTGGGCGAGGTAGATGGGGGCGAGCGCCGTGCCCGCGCCGCAGGTGGCGACCCAGCCGGCGTTGCAGTGCGTGAGGAGGCGCACGGGGCGATCGAGCCGGCGCGCCAGTTCCTCGATCCAGGCAAGCCCGGCGCGGCCGATGGCCTCGCAGCGTCGGACGTCGTCGGCGCGCTGGCGCTCGGCTTCGGCCCAGGCGGCGGCGGGGCGATCGGCGGGCGGAAGCGGCGCGAGCACGGCGCGCTGCGCTTCGAGCGCGAGGCGCAGGTTCACCGCGGTGGGGCGGGTGGCGAGCAGCCGGGCGATCGCCGCTTCGAGGGCGGCGTCGCTCGCGTCGCGCTCCAGGGCGAGCGCGAGGCCATGGGCGGCGGCGACACCGATGAGCGGAGCGCCGCGCACGCGCATGGCGACGATGGCTTCCAGCACGTCTTCCATAGTGGTGAGCCGGCGCTCGACGACGCGCCAGGGAAGCTCGGTCTGATCGAGAATGATGATGGAATTGCCGTCGCGGCGCAGGGTGGCGAGCGGAGGAGTAAAGGACATCGTGAGCCGAACGTCGATCTGGGCGAAGAAAATCATAGCACGACAGGAACATGGGCACGCGCTACAATCGCTTTTTTGGTCCGATGCGGGATGCGGTGATGCGTTGGTTGTTCTGGTTCTTGGTGCTGCTCGCGGTGGTGTGGTGGGCACGGCGGCGGTTTTTCGCGACGGATGATGCGTCTCGCTTGAGTGGCAAAGGGGCGCGGGCGGACGGTCGAAGAGCGAAGTCCGCGCTCGAGGCTGAACCGATGCTCCAGTGTGCCCATTGCGGCGTGTTCGTACCTACTTCCGAGGCGGTACGTTCCGGCGGACGTGTCTTCTGCTGCCAAGAGCATCGGGAAGCCGCCGAACGTGGCCGAGCTTGAGCCTGCCGCGGCCGGCGTGTCGAGCGCCGTCAGCCGCCTCGGGGATCTGCTGCGTGTGGCCGTGGCCGGCGTCTTGCTGGTGGGCGGGCGCCAGATGTCCCTGGGCGAGGAGTGGCCGGGGGCGTTCCTGTGGCTGAGTGTGGGGTATTTCGGTGCCGCCGTGGCCTTGGCCGTCTTGCGGCCGATACGCCTGCGCCGCTCCGCCGCCTGGGTGACGGCGGCGGTGTTGCTGGACGTGGCGGCGCTCACCGGGGTAATGATGGTGAGCGGCGGGTTTCGTTCGGGGTTGGTGCCTTTTCTCTATCTGGCCGTGGGCGGGGCTTCGCTGGTGGTGTCGCGTCGGCTGGCCGCTTTTTATGCCGCGCTCGTGGCGCTTGCCTTGTTGGGAGAAAACCTGTGGCGCGGTTGGCTGGGTGCGGGGGCGAGCGATGCCTATCTCGTGGGGCTGAGCGGGGCGGGCGCTTTTGCGGTGGCCCTGGCGACTCAGGCGCTGGGAGAGCGCCTGCGCCGGGCAGAGGAATCGGTCCGGGCGCAGCAGGAGACCCTCGCCTGGCAAAGGGAGATCAACGACCGCATCTTGCGGGAACTGCGCGACGGGGTGTTGGTGGTCGACGATGAGGACATGGTGCGCTATGCCTCGCAGCCGCTGCGGCTTTGGCTGGGCCGGGAACCCGTGGGAGAGCGGGTCGATGCGATCCTTCCCGGCGTCGATCGCGCTTTGGCGCGTGCAGGGGGGGAGCGTTGGGTGACGGTGCAGGGGCGCCGGTTGCGTTGTCGGGCGAGCGTGCCCTATCGCGGCGGCGGATGGTTGGTGTTCGTGAGCGACCTGGAGGAAGTGAGCCGGGAGTTCGAGCGCAACAAGCTCGCCTCGCTCGGCGCTTTGGTCGGCGGGGTGGCGCATGAGGTGCGCAATCCTCTGGCGGCGGTGGTGCAGGCGTTGGAGCTGATGCGGGGCGAGGAAGACGCGACGGCGCGCGAGACCTTGCGGGCGATGGCGCTCGACAATGCCGAACGGATCGAACGTCTGGTGGAGGACGTTTTGTCCCTGGGGCGGCGGCAGCGGCCTCGGCCGGAAGTCCTCGATCTTTCCGCGTGGCTGGGGCCGTGGTGGCGCGAAGCGCTCTCGCGGCTCGGGCGCCGGGAGGAGGAAGTGATGCTGGAGGTGGAGAAAGGCTTGTGCGTTTGGGCCGATCCCTTGCATTTGCGCCACATCCTTGACAATCTCCTCGATAATGCGGCGCATTTCGCGAGCCGCCGCGCGGGTGCGATCCGCGTGTGTGCCCGGGCCGAGGGAGAACGGGTGCGGCTGGAGGTGTGCGACGACGGGCCGGGACCGGCGCCGCAAGTGCGCGAACGTTTGTTCGAGCCTTTCGTTTCTTCGCGCGCCGGCGGCACGGGCTTGGGGTTGTACGTGGCCCGTACGCTCGCCCGGGCGAACCAGGGGGAAGTGGAGTGGGGCGACGCTGGATGCTTTCGCGTGTGGCTGCCGCGGCCGGCGCAGGCGTGAGCGTGGGTGTGTGACAATGAGCCGTCCGACGGCTCGGGAGAAGGGGCGATGTTGCTGTTGATCGAAAAGCTGCATCGCCATCCGGAAAAGGCCGTTGATATCCGATCCGCGGCGCGAATTCAAGCAATATCAAGTAATTAGTATCCGGCAAAAGTCGGGGTTGTCCATTGCCATTCAAGTAAATTGCGGGTATCGTAGCGGGTATCGATTCCCCGGATACCCGCATCATGCCCCTGACCGACGCAAAAATCCGCAACACCAAGCCCGGCGACAAGCCGATCAAGCTGACTGACGGCGGCGGGCTTTATCTGGAGGTGCGGCCGACTGGCGCGAAGCTGTGGCGCTACCGCTACCGCATCGCGGGCAAGGAAAACGTCTTCGCCGTCGGGGAATATGTCCAAGCCCCTACCGGCGAAACCAAAGAGCAAGCCCAAGCCCGGCGCAACGCGGGGATGCTGACCCTTGCCGAAGCGCGGGCGCGGCGCGAAGAATGCCGGGCGCTGGTGAAGCAAGGCATTCACCCGGCGCACCAGAGACAAGCCGATCGGCTGGCAATCCATGCTGAAAGCGCCAACACTTTCGAGGCCGTGGCGCGGGAGTGGATAGCCAAGAAAAAGCCGACATGGACGCCCTACTATCTTCGGCAGGTTGAGCGTTTCATGGAAGCCGATGTCTTCCCCAAGATCGGCAAGCATCCCATTCGGAACGTGACAGCGGCGCAACTGCTGGAAATCGTCAAGGCAATCGAGGGGCGTGGCGCTGAAAGCGTAGCCCTGCAGGTGCGGCAATGGGCGTCGGCGGTATTCCGCTATGCCGTGGCAACCCTGCGGGCGGATGCTGATCCGGCGGCGGCACTGAAGGGCGCGATTCACCGACCGAAGATCGAGCATCGCAAGCCGTTGACCCGCGACCAGATAAGGGCATTCATCAAAGCCCTTGAAGGCTATGCCGGGTATCGGACTACGGTTATCGCCTTGCGTCTGATGCTGCTGACATTCGTTCGCACTGTGGAACTGCGCGGGGCGCGGTGGGCGGAAATCGACCTTGACCGGGCGGAATGGCGCATCCCCGCTGAGCGGATGAAGATGCGGGAGCCGCACATTGTTCCACTATCTCGGCAAGCCGTGGAATTGCTGCGCGAACTGCACACCTACACCGGCGGGCGCGGGATGTTGTTCCCCAACTACCGCAACCCGAAAACCTGCATGACGTCAACGACACTGAACCGGGCGCTGGAACGCATGGGCTTCAACGGCAAAGACAGCATCGGCTTTTCCGCGCATGGATTCCGGGCGACGGCTTCAACCATCCTGAATGAAATCGGCTTTCGGCCTGACGTGATCGAACGCCAGCTAGCCCATGCCGAGCGCAACAAGGTAAGAGCCAGCTACAACCAAGCGGAATATCTGGAAGAGCGGCGCGCCATGATGCAGCAATGGGCAGACCTGATCGACGAAATGGCAAAGGGCGGTGACAAGGTGACGCCGATCAAGCAAGCGGCGGCATGACGGTTTGCCGCGCCTAGCCCGACGGGGCGAAAACCGGGAATCCCTTGCCCGGCTGGTGCGGCATCCAATCAAGGGCATGGAGCGGAAGGGACGCCATGAAATCTTGGTACAACAAAAACGACTGTCAGCACCTAAATGCATATCAAGCCTATTACCCTGTGCCAGTGGCGGCAATGCTTTGGTGCGGGGTTCCGCCCGACGAGGTGCAAGAGGAACTAAATCGAATAACCCCGCACCCCTACATTCGCGGGGTATTCACTCACCCGTTCATTCCGTGTTTCGAGGTGCGATGCAGGATCATTCACGATGCCATTGAAAGAGGAGCACTGCCAGCATCGCGTGAAAACGGGAAGGTGACCAATGAACATATCGCGCCAGAACGCCGGCATGTATCGCGGGAGCACTTGAGGGCGTGGATTGCCAAAGAGCACCCGGCAGACAAGCCCGAATTCCTGTTCGACGAAATCGAGCGCAAGACCCATGCGGCGATCAACGCCGATGCTTTCCGAGCCTTGCAGGCTGATCGAGATGCAGCGCGGGCGGAACTGGAAAGGGCGAAGGCTTGGGCGGCGGACACCATCCGCGAAATGGATGCCCTGCGCGGCGAGCGCGATTCACTGCGGGCGATGGTGGAAAGGATGAATATCCCCGGCGAGAGAGCCGAGACAACCTATCTGAACATCATCGGGGCAATGCTGGCGCTGATGCTTGGGAAGTCGCCAGCGGGCAAGCCGCAATCCATTTACGACAACCAAGCCGCGATCATTGCCGCGTTACTCGGACACTATGAAGGCAAGCCTGGAATATCGGCGCGAACACTCGAAGAAAAGTTTGCAGCGGCAAAGCGAAGCCTGACCGCGACCTGATCCATTACCGCAACTGCGGCACCGGCTTCCGCAACTACGGTGATCCGTTTTAACGGAAAAATTAGGATGCACCCGTCTCAACTTGAATAAGGACGGATGCAATGAACCAACTACCCGAAACCGGCTTTCTTCGCCTGTCGCAAATCATCGGCGACCCGAAGAAAGGCCTGCCCCCCATCATCCCCGTCAAGAAAACATGCTGGTGGCACGGCGTCAAAACCGGGCGCTTTCCCAAGCCGGTAAAGCTTGGGCCGCGTGTTACCGTCTGGCGAGTCGAAGACATTCGCGCCCTGATTGAATCGGCATAAGGGGCGCGCCATGAGTGAAAAAATCGAGGCCGCCCCGGGTGGAGCTCCCGAGACGGCCGACAAGCTCGAACGCACGAGCTTCAATTCTAGCACGGGCGCCGGGCAAGCTCGCCGGGCAGGAGGCGCGGCATGGTAGCGCTGCCCCCTTTGCCGACTGCACGCGCCACCCCAGCGGCCCCGCGCACGATCCGCGATCTTCAAGACGCCATCGCCGAGGCCTGCGCGGCCGTCGGACTCGACGAACCGAAAAGCCCCTGCCGCCCCGGCGAATGGGTGCGCTGCGACGTGACCGGCGCCGGGAGGAAGGGGCGGGACGACGGTTCGGTCAAGGTGTTCGCCGACGGCCAAGGCGTCATCGCGCACAACTGGAAGAGCGGCGAGCAAGCAACCTGCTTTGTCGGGCGGCCAGACGCCGAGCTATCGCCGGCCGAACGCGAGGAACGCGCCAGGCGGCGGGAAGCGGAACGCGCCAAGGCCGAGGCCGAGCTAGCGCGGCAACGCCAGGAGGCGGCGCGGGTGG
>NZ_AUDR01000014.1:0-307500 GCF_000425565.1 Tepidiphilus margaritifer DSM 15129
GTTAGTGATGAGGTGGAGGATGATCAGCATAATTGTTCAAACGTTTTAATGATGAAGTCGCCTCCCGAATGAAAATTTACTCAAAAAAGAAATCGCAAAAAAAGGAATCAAAACCCAAGAAAAAAGCATTACCCTATCATAATACGGGTATCCTGAAAACAAAAACCCCAAACCATTGGCAAAACAATAAAATCTGAACAATTCAACTTCAAATTCTTTGAATACTAATCCAAACAAATATCCAGCCAAATAAACAATTAAAGGCAACAATGATGCTAATAAAAAATAAAACTTAAACCCAACCACATAATCCTCTGCGCTCACCAAAGGATCGAAACTTGTTATGATATCAAGATATATAAAAGTCCTAAAAAGATCACTTGTGTAGTAGCCGAAATCAAGCACATAAAAAATAACAAAAATCACATAGATGGCTAGCGTTGGGACTAAGGCGCGGAAAATTTTTAACGCAAGTAAAGGAAAAAAATAAAATAAAAAAGTAGGATGAAATAAAGATGCAACAATGATGTTAATAATCTTATCGCGAAAATCCTGCTTTTCATTAAAATAAAAGAAATTGGTTAAAAATAGATAACTAAAACCAAGCCCTTGTCTTAAAATAAAATCAGACAAGCTTTGGTACGGTGGGAAAAAAAATATACCCAATACAAACAATAAAATCAGAATTTTTTTTTGAGTTATTTTTAAAGAAAAACGCATTAATGAAAAGTAGAGCATAAAAAAAAGAAAAAATCTAAACAGCACAAACGGTATTCCGAGCACCGAGAATAAATAAGACAGAAAATAATATCCAAATGAGGCAAGACCGAATATCTCTTTTCCTATATACTTTTCGTGGTAATTTTGTAAGTCGCCGCCATAGGTGCTTGATCCCCAATCGAAAAATATAGCAAAAAAAACAAGGCACAAAAAAATCTGCGCAAAATAATTTGCAGCCTTTTTTTGAGAAAATTTCATAAATTTGAAATTACTTTCGATCCTGCAAAATATTAAAATTTCGCGCAAAAACAGAAATAACCCCATACGCTATGGCCTTGATGGTTATTTTTGCGGCAACCTTCGGCGTCATACTGCCAATATACCTCAATAAGGCAGTATTGTATTTAAGCATTTTATCTGCCCTTTTTAATATATTGGATCTGCTACTCAGCCTATCATCTCCCTTGCTTCTATACACTCGCACAGCCTCTTTTGAAACATAGGCTCGCCCCCCTGAATGCAATATTTTTATATAAGACAATGACTCGCAGCCACGCAATTCCTCGTTATAGATGTGCCGAAGGAATGTTGTTCTTTTTACTACTGGCAAGCATTCTCCGGGTGTGCCTTTGTTCAAAATATATCTGAAATCTATACTGCACTCCGCACTTGCGCTACCTATTAAGACACCAGAGATCTCATCTATGCATCTAAAAAATATCATGTCGAACTCTGCGAGGCGTTTTAACTCATCTTGAATTATTTGACCTGCATTTTGCAAGAAAAAATCATCAGAATCCATAAAGACCAGCCAATCACCACGCGCAGCAAAAGCTCCGATGTTCTTCGCTCCAGTAACACCATGATTTTCTTTTAGTTTAATAATTTTTAAAGTTCCAGATACAATTTCTTTAGCATACTTCTCTTGCAAATATTCGACAGTTCCATCCGTCGATGCATCATCCACTACTATAACTTCATACGCATGGCCTTCAGATACAAAATTTAGGGAAGAATCCAGCGAACGAGCAATCAAGCTTTTTCGGTTATAGGTCGGAGTAATTATTGATAATTTCATTTAAATAGGCGATCTAAAAAATTTGATATATCTATAAGTCCTTAAAAAATTCATCACCACAGACGGACGAAAAAACTCCAAAAGCAACTTTAAACCCAATGCGACATCTTGATTGTTTTTTATATTTATTAAGGCTGTTTTCAAAAAAAGCACCCCAAGGTCACTCGAATTCTCTGGATATTCCTTCAGAAGCATCCTGAGATTTCTCAGGAATGTTTCCTTGATCTTCGGACTCTGCGTTAATCCGACTCCAGAACGATATACACCCAAAACATCATTCAGATATACACCAGTTCCATGCGATAAGTTTACCACATTGAGAAAAAAATCCATAAAATCCTGCGACGGATAATATTTAGGCAGCGTATTTTTTCGGAAACACTTTGAACTATGACAGGCTATACTCCCCAGCATCATAAGATCTCGCTGCGTAAAAACATGTTTCCCTATTTTTTCTAAATCTATTAGATCATCATAAAAAATTGATGATTTTTCATCCAATATTTTCATCCGATGCCATACAACTACACAGTCACTGTTATTATCCAGAACATCGACCTGGGCCTGTAATTTGCCTGGCAAAGCGTAATCATCTCCATCCATATGGCATATATAATCAGCCGATGCCGCTGTATAAACAGCAATGACATTCCTGCAAGGACCTAAATTTTTCTCATGGAAAATTGGTTTAACTATATTAGGATACTTTTCTTGAAATTGGCGCACAATCTCTCGCGTTCCATCCGTGGAACAATCATCCCCTACGATAATCTCAAAGTCAAAATTCGTTTTCTGATCCACAAGGCTTTGCAGACATTGCCCAATGTATTTCTCCTGGTTATACGTAACCACGCAAACGGAGACTTTTGGTCTTCTTTCCATTCTGCTCGTGTCTTCTATTTTTTTCTCAACCTGCGAATTCATTGGCTTTTCTCCCAAACCTTACCCGCCCCGCAAAGGCATAACACAATAGCAACAGCACCATCCCCGCAGTCATCAGCTCTGCAATTAAAAGAATGCGGTTGTCTGTCCAGTGCATGCACAGCAGCGCGGCAATTGTACACAAAAGTGCTGGGGCGACGGGTTGAAAAATATCATGCAACAGCCATCTGGCATGCATGCCTGGAGCGAATTGGCGGTGCACCAGTGGCGTCCACAAGAATAAATATATCGCATTGGAAACGAGCCATGCCCAACCCGCGCCCGTCATGCCATGGTGCATCGCGGCCCATACCACAGAGGGGATGAGCAAGCCTACAAAGCCGATGTTACCTATGAGGTGCAGGCGCAGGTTGCCTTTGGCGTATTGCAGATAGTACGGAAACGCGCTCACGGCCAGAATGCCGTAGCCTACCGCATACAGCGTGAGCACGGGGGCGGATTTGGTCATCAATTCGGCGTTGCCCGTCCAAGCCCATAGCACTTGCGCAGGGAAACAAGCCAACACCAGCGCCGCCGGCGCGGTCACCACAGCTACCATTCGCGTAGCTTGGCGGTATAGGGCGATCAGTTCTGCTTCTTTGCCCTCCGCCTGAAGGCGTGACATACGCGGCAAAATAGCGCTGCTGATGGGGCCACCTAGAATGGAGATGCCACTGGCCACCAGCACGGCGACGGTAAAGTAACCATAGTCGGCCAACGGCAAAATTTTGGAGAGCAGCAGCTTGTCGGTCTGCGTGACCAGCACCCACACCGACGAGGTAAAGGCTATGGTCAACGAGAATTTGAGCATGGGCTTGAGCGGCGCCCATTGCCACGCAAGGCGCTGACCCGCGGGCAGCGGCGGCAGCAGCCGGTGCGCCAGCAGCATGAGCCCACCAAGTTCCAGCACGGCCACGCCGAGCTGGTAGCCAAAAAATGCCTCAGGCGTGGCGCTTACATACATCAGCAATGGAAGCACGCACACAAAGCGCAGCGTGGCAATGGCGGCATTGAAGGCGCTGAGCCATACCAGCCGCTCGGAGCCGCTGACCACGCCGCGATACAGGCCGCACATCCAGCGCAACGCCACGGCCAGCCCCATGAGCTGGAGCGCCAAGTTGACTTGTGCAGTGGGTAGATGCTCGGCACGGAGCCAGTTGGCGCCGATGAGCGGCGCACATGCACACAACACCGCCCCGCCTACCACCGCCACCACCAAAAAAATGCCTTGTAGCGCGCGCACGAATTGGCGATATCCTACGGCATCGAGTGCCCCACCCCGAAAACGCGCCGTCTCGCGCGCCACAGTGGGCGTGAGTCCCAAATCCAGCAGGTTGAACCACGCCTGCAGCATGGCAAAAAACCCCACCAAACCATACGCCTCTGCCCCCATGTAGCGCAGATACAACGGCACCACGACAATGCCCACCAGTGTGACGTAGATCTGGCTGGCGTAGGTGGCAAGGATGTTGGTTTTGAGGGTCATTGGACCAGAGATTGTAAAAAGCGCTTCTCAACCTCCAATAGATCGCGCTTGCGATCCTTGATTCTGCGTGCCGGATTTCCCGCATAAATGCCGAATGCCTTGCAATCGCGATTGACGAGGCTAAGGGCGCCAACGGCTACGCCCTCTTCGAGCGTCACACCGGGTAAAACGACGCTGCCACTACCGATGATCACATGTCGGCCAAGCCAAACGTCGGCATGAGTTACGCCGGTATATTCAGTGGGAACCGTTGGATTGGTCAAGGCTGCGCCTGAATAGTCATCACTGCTTGAATAGATTGATACTTTAGACGAGAGACCACTAAAATCCGAAAGGGTTATTCTCCCTTTGCCAATCAGGGAAGAAAAAACCGCGATATGCACATAATTGCCAATGATGATTCCCCCGTCTCCAGCCGCCAGTACACAAAAGTCGTCGATCCGGACATGGTTTCCCAAAGTGATGCGGCTGATGCCGTAAAATGACGCTCGATCGGAAATCTGAACGTTTTCTCCCACGGCAGCAAATCCCATCGCGTCAATGGCATCACGGCTCAACATGGGCATGATTCAGGCACCTCGGACAAGATCAATGACGCGCTGTTGGTCGGACGGTTGTAGCGCGGGATAGATCGGCAAACACAGCACCTTGTCTGCCATGGCCGCAGCCACGGGCAGATTGCTGCGTGCGGCCGAGGGCAGGCCGCGGTACATGGGAAAATCCGAGATCAGCGGGTAGAAGTAGCGCCGAGCGTAGATGCCATGCTCTTTGAGTCGTTCATAGAGCGCGTCGCGGCTCAGTGGATAGTCCGGTTCGACGAGGATGGGAAAATAGGCGTAGTTTCCAACTTTTTCCCCTGCGTCGGGCAAGCAGCGGATGCCGGGTACGTGCTGCAGGGCTTCGCGGTAACGTGCGTCGATGCGCCGGCGTGCGTCGATGGCAGCATCGATATGCTTGAGTTGCAGCAGACCGAAAGCGGCGTTGATCTCGCTCATCTTGCCGTTGATGCCGGGCGCGACGACGGTAACTTCATCGACGAAACCGAAATTCTTGAGGTGATCGATACGCTGCTTGGTCTTGGCGTCGGGGCTGACGATGGCACCGCCCTCGAAGGTGTTGAAGACCTTGGTGGCGTGGAAACTTAGCACCGAGAGATCGCCATGACGCAGGATGCTGCCGCCCGCGTCTTGCACGCCGAAAGCATGAGCAGCGTCGTAGATAACCTTGAGATTGTAAATATCGGCAATTCGCTGAATGGCAGCCACGTCGCAGGGATGCCCATAGCAATGCACGGGCAGGATGGCGGTGGTGTGCGGCGTGATGGCGGCTTCAATCTTAGTTGGATCAAGGTTGAATGTGTCCGGGTCGATATCGACGAACACGGGTTTGATGCCGTTCCACAACAGTGCGTGCGCGGTGGCGACGAAAGAATACGGAGTGGTGATGACTTCGCCGGTGATGCGCAAGGCTTGCAGGGCGGTGACCAAGGCTAGGGTGCCATTAGCGAACAAGCTGATGTGCTTCACGCCAAGGTAGTCACAGAGTTCTTTTTCGAGCTGTTGGTGAAAGGGACCACCGTTGGTGAGAATTTTGTTGGCCCAGATTTGCTGCAGGTAAGGGATAAAGTCTTCGAGTGGCGGCAGGTGGGGTTGGGTGACGTAAATGACTTGCGGGGTGGCGGATGGGGTGGTCATAATGGGATTACCTTGCAAATTCTTCGATGAAACGCAGCAGGTATTGGCCATAGCCGGTTTTGGCCAGCGCCATGGCTTGACGGTGGAGCTGCGCGGTGTCTATCCAGCCTTGACGCCAGGCGATTTCTTCAGGGCAGGCGATTTTGAGGCCCTGGCGGCGTTCGAGCGTGGCGATGAACTGACCGGCATCCAGCAGACTGTCATGCGTGCCGGTGTCCAGCCAGGCGTAGCCGCGGCCCATGATTTGCACGTTGAGCTGGCCGCGCTCAAGATAAACTTGGTTGACAGAGGTGATCTCCAGCTCGCCACGGGAGCTGGGACGCACGGCGCGCGCGATGTCCACCACTTGGGCGTCGTAGAAGTAGAGGCCGGTAACGGCGTAGTTGGACTTTGGCGCCTTGGGCTTTTCTTCGATGCTGATGGCGCGGCCTTGGGCATCGAAGGAGACGACGCCGTAACGCTCGGGATCTTGCACGTGGTACGCGAAGACGGTGGCGCCCTGGCTGCGCTGCGCTGCGTGCGCGAGCAGTTCAGGAAAGTCTTGGCCGTAGAAGATGTTGTCGCCGAGCACGAGTGCCGATGGGCTGTTGCCGATGAAGGCTTCCCCGATCAAAAACGCCTGCGCGAGCCCGTCGGGGCTGGGTTGCACGGCATAGTGCAGCTGCATGCCCCACTGACTGCCGTCGCCCAGCAGTTCGGCAAAACGCGGTGTGTCGTGCGGGGTGCTGATGACGAGCACCTCGCGGATGCCCGCGAGCATGAGCGTGCTCAGCGGGTAGTAGATCATGGGTTTGTCGTACACGGGCAGCAGTTGTTTGCTGATGGCAAGCGTTGCCGGATGCAGCCGCGTGCCAGCGCCACCAGCGAGGATGATGCCCTTGCGGCGGGGATGCGGCGGGTTTGGGTTCATGGATTCTCCCTGGTCTGTTCTTTTCGATTACGCACCACACTGCCGCGCCACCCACTCCCGATAGGCGCCGCTTTGCACGCGCTGCACCCAGTCCGGGTGGTCCAGGTACCGCTGCACGGTCTGGCGGATGCCGGTCTCGAAGGTCTCGGCCGGGCGCCAGCCGAGTTCGCGCTCGATCTTGCGCGCATCGATGGCGTAGCGGCGGTCGTGGCCAGGGCGGTCGGGCACGTGGGTGATCTGCTCGCGGTAGGATCGCCCGTCGGCGCGCGGGCGCAGTTCGTCCAGCAGCGCGCAGATGGCGTGCACGATCTCGAGGTTGGGCTTTTCGTTCCAGCCGCCGATGTTGTAGGTCTGGCCCACGCGGCCTGCGGCGAGCACGCGGCGAATGGCGCTGCAGTGGTCGAGCACGTAGAGCCAGTCGCGAACTTGCTGCCCGTCGCCATAGACGGGCAGGGGTTTGCCCGCCAGGGCGTTGACGATCATGAGCGGGATGAGTTTTTCCGGGAACTGGTAGGGGCCGTAGTTGTTGGAGCAGTTGGTGGTGAGCACCGGCAGGCCGTAGGTGTGATGCCAGGCGCGCACCAGGTGATCGCTGGCGGCCTTGCTGGCGGAGTATGGGCTGTTGGGCTGGTACGGATGGGTCTCGGCGAAGGGCGGATCGCCGGGGCCCAGGGTGCCATAGACCTCGTCGGTGCTGACGTGCAGGAAGCGAAAGGCGGACTTCTCGGCCTGGGGCAACGCGCTCCAGTGGGCGCGCACGGCCTCCAACAGGCGGAAGGTGCCCACCACGTTGGTCTGGATGAAGTCCTCCGGACCGTGGATGGAGCGGTCGACGTGGCTCTCGGCCGCGAAGTGCAGCACGGCGCGTGGGTGGTGTTCGGCCAGCAGCCGCTCGATCAGGGCGCGGTCGCCGATGTCGCCCTGCACGAAGATGTGGCGCGCGTCACCGTCCAGCGCGGCCAGGTTGTCGCGGTTGCCGGCGTAGGTGAGCTTGTCCAGGGTGACGACGGGCTCGTCGCTGTGCGCCAGCCAGTCGAGAACGAAATTGCTGCCGATGAAGCCGGCACCGCCGGTGACGAGAATCATGACCTGTTGCGTTCCACACCAAAGTACTCAAGATACCATTGCACGAACTTGATGACACCTTCGTGCACTGGCGTCTGGGGCCGGTAACCGGTCAGCCGCAACAACAGCGTGCAATCGGCCCAGGTGGCGGGTACGTCGCCGGTTTGCATGGGCAGGTAGTTGCGGATGGCTTTTTTGCCCAGCTCCGCTTCGATGGCTTCGATGAAGTCGAGCAGACGCACCTGGTTGGAGTTGCCGATGTTGACCACACGCCACGGCGCGGCGGGGCTGAGGGTGTCACCTTCGATGGGTTGATCGCGTTGATCCAGCGGCGGTGGGGGCACGTCGATCAGCAGCCGGATGGCGCGCACGAGGTCCGCCACGTAGGTGAAGTCCCGGTACATGTCGCCGTGGTTGTAGATGTCGATGGGCGTGCCTTCGAGAATGCCCTTGGTGAATTTGAAGAGCGCCATGTCCGGTCGCCCCCAGGGGCCGTAGACGGTGAAGAAGCGGAACATCGTGGTAGGCACGCCGTGGATGTGGGCGTAGGCGTGCGCCATGGCCTCGTTGGCTTTTTTAGTAGCCGCGTAGAGGGTGAGAGGCGTGTCGGTTTTTTGGCTCTCTACAAAAGGCATGTCGGTGTTCGCGCCATATACGCTGCTCGTGGAGGCCATGAGCAAATGGCGAGGCTGAAGGGCCCTGGCAATTTCCAACAGGTTGGCGGTGCCTACAAGGTTGGCGTCGATATAGGCGCGGGGGTTTTCCAGGCTGTAGCGCACGCCGGCTTGTGCCGCGAGGTGGACGATGACCTCGGGCTGCGCGGCACGCACGGCGGATTCGAGCGCGGGAGCATCTTCCAGCATCGCCTCGGTGGCCGTGAAACCGGGATATTCGCTCAGGATGGCATGGCGCCGGCGCTTGAGATTGACGTCGTAGTAGTCGGTGAGGCCATCGTAGCCATGGACGACATGGCCTTCCTCCAGCAGCAGCCGCGCAAGATGGAAACCGATGAATCCGGCGGTGCCGGTAATGAAAACACGCATGGTCACAACCTTCCATCAACGGATTCAGGAGGAAGCACGTGCTTCACATCGTAGAGCACCCCATCCTCTTGCAGCCATGCCCTTATCGCCCCTGCTCCCATCTCGCGGTATTGCCGGTGCGCCACGGCGAGCACGATAGCATCGTAGCTGCCGAGCCGGGGTTTCTGGGTGAGTTCGAGGCCGTATTCTTGCCACGCCTCTTCCGGGTCGGCCCAGGGGTCGTGCACGTCGACCTGCATGCCGTAGTCTTGGAGCTCGGCGATGAGGTCGATCACGCGAGTGTTTCTCAGGTCGGGGCAGTTTTCCTTGAAGGTGAGCCCGAGGATGAGGGCGCGGGCGCCTTCGACGGGGCGGCGGCGCTTGATGAGGAGCTTGACCACGCGCCCGGCGACGTAGGCGCCCATGGCGTCGTTGAGCCGGCGCCCGGCGAGGATGATCTCGGGGTGGTGTCCGACTTCCTGCGCCTTGTGCGTGAGGTAGTAGGGGTCGACGCCGATGCAGTGTCCACCGACCAGACCGGGGCGAAACGGCAGGAAGTTCCACTTGGTGCCGGCTGCCTCGAGCACGGCCTGGGTGTCGATGCCGAGCCGGTTGAAGAGGATGGCGAGTTCGTTGATCAGCGCGATGTTGACGTCGCGCTGGGTGTTTTCGATCACCTTGGCGGCTTCGGCCACGCGAATGCTGGGGGCTTGGTGGGTGCCGGCGGTGATGATTTCGCGGTAGAGGGCGTCGACCCGTTCGGCGGCTTCGGGCGTGGAGCCGGAGGTGACTTTCTTGATGGTGGGAAGGCGGTGCTCGGGGTCGCCGGGGTTGATGCGCTCGGGGCTGTAGCCGACGGTGAAGTCGCGGTTGAAGACGAGGCCGGAGGCGCGCTCCAACACCGGCACGCAGTCTTCTTCGGTGCAGCCGGGATAGACGGTGGATTCATAGATGACGAGATCGCCCGGCTTGAGCGCTTTGCCCACCGTTTCACTGGCCGCGAGCAGCGCGGTGAGATCGGGACGCTTGTGCCGGTCGATGGGCGTGGGCACCGTGACGATGAAGACGGTGCAGCGCGCGAGCTCCGCCGGGTCGTCGGTGAAGCGGAGGTGACGGGCGGCGGCGAGTTCTTCGGCGGAGACTTCGCGCGTACGGTCGAGCCCGCGGCGCAGTTCTTCGATGCGGCTGCGCTTGAGGTCGTAGCCGATCACGGGGCGGCGCTTGCCGAATTCGACGGCCAGCGGCAGGCCGACGTAGCCGAGGCCGATGAGGGCGATGGAATCTGCAAAGTTCACGGATGTTTTTCCTTTCTCACGCCGACGCCTGATAGCGATACCGGCTTGCGCTGTAGTAATACCGGTTGCCATAGCGGTAACCGTAGCGGCTACGGGTGTCGAGCGCGTTGACGATCAGACCTTTCACATTGACGCCATTCTGGGCAAGGCGCGCGAGTGCGGCGGTGGCTTCGCCGTATTCCGTGACCCCGGCGCGGCAGACGAGGAGCGTTGCGCCGGCAAGGTGCGTGATGATGACGGCGTCGGTAACGGCGAGCACCGGCGGGGTGTCGACGATCACCAGGTCGAACGTCTCGCGGGCTTCGTCGAGGAGCGCCTGGAAGCGGGGGTGCATCAGCAGCTCGGCCGGGTTGGGCGGATAGCGCCCGGCGGTGAGGAGGTGCAGGTCGTTGGGGCCGAGGCGATGCAGGGCATCGCGCCAGGGGAGATCGCCGGCGAGCACTTCCGAAAGGCCGGGCGAGCGCGAGAGGCCGAAATAGCGCTCGATATGGCCCTTGCGCATGTCGGCGTCGATGAGAAGCACCTTGGCTTCGCCCTGCGCGGCCACCAAGCCCAAATGTACGGAGACGAAGGATTTTCCCACCCCCGGCGCTGGACCCGTGACCGCCAGCACGGGGCGTGCGTCGTCGAGCAGGGCGAAATGTACCGCCGTGCGCAGAGAGCGGAAAGATTCGAGCGCGGGGTCGTCGTTTGCCACCACCTCGGTGAGGAGCGGCAGTTTTTCTTCTTTGCTGCGGCTGCGGCGCATCTGCTTGACGAGCGCGGGCACTTCGGGGATGGTGGCATAGACGGGGCGCCCGGTGGTTTCTTCCAGCTGGGCGACGTTGTGGATTTCCTGGCGCAGCATGCGTTGCACGAGCACGACGCCCACCCCCAGCATGAGCCCCAGCATGCCGCCGATGGCCACGATCAGGGGTTTTTTCGGCTTCACCGGCTTCGGATTGGTGATGGCTTGATCGAGGATGCGTACGGTGCCTACGGTGCTCGCCTGAACCACTTCGAGTTCCTGCTGCTTGGCGAGCAGCTGGGTATAGACGTCGTTGGCGATTTGGACGTCGCGCGTGAGGCGGATGAGCTCCTGCTGGCGGTCGGGGAATTTCTTGATCTGCTTCTCGATCGCGGCCCGCTCGGCCTGCAGTTTGTCCTTTTGTTCGATGAGCGCTCGATAGATGGGGTAATCCGTACGGAATCGCTTAGAGAATTCGGCTTCTTTGAGGCCGATGTCCTGGAGCTTTCTTTCCACCTCGGTGAGCCGCTCGATCACGGCCTTGGTTTCTTCGTCGATCGCGACCGTGCCTTGCTGCTGACGAAAACGGTTGAGGGCCACTTCGGCTTCGGTAAGCTGGCGGCGCAGTTCCGGCAGCCGGGTTTTGATGAAGGCGATGCTGTTGGCCGCCTCCTGGGACAGACGCCGCACGTTTTGATCGTAATAGACCTGGGTGATCTCATTGAGGATGGCTCGAGCGCGGGCCGCGTCGGGATCCAGGTAGGAGAGTTCGATCACGCCCGTTTTCTTGCCGCGCTCTTTGACGGTGAGCTGATCGAGCAGGTTGGAGATGGCCTGGTAGGGGCTGAGCTTGGACACCGCGAAGCGCACCCCGTCGTGGCCCAGGAGTTGTTCGACTTTGATCGCCCAGGGCCCTTGCTGGATGAATTCGCCTACTCTGCCCTGGATCACGGGTTCGTCGTCGGCGAGCAGCTCGAAGCTGTCCGCTCCGGTCTTACGCAGGAGCAGATTTTGATCCACCCAATCGTCCGGAACGTTGAGCAGCGAGAGCTGGGCTTTTTCGCCGCCCCAGGCCCATCGGCTGCTCAGCCACGGATCCCGCACCGGGGGCTCGTCTGCTTCCGGCCGGTATGTGCGAAAGACATAGCGCCCGATGAGGGGGAAAGTTTTTGGCTGGACCTGAATGTCGAGCCCCAGGGAATCCACCACTTTGCCGAGCACGAAACGGGATTTGATGATCTCGATCTCGGCCTCGGCTCCAGTGTCGAATGCTCCCGACGGATCCATGGCGGCGAGCTGGTCGAAGAGGGGAAGGCTCGGCTTTTTCTTTTCCACCTGCACCAGGGCATCCGAGGAATAGATCGGCGTGGCAAAAATGGCATATGCCGCGCTCAGCAGGAGCACCAGGGCAGTGAGCGAGAAAATCGTCCATTTACGGGCCGCGAGCGCGGCGAAGAGTTCGCGCAGGTCGATTTCGTCGTTTTCTTGATACGGAGGCTGGGGAAGCGCCGCTTCGGGGAGTACTTGCTGATTCATTACGCTCATTCACTTCACGCCCAGTCGGCTGGCCCAAGATTCTACCGCGGTTTCGACTTGTATCAAGCATTGCTCATGAATTTCTTCGGGCTGGCGGTAGGGGTCGATGACGTCGCTGCGGTCGGTCCATTGCGTGATCAGAAATACCCGGCCGCGCACGAAGGGCCAGCGCCCGAGGATTTCGTCGCGCTGCGCCGCTTCGGCCACGAGAATGAGCTCGAACGCGCGCAGGATGGGCTCGACAAGCTGCTGCGCCCGGTGATCGGGATGATCGACGCCGGTGCGTCGCTGCATCACGCGGCGCGTGGTCTCGTCCATGGATTGGCCGACCAAGGCGCCGAGCCCGGCCGAGCCAACGCGAAACGTCTGCGGCAGGCGAGCGCGTAGCAGGGCTTCGGCCGCCGGTGAACGGCAGATGTTGCCCGTGCAGACGGTAAGAAGGGAATGAAACGGCAGGCTCATCGATCGATCTCCTTGAATCTTTGATGATACCACTGCATATCTCGGCCATCCGAAATGGAGTAGAGATCGAGCGGCAGCGAGAGGCGCTGGCCGCCGTCGCGCGTGAGCGGCGTCCACACCAGGGTGGTGCTGCGGCGAGAGGATTTGGTGAAGAATCCGTCGAACGGCAGGGTGAGGTAGAAGCCTTTGTCGAAACTACCCTCGCCAAAGGCTTTGGTGCTGGCATCGGTGATCGTGGCCCACACGCCCACTTCCACGCCGGAGGCGAAGCGGCGCGAGAGATCGAGCGTGCCGCCGATGTCCTTGGCGAGGTAGCGCCCAACGCTGAGCTTGGCGAGGATGTCCGTATGGGGTTCGCGGTAGTAGCCCGTGACGTGACCGGTGATCGTGTCGTAGTCGCGCAGACCGAGCGTGGCGCCGAAATCGCGTTGCTTCACCCAGTTGAGGTTGGCGCCCACGGCCCATTCCGAACCGATGGGGCGGTAGAGCCATTGCCCGCCTGCTCCCGCATACATGTACTCGAGCCAGCCGAAGTACACGCCTTGGAAGATGTCCTCGCCGAGTTTGTCGACGCGCGAGAGGTAGAGGCGGTCGGGGATCAGCTTGGAGGTGGTGAGGTAGCGGCGAATGTCGGTGCGCACGCGCGGCAGGCCGCTGGGCCCGTCGTAGCGGAACTTGTCGAAATTGTCGAGCACGCGCAGCGCCATGACCGAACCGAGCCGCCAGCGGTCGGTGAGCCAGTAATCAATCCCGAGGTTGGCCGTGAGGCTATAGAGGTAGAATGAGTCGGGACCGCCGATGTTCTGGATGAGACCGGGCGCCATCCAATACTCCAGGCGCGAGGGTTCTTCTTCGTAGAGGATCTGCTCGGGTGCTTTCGTCGGTGCGGTGACGTCGAAGCCTCGGTGCAGGTCGGGAGCTTCGCTGCGGCCTTCCACGTAGTCCCGCACTTTCTGCCGCGACACGCCCGATTCCACCATGCCGAGCTTCAAGGGTTCCTGAACGAGCGCAAAGGAGCGCACGTCCTCGCTCACCGTGGCATCCAGGGCTTGCGCGGCGCGAACGTCTCCCTTGGGCGTGTCGCGATAGCGGATGTGCTCACCATAGAGCGCCACTTCCCCATGGGGCCGAAGGGCAACACGCTGCACCGCAAAGCCGCTCGATTCTTCGACTTTCTTCACTACTTCGGGCCAGTTTACCTGCTGCACTTGGGCCGGCAGCGGCTGTTCGGGAGTACGGCGCACCGGCGGGGGATCGAACTTGGGTTGTTTCCAGTCGTCGGCCAGATTCAACGATATCTGGATGCCCACCATGGCCGTGTTGCCTCGCTCCCAGCCGAGGGAAAAGCGCACGCCGGGCGAGTAGCGGTATTCCAGCCCTAGGTTGAAGGGGGATGAAGTCTTTTGCGGGTTGTTGAGGGGTTCGTGCTTGTAGTCGTTGCCGTCGTATTCGGCTTTGAAGGCGAAGCGTCCATCGCCAGGCTGCCAGACGACGCCAAAAAAGGGGCTTACCGGACCGCGGAACCATTGGTCGAAGCCGAACTGGTCCGTGGCGCCGGAGATTTTATTCGCGCCCGGCCGGGTTTTGAATTTGTCGCTCAGCCAGCCTAGGGGATTGTCGAAGTCTCCTCGTGCGCCGACGTAGCCCCAGCCCAGGCCGGCGGTGAAATCGAGCGTACTCCAACGCTTGCTGGCGGCGAGGTATTCTCCGCTGAAAAGGCCGGTACCGCCGAGATCGCGCCAACCCACGGCGATTTGCGGCAGGTAGCGGCTCTCTTCCCACAGGCGCACACGCAGGTCGATGGATTTGTCTTTGTACGATTGGCTGCCGGAGAGATTTTTCGGGCCATACGGGCGGTTGCGAATGTCGGTGTAGCGAAACCCGCCTTCGATCCATGGCAAAGGGGTAACGAACACGCTCAAGCGCAGGTAGGGGTCGACGTGGCTCATCGTGACGGCGAATTGGCCGGCTTCGTCGAAGCGCGCCGAGGGCATCTGCAGCATTCCCGGTTCGCCCCAGTCGTTGCGCGAAATCCAGGCCTGGGGCTCGGCCGCGAGCGCGGGAATCATGCCGAAAAGAAAAGGGCTCAGCCACGCCGTTCGCTTCACCAGCGCACCTCACCGTTGAGCCAGGCCGCCAACTGCGGCAGCACGGGCGAGGCCTGCCACCAGCCGTATTCCGGCAGCACGAGGGTGCCCGGCATCAGGCGGGGGCGCGATTCGTTCTCGTTCCACGCGGCCACCCCCACGCGCTGGCGCACGCCATCGGGGCGTACCAGCCAGGCATGATCGGCTTGGGCGCGCGGGGTCGCCATCCAGCCGTATTCCTGAAGCACTTTGCCCGGGGTGAATTCAGCCAAAAGAAGGGTGCCATCGGGCGCCAGCCAATAAATGCCTTGGGGCCGAGGGAAGAAGACGAGCCGATCGCCTGCGGCGAGCAGGCGATCTTCCCAGGGGCGGACTTCCAGCGCTTCGGCATCCCAGCGATAGTGGGGGGTGCGCTCGCACACGGGGAGCGCCTCGAGCCACTGGGCGACGCGGCGTGGCGGGGAGTCTTCGGGCGCTTGGCGCAAGGCGTAGAGGAGCGCCGCTTTGGCTAGGCGGTGGCGCGTTTCCCCGACGGTGCGACACCAGCGCGTGGCCGGCAGAAAGGATTCTGGATGGGCTTGCTTGTGCTCGCGCAAGGCGCGAGAGAGCGGCATTTCTTCCTCGATCCGCACTTCGGCCACCGGCGGGGGCGGCCAGGAGGCGGGCGACGCGGAAGTTTGCCCTTCGGCCCGAAGGCTGACCGAAACGCCAAGCGCACACCAGAACACGAAGGCGCACCTGGCTTTCACGGCCGCTCTCCTGCCTTGAGCCAGCGCAGTTCCCACGCGGGTTGCTTGGGATGCAGCCACACCAGCGCACGGCGAGGCCGGCAGGCAGCATCCAGCCAGTAGCGGTTGGTTCCTTGCCATTTCAGCAGAGGAACCGAGAATGTTTCTTCGATGGGGGCGTCGGCCGAAGCTCGGGGCGCAACGTCGCTGAGGCGATGCAGCGACCAGAGGTCTTCGGCGGGGTAATCCAACCAGTCTTCGCGATGCTGGGCTTGACCGGTGAGGCAAGCTTGGCGGATGGGATCGAAGCGCCAGTGCTCGAGGGAAACGGGTTCAAGGATGAAGTCGAAGGCGGTGTCGGTGGCCTTGGTGAGGCGCACGGCGCTGGTGCGCACGCTCTGCCCGCCGACGAACCAGTAGAGGGAGGCGGTTTGCGGCTCCACCCTCCCCAAGACGGCCTGCGCCCACAATGCCCCATCGCTGCGGCGCAGGACGAGGCTATCGTAGGGCAGCGGCTTGGGCGCATAGGCCGGCGGGCCGGAGAAGAGCTGGCGCACCGTGGCCAGCGCCGGGTCTCCCTCAGGCGAGGAACTGCAACCGACGAGGCAGAGCGCCGTCGCGAGCATCACGGCCCTTCCTATACCCATCCTCATCGTTAATTTTGTAGATTGTCAGCTGTTGTGAGGAACAGGAGGGAGGGGAAGAATGAACTGACCAGGCGGTTCCAACGCGTGATCTGGGCTGGGCCGACAAAAACGATGTCTTGCGGCTCCAGAGGGAAGCTTCCCGCCAGGGCGAGTTTCGAGGCCGAGGCCGCTTCGAGGCGATATACCACGCGGGCCGTCTGCATGTGGGAATCGAAGGCGCGAATCACGTAGATTTCCCGCCCGCTGGCCGTATCCTGACGCACGCCGTTGGCTTCCCCGAGGGCTTCCATCAAGGAGATGGATTTACGCCCATAGCGGATCACGGTGGGCTTGGACACTTCGCCCATCACGAAGATTTTCTTGTCTTCGGTGGTGGGAACATGGACGCGATCGCCATCGCGCAGGAGGACTCTGCCCGCCAAAGGTTGCAGGGCATCGAGGTCGATTTGGTAGATCCGATCGCCTCGAACGAGGGAAACCCGTGAGGCATCGGCTTGAGGGGTGAGCCCGCCGGCAGCGCCGAATGCTTCGGCTAGGGTGAGCGGTTTGCGCGTGAGCGCCACTCTGCCTGGTTTGGCCAGCGCCCCCGTGATCGTGACATGGCGACTGTCGAACTTGACCACGGAGACATCGACCTGCGGACTTTGCAGAATGGGCTTGAGGGCCGCGGTGATTTTGTCGCGAGCTTCCCCTTCTGTGAGCCCCGCTACCGCAATTGCACCGACATAAGGCACGAAGATGGTGCCATCGGCTTGAACGACTTGGGTACCCACCGGCTGGGAGATGTCTTGCCCACCGACCTGCACCGTGGGCAGATTCGGCATCATCTCGGGCACCCCCCAGAAGGTGACCATGAGGGAATCGTTGACGCCGATGCGATAGGGGTGACCGTTTTCTTCGAGAAGTTCTTGCGGTACCGAGGGCTTACGCTTCTCTTCTTCGGAGAGGGCATATACCAAACGATCGGTGATGGGGATGAACGCCACGTCGCCCTGCTCTTCCGAGCCGGGCTCCATCACCAGACCAGGCGCCAAAGCACAGCCGCCGAGCCAACCGACCAGCAACAGCGGCCAAAAAAACCCGAACCTTTGCCACTGCGGCTGCATCCTCGAACCTGCCATGCTTCGTCGCCTTCTTGCTTGATGAGTTAGGGATTAGTACCTGTCGAGCCGGTCGTTCCGGTCGTTCCGGTCGAGCCATGACCGCCCCCGCCGCCTCCACCGGCAGCAGCCGCGGCAATGCCAACGGCGGCGGCAACGCCGATCACTGCAGCTTCATTGAGCTGCCCTGCTCCAGCTCCTGACGCAGCCTTGCCATTTTCCGCCGCTTTAGGTTCAGCTGCAGAATCAGATTCTGTTGTCGTTGCCCCCTGAGCCCAGGATGTAGAAATCATGCCAAGCATCAAAATCGATGCAAGCAATTTTTTACTGTACCTCATAGCACTCTCCTTGCCGTGGAAACCGCCCATCCCCATATGGGTGGTTTTGTCATTATATATCATCATGACCTGTCGTGGATGATTGGACTTGCTCTGCCCCCAGGGCAATCGCATCAAATCTCTGTAAGGCAGAGGAGCGCCTGGCGGTAGGCATCGGAAGAAGCAGCAAGGATGCGTTCCGGCATCGGCTGCGATGCTACCGGCGTAGAATCGACGAAAACTCTTCATCAGGGCACCGTGCACAGCCCCTCTGGGCCAAGCCGTGGAGCTTAAAAACTATTACTCTTGGTTTGGCGCGATTTCTCTCTGCCGCAGTCCGTCCCGCTTGGCTATAATTATTAGCTTTCGCAAACGACCAGACTCCGCCATGACCCTCGACAAGAGCTTCGAACCCAAGGCGATCGAATCCCGCTGGTACCCTTACTGGGAAGAACACGGCTACTTCCGCGCCGGTTTCGACCCTGGCCGCAAGAATGCTTACTGCATCCTCATGCCGCCGCCCAACGTGACCGGCACCTTGCACATGGGGCATGGTTTCAACCAGACCATCATCGATACGCTCGTACGCTGGCGGCGCATGAGCGGTGACAACGTGCTGCTGCAGCCGGGCACCGACCACGCCGGGATCGCCACCCAGATCGTGGTCGAGCGCCAGCTGGAGCGCGAGGGGCTCACGCGCTACGACCTGGGGCGGGAGAAATTCCTTGAGCGCGTGTGGCAGTGGAAGGAATACTCGGGCGGCACCATCACGCGCCAGATGCGGCGGCTGGGCACTTCGGCCGACTGGACGCGCGAGCGTTTCACCATGGACGAGGGCTTGTCGCGCACGGTGCTCGAGGTGTTCGTGCGGCTTTATCGGGAGGGGTTGATTTATCGCGGCAAACGTCTGGTGAACTGGGATCCCAAGCTGCGCACGGCGGTCTCCGACCTGGAAGTGTCGGCGGAAGAGGAGGAAGGATTCCTCTGGTCCATCCTGTATCCCTTCGCCGACGGCCCCATCGACGGCCGTGCCGGGGTGGTGGTGGCCACCACGCGGCCGGAGACGCTGTTCGGCGACGTGGCGGTAATGGTCCATCCGGAAGATCCGCGCTATCAGGCGCTCATCGGCAAGGAGGTGATCCTGCCGCTCGTGGGCCGTCGCATCCCCATCATCGCCGATCCGGCGGTCGATCCGAGTTTCGGTACCGGCTGCGTGAAAGTGACGCCGGCGCACGACGCGAACGACTACGCCGTGGCCCAGCGCCACGGGCTGCCGATGATCAACATCTTCCGCCTGGATGCGCACCTGAACGACAACGTCCCGCCCGCCTACCGCGGACTCGACCGGTTCGTGGCCCGGGAAAAAGCCGTGGCCGAGCTGCAGGCGCAGGGGCTTTTGGTGGAGGTGAAACCGCACACGATGATGGTGCCGCGCGGCGAGCGCACCGGGGTGGTGCTCGAACCCGTGCTCACCGACCAGTGGTTCGTCGCCACCACCAAGCCTGGGCCGGATGGTAAATCGCTCGCGCAGAAGGCGCTCGAGGTGGTCGAGGACGGCAGCATCCGCTTTTTCCCCGAGAACTGGGTGAACACCTATCGCCAGTGGCTGGTCAATATTCAGGATTGGTGCATCTCGCGGCAGCTGTGGTGGGGGCACCAGATCCCGGCATGGTATGCCGACGAAGATCCGGCCGAGCATCGCCGATTCTGGGTGGCGCACGATGAGGCCGAGGCGCGCGCGCTCGCCGCGGCCGAAGGGTACACCGGCAAACTCACGCGCGACCCCGACGTGCTCGACACGTGGTTTTCTTCGGCCTTGTGGCCGTTCTCCACGCTCGACTGGACGCCCGAGTATCCGGCCAAATCGAACCCAGCGCTCGACCTCTACCTGCCCTCTTCGGTGCTGGTCACCGGATTCGACATCATTTTCTTCTGGGTGGCGCGCATGGTGATGATGACCACCCACATCACCGGCAAGATCCCGTTCAAGCACGTCTATGTCCACGGCCTCATCCGCGATGCCGAAGGGCAGAAGATGTCGAAATCCAAGGGGAACGTGCTCGATCCGATCGACCTCATCGATGGCATCGACCTCGAATCGCTCATCCAGAAGCGCACCACCGGCTTGATGAATCCGAAACAGGCCGAGGCGATCGCCGAGCGCACACGCAAGGAGTTCCCCAACGGCATTCCGGCGTTTGGCGCGGATGCCCTGCGCTTCACCTTCGCCTCGCTCGCGAGCCCCGGGCGCGACATCAAGTTCGATCTCGGCCGCTGCGAGGGCTACCGCAATTTCTGCAACAAGCTGTGGAATGCGACGCGTTTCGTGCTCATGAACGTGGGCGAACGCCTGCCCGATACACCTGCGGCGCCCGAAGCGCTTGGTTTTGCCGAACGCTGGATCGTCTCGCGGCTACAGCGGGTGGAGGCCGAAGCGCAACGCCAGCTCAGCGACTACCGTTTCGACCTCTACGCCAAGGCGCTCTACGAATTCGTCTGGGACGAATACTGCGACTGGTACCTGGAACTTGCCAAGGTGCGTCTTGCGCAAGGAGACGAGGCGGTGCGCCACGCCACGCGCCGCACGCTCATCCGCGTGCTCGAAGCCGTGCTGCGGCTGCTGCATCCGGTGATTCCTTTCATCACCGAGGAGCTCTGGCAGCACGTAGCCCCCGTGGCCGGGCGCAAGGTGAGCGACTCGATCATGGTGGCGCCCTACCCCGTCGCCGAGCCGGAAAAGCTCGACGAAGCGGCCGAGCGCGAGATGGCGCTCTTCCAGGCAATCACGCGGGCGGTGCGGGGCTTGCGCGCCGAGATGAAGCTCAACCCGGGCGAGCGCGTGCCGCTGGCGGTGGCGCTGGGCGAGCCGTCCGACGAGGCGCTCGCAGCGACGATCGCCGGGTTCGTCCCCTACCTGGAAGCGCTCGCGCGGCTCACGGAAGTGCGCACGCTCGCGCGCTTGCCCGAAGACGCGCTCGCGCCCGTGGCGGCGGTGGAAACCCTACAGCTCATGCTCGACGTGCCTATCGACGCCGCCAAGGAGCATGAGCGACTCGCCAAGGAGATCGCCCGCCTGCACGCCGAAATCGCCAAGGCGAAGAAGAAACTGGAAAACCCCAGTTTCGTGGAGCGCGCCCCGGCTGAGGTCGTGGCCCAGGAGCGCGAGCGCATCGAACGCTTCAGCGCCACCCTCGCCCAGCTCGAACCTCAGCTCGCGCGCCTCGAGCGGCATTTGGGGAGGGGGTGAGGTGGGAATCGGGGGTGAGGGGGCGGTCGATTTCAACCTGTACGCCAATCTTCCACTTGCAGGCCAACGACCCGCCCAAATTCGCCAACGTTCGACGTCACGACGATGAGCCCGTGAGCAAGCGCCGTACCAGCGATGAGTGCATCGTAGGCTCCAATCGGACGCCCCTGTGTCTTGAGGACAGCACGCAACATCGCACTCTCTCGCGCAGCATCTTGGGTGAAAGCAAGCGTAATGATCGAGGCAAAAAACGCCTCGAGTATGGGCGCAAGCCGCTTTCCTCGCTCGGGATTGATCGCCAGACCGTAATCGACTTCCATGCGGGTAATCACGGATACTGCGATCAGGCGCGGCGAGGTCGCCTTCATCCGAGCGAGTACCTGCGGCTGGCCTTTGACGAAATCGGATACGGTGCAGGTATCGAGCAAATAATTCATGTCAGGGGATCTTCCGGCGGAGCGATGAGCTCTTCTCGCGAGCGTTCGAACGGGGGCATGTCGGCGTCCCCCTCGAAGCGCAACACTGATTCAGGCCATTGCGCTCGCCCCTGGCGGCTGAGCCACTCATACAGCGCCTCACGGATGAGCGCATTGCGCCGCGCTCGGTCACGACCGGTCAACACTTGAATCTGCCGGGCCGTATCTTCGTCTAATTCAAGGGTTATACGCATGAGGTTTCCTCCTGCTTCCGCGTCTTCGAACCTGAATAGCCCATTCTTAGCGCCGCACCAACACGAATTCGTATTCCCCCTCCCCGACTTCGTGCGCCACTTCCAGCACGTTGCCGCTTTGGCGCGCGAAGGCAGAGAAATCTTTCATCGAACCGGGATCGGTGGTCAGCACCCGCAGGCGTTGCCCCGAGTGCAGCGTGGCAAGTGCTTTTTTCGTGCGCAGGATGGGTAAGGGACAGCGCAACCCGCGCGCGTCGAGTTCGAGATCGATTTTCATGACGTTCGATTTGCTCCGAAGGTTTGACGCCAAACGCCCTCCTCGGTTAGAATAGCACCTCTTTTACGGAGATGTGGCCGAGAGGTCGAAGGCACTCCCCTGCTAAGGGAGCATACCGGCTAAAACCGGTATCGAGGGTTCGAATCCCTCCATCTCCGCCATAGTATTCGCCCAACTCCTTGCTGCCCATGCCCACCATCAGCATGTTCTACGGCATCATCGTTGCCCTGATGTACGAAGATAACGACCGTCACCACCTTCCGCATTTTCATGTCCGCTACCAGAATTTCAAGGCATCTATCGCGATTGAAGATGGTCGAGTGCTTGCCGGGAGTTTTCCTCCCAAGCAGCTCAAGCTGGTCGAAGCCTGGGTCGAATTGCATCGCGATGAACTCTTCGCGGATTGGGAACTTGTGCTAAATGGCGAAGAGCCCTTCCGGATTGCGCCGCTGCAGTAGGAGTACGTCATGAATGAGTTGCTTGATGTGGTCAAAGTCAAAGCCCATCCAGACTACAGCCTGGAGTTGGAATTCGAAAATGGCGAGCGACGCAGATTTGATATGGCGCCGCTGCTGGACAAAAAACCGTTCTCGCGACTCAAGGAACAGGGAGCATTCTTCGGCGCCCACATCGAGTATGGTACGGTAGTATGGCCCGGCAACATCGACATCGCCCCCGAAACCCTTTACGACCGTTCCGTGCCCATCGTAGAAAAGGAACCTGCCTCGCTCACTCCCCCTGCGCCGCGAACGCTTCCAGCACGTGCCTGACCCGTGCCATGGTCTCGGAAAGCGTCTCCTCGATTTCCGTGAATGAGATCTCGTTCGCGTCGGCGCCGCGGCCGGCGGCGTAGTTTGCCACCACGTTGATCGCAGCGTAGGCAAGCCCCAGTTCGCGGGCGAGTGCTGCTTCGGGCATGGCGGTCATGCCGACGACGTTGGCGCCGTCGCGCTCCAGGCGGTCGATCTCGGCGGCGGTCTCCAGGCGCGGGCCCTGGGTGCAGGCGTAGACGGCGCCGTCGATCACCGGCTCCCCTGCCCTGCGCGCGGCGCGGATCAACCGTTCGCGCAGCGCCGGGGTGAACGGCAGGGTGAAATCGATGTGCGTGACCGGATCCTCTTCTCCCTCGAAGAAGGTCGACGCGCGCCCCCAGGTGTAGTCGATGATCTGGTGCGGAATCACCAGGGCACCAGGGGCATAGCGTTCCTGGATGCCGCCCACCGAGGCGACCGAGATGACTTCACTCGCGCCCACGTGTTTCAGCGCCCACACGTTGGCGCGGTAATTGATGCGGTGCGGGGCGTAGGTGTGGCCATAGCCATGCCGGGCAAGGAAGACGACGTCCTGCCCGGCGATGCGCCCGAGGGTCAGCGGCCCGGAGGGGTCGCCGTAGGGGGTGCGGACGACTTGACGATGAACGATTTCGAGGTTGTTGAGCGAAGTGAGGCCGGTACCGCCGATGATCGCGAACATGGGTTTCCCAGGTCGAGCCGATGGATGCGGAATTTTACACGACGCCGCCCTGCCCCTTTGTTATAATTGGTGTTTTCGTACGTCTGGAAGTCCATGTCCTCCGCCATTCGCAACATCGCCATCATCGCGCACGTCGATCATGGCAAGACCACCCTCGTCGACCAGCTTCTCAAGCAATCCGGCACATTCGCGCAGCATCAGACCATCGCCGAACGGGTGATGGACAGCAACGATCTCGAGCGCGAGCGCGGCATCACCATCCTGGCCAAGAACTGCGCCATCCGCTATGGCGACACCCACATCAACATCGTCGACACCCCGGGCCACGCCGATTTCGGCGGTGAAGTGGAGCGGGTGCTCTCCATGGTCGACGGCGTGCTGCTGCTGGTCGACGCCGTCGAAGGCCCCATGCCGCAGACGCGCTTCGTCACCAAGAAAGCGCTCGCGCAGGGGCTCAAGCCCATCGTGGTCATCAACAAGATCGACCGCCCCGGCGCGCGCCCCGACTGGGTGATCAACGCCACGTTCGATCTTTTCGCGGAGCTGGATGCGAGCGAGGAGCAACTCGACTTTCCCATCGTCTATGCCTCGGGCCTGCAGGGCTATGCCACGCTGGATCTGAACGAGCCGGGCAAGGACATGCGGCCGCTCTTCGAGACCATCATCGCGCACGTTCCGCCGCCGCCGGTGTCGATCGACGCCCCCTTGCAGCTGCAGATCTGCTCACTCGACTATTCGAGCTACGTGGGGCAGCTGGGTATCGGCCGCATCCGCCAGGGGCGCCTGCGTCCCAATCAGGAAGTGGGTGTGTGGCTGGGCGAGCAGAACCTGGGCCGGGCGAAGGTCGGTCAGGTGCTGAAATTCGTCGGCCTGGAGCGCGAGGCCGTGCCCGAGGCGGTGGCGGGCGACATCGTGATGATCTCCGGCGTGGAACAGGTCGGCATCGGCGTGACGGTGTGCGACCCCGAGGCGGCGCAACCGCTGCCGCCGATCGAGGTCGACGAGCCCACGCTCACCATGACATTCATGGTCAATACGTCGCCGCTCGCCGGGCGCGAGGGGAAATTCGTCACCAGCCGCCAGATCCGCGAGCGGCTGGAGAAGGAGTTGCTCAAGAACGTGGCGCTGCGCGTGCGCTTTGGCGAGGACGGCGACAGCTTCGAGGTCTCCGGCCGGGGCGAATTGCACCTCACCATCCTCCTCGAGACCATGCGCCGCGAGGGCTATGAACTGGCGGTGGGTCGGCCCCGCGTGGTATTGAAGGAAGTCGACGGCGAGATGCACGAGCCCTACGAGCGGCTCACCGTCGACATCGAGGAAGGCCATCAGGGCGCGGTGATGGAGGAACTCGGGCGGCGCCGGGCGGAGCTCCTCGACATGGCGCCCGATGGCAAGGGACGCGTGCGGTTGGAGTACCGCGTGCCGGCGCGCGGCCTCATCGGCTTCCAGGGCGAATTCCTCACGCTCACGCGCGGCACGGGGCTCATGAGCCACATCTTCGACGGCTACGGACCGCTCGCCGGCCCCGTGGGCGGACGGCGCAACGGCGTACTCGTGTCGCAGGACGACGGCCAAGCCGTGGCCTACGCGCTATGGAAGCTGCAGGATCGCGGCCGCATGTTCGTCAATCCGGGCGATGCGGTCTATGAGGGGATGATCATCGGTATCCACACGCGGGAAAACGACCTCGTGGTCAATCCGATCCGCACCAAGCAGCTCACCAACATCCGCGCTTCCGGCTCGGACGAGGCGATCCGGCTCGTGCCGCCGATCGAACTCACGCTGGAAGCGGCGGTGGAGTTCATCGAGGACGACGAGTTGGTGGAGATCACGCCGAAGTCGATCCGCCTGCGCAAGCGCCACCTGCAGGAGCACGATCGCCGCCGCGCGGCGAAGCAGACGGCGCTCGCCTGAGCTTTCTTTCGCGAAAAAGCCCCTTCGGAGGCTTTTTCGTTACAACCCCACCGATCTTTCACGCAGGAAATCGCGGAAATCGTTGGCGACTTCGGGGTGACGCAGGGCGAATTCGACCGTGGCCTTGAGGTAGCCCAACTTGGAGCCGCAGTCGTAGCGTACGCCGTCGAATTCGTAGGCAAGTATGGCTTCTTCCTGCAACAAGGAGCTGATGGCGTCGGTGAGCTGCAGTTCGCCCCCCGCTCCGGGCTGGATGCGGTGCAGGTGTTCGAAGATGTTGCCCGAGAGGATGTAGCGCCCGACCACGGCCTGGGTGCTGGGGGCTTCTTCCGGCTTGGGCTTCTCGACGATGCCGGTGATGCGCTGGATTTTGCCGTGCGCCTCCGGTTCGGTGCTGACGATGCCGTATTGGCGCGTTTCCGCCGGAGCGACGTTGATGGTGCCGAGCACCGAGCAGCGGTGGTAGTTGTAGACGTCGATCATCTGGGCGAGCACCGGTTTGCCGCCCGGGTGATCGCAGAGGTCGTCGGCGAGCAGCACGGCGAAGGGTTCATCACCGACCACGGATTCGGCACACATCACCGCGTGCCCCAAACCCAGCGCTTCGGACTGGCGGATGTAGATGCAGTTGACGCCCTTGGGGACGGTCTTGCGCACGACTTCGAGGAGCTCTTTCTTGCCGCGGGCTTCGAGCTCGGATTCGAGCTCGTAGGCTTTGTCGAAGTGGTCTTCGATCGAGCGCTTGGTGCGCCCGGTGATGAAGATGAGCTCGGTGATGCCGGAAGCCACCGCTTCTTCCACGGCGTACTGGATGAGGGGCTTGTCGACGATGGGCAGCATTTCCTTGGGGCTCGCCTTGGTGGCGGGGAGGAACCGGGTGCCCATCCCGGCCACGGGGAACACGGCCTTGCGCACGGCTTTCTTCATTTCATTCGACTCCTGCGGTTGATCCATGGGTTCATCCTTGGGTTGTGCTGCGCTCGGCGATCAGGCGCTCGAGCGTGTCTTCGTCGATGACGGGAACGCCCAGCTCGAGCGCCCGCTGCAGCTTGCTGCCGGCTTCGCTGCCGGCGACGACGTAATCGGTCTTCTTCGACACGGAGGCGCTCACCTTGCCGCCGTGCGCTTCGATGAGAGCCTTCGCTTCTTCGCGCGTCAAGCGCGGTAGCGTGCCGGTGAGCACGAAGGTGAGACCGGCGAGCGCCCTGCTCTTCTTGGCGGGGACGCTTTCTTCCCAATGCACGCCGAGCCGGCGCAGGCGCTCGATCACCTGGCGGTTGTGCGGCTCGTCGAAGAAGTCGCGGATGCTCTGCGCCACCACCGGGCCGATGCCTTCGATGGCGGTGAGCTCGTCGAGCCTGGCGTTCATGAGGGCGTCGAGCGAGCCGAAGTGCCCGGCGAGGAGCTTGGCGGTGGCCTCGCCCACGTGCCGGATCCCAAGGGCATAGATGAAGCGGGCGAGCGTCGTCTTCTTGCTGCGCTCGATGGCGGCCATCAGCTTGGCGGCGGATTTTTCCCCCATGCGGGGCAGGCTCGCGAGCCGATCGGCATTGATTTTGTCGGGGTCGTAGAGATCGGCCGGGGTTTCGACCCAGCCGAGATCGACGAGCTGCTCGATGAGCTTCTCGCCCAGCCCTTCGATGTCCATCGCCAGACGAGAGGCGAAATGCTCGAGGGCGCGTTTGCGCTGGGCGGGACAGTACATGCCGCCGGTGCAGTAGGCCGCGGCTTCGTCCGGGTCGCGGGCCACCGCCGAGCCGCACACGGGGCAGTGCTCGGGCATGACGAAGGGGCGTTCGCTGCCGTCGCGCCGCTCGGGGAGCACCTTGACGACCTCGGGGATGACTTCGCCCGCGCGGCGCACCACCACCCAGTCGCCGATGCGGATGTCTTTGTCGCGGATGTAGTCTTCGTTGTGTAGCGTAGCGTTGGTGACGGTGACGCCTCCCACGAAGACGGGTTCGAGCCGGGCGACGGGAGTGAGCGCGCCGGTGCGTCCGACCTGCACTTCGATGCCGACGAGGCGGGTGATCTCTTCCTGCGGCGGGAACTTGTGGGCGATGGCCCAGCGCGGCGCGCGGGCGATGGTGCCCAGACGCTGCTGCGCGGCCAGATCATCGACTTTATAGACGACGCCGTCGATGTCGAAAGGCAGGCGGTCGCGCTCGACTTCCATGCGACGGTAGTAGGCGAGCAAGCCGTCGACGCCGTCGGCGAGCGCGCGTGCGTCCGACAGAGGGAAGCCCCAGCGCTGCAGCAGCGCGAGCGCCTGGCTGTGTGTTTCCGGCCAGGGATGCCCTTCGAGGCGCACGAGCTGGTAGGCGTAGAAACGCAGCGGCCGTTTGGCGGTCACGGCGGGATCGAGCTGGCGTAGGCTGCCGGCGGCGGCGTTTCTCGGGTTGACGAAGGTTTTTTCGCCGGCCCTGAGCTGCGCTTCGTTGAGGCGTTTGAAGTCCTCGCGGGTCATGATGACTTCGCCGCGCACTTCCAGCAGTGTCGGCGGGGTTTCGAGCCGCAGACGCAAGGGAATGGAACGCAGGGTGCGCAGGTTGGCGGTGACGTCTTCGCCGGTGAATCCGTCGCCCCGGGTGGCGCCGAGGGTGAAGAGGCCGTCGCGGTAGATGAGGGAGATGGCGAGCCCGTCGAATTTCGGTTCGCAGGCATAGCGGATGCGCTCGACGCCGAGCAGCTCGCGGCAACGCCGGTCGAAGGCATACACTTCTTCGTCGGTATAGGCGTTGTTGAGCGAGAGCATCGGCACTTCGTGCCGGACTTCGGCGAACTCAGGCGCCGGCTTGCCGCCCACGCGCTGGGTGGGGGAATCGGGGGTGACGAGCTCGGGGTAGCGGGTTTCGAGCTCGACGAGTTCGCGAAAGAGCCGGTCGTATTCGGCATCCGGCACGAGCGGCTCGGCGAGCACGTAGTAAGCGTAATCGAGCCGGGCGATCTCCTCGCGCAACCAACGGGCGCGCTCGACCGCTTCCGGCGGGGCATGGGAGGTCATGACGATCCTTTCATCCGGCAAAGACGCGACGAGCGATGGCGCTGCCGGGGGGAATTTCCTGCGCTTTCATGCGCTGGTGGATCTGGGCGATGCGCTCGCGGATGAGCCGACCGGCCTCGGGCGTGATGGGGTTGCCCGCATCGTCGACCAGCTGGCCATCGAGCGTGGAGGCAAGCTTCTCGGCAAAGGCGAACATGCGGTCGAACACCACCGGCGAGGAGATGCGCGTGACTTCGAGGAAAAGGGTGACGCCGTTTGCCTGATGCAGCTTGATGTCGGGTTGGCGGAAGGGACGTCCGTCGAGGTCGGCGAGGGCGTACAAGGGAACACCCTGATCGTCGAGCAGGCGATAGAGGCCGTCTTCGCCGAGTGTGAGGCCAGCCGCTTCGGCAGCGGCCCGGATCTTGGTGCCCGGAATCGGGGCATTGCGCGGCACGACGTTGATGGCGATCTGCACGTCGACCTCGGCACAGAAGCGGTCGAGCGCGGCGGCCCGCTCAAGGACGGTGACGCGCGATTCGATCGCCCCGGGCACGGCGCCGAGCTGGTCGGCCACCCGCTCGACGCCGCCGGTGAAGCGCAGATACTCTTTCTCGCCGATGGCGCCGGCGCGATCGGCGAGCTGTAGCGAGGCGAGCGCGAGATGGTACTGGCCGTCGGTTTTGGCGGTGAGCGGCTGCCAGTCGTTGCTCGCATCGTCGAACACGTACCAGCCGACCGGACGCGGCGAATCGCGGAATTCGCGCACGACGGCCTCCCGTAGCGCCGCGGCATCCATGCCGCCGAGCGATTCGAGGCGCATCATGAGATCGATCCCTTCTTTGAGGCTGTCGGGGTGATGTCGTGGCGCGCGGGCGATTCCGGCTTCCGCAGGCGGTTCGCGCCGGGGCGTGACGCGGCGTACCGGGCCGAGCACGCCCTCGTCTTCGCTGAAACCACTGCCGGGCGCTTCGCCCGGGTCTCGTTCGCCCTCATCGAGCAAGGGGTCGTGCGACGGGGTGTGCAGGGTACGCTCGAGGGTGCGCCGGCTGCGGGTCTCTTGCCACTTGCCGTAGCCGAAAAAGCCGGCAGTGACGATGACGACCACGCCTCCCAGTGCGATGAGCAAATCGGTGTCCATGCGTATTCCTTTGCGTCGGCGCGCGGGCTGGCCTCAGGGCGTTTCGGCGAGCCGCAGCGCTTCGTCGATATCGACGGCGACGATGCGCGAGACGCCCTGCTCCTGCATCGTGACGCCGATGAGCTGCTCGGCCGCCGCCATCGTGATTTTATTATGACTGATGAAGAGAAGTTGCGTCGTGCCGGACATCTCCCGCAACAATCGGGCGTAACGTTCGGTATTGGCATCGTCGAGCGGCGCGTCGACCTCGTCGAGGATGCAGAAAGGCGCCGGGTTGAGGGCGAAGAAGGAGAAGACGAGCGCGATGGCGGTGAGCGCCTTTTCCCCTCCGGAAAGAAGGTGGATGCTCGCATTCTTCTTGCCCGGCGGTTGGGCGACGATCTGCACGCCGGCATCCAAAATCTCTTCGCCGGTGAGCACGAGCTTTGCCTGCCCACCGCCGAAGAGCCGGGGAAAGAGCCGGCCGAAATGGGCATCGACGGCGTCGAACGTGGCCGCGAGCGCCTGGCGCGTCTCGCGGTCGATGCGCCGGATCGCTTCTTCCAGCGTGCCGATGGCGGTGGTGAGATCGTTGAGCTGAGTCTCCAGCGCCATCTTGCGTTCTTCCACCTGACGCAGGGTTTCGAGCGCGGCGAGGTTGACTTCGCCCAACGCGGCGAGCTCGCGTCCGAGGCGCTCGATCTCCCGCGTGAGTTTGGCGGCGTCGAGATGGTCGAGCTGGGGTTCGAGCGCGGCCAGATCGGCGCCCAATTCGGCGAGCCGCTCTTCGGCATGCGCGAGCGCCGCGGCCGCTTCCTGCCGTTGCAGCCGCGCCTGTTCGAGTTCGTCGCGCAGGGGTTGTAGGGCGAATTCCTGCCGCTGGCGGGTTTCTTCGAGCGTACGGAGCTGCTGGTGGTGCTCGTCTACCCGCAGACGGGCTTGGGCGAGTGCGCCGGCGGCGTGTTCGCGCGCCTCGCGTACGAGGGATTCTTCTTCGAGTGGCGCGGCGGCGAGCCGCTCGCGTTCGGCCTCGTGCTCGATGCGCTCGCGCTCGAGCCGCTCGAGACTTTCGGCGGCAATCCGGGCACGGCGCTCGCTTTCCTCGCGCTTGAGGGCGCATTCGCGGCAGGAAAATTCGGCCTCCTGCAGTTCGCGGGCGAGCGCCTGACGCTGCGTGCGGGCCTCTTCGAGGCGTTCGTGCTGACGGCGGAGATCGGCCTGACGCTCGAGGCAGGAGGTTTCGAGCGCGGCCTCGCGCTCGAGCAGCTCGGCGATGCGTTCTTCCAACGTGGCGAGTTCGGCGCGCTCGCGCTCGGCCTGACGAGAGAGGGCGGCGCGCTCTTCGTCGATCGCCTGCCGTCGACGACGGGCATGCTCGAAGGCCGTCTCGAGTCGGGCGAGCTCGAGCGCATGGTCGCGCTGCAGCTTTTCGGCTAGCTGCAGCTCGCGGCGTAGCGCCTCGTGTTCCGCCTTGGCTTCGTCGCAGGCAGCGGCACGGCGGGAACGTTCCTCCGCGGCGGATTCCCGCTGCCGCTCGAGCTCGGCACATTCGGCGTTCAGCACACCGAGCTCGCGGGCGCGCTCGAGGACCCCGGCGAGCATCTGCTCGTCGGCGCCGAGGCTACGCGCTCCATGGGGATCGGCAATCCAGCCTCGCCGGTCGACCAGGCGCAACCCGTGCTCGCGGGCCCAGGCGAGGTTCGTTTCGTCGATCGTCTCGACGAAGACCGTATGGGCCAGGAGACGCTGGAGGGCTCCGGCGAGCGTTGGGTCGCTCGTGGAGACCGCCGCCACGGCGAGCACTGCCCCCTGGGGCACTGGCCCGAAGCCTTCCGGCTCGTCCGCCAGGGGAAGATCCTGCCACAGGCAGGCTTCCCCCGAATGCGGCGCGTGTTCGAGCTGCCTTGCGGCCTCGGGTAGCGGAACGAGGCGCGCGCCGAGCCAGGGGCCGAGCACCGTTTCGGCTGCCGCTTCCCAGCCGGCGGCGACTTCGAGCCTGGGCCAGAGGGCCGCGTACTCCTGCCCTGCAGCCCCGGCGCAGCGCGCCTGGGTTTCGGCGAGCGCCCGGCGGCGCGCTTCGAGCCGGCCCAGTTCGGCATCGAGCCGACGGAATTCGTCGCGGACGGCGTCGAGGCGTACCTGCGCCTCCTGCGCCTTGGCTTGGGCGGCGGCAAGTGCCTCACGCAGCTCCTCCACCCGCCCGGAGAGCGTGTCTTGCCGGGTGCGCTCGCGTTCGAGCGCCTCCTCGTCGCCGCCCTCGAGCGACGAGGACTCCTGCGCCAGACGCTCGAGCCGGGCCTCGTTCGCCTGCAGCGAGCGCTCGAGCGCGGCAATGCGGGCGCGTTCGACGGCGATCTGCCGTTGGGCATCGTTCCGCTCGCGCTCGGCGATCGCCGCGCCGTGGCGGGCATCTTCCAGGGCACGCCCGAGCGCTTCCAGGACCTCGTCGAACGAATCCCCCCGCTCCTGCAGCGTCTCGCGACGCCCTTGGGCGAGTTCGGCGAGCTCGTCCCAGCGCGCCAGGTCGAGGCGGGCCTGTTCGCCCTCTTCCTGCCAGCGTTGCGATTCCTCGGCGATGCGCTCCAACCGCTCGGCAAGGGCGGCGAGCGTTTCCTCGCGGTGGCGACGGGCCTCGATCACCCGCTCGAGCCGGGCGCTCGCCTCGAAATAAACCTGCTGGGCGGATTCGAGCGCCGCGGCGGCCGCCTGCGCCTGGGCACGGGCCGATTCGAGCGCCGCTTCGAGGCTCGTTCGTTCCTGCCGCTGCCGTTCGAGCTCGGCTTCGAGCGCGGCGATGCGCTCGTCTCCGGCGGCAAGGGTCGTGGCCGCCTCGCGCCGCCGCAGCGCCCAGGATTGCTGCCGTGCGAGGCGCAGACGCTTTTCCAGCTCACGATAGCGCCGGGCACGTTCGGCCTGGGTGGCGAGCGTCTCGGCCTGGGCTGCGAGTTCGGCGTGCAGGTCGGCCAGCCGCTCGAGATGGGCGCGCGCATCCCGCAGCCGCGCCTCCGTCTCCTTGCGTCGCTCGTGGTAGCGGGTCACGCCGGCCGCCTCTTCGAGGAAACGGCGCAGCTCCTCGGGCTTCGCCTCGACGATGCGCGAGATCATGCCCTGTTCGATGATGGCGTAAGCGCGCGGCCCCAGTCCCGTGCCGAGGAAGAGGTCGACCACGTCTCGGCGGCGCACGCGCTGTCCGTTGAGGAAATAGGAGGATTCGCCGCCGCGCACGACGACGCGTTTGACCGAAATCTCGGCAAACCGCCCCCAGGGGCCCGGCACGCTGCCGTCGGCATTGTCGAAGACGAGCTCGACGCTGGCGCGCGCCAGGGGCTTTCGCGTGTCCGAGCCGTTGAAGATCACGTCCGACATCTGCTCGCCGCGCAAGGCGGAGGCGCGCATTTCACCGAGCACCCAGCGCACGGCGTCGATCACGTTCGATTTGCCGCAGCCATTGGGGCCGACGATGCCGACCAATGCCCCGGGGAGCACGAGGGTGGTTGGCTCGACGAAGGTCTTGAAACCGGCCAGTTTGATCTTGATGAGTCGCACGGCGTATGAGGGAAGACCAATGAGGGCTTCGAGCCGCGCATGATACCATTTCGCGTTACGTGAAACTGGAATCATCTCCACGGAGGAACCTCATGGCCGACTGGCAAGGCGTCGCATCGCTGATCGACGCGGCATTCGAAGAGCGTACCCGCTTCTCTCCCGGCAACGCGCCCAAAGATCTCGTCGACGCGGTGGAGGCGGTGATCGACGGGCTCGACCGGGGCGCGATCCGGGTGGCCGAGAAGCGCGACGGCGATTGGCACGTCAATCAGTGGATCAAGAAAGCGGTGCTGCTCTCCTTCCGCCTACGCGACAATCGCCTCATGGAAGGCGGCGAGACGCGCTACTTCGACAAGGTCGAGCCGAAATTCGCCCGCTACGACGAATCGGCGTTTCGCGCAGGCGGCTTTCGCGTCGTGCCCCCGGCGGCAGCGCGGCGCGGCTGCTACATCGCCAAGAACGTGGTGCTCATGCCTTCCTACGTGAACATCGGCGCCTACGTTGATGAAGGCACCATGGTCGATACCTGGGCCACGGTGGGCTCCTGCGCCCAGATCGGCAAGAACGTGCACCTCTCCGGCGGCGTGGGTATCGGCGGCGTGCTCGAGCCGGTGCAGGCGGGCCCGGTCATCATCGAGGACAACGTCTTCGTCGGCGCCCGCTCCGAGATCGTCGAAGGGGTGATCGTCGAAGAGAATGCCGTGATCTCCATGGGCGTCTATCTGGGAATGAGCACGAAAATCTACGATCGCGAAAGCGGTGAGATCCTCTACGGGCGTGTGCCGTCCGGTGCCGTGGTCGTGCCGGGAAGCCTTCCCTCCGCCGACGGCAAGTACAGCCTGTACTGCGCGGTGATCGTCAAGCGCGTGGATGCGCAGACGCGCGCGAAGACCGCGATCAACGAACTGCTGCGCGGCGCCTGAGGAGTCGATCATCATGCCGATCGTCACACCGGTGCTGGAAAAGCTCTTTCGCGCGATGCACGACCGCAGCGCCTCCGACATCTTCGTCACGGCGGGGGCGCCGATCCACATCAAGATCAACGGCATCGTAATGCCGATCAATCAGCAGGTGATGAAACCCGAACAGGTGCGGCGGATCCTGGAAGAAGCCATCGCCAACGAAACGCTGTGGCAGCGCTATGTCGAGCGCAAAGAGCTCAATTTTTCGCTCGGTTTGTCCGATGTAGGCAATTTCCGCATCAACGCCTTTTGGCAGCGCAACAGCCCGGCGGCGGTGATCCGCTACGTGAGCCGCGACATTCCCTCGTTCGAAACGCTTGGCCTGCCGCCGGTCTTGGGCGAAATGGCCCTGGGCAAACGCGGCCTCATCCTGGTAGTCGGCCCCACGGGGTCGGGCAAGTCGACCACGCTCGCGGCGATGATCGATCACCGCAACTCGACCCTGCCGGGGCACATCCTCACGGTGGAAGACCCGATCGAATACCTCTTCCGCCACAAGAAATCGCTCGTCAACCAGCGCGACGTGGGGATCGACACCCTCTCCTGGGGCGAGGCGCTCAAGAGCGCCATGCGCCAGGCACCGGACTGCATCCTCATCGGCGAGATCCGCGATCTGGAAACCATGCAGGCGGCGATCGCCTATGCGCTCACCGGACACCTGGTGCTCGCTTCGCTGCACGCGAACAACACCTATCACGCGCTCAACCGCATCGTGAATTTCTATCCGCTCGAGAGCCGGGGGCTCCTCTTCTCCGACTTGAGCGTGGCCCTGCGCGGGATCATCGCCCAACGCCTGGTACGGCACGTCCAAGGGCAACGCATTCCTGCAGTGGAGATCCTCGTCAATTCGCGGCTGATCGCCGAGATGATCGAGAAAGGCAATCTCTCCATGATCAAGGACGCGATGGAGCGCTCCCTCTCGCCGGGCGTGCAGACCTTCGACCAGGATCTTGTGCGGCTCTACCGCAATGGCGCCATCACCCTGGAAGAGGCGATCGCCCAGGCCGACTCGCCCATCAACCTGCAGTGGGAACTGCAAAACGCTGGGGTGCAGACCACGATCCAGGATGGCGGCATTCCCCCCGCCGACGTCGACCTGCCCTCGCAGATGACCGAAATCGAGTTTCCTTCGCTGGCCAGCACCAAGACATGAACGTCCTTGAACTCGCCCAGGCGCTCATCCGCCGCCCTTCCGTCACGCCCGCGGAAGCCGGCTGCTTGGCGCTCATCGGCGAGCGGCTCGCCGCGCTCGGCTTTACCCTGGAGCGGCTCGATGCGGGCGGCGTGGCCAACCTCTGGGCGCGGCGCGGGGAAGAGGGGCCGCTCTTCGTCTTCGCCGGACACGTCGACGTCGTGCCGCCCGGCCCCGAGGATCGCTGGCGCTTTCCGCCCTTTTCTGCCACGGTGGCCGAGGGCAGGCTCTACGGGCGCGGCGCCGCCGACATGAAGAGCTCGCTCGCCGCCATGGTGTGCGCGGTGGAAGCCTTCCTCGCGGGGTGCCCCGCGCATCGCGGCTCCATCGGCTTTCTGCTGACCTCCGACGAAGAAGGGCCGGCGGTGCACGGCACACGCCACGTGGTCGAGGTTCTGCGCTCGCGCGGCCTGCGCTTCGACTACGCCCTGGTGGGCGAGCCCACCTGCGAGCGCGTGCTCGGAGACACGATCAAGAACGGCCGGCGCGGTTCGCTCACTGGCCGGCTCACGGTGCATGGCAAGCAGGGTCACGTCGCCTATCCCCATCTGGTCGATAACCCGGTGCATCGCCTGGCGCCGGCGCTCGCCGAACTCGTGGCCACCGAATGGGATCGGGGCAACGAACATTTTCCGCCCACGTCGCTGCAGGTGACCGACCTGCACGCCGGGGTGGGTGCGACGAACGTGGTGCCCGGCGAATGCCGCATGACCTTCAATTTCCGCTTTTCCTCCGAGCAGACGCCGGAGGGCCTGCAGGAGTGGGTGGAGGCGATTTTGCACCGCCACGGCGTGCCCTTCTCCCTTTCCTGGGAGCTGGGCGGGCGCCCCTTCCTCACGCCCCGGGGCGAACTCGTCGCGGCGCTATCGGACGGCGTCGAAGCCGCCTGCGGGATCAGTCCGCGGCTCTCCACCAGCGGCGGCACCTCCGACGGACGCTTCATCGCCGCCATCTGTCCGCAGGTGGTGGAATTCGGACCGGTCAATGCCACCATCCACCAGATCGACGAATGCGTGGCGCTCGAAGAACTGGAGCCACTCGCCGCCGTCTATCGCGGCGTCCTGGAACGCTTGCTGCCCCCTGCCGGAGAAGCCCATGCACGAAGCTGAAGACGATCCGATGTTCGAAGCCCACGAGCACGACGAGACCGAGGCGCTCATCACGGTGCGCGACTGGGTACGCTACGCCGTCACCCGGCTCGAGAGCGAAGAGGCGTTCTACGGCCACGGTTGCGAGGACGTCCTCGATGAGGCGGTGTGGCTGGTGAGCGGCGCCTTGAAGCTGCCGCGCGAGCGCTTCGAGTGGTTTCTGGACGCAAGCCTCACCGAGTCCGAGCGCCAACGCCTGGCCGAGCTGGTGGAGCGCCGCGCCGTCGATAAAGTGCCGACGGCCTACCTGCTCAACGAAGCCTGGCTGGGACCGTTTCGCTTCTACGTGGACGAGCGCGTGATCGTGCCGCGCTCGTTTCTGGCCGAGCTGCTCGAGGAGCGCTTCTCGCCCTGGCTCGAGCAGCCGGAAAGAATACAGCGGGTGCTCGATCTGTGCACCGGCTCGGGCTGCCTCGCGATCATGGCCGCCTATGCTTTTCCCCAAGCGGAGATCGTGGCGGCCGATCTCTCGGACGAGGCGCTGGAAGTCGCGCGGATCAACGTCGAAGCCTATGACCTGCAGGATCGCGTACGGCTACTGCGCTCGGACGTATTCTCGGCGCTCGGAGGTGAAACGTTCGACTTGATCGTGAGCAACCCGCCCTACGTCACGGCGCAGGTCATGGCCGAATTGCCGCAGGAATACCGCCACGAGCCGGCGCTCGCGCTCGCCGCGGGAGAAGACGGGCTCGACGTGGTGCGGCGTATCCTCTCCGAAGCGAAGCGCCACCTCACGCCGCAGGGCTGGCTCGCCGTGGAGGTCGGGCACAATCGGGCGCTCGTGGAAGCGGCATTCCCCGAACTTCCCTTCACTTGGCTCGCCACGGAGACGGCGGAGGACAAGGTGTTCCTCCTGCCCGCCTCCGCGCTATGGAAACGCTGAATAATTGGCTGCGCGGGCGAATCGCTGCGTTGCGCGGTGCTCGCTCCCTCGCCTATCCACTCGATATGTCTCGGTCGCTGCGCTCCGTGCGCCTTGCGCTTCATCCCGCTCGCTCATTTCTTCAGCGTTTCCCTATGAGCGCCGGGGAAGACTCAGACGGCGAAGCTCTCGCCGCACCCACAGGTGGCCTTCACGTTGGGGTTGTCGAACTTGAAGGATTCGTTCAAGCCTTCGCGGCGGTAGTCGATCACCGTGCCGTCGAGCATCGGCAGATCGTCTTGCGCCACCAGCACTTTCACGCCGTGGCTCTCAAACACCAGGTCCTGTGGTCCCGCCGTGTCGGCCACGTCGAGCTTGTAGGCAAAACCCGTACAGCCCGAAGGCGTCACGCCCAGTTTCAGGCCCAAGCCGTGGCCGCGTTTTTCCAGGATCCGCCGCACTTGGGCAGCGGCGCGTTCCGTCAGGGTGATTGCCATGATGCGCTCCATTTTTCGAGGTAAATAAATAGACCCTTCCCTGCCCCACCGGGTTTCCCTCAGCGCCTCCGCAGGGCGAGGATGCGCTCGCGCAGCAGGCGGATCGCCGTGTCGATTTCTTCGACGGTGGTGAACCGCCCCAGGGTGAGGCGCAAGGCGCTGCGGGCGAGCTCCGGCGTTCGCCCGAGGGCGCGCAGCACGTAGGAGGGTTCGAGGCTCGCCGAGGTGCAGGCCGAACCGGCCGAGACGGCCAGTTCTTCGCCCAGCGACAGGAGCAGCGCATCCCCCTCGATGCCTTCGACCGAGACGTTGAGGTTGTGCGGCACGCGCCGCTCGAGGTCGCCATTGACGTGGATACCCGGCAGCTCCAGCAACGCGGCGAGCAGGCGGTCGCGCAATGCCCGGATGCGCGGCAGTTCTTCGGACATCTCTGCGCGCGCGAGGCGATAGGCTTCGCCCATGCCGACGATCTGGTGCGTGGGCAGCGTCCCCGAGCGAAAACCACGCTCGTGCCCTCCGCCGTGCATCTGCGCCTCCAGTCGCACCCGCGGGCGACGGCGCACGTAGAGCGCGCCGATCCCTTTGGGGCCGTACGTCTTGTGGGCAGAGAAGGACATCAGCGAGACGTCGAGTTTTTGCAGGTCGATCGCCACCTTGCCGGTGGCCTGCGCCGCATCGACATGAAAGAGGATGCCGCGCTCGCGGCACAGCGCCCCGATCTCCTCGATCGGCTGGATGACGCCGATCTCGCTGTTGACGAGCGCCACCGACACGAGCAGAGTGTCCGGGCGCAGGGCGCGTTCGAGTTCGTCCAGGTCGACCAGACCGTTTTCGCGCACCGGCAGATAGGTGGCGGTGAAACCGCGCGATTCCAGCGCCTTGACGCTGTCGAGCACCGCCTTGTGTTCGGTCTGCAGGGTGACGAGATGCCGACCCCGGTCGCGGTAGAACTCCGCCACGCCTTTGATGGCGAGGTTGTCGGCCTCGGTCGCGCCCGACGTCCACACGAGTTCGCGCGGCTCGCAGCCGACGAGCTCGGCCACGTGGGCACGGGCCTCCTCCACGGCTTTTTCCGCCTCCCAGCCGTAGGCGTGGGTGCGGCTTGCCGGGTTGCCGAAACGTTCGGTGAGCCAGGGAATCATGGCATCGCGCACGCGCGGATCCACCGGCGTGGTGGCGGCATAGTCGAGGTAGATCGGTCGTCGCTGCATGAAGGATTCCTTTCAATCGGCACACAGGGCCGCGAGGCGCCGCAGCTGGCCCGCGGCCTGCGCGAGCGCGGCGAGAAACCCGTCGATGTCGGCTTCGGTCGTACTGCGTCCGGTACTCACGCGGACGGCGCCGCGGGCGAGCGCCTCGGGTACGCCCATGGCAAGAAGGCTGCGCGGTGCGCCAGGCTCACCGCTGGAACAGGCCGAGCCGGTGCCCACCGCGAAACCGGTGCGATCGAGCACACCGGCGAGCGCCGCCCCTTCCAAGCCGGGCAGGGCAAAAAACGTCGTATTGGGTAGCCGCGCCGCACTGGCGCCGAAGATCACCGCCCCCTGCGCTGCGAGCCCCGCCTCCAGCCGCTGCTGCAAGGCGTGCAGGCGAGCGTGCAAGGATTCCCTGGCTTCGAGCGCTTCGACGAGCGCCGCGGCCATGGCCATCGCGCCCGGCACGTTCTCGGTGCCCGAGCGCCGCCCTGCCTCCTGCCCGCCGCCGGTGAGTAATGGCGCCAATGCCACTTCGCGGGCGAGTACGAGGGCGCCGATCCCCGTCGGCGCGCCGAACTTGTGCCCCGAGAGCGTGAGCGCATGCACCCCCAGGGCGCGCCGCGACAAAGGCATTTTCCCGACCGCCTGCACCGCGTCGCAATGCACCAGGGCGCCGGCCTCACGTGCCGCCCGGGCGAGGCTCGCCACGTCCTGGATCACGCCCGTTTCGTTGTGCGCCAACATCACCGAGACGATCGCCGGGCGCTCGCGCAGGATGCGCTCGAAGGCAAAAGGGTCGATTCGGCCTTCGGCATCGACGGGGATCTCGACCAGGCGCCAGCCGTGCGCGGCAAGGAGCCTTGCCGTTTCGTAGACGCTGGAGTGTTCGACGGCGCTCACGGCGATGAGGCCGGGTTCCAGGCGCGCCGCCGCCCCGCGCAGAAAAAGCGCGTTGGCCTCCGTGCCGCCACTCGTGAAGACGATCTCCTCCGGCGAGGACTCCAGGCATTCAGCCAAGGTACGCCGCGCCTCTTCGAGCAACGTACGGGCGCGGCGCCCTGCGGCGTGCAGGCTGGAGGGGTTACCGAGCCGCTCGTCATCGAGGCAGGCGTGCAGCGCGGCGCGCGCCGCCGCGGCGAGCGGCGCGGTGGCGTTCCAGTCGAGATAGACGCTACCGGCCGCCAGACTCATCGCTTCAGCATGCCGCACAGGCGGTCAGTTCCCCCGTCTCGCTCGCCTTCTTGCGGGGACGGCGACGGGAGATGACACGCTTGATCTCGCCGCGCACCACCGCCCCCAAGGTGACGGAATCGAGATACTCCATCATGCGCACGTTGAGGTTGCTCCACAGGTGGTGCGTGGAGCAGATGTGGTCGTTCTGGCAGTTTTCCTTGCCGCCGCACTGGGTGGTATCGAGCGGCTCGTCCACCGCCTCGACGATCTCGGCGATGGTGATCTCGTCCATCGGCCGCCCGAGGCGGTAGCCGCCGCCGGGTCCGCGCACGCTCGACACTAGCCCCTCGCGCCGCAGGCGGCTGAAGAGCTGTTCGAGATAGGACAGAGAAATGTCCTGGCGCTCGGCGATGGTCGCCAGCGCCACCGGCCCCTTGTCCTGGTGCTTGGCCAGATCCACCATCGCGGTGACCGCGAATCGCCCTTTCGTCGTCAGTCGCATCGTCCATCCTCCCGCCGGGTCGTGGCCGACGTGCCGTAAGCAAGATAACTTACCCTACTGAAAAAGTCAACTATTCGGGCGATGCGTTTCTGCTATCCCGGGCTATTCCACCCAGCGCGAGACGCGCTGCGGATCGAACCCCTGATCCTCGCCGGGCAGATCGGGCAAGGCGATGCCGGCCGCTTCCAGCCGGCGCACGAGTTCGGCGAAGCGCCGGTCGGATTCGACCGCGTGATCGAGCAGCGCATGCACCGCCTTGGCGAGCGGATCGTCGAGATCCTTGGTGAGCCCATAGGCGGTGAACCCGATCTCCTCGGCCTTGCGTCGACGGGCTTCGTCGCGCGACTCTTCTTTTTCCGGCTCGAGGATGCGCGCGAGCGTCCCCACCGCCGTGGCCCCAGCCGGAACCGGCTTGACGACGACCGCGTTCGAGCCGATTTTTGCCCCCGCTCCGACGGTAAAGCCACCCAGCACCTTGGCCCCGGCCCCCACCACGACGCCGGCTTCCAGGGTGGGATGGCGCTTGACGCCGCGATAGAGCGACGTGCCACCCAGCGTCACGCCTTGATAGATGGTGCAATCGTCGCCCACCTCGGCGGTCTCGCCGATCACCACCCCCATGCCGTGGTCGATGAACACGCGCCGGCCGATCGTCGCGCCAGGATGGATCTCGATGCCCGTGAGCCAGCGCGTGAGGTGGCTGATGAAGCGCGCGAGCCAGCGCCAGCGCTTCGTCCACAAAAAATGCGCCAGCCGGTGCAGCCAGAGGGCGTGCAGGCCCGGATAGCAGGTGAGCACTTCCCAGCGCGAGCGCGCCGCCGGGTCGCGTTGCAGGATGCTGTCGATGTCTTCACGCAGGCGTTCCAGCCAGGAGGGCATGAAGGGGTTCCTTTCTCGGTTGCGCCGCAAGGCGGATCATTTTACGGGATTTTACGCGCCACCGCCTTGAGCATGCCACGCAGGATGTCGAGCTCGGCCCGTTCGAGCCGGGCGCGCGCAAGCAGCCGCCGCAGCCGCGCCTCCAGCCGTTTCGGCGAAGCTGGATCGTAAAAATCGAGCCGCTCGAGCACGGCGAGCCACTGCGCGAGCAGACCTTCGACCGCCTCGTGTGAAGCAGGCACGAAATCGGGCGCGTCCGCGATGGCGCCTGCCTGCGGCGCAAAGGCTTCGCAGGTGCGGGCGAGCACGTAACAGGCCACCTGCACCGCCGCCGCGAGGTTGAGCGAGGAATACGCGGGATTGGCGGGGATCGTCGCCGGGAAGGTGCATTGCCACACTTCCTCGTTCGCGAGGCCATTCGTCTCGTTGCCGAAGACGAGCGCAGCCTGGGTGTCGGATGTGGAGTGCAGCGCCTGCAGCACTTCCCGGGCGCTCTCTTCCGGCGTGCGAAAAGGCTGAACATACGTGCGCGAGCGCGTGGTGAAAGCCACGCTCACAGCCGTCCCGGCAAGCGCCTCGGCGAGGGTATCCACCACCATGGCGCGCTCGAGCACGTCGACCGCGCCCGAGGCGAGCGCCGTGGCCTGGGGATCGGGAAAACGCCGCGGTGCCACCAGCACGAGCCGGGACAGCCCCATCGTCTTCATCGCCCGGGCCGCCGCACCGATGTTGCCCGGATGCGAGGGGCGGCACAGCACGACGCGCACATGGGAAAGCAATCGCATGCCCTCGTGATCTAGCGTAAGCGACAACAATTCAGCGTTGCTCCCGTGTATGCCATATGCGCAAAACGAAGATACCCGAGTCACAGAGCTCGTATCGCATCTCGTAATCGCTTATGAGCAACCGACGAACCTCGCGCGGCGCGAACTGAAAAAGCTGCTCCCCGATCCGGGGATTCGTCACCAAGATATTCGGCGCCGAAATCAGGGTTTTCAGCACCCTCTTGGCCACCTGCTCATTCTTTGGGGCAAGAAAAGCGTAGAGACGCTCCAAGTCGGACAAGGCCTTGCCCGTCCAGCGTATTTCCCTCATCGCGGCTCGGGCATCGGCAAGGGTTGATCGGTACCGATTCGTTCGACCCATTCCTGAACGACCCGATGCTCCACCACGTACCCCGCATCGACGTCTTCGAGTGCCTCCCTCGTGAGACGATCCTTTTCTTCCTCTTGGGCGATCCAGGCCGCAAGTGCCTGTTTCAAGATCCAGCCCCGCGACCGCTCCATGCGCCGGGCGAGATCATCGACTTTCTCGGCCAAAGGGACAGGCACGTGGACTGTCAGAACTCGAGTCTCGGTTTTCGACATCTGTAGTCTCTTCATGTTCTGAATCAATGTGATTCATTCTAAATCGCCGTTGAGAAAAACTCAACGCACGGCAGAAGAACCGGTGCTTGTCGCACATCAAGTCTGTCCGTGCGCGGCAACATCGACTTCACCTTGTCGGTGCGGGAGGACTGAAACGTACGACCTTGGCCGGTTTTCCGTCCGCCAGCCCCGCCGCCCTTTACGGTAAAATTCCGGGTTGGCCCGCACGGGCGTTTCGCAACCGAGGATTTTGCCGATGATCGTCCACCCCACCCTCAACATCGCCATCAAGGCCGCCCGGCGTGCCGCCGCCATCATCAACCGCGCGGCGCTGCAGCTCGAGCGGCTCACCATCGAGGCCAAGGCGTTCAACGACTTCGTCACCGAGGTCGATCGCGCGGCCGAAGAGGCGATCATCGAGACGATCCGCGAAGTGTACCCGGAACACGCCATCCTCGCCGAGGAATCGGGCGCGTTGGCCGGGGAAGGATTCGAGTGGATCATCGACCCGCTCGACGGCACGACGAACTTCATCCACGGCGTTCCGCAATACGCCATCTCCATCGCCGTGCGCAAGGACGGCATATTGGAACACGCGGTGGTCTTCGACCCGGTGCGCAACGAGCTCTTTGCCGCCTCGCGCGGCAGCGGGGCGTATCTCAACGAACGGCGCATTCGCGTGAGCCGCACCGTGAAGTTGCACCAGGCGCTCATCGGCACCGGCTTCCCGTTCCGCGAGTTTCGCCACATCGACACTTATCTGGCGATCTTCCGCGATCTGGCGCAAAAGACCGCCGGAATTCGCCGTCCCGGCGCGGCGGCGCTCGATCTGGCCTACGTGGCCGCCGGCCGATTCGACGGTTTCTGGGAATTCGGCCTCAAGCCTTGGGACATGGCCGCGGGTGCGCTGTTGATCCTCGAGGCGGGCGGCCTGGTGAGCGATCTCTCCGGTGAAGGCGGCTTTCTCGAGAGCGGCAACGTCGTGGCCGGCACCCCCAAGGTTTTCGTGCCGCTGCTCGGGCTGGTGCGCGAGCACCTCACGCCCGAGCTTTCACGCTGAGCAAGCGCTCACTGCCAACCGTAGCGCCGCAGATAGAACCGTTTCACCAGCTGCGTCAGCCCCATGTAGCCGGCAAGGATCGCCGCCAGCAGCGGGAAGTATGCCAAGGGTAGCGGCTGCAGCTTGAAGTACGGCGCGAGCGGCCCCATCGGCAGGAAAATACCCACCGCCATCACGGCGAGCGTGGCCCCCAGAAGCGCCGTGCTCGCCCTGCTCTGCACGAAGGGAATCTTCGGCGTGCGCAGCATGTGCACGATGAGACTTTGCGTGAGCAGACTCTCGACAAACCAGCCCGACTGGAAGAGGGTTTGCTGCTCGGGAGAGTTCGCCCCGAAGACGAACCACATCATGGCGAAGGTGAGGATGTCGAACACGGAACTCGTCGGACCAAAAAATCGCATGAAGCGGCCGATGTCGTCCGGGTTCCAACGCTGGGGCTGACGCACCAGGTCTTCATCGACCGTATCGAACGGAATCGCCACCTGCGAGATGTCGTAGAGTAGGTTCAGCACCAAGAGGTGCATGGGCAGCATGGGCAAGAAAGGGAGAAAAGCGCTCGCCACCAGCACCGAGAAGACATTGCCGAAATTCGAGCTCGCCGTCATCTTGATGTACTTGAGCATGTTGACGAAGGTCTTGCGCCCCTCGACGACGCCTTCTTCCAGCACCAGCAGGCTCTTCTCCAACAAGATGATGTCGGCGGCCTCCTTGGCGATGTCGACGGCAGAATCGACCGAGATGCCGATGTCGGCGCTGCGCAGGGCCGGCGCATCGTTGATGCCATCGCCCATGAAGCCGACCACGTGCCCGTTCTGCTTGAGGCGACGCACGATGCGATCCTTGTGCGCCGGCGTCAGTTTGGCAAAGACGTCATGCTCCTCCACCGCCTTGGCGAGTTCCTCGTCGCTCATGCGTTCGATCTCGCTGCCCAGCAGCACCCGCTCGGCGGGCAAGCCCACTTCGCGGCAGATCTTGGCGGTGACACGCTCGTTGTCGCCGGTCAGCACTTTCACGCCCACGCCGTTCTGCTCGAGCGCGCGCAAGGCCGGTGCCGTCGATTCCTTGGGCGGATCGAGAAAGGCGACGTAGCCCAGCAGCGTGAGCCCCGACTCGTCGGCCACGCCGTAGGTTTCCTTGGTCGGAGGAAGCTCTTTCACCGCTACGGCCACCACCCGCAGGCCGTCGTCGTTGAGTTCGGTGGTCACTTCACGGATGCGCTCGAGCAGCTCCGGGGTGAGGGGCTCGTCGGTTTCGCCGTGACGCACGCGCTCGCAGATGGAGAGGATTTCCTCGACCGCCCCTTTGCAGATGAGCAGGTGGTGCTCGTCGTGCTCGGCCACCACCACCGACATGCGCCGACGCTGGAAATCGAAGGGGATCTCGTCGACTTTGCGGAAATTCACCGCCGGCTGGAGCTGCTTGTCCATTTCGGTGTGTTCGAGCACGGCCAGATCGAGCAGGTTCTTCAGCCCCGTCTGGTAATAGCTGTTGAGATAGGCCGCTTCGAGCACGTCGTCGGACTCCTCGCCCCAGACGTCGGTATGGCGCGCGAGGAAAATCTTGTCTTGGGTGAGCGTGCCGGTCTTGTCGGTGCACAGCACGTCCATGGCCCCGAAGTTCTGGATGGCATCGAGCCGCTTGACGATCACTTTCTGGCGCGAGAGTTTCACTGCCCCCTTGGCGAGCGTCGAGGTGACGATCATGGGCAGCATCTCGGGCGTGAGCCCCACGGCCACCGACATGGCAAAGAGCGCCGCTTCGAGCCAGTCCCCCTTGGTAAAGCCGTTGAGCAGTAGCACCACGGGCGTCATGACCGCCATGAAGCGGATGAGCAGCCAGGCCACTTTGTTCACCCCGGCCTGGAACTGGGTCGGAGCGCGATCGACGGCGGTGACGCGCTGCGCCAGCGACCCGAAGTAGGTTTGCGCCCCGGTATGGAGCACCACCGCCGTGGCCGAACCGGAGACGACGTTGGTTCCCATGAAGACGATGTCGTCGAGTTCGAGCGGATTGGTCACGTTCGGGTCACGCTGCACGGCATACTTCTCGACCGGAAGCGATTCACCTGTCATCGCAGCCTGGTTGACGAAGAGATCCTTGGCCGAGAGGACGCGGCAATCGGCCGGAATCATGTCTCCGGCCGACAGGAGCACGATGTCACCGGGCACCAGTTCGGAGAAAGGAAGCTCCAGGCGGCGCGGCGGCTTGACGTGCAGCTGGACACCGAAGTAGCGGATGGCGCTCTCGGCCACCTCCTCGCTGAGATCGCGGCGCAGCACGGTGGCCTTGTTGCTGACCATGGCCTTGAGCTCGTCGGCCGCACGGGAGGACTTGCGTTCCTGCCAGAAACGGATGGCCACCGACAGCACCACCATGCTGCCGATGACGAGGGTGGCGCGCAGATCTTCCGTGAGATAGGAGACGACGGCAAGCAGCGTCAGCAGCAAATCGAATGGCGTCTTGTAGCAGTGCCACAGGTGCAGCCACCACGGCAGCGGTTTTTCGGTGACGACCTGGTTGGGGCCGACCCGCTCGCGGATGCGCTCGGCCTGGGCGTCGGTGAGCCCGTCGGGATGCGTACCGAGCCGTTCGAGGAGTTGCTGGGGATCACTCTTGGCCGCTTCGATGAGTTCGCGCGAGAGCGAAGGCGGCGGCTCCTTGGCCGGGGCCGGGGTACCGTCGAAGAGCGGAAAGCGGCGGAAATGCCGGCCCAGTGCGCGGGTGCGCACGAAACCGGCGAAGAGTTCTTTGACGAAGGTGAGACGCACGGCATCCTCCTTTTCTTCTTTCCAGCCCGGGGAGAGCATGGAATCCGGGTATTCCGGGAAAGCGGAGAAGGACGCCGTCCGCACCCATCAAATCCGCTACCCGCCGAATCGGGGCAGGATAGCGGCTCTACGTGACGGTACCGTTACCCTGCCTAGACTTTCTGCCAAAAGGGGAAACTTCGACCAGGACAGTCCATGGAGGGCTCCGGTGATGCGATGACGCGATTGTTGCATGGCACCATCTTTTCTGGCAAGAGAAGGAAAGAGACGGTTACGTTTCTCACGACCCAATCTCGCCGCGAAACGCAGCATGGTAGACTGCACTGTTTGCTTGCGCTTTTCTCCCTTTTTCCTTTCGCCGCCATGACCAAAGCCGTGACGCCCGCCGTCGGCGATCTCTCCGCCCACACCCCCATGATGCAGCAATATCTGCGCCTCAAGGCGCAGCATCCGGGGTGCCTGCTGCTCTTTCGCATGGGGGATTTCTACGAGCTCTTCTATGAGGATGCCGAAAAGGCGGCGCGGATCCTCGATCTCACGCTCACCACCCGCGGCCAGTCGGCCGGGGCGCCCATTCCCATGGCCGGCATCCCGTTCCATGCCCTGGAGACGTATCTGGGACGGCTGGTGCGCGCCGGCCTAGCGGTGGCCATCGCCGAGCAGCAAGGCGAGCCAGGCGCGCAAAAGGGGCCGATGGAGCGGGTGGTGACCCGTATCGTCACGCCGGGCACGCTCGTCGATGCGGCGCTGCTCGACGAACGCAGCGATGCGCCGCTTGCCGCGTTGTTTACCCGCAAGGGGAAAATAGGCGTGGCGACCCTGACGTTGGCGAGCGGCGATTTTCGCCTGCTGGTGTGCGATGCCGCCGAGCTGGAAGCGCAATTCGAGCGCCTGCGACCGGCCGAGGTACTCGTGCCCGAGGATCTGCCTTTGCCCGCGGTGTTGGAGACGGAGCGCACGCCCTTGCGTCGCCTGCCCGGCTGGCAGTTCGATGCGACGATCGCGCGGCGCCTGCTCACGGCCCATTTCGGGGTACAGGATCTGGCGGCTTTCGGCGTGGACTCGATGCACGAGCCGGCGCTCGCCGCGGCCGCGGCGCTTTTCGAGTACGTGCGCCAGACGCAGAAAAGCGAACTCGCCCATGTGCGCGCGCTGCGCCTCGAGCGCGACGACGACTATCTCTGGCTCGACGCCGCCACGCGCCGCAACCTCGAACTCACCGAGACGCTGCGAGGCGAATCCTCCCCCACCCTTTTCTCCACGCTCGACTTCACCCGCACGGCGATGGGTGCGCGTTGGTTGAAGCAGGCTTTGCACCATCCGCAGCGCAGTGCTGCTGCCGCGCGCGAGCGCCAGGCGGTGATCGGCAGGCTGCTGGCGCAACCGCGCACCTTCGCCGCCCTCCTCGAGCGGCTCGAGGGGCTGGGCGACCTGGAACGGATCGCGGCGCGCATCGCGTTGGGCACGGTGCGCCCGCGTGAGCTGGCGGCGCTGCGCGCCTCGCTGTGCCGTCTGCCCGAGCTGAGGGCGTTACTCGAGCCGCACCGCGAGGTGCCGCGCCTTGCCGCCTTGAGCGATTCCCTGACGGTGCCACCCGAAGCGCTCACCCTGCTCGAACGCACGCTGGCCGACGATCCTCCGGCGCTGGTGCGCGATGGCGGTGTGATCGCCCCGGGGTTCGATGCCGAACTCGACGAATTGCGCGCCTTGCACAACGGCTGCGGCGCCTTCCTGCTCGAACTGGAAGCGCGCGAGCGCGAGCGCACGGGCATCGCGACCCTCAAGGTCGAATACAACAAGGTGCACGGTTTCTACATCGAAGTGGGCAAGACGCATGCCGACAAGGTGCCGGCCGACTACCGCCGGCGCCAGACGATGAAAAACGCCGAGCGTTTCATCACCCCCGAGCTCAAGTCCTTCGAGGATCGGGCGCTGTCGGCGGCCGAACGGGCGCTCGCGCGGGAGCGTTTTCTTTATGAAGAGTTGGTGCGCCGACTGCTTGCCTGGGTGGCGGCGCTGCAGGAGGCCGGGCGCGCGGCCGCCGAGCTCGACGGGCTCGCTTCGCTCGCGCAAGCTGCCGAACGCTATGGCTACGTCGCACCGGAATTTACCGACACGCCGGGGCTCGCGATCGAGGGCGGGCGACATCCCGTGGTCGAGCGTCAGGTGGAAACCTTCGTGGCCAACGACGTACGGCTCGACGGCGCGACCCGGCGGCTGCTGGTGATCACCGGCCCCAACATGGGCGGCAAATCCACCTTCATGCGCCAGACGGCGCTCGTCGCCCTGCTCGCCTACGTCGGCGCCTGGGTGCCGGCGCGGCGCGCCGTCATCGGGCCGCTCGATGCGATCTACACCCGCATCGGCGCAAGCGACGATCTTGCCTCGGGCCGCTCCACCTTCATGGTGGAGATGACGGAGGCGGCCTATATCCTGCACCACGCGAGCGAGCGCAGCCTCGTGCTGATGGACGAAATCGGCCGGGGTACCTCGACCTTCGACGGCATGGCGCTCGCTTGGGCGATCGCGCGCCACTTGCACGGCAAGAACCGCGCCCTCACCCTCTTTTCGACGCACTATTTCGAGCTCACGCGTCTGGCCGAGGAGCTGGAAGCCTGCGCCAACGTGCATGTGGAAGCGGTGGAGCACGAGGGACGGGTGGTTTTCCTCCACTCGGTGCGCGAGGGGCCGGCGAGTCGCAGCTACGGCATCCACGTGGCCGCGCTCGCCGGCATGCCGCGCGCCGTGCTCACCCAAGCCCGCCGGGAACTGGCGCGCCTCGAAGCCCGCGCCCTGGAGGAAACCCGCCAGCCGCAGCTCTTCGCCTGCGAACCGAGCGACGACTTGGCGCCCGAACCCGAGCCGCAGCGCGTGGAAGTGCTGCCGGCGTGGCTCGAACCGCTCGCCGACGTCGATCCGCGCGCGCTCACCCTGGGAGAGGCGATCGAGTGGTTCGAGCGCCTGCGCGCGGCCCTGCGCAATCCCTCCCCCTGATTCGTGAGGAGCCCGGGCGAAGTATCCTCACGAACTACGCACGGGATATGTAGTCTATAATCCGTTGAAAAAACCAAGGGGGGAGCCATGGCTACTGCCACTACATCTTTGGCACCAAGTGCCTGGCAAATCGGGACGAACGACCCGATCGGTGTCGCCCAATGGTATCTGGATCGATACTGGAACCGTCAGCTACCCGTGGATCCTGTCGCCATTGCTCAAGCCGCTGGTGTACGGGTCTTCCAGAACCCCAACTTGGCTCCCCTGTCGGGCTGTTTCTACGATGAGGACGGTCCCGTCATCGAGTTCAACGGCCGCGAGCCTCTGGTACGCCAGCGATTCACCGTCGCCCACGAACTGGGGCACCACGCACTGGGGCACGGACCGCGATTTCGGGACCCGTCTGAGAATTTTTCGCTGACGGCCTACGATTCCAAGGAAGTTGCCGCCAACCAGTTTGCTGCCGAGCTACTCATGCCTGCAGACGTCATCAACCACCTGATCATGAAGCGCAAGATCACCGACTTCGATCGCCTGGCAGCACTCTTCAATACGTCGGGGGTGGCGATGCAGTTCAGGCTGAAGAATTTGGGGTGGTTGTAATGAGCCCGTTGTCCGGCGAAAGAGACGAGGTCAAAAGGCTGGAAACCGGGGCTGCGGAGGACTTGTCTGCCGGGGCACAAGATGCGGACTCCCGCATCTTGACTGAGAATATCAACGATCAAAGGCTGCAGCGCGTTTTCCGTCAATGGGCATTTTTTGGTGTTGGCGTGGTATTCCTCGGCACATTCTCGGCATTGCTTGGATGGGTTGTCCTGATCGGAATGAACATCATGGACCAAAGTATCACAACCACTTATCGTGCCTCGCTTTTTATTGCCCCATTCGTTGTTCTCGCGTCCTTGATGGCTGTCTTGGCTCTTGCACTATTAAGATTTGCGTTTCGCCCGATGAATCAAGACAAAGACGACTCGCCGTCTCCGAAGGTATTGATCCATGAGCTGTTGCAGGCCATTACCGATATCGCCAAGGATTACCTGAAAACGAAGAAGGCCGATTGATCCTTTCAACCGGCCTGCGCACCGCCGGACCGGGACGAGCGCCATAGCGTCTTGCCACCGCTCGCCTTGTCGATCTCGGCGAGCACCGATTCGTGGGCGATGAGTTCTTCCTCACTCGCCCGAAGCACCCGCAGTGCCGGCCGAGGGGCGCCGTCACGCCGGGCGCCGCGCTGGGCCTTCGACGTGGGCGTTGCATCCAGCATCAGGGTCTCTTGCCCCCGGGTCATCGCCAGATAGACTTCGGCGAGCAGTTCCGCGTCGAGCAGCGCGCCGTGCAGGGTGCGGTGACGGTGGTCGATGCCGTAGCGTTCGCACAGCGCGTCGAGCGACGCCTTTTTGCCCGGGGCGATCGTCTTGGCGAGTTTGAGCGTGTCGATCACGCCGGAGACCACCGTCTCGATCGGATCCCGTCCCAGGCGGGCGAGTTCGGCGTTGAGAAATCCCAGGTCGAACGCCGCATTGTGGATGATGAGCTCGGCGCCGCGCACGTAGTCGAGGAATTCGTCCACGATGTCGGCAAAGCGCGGCTTGTCGGCGAGCATTTCATCGGTGATGCCGTGGACTTCCGCCGCTCCAGCGTCGATGGCGCGCTCGGGGTTGAGGTAGCGGTGGAAGCGATTGTCGGTCAGTCGCCGCGCCAGCAGCTCGACGCAGCCGATCTCGATGATACGATCGCCGTTCTTCCAATCGAGCCCTGTGGTCTCGGTGTCGAGCACGATCTGATGCATGGTTCATTTCTCCTGCAAGGCGCCGCGACGCACCTCGTCGATGCCGCGGCGGGCGAGCTCATCGGCCCGTTCGTTGCCTTCGTCCCCGGCATGCCCTCGTACCCAGTGCCATTCGACGGGAAAACGCGAAGCGAGCGCGTCGAGCTCCTGCCAGAGGTCCTGGTTGGCCACGGGCTTGCCGGCGGCGGTACGCCAGCCGCGACGTTTCCACTGCGGCAGCCACTCAGTGATGCCTTTTTGCACGTACTGGCTGTCGGTGTAGAGCGCCACCGGCACGACCCGACGCAGCGCCCGCAACGCCTCGATCACCGCCCGCAGCTCCATGCGGTTGTTGGTGGTAGCGGGTTCGCCCCCCCACAGTTCCTTGCGGTGATCGTTCCAGCGCAGCACCGCGCCCCAGCCGCCGGGGCCGGGATTGCCGGAACAGGCCCCGTCGGTATGAATCTCCACTTTTTTCTCTGCGCTCACGATCCTCGTTCCAGCCGCGCGCGCTCGGCGATGGCTGCGAGCCGCTCGGCACGTTGTTTCTTGCGTTTCTGCCAGTCGGGCTGGATGATGCGCATGCCGGGCACGCGCTTGACCGCGTCGAGCACGTAGACGCCGCCCAGGAGCGGCCACCACCGGTCTCCCGCCGCCTCGAAGGCGCGGCGCGCGCGAGATGGCGCTCCCTCACCGGGCGGCGCATAGAGGCCGAAACGCCCTCCTCGCGGTTCGAAACCGAGCACGAGCAGGCGGTCCTTGAGGCGTGGCACGGTCATGCTGCCCGGCAAGTGCGGCCAGCGCTCGTGGCGTACGAGCAGCCGCCAAGGATACCAAGGGTTGAACCCGAAGAACAGCGCATGACCTTCCGGCACCAGCACGCGCTCGATCTCGCGCAGCAGCGCATGGGGATCGCCGCTGCGATCGAGCGCAAAGGGGACCACGACCAGATCGAGGGCGTTCGACTCGAACGGCAGCTCGTCCCAGGCGGCGCGCACTTCCCCTCCTTCGGGGTCGCAGCGCCAGCGCCAGGGAATACGGCAGGAAGCGAGCAGATCGCGCTGTGGCAGGCCGAGCTGGATGGCGTAGAATCCGAAGACGTCGGCAACGAAGCGATCGACGACCTCCTCACACCATGTCCAGACTCGTTCCCCTGCCGGCGAATCCAGCCAAGAGGGGAACGCTGATTCTTGCCCCTCAGGAGAAGTCATGACCCAAGCGCTCCTCGAACCCATCGCCGTTTTGAGCGACAATTACGTTTGGTTGTTGCACGACGGCCGGCACGCCGTGGTGGCCGATCCGGGCGAGGCCGACCCCGTGCGCGCGGCACTCGCCGCCCGAAGGCTCGCTTTGGTCGCCATCCTCGTCACGCACCATCACTTCGACCACGTAGGAGGCGTGCCGGCGCTGCGCGCCGAGTACGACGTTCCCGTGTACGGACCTGCCGCCGAGGACATCGCCTGCCTCACGCAGCGGTTGCACGAGGGCGACAGAGTGCGGATTCCCGAACTCGGCCTCACGCTCGAGGTATGGGAAATCCCCGGCCATACCCGCGGGCATCTCGCCTATGTGGGCGAGGACTTCGTTTTCTGCGGCGATACGCTCTTCTGCGCCGGCTGCGGCCGCCTGTTCGAGGGAACCCCGGCGCAGATGTACACCTCGCTGCAGCGGCTCGCCGCGCTGCCCGAGTCGACCCGCGTGTGCTGCGCCCATGAATATACGCTGGCCAACCTGCGTTTCGCCGCGGCGGTCGAGCCGGAGAATGCCGAACGGGCCGAATATCAACATCGTTGCGAGCAAAAACGCGCCGCGGGCGAGCCAACGCTGCCGAGCACCATTGGCCTCGAGCGCGCGATCAATCCTTTCCTCCGGGTGCATCAGCCGACAGTCGCCACGGCGCTCGCGCGGCATTACGGGCATTGCCCCGACGATCCGGTCGAGCGCTTTCGTCTGCTGCGCCAATGGAAGGACGGCTTTCGCGGCTGATGCACGCACTCTCGGCTCAACGAGAAGCAGGCAAAGAAGACGCCATGGCATCGGCATCGAAGATGACGACTCGGTTCCTGCCTTCTTTTTTCGCCCGATAGAGGGCGGCGTCGGCGAAGTCGATCAGGCGATTCGCCGGCATGGCCGGCAAGGCGGCCGGATGCGCCACGGCTCCGCCCACGGAGATCGTCACGTGTTCCGCCGTTCCCTGAGCAGGATGGGGAATACGTAATTTCTCCACGTTCTCACGGATGCGTTCGGCGATGTGGCGCGTGCCGGCTAGGTCGGTGTTGGGCAGTACCACGGCAAATTCTTCGCCGCCGTAGCGCGCGGCCATGTCGCCGGGACGCTGCAAAGACCCGGCGATGGTGGCGGCGACGATCTTCAGCGTATCATCGCCTGCCAGATGCCCGAGACTGTCGTTGAAAGCCTTGAAATGATCGACGTCGATCATCAACAGACCCAACGGACGTTCTTCACGGCGGCAGCGCGCCCATTCGCGGGCGAGCTTGTCGTCGAACCCGCGCCGGTTGGCGATACCCGTGAGTCCGTCGAGATTGGTGAGCCGGCGTAGTTTCTGGTTGGCCTCGTCGAGCCGACGGGTGAGCAGGAGGAGATTCTGCTGGGCGTGCGCCAGGCGCAGCATCGCCCTCAGCTTGGCCGCCAGCACCACGAAGGAGACCGGTTTGGCGAGATAGTCATCGCCGCCTGCCTCGATGCCCGCTTCGATTGCCCCGTCGTCGCTGCGCGCGGTGAGAAAGATGATGGGGGTCCACTCGCCCGGGCGCTCGGACTGGCGGATGCGCCGGGCCACCTCGATGCCGTCGATGCCGGGCAGGATCACGTCGAGCAGCACGACGTCGGGATTGTGGCGAAAAAAGGTTTCCAGCCCCTCTTCGCCACTGTGCGCCAGCAAGGGGACGCAACCCATCTTCTCCAGATGACGGGCGAGCACCGCGGCGCTGGTGACCGTATCCTCGATCACCAGCACCTTGCGCTCACCGCCGAAGGATTTCTCGACGGCTGCTTCAGTGCGCGTGTCCGCCGGCTCCGTGCGGGTGTCCATGAGCGATCTCTTCGGGCGTGGCGGGACGCACATCGGCAACTTCGAGGTCGAAGACCAGCGCCATGCCCGCGAGGGGATGGTTGCCATCCACGACGACCTTGCCTTCGGCGATGTCGGTGATGCGATAGAGGATGTCGTCCTCACCGTCTTCACCCACGCGCTCGAAGGCCATGCCGACCTCGATGTTTTCGGGAAAGAGGCTGATGTCCTCGACGAAGACGAGCTCTTCGTCGTACTCGCCGAACGCTTCTTCCGGCTGCAGCTTGAGGCGCAGGGTATCGCCCACTTTCTTGCCCTGCAGCGTTTCCTCGATCTTGGGGAAAATGCCGTCGTAGCCGCCGTGCAGATAGACCAGGGGCTCCTTGCCGTCGTCGATCAACTCGCCGTCGCTGTCGCGCACCGTGTAGCGCAGCGTGACCACCGTGTTTTTTGCCACTTCCATGGAACGAACTCCGTACAATCAAAGTAAGATGACACCGCCCGAGGACGCCCCCGTCCGATGCCGAGCCATTGTAGCAGCATGACCGCTGGCGCGGCAGGAGGTTCCTAAAGTTTTTGTCGCGCCGGCCGTAATTACAACAATCCACCGACCCGAGAGTCCGACCATGCGGATCAACGAACCCGTGACGCAGCAGGAATACCCCGTGCGCGACGACGTGGTGATCGTCTCGCACACCGACAAGGAAGGCGTCATCAAATATGTGAATGACGACTTCTGCGAATATGCCGGGATGACGCGCGAGGAGCTCATCGGCCAGCCGCACAACGTCATCCGCCACCCCGACGTGCCGCCCGAAGTGTTCCGCGACCTGTGGGAAACCATTCAGAGCGGCCGCCCCTGGCAAGGCGTCATCAAGAACCGGCGCAAGAACGGCGACCACTACTGGGTCAAGGCCACGGTGGCCCCGCTGCCCGACGGCTCCGGCTACATGAGCATTCGGCTCAAGGCCGCACCGGAAGAAATCGCTGCCGCCCAGGCGCTCCATGCCCGCATGCGCTCCGACCCCTCGCTGCGGCTCGAGCGGGGGAAACCCCGCCCCTCGGCGCCGGTGCGCTTCCTGCGCCGCATCACCCTCAAGGCCCGCTTCTGGACGACCGTGGTAGTGGCGATGCTGCTCTTCGCCGGCATGGGCTTTACCGCCGTGCGCACGCTGCAAAGCGAAATCGGCACGATGAGCTCGATCTACCGCGATCGCGTGCTGCCGCTCACCGATCTCGCCACGGTGAAACACCTCATCGAGCGCAAGGGGTCGATGCTCTACCGCGCCTTCGGCGAAGCGGCCACGCTCTATGGCACCGGCGAGTATTACCGCGAAGAGTGGCAAGAAATGGATCGCGCCGCCGCCGAGATCGATCGGCGCATCGCTTCCTATCTCAAAAAAACCGACGATCCCGAAGAGCGGGCCCTCTTCGAGAAATTCGAGCAAAATCGCCGTGCCTATCATGAACTCCTGATGGCGGCACGCGCGGCGCTCGAGCGCGCTCCCGATCGCGAAACAGCCTTGGCAATCGCCGGGGGCTATCTCACGGCCATGGAAGATCGCGGCCGGGTGGTTCATGCCACGCTCGACGAGCTCATCGCCTTTCAGCGTGCCCGCACCGATGCCGGCCTGCAGCGCTCCGCCAGCGAGGCCCGCGCGACCGAATACGCCTTGCTGGGGCTGGGTATCTCCGGTTTCATTCTGCTCGCCATCCTGGCCGCCTGGGCCGGGCGGCGCATCGAGCGCGGCATGGAAAACATGCTCTCCATGGCCCGTTCGATCGCCCGCCTCGACCTGCGCACCGACGTCGATGACTTGCAACGCGACGAGATCGGCGATCTGCTCGATGCGCTCAAGATCATGCGCGCGCGTTTCTATGAAGTGGTGATCACCTTGAGCCAGGTCGGGCACAAGCTCAAGGAGGCGGTACAGGACGAGACGCAGCGCGCGCTGCAAACGTCGGATGCCGCCTCACACCAGGCCGAAGCGGCGCAACGCATGGCGAGCAGCATCGAAGAGCTCTCCACGACCATGGACGAAGTGGCGGCCAACGCCGAACGCTCGGCCCAACAGGTGGCCGAGGGGGTCGCCCGCAACCGCGCGGCCGCTGCCCGGGTGCGGGCGAGCGCCGAGAAAACCGAGCGGCTCGCCGACGAACTGGGTGCCATCGCCGGCGAGGTGCAATCGCTCACCGAAGCCATGAATTCGGTGCGCTCGGTGGTCGAAGTCATCCGCGAGATTGCCGAGCAGACGAACCTGCTCGCGTTGAATGCCGCGATCGAAGCGGCACGCGCTGGCGAGCAGGGACGCGGCTTCGCCGTGGTGGCCGACGAGGTGCGCAAACTCGCCGAGCGCACGGCCAAATCCACCGTCGAAATCGGCGAGATGATCGGCCACGTCGAAGAAAAAGTGGGAACGACGGTAGCCCACATGGCCGCAGGTCAGCGCACCGTGGGCGAGACCGTGGAATCGGCCCGCGAAGCCGCGCAGGAGATCGCTCTCGTCGAACAGAGCATGGACCAGATCGGATCGCAGGCGCTGGCGATTCGCGACAGCGTCAAGGAGCAGGCCGCCGTGACGCGACACGAGGCACAGGAAGTGAGCCATATCGCCGAAATGGCGGAAGCCCTCGCGCGCCTGGCACAGCAAGGCCGGGAACTCGCGCACGACCTCGATACGATGACTCAGACCATGGCGCAAATGCTACGGCAGTTCCGCACCTGAAGCCGGTGCGAACGATCGACTACCGCGCGGCGGGATGCAGCCAGGAAGCCAGGCGCTCCCGCTGTTGCGCCGTGGCACGCGGTACGCGGCGCAACTCCACTCGTTCGAGCGCCGGCGGCGCGAGTTCGAGGCTCGTCTGGTAGAGCCGCCCTTCGCGAAAGGCGTGTACGGTGATTCGTGCCCCCGCGCCGCGGCGGCGCAGCACGCTCTCCCACTGCGCGGAACTCGCCTTGAATCCCTCGACCGCGATGAGCTCGTCACGCGGCGCGATGCCGGCGCGCTCGGCGGCTCCGCCACGGCGCACCGTCGCCACCCGCATCGAATCGCGCTCGAAGCGCAACCCTACGTCGGGCAAGGTAGCCATCACCTCCCGCCACGGTACGCCGAAGCGGCGCAGCAATGCTGCCAAGGGAGGATCCTCCGTGCCCTGGACCATCTTCTCCAACCAGCGCGCGAGTCGCGCCCCGGCCATCTCGTGGAGCACGGCAAAGGGCGCCTCTTCTTCCAGCCCCTTGCCGCTGCGGCCATGGCGTTCCCACAGGAGGCGCAACAGCGCATCGAGCGACGCCCCGCGTTCGCGCAGCTGCAGGTCGAGCGCCAGGGCCAGCAACGCCCCTTTGGCATAGTAGCTCACGTTGGCGTTGGCGCTGTTCTCGTCCGGGCGGTAGAACTTGATCCAGGCATCGAACGAGGCTTCTGCCAGGCTCTGCCGCAGGCGCCCCGGGGTCGTCAGCACCTGCGTGGCCGTTTTCGCCACGAGCGCGAGGTAACGGTCCGCATCGATCACCCCGGCACGCACCAGCAGCAGATCGTCGTAGTACGACGTCCAGCCCTCGAAGAGCCACAGCAGTCGCGTGTAGTTTTCGCTGAAGAGATCGTAGGGGGTAAAGGCGGAGGGTTTGAGGCGTTTCACCACCCAGGCGTGGAAGTATTCGTGGCTGAAGAGCCCCAGCAAGCGAACGTACTCGTCCGACGGCGCCCCCATCCCCGGCCAGGGCAGATCGCGCCGAGCCGCCAGGAGCGCCGAACTCTCGCCGTGCTCCAAACCCCCATAGCCCTCGTCGGTGAGCGTCAGGAGAAAGAGATAGCGGCGAAAAGGGATGTCGCCAAATAGCGCCTGGGTGGTGCTGCAGATCGCCGTCAGGTCGGCGGCAAGGCGTTGCCCGTCGACGGGCTCGATCTGCCCGGTGAGCGCCAGCGTATGCGGCACGCCTCCGGCGGTGAATTCGACGAACTCGAGCGGACCCATCGCCACCGGCGCGTCGATGAGCGCGTCGTAATCGGGCGCACGATAGTCCCCGAAACTCCACGGGGCCGTCCCCTCGGCACGATCCAGGGCCGTGGCCAAGCGCCAGCCGGCACAGCGGGAATCGGAGGGTGGCACGAGCCGGACCCGATGTTCCTCGCGGATTCGACCTTCGACGCGCAAAAAAAGACTCGTGCCATTGAAAAACCCCCGGTTCGTGTCGAGCCAGGCTTCGCGCACCGAGGCGTCGAACGCCCACACGCGGTAGCGGCAGCACACCGCGTGAGCACCGCGCGGCGGCACGATCCTCCAGGAACACTTGTCGATTTTGGTGACGGCAAGCGGCCGTCTCGTGCCATCGCTCAATACCGCTTCGGCGGTCAACTCGAGCACGTGGCGGGTGAACTCGCGGATCAGATAGGAACCGGGGATCCACACCGGCAGGCGCAGCAGGAGCGATTCTTCGCCGGCAAGGGGAACCTCCATGTCGACCCGAAATTCATGGGCGGCGGGATCGTCGCAGTAAACCGTATATTCTATTGACATCATCGTTCTCCTCGCCCTGGCAGCGAAGCCACGGCAAGGGTCCTATAATGCCTCAAAATTCCCTGTGTGCCGCCCCCATGACCGAATCCCTCGCCCTCGTCCTGTGCCCTTCACCCTCCGAACGAGACACGATCCTCACCGTGCTCACATCCCTGGGCTATGAAACGCTGGTAGCGGAAACGTCCGAAGGGGCCATCGCCCTCTTCGAGCGGCGCCATCCCGACCTCGTGGTGCTCGAAGACGGCGAAGAACTCCCCGTGCTGTTGCGGGAGCTGCGGCGCCGTCGTCGACACGAAGTCGAATTCTTCGTGCTGGCGTCTACGGAAGAAGGCGCCATCCGCGCCCTGGAATCCGGAGTGAGCGAGGTTGCGCTCACGCCCCTGCATCCGGCCTTGTTGCGTCACCGGCTGCAGCGCCTGCACGCCGAACGCCTGCTGCAGCGCAATTTCCACGGCCTTCAGCAACTATGCACCACGGCCTCGCGCATCGCCGGCATCCTCGGCTGGGGCTGGCGGCCCGACGAAGACCGCTTCCATTGGCCCGACGAAGCCGATCAATGGTGGCGCGGCGAGCCCCCGCCCAACCGTGCGGCATTGCTTGCCCGGGTCCACGACGAAGACCGTTTCCGCGTGGAAACGACGCTCGAGCACCTGCGCCTCCTCGGCCGGCAGGCCGAGGTGGAATTTCGCCTCGAGGAAGAGCCGCCCCGCTTCGTGCGGCTGGTGGCCGAACCCTGCGAGGAGGATGCTTCCCTCATTCTCGGGGTACTGGTCGACGTCACCCTCGCGCGTCGTTTCGAAGCCACGCTCGAGCGTCTGACCCACTACGACGAGCTCACCGGCATTCCCAACCGGGCGCATTTCCTGCGTGCGGCGCGGGAAATGATCCGCCAGGCTTCTCCTGAAAGACCCCAGATCCTCCTTTGTCTCGACATCGCCGGACTCGCGGACATCAACGATGCCTTCGGTGACCGGGCAGGCGACGAGCTCCTGCGCACGCAGGCGCAGCGCCTCGCTCAATGGGCGGCACGTCATGGCGGGGGGGCGAGCCGTTTCGGCGGCGACGAATTCGTCGCCCTCGTGAGCCTCGGTTCGGAGAGCCGGGAAGCGGAACCGGTCGAAGAGCTGCTCGCCAGCTTGCACCATCCGGTCGGCGTGGTCACGAGCGCAGGTGAGCAGCAGGAAATACATCCCCGTGTCACCCTGGGAGGCGCCTGGATTCCAGCTGCCGGCACCGACGTCGAGGCCCTGCTGCGGCTCGCCCGGCGCCAGCAACGCAGGGCCCAGGACGGCGGACGGCGTTATCTCCTCACGGCTGAAGCAGAACCGGGAGAAACCTCTCTCGTTCGGCTCGAATCCGATCTGCACCAGGCGATCGCACGCCAGGAATTCTTCGTCCTCTATCAGCCGCAGCGTGCGCTGGAAACGCAGCGACTCGTCGGAGCGGAAGCCCTGCTGCGCTGGCGCCATCCGGAGCGCGGCGTACTGCCGCCGATCCAGTTCATCCCACTGCTCGAGGAGACGGGGCTCATCGTCGAAGCCGGGCGCTGGGTGATCGACACCGTTTGCGCCCAACTTGCTGCTTGGAGCGACGCCGGTCTGCCGTTGCGGGTGGCGATCAATCTCTCGCCGCGCCAGATTCCCGACGACGGGCTGGTCGATCACATCGCCGACTGCTTGCGCCGCCACCGCTTGCCGCCAGCGCTGGTGGAATTCGAGATCACCGAATCGCTTGCCATCCGCGATCCCGAGCGTGCCAGCACCATGATCGCCGCCATCCGCTCGCTCGGCTGCCCCGTCGCGCTCGACGACTTCGGCGTGGGCTACGCCTCGCTCGAATACATGCTGCAATTCCCCTTCGACGCGCTCAAACTCGACATGTCCTTCGTCCATCGTCTGGTGGAATCCCCCGTCGATCGCGCCATCGTGCGCGGCGTCGTCACCATGGCCGACGCTTTGGACAAGCGCGTGATCGCCGAAGGCGTGGAGACGGCCCGCCAGGCCGATTACCTGCACGCACTGGGGGTAGACGAAATCCAGGGCTGGCACGTGGGCAAACCCATGCCACCCGCCGATCTGATCGGGGAACTACGCAAAGAGCGGCAACGCGCTCAATGACGCAGCTGCGCAAGCGCTGTCTCGATGCGATCGACCCCGATCACCTCCAGCCCCGGGATGGGTTGTTTGGGGACGTTGGCCCGCGGCACGATCGCCTGGGTAAAGCCGAGCTTCGCGGCCTCGCGCAAACGCTCCTGCCCGCGCGGCGCCGGCCGGATCTCGCCCGCGAGCCCAACTTCCCCGAAAACCGCCAAACGCAGCGGCAAGGCACGGTTCCTGAGCGAGGAGACGATGGCGAGCGCCATCGCCAGGTCGGAAGCCGGTTCGGTGATGCGCACCCCGCCCACGGCATTGACGAACACGTCCTGGTCGAAACACGACACACCGGCATGGCGGTGCAGCACGGCGAGCAGCATCGCCAGGCGGTTGGGCTCGAGCCCCACCGTCAGGCGCCGCGGCGTGGGGCTCGCCGAACCGTCGACGAGCGCTTGAATCTCCACGAGCAGCGGTCTCGTGCCTTCGAGCGTGACGAGGATGGCACTACCGGGCACGTCCGCTCGGTGCTCGGAGAGAAAGATCGCCGAGGGATTGCTCACCGCCTTCAGCCCCCGGTCGGTCATGGCGAACACGCCCAGTTCGTTGGCCGCGCCGAAGCGGTTCTTCACCGCGCGCACCAGGCGAAAACTCGAATGCGCGTCCCCTTCGAAATAAAGCACGGTATCGACGATGTGCTCGAGTACGCGCGGCCCGGCGAGGCTGCCCTCTTTCGTCACATGCCCCACGAGCAGCACCGCCGTGCCGCTTCCCTTGGCGTAGCGGGTGAGCTGCGCCGCGCACTCGCGCACCTGCGCCACCGACCCGGGCGCGGAGGTGAGCGCTTCGGTGTACATCGTCTGGATGGAGTCGATGACCATCACGCGCGGCGCGAGCGCCTGCGCCGCGGCGAGCACCCGCTCGAGCTGGATCTCGGGTAGCAGCGGCAGCGGCAAGCCCGCCAGGCCCAGGCGCTCGGCGCGCAGGGCCACCTGTTCGGCCGATTCTTCCCCCGTGACGTAGAGCACGGGGCCGGCGCCGGCGGATTCCAGGCGGGCGAGCGCCTGCAGCAACAGGGTGGACTTGCCGATACCGGGATCGCCGCCGAGCAAGACCACTGCCCCGGGCACGATGCCGCCGCCGAGCACCCGGTCGAACTCCTCGATGCCCGTGGCCTGGCGCTGGAGGGGGCGACGCTCGATGCGATCGAGCGTGACCAGACCCGAGCCCGCGTCGGCCGCAAGCGCCGCTGGGCGTTGGATGGCCCGATGCAGGGTCGGCCCCGAGCCATTCGCCTCGCGCGTCTCCTCCAGCGTGTTCCACGCCTGACATTGGCTGCACTGCCCCTGCCAGCGGGGAAAACGCGCGCCGCACTCGCGGCAGACGAAAACCGTGCGCGCTTTGGCCATCAGCGTCCGAAGAAGAATTCGGCCGAAGGCAGCTGCTGTTCCATGGTCTGGATGCGCTCCCGAGCGAAGTCGGCAAAGGTCGTCACGAGCCGAGAGCGGAATCTATCCTTGGGCAGGATCAGCTCGAAGGGCGTATATTGCGGCGGATCGAGCGGCGCGGCCACCAATTGCCCCGTACGGAGTTCCTCGAGCAAGGCCGCGCGCGAAGCGATGGCCACGCCGATGCCGGCCGCGGCGAGGTGTTTCACCCCCTGCAGGGTTCCGATTTCGGCGGCAATGGTCAGCGACTCGGGCGCGATGCCGGAGGCCGCGAAAAACGCCTCGGTAATCTCGCGGATGCCGTTGCCCGGATCGCGTTGGATGAAAGGATGGCGCGCGATCTGCTCGGCGCGCACGGGCTTTCCTTTCCCTTTGGCCAGCGGATGGTTCGGGGCGAAGATCGCCCATAGCTCATCCTTGCCGATCTGCTCCTGATCGAGGCCCGTTTCGCCGGTGGCGATCTCAATGAACCCCAGGTCGAGCTCGCGCTCGAGCACCCGTTGCTGCGTGAGCTGTGAGTTTCCTACGACCAGCCGCGGGATCACCCGCGGATGGGCTCGCTTGAACTCCTCGATCACGCGCGGCATCCACCAGGTCGCCAGCGTGGTCGACGCGCCGACGGAGAGCAGCCCCGAGAGCTCGCTCGTGAGTTCGGCCACGCGCGTCTCGAGCTCCTCGTCGAGCGAGAGCATTTTCTCGGCATAAGCGAAGACGATCTCGCCGGCCGGCGTGAGCTTCAGCTTGCCGTGGCCACGCTCGAGCAGGCGCGTGTTGAAATGCTCCTCCAGCTGCTTGATCTGGAAGGTGACAGCGGGTTGCGTCATGAAGAGCCGCTCCGCTGCCTTGGTGAAGGATCCCGCCTTGACGACGGTGTAGAAGACCTGTAGCCGACGATCAGCCATCGATGATTACCTCTTCGGACGATGAATGCGGGAAGGACGGGACGTGGCGCGCGGACGCGGGGCTTTCCCTTTCGCGGCAGGTACGTTTGCCGTCGTCTCGGGTTCGAGCCCGAACGTCTGCACCACGGTCTCCGGCGGCAGTTCCATCCACATGCCGCGCTTGAGCCGTGGCGGCAACGCCACGGGACCATAGCGCACACGAATGAGCCGGCTCACCGTAAAGCCCAGCGCCTCGAACATGCGCCGCACTTCGCGGTTGCGTCCCTCCTTGATGATGACGTGGTACCAATGGTTGGTCCCCTCGCCGCCCGCATCGACGAGAGATTCGAAACGCGCCGGGCCGTCTTCCAGGGTGATGCCGCCGGTGAGCTCCTCGATCTGCTGGGGCGTGAGTTCGCCGATGATACGCACGGCGTACTCTCGCTCCAGCTCGTAGCGCGGATGCATCAGGCGGTTGGCGAGCTCACCGTCGTCGGTGAAGATGAGCAGACCCGAGGTGTTGAAGTCGAGCCGCCCCACCGCGATCCAGCGCCCCTTGCGCAGCGCCGGCAAGCGATCGAACACAGAGGGGCGCCCTTCCGGGTCCTCGCGCGAGACGATCTCCCCTTCGGGTTTGTGATAAAGCAGCACGCGGGGGATTTCGCGCCCCGGCCGCCAGGCGAGGAGCTTGCCATCGACTTTGATCCGGTCGCCTGGCCCCACCCGATCGCCCAATTGGGCCGGCCGATCGTTGATCGCCACCCGCCCCTGCACGATCCATTCTTCGATCGTGCGGCGCGAGGCGAGTCCCATGCGCGCGAGTACTTTCTGTACCCGTTCGCGCGGCGCCTCGGTCGAGGCGGCCGGCGCCGGAGCGTCCTTGCGCGCACGGGTGCGCCGCGGCGTAGCGCGGGGCGTTTCAATTTCCTTGGTCTTCATCTTCATCCTTGTCATGCACTTCCTGCAGGGGTTCGAGCATCGCTTCGAGCTCGGCGAGCGGAGGCAGTTCCGTCACGTGGCGCAAACCCAAATCGTCGAGAAAGCGCTGCGTGGTGGCATAGAGCGCCGGCCGCCCCGGGCCGTCGCGATGCCCCACGACTTCGATCCAGCCTCGTCCCTCCAGCGTACGCAGCACCTGCGTCGAGACCGTCACGCCGCGGATCGCCTCGATGTCGCCGCGCGTGACCGGCTGGCGGTAGGCGATCACGGCCAAGGTCTCCCACACTGCCCGGCTGTAGGTGGGCGCGCGCTGGGCTCGCAGCCGGTCGAGCCAGGGCTGGATTGCGGAGCGCGTACGAAAACGCCAGCCGCTCGCCGTGCAGACCAGCTCCACCGCTTTTCCGCTCCACTCCTGCTGCAATTCGGCCAGCACCGACGCGAGGATGTCCGCTCCCGGATCGGGTTCGAAGAGTCGGCGCAGCACGTCCAGCGTCAGCGGCTCGTCGGCCGCGAGCAGCGCCGCCTCCACGATGCGCTTGGTCGAAAAAGGGCCCGTCGTCATGGTTCGAGCGCCAGGGGTTCGGTTTCCGGTGCTGCTTCGGCCGGGCGCACCCAAAGAGGCGCGAAGGGTTCGTGCTGCTCCAGGTGCAGCGCTCTTTCCTTGCACAGCTCGAGCACGGCCACGAAGGTGACGGCCACGCCCAGCCTCCCCTGCTCCGGTTCGATCAGCGTGGCGAACGCGAGCGCTCCGGCGGCATGATGCAGCCGGCGCAGCACCCGGCTCATGGCCTCGCGCACCGAAATGGCCTCGGCAGCGACTTCGTGCCGGCGCTCGAGCCGCAGGCGCTGCAGGATTCCCGTCCACGCCTCGATGAGCCGATCCAGGCTCGCCTCCGGTTGCGGCCGCTGCGGCGTATGCCCCCACTCGATCGGCCCGGCCCAGAGAAAATCGCGTCCCGCCCGCGGATGCTCGCCCAAGAGGCGCGCCGCGCGTTTGATGCGTTCGTATTCGAGCAGGCGGCGCATGAGCTCGGCCCGTGGATCGTCGCCCTCGTCTTCCTGGAGCACCAAAGGGACCCGCGGCAGCAGCGAGCGCGATTTGATCTCGAGGAGCGTAGCCGCCATCAAGAGGTAATCAGCCGCCAGATCGAGGTCGAAGCGGCGCATCGCCTCCACGTAGGCGAGATACTGCTCGGTGAGCCGCGCCACCGGGATGTCGCGCACGTCGAGCCGGTTCTTCTGGATGAGATACCACAAGAGGTCGAACGGCCCCTCGAAGGTTTCGAGAAAGACCCGCAGCGCCTCCGGCGGAATGAAGAGATCCTCCGGCACGGCAGTGAGCGGCTCGCCGTAGACGCGCGCGATCGGCGCCTCGGTGGCCAGCATTTCCTCTCCGCTCACGTGTAATCCAGGCCCATCGCCTCGCGCACGTCGCGCATGGTCGCCTGGGCGAGCTTGCGCGCCTGCTCACAGCCGTCGGCGACGACGTTGCGCACGAGACCAGGGTTCTCTACATAGGGCTGCGCCCGTTCACGCATCTCCGCCTGCTCTGCGAGGATGGCCTCGAGCACGGGCTGCTTGCATTCCAGGCAGCCGATCTTGGCGCTACGGCAGCCCTCCTGCACCCACTGATGCACTTCAGTATCGGTGTAGATTTTGTGAAACTGCCATACCGGGCAGCGTTCCGGATCGCCGGGATCGGTGCGGCGCACCCGCGCCGGATCGGTCTGCATGGTGCGCACCTTGCGCGTGATCGATTCGGGGTCTTCACGCAGATAAATCGTGTTGCCATAGCTCTTCGACATTTTCTGCCCGTCGAGTCCGGGCATGCGGGAGGCTTCGGTGAGTAACACCTGAGGCTCCACCAGGATGTGTTTGCTATAGCCCTCGAGATAACCGTAGAGCCGTTCCCGATCGCCCAACGACAGGCTCTGGGCTTCGTCGATGAGGGCACGGGCCTGCGCCAGCGCCTCGTCGTCGCCCTCCTGCTGGAAACGGGTACGCAATTCGAGGTAGAGCCGGGCGCGCTTGCTGCCGAGTTTTTTCACCGCCTCTTTGGCGTTTTCCTCGAAATTGGGCTCACGGCCATAGAAATGGTTGAAGCGGCGCGCCACTTCACGCGTGAATTCCACGTGCGGGATCTGGTCCTCGCCCACCGGCACGAGATTGGCGCGATAGATGAGGATGTCGGCCGCCTGCAGCAAAGGATAGCCGAGAAAACCGTAGGTGGTGAGGTCCTTGTGCGAGAGCTTTTCGAGCTGATCCTTGTAGGTCGGCACCCGCTCGAGCCAGCCCAGCGGCGTAATCATGGAAAGCAGCAGATGCAGCTCGGCGTGCTCGAGTACCCGCGACTGGATGAAGAGCGTGGCCTGGTTCGGATCGATGCCCGCCGCCAGCCAGTCGATGAGCATTTCCCAGGTGGCCTGGGAGATCACGTCGGGCTTGTCGTAGGTCGTGGTGAGCGCATGCCAATCGGCCACGAAAAAGAGACAAGGATATTCGTATTGCAGACGCACCCAATTTTTCAGCACGCCGTGATAATGCCCCAGGTGGAGGCGCCCGGTGGGACGCATTCCCGAAAGTACCCTTTCAGCATACATGGTTCTTCGCCTTTTACGGTTCGGGGAACTAAAAGCCGATCGTCGCGAGGATCGTACCGCGCACCGCGACGAACATCGGCCACAGAATCGAGGAGGCCACGCCGCTCAGCATCGCCACGAGCAGGATGGCGATGCCATAGGGTTCCAGTTGCGACAAGGCCCAAGCGGGACGCGGCGGCAACAGACTCACGAGCATGCGCCCGCCGTCGAGCGGCGGCAGCGGCAGGAGGTTCAATACCATGAGGGCGACGTTGACCGAAATGCCGGCATCGGCCATGCGCGCGAGCGGCACCGCCCAGAAGGGCGGCAGGAGCGTGAGCGAGAGCTTGAAGAGCAGCGCCCAGCCGAGCGCCATCGCCAGATTGATGCCCGGCCCTGCGCCTGCCACCCAGAACATATCCCGCTTGGGGTGGCGTAGGCGCGAAGGGTCGATCGGCACGGGTTTCGCCCAACCAAAGAGCAGCGCCCCGGCGCCGGTGAGCAGCGACAGCAGGAGAATGCCCAGCGGCACGAGGAGGGTCCCCACCGGATCGACGTGGCGCAAGGGGTTGAGTGAAATGCGTCCGGCACGCTCGGCGGTGGGATCGCCGAAGGCCCGCGCAACATAGCCGTGCGCCGCCTCGTGCAAGGTGATGGCCAGCAGTGCCGGCAGGGCCCATACCGCGAGATCGGCGAGAAAGGCGTTCATTCGACGAGAAACGGCGTGGGGTCGCCCGCCCCGAGGCGGACGATGCGCGGCGTCTCGCCCGTGAGATCGACCACGGTGGTGAGGTCCCGGCAGGTTTCGCCCGTGTCGACGATCACGTCGACCAGCTTGCCGACGCGTTCGGACACCGTCTCGGCATCGGGCAAGGGCTCTTCCTCACCGGGCAGGATCAAACTGGTGCTCAGGAGCGGTTCGCCCAACGCCTCCAAGATCGCCTGCACCACGCGGTGCTGCGGCACGCGGAGCCCGATGGTGCGCCGTTTGGGGTGCAGGATGCGCCGGGGCAGATCGTGCGTGCCCTCGAGGATGAAGACGTAGGGGCCAGGGGTGTTGGCCTTCAGCAGGCGAAAGATGCGATTATCCACGCGGGCATAGTTGCCCAGCTCGGAGAGGTCGCGGCACAGCAAGGTAAACGGCTGCGACTCGTCCATGTCGCGAATGCGGCGAATGCGCCGGATCGCCTCGACGTCACCCAGATGACAGGTGAGGGCATAGCTCGAGTCGGTGGGCATGGCCACGACCGCGCCTTGCCGCAGTTGACGTGCGACGAGGTCGACGAGACGTTTTTGAGGATCGACGGGATGAATGGAGAGGATTTGCGCCATAATCAAACATTATAGCGCGCATTCGAGCAGCTGCCACACCGGCGTGAGGTCGGGGGGCAAAGGAGGGGCAGCCCCCAGATCGATGGGCGATTCTCCGGGTGCGTGAAAATCGGACCCCAGCGAAGCAGCAAACCCCCAGTGGCGCGCGACGTGCGCCCAGCGGCGCAGGTCGTCGGGGCCATGGGAACCGGAACTCACCTCGATGGCCGCCCCGCCCCCTTCATCGAAGCGCCGCAGCAGCACTTCGAACTGCGAGGTCGAGAGGCGATAGCGCGCCGGATGGGCCAGCACCGCCACCCCACCCGCGCCACGGATCCAGGAAAGCGCCTCTTCGAGCACGGCCCACTCGTGCTCGACGTAGCCGGGTTTGCCCTTGGCGAGATAGTACTGAAAAACTTCCGCAACCGAACGCATCAGACCGAGCGAGACGATATAGCGGGCGAAATGCGCGCGGCTCACCAAGGCCGGATTCTTGGCGAGACGCAGGGCGCCTTCCCAGGCACCGTGGATGCCGTGCCGCTCCAGCTCCTCGGCGATGCGCTTTGCCCGTTCATCGCGCCCCGAACGCACCCGCTGCAGACCTTCACCCAGGGCAGGATCGTCGGGATCGATCCCCAGGCCGAGCACGTGGATCGTCTCGCCGGCGAACGATACCGAGATCTCCACCCCTGGCACGAAAGAGACGCCCGAGGCCCGCGCTTCTGCTTCAGCCGCAGCGCAGCCGGCGATCTCGTCGTGATCGGTGAGGGAAAGCAGCGCGACGCCGTTCGTGGCGGCGCGACGAACCACCTCGGCCGGGGTAAGCACCCCGTCCGAGACGAGCGAATGGCAATGGAGATCGACTTTCATCGCACCCGCCCTTCGCCCGCAGCAAAGCCGCTTACTGAACGGCGATGAGCTCGATCTCGAACGTGAGGTCGCGCCCGGCAAGCGGATGGTTCGCGTCGATGGTGATCGAATCTTCGGTCACTTCGACGACGACGATGGGGATCTGCCGACCGTCACGCGATTGCATCACCAACTGCTGCCCCACTTCCGGTTCGAGATCCGGCGGCAGCTGCTCGCGCGGCACCTGCAGCACCGCCTCGGCCACGCGCTCGCCGTAGGCCTCGGCCGCCGGGATGGTGACGGTTTTCGTCTGCCCTACGGCCATGCCTTCCACGGCCTGTTCGAAACCGGGAATCACCTGCCCCGCGCCGACGGTGAATTCGAGCGGGTCGCGCCCGGCCGAGCTGTCGAACACCGAGCCGTCGCCGAACTTGCCGGTGTAATGAACCTGGACGGTATCGCCCGCTTTTGCTGCTTGATTCATGATCTTTCCTTTCCGCTGTCGAATGGTGCACGTCGGCACAGACCGCCGCGTGCGTCACCTTACCCGGTTTCTCCCGCTTTGGCTAGATGTTTGCGGAAAAATTCCCTTGCCCCTTTCGGCGCTTGATGCTAATTTGGCGCCCCTGCTGTTTGCCTCGGAGTCCGCGATGAATCCCACGCCCGACGACCGCCTCTACCTTCCCGGCCACCAATGGCTGCGCCGCGAAGACGATGGAATGTTCACGCTTGGCATCACCGAGCACGCCCAGCGCGAGCTTGGCGACATCGTCTATGTGCAACTGCCCGAGCCCGGCCAGCATCTGGAAGCCGGCGACGTGCTCGCCGTGGTCGAATCGGTCAAGGTCGCCTCCGAGATCCTCTGCCCCTTTCCCGCCACCGTGGTCGCGGTGAACGAAGAGCCCCGTGAGCGCCCCGAACGGCTCAACGAAGCCCCTTACGAAGTCTGGCTCGTGCAACTGCTGCCCGACGAAGACGCCCCCTTGCCGGAACTGCTGGATGCCCGCGCTTACGACGAACTCCTCTCCCTCTGAGCCATGCCGTCCTCCTCCGCCCCTTCCCGGATCCTCTTCGCCCTGACGGCGGTCGTCCTCGCCGCGCTCCTGGGGTGGTATTGGCACGAGAGCCGTCCCGTGGAGTTGCCTTCCTCGCCGCTCGCCGACCCGCGCATGCAGTGCGTCTCCTACGCCCCTTACTACCGCGACGGCTACACCCCGTTCAAGGAAGACCTCCATCTCACCCGGGAAGAGATCACCACCGATCTGCGCGCGCTCGCCGCCGTCACCCGCTGCGTGCGCACCTACTCGGTCGACCAGGGGCTGGATCAGGTCCCCGCAGTGGCACGCGAACTCGGGCTCACCGTGCTCCTGGGGGCCTGGATCGGGCGCGACGACGCAAAGAACCGCCGGGAGCTCGAGCGCGCCCTGGAGGTGGCCAATGCCAACGCCGACGTCGTCACGATGCTCATCGTCGGCAACGAAGTGCTGTTGCGTCGCGAGCAAAGCCCGGAAGCGATGGGCCGCTGGCTGGAAGAAGCCCATGCACGGAGCCGCGTGCCGGTGACCTACGCCGACGTCTGGGAATTCTGGCTGCGCCATCGCGCCGCGCTCGAACCGCACGTCGATCGTGCCACCATCCACATCCTCCCTTACTGGGAAGACCGGCCGCAGCCGATCGAGGCGGCGATCGATCATCTCGTGCGCATCAGGACACTCGCCCGCACCGTGCTGACCAAACCCGTGGTGATCGGCGAGACCGGCTGGCCCAGCGCCGGGCGCCAGCGCGAAGGGGCGATTCCTTCGCGCGTGAACCAGGCGCGCTACGTGCGCGAATTCCTGGCACTCGCGGAGCGTCACGGCTGGCAGTACAACTTCATCGAAGCGGTGGACCAGCCCTGGAAACGCTGGCTGGAGGGTACCGTCGGTGGCCACTGGGGCATGCTCGACACCACCCTCGAACCCAAATTCCCCCTCACCGGGCCGATCGCCGAGCGTGAATCGTTCTGGCCGGTACTCCTTTGGGCGGGGGCTGGCGCGGCGCTGCTGCTCCTCATGGCCGCACCAGGGGCCGCGAGCGGACGCGACCACGCGTGGCATGCGCTCGCGGGCGCCGTGCTCGGACTCATCGCGATGTGGCAGTGGGAACACGCCCTGCTCGCCTACCGCGACGCCGTGGAATGGGCGGTGCTCGGCGCGATCGGACTCGCCTCGCTCCTCCTCGGCGCCCGGCTTGCCGTGGCACCGCGTCTGCCTTCCCAAACCACCGCGTCCACGTACGTTGCGCGCGCGCTGCGGCTCTTGCTCTTTTGCGCCGCCGTGGCCTCCGTCTGGCTCGTGGTCGACGGCCGCTATCGCGACTTCCCCACCGCGCTCTATCTGCCGCTCGCACTCTTTGCCTGGCGCCGCGCTTGGGCGGTGAGCGCCGAAGAGCGCCTCTGGGCCTGGATTCTCTTCGCTTTCGGTCTCTACCGCTGGCTGGAAGAACCGGGCAACGGCCAGGCACTGCTGTGGGGACTCACGGCGATGACATTCGCGCGCGCCATCCACGGGGCGCATCGCAGAACCACAGCCGCGGCAAAGACCATAGCACCGCAATGACTCCCGGCGTGGCGGCATAAAACACCGTGGCCGCCACGCCGAGCCACAGCGCCGCCACCGCCCAGCGGCGCGACCCGTAAAGCTGAGCGATCGCCGCGCACAACACAGCCACCCAACCGATGCGTTCCTCGAGAAACGCCTGAACCAGCAGGAACTTGGCCGCGCAGGCGAAGCCCCCTCCGGGCACCCACTTCCCGCCGCAGGCCGCCGGCGCGAGCTGCGCCTCGAGCCAGCCGAAGCGCACCCACAGGCAGGCGAGTCCCATGAGGATCGCCCCCACGAACCAGCCGCGCACCAGGGTGCGCCATCCGCTCTTCCTCGTCATCCCGTTCGCCATCTGCATCCCCCAGGAAACAAACATTTTCTCATCGTCTCGGTCAATTCCGCACGGGAAGCCGTAAAATCGGCCGTTATCCTCCCGTACGACGGACCGATGCAGTGAGCGCAAAACTCCATCTCTTCTGGCGGGTGCTCGTCGCCCTCATCCTCACCCTGCTCGTGATGTTCGGCACCTTCAAGCTGTGGCAATGGCAGGTGCGGGTCGACACCATGCCCGGCGTCTCGGGCGAGATCGGCGGCTTCGCCTACACCCCCTTCCGCCGCGACCAGTCCCCGTTCGACAAGAAATACCCTACACCCGAGCAGGTCGCCGAAGATCTCGACATCCTGAGCAACTACACCCACCGCATCCGCACTTACGGCGTCACCGACGTTCCGTCGATTTATCCCCTGGCCGAAGAGAAAGGCTTCAAGGTGGCCATGGGCCTGTGGGTCTCGGCCGACAAGGAACTCTCCGAGCGCGAAGTCGCCGCCGGCCTCGACATCCTCAAGAAGCACAAGAACATCGAACGCATCGTGGTGGGCAACGAAGTCTTGCTGCGCAAGGAAATGACGGTCCAGGAAATGGCCTCCTGGCTCGACCGCGTGCGCGCCGACATCCGCCGCCAGTTCCGCAAAGGCCAGCGTCCGCCAGTCTCCACCGCCGAGCCCTGGCACGTCTGGCTCGCCAATCCCGAACTGGTCGACCACGTCGATTACATCATGGTGCACCTCCTGCCCTATCACGAGGGCATCTCCTCTGCGCGGGCGCTCGAATATGCCTTCAGCCGCTACGAAGAGCTGCGGCAAAAATTCCCCAAAAAGCCCATCGTCATCGGCGAGATCGGCTGGCCCACCAGGGGCGAGGCGATGCCCAACCTCATGGGCGGCGACGAATACGCACGCGCCGCCGCGGAAGACGCCGCCCGCTTCGTGCGTGGCTTCCTTGCCGACCCGCGCTCTGCCTTTCTCGACTACTACATCATGGAGGCGTTCGACCAACCCTGGAAAGTGGCCGTCGAGGGTTGGGCCGGCGCTTACTGGGGAGTGTTCGATGCCGACCGCCATCTCAAATATCCGCTCGACGGGCTCATCGTGCGCGACGTGCGCTGGAAAGAAAAAGCACGTCTGGCAGTCGCGGTCGCAGCCGTTCCCATGTTCCTCATCGCCTTTGCCTTGGGTAGCTGGAACGTGCTCGGGCGCCTGTGGCTCATGGGATTGGTGCAGCTCTCCGCGGCCGTGCTCGTGGTCGGTGTCTATCTGCCCAAGGATTATTACCTCTCGCGGGGCGATCTCGTCGGCCTCGTCTTCCTCATCGTCGCCACCCTCATGACCATTGCCGTGCTGCTGTCGCACGGGTTCGAGTTCGGCGAGGTGCTCTTCAAGCGGCAATGGCGACGGCGTTTCACCCCCCGAGACCCCTTGCCGCCCGAGCAGCAGCCCTTCGTCTCCATTCACCTCGCCTGTTACAACGAGCCGCCCGAGATGGTGATCGCCACCATCGACTCGCTCGCCCGGCTCGATTATGCCAACTATGAGGTGATCGTCGTCGACAACAACACCACCGACGAGGCCCTGTGGAAGCCGGTGGAGGCGCACTGTGCCACGCTCGGGCCACGTTTCCGCTTTTTCCACCTGCCGAAGTGGCCCGGTTTCAAGGCCGGGGCGCTCAATTTCGCCCTCAAGCAGACGGATCCGCGCGCCGAGATCGTCGGCGTGGTCGATGCCGACTACGTCGTCGAACCCGACTGGCTCGCCCGGCTCGTGCCGCACTTCCTCGACAGCCCCCAGGTGGCCGTGGTGCAAGCCCCGCAGGCGCACCGCGACTTCGAGCACAGTTTCTTCCAGCGCATGTGCAACTGGGAATTCGAGGGCTTTTTCCGCATCGGCATGCACCACCGCAACGAACGCAACGCCCTGATCCAGCACGGCACGATGACACTCATCCGTCGCCGGGCCCTGGAGGAAGTCGGCGGCTGGTCGGAATGGTGCATCTGCGAGGATACCGAACTCGGCCTGCGGCTGATCGAACTCGGCTATGAAACCCGCTACGTGGATCACATCTTCGGTCGCGGGCTCACGCCGTCGGACTTCGCCGCCATCAAGTCGCAGCGCTTCCGCTGGGCGTTCGGCGCGATGCAGATCCTCAAGGCCCACTTGCCCAAGCTCCTGGGGCTGCGACCCTCGAAGCTGAACTTCGCGCAGCGCTACCACTTCCTCACCGGCTGGTTCGCCTGGTTCGGCGATGCCCTGCACCTCGTCTTTGCGCTCGCCTCCATCTACTGGACGCTGGGCATGATCCACTTCCCCAAAACCTTCGCCTTGCCGGTCGCCTCGCTCGCCATGCCCGTGCTCGGTTTCATGGCCTTCAAGACCGCGCTCGGGCCCGTCCTCTACCGCCGCACCATGCACACGCGCTGGATCGACATCCTCGGCGCCTCCATCCTCTCCGTGGGCTTGGCGCACACCATCGCGCGCGGCGTCTTCGCCGGGCTCTTTCAGAAAAAAGGCACCTTCGTGCGCACCCCCAAAGGCTGGCGCGCCAAGGGAACCTTTGCCTTCTTTGGCCCCATCCGCGAGGAACTCGGCCTGCTCGCAACGATCCTATTGGGTGCAGGGGTACTCATAGCCAAGCGGGGGTTGCTCGATCTGGAAGTCAAACTCTGGGTCTCCATCCTCATGCTGCAGGCGATCCCCTATCTGGCCGCGGTGCTGTGTCAGATCATCGCCTATCTTCCCGACAATGCCCCACCGGAAGAACAGGCCGAGAAACCGTCCGCCCCGAGCACCGAGGGAACCCCGGTGGGCGTTTCGGGTACAATGGCCCGTTGAACCGTAATTTCGTAGGAGTGTCATGGCTCAGTATGTCATGTCCATGCTTCGGGTGAACAAGGTCGTTCCCCCGAAGCGCCAGATCATCAAGGACATCTCGCTTTCCTTCTTCCCCGGTGCCAAGATCGGGTTGTTGGGACTCAACGGCGCGGGCAAATCCACCGTGCTGCGCATCATGGCCGGCGTCGACAAAGAGTACGACGGCGAAGTGCAATGGCAGCCCGGTATTCGCATCGGCTACCTGCCGCAAGAACCCCAGCTCGACCCGGAAAAAACCGTGCGCGAAGAAGTCGAAGAGGGTCTGGGCGAACTCATCGAGGCGCGGCGCAAGCTCGAGGAGATCTATGCCGCCTATGCCGAGCCCGACGCCGACTTCGAGAAACTCGCCGAAGAGCAGGCCAAATACGAGGCCATCCTCGCCAGCGCCGGCAGCGACCTCGAAAACCAGATGGAGATCGCCGCCGACGCACTGCGCCTGCCCCCCTGGGACGCCAAGATCGCGAACCTCTCCGGCGGCGAGAAACGGCGCGTGGCGCTGTGCAAGCTCCTACTTTCCAAGCCCGACATGCTGCTGCTCGACGAGCCCACCAACCACCTCGACGCCGAATCGGTCGAGTGGCTCGAGCAGTACCTCGTGCGTTTTCCCGGCACGGTGGTGGCCGTCACGCACGATCGCTACTTCCTCGACAACGCCGCCGAATGGATTCTGGAGCTGGACCGTGGCGAGGGCATCCCCTGGAAGGGTAACTACAGCTCGTGGCTGGAGCAGAAAGAAAAGCGCCTCGAACAGGAAGCCAAGGCCGAAGCCGCTCGCCTCAAAGCCATGAAACAAGAGCTCGAATGGGTACGCCAGAACCCCAAAGGGCGGCAGGCGAAATCCAAGGCGCGTCTGGCGCGCTATGAAGAGCTCGCCTCGATCGAATACCAGCGCCGCAACGAGACGCAGGAGATCTTCATTCCGCCCGGCGAGCGGCTCGGCGACAAGGTGATCGAATTCCACCACGTGAGCAAAGGCTTCGGGGATCGGTTGCTCATCGACGACCTCTCCTTCTCCGTGCCCAAGGGAGCGATCGTGGGCATCATCGGCCCCAACGGCGCGGGCAAGTCCACGCTCTTTCGCATGATCCTCGGCAAGGAACAACCCGATTCCGGCACGATCGAGATCGGCCCGACGGTGAAGATCGCCGCCGTGGACCAGTCTCGCGAGGGGCTCGACCCCAACAAGACGGTGTGGGAAGAAGTCTCCGGGGGCCTGGACATCCTCAAGGTCGGCGCCTTCGAGATGCCCAGCCGGGCCTACCTCGGCCGCTTCAACTTCAAGGGAGCGGATCAGCAAAAACCCGTGGGCAAGCTCTCCGGCGGTGAGCGTGGACGGCTGCACCTCGCCAAGACCCTGATCCAGGGCGGCAACGTGCTGCTGCTCGACGAACCCTCCAACGACCTCGACGTCGAGACGCTGCGCGCGCTCGAAGAAGCGCTGCTCGAATTCCCCGGCTGCGCGCTCGTTATCAGCCACGACCGCTGGTTCCTCGACCGTATCTGCACCCACATCCTCGCGGCCGAAGGCGACTCGCAGTGGACCTTCTTCGAAGGAAACTACCGCGAGTACGAAGAGGAGAAGAAAAAACGCCTCGGCGAGGACGCCGCCCGTCCGCGGCGCGTGCGCTACAAGCCGATCACGCGCTGATTCTTTGCCCTTCTCGCGATCTAGCCCCTGCATTGACAGGGGCTTTTTCTTGCCTGAAATTTCAGTTTTGGTTAAGATGAATCATAATGATTCATCTATAAGAGAATAATCCTATGACCAACAGAGCCGTTTTCCGCAAGACGCCCAAAGGGATGGATGAAGTTCAACATCGTTCAGGGAAATTGACGCCGCGCCAACGCCGCATCCTCATCATGATCGACGGGCGGCGGACCGTGGAAGATCTGCGCGAACTAGCATCGACCGACGATCTCTCCAACGTCCTCGGTCACCTCGAAGAAGAAGGCTACATCGAGCTCGTCGGCCTCAAAGGGGAAAACGAGGCGATCACCCACCAAGACAGACTTCCCTCCCCTACCGATTTCCGTCCGCTGCCAGAGCCGCGTAACCCCGAAGAATTGAACATGGCGCGTCATTTCATGATCAACACGATCAAGGCGTTTTGCCGCGGCCCAATCATCCATCTCTCGCTCATCGACGAGATCGCCGCGGCCCAATCGCACGAAGAACTACGTGCGCTCTATGGGCAATGGTTTCGGCTGATCCAGGAAAGCGCGGAAGGCAGAAGAAGGGCGGAACAGCTACGCGCCGATCTACTCAAGGTGCTGTGAAAACCACCTCGATTTTCGTCCCTCGGCCATTTCGGTCACACAAACCCAGCCGGAACGCCCACCCTTCCCGTTCGCACAATCGGCGCACCATCACGAGGCCGCGACCTCTGCTTGCTCCCTTTTCGGCGGAAGACATGCCGATCCCGTCGTCCTCGATGCATAGCCGGTCTGTTTCGATGCGCACCGTGATCCGCTGGCAGTGCGCATGTTGGATTGCATTGCGCACGAGATTGGCAACGATGACGGAAAGCGCCGTGGAGGACCCATGAATCACGGGATGAGCAGTAGCCATCATCTCCAGGACGATCCCGGTGCCCGCCATGAACAGTTCACTGTGTGCCATGGCCTCACGCACCACCTCGACGACATCGAATTCTTCTCGTGTCGCCTCCGGCTCACGCGCGAGCAATAAAAGCGTCTCGATCGTCTCGGCCATGCGGGCTCCGGCGTGCTCGATGCGAGCCACAGCGCGTCGTGAGCGCTCGCCGAGGTGAGGGTCGGCCGCGAGCAATTCCGCCGCGTGCAGGATCACGGTGAGCGGCGTACGCAGTTCATGGCTCGCGTCGGCCGAAAAATCCCGCTCACGTGCAAGGGCCTCAGACATGCGTCGGCGATATTCGTCGAGTGCCCGCGCCAGTACCAAAACCTCCTCGTCGAGATCATCCTCGGCCAAGCGCAATTCGGGAGAAAAATCATTCACCTCCTTCAAGCGCTCAGTGAGTCGGGTGAGCGGCGCGAGCAAGCGACGCGAGAAATAAAACCCGAACCACAGTGCGACGTAACCCGAGAACGCTGCCCCGGCGAGCACGATGAAGAGGCCCACCCATTCGCGTCGCTCGATGCCGGAGATGTCTTCGATCACGGCGTAGCGCTGCCCTTGAGTGGGCGTGGCCAAGCCCACGACCCATCCCTTGTGCCCGAGTTCGAACTCATGAATGCCATCGGGTTGGGAAAAAATCTCTTCCGGCAAATTTTCGAGTTCGGCCGAAGACAAAACATGAATTTCCGGATGGTGGGGATGCTCACGAAGAACGAAACGCTGGGGCGACGCGACAAGGCGCTGCAGCCGCTCTTGCACCACCCCCTTTACCGTCTCTTCCTCCAAGGCATAACTCGCCCAAAGGAGGGCACCCACGATCAAAGGCCCCAAGGCCACGCCGAGAAAGGCGAAGGCCGCGATGAGGCGCAGGCGCAAACTACGCGGACGTTTCTTCATCGGGCGCGGCCAGACGATAGCCGATATGGGGGATCGTGTGCAGCAAGGGAACGCCGAAGGGGCGATCGATTGCCTGGCGCAAACGGTGAACGTGGGCCCGCAGCGCGTCGCTGTCGGGCGGATCGTCTCCCCACAGCGCCGCCTCGAGGCGCTCGCGCGGCACGACGGCGGGCGAAGCGCGCATCAAGAGACGTAGCAGTTGGTAATCGAACGGGGCCAGGACGATTTTCTTTCCTTGCCGCGATACCTGATGGGTTCGCTCATCGAGGATCAGATCGCCGACTTGCAGACGCCGTCGTTCCAAACCCCCTGCGGCCCGCCGCGTGTGTGCCCGCAATCTCGCTTCGAGTTCGCGCAGCGAGAGGGGCTTGACGAGATAATCGTCGGCACCCGCTTCCAAACCGAGCAGTTTGTCGTCCAATTCACCCCTGGCCGTGAGCATGAGGATCGGCACGGCGATCCCTTCTTCCCGCAGGCGACGGCAGAGTTCGATTCCATCGAGGCCGGGCAAGCCGAGATCCAGAACGATGGCATCGAACGCCTTGCTTTGAGCCATTTGCAGGCCGCCTGGACCATTGACGGCGAGATCGACCCGGTGACCACATGCCTCGAGGTAATCGAGGAGGTTGCCGGCGAGATCCCTATCGTCTTCGATGATCAAAACATCCATTGAACAATTATAGATGTCATTCACCGCGTCACGTTCCTTGAATGTCCTTGAATGTTTACGCCGCGTTGACACGGCCCCTCCTATAATCCCTTCCCCATGGAAAGCCTGCCGAACCACCTCCGCCCTTGGCTATCGACCTCCCGGCTCTTGGCCTGGTTCGCCGGCATCGGGGCGCTCACCCTTGCCTTCCTCGTTTCCTTGCCGTTCATTCCGGTCGACGAGACGCGCTATGTGGGCGTTGCCTGGGAGATGTTCGCGCGCGGCGATTTTCTCGTCCCGCATTTGAACGGCGAGCCCTATCATCACAAACCACCGCTCCTCTTCTGGATATTCCACCTGGGCTGGGCCCTGTTCGGGATCAACGATTGGTGGCCGCGCGTGGCAGGGGCCGCAATCTCGTTCGCAGGATTGCTGCTCACGGCACGGCTCGCCCGACGACTCTGGCCGGAAGAACCAATGCTCGCCCCCTTGGCCGGGACGATCCTGCTGGGAGCGGGACTTTGGGCCGCTTACACCCCCGCTGTGATGTTCGACATGCTGCTCGCCACCTGCGTTCTGCTGGCCATGAACGGACTGTGGGATGCCGCTCGGGGCAAGCCGCGCGCCTGGCTATGGGTAGTGGTCGGTATCGGCTCGGGGGCACTCGCCAAAGGACCGGTGATCCTGTTGCACGTGCTGCCCGCGGCGCTGCTGTGGCCGTGGTGGCGGCCTTTGGCACAGCCCTCGGGGCGTTGGTACCGGCGCCTGGTGTTTGCCGTCTTGGGAGGCGCGGCAATCGCGCTCGCTTGGGCTGTGCCGGCAGCGATCCGCGGCGGCCCCGAGTACGCGCACATGATTTTTTGGGGTCAGAGCGCGGGACGCATCGTCAAATCCTTCGCTCACCGCCGTGCCTGGTGGTGGTATTTTCCTCTCTTGCCGCTGCTCCTCTACCCCTGGCTGCTGTGGCCGAGTGCCTGGCGGGCGATCGCGCGGCTCGAGTGGCGCACCGATCCAGCACAGCGCTTTCTCCTGGCCTGGGCAGTGATCCCGTTCGTCGCGTTCTGTGCCATCAGCGGCAAACAAGCCCACTATCTTCTGCCGCTCTTCCCGGCCGTGTCGCTCCTGCTCGCGCGCACCCTCACGACGCGGGAGATACTTGCCACCCGTCTCGATCATTTTCCCCTGATCCTGCCGCTCCTTGCCGCGACGGCGCTCCTCTTCCTTCGTCTGCGGCCCCCGGTCCACCTTCCCCCTTTCATTACCGAAAGCGCCTGGTGGCCGATACCCGCGCTCGCCGCCGTAGCCTTTTTCGGCTGGCTGGCTCCTTGGCGCACGCTGTCTTCGAGGGTATCGTCACTCGCGGGCTCCACTGTCCTATCGCTCGTAATCCTTGCTCTGGGGCTGGGGCGTGCGGCAGCCCCTTATTACGATGTACGCCCCGTGAGCCGCTTCATCGCCCAGGCGCAGGCCGAGGGGCGTCCGGTGGCTTTCGTCGGTAAATACCACGACCAATTTCATTTCTATGGTCGCCTGACGCAGCCGATCGAAGAAATTTCCTGGCGGGAGCTGCACGCCTGGGCCAAAGACCATCCCAATGGGCTGATCATCGATACCTTCGCCAAAACTCCACCTCCCGAGTTTGCGACCTCCGTTTTTCAGCAACCCTATCGTGGACAGATCCTGCTCGTCGCCGCCGCCTCCGACGTCATGGCGATTGCCGATAGCGCATCCCCCATCCCTCCAGCCAACGACGACGTCGACGACGCGTCGGAATGAACTTCATGGACCTCTCCATCGTCATCCCTGTATACAACGAACGCGACAACGTCGCCACGCTTGCCGACGAAATCCAGGCAGCCCTTGGCGACAAGCTCGAGTTCGAGGTGATCTTCGTCGACGACGCGAGTACCGACGACACCTTTGCCGTGTTGCAAGACCTCTGCGTCCGGAAAGGGGCGAACTGGCGCGTCTTGCATCATGAGCGCAACGCGGGTCAGAGCGCGGCGTTGCTCACCGGCGCGCTCGCCGCACGGGGAGAATGGCTCGGGACGCTCGATGGCGACGGCCAGAACGACCCGGCCGACCTGTGGCGTTTCTGGATCCTGGTACAGCAGGAGCCAAACCCGCCGGGCATGGTCATCGGCCATCGCATCGATCGCCACGACACGTGGGTTCGGCGGTTGTCCTCGCGCATCGCCAATGCGGTTCGCTCGGCGCTGCTGCACGATGGCGTGCCCGACAGTGGCTGTGGCGTAAAACTCATTCGGCGTGAACTCTTCCTGCGCCTACCCTACTTCGACCACATCCATCGTTTCCTGCCTGCCTTGGTGCGGCGCGAGGGTGCGCGCGTGGTCTCAGTGCCGGTGCATCATCGTCCCCGGCGGCACGGCACCTCGAAATACGGTATCGGCAACCGTCTGTGGGTCGGACTGGTCGATCTTCTCGGCGTATGGTGGCTCCTGCACCGACGTCATTTGCCCCATTTACCTCATTTTTCATGGAACGGAGAATCAAAATGAACCCCGACATCATTTGGCTCGGTATCGGCCTGCTCGGTCAGGCACTTTTCTCGATGCGTTTCCTCGTGCAGTGGCTCGCCAGCGAACGACGTCGCCGCAGCGTCGTGCCCGTCGCCTTCTGGTATTTCAGCCTCGCCGGAGGCTCGACCTTGCTCGCCTACGCGATCTATCGCGCCGACCCCGTCTTCATCATCGGTCAGCTCACGGGCCTTTTCATCTACGCCCGCAATCTGCATCTCATCTGGCGGGAACACAAGGCGCGCGTGACAGAAACCTCTCATGCCTCCTCGTGAAGAAGATCCATCAAGTTTGCAGGACGGCTGCCGTTGCTTCCAATTGCGCAGCCGCTTCCCCGATTCGCTGTACGTCCTCGGCAACTTCCTTGGTTTGCAATCCAACGTGCTCGCTTTGCTCCGCGATGCGTTGTACTTGCTGCGCCACCATCTCCATTGCCTGCTTCTGTTCCCGCATCGAAACTTCGATGGCACGGGCCGCATCAATGACTCGCAACGTCTCCGTCCTGATCGACTCGACAGAAACGCCCGCGGCATGAGCCTTTTCTGCTCCTTCTAGGACTTTTGCAATCCCTTCCTGCATTTCGGTGACTGAGGTTCGAGTCTCTACCTGTATTTTGTCTATCATCGAAGCAATTTCCACGGTAGACTTACCCGTACGTTCCGCGAGTTTACGCACCTCGTCAGCCACTACAGCAAATCCTCTTCCTTGGTCCCCGGCTCGAGCCGCCTCGATGGCGGCATTGAGGGCAAGAAGATTCGTTTGGTCGGCGATATCGCGGATGGTTGCAACCACCGAACCGACTTCTTTGACCAAATTACTGAGGCGATCAAGTTTTCTTCCAGCATCTTGGATCGATTTTCCAATCTCCGATATTTCATCCGCAGTCTGCTTTACCACCTGAACCCCGACCTCTACCGCTCCCCTTGCTTTTTCAGCACTCTTTGCGGTTTCTTGGGTATTATCTTCGATATGAGCTATCGCCGTCGTGACTTCTTCTATTGCAGCGGCGATATCCTGCGTCGACTCCGCTTGCTCCCTGGAAGACGAGGCGATATCCATAGACTTTTGTTCGACTTCTCGCTGTATTCGGCGCAATTCTGCGAGTTTTTCGCCGAGAGTAAATTTCAGCGTATACACCAGATCAAACAGCCTATTCCTCATGATGAGGAGTCGTTCCAGGATACGCCCCAATTCGTTCTTGTCGGACGTCGTGGCGAAATATGACAAATTTCCAGAGGAGATTTGACGAGTAAATTCCTCAATACAGGTGATCCCTTTGCGGATTCTAAGGGACAAAACGATCGTAGTCGAAACTAGAGCGACAAAGATAGAAAACGTAATCGTTACATATCGAATAATGATATCATGAAGTTCTTTATCTATGTCATCGATATAAAAACCGCTTCCAATTACCCAATCCCATTCTGGAACTCGCTTACCAAAAGCCAGTTTCGGAAAAAACTGTTCAGTCGCCCCTCCACCAGGCAAGGGTTTCTTCCATTGATAGAAAACGAAACCTTGTCCAGAACGCCGGGCAACTTCACTTAATGCCGAGAGAAAATTTTTCTTCTGTGAAAATTTTTCTATTCTATCCCCTTCGATGACAAATTCAGCTACATCGAATTGTGGTCCCACCGACTCTTTTCCATTCAACTGAGGCGCAGCAGGATTTACAATGGTTACAGGAACACCATTTTTTTCTTCATGCACCCAGAAATAATTGTTGCTCTGATAACGAAGAACGGACAGAATCCTGAGTGCTTCCTTCTTGGCTTCTTCCTCGTTCAATTCTCCACGTTTCTCTCTTTCCACGGCATAGTTAACGGCAGACCATGCCGTATCCACGACATGATTGAGCGTTTGCTTTTTTTCCTCGAAGAGAATTTCCTTCGTGTGAGCATAGGAAAATTTCGCAAGACCGATGATTGCCACTATCGACAATAAGATGCTGAATAATAAAATCTGCGCGATAGAGACACGGCGCCATATCCTAAGAAAAACGTTGCGACGCGGAAGCCCGTCTTCGAATTTTATTTTACTGCCTGAACGCAGGCGCGCATACCAGTTTTCTGCCTCAGATATTTCATTTTTCGAAGCCGGAACTGCAATCCCGATGTAGCCGCCGCCGGGTGCAGGACTAATGCAGGACTTTACCCAAAAATCAGCGCCAGATCTTCCCCGATTTCTGATGATTCCGACCCAGGGTCTTCCTTGGCTTATCGTCGCCCACATATCCCGAAATACTTCGGATGGCATATCCGGATGCCGGATGATGTTATGGGGACTACCGATGAGCTCGTCGAGACTAAAACCTGATACCGCAGTGAAGGCCTTGTTGCAATAAGTTATCCGACCATGGTCATCGGTATGGGTAATGAAAACATCTTCGACATTCGTCAACTGGTGCGCCTTGGCATTGTTTCCTTCCATTTTCCTCCTCCCTTTGATTTAAATTCCGTCCCTTCGGCACTATCGATTATTTATTATGCTTTATCGATAATGAATGATTACCGAAGGCACGGCCAAACTTTTTATGTTTGAAGCAATGCTGCCGTATCCTCCAGTTTTTCTGCTGCCTCACCAATGAAGCGGACATGATGTGCGACATCTTGGGTTTGCATCTCTACCTGTTCGCTATGCTCGGCGATGCGCTGCACTTGTTGCGCCACCATCTCCATCGCCTGCTTCTGCTCGAGCATCGAAGCTTCAATGGCACGGGCAGCTTCGATCACTTTTTTCGTCTCTTCCTTGATCGCTTCGACGGAATCACCTGCGAGCCTGGCTTTCTGCGCACCTTCGATGACCTGAGACACTCCTCGTTGCATTTCCTCTACCGAAACATGGGTCTCATTTTGAACCCGATCAATCAGCGAGGCAATCTCTATAGTGGAATTTGCCGTACGCTCGGCAAGTTTTCTCACCTCATCGGCAACAACCGCAAATCCTCTTCCCTGCTCCCCTGCCCTGGCCGCTTCGATGGCGGCATTGAGAGCGAGGAGATTCGTCTGATCCGCGATTTCGCGAATCGTGTTCACTACCGCTCCGACCTCGGCAACCAGGCTCCCCAAGCGACCGAGATTGTCCCCTGCCTCTCTTACCCGCTGCCCGATGCAACCGATCTCCTCCGCAGTTTCTTTCACCACTTTTACACCATTTTCTACAGCGTTCTGCGCCCTTTCAGCGCAGGACACCGTTTCTTTGGTGCTTTCACCGATCTGCGACACCGCCGTCGTCACCTCCTCGACCGCCGCCGCGATTCCTTGAGTCGATTCGCTTTGTTCACGGCAAGACGAGGCGATTCCTCTTGTCTTATCCTCGACTTCACTCTGGACTCGGCGAAGCTCGGCGAGTTGCTTTTTCAGCGTGTGCTTCAAAGTATAAACCAATTCGAATAGCCTATTACGCATCAGCTGAAGTTGATCCATGATGAGGCCGAGTTCATTTCGTTCTCGAGAGCTGAGCACGACGGTCAAATCGCCATCGGCCACGGCTTTAGTAACCGTGCCGATCTGGCGTATCCCGCCGCGGATGCGCATGATGAGCACAAAGCTCCCCATCAGCAGGAGTAAAATGACGATGGAGGAAAAATAGACATACTTCTCCAAGATCGCCCTTTGAGCCGCTTCGATGTCATCGATGTAAAAACCGCTGCCGATCACCCAGTTCCATTCCCCTAATAACCGCCCATAGGAGAGCTTGGGATAGGTCTGGCTGGTTACCCCTCCCCCAGCAAGGGAGCGTGGCCAGCGATAATGGATGAACCCGGACCCGGCCTCCTGGCAGATGCGGCTCAAGGCGGACATAAAATTCATCGGTGGATCGAAGCGAATTTCCCGCCTCTGGACGAGGGCGTAGTCGGCCACCTCATACTTTGGACCAACCATTTCTTTGCCATTGAGCTCTGGTGCCACCGGATGAAGAATCATGACTGGTACACCGCCACGATCTTCATGTACCCAGAAGTAATTGTCACCCTGGTAACGAAGGGTGGCGATCACAGCCAAAGCAGCTTTTTGCGCTTCCTCGAGCGGCATCTCGCCGCGATGAGCTTTCTCGGCAAAAGCCGCAGCAGCCGTATAAGCGGAATCAACGAGATGGGTCAGTGTTTGCTGTTTTTCCTCTAGCAACACTTCACGTGTATGACGAACGGCAAAAGTCGTCATTGCCCCTACGGCAGCAGCCGTGACCAATAGACTCAAAATAAGCAATTGGGCAATGGATAAATGATGCCATAATCTCAAAAGGAGATTGGAACGTGGCAACCCCCCAGAGAGTTTAATTCTCCTTCCCCCCATCATCTTGGTATATAGGCGTGCCGCTTCCTCTTTCTCTTGAGGCCGAGGTTCCACCTGTACGCTCATGTACCCGCCGCCAGGTTTCGGCGTGATCGTCGCCTTTGCCCAGTACTCCTCACCGTTCTTTTTTCGGTTTTTGAAGATCCCCGTCCAAGGCCGATCGGCGCGGATGGTTTCCCATAGATCACGGAAAACCTCACGGGGCATGTCGGGATGTCGGATGATACTGTGCGGTTTACCTAGCAATTCTTCAGGGGTGAAACCGTAGATGTCGCAAAAATCTTCGTTGAATTGAGTGATTCGGCCGGTCTCATCGGTGTGTGTGATGACGGCACGGCCGGAATTCGAGGAAATATGAACATCGTTGCGATTCATGACGCTTCGACTCAGTGGAAGAAGATCATTTTATTCTAGTTTGCTTTCGCTATTTTTGATATCAAAACTTATTATTCATAAATATTTTATTTCTATTAACTAACCAAAGTCGGCCTTGGCAGACCAATGTAATACCCTTGCGCATGGGTCACTCCCAGTTCGCGCACCCGCTCCAGAAGTTCCTGGCTCTCGACGAATTCGGCCACCGTCTGGATGCCGAGATCGTGGCACAGGCGGGCGAGGTTGCGCACCAGCGCTTCGTCGGTCTTCGAGTGCTCGATACCGCGGATGAAGGCGCCATCGATCTTGACGAAGTCGAATTCCAGTTCGCGCAGGTAGTGGAAGGAGTTGTAGCCACTGCCGAAATCATCCAGCGCAAAGCGAAACCCTTTCTTGCGTAACGTGGAGAGGAAACGGCGGATCTTCTCCATGTCGGAGATGGCATCGCGCTCCAGCAGCTCGAAGACGATGCGATGAGGGTCGATCTCCCACTGATAACAAAGGCGGGAGGCAAAGGCCAGTACGTTGCGGTTCTGGATCTCCTGCACCGAGAGATTGAGAAAGAGCAGCGGGGCCGAATCGTTTGCCGTCGGCGGCAAACGGCGCAGGGCATCGAGCGCGGCGGCAATCATGCGACGATCGAGCTCCCGGCCCATGCCGTACTTTTCGATGGCGTCGATGAAGCGGGCGGCGGAGACGATCTCGCCATCGTCGGCGATCAGCCGCGCGAGCACCTCGTAGGCGACGACCCGGCCACTTCCCGTTTCGATGATGGGCTGGAAATAGGGGACGATGCGCCCCTTGCGTAAAGCGGCACGCACGACCTCCGCTTCCTGGCGACGGTGCTGGGCGATGCGCTGCACTTCCTCGCCGCGGTCGATGTCGCTGTAGTGAAAGACGCCGTCCTTGCCCCGTTTCTTCGCTTCATAGGCGGCGAAGTCGAGCCGGGTCATCAGATCGTTTTGATTGGCTCCGTCGGCGGGATAGGTGACGATGCCAATGGAGGCCGTGAGATGGAATTCAAGCTGGGAAGCGTGGACGGGATGCTCGCGCAGACGGTCACGGATGGTACGGGCAAGGCGTTTGGCTTCTTCTTTGCCCGTCTCCGGCAAGAGGATGACGAACTCATCCCCGCCGATACGGCAGATGAGATCGCCCGGCCGCACACAGGTCTTGAGGTGACTTGCGACCTGACACAAGGCTTCGTCGCCCACGGGATGGCCGAAGGTGTCGTTGACGTCCTTGAAATCGTCGAGATCGACCATCAGCAGAGAGAATTCGTGCTGGTGGCGCTCGCTGCGCGTGATCTCGTACTGCAGCATGGAGAGAAAATGCCGCCGGTTGTAGAGGTTGGTGAGGGGGTCGTGCAGCGAATAGTATTCGAGCTCGGCGAGCGACTGCCCCAACGCGCGGCTGGAGCCGACCACGATGACGACGATCGCCAGAAGCGAGCGGATCACCGCCTCTTCCTGCGGCGAGAGCTTCTCATGCACGCCGAAGGCCGCCCCGAGGATGCCGGCGAGCTTGGTGTGCCGCTCCGGCACCCGCTCGGTGATCAACATCATCGATTCGACCGGCTTCGCCTCGGCGGGTTGGGTCGTGAGGAAATGCTCTTCGATGTCAAACGCCGCATCGGGAGGCTGACCCAGGGAAGCGAGGACGTGCTGCGAGACGCGATGCAAGAGCTGCTCTCGCACGGTCGATTCCTGCGCCGAAGGATGGAAGACCTTGAGCGTCAGGCCGTGCTTCTCGGCGAAAGCGACGAAAAACGCATCGAACGGAAAGATCTGGTAGAAATCAGTGAGGATCTCCTTGAGAAACTCCATCCACTGTGAAATGCGCTCATAGGAAAAGATGATGCGTTCGAGCACTGCGCGCTGCCGGTCGATGAGATTCTTCTCCACCAAGGTCTGCATCAATTCAGCACTGCTCTTCTCAAAGTGATGCAACAAAGAAGTGATCGCCGCCGTCTGTGCATGCCCATCCTTGTCGAGGAGCTCATGCAGTAGGTCGACCATGCGATCGAGCCGGGCAAGCTGGGAGCTGAGGGATTCCGTCTCGGGTGAAGCATTCTCAGGCAAGCGTTCGAGCGTTACCCCCAAACGGCGGTGGGCCCGTTCAAGCGCAGCCGCCATGGCAGAAAAACCAAGACGGAAACGGGTCTCGTGCTCAAGAAGATTGGTGATCGCCCGCAGGCTTTCGCGCCGCAGGCGCAGGAGATCAGGGGGGATGAAGCGGTTCATCGGCGAAACACTCCCCCGGGCTGAAGCAAGTCGACGCCGCACTCGAGGCCATCGAGCCAACCAAGGAACTGGCCGACGGCAGCGCCACGATAGACCGGCCCGTGCTGCGGCGCCAACAATTCGATCGACCGCTCGCCCAAGGTCTCACGCCACGCCTTGATGGCCCGATTGCTCGCCATGTAGCGGCGGTGGAACCCCTCGATGCACGGCAGGTGCGCTGCCAGATCATCAATGAAAGTCTGGGTCTCGGCGCTGCTCAGCTCAGAAGCACCCAAGTCGCCGGAGAAGAGAATCTTCGCCCGCGGATCATAGACCTGGAAATTCCCTTCCGAGTGCAGGAAGTGAGCCGGGATCAGATCGAGCACGGCGGAGGTGCCGAGATCGATCTGGGCTCCGGTATCGGGGATGGCGACGATACGATCGGTGTTCGGCAGACCGTAATGGGGGATGAAACGCGTCCACAGGCGGGAGATGAGCACGGTGGCGCGGGTGAGCTCGAGCCAGGAAGCCAAGCCACCGACGATGTCCGGATCCTGGTGCGACAGGACGATGTAGCGGATCTGTTCCGGTTCGCAGTAAGCGAGCATCGCCTCGAGCACGTCGGCCATCACGCCGAACCCTCCCGGGTCGAGCAGCACCCCGAAATCCTGATGCAGGATGAGGAACTGGTTGGAGTGGATGCCGCCCTCGTCGAGCTCTTCGCTTTCGTTGAGCAGCACGCACAGATGGGCATCGTCTCGATAGAGCTCTATGTTGTGCATGAATTCGTCCGTCCTGGAAACAGGTCCCCCTTGATGAAGAAAAAGAATAACACCGACTCGCCAAGGGATAAACCCCGTCCGCGGTAGTGCCGGGCATGATGAGTCTCGGGTTAGAATGGAAAGGTGATTTTTCGTCCAAACTCGCGATGCGCCCCTATCTCGACCTTCTGCGTCACATCCTCGAACACGGCACCCGCAAGGCGGACCGCACCGGCACGGGGACCTTGTCGGTCTTCGGCTGGCAGATGCGCTTCGACCTGCGCGAAGGCTTTCCGCTGCTCACCACCAAGAAATTGCACGTCAAATCGATCATCTACGAATTGCTGTGGTTCTTGCGCGGCGACACCAACGTCGCTTACCTGCGTGAACACGGCGTAACGATCTGGGACGAGTGGGCCGACGAGCACGGCGAACTCGGCCCCGTCTACGGCAAACAGTGGCGGCGCTGGGAAGCGCCCGACGGGCGCACCATCGACCAGATCGCCCGCCTCGTCGAAGGGTTGAAGACCAATCCGGATTCGCGCCGGCATCTGGTCGTGGCCTGGAACCCTGCCGAGGTGGACCAGATGGCGCTGCCGCCGTGTCACGCGCTTTTTCAATTCTACGTCGCCGAAGGCAGGCTCTCCTGCCAGCTCTATCAACGCAGCGCCGACGTCTTTCTCGGCGTGCCGTTCAACATCGCCTCCTATGCGCTGCTCACCCTGATGGTGGCCCAGGTCTGCGGCTATGAGGCGCACGAGTTCATCTGGACGGGGGGCGATTGTCATCTCTACCTCAACCACCTCGAGCAGGCCCGGCTGCAGCTCGGCCGCGAGCCACGGCCTCTGCCCAAGATGAAGCTCAACCCGGAGGTGACCGATCTCTTCGCTTTCCGCTACGAAGATTTCACGCTGGAAGGCTACGATCCGCACCCCCACATTCCCGCTCCGGTGGCGGTATGAGCGAGTGGGTGATCGTCGCGGCCGTGGCGCGAAACGGCGTGATCGGTCGCGGCGGGGCGCTGCCGTGGCGGCTGAAATCCGACTTGCGGCACTTCCGCCGGCTCACCACCGGGCACGCGGTGCTCATGGGGCGCAAGACCTGGGAATCGCTCGGTCGCCCTCTGCCCGATCGCCGCAACGTGGTGGTGAGCCGCGATCCCTCTTTCACGGCCCCCGGCGCCGAGGTCTATCCTTCGCTGGACGCCGCGCGCGTGGCGCTCGCCGATGAGCCGGTCGTCTTCGTGATCGGCGGAGCGCAGCTCTATCGCCAGACCCTGCCCTTTGCCGATCGCCTGGTGATCACGGAAGTGGACGCCGAGCCTCAAGGGGATGCGTTCTTCCCCGAATGGGATCGGAGCCGCTTTCTCGAAGCCGGCCGTCAGGCATTACCCGCTGAAGAAAGCGACGAGTATCCGGCCGTGGTGGTCACGTACATCCGTCGACCGCAGCCTTGACGCCAAGCGCGCTGGCCTGCAGGGGCAAGGGAGCTGGCGCCGCTACGAACGCACGCAGTCGACATGATAGTTCCCTTCAGAGTCCTTGACCAGACCATGGATATCGGTCTCGAAACCGGGAAAGCGTCGGTTGAAGTCGCGGGCGAACTGGAGATAGCGCACGATGGTGGCGTTGAAACGTTCGCCGGGAATCAGCAATGGGATGCCTGGAGGATAGGGAGTGACAAGCATGGCGGTGATTCGGCCTTCGAGCCCGTCGATGGGGACACGGTCGATCTTGCGGTGCGCCATCATGGCGAAGGCATCGGACGGACGCATCGCCGGCACCATCTCGGAAGTGTACATCTCGGTGGTGAGTCGCGCGACGTCGTGCGCCTTGTAGAAGGCGTGGATGCGCTGGCACAGATCGCGCAGACCCCAGTCCTCGTACTGCGGGTGTTTGGCGACGAATTCGGGCATCACCCGCCACAGCTTGCGGTTCTCGTCGTAATCGTCCTTGAACTGCTGCAGCTCGGTGACCATGGTGTTCCACCGGCCCTTGGTGATGCCGATGGTAAACATGATGAAGAAGGAATAAAGCCCCGTCTTCTCGACCACGATGCCGTGCTCGGCGAGATAGCGCGTCACCACCCCCGCCGGGATGCCCCATTCGTCGAATTCGCCTTCGACGTCCAGCCCGGGGGTGATGATGGTGGCCTTGATCGGGTCGAGGATGTTGAATCCTTCGGCCACGGCGCCGAAGCCGTGCCAGCGGTCGTTGGGACGCAGCAACCAGTCTTCGCGCCGACCGATGCCCTCCTCGGCGAGGTAATCCGGCCCCCAGACCTTGAACCACCAATCTCCGAGTTCGGCTTCCACGTCGCGCATGGCGCGGCGGAATTCCGCCGCCTCCATGAGGGATTCCTCGACGAGCGCCGTGCCGCCGGGCGGTTCCATCATGGCGGCGGCGATGTCGCACGAGGCGATGATGGCGTACTGGGGCGAGGTGGAGGTGTGCATGAGGTAGGATTCGTTGAACACGTCGCGGTCGAGCTTGCGCGTGCGCGACTCCTGCACCAGGATCTGCGAGGCTTGGGACAAACCCGCGAGCAGCTTGTGCGTCGATTGAGTGGAAAAGATGAGCGAGTGCTCGCAACGCGGGCGATCCTCGCCGATGGCGTGATAGTCGCCGTAGAAATCGTGGAAGGCGGCGTGCGGCAGCCAGGCCTCGTCGAAGTGCAGCGTGTCGATGTAGCCGTCGAGCTTTTGCTTGATGGTCTCGACGTTGTAGGCGATGCCGTCGTAGGTCGATTGCGTGATCGTCAGGATGCGCGGCGTGCGGCTGTTGGCCTGGTCGATGAAGGGGTGCGCGTCGATCTTGGCCTGGATCGAAGCCGGTTCGAACTCCTCGAGCGGAATCGGACCGATGATGCCGTAGTGGTTGCGCGTGGGCGGCAGGAAGACGGGAATGGCCCCCGTCATGATGATGGCGTGGAGGATCGACTTGTGGCAGTTGCGGTCGACCACCACGATGTCGTTGGGCGCCACCGTGGAGTGCCACACCATCTTGTTCGAGGTGGAAGTGCCGTTGGTGACGAAATAGAGATGGTCGCAGTGGAAGATACGCGCGGCGTTGCGCTCGGAAGCGGCCACCGGCCCGGTGTGGTCCAAGAGTTGCCCGAGCTCCTCGACCGCGTTGCACACGTCGGCGCGCAACAGGTTCTCGCCGAAGAACTGGTGGAACATCTGCCCGACGGGGCTCTTCAAGAAGGCCACGCCCCCCGAATGCCCCGGGCAGTGCCAGGAGTAGGAGCCGTCGGCGGCGTAGTGCGTGAGCGCGCGGAAGAAGGGAGGCGGGAGGCTGTCGAGGTAGTTGCGCGCCTCGCGCACGACGTAGCGCGCGATGAACTCGGGCGTGTCCTCGAACATGTGAATGAACCCGTGCATCTCGCGCAGCACGTCGTTGGGAATGTGACGGCTGGTGCGCGTCTCGCCATAGAGAAAGAGGGGAATGTCGTGGTTGCGAAAGCGCACGGCACGCACGAAACTGCGCAGCTTGGCGATGGCGCGGGCGGCGTCTTCCGGCGCCTGGAATTCCTCGTCGTCGATCGAGAGCAGGAACGCCGAGGCGCGGCTCTGCTGCTGGGCGAACGAGGAGAAATCGGCGATGCTGGTCACACCCAGCACTTCCATGCCTTCGGCCTCGATCGCCTTGGCGAGCACCCGGATGCCCAGGCCGCTCGCGTTCTCAGAGCGGAAATCTTCGTCGATGATGACGATGGGGAAATGAAACCGCATGGGGCTTGCCCTCGCAGTAAAAGACGACACAGGATGGGGAGCGACGGTACGACGATTCAGAGGCGCGGCAGCGTCACACCGCGCTGGCCGAGGTACTTGCCGCCGCGGTCGCGGTAGGAGGTTTCACAGACTTCGTCGGACTCGAAGAAGATCATCTGCGCCACACCCTCGTTGGCGTAGATCTTGGCCGGAAGCGGCGTGGTATTGGAAAATTCCAGCGTCACGTAGCCTTCCCATTCGGGCTCGAGCGGCGTGACATTGACGATGATACCGCAGCGCGCGTAAGTGCTCTTGCCCAGGCAGACGGTGAGGACGTTCCTCGGGATGCGGAAGTATTCCACCGTGCGGGCGAGCGCGAAGGAATTGGGCGGGATGATGCAGACTTCGCCCTTGAAATCGACGAAACTGCGCTCGTCGAAGGCTTTGGGATCGACGATGGTGGAATTGATGTTGGTGAAGATCTTGAATTCGTCGGCGCAGCGCACGTCGTAGCCGTAGCTCGAGGTGCCGTAGGAGACGATCTTGCCGCGCTCGGTCTGGCGCACGAGCTCGGGCGCAAAAGGTTCGATCATGCCGTGCTCTTGCGCCATGCGCCGTATCCAGCGATCCGATTTGATGCTCATCGTACTCCCGTTCGTGGCCTTGGTCGAAAACGGCGCGGCCGGTAACCCTGCGCGCCTGGAATTGCCGCGAAGTGTACGCCAAAACTCAGCGGTTTTGCACCACGACGGTAGGGAATTTGTGGCTGAGATCGCGCGGCGAACGCGCAAGCGCCAGCGCCACGCGGCGGGCGATGTCGCGGTAACGCCCGGCGAGGGGCCCTTCGGGCTCGGCCACGACGGTGGGCGTTCCCGAATCGGTTTCCTCACGGATGCGGATGTCGAGCGGCAACGCCCCCAGGAATGGCAAACCGTATTCCTGGGCCATCCGTTCGCCGCCGCCGCTGCCGAAGATGGGCTCGGCATGACCGCAGTTCGAGCAGACGTGGATGCTCATGTTCTCGACGAGCCCGAGGACGGGGACATTGACCTTCTGGAACATCTTCACCGCCTTGCGCGCGTCGAGCAGCGCGATGTCCTGTGGCGTGGTAACGATGAGCGCACCGGTGAGCGGCGCCTTCTGCGACAGGGTGAGCTGGATGTCGCCCGTGCCCGGCGGCAGGTCGACGACGAGATAATCGAGTTCGTGCCAGTTCGTCTGGGTGAGGAGCTGCAGCAGCGCCTGGGAGGCCATGGGCCCGCGCCAGATCATGGGCGTTTCGGGATCGACGAGAAAACCGATGGAATTGACCTGCAGGCCGTGCGCGCGTAGCGGCTCCATGCTCTTGCCGTCGGTCGATTCGGGGGGTTGATGCCCCAGACCCAGCATCTGGGGAATCGAGGGGCCATAGATGTCGGCATCGAGCACGCCCACGCGCGCGCCTTCGGCGGCGAGCGCCAAGGCGAGGTTCACCGCGGTGGTGCTCTTGCCCACGCCGCCCTTGCCGGAAGCCACCGCGATCACGTTGGCCACCCCGGGCAGGGGCTGCGTGCCGGGCGGGATCTTGTGGATCTCGATGCGGGAGAGAAGCTCGACCTGCACCGATGCCACGCCGGACAGCCGGGCGAGCGCCTGCGTCACCGCCTCACGCACGGCCTCCCCCAGCGTCGCCACCGGATAATCCAGGGCGAGACGCACGCGCACCGTCCCTCCTTCGACCTCGAGCCCGACGATCGTCCGTTTACCCAGGGGCGTACCGAGGTTGGGATCGGGAATCGCGGCCAGCGTGTCGCGAAGTGTATCGGCAGAGAGGCTCATTGCAAGACTCCGTCAGGGGTTCGGGTATCATTGAAAGCACTTTTCCCCCGATCTTACTGCAAAGCATCGAGCGGCAAACCCGCCGCCCTTCAGGGTTTCCAGGTTTCAGGATGATCCCAGACATCGAGCATTGCCGAGAACGCCTCGCCCGGCGCCCTAACGCCCGCTACTACAGCTTGCTGCTTTTGCGGGGCCCGCGGCAGGAGGCGCTCTTCGTGCTCTACGCCCTCATCGACGCGCTCGAAGACGTCGTGCGTTCCTGCCGAGAACCCGAAGTGACGCTCACGACCCTTTCCTGGTGGGCGAACGAGGTCGAAGCCGCGTTCGACGGCGAACCGACCCATCCCATCACGCGAGCCTTGCGCCTCGTGCTGGCGGACATCCCTTGGGAACGGGCATTCTTCGACGAGCTGGTGCTCGCCGCACGGCTGAGGGCGACGACGATGCGCTGCGCCTCGAGCGCCGATCTGCAGCAACTGACCTATCGTCTGGGGGCGGTGCCGGCGCTGCTCACGGTGCGCGCCTTGGGCGGCATGGAGCGCGAGGCGCAACAGGCGGCCCAGGAATTGGGCATGGGACTGGCGCTTGCCGAACTCCTGCTCGGTGTCGGGGCAGACGCGCGCGCCGGCCGCATTCTGGTGCCGGTAGAGCAACTGCAGCGCCACGACGTGCCCGCGGCGCAGGTCCTCGAGGGGCGCTGGAGCGAAGCCTTCGCGGCGCTGATGCGGGCCCAGGCCGAGCGGGTACGGCACCACTTCCGGGCCGCCGACGAAACTGTTTCGCCAGCAATGTGCGAGGCGCTGCGCCCCTTGATGGCACGGCGTACGGTGACCGAAGCCTTGCTCGCCGAAGCCGAGACCCTCGACTATCGGCTGCTCGACCGTCGCCTCGAATTGCCTCCTCTGCGGCAGCTGTGGCTGACGTGGCGCGGCTGGCGGAGGAAACCCGGCCGATGAGGGTGGCGATCGTCGGCGCTGGGGTGGCGGGGTTGGTCTGCGCCCTGCGGCTGGCGGAAGCCGGAGCCAAGGTGGCGGTGTTCGAGCGCGCGCCGAGGCTGGGCGCGGGAATTTCCTTCCTGAGTGCGGAAATTTTGCCCCTGTGGGGGGCGAGCCCCCATCTCTTTGCCTGCGCCCGCCGGCTGGGCCTGTCGCCGCGCCACCTGAAAACGTCAACGCCGAGATGGACGGTGGTGGGTGCAGGGACGATCAGCCTGCGCACGCGCTGGAGCGGGTTGGACGTAGAGGTCGAGCCGGAGGGGACGCTCTCCGGCAGGGAACGGCGCGCGGCCAACCGCGCCCTGCGGCGGTTGCTGCGCGCCGGCCGGCACGGCGCAAGCGCCCTGCCCGACGTGCCACTCGCCAAGGCGGCAGTGCCTTGGGGCGGCGAGGAGGTACTTCGCCTCTTGTGGCGCCCATTGTGCCGTCTGTTGTGCCTCACCGCGGCCGAAGCAACCCCTTTACCCCATTTCGCTCGCCTTCTCGCCGCTGCGCTGGGCGCACGGGCCCAACGCCAATGGATCCAGTTACCCGATTCCTTCGTCGAGTGGCTGGCCGTACCGCTTGCCCGCGCGCTGGGGCGACGTGGCGGCGAAGTGACGATCGCCGCACCGGTGCACACCCTGGAACCCCACGACGGTGGATGGCGCCTGCCTCAGGCCGACGTCCGCCGTTTCGATCACGTCGTCCTCACGGTTTCCCCTTGGGATGCGGCCCCCTTGCTCCAAGGGATCCCCGGGCTCGAAGCGCTACGCACCCAACTCGCGAACTGGCCGCGAACCCCTCTCTGGAGCACGACTTTCCCCGGCTCCGCGCACGAATGGCGTTTCGCCTCCGAGGCTGATGCCTGGGAAGCGCCGGGCGGAGGAGGCCATACGGCATGGGTCTGTCTCACTCCGCCCGGGCCGGAGCGGCCCATCCCGTCGGGTGAAGCAGCGCTCGCGACAACATGGCGCGACGATTGCTTTCCTCTACCGGCAGCCTCTCCCCTGCCCCTGAGCCCTTTCCCCGGCCTTTGGCTCGCGGGCGGCTGGCTGGCGCCCGAACCGACTCTGCCAGGTGCGGAATCATCGGCGGCCAGCGGCTGGCGCACGGCCGGAGCGATCCTGCGCTCGGTCGCGACGAGATAGAATCAGGCTTTTGGTTCTGAGCCGCACCATGCCGCGTTTCTCCCGCGACCACCTCCTGCTCCTGCTCGTCGCTGCCATCTGGGGCAGCACCTTCGTCGCGCAGCGCCAGGCGATGGCAACGATGGAGCCCTTCGCCTTCAACGCCGCCCGTTTCGCCTTGGCGTCGGTGGCTCTGCTGCCGCTGTGGTGGGTCCTGGAGCGACGTCATCGGCAAGTTTCCCTGAAGCGATGGCTGCGCGCCTCGCTCGTGACGGGAACCCTCCTTTTCCTGGGCTTTTCTTTCCAGCAGATCGGCCTGACCGAGACGACCGCCGCCAATGCCGCCTTCATTACCGCGAGCTACATCGTCTTCGTGCCCCTGCTCGGCTGGCTGCGCGGCGTGCGCCCGCCGGTTTCTTTCTGGCCCGGCCTGGTCGCTTGCGTCGCCGGTCTCTACCTGCTGTCGGTGGAAGGCGATCTGGAAATCCATCGCGGCGACCTCTTCGAGCTCATCGGTGCGCTCTTCTGGTCGGCGCACGTGATCGCCCTGAGCCATTACGGACGGCACTTGCCGACCGTCGGATTCTCCGCCGGCCAGTTCGCCGTGGCCGCCGTGTTCTCGGGCCTGTGTGCCCTCCTGTGGGAACATCCGAGCCTGGAATCGCTCGCTCGCACCTGCATACCCTTGCTGTGGGCGGGATTGCTCTCGAGTGCCGTGGCCTTTACCTTACAAATCCAAGCGATGCGCACGGTGCGGCCCATGCACGCCGTGCTGATCCTCTCGCTCGAGAGCGTCTTCGCCGCGCTGGCGGGCGCCCTGTGCTTGGAGGAGACGATGACCCCGCGCCAATGGCTGGGAGCCACGGTGGTCTTGGCCGGCATCCTCTGGGCCCAGACGAGGGAGCAGAGCCGGGAATCGTTGGCACTCGCGCGCGCCGAAGCGCGTACCCCTCACTGAACGAGCCGCCCCGCGTGCATCTTCAAGATGCGATCGCAGCGCCTTGCCAGCGAGGCGTCATGCGTGACGAGCACGAGCGTGGTGCCTTCGCGCTCCCGCAAGGAGAACATCAGCTCGATCACCGCCTCTCCGGTGGCGGTGTCGAGGTTACCCGTGGGTTCGTCAGCGAGGATCACCTTGGGCGAAGTGACGAAGGCGCGTGCCAGGGCCACTCGCTGCTGCTCGCCGCCGGAGAGCGTGCGGGGATAATGGTGCACGCGATGGGACAATCCCACCCGATCGAGCCACTCGCGGGACCGTTGCCCTGCGTCGTCAACCCCGCCGAGCTCGAGGGGAAGCATGACGTTCTCCAGCGCTGTCAGGGTGGGCAACAGCTGGAAATTCTGGAAGACGAAGCCGATCAGACGGCCGCGCAAGGCCGCACGTTCATCTTCATCCAGGGAAAAGAGGGGCGATCCCTGCAGAAGTACCGTTCCCTCGCTGGGAACGTCCAGGCCGGCGAGCAAACCGAGCAAGGTCGATTTTCCCGAGCCGGAAGCGCCGACGATCGCCACCGCCTCGCCGGCAAACACCGTGAGGTCCACCCCGTCGAGGATCACCAGCGGCGCCTCGTCTCCATTGGGGATGACCTTGCGCAGATTCTCGGCGCACAATATCGGTTTCGTCGTTTGCGGAGTCGATGCGTCCATGTCCTTTCCCCTGTCTCTGCGGCGGCTGACCGCCGGTATCGCCCTCGTGTTTCTCACTTTCCTGGCCTGGCCCGCCGCGGCCGCCACCATTCTCGTCTTCGGCGACAGCCTCTCTGCCGGCTATGGCCTGCCTCCCAAAAGCGGCTGGCCCTATCTGTTACAGCGCAAGCTCGATGCGCTCGAACCCGGGGTACATCGCGTCATCGACGCGAGCGCCTCGGGTGAGACCACCGATGGCGGGATTCGACGTTTGCCCCCCCTGCTTGCGCGGCATCACCCCGACGTCGTCGTGCTCGAACTCGGCGCGAACGATGGTTTGAACGGCCTGCCGCCCAAGGTCATGGAATCGAACCTCGAACGCATGATCCTCATGGCACGCGAGGCCGGATGCGAGGTCGTGCTCGTGGGCATGAAGCTCCCCCCCAACCTCGGGCCGGAGTACACTGCCGAATTCGAGGCCGTCTACCCGCGCCTCGCGGCCCATCATCCCGTGCATTTCGTGCCATTCCTCTTGGAAGCGATCGCACTCGATCCCGATGCATTCCAGGAAGACGGACTTCACCCCACTCTGGAGGCCGAGCCCAAGCTGGTCGAGACGGTATGGCCGGCGATCGCCTCCGCGCTGGAGGCGGTGCGCAAACGCAGCGCCGCCTCCGGGCGTTGAAACACGGTGCATTCAGCGCAGCACGACCCGCGGCACGGGCGACTCGACGATCTCGCCGATCTTCCAGCCGCCCAGCGCCTGATGGGCGCGGATCTCGGCGATCACTCCCTCGGCTGCCTCCGGCGCACAGGCGATCAGCAGCCCCCCACTCGTTTGCGGATCGGTGAGCAGGGTGCGCCACAGCGCCGCCTCGCTTTCTTCGTCGGCGAGCGCCGACAGATCGACCTCCTCGCCGTAACTCGCCCAGTTGCGCTTGGAAGCCCCCGTGGCCACCCCCTCTTCGGCATATCGCCGGGCGCTGGCGAGCACGGGAATCGCCTCCCGGTCAAGCACCGCCGCCACGCCGCTCGCACGGCAGACTTCCAGGAGATGCCCCGCCAGGCCGAACCCGGTGACATCGGTCATGGCGTGCACCGCCTCACGGCTGGCGAGCGCCTGCCCGGCGCGGTTGAGCGTCATCGTCCACAGCCGCATCTCGGCGTATTCGCTGCCGGAGAGCCGGCCCTGCTTGAGCGCCGCCGAGAGGATGCCGATGCCCAAGGGTTTGCTCAGGATCAGCACGTCGCCCGGCCGCGCCCCGCCGTTCGTCTTCACCTGCTCGGGATGCACCACGCCCAACGCCACCAAGCCGTAGATGGGTTCGACGGTGTCGATCGAATGTCCGCCGGCGAGCGGGATGCCCGCCTCGCGGCACACGCTCGCGCCGCCCTCCAGGATGCGCGTGATCGCCTCCTCGGGCAGCTTGCCGACCGGCATGCCGACGATCGCCAGTGCCAAAATCGGCCGCCCCCCCATGGCATAGACGTCGGAGAGTGCATTGGTAGCGGCAATGCGGCCGAAATCGTAGGGGTCGTCGACCACGGGCGTGAAGAAATCGGTGGTGGCGACGATCGCCAAATCTTCCCTCAAGCGGTAGACTGCCGCATCGTCGCTCGCCTCGGTACCCACGAGCAGTTCCGGTGGACACAGCCCCGGTGGCAGCGAACCGAGCAGACGCTGCAGCACCGCCGGCGCGATCTTGCAGCCGCAGCCGCCGCCGTGGGCCCATTCGGTGAGCCGGATCCCGGGTACCGAAGTTTTCGTTCCTTCCCCTCGTTCCATATCGACCTCCTCGCTATCCATGGCCGCCAAAGACAAAGACAGGATTGTACCGCTCGAACGTATCGGGGAATTCGACACGATCATCGACGCGCGCTCCCCGTCCGAATTCCTCGAAGACCACCTCCCTGGTGCGATCAACCTACCGGTGCTCGACGACACCGAACGGCGCATCGTCGGTACCATTTACAAGCAGCGCTCGGCTTTCGAGGCACGCCGGCTCGGCGCCGCCTGGGTGGCCAAGAACTTGGCGCGCCACCTGCAGGAGCGCCTGCAGCAGTACCCTCCCTCGTGGCGCCCGCTCGTTTACTGTTGGCGCGGGGGGCAGCGCAGCGCCGCCTTCGTCACCTGGTTGCGCCTGATCGGCTGGCCGGCGGCACAACTGGCCGGCGGCTACAAGACCTATCGCCGCTGGGTGCTGGAACGGCTCGTCGACCTGCCGGGGCATTTTGCCTGGCGGGTGCTCGCCGGGCCCACCGGTTCGGGCAAAACGCGCGTGCTGCAGGCGCTGGCGCAGCGAGGCCAGCAGGTGCTCGATCTGGAGGCGCTCGCGCGCCATCGCGGCTCCATCCTCGGTTCCTGGCCCGGAGGAGAATCACAACCCTCGCAAAAAGCTTTCGATACGGCGCTCGTCGCGGCGCTGCGTCGGTTCGACCCGCACAAACCCGTCTTCGTCGAAGCCGAGAGCAAGCGCATCGGCCTGGTGCAGCTGCCCGAGGCACTCCACGAAGCAATGCGGCTCGCTCCCATGATCGTGCTAGATACGCCCCAGGAGTGCCGCATGCAGCTCCTGCTCGAAGACTATGCCTGGCTGGGCGACGAGCCCGAGGCACTCGCGCGGCGGCTCGAACGATTCAAAGGCTTCGTCCCGAACGAGACCTTGCGCCGCTGGCATGAACTCGCCCTTCGCCGCGATCTGGCGACGCTCTTTGCGGAGCTCATCGCCCGGCACTATGATCCCCTCTACCGCCGCTCGCTCGCCCGGCATCCGGAGCTCGCCCAAGCGCCCCGGGTACGGCTCACGGGGTTGGATCCTGCCGCGCTGGAGGCCGCCTGCCGGCAGATCGAGGCGTGGGGATCGGCTTCCGAGCTGCTGCCCCGGCCATTTGCGGCCGTCGCCTCGAGCAGATCTTCTCAAACGGCGCCATAGCGCTCGCGCAGGGCTCGCTTGTTGATCTTGCCCACGCTGGTTTTCGGGATTTCCTCGAGGAAGACGATGCGATCGGGCACGGCATAGCGCGAGATTTCCCCAGCCTCGGCGGCTCGTCGCAGCGCCTGGAGGATGTCTTCGGAACTCACCGCTCCGGGCCGGGATGGCACGACGAAGGCCAGCGGGCGCTCGCCCCAGCGCTCGTCGGGCACGCCGATCACCGCCACTTCGGCCACCCCCGGCACCCGGAGGATATGTCCTTCGATTTCGAGCGAGCTGATCCATTCGCCGCCCGATTTGATCACGTCTTTGAGCCGATCGGTGATGCGCAGGAAACCGTCGGGGTCGATCACACCGATGTCCCCCGTGTGCAGCCATCCGCCGCGCCACAGACGCTCGGAACCCTCGGGATCGTGTAAGTAGCCCTGGGTGAGCCAAGGCGCACGTACTACCACTTCGCCGGCGCTCTTACCGTCGTGCGGCAGTTCGTTCATCGCCCCGTCGACGATGCGCAGCTGTACCAAAGGAATCGGCCGCCCCGTCTTGGCTCGCTGCCGGGCCTGTGCTTCGATGTCCCACGACAACATCTCCTCGTCAAGGAAGGATACGGTGAGAATGGGGCAAGTCTCCGACATACCATAGCCAGTGACGACGTCGATGCCACGCTCCAAGGCAGACTTGGCCAACGCCGCCGGCAAGGCCGAACCGCCGATGACCACCTTCCAGCCGGAGAGATCGGTCGTAGTCGACGCCGGACTCATCAGCAGCATCTGCAAGATGGTAGGCACACAATGCGAGAACGTCACACCATGCTCGGCACGCAATTTCAAGAGGCGCTCCGGCACGTAGCGGCCGGGATAGATCTGCTTCAGGCCGAGGTTCGTCGCCACGTAAGGCATGCCCCAGGCGTGGACGTGAAACATGGGGGTGATCGGCATATAGACGTCCCGTTTGTCGAGACGGCAGTGCGCGGCGCTGCTCAGTGCAAGCTGACAAGCAAGCGTGTGCAGCACCAGCTGGCGGTGGCTGAAGAATACCCCTTTGGGTAGACCCGTGGTGCCCGTTGTATAGAAAGTGGTGGCACGGACGTTTTCGTCGAGCTCGGGGAAGAGATAATCCGGCGAAGCAGCCGAGAGCAACGCCTCGTACTCCCCCGCGCAGCGCAAGCCCTGCAAATCTACTTCACGAGCCCTTCCCTCGTCGTCGAGCAGCACGACCGCCCTGACGGTGCGCAATTGCCCGGCGATGCGCTGCAGCAGCGGCAAGAACTCGACATTGACGAGCAGGATGTCGTCGGCGGCGTGGTTGATCGTATAGACGATCTGCTCCGGCGAGAGACGCACGTTCACCATGTGCAGCACCGCACCCATCATCGGTACGGCATAAAAACATTCGAGATAGCGGTTCGTATCCCAGTCCATCACGCCGACAGTGCTCCCCTGCCCCACCCCGAGTGTGGCAAGGGCGTCGGCCAACCGCCCAACCCGCTCACGCAATTGCCGGTACGAATGGCATGTCTGGCCATAAACGATCCGTGCCGCGGGATGATCGGATACCGCCCGTTCGAGCATGTGCCGTATCAGCAAGGGGTAGGGATAGGCCGATGGGGTTCGTTCGATGCGTGGAGTAGCGTCCATGATTCGGTCTTCTCCCAGGAAAAGTGTTCGAAGGGAAGTGGCGCTTCGTCGCCTCGTTCTGGGAGCGAGATTATCAAATAATTTTTATTTTTGCACACGTAAGCATTTTGTAAGGCTCCTTCTCTAGCCTACGATCTGCAGACCCCTGCAAACGCTTAAGGAGGAGAGCAGCATGCAAAACGACATCTATGAGCGGATTCGGGCGAATCCGAAGTACCAGCGCCTCGTGCAGGAGCGCGGACGCTTTGGCTGGATCTTGACGATCATCATGCTGATCGTCTACTACGGCTACATCGCGCTGATCGCCTTCGACAAGGAGTTCCTCGCCAAGCCCATCGGCACCGGCGTCACCACCCTCGGTATCCCCATCGGGGTCGGTGTCATCCTCTTCGCCATCATCATCACGGGCATCTACGTGCGTCGGGCCAATACCGAATTCGATGCGCTGACCGAAGAGATTCTCAAGGAGGTGCGCAAATGAGAACGGCGACGAAACTCGGCGGCGCACTGGCGCTGCTTGCGATCACGGGGGTCGCCTTCGCGGCCGGGGGTGACGTGGGGCAAACCGTCAAGCAGGAAACGAACTGGACCGCGATCGCCATGTTCGTGATCTTCGTTGGCCTGACACTGTGGATCACGAAATGGGCAGCGGCACGCACGAAGACGGCAGCGGCCTTCTACACCGCTGGCGGCGGGGTCACCGGCTTCCAGAACGGTCTGGCGATCGCCGGCGACTACATGTCCGCGGCCTCCTTCCTCGGCATCTCGGCGGCGATCATGGCCAACGGCTACGACGGCCTGATCTACTCGATCGGCTTCTTGGTCGGCTGGCCCATCATCACCTTCCTGCTCGCCGAGCGTCTGCGTAACCTCGGCCGTTTCACCTTCGCCGACGTGGCCGGTTACCGCTTCCAGCAAGGGCCGATTCGCTCTTTCGCAGCGGCGGGGACCCTGGTCGTAGTACTTTTCTACCTCATCGCCCAGATGGTCGGTGCCGGGCAGCTCATCAAGCTGCTCTTCGGCCTGGACTACTGGGTAGCGGTAGTCGTGGTCGGCGTGCTGATGATGGTCTATGTGCTCTTTGGCGGAATGACCGCCACCACCTGGGTGCAGATCATCAAGGCGTGCCTCCTGCTCGCGGGCGCTTCTTTCATGGCCTTCGCCGTGCTCTTCCACTTCGGCTTCAACGTGGAGGCAATGTTCGCCAAGGCGGTCGAGATCAAGACCAACCTCGCCCTCAATGATCCCAAAGTAATCGCCAAGGCGGCCGAACAGGGCAAAGACGTGATGGAGGTGGCGAAGAACGTCGGGCGCTCGATCATGGGGCCTGGCAACTTCATCAAGGATCCGATCTCGGCGATCTCCTTCGGCATGGCGTTGATGTTCGGCACGGCCGGTCTGCCGCACATCCTCATGCGTTTCTTCACCGTGCCCGATGCCAAGCAGGCGCGCAAATCCGTGCTCTGGGCCACCACCTGGATCGGCTACTTCTACATCCTCACCTTCATCATCGGGTTCGGTGCGATCATCTTCGTGCTCACCGACCCGGCCTTCCTCGACGCCAAGGGCGCGCTCAAGGGAGGCAACAACATGGCAGCGGTCCACCTGGCCAACGCGCTGGGCGGCAACGTCTTCCTCGGCTTCATGTCGGCGGTGGCGTTCGCGACCATCCTTGCGGTAGTGGCAGGTCTCACGCTGTCGGGCGCCTCGGCCGTGTCGCACGACCTCTATGCGACACTCTTCAAGGAAGGCAAGGCGGATTCGGCCTCCGAGCTGCGTGTCTCGCGCATCGCCACACTGTGCCTCGGCGTGGTGGCCGTGTTGCTGGGCATCGCCTTCGAGAAGATCAACGTCGCCTTCATGGTGTCGCTTGCCTTCGCGGTCGCGGCTTCGGCCAACTTCCCGGTACTGCTACTCTCGGTGCTGTGGAAAGACTGCACGACGCGCGGGGCGGTGACCGGCGGCTTCCTCGGCCTGATCGCCTCGGTGGGGCTCACCGTCGTCTCGCCCGCGGTATGGGAAGACGTGCTCGGCAATGCGAAGGGTTCGGCCTGGTTCCCCTACACCTCGCCGGCGCTCTTCTCCATGCTGGTCGGCTTCATCGGCACCTGGCTCTTCTCGGTGCTCGACCAGAGCGAGCAGGCGAAGAAAGAACGGGCAGCTTATCCGGCGCAACGGGTACGCTCCGAGACCGGCTTCGGCGCTGCAGCCGCCTCGGACCACTGATCGTTCAGATCGTTCAATCAGCAAACCCTTCTGCCCCCGGCTCCGGCCGGGGGTTTTTCATGTTTCGGATTTCCCCGCCGACTCTGCCAACGGATCCTCTCCCGTGGGATCGTCATCAAGCAGACCGAGCGGCAAATTCTTTCCCGGTTTCACCCCCAGTTCCCTGAGCGACTCGGCACGGCGCAGCAGGTTTCCCCTGCCGGTCGTGAGCTTGCCCATCGCTTTGTCGTACTCGCTGCGCGCCTGCTCCAGGCGCTGCCCGAGCGCTTGTAAGTCGGCAACGAATCCAGCGAACTTGTCGTAGAGCTCAGCACCCCGTCGGGCGATTTCTTGGGCGTTTTGATTTTGTTGCTCCTGACGCCAGAGATGCGCCACGGTACGGACGACGAAGAGCAGCGTCGAAGGGCTCACCAGCAGCACGTTGCGTTGCCAGGCGTCCATGAAGAGGTCCCTGTCGTGCGTGACGGCGAGCATGAAGGCCGGTTCGATCGGCACGAAGAGCAGTACGAAGTCGAGCGACCCCACGCCGTAGAGCACCTCGTAGCGCCGCTGCGACAGCCCTTTCATGTGCGCGCGCACCGAGTCGAGATGCCGCCTCAGCGCCGCTTGACGCCGTTCTTCGTCCTCGGCGGTCACGTAGTCTTCGTAGGCGTTGAGTGAGACCTTGGCGTCGATGACGAGATGGCGCCCCTCGGGCAGGCGGATCACGACGTCGGGCTGCAGGCGGCGTCCTTCGCCATCGGTGTGCGACACCTGCACCTCGTACTCCTCGCCGCGGCGCAACCCGGAAGCCTCCAGCACGCGTTCGAGCACGAGCTCTCCCCAGGTGCCCTGGGTCTTGCTCGACCCCTTGAGCGCCTCGGTGAGTTGCCGCGCCTCCCGGCTCAGGGTCTGGTTGAGCGCCATGAGCTGACGCACCTGCTCGGCGAGCGCCGTGCGATCCTTGCCTTCATTGACGTAGGCTTCCTCGACCTTGCGCTGGAATTCGGCCAGACGCAGCTTGAGCGGCTCGAGCAAGGATCCCAATTCGTTCTGGTTCTGCTCGGTGAAGCGGCGGGATTTTTCTTCCAGGATGTCGTTGGCCAGATTCCTGAATTGCTCGGTGAGCTGCTGGCGCGCCTCTTCGAGCAAGCGCAATTTTTCTGCCGCTGCCCGGCGTTCGGTTTCGAGTTCCTGACCCAAGGCTGCCTGGCGTTCGGCCAAGCGCCGGTTTTCTTCGAGACTCTGCTGCCAGCGAGCCTCAATCTCGGAAAGCCGCTGATTGGCCTCCGTGAGCCGCTCTTCCAGCCCGGCGCGATGTACCAGCTCGGTGCGTAACCGGGCCACTTCTTCATGCAAACCACGACGTTCACTTTCCAAAGATTCGATGCGCTGGCGCAATTCACTTTGCAGGCGCAGTTCCGCTTCTTGGCGTTGAGCGAACTCCCGCTCGAAAGCAGCCCGTTGGGCCGCGAGTGCCGATCGCGCCCAGAAAAAAGAGAGAATGGCGCCAACGAGCATTCCCAGAACAAGGAGCAGCAGAAAATCCATCGTTCTCGACCCTGGAGCGTGCACGAAGGTGCTATGATGATACGCGGATTCGTTCCATCCATAGGGAGTCGCACCATGAAACAAAACGTCGGAGGCATCGACAAGATCATCCGTATCGTCGTGGGCGTGGTGCTGATCGTGCTCGCGGTGATGGGCATCGGCACGCCCTGGACGTGGATCGGCGTGCTGCCGCTGGTCACCGGCCTCGTCGGCTGGTGTCCGCTCTACCCGCTGCTTGGCATTAGCACGTGCAAGACCAAAGAATCCGGCTCCGGCCAGAGTTCCGGTCAGGGTTCCTGAGCGTCATTGCCCTGCGGCTGGCGCGTGCGCGAGCACATTCGCCAGCCGCACGAAATCCTCGACCGTGAGCGTCTCGGCTCGGGCCTGTGGGTCGATTCCCGCCTCGATGAAGAGAGCCGGATCTGGAATCAACGCTTTCAAGGCGTTGCGTAAGGTCTTGCGCCGCTGATTGAAGGCGGCGGCGACCAACCGGGAGAATCGTTCAGGATCTTCGAGGGCATGCGTCCCCACGGGTAAGGGGATGAGACGTACGATGCTGGAAGTGACTTTTGGCACAGGCACGAACGCGCCCGGCGGTACGTCGAAGCACTTGCGCACGGCAAATCGCTGCTGCAGCATCACCGACAATCGCCCATAGGCGGCGCTGCCCGGCTCGGCCGCCATGCGATCCACCACTTCCTTTTGCAGCATGAAGGTCATGTCCGCGATGCGATCGGCGTACTCTGCGAGATGGAAGAGGAGCGGCGTCGATACGTTGTAGGGCAGATTCCCTACCACGCGCAGTGGGGCCGGCAGCGAGGCGAAATCGAAGCGCAAGGCGTCGCCCTCGATGAGCCGCAGCCGCTCCTCGGGGAAACGCTGCCGCAGGCGGGCGGCGAGATCACGGTCGAGCTCGATGGCCATGAGCTGGCCCACGGATTCGATGAGCGGCTCGGTGAGCGCGCCGAGCCCGGGGCCGATCTCGACGAGGTGCTCGCCTGGTTTCGGGTCGATCGCGGCGACGATGCGCCGGATGGTGTTGGGATCGCGCAGGAAATTCTGTCCGAAGCGCTTACGCGCCCGGTGGCCTTGTACTTCGGCGCTCACGTACCGCTTTCTCCTTGAGCGGCGAGACGCTCTTCGACCGACGCAAGCAGGCAGGCGAGCGTGACCGCCTCGAAGAGGCTGCCCGGATCCGCGCGCCCGGTGCCGGCCAGATCGAGGGCCGTGCCGTGATCGACCGAGGTGCGGATGAAGGGCAAGCCGAGGGTGACATTGACCCCATTGCCGAAGCTGGCGTACTTGAGCACCGGCAAGCCCTGGTCATGGTACATGGCAAGCTGGGCGTCACTGCCCGCGATGACCCGGGGAGTGAAGAGGGTATCGGCCGGCAAGGGACCGACGAGAGTCATGCCTTCGGCGCGCAGGCGCTCGAGCACGGGAGTGATAACCTCGATTTCTTCCCGTCCGATATGACCGCTCTCGCCGGCGTGGGGGTTGAGGCCGGCCACGAGGATGCGTGGCCGAGGGATGCCGAAACGGCGACGCAGATCTCGATCGAGGATGCGCAGCACGGCTTCGAGCCGCTGCGGCGTGACGGCGGCAGGCACTTCGGCGAGCGGCAGGTGGGTGGTGACCAGCGCCACGCGCAGCCCCGCGCCCACGAGCATCATCACCACGAGCGGGGTGCCGCTGCGCTCGGCCAGATATTCGGTATGGCCGGTAAAGATACGGCCCGAATCGGCGATGAGGCTCTTTTGGATTGGCGCCGTGACGATCGCGGCGAACGTGCCTTCGAGTACGCCGTCGATCGCCGTATCGAGCACTTCGAGCACGTACGGTGCGTTGGCCGGCTCCAGACGTCCGGGCATGGAGGGGGCGCGCAGCGGGACATGGCGTACCGACAAGGGTGCAGGATCGGTGGGATCGAATTCGGGCAGCGGCGGCACACCGCGTTGGCGCAGCAAATCCCGATCGCCGATCAGCACGAGCGGCGCGGGCCACAGACGGTCGGCAAGGCGAGCGCAGAGTTCGGGGCCGACCCCGGCGGGCTCACCGGTAGTGATGGCGATCGGTTTCATTTTGCCTCCAGCGCATCGCGGCGAATCTCGACGAAAGCTTCGGCCCGGATCGTCTGTAACCAAGCATTGTAGGTTTGCTCCAGTTTTTGCCGGCGCAGCAACTGACGAGCGTAATTGCGGCGGTAATCCTCCGAATCAGTGAGCGGCCGACGCTCCAGAACCTGGATCAGATGCCAGCCGAAAGGGGTTTTCACCGGTTGGGAGATCTCGCCGGGCGCGAGGCGGTTCATCGCTTCCTCGAATTCGGGCACCGTGTCACCCGGGTTGATCCAGCCGAGGTCACCGCCTTTGAAGGCGGAACCATCGTCGGAATTGGCCTTGGCGAGTTCGGCGAAATCGGCGCCATTGACGATGCGCTCGCGCAGTGCCAGCAATTTGGCCTTGGCCGCTTCGTCGTTGGTGGCCTGGTTGGTGCGAATCAAGATGTGGCGCACGTGGGTTTGCATCACATTGCCGGCTTCCGCTTCGATGCGGCGCATCAGGTCGGGGTTGTTCGCGAGGAAATGATCGACCTCGGCATCGGATACCGTCACCCGTCCTTCCATTTCCCGATCTCTCAGGCGGGCAATGATCATCTCGCGGCGGATCTGCTCACGGAACTGCTCGAAGGTGATGCCGTCGGCGGCCAGCGCCTGTTTGAGGGCATCGAGCGTGAGGTTGTTGCGCCGGGCAATGTCCTCGATGGCCCGATCGATGGCCGCATTCTCGACGGTGATCCCCATGCGCTTGGCCACCTGCAGCTGCAGCTTTTCCAAAATCATCTGTTCGAGCACCTGCTGACGCAGCTCGTCCTCGGGAATCTGCACGCCCTGCTTGGCCACTTGCCGCTTGGCGCGCACCATGTACTGCTGTAGCTCGGAGGAAGTGATCGGTTCGTTGTTGACGACCGCCACGACCCGGGTGAGCTCGGCGGCCGCCGCTGGCCCGGCGCAGAGCAGCGACAACGTGAAGAACAGCCCGACCAGTGCCCAGCGGCACGGCGTCGTTGAGCGCATCATAATCCTCCTTCGGTTCCGAAGATGTTGCTGGTGGCCGTTGGCATGATCTTGCCATAGCCGGGCACGGAGCGGCGCAGCAGGGTCTCGGGGTTCGAGCCGAGGCTACCCAGACCCGTAAGCTCGAGTTGAACGAAAAAGGCGGTGTTGTTGCTGTTCTCCGACAAAGCGTAGCGATGGAAGACGGTGCGCAAAACCCAACAGCCTCCATCGTACTCGACGCCGAGAATGGCCTCCGTGAGGCGATCTTCGAGCAAGGAGCGGCTCAACCGGGCGATACCGACCCACTGCTTGGCCACCGGCCATTGGGTAGCGACGCTCACGTCTTTGAGCAGATCGCGGGTGTAGCGATAGTCGAGATCGAGCACGCGCGCAAAACCCGGCTGATAGCGCACACCGGCATTGAAGCGCTGGGTCTGATCCTCGTTCGGGTTGTATTGCCAGAACGATTTGAACTGCATACGACGGGTGAGATGGATGTCCGCCTCGCCGAGGAAATCGGTACGACGGTCGAGGATCGGGCTCTCGTCGGGCATGAGCACACGCGGCGTTTGGAAATAATAACGCTCGCCGAACGTGAGACGCAGCCGCTCCCATCCCGTTTCGGATTCGAGCAGGCGCGTGGTCGCCGCCACGGTGACCTGGTCGGCATCGGAGATACGATCGTCGCCGACGTAGCGGTTGGGATAGAAGATCTGGGCAAAACCGTAGCCGAAACGCGCCGTGTCGAAGAGCGGGATGTCATCCTGGCGCCGGTAAGGGGTTTTCACATAGTAGATGCGCGGCTCGAGCGTCTGCAGCCAGTCGCGGCCGAAGAAACTCGCATCCCGCTCGAAAGCGAGCCCTAGGTCGAGCGAGGCGATCGGCAGACTGCGCGTGATGGACGTGCGTCCCCCGTCGATCGCCGCTTCGTCGAGATCGTAGCGAGTGTAATGCCATTGCAGCTTCGGTTCGAAATGCCACCAGCTGCGGTAGATGGGCAGGGAAAGGGATGGGGTGAACATCGTCCGGCTACCATTGACCCATTTCATGCGGTCGTAGAGGTCGATGCTGCCTGCGTCTTTGTGGCGGAATTCGGTGTACTGACCGCCGAGATCGAGCTGGACGCCGGCGGGAAGCGAAAAAGGATCGTGCCACAAGGAAAGCCGCGGCAGCAAACGATAGGGGTCGGTGACGTCGCTGTCGACCGTCTGATATTCCTGAAGCATCAGGCCGCCGTGCCAGCCCGTCGGCCCATTGTAGTTGAGCTGCCCCTGGCGCAGCAGTTGGGAAGTCGAGGTGAGCTCGACGCGATCGCTCAGGTCACGAAAATAGTTTTTGTCGCTGACGGCGTTGAGATCCAGCGCATAAGACCATTCGGAAGAAAGGGCCTGCTGATGCTGGAAAGACCCCAGGGCCCGGGTGCGACCGGCTTCCCAATCGTCCGGCAAGATTTCCGCCCGAATCTCCCCTTTATAATTTGGGGTCAAATACCGATACTCGCCCCCCACTTGCAGACCACGCTGGGCCATGAACCGTGTGGTGAGCGTCGCGTCGTAGTTGGGCGCGAGGTTGAAGTAATATGGAACGGAAGCATCGAACCCGGTCTTGGTCGACATGCCGACCTTGGGGGCGAGAAACCCTGATTCACGCTGCCGCCCCAGGGAAAATTCCGCATAGGGCGAGGCGAGGATCGTCGTCCCCTTGAAGACGAGCGCCATGTCGTGGGCAACGGCCTGGTTGCGGTCGTAATCGAGCTGCAGCTCGCCGGCCTTGACGTACCAGTCGGGGTCCGGCGCCTTGCAACTCGTCCAGGTGCCATTGAGCAGGCGGTAGTGGTTCTCTCCCTCGAAGAAGAGTTTCTCCCCCTGACCGTGACCTGCGCGGCTCTGATCCTTGACGTTCTCCGGCGGATCGTAGCGATAGACCGGCTGTTCGATCTCGCCTTCCTTGGCCGTGACGTACAGACGGCCGCGAGGCCCTTCGACCTGGAACCCCTTGGCCGTGTCCTGAATGACGAGATGCCCTTCGCCGCTCGCTTCATCGGTGAGCTCGTCGAAGCGCAAGCGATCGCCCTGGATGCGAAGGTTTTCGCGTATGAGGATGGCGTTGCCGATCGCCTCGACGGCGGCGCCCCGCTCGCCACGGATCTCGTCGGCTTCGACGATCGTCCCCTTGGGCAAAAGGGGAACCTCGACGCCGCTTGCCGTATCGGTGGATAGGCGGATACGGGGAGCTTCCTGAGGCTGGGCCACTCGGGGTCCGCCAGCGGGCGGCAGAGACGGCGTCGGGCTTGCCGGCGCCTGAGGTGAAACCGCAGCAGGGGCACCTGGCGAGGCGACAGCCGGTGCTTGCGCCGCGGCCGGAGCGGAAACAGCCGGGGCAGCTTGTTGGGACGCAGAAGGAGCGGGTTGCGGCGAACCGGCCGGAGGCAAAGGCTGAGCACTGCCTCCCGCGGGTGAAGGGACGACGACGGTGACCGAGGCACCGGAGGGTGCCGGAGGGGGCGCAGGAGCAGGCTTGGACGCCGGCGGCAAGCCAAGGAGCTCCGGTTTCACCGGCAAGGGCGGCAAGGGTTGGGCGACCGCCTTGGCACACGGCAGGCTCCAGGCCAAGAATACCGCTGCCCAGGCGAGCAAGGCAAAGTTTTCCCTGTCACGCAAAATCGGACTCCCCCGAAGTCACGGGCACACAGCCTCGGCTTTGTTAAAATCGTCCGCCATTGTACCGCAAGGAACTCGCCCTCATGGATCGCTTCGCGCGCCTGCGCCATTGGCTCGCCGATCTCGGCATCGCTGCCGAACCCCTTCCAGCGAGCGCCGACGCCAGCTTTCGCCGCTACTGGCGCGTTGCCCTGCCAGAAGGCGGGACGCGCATCGTCATGGACGCTCCGCCCGACAAGGAGCCTGTCGGCCCCTGGCTCGCCGTGCAGAGGCTGCTCTACGAGGCCGGCATCGCCGTGCCGCGCGTGGAGGCGGTCGACGCGGCCGAAGGCTTCGTGCTGATGGAGGATTTCGGCGACCGCCCCTACGCTGGCAACGTTCCCCTCGAATCCGCCCACGAGCGCTACGCCCAGGCCCTGGGAACGCTGGCCACCTTGCAGTCCCTGCCGCGCCCCGATTGGCTGCCGGACTATGATCGGGAAAAACTGCTCACCGAGCTGCGCCTCTTTCCCGAATGGTACCTGCAGCGCCACCTGGGCGTGACGCTCACGGCCAGCGAAGAAACGATGCTCGAACGGCTCTTCGCGGTGCTGGTGGAACGGGCGCTCGCGCAACCGCGGGTCTTCGTGCATCGTGACTACCACAGCCGCAACCTGATGCTGCTCGACGAGGATCGCGGTCCGGGGGTACTCGATTTTCAGGATGCGGTCTGGGGCCCGATCACCTACGACGCGGTCTCGCTCTTCAAGGATGCCTACGTCGATCTGACCGAAGAATTCGCGCTCGACCTGCTGGTACGCTACTGGCAGGTGGCCAAGCGCCTGGGGCTGCCGATCCACGCCGAGTTCGAGTCCTTTTATACCGACTACGAGTGGATGGGCGTACAGCGCCACCTCAAGGTGCTGGGCATCTTCGCCCGGCTCGCACATCGCGACGGCAAGACGCGCTACCTCGAAGATCTGCCGCGCGTGCGCCGTCATTTGCTGCTGGCGAGCCGCCGCTACGGGGAACTCGCCCCCTTGCGCCGATTGCTGGAGCGTCTGCATCCGGAGGATCTGGCCGTTGGGTATACCTTCTGAGGGATTCGTGGCGATGGTGCTCGCCGCCGGACGCGGTGAGCGCCTGCGCCCACTCACCGACACCTGCCCCAAGCCGCTGGTCGAGGTGGGCGGAAAGGCGCTCATCGACCACTGGCTCGACCGGCTCGCTGACGCTGGCTGCCGCCGCGCCGTAGTCAATCCCTGCTGGCTCGGCGAGCGGATCGTTGCGCACCTCGCGCGGCGCGAGGGACCCCCGCCATTGCGCTTCAGCCCCGAGCCAGCGCCGGGCCTGGAGACGGCCGGAGGGGTGCGCCAGGCGTTGGCGCTCATCGATGCCGAGTCGTTTCTCGTCGTCAATGCCGACGTCTATTGCCCGCTCGACGTGGCCGCTTTCGTATGCCGCGCCCAGCGCCAGCTCCAAGCCGGGTTCCTCGCCCATCTTCTGCTCGTCCCCAATCCGGCACACCGTCCCGGCGGAGACTTCGCCTTGGGGAAGGATGCGATGGTGTATCCTGACGCGGAAGATGCGCGGGGGAAGCCGCTCACCTTCGCCGGCATCGGTTTTTACTGCGCGGAGTTCTTCCGGCCGCTGCCGGCCGGAAAACGCACGCCGCTCGCGCCGCTCTTGCGCGCAGCGATGCAAGAGGGCAAGGTGAGCGGGGAGCGCTACGACGGCCTGTGGGTCGACGTCGGCACCCCCGAACGATTGCACGCCCTGCGCCGCCAGTTGTCGGCGGCATCCGAGGAGAGCAAATGAACCCCGATTTCCCCATCGGTCGTTACCACGAAGACCTGAGTGCCTTCGCCAAGCGCCGTGCGAGCCTCTTGCATCAACTCGAAGTCGCCGGCGGCGGTGCCTTGCTCTTGCCTACGGCCCCCGAGCGTATCCGCAACGGCGGCACCACCTATCCCTACCGTTTCGACAGCGACTTCTACTACCTCACCGGCTACATCGAACCAGACGCCTGGCTGTTGCTGCGTACCTACGAAGAACCGCGCAGCGTGCTTTTTTGCCGCGACCGCGATCCGGAAAAGGAGTTGTGGGAAGGGCGTCGTCTGGGCGTGGCCGCCGCCCCCCAGGCATTGGGGCTGGAAGCGGCGTTGCCGCTCGCCGAGCTCGATGAGAAACTGCCGGAACTTCTCACCGGCGCGCCGGCGCTGTGGCTGCCGCTCGCGGAGAACGAGGAGATCGACGCCCGCCTGCGGCGGCTGCTACCGAATCTGCGCGCCAAGGCCAGGCTCGGCCCGCCGGCCCCGGCTACCCTGCACGACGCCCGCGCGCTCATCGCCCGCATGCGCCGCGTCAAGGATGCCTTCGAGCTCGACCTGATGCAGCGCAGTGCGAGCATCGCCGCCCATGCCCACCGCCGCGCCATGCGCGTCTGCCGCCCTGGCATGCATGAATACACGCTGGAAGCGGAACTGATCGCCGAATTTCGCCGCCACGGCGCCCAAGGCCCCTCCTACCCCTCCATCGTCGCCGGCGGGGCCAATGCCTGCATCCTGCACTACACCGACAACCGCTCGCGGCTGAAGGCGGGCGAGCTCGTCCTCATCGACGCGGGCTGCGAATACGACGGCTACGCCTCGGACATCACCCGAACTTTCCCTGTAGACGGGCGATTCCGCCCGCCGCAGCGGCGACTCTACGACCTCGTGCTCGCGGCACAGGAGGCGGCGATCGCCGCGATCCGCCCCGGCGCCACCTTCGACGAGCCCCACCAGGCGGCGGTGCGCGTGCTCGTCCAGGGGTTGCTCGACCTGGGGCTCCTCTCCGGTTCGCTCGACGAAGCGCTCGAACGGCAGACCTACAAACGCTTCTACATGCACCGCACCGGCCACTGGCTCGGCCTGGACGTGCACGACGCCGGCCCCACGCACGAGAACGGCCAGCCGGTGACGCTCGTGCCCGGCATGGTGCTCACCGTCGAACCGGGGCTCTACGTGCCCGAGGCCGACGACGTACCGCGCGACTTCTGGAACCTCGGCATCCGCATCGAGGACGACGCCCTCGTCACCGAATCCGGCTGTCGGCTCCTCACGCGCGACGTACCGGTTGCGCCCGAGGCGATCGAAGCGCTGATGCAACACGAAGCGGCTTGACCCGAGGACGATCACCATGCCCATTCCCTCCTCTGCCCCGGAAGTCGCCATCGTCGGTGCCGGCCCCGTGGGGCTGACCCTCGCCCTGTGGTTGCATGAACTTGGTCGAGACGCAGCGGTGTTCGACGCCCGCCCGCGCGCACGGCTCACCGATGATGCCCGGGTTCTGGCACTCTCACTCGGCACCTGGCGCCAGTTCGAACGGCTGCAGATCGCCGAGCGGCTCCCGGCCACGCCGATCCGCACGATCCACGTCTCGCAGCACGGTTTCGGCCGCGTGCGGTTGGATGCGAAAACGCTGGGAGTGCCTTTCTTCGGCGCGGTCGTGCGCGCGGCCGATCTCATCGCGGCGCTGCTCGAGGCGGCACGGGCGCGCGGCATCCCGCTGCTGGACGAGACGCCGGTCGAGGAAACGCAAGCCCAGGGCGAGCGCATCGCCCTCACCACGCCCCGAGGCGTCTTCCACGCCCGACTCTGCGCCCGCGCCGAGGGACGGCTTCCGGCCGAGGCCGAAGGGGTCGTCTCCCACGACTATGGCCAGAGCGCTCTCATCGGCTGGGTGCACGCCGAGGGGCTTGCGCCGGAGACCGCCGTCGAACGCTTCACTTCCCAAGGACCCGCGGCGCTCCTGCCCGATCACGGCCAATGGACCTTCGTCCACGCGCTGCCGCACGGCGAGGCCGAACGCGCCCTGGCGCAGCCCGACGCCGATTACTCGGCCCGTCTGGAACACGCCTTCGGCAATCGCTGGCGCCTGAGCGAGATTCGCGGGCGTGCCGCTTATCCTTTGGTGCTGCGCTGGCGCCGCCGACCGGTGGCCGAGCGCACGGTCTGGCTGGGCAACGCGGCGCAGACTCTGCACCCGGTCGCAGGACAAGGGTTCAATCTCGCCGCACGCGACCTCGCCACCCTGGTAGAGCTGCTGCGTGAGGCCGATGATCCCGGCAGCGCCTGGACGCTGGAGCGCTACGCCCGGCGCCGCGCCCCCGATCGACGGCTCACCATCGGCATCACCGACGGTTTCGTGCGCGGATTCCTGCCCCAAGAGGGCTTGCTGCCGCTTGCGCGCGGTGCCGCCCTGCTCACGCTCGATGCCTGCCTGCCGCTCAAGGCGCTCTTCGCGCGGCAGATGATGTTCGGTTGGCGATGAAGCAGAACGTGAGTTTTTCCCTTCCATGCTCGTAATCCCGTTGCGAACCACGGGCAGAACGGAACGGTGATACACTCGAAAGTCCCGTTTCTGCGCGCTCCGTCATGTCGCCTACGCCGCTAGAACTTGCCCGCGATACCCTGCGCCGCTTGGCTCAGCTGCAGCAACCGCCCACCCCCGAGAACTACACTCGCGTCTACTGCGAACTGGCTGGCGAACCGGAACCGCTGCCACCGAGGCTCGTTCGCTTGCTCGAGCAGATCGTGGCCAAACTTCCCCGCGCGGGAGAGCGTGTCTGCACGGCGCTCGGGCGAGCGCGGGATCATCTCAAGCGCAACGAAACGGCCCAAGCACTGGCCGATGTCGAAGAAGCCTTGCTCGCTCTACCGCCGGCCCACGAAACGGAAGTTTCGTGGGTCGCCCTGATCCGCCAACTGATCGATGCTTGGGAGCATGCCGCTCCCGGTTGGACGCCGGAGCGCAAACTTCACGCTTTGGAATCGATCCTCGCGGACGGACAAAGCCGTTGGTTTCCCCGACGGCTCGAGCGTTTCATCTCGGGGTTGCGCCAATCTCCTGGGGAATCTGCTCCAACCTCGAGCACGATGACTCAAGAGGTTCGAGCGGTCGATACCGTTGCCCTCATCGGGGGTCTCCTCGAGCTGCTCCGTCGCTCCCTGCAAGCGCTCGAGCTCGTCGGCAGCGACAACGACGGCATCAGGGCCGAGTTGGCCCATCTGCGCGCTGAACTGCTCCAGCCAACCCCAACCTTCACCCCGCAGTTGCTGCGCCTGCTGCAGGAACGGCTCGACGCCCTGCTCGACCCCTTGCAACATGCCCTCGAGCACAAGCGCGCAGCCGAGGCCGAACTCAAACGCCTGCTGGCGGATTTCCTCTCGCACTTGGGGCGCATGAGCCGAGAGACCAAGCAGTATCAGAGACAGCTCCAGCAGGCAGCAACGGCCATCGAACAGGCCGACGATCTCGCGTCCGTCGCGGGTGAGCTACGCGCTTTGCTTCAGGCGACGCATCACATGAGCAAAGTCACGCGCCAAGCGCACGAAGAACTCGAACGCACCCGCCGCGACGCCGAGGATGCCGATGCCAAGGTACGTGAATTGGAAGCACAGCTACATTCGCTCAACGAACGGCTCATGCGCGACCCCCTCACCGGTCTTTACAACCGAAACGGCTTGGAGACCGCCTTTTCCCGGTCGATCGAGGCGCTACGCCACGGCCGCATCCCTTCGCTCACGCTGGGTGTGATCGATCTCGACGACTTCAAACGCATCAACGATCTCTTCGGTCATCAAGCCGGCGACGATTCCCTCAAATTTCTCGCCAAGATCGCCCGCAAGCATCTGCGCGAACAAGACGTCATCGGCCGCTACGGCGGGGAAGAATTCGTCGTCATCCTGCCGGGCGCGACTGCCGAGACCTCCGCCGAGATCCTGCGCCGGCTGCAACGCATTCTCACGCGCGAGATTTTTTTCCAGGACGATCGCCATCGCGTCGTCACCTTCAGCGCCGGCGTCGCCGACGTGCGCCCCGAAGATACGTGGGAGAGCGCCTTCGAGCGTGCCGATCAGGCGATGTACCGCGCCAAGCGCGCCGGCAAGAACCGCGTCTTCGTCGCCGACACCTGAAGCCCTCCCCGCGGTATACTTTTCCCTTGGCAGAGAAACCCCCGTTTCCGACGTGCGACCGATGGCGGACGCACGCATCCAACCGTTCTGGAGAGCTTCCAATGGACAAAACCTTCCGCGACGCCGCGCTCTACTACCACCGCCACCCCACTCCAGGCAAAATCTCGGTGGTTCCCACCAAGAGCCTGAGCAACCAGCGCGACCTGTCGCTGGCCTACTCTCCCGGCGTCGCGGCCGCCTGCGAGGAGATCGTGCGCGATCCGCTCACTGCGCGGGAATACACCTCCCGCGGCAACCTCGTGGCCGTCATCACCAACGGCACCGCGGTCCTGGGACTGGGCAACATCGGCCCGCTCGCCGCCAAACCCGTGATGGAAGGCAAAGCGTGTCTCTTCAAGAAATTCGCCGGCATCGACGTCTTCGACATCGAGCTCGACGAGAAAGACCCGGATCGCATCATCGACATCATCGCCGCCATGGAGCCGACGCTGGGTGGCATCAACCTCGAGGACATCAAGGCGCCCGAGTGTTTCTACATCGAGAAAAAGCTGCGCGAGCGCATGAAAATTCCGGTCTTCCACGATGACCAGCACGGCACCGCCATCATCTCCTCCGCCGCCTTGATCAACGGGCTGACGGTCGTCGGCAAGAAGATCGACGAAGTCAAGCTCGTGTGCTCGGGCGCCGGAGCTGCAGCCATTGCCTGTCTCGATCTGATGGTGCGCTTGGGCGTGAAGCGAGAGAACGTCTACGTGTGCGACTCGCGCGGAGTGATTCGCGTCGGGCGCGAGCCGGACATGGAACCGAACAAGGCGCGCTACGCCCAGGTCACCGACGCGCGCACGCTCGCCGAAGTGATCGACGGTGCCGACGTCTTCCTCGGCCTCTCTTCGGCCGGCGTGCTCAAGCCCGAGATGGTCGCCAAGATGGCGCGCGACCCGCTCATCTTCGCGCTCGCCAACCCCATCCCCGAGATCATGCCGGAAGTGGCCAAGGCCGTGCGCCCAGACGCGATCATCGCCACGGGGCGCTCGGACTATCCCAACCAGGTCAATAACGTCCTGTGTTTCCCCTTCATCTTCCGCGGGGCGCTCGACGTGGGCGCCACCACCATCACGGAAGAGATGAAGCTCGCCTGCGTGCACGCCATCGCCGATCTCGCGCGCGCCGAGCAGAGCGACATGCTCGCGGGGGCCTATGGGGAAGCCGCACTCACTTTCGGACCGGACTATCTCATCCCCAAACCCTTCGATCCGCGCCTCATCGTGCGTATCGCCCCGGCGGTGGCCAAGGCGGCGATGGAATCGGGCGTGGCCACGCGGCCGATCGAGGATTTCGACGCCTATCGCGCCACCCTGCAGAACTTCGTCTACCACTCCGGTGTGGTGATGAAAACGATGTTCTCGGTCGCCAAGGGTATCCCACCCGAGCAGAAACGCGTGCTCTACGCCGAGGGTGAGGACGAGCGGGTGCTGCACGCTGCGCGCGCCGTGCTCGACGAGAAACTCGCCCGTCCCATCCTCATCGGCCGCCCGGCTGTGATCGAGATGCGCATCAAACGCCTGGGGCTCAACCTCATGCCAGAGCGCGACTTCGACGTCGTCAATCCCGAATCCGACCCGCGCTACAAGGAGCTGTGGCAGCAATACCTCGAGCTGATGTGCCGCAAGGGAGTGACGCCCGAAATCGCCAAGGTGCGCATGATGAGCGACACCACCCTCATCGGTTGCATGCTCCTCAAGAACGGCTATGCCGATGCTCTGGTGTGCGGCACGTTTGGCACTTACCATTCCCACCTGCAGCACGTGCGTGACGTCATCGGTCTTGCTCCGGATGCGCGCCTTTTCGCGGCCATGAACATCCTCATGCTGCCCAAGCGCACCGTAGCCCTCACCGATACCTACGTCAATTACGACCCCTGCGCCGAAGACATCGTCGAGATCGCCCGCATGGCGGCCGTGGAGCTCACCCGCTTCGGCTATGAACCGGCCGTGGCGCTGTTGTCGCACTCCAACTTCGGCTCGGCCGACACGCCCTCCGCGCGCAAGATGCGCCAGGCCCGGGACCTGCTGCGCGCTCTGTGCCCGCAGCTCAACATGGACGGGGAGATGCACGGTGACTCGGCGCTCTCGCCGGAAATTCGCCAGCGGCTGATCCCCAAGAGCACTCTCGAGGGTGAGGCGAACCTCCTGGTGATGCCCAATCTCGATGCAGCCAACATCGCCTTCAACCTGATGAAAATTGCCAATGGCGACGGCGTCACCGTCGGTCCCATGTTGCTTGGTGCCGCGATGCCGGTGCAGATCCTCACCCCGTCTTCCACCGTGCGCCGCATCGTCAACATGACGGCCGTGTCGGTGGTCGATGCGCTCGAACTGCGCAACAAACTCAAGGCGGAATGATCCGAGGAGCAAGGCTATGCTGACGCACGCGATCCGTTTCTCCGCCCACGGCGGCCCCGAAGTCCTGCGCTGGGAGACGGTAGAGCTGCCCGATCCCGGTCCGGGCGAACTCCGCATCCGCCACCAGGCGATCGGGGTGAATTTCATCGACACCTACCATCGCACCGGCCTCTATCCCGTCGCCCTCCCGTCGGGGTTGGGTCAGGAAGGTGCCGGCGTGGTCGAGGCCGTCGGCCCCCGCGTGACCGAATTTCGCCCGGGCGATCGCGTCGCCTACTGCGGCGGGGCTCTCTCACCCGTAGGCGCCTACAGCGAAGTACGCAACTTCCCGGCCGAGCGCGCCGTGCGCCTGCCCGACGACATTTCCTTTGAGACCGCCGCCGCGGTGATGCTGAAAGGCCTGACGGCGCAGTGTTTGGTACGCCGCACCCACCGCGTGCAGCCGGGCGACACGGTGCTCATCCACGCCGCTGCCGGCGGTGTGGGACTGCTGCTCGTGCAATGGGCCAAACAGCTCGGCGCCACGGTGATCGCCACCGCAGGCAACGATGAAAAAGCCGAACTCGTGCGCGCGCACGGCGCCGATCACGTCATCGTCTATACGCGGGAGGATTTCACCGAGCGCACCCGTGCGCTCACCAACGGACGAGGCGTCGACGTGGTCTACGACTCGGTGGGCCGCGCCACCTTCCTCGGCTCGCTCGATTCGCTCCGCCCCCTGGGGCTGATGGTCTCCTTCGGCAACGCCTCGGGCAAGGTCGAGCCTTTCGACATCGGGCTTCTCGCGCAGAAGGGTTCGCTCTTCCTCACGCGCCCGACGCTCTTCACCTACATCGCCCGGCGCGAGGATCTGCTCGCCATGGCCGAAGAGCTCTTCGGGGCGCTGCGCGACGGCTGGCTCGACGTCCAAATCGGCCAGCGTTTTCCCCTCAGCCAGGCAGCCGAGGCCCACCGCGCGCTCGAATCGCGCCGCACCATCGGCGCCACCCTTCTGCTGCCCTGATGACGCCCTACGTCCATCTGCGCCTGCACTCGGAATACTCGCTCACCGACGGCATCTGCACCCTCACGGATGCCGTCGCCGCGGCCGCCGCCGACGGCATGCCCGCCCTGGGCATCTCGGATGCGATGAACCTCTTCGGCATGGTCAAGTTCTACAAGGCCGCGCGCGCCAAGGGCATCAAGCCGGTGATCGGCGTGGACGTCTGGATCAGCAACGAAGAGGACCGCGCCCACCCCTGGCGGATGCTGCTCATTGCCCGCCACCGCGAAGGCTATCGCCAACTGTGCGAGCTCCTCAGTCGCGCCTATCTCGAGAACCAGTACCGCGGCCGCGCCGAGATCCACCCGGCTTGGCTCGAACGGGAATCCTGCAGCGGCCTCATCGCCCTCTCCGGGGCGATGGAGGGCGAACCGGGGCGCTTGCTGCTCGCCCAGAAAGAAGAGGAAGCCGAAGCGGCGGCGCGGCGCTGGGCCGAGGTTTTCCCCGACGCGTTCTACCTCGAGCTGCAACGCGCCGGACAGCCGGACACGGAGGTCTACATCGACGCCGCCGTCGAGCTCGCCGCCCGTCTGGGGTTGCCAGTGGTGGCGACGCACCCCATCCAGTTCATGCGCCCCGAGGATTTCGAGGCGCACGAGGCGCGCGTGTGCATCGCCCAGGGCACGGTACTCGCCGACCCCCGGCGCCCCAAGCCCTTCACCGCCGAGCAGTACTTCCTCAGCCGCGCCGAGATGGCCGAGCGGTTTGCCGATCTACCCGAGGCGCTGGAGAACGCCGGCGAGATCGCGCGCCGCGCCTCGCTCTCCATCACGCTGGGCAAGAACTTCCTGCCGCCCTTCCCTACGCCGCCGGGCGTGACGCTGGACGACTACCTCGTCGCGCGCGCCAAGGAGGGGCTGGAAGTGCGCCTGCGCGAGCTCTACCCCATCGAGGCCGAGCGCGAACGCCAACGTCCGCGCTACGAGGAGCGCCTCGCCTTCGAAACCGAAACCATCGTGCAGATGGGCTTTTCCGGCTACTTCCTCATCGTGGCCGACTTCATCAACTGGGCCAAGGAAAACGGCGTGCCCGTCGGCCCGGGACGCGGCTCGGGTGCGGGCTCGCTCGTCGCCTACAGCCTGCGCATCACTGACCTCGACCCCTTGCGCTATGCGCTCCTCTTCGAGCGCTTCCTCAACCCCGAACGGGTATCCATGCCCGACTTCGACGTCGATTTCTGCCAGGATCGGCGCTACCGCGTGATCGAGTACGTACGCGAGCGCTATGGGCACGACGCGGTGAGCCAGATCGCCACCTTCGGCACCATGGCCTCCAAGGCGGTGGTGCGCGACGTGGGGCGCGTGCTCGATTTGCCCTATGGCCTGTGCGACCGCCTCTCCAAGCTGATCCCGCTCGAGGGCGTCAAACCCGTCTCGCTCGACAAGGCGCTCGAGCTCGAACCGCAGCTGCGCGAGCTGATGGAAGATGCCAACGACGGCGAGGCGATCCAGCAACTGTGGCAGCTCGCCCGCCCCCTCGAGGGGCTGACGCGCAACGTGGGCATGCACGCCGGCGGTGTGCTCATCGCCCCGGGCAAGCTCACCGACTATTGTCCCCTGTATCTGGCCGACGGCGAGGACGCCGTGCCCGTGTCGCAGTTCGACAAGGACGACGTCGAGGCGATTGGTCTCGTCAAGTTCGACTTCCTGGGGCTGCGCAACCTCACCATCATCGACCTCGCCCTCGACTACGTCGAGCGACTCACCGGCAATCGTCCCAAACTCGAGACCCTGGGCTACGAGGATCCGGCCACCTACCAGATCCTGAAAGACGCGAACACCACCGCCGTCTTCCAACTCGAATCGGAAGGGATGAAGAAGCTCCTCAAGAAACTTCAGCCCGACCGTTTCGAAGACATCATCGCCGTGCTCGCCCTCTATCGCCCAGGACCTCTCGGGTCGGGCATGGTCGACGACTTCATCCTGCGCAAAAAAGGTGAGCAGGCCATCGACTATTTCCACGAGGATCTCAAGCCCTGCCTCGAACCCACCTATGGCGTCATCGTCTATCAAGAACAGGTGATGCAGATCTCGCAAATCATCGGCGGCTATACGCTGGGCGGGGCCGACCTGCTGCGCCGGGCGATGGGCAAGAAAAAACCCGAGGAGATGGCCAAGCACCGCGAGATCTTCCGCGAAGGGGCGCGCAAGAAAGGCTACGACGAGGCGCTCGCCATGCGCCTCTTCGACCTGATGGAGAAATTCGCCGAATACGGTTTCAACAAGTCCCACACCGCCGCCTACGCCGTGGTCACCTACCAGACCGCCTGGCTGAAGGCCCATCACTGCGCTGCGTTCATGGCCGCGACGCTGTCTTCCGACATGGACGACACCGACAGCGTCAAGATCTTCGTCGAAGACGCGCGCGCCAACGGCCTCGAGATCCTGCCGCCGGACGTCAACGCTTCCGCCTATCGCTTCGAACCGGTCGACACTCGCACCCTCCGCTACGGCCTGGGGGCGATCAAGGGGGTGGGTCGCCCCGCGGCCGAGGCCATCGTCGCCGAGCGTGAACGCAACGGTCCATTCCGCGACCTGTTCGAACTGTGCGCCCGCGTCGACCGACGGGCGGTCAATCGCCGTGTGCTCGAGGCGCTGGTGCGCGCCGGGGCGCTGGATACCTTGCCGGGACATGCCGGTCGCGACCGGGCGCAGTTGCTCGCCACCGTCGGGCTTGCGATGGAAGCGGCCGAGCAGGCGCAGGCGAACGTCCTGCAAGGGGGGCTCTTCGACGATCTACCCCAGGCCGAGGCGATGCAGCCGGCCTTCGCCGCCGTCCGCCCCTGGACCGAGCGCGAACGGCTCAAGGAAGAGAAGACCGCCATCGGATTTTTCCTCTCGGGGCACCCCTTCCATGCCTGGGCCGAGGAAGTGCGCCGTCTGGTCTCGAGGCCGCTCGCTAGCCTCGAACCCGGCTGGGAGCCGGTGTGGATTGCCGGAGTGGTCACCAACCTGCGCACCAAGATGGGCAATCGCGGCAAAATGGCCTTCGTCGAGTTCGACGACGGCACAGCCCAGGTCGAGGTACTCGCCTACAGCGAAGTCTATGAGGCGTGGCGCCACGCCATCGTGCTCGACGAGCCGCTCTTCGCCGAAGTGAAAGTAAGCCCCGACGACTACTCGGGAGGCTTGCGAGTGGTGGCCGAACGATTCGCCACGCTCGCACAGCTGCGCGAAGAACGCGCCCGGGCGATCGCGCTCACCGTCGTGCTCGAACGCACCACGCCGGAATTCATCGACGAACTGGAATCCGCACTGCGGCCCCACCTCGGTGGTAGGCTGCCGCTCGCGCTCACCCTGCGCCTCGACGACACCGAGGGGACGCTGCGATGCTCCTCCCCGTGGACTCTGCATCCGCAAGAGACTTTGCTCGCCACCCTGCGGACGCTCCCCGGGGTGGAGCGCGTCGAGGTGCGCTACGAGTGATCCCCCGACACCGCGGCCAACCAGTCCTTGGCGCTACGGCGGTGTTTTGCGGTGTCCGGCTGTTCGCCTGTCTCCTTTTGCGCCCGCTCAACGACCCGCCGGCAGGCGCTCGAGCCCTTCGACGTGCATGCCCGGCACGATGCCGCGCTCGCGGAACCACCCGCCCGGCATCTCCAGCGCATAGCGCGCCGGCGCCACGGCACAGTGCGAATCCAGGGTACGAGGTGCCATTTCCTCCACGTTGAGGATGCGCCCCGCCTCGTCGAGGAAAGCCACCGACAAGGGGATGGGCGTATTTTTCATCCACATGCACTGGCGCCCCGCCACGGGAAAGACGAACACCATCCCCTCGTTCACCCCCAGGTGCTCGCGAAACATCAGACCGCGCTCGCGCGCAGGCTCGTCGGCCGCCACTTCGGCCACGATTCGATACATGCCGACCGTCAGCTCTGCACGCGGCTGCGCCAAGGCACCCAAGGGCATCAGCAGGAGCCCGGACACCATGGTCCACAAGCAGCTCTTCAACGACATCTTTCCTCCCCGGGCAAGATGGGGGCAAACCCTCTTGACCCTCGCCGGCTTTGCCCTCATAGTTCGATCAAACTTCTTTGTGGAGAAAACCCCATGAGCGATACCCTGCATATCGTCTGCCCGTCCTGTTTCGCCGTCAATCGCGTCCCCGCCGAGCGCGTGCATGAAGGGCCCAACTGCGGCAAATGTCACCAGCCGCTCTTTCCCGGGCACCCCGTCGAACTCAGTGAGGCGAGCTTCGACACGTATCTGACGAAGAACGATCTGCCCGTGCTGGTCGATTTCTGGGCTCCCTGGTGCGGCCCATGTCGCATGATGGCGCCCGCCTTTGCCCATGCCGCCAGCCAGCTCGCCCCGCGGGTTCTCTTCGCCAAGCTCAATACGGACGAAGCCCAACAAACGGCCGCCCGTTACGGCATCCGCAGCATCCCGACGATGATCCTCTTTCACCAGGGGCGGGAAGTGGCGCGGCATTCCGGCGCCGTCGGCACGGCCGAGATCGTGCGTTGGGTCCAGAGCCAACTCTGACGATCCCGGCCTTGGGATTCCGACTCAGGGCCGCTCGATGAGCTCGATCTTATAGCCATCCGGATCCTCGACGAAAGCGATCACGGTGGTGCCGTGCTTCATCGGCCCGGCCTCGCGGATCACTTTCCCGCCACGGGCGCGGATCTCGTCGCAGGCGGCCTTGGCGTCGGGCACGGCGATGGCGATGTGCCCAAACGCATTGCCCATTTCGTAATGATCGACCCCCCAGTTGTAGGTGAGCTCGATCACCGCCCCTTCGCTCTCGTCCTGATAGCCGACGAACGCCAGCGTGAATTTCCCCTCGGGATAATCTTCACGGCGTAGCAGCCGCATGCCAAGCACTTTGGTATAGAACTCGATCGAACGGTCGAGATTGCCGACGCGGATCATGGTATGCAAAATACGGGGCATGACGTCTCTCCTTCTTCTGGTTGGGGAACAATCAACTCCGAGGGCGTTCCCAGGGCAAACCTCGTTCCTCGAGCGTGGCGACGATGTCGCGCATCGCCGCCTCCACGATCGCCCTGGGACCCTTGAAACCGAGCTCGAGCCGACGCCGGCCGCCCGTCTCTTCGGGTACCGACGGCAGCGAAAAGAGCGTCCCTTCAGGATAGCGCACGGTGAGCGTCTGCATCAGATCGACCAGATCGCCCTCGTGCGCGTCCCACACATAGACCGAATCCTCGACGTAGTCCTCGCGATGAAAGAGGTGCGCGTATTGGGTGTCGAGCACCCATTCGACCATCGGCCAGGCCATCACGGGAAAACCTGGCACGAAATGGTGGTTGCCGACGGAAAAGCCCGGGATCTGGTTGTAGGGATTGGGGATGATGCGCGCGCCACGGGGAAAACGCCCCATTTCCAGACGCTGCGCTGTGGTGCGCTCGCCGAAACGCGCGCGGATCAGGGCCTCGGCCTCGGGATGCAGCTCGAGCGGCACCCCTAGGGCTTGCGCCACGCACTGCCGCGTATGGTCGTCTGGCGTGGCCCCGATGCCGCCGAAACTGAAGACGATGTCCTCGCTCGCGAAACTATGGCGAAACGCCTCGGTGAGCCGCCGCGGCTCGTCGCCCAGATAGTGCACCCAGGCAAGGCGCAAGCCGCGCGCATGCAATAGCTCGCGCAGCTTGGCAAAGTGCTTGTCCTCACGACGGCCCGAGAGGATTTCGTCACCGATGATGTAAGCCCCGAACGCGCTCATGGCTTCTCCTTGGGCAAACGATGGTATGCCGAATGGCTGGTGGCCACGTCCGCCTCCACGATCCAGGCACCCCGCTCGAGCCGCAGCCGCCGCAGCGCCTCCAACCCGGCATGCACGAAGAGCACGCCCGTGATCGCCGGGGCGAAGAGGTTGAGCAGCGGCACGTAGGCGAGCGCCGCACCGATCGCCCCGAGCCAGAAGAATGTTCCCCCTTCGCGGGCTTCCAGCGCCTGCAGCTCTTCGGCGTCGGCATGTTCCATCAGACAATCATAGGTGAAGGTGCGCTTGTTGAGCCAAGCCGTCAGGAGCCACGGTAGCACCAGCGCAGCGCCGGGAATCCACCAGAAAATCATGCTCACGAGAAAGCCGAGCAGGAAGAGGCCCGAGGCGCTGAGGGTGTTCCACAGACTACGGGCAAAATTCCCGCCATGGCGCAATTCGAGATCGGCGTATTCCTCGCGGCCCACCAAGGCGACGACGCGCGGCATCACCCAGATACCCACGATCACGAGCATGGTGACGTACATGAGCGGCAGCACGCCCAGCACCAGCAACACCTTGAGCGCGAAGAATCCGGCCATCGCCAGCATTCCCGCTTGCGCCCCGTCCGGCGAGGCGTTGAACCAGCCCGCCAGCCAGGTCGTGAGCGGAGCCCAGGCGAGCACGAGCGCCACGATCCAGACCAAGCCCGCCGCGAGCAGCGGCCAAAACATCTCCCACAGGATCTTGCCCCGCCCCAGGGTGGCGAGCGAGCGTAAGAGCGCGATGCGGATCAGATCCATCATCCCTCAGTGCAGCCGCGGCATCACGCCGCGCAAGCCGCGCATCACCTTGCCCATCCCGCCCTTGGAGAACTGCTTCATCACGCGCTGCGTCTGGTCGAACTGCTTGAGCAAGCGATTGACCTCCTGCACCGTCACGCCTGCGCCGGCGGCGATGCGCCGTTTGCGGCTCGCCTTGATGATGTCGGGGTTGGCGCGCTCCTGCGGCGTCATGGCATCGATGATGCCCTGGATGCGCGAGATCGCTTTTTCCTCCATCCCGCCCTGCAGCTGTCCGGCCGCCTGGGCGAATTGCGCCGGCAGCTTGTCGAGCAAGGCCCCGATGCCGCCCATCTTGCGCATCTGCACGATCTGCTCGCGAAAATCGTTGAGGTCGAACCCCTTGCCGGTACGCAGCTTCTGCGCGAGCTCCTTGGCCTTATGCTCGTCGACGCTGCGCCGCGCCTCTTCCACCAGGCCCACGATGTCGCCCATGCCGAGGATGCGGCTCGCCATGCGATCGGGGTAGAAAGGCTCGAGCCCCGAGAGCTTCTCCCCCACCCCGGCGAACTTGATCGGCTTGCCGGTGACGGCGCGCACCGACAGCGCCGCCCCGCCGCGTGCGTCCCCGTCGAGCTTCGTGAGCACCACGCCGGTGAGCGGCAGGGTCTCGTTGAAGGCCCGCGCGGTATTGACCGCGTCCTGCCCCAGCATGGCATCGACCACGAAGAGCGTCTCGGTCGGGTTCAAGGCCGCGTGTAACGCCTTGATCTCCTCCATCATCGCCTGATCGATCGCCAGACGCCCGGCGGTATCCACCAGCAGCACGTCGTGGAAATGCCGCTCGGCCCAGTCCTTGGCCGCCCGTGCGATCGCCTCGGGCTGCTGCTCGGGCGAGGAAGGGAAGAAGTCTACGCCGGCCTGTTCGGCCACCGTGCGCAGCTGCTCGATCGCCGCCGGACGGTAGACGTCGGTGGAGACCACCAGCACTTTCTTCTTTTTCTCTTCCTTGAGCCACTTGGCGAGCTTACCCACGGTAGTCGTCTTGCCCGCCCCCTGCAGACCCGCCATGAGGATGACGACGGGCGGACGCGCCTCGAGCTTGAGCCCTTCGCTTTGCCCTCCCATCAGCGCCACGAGCTCGTCGTGCACCACCCCGATGAGCGCCTGGCCTGGTGTGAGCGAACCGATCACCTCCTGGCCGACAGCCTTTTCCTTGACGCGGGCGATGAAGTCCTTGACCACCGGCAGGGCCACGTCGGCTTCCAGCAGCGCCATGCGTACTTCGCGCAGCGCCTCTTGGATGTTGTCTTCCGTGAGCCGCGCCTGACCGCGCAGCGTCTTGACGACTTTGGATAGTCTTTGCGTCAGGTTGTCGAGCATGGGCGCAAAACCTCGGCATTCTTCGAGTAAACTAGGATCATGGATTCGATTCTACCCCATCTGCTGGCCTTCCTCTTGTATGGCCTCGGGGCGATCGCCGTCGGGCGGCGCTGCCGCCGCCAACCGGAAGAAGGCGGCCGCTGTCCGCGTCCGATCGATCGGGCCCTGCTCACCGCAGCCATCCTCGCGCACGGCTGGGGCGCCGCGGCCCTGCTGCTGTCGGACCAGGGATTGCGGCTCGGGTTCGCACCGGCGCTCTCGCTCACCGTGTGGCTTGCCGCCCTCTTTTTCTGGATCGAATCTTTCTACGCCCCCATCGGCTGGCTCTACACGCTACTCACCCCCATTGCCGCCCTGGTGTGCCTGCTCGTACCCTGGCTGCCCCTGCCGGCCATGCCCGTGGCCACCGACAACCCCTGGATGCGCCTGCACCTGGTCGTGGCGTTGCTCTCCTATGCGCTCTTCACGCTCGCGGCGCTGCATGCCGTGCTGATGTCGGTCCTCGAGCGCGCCCTGCACCGCCGCGAACCCGCAGCCTGGCTCGGGCGGATGCCGCCGCTACTCGTGATGGAGTCGCTCCTCTTTCGCGTCATCGGCGTAGCCTTCGTGCTGCTCACGATCACGGTACTCACCGGCGTCGTTTTTTCCGAAGCGCTCTTCGGTCAGCCCTTGCGCGCCGACCACAAAACCGTATTCACCTTGCTTGCCTGGGCCATCTTCGGCATCCTGCTGCTGGGGCGGCACGCCTGGGGTTGGCGCGGGCGCGTGGCCCTGCGCTGGACCTGGGCCGGTTTCGTCACCTTGGCGCTCGCCTACCTCGGCACCCATTTCGTTCTCGAGTACCTCCTGCACCGTCGATGACCCCGCCGATGGACGCTTCCCTTCCCGCTGATCTCCTGTGGCAATGGCTCGGATTGGCCATTCTGCTCTTCACCTCCGGCCTTGCCTCCATGAGCGAGACGGTCATGATGGCGGCCAACCGCTATCGTCTCAAGGCCCGCGCAGACAACGGCGAGCGTGGTGCGCAGCTCGCCGCAGCGCTCACCGCCCATCCCGAACGGATGTTGAGCGTGATTTTGCTCGTCAACAATGCCGTCAACGTCGGCGCGGCCACACTTGCCTCGGTCATCACCATCGAGCTCTTCGGTCAGAACGAGACGATGCTCGCCGTGGGCAGCTTCGTCGTCACCTTCCTCATCCTCGTCTTCTCCGAGATCACCCCGAAAGTGATCGGTGCCCGCTACGCCGATCTTCTCGCCCCCTACATCGCCTATCCGCTCACCGCAACCCTGCGCGTGTTCGGACCGGTGGTGGATTTCGTCAACCTCTTCGTCAAGGCGCTACTGTGGCTGCTGCACCTGCCGCGCCGGGCAACGCCCCAGGCGCCGAGTCTCGAGGAGCTGCGCAGCCTCGTGCTCGAATCGCGCGTGCTGCGATCGGAGAAACATCGCGACGTCCTGCTCAACCTCTTCGACCTCGAACGCATCACGGTGGCCGACGTGATGATTCCGCGGCAAGCGATCGAATTTCTCGATCTCACCGACGACGAAGAGACGCTGCGCGCGCAACTGGCCACCGCCTACCATACCCGTCTGCCGGTGATCGAAGGCAATCCCGACGAGGTGCTCGGCATTTTGCACGTGCGCCAGCTCCTTGCCGAGACGCTCACCTCGGGCTTCTCCCGTGAGGCCATCCGGCGCAGTCTCTCGCCGCCCTACTTCGTGCCGGAAGACACCAACGCCATGACGCAGCTGCAGTTCTTCCAGGAACATCACCAGCGGCTGGCGCTGGTGGTCGACGAATACGGCGAGCTGCAGGGGCTGGTGACGCTCGACGACATCATCGAGGAGATGGTCGGCAAATTCACCACCAGTCGCCCCGGCAGCGATACCGTGCTGCAATGGCAGGAAGACGGCACGGTGATCATCGATGGCGCCACGCCCGTGCGTGAGATAAACCGGGCGCTGGGGCTCGATCTACCCACTGACGGTCCCCGCACCCTCAATGGCCTCATCCTCGAATACCTGCAGGAGATACCCGAAGCAGAAGTATCGCTGCGTATTGGCGAGGTCCGCATGGACGTTTTACAATGTCATGACCGGCGTATTCGTTCGGTGCGCCTGTATGCGCCAACGGCAGGGGAAGGCGATACGTCCGAAAATAGCGTCGGCGAAGACTCAAACGAGGAAAGGCGATGATCGAGATGACGGGTTTGGTGCGAGCGTTGATCCAGAAAGGCTGGATCGACGAAAAGACCGCCGAACAAGCCCATGCCAAGGAAGAAGCCGGGCCCAATGGTCTGCTGCTCGCGCTCATCAAGTCAGGGGTGCTCGATGAGCGCAAGGTCGCTCAGTTCGCGGCAGAGACGTTTGGCTTGCCGGTGCTCGACATCAGCGCCGTCAATCCCGATGTTCTGCCGAAGAAACTGATCGATCCGCAGATCGCCAACCGCTACCAAGTCGTCGCCCTGTCACAGCGCAAGGGCAAGACGGTGATCGCCGTGGCCGATCCCACCCTGGTGCGCGTCTACGATGAGATCCGCTTTCAGACGGGCCAGACGATCGAACTCGTCGTCGTTCCTGCCCAATCACTTGCCCGTTTTTGCGACAAACTCTACGAATCGCTCAACAACGCCCTCTCCACCCTGGTTCAGGACAACGAACTCCTGGAAGGGGTTTCCCTGAGCGAGGGAACGCCCGTGGCAGACGAAGGCGATGTCGATGTCGAAGACGCCCCCGTCGTGCGTTTCATCCAGAAGATCCTCATCGACGCGATCAACGAAGGCGCCTCCGACATCCATTTCGAGCCCTACGAAAAGTTCTACCGCATCCGCGTCCGCCAAGACGGCATGTTGCGCGAGATCGCCCGTCCGCCACTGGCGCTCAAGGAGAAGATCGCCGCCCGCCTCAAGATCATCTCCAAGCTCGACATCTCGGAAAAGCGAGTACCCCAGGACGGCCGAACGAAGCTCATTCTCAACAAGAACAAGGCAATCGACTTCCGCGTCTCTACCCTGCCCACCTTGTGGGGCGAAAAGATCGTGCTACGCATCCTCGATGCGAGCCAGGCGATGCTCGGCATTGATGCACTCGGTTACGAGCCGGAACAAAAAGCGGCGCTCCTGGAAGCGATCGAGCGCCCCTACGGCATGATCCTCGTCACCGGCCCCACCGGCTCGGGCAAGACCGTCTCGCTCTATACCTGCCTCAACCTGCTCAACAAACCCGAGGTCAACATTTCCACCGCCGAGGATCCGGTGGAGATCAACCTGCCCGGGATCAACCAGGTCAACATCAACGATAAAGTGGGGCTGACCTTCGCCGCAGCGCTGCGCGCTTTCTTACGTCAAGACCCGGACATCATCATGGTGGGTGAGATCCGGGATCTGGAAACCGCCGACATCGGCGTCAAGGCGGCCCAGACCGGTCACCTGCTCCTCTCCACCCTGCACACCAACGACGCGCCCAGTACCATCGAGCGGCTACGCAACATCGGCATCGCCCCTTTCAACATCGCCTCCTCGGTGATCCTCATCACGGCGCAACGGCTGGTACGGCGCCTATGTACCTGCAAAAAACCGATCGACATTCCCGCCGATGCTCTCATCTCGGCCGGATTCGCTGAAGAAGATCTCGATGGAAGCTGGCAGCCCTATGGTCCGGCCGGCTGCGAGAAGTGCCGCGGTTCCGGTTACAAAGGCCGTACCGGCATCTACGAAGTGATGCCGATCAGTGAAGCCATCCAACGCCTCATCATGGCCAATGCTTCGGCCATGGAGATCGAAGCCCAGGCACGGCGCGAAGGGGTGCGTAGTTTGCGTCAATCAGGTCTCTTGAAAGTCAAACACGGCATTACTTCGCTCACCGAAGTGCTTGCCGCCACCAACGATTGATCCTGTTGCGAGAGGTGCTCCATGGCAACCGCGACTTCCAAACCCAAAGAACTGCTGTTCAGCTGGGAAGGCAAAGACGCCCAAAACAAACCCGCCCGAGGGGAGATCCGTGCCCCGAGCGAATCCTCGGCGCGCACGGCCCTGCGCCGGCAAGGGGTGATCGTCACCAAAATCACCAAGATCAAGGAACGTCGCGGTCGCGTCAGCGAAAAAGATCTCGTTCTCTTCACCCGGCAACTCTCGACCATGATGAAAGCGGGGGTCCCCCTGCTGCAATCCTTCGACATCGCCATCAAGGGCTCGACCAATCCGGCCTTGACGCGACTCCTGAACCTCATCCGCGAAGACATCGCCGCGGGTTCCAGTCTGGCGGCGGCGTTTGCCAAATACCCCATGTACTTCGATCGGCTCTTCGTCTCGCTGGTGGCCGCCGGCGAGCAGGCCGGTATCCTCGACGATCTGCTCGAACGTCTGGCCACTTACCAGGAAAAAATCCTGGCCATCAAGAGCAAGATCAAATCGGCACTCTTTTATCCCACCGCCGTCGTCGTGGTGGCGATGCTCGTCATCACGGTGATGATGATTTTCGTCATCCCCCAGTTCAAGGACATCTTCACGAGTTTTGGCGCCGACCTCCCTGCTCCGACTCAGATCGTGATCGACATGTCGGAATTTTTCGTCGCCAACTGGTATTACATGCTGGTGGCGGTGATCTTGCTCGTGGTCGGTTTCGGGATGCTGCACCGACGATCCCCGGCTTTCCGTGCGCTCATCGATCGCATGATCCTCCGTATCCCGGTGGTAGGGGACATCATCCGCAAGGCTACCATCGCACGCTGGACTCGCACTTTAGCCACCATGTTCGCCGCGGGCGTGCCGCTCAACGAGGCGCTCGTCTCGGTGGGCGATGCCGCGGGCAACATCGTCTATCGTGAAGCGACCGAGAAGATCACCCAGGCGGTCACTTCGGGCATTTCCCTTACCGTGGCGATGAGCGATACGGGGGTCTTCCCCGCCATGGTCACCCAGATGATCTCGATCGGCGAAGAATCGGGTCAGCTCGACGCCATGCTCAGCAAGGTGGCAGAATATTACGAACGAGAAGTGGACGACGCCGTCGCTTCGCTCTCCCAGCTGCTCGAGCCGGTGATCATGGTCTTTCTCGGCGTCGTCATCGGTGGCATCGTCGTGGCCATGTATCTGCCCATCTTCAAGATGGCGCAGACCATATGAGCATCGTGGCTGCCTTGCCCTGGAGCATACAGCTGCTCGCGGCACTCCTCCTCGGTGCGATGGTGGGAAGTTTCCTCAACGTCGTGATCCATCGCCTGCCGCGCATGCTGGAACGCGACTGGCAGATACAAGCCCGCGAATTCCTAGGCCTGCCCCTCGAGCCCCAGCCGCGCTACGACCTCGCGCGGCCGGCTTCGCATTGTCCCCACTGCGGGCACGCCATCTCCGCCTGGGAGAATATCCCCCTCGTGAGCTGGATCGCGTTGCGCGGTCGGTGTCGCCATTGCCGCGCCCCCATCGGCTGGCGCTACCCGCTCGTGGAGCTCCTTGGGGCGCTCGCGGCGCTCGCCGTGCTGTGGCGCTTCGGCATGAGTTGGCCAGCGCTCGCTGCCGCCGCCTTTCTCTGGTGCATGATCGCACTGGCTTTCATCGATCTCGACACGCGCCTGCTGCCCGATGTGCTCACGCTGCCCCTGCTTTGGGCAGGGTTGCTGGTCAATGTGCAAGGCGCATTTTCTCCCTTGCCCGATGCCGTCCTGGGCGCCGCTGCCGGTTATCTGATCTTGTGGAGCATCTATTGGCTCTTCAAACTCCTCACCGGCAAGGAAGGCATGGGCTATGGCGACTTCAAGCTGCTCGCCGCGATCGGCGCCTGGCTCGGCTGGATGGCACTCCCTCTGGTGCTGCTGCTTGCTTCCCTCGTCGGCGCCCTGTGCGGTATCGTCCTCAAAGCCCTCGGGCGCTTGCCGCAGGGAGAACCCTTGCCCTTCGGCCCTTTTCTCGCTGCCGGCGGTGCCGTGGCGCTCCTGTGGGGACGCGAGATCTTGCAATGGTGGATCGGCGCCCCCATTTTGCGGTAGACTCCTTCGTTTGTTCGCATCGGTTCCACGTCGTTCCAACCAAGGAGACTCGGCGATGCCCATCTATGAATACCGCTGCGCCGATTGCGGCGCCCAACACGAACATCTGCAGAAACTCGGCGATGCGCCGATCGCACACTGCCCCGACTGCGGTGGCACCCACTACGAGAAACTCGTCTCCGCCGCCGGTTTCCAGCTGAAGGGCAGCGGCTGGTACGCCACCGACTTCAAAGGGGGCGGTTCATCGGCCAAATCTTCCAGCAGCGAGAGCGGTGACAAGCCCGCGACTTCCGGCGGGGGCTGCTGCGGCGGCGCCTGCGGCTGCCACTGAGCCTTACGGGCGAAAGGAACGAGGGCGACGATGCGCCGCTACTTCGTGACGGGTCTGCTCGTCTGGCTGCCCATCGTCGTCACCTTCGCGGTACTCGCCTGGATCGTCGGCACGCTCGATGCCCTCATCGACTGGTTGCCCGAGCGCTGGCGACCCGAGGCGCTGCTGGGCTATCGCATCCCTGGGCTCGGCGTGCTGGTGGCCGTAGGTCTCGTCTTGAGTACGGGTATCGTCGCCGCCAACGTACTCGGGCAGCGTCTCATCGAGCTGTGGGAGGCGCTCATTCAACGCATCCCCATCGTCAAGAGCCTCTATTCGAGCGTCAAACAAGTTTCGGAAACGCTCTTCTCTGAAGGCGGCCAAGCCTTTCGCACGGCCGTGCTCGTCGAATATCCCCGCCGCGGCGCCTGGACCGTGGCCTTCGTCACCGGAGAGCCTCCGGCACCGCTGATCGGCGGCACCGGCGTCGCCGAACCCATGATCGCCGTCTATGTACCGACCACCCCCAACCCCACTTCCGGTTTCCTTCTCTTGGTGCCCGAGAGCGAGGTCGTCCCGCTCGAGCTCGGCATCGACGAAGCGCTCAAGTACGTGATCTCTCTGGGCACCATCACGCCGACGGCGATGTCTTCCTCGGCTCCTTCCCCCGACGCGGGAAACTGATTTCCTCTTTCAAACAAAAACGGATCGTCCATGCGCACTCATTATTGCGGACAAATCAATGCCGAACACCTCGACCAGACCGTCACCCTCTGCGGCTGGGTCCATCGCCGACGCGATCACGGCGGTGTCATCTTCCTCGACCTGCGCGACCGCGAAGGCCTGGTGCAGATCGTCTGCGATCCCGATTCTCCCGAAACATTCCGCACCGCCGAATCCCTGCGCAACGAATACGTCGTTCGTGTCACCGGTACGGTGCGCCGCCGTCCCGCCGGCACCGAGAACCCGAATCTGCCCACCGGCGAGATCGAGGTGCTGTGCCGTGATTTGGAAGTGCTCAACGCCGCCGCGCCCCTGCCTTTTCAGCTCGACGAGACCAACCTCTCGGAGACGGTGCGCCTGACGCACCGCGTCATCGACCTGCGTCGCCCCGTGATGCAGGCAAACCTCATGCTGCGCTACCGCACTGCGCGTGCCTTCCGCCGTTTCCTCGACGCGCAGGGTTTCGTCGACATCGAAACGCCCATGCTCACGCGCAGTACCCCCGAGGGTGCGCGTGACTACCTCGTGCCTTCGCGCGTGCATCCGGGCCACTTCTACGCCCTGCCGCAGTCGCCCCAGCTCTTCAAACAGATGCTGATGGTCTCGGGGTTCGACCGCTACTACCAGATCACCAAGTGCTTCCGCGACGAAGACCTGCGTGCCGACCGTCAGCCCGAATTCACCCAGGTCGATATCGAGACTTCCTTCATGACGGAAGCGCAGATCACGGCGCTCGCCGAAGCCATGATCCGCGAGGTCTTCGCCGAGGCGCTCGGTGTGCACCTGCCCGATCCCTTCCCGCGGCTGAGCTATGCCGAGGCAATGGCGCGTTTCGGTTCGGACAAGCCCGACCTGCGCGTGACGCTGGAGCTCACCGACGTCACCGACGCGGTGCGCGACGTCGCCTTCAAGGTCTTCTCCGGCCCGGCCAATTCCGGCGGGCTGGTGATGGCGCTGCGCATCCCCGGCGGGGCGCAGCTCACCCGTGGCGAAATCGACGAATACACCAAATTCGTCGGCATCTACGGCGCCAAGGGGCTCGCCTACATCAAGGTGAACGACGCGAGCCGCCCCGACGAAACCGGCCTGCAATCCCCCATCGTCAAGAACCTGCACGAGCAGGCGCTGCGCGCCATCCTCGAGCGCACCGGCGCGCAAAGCGGCGATCTCATCTTCTTTGGCGCCGACAAACCCAAGGTGGTCTACGATGCGTTGGGGGCGCTGCGCACCAAGATCGGGCACGAAAAAGGCTTTCTCACGGGAGCCGACTGGGCGCCGGTATGGATCACCGATTTCCCCATGTTCGAATACGACGAGGAAGAAAAACGCTGGGTGGCGCTGCATCACCCCTTCACCTCGCCCAAGGACGAAGACCTCGAGCGGCTGGAATCCGACCCGGGCAGCGTGCGCGCCAAGGCTTATGACCTCGCCCTCAACGGCTGGGAGATCGGCGGTGGCTCGGTGCGCATCCACCGCGAGGAAGTGCAGCGGCGCGTCTTCGCCGTACTCGGCATCGGCGAAGAGGAGGCGCGCGCCAAGTTCGGTTTCCTGCTCGACGCGCTCAAGTACGGCGCCCCGCCCCATGGCGGTCTCGCCTTCGGGCTCGATCGTATCGTGGCGATGATGGCGCGCGCCGAGTCGATCCGCGACGTGATCGCCTTCCCCAAAACGCAGCGCGCCCAGTGCCTGCTCACCCATGCCCCCAGCCCGGTCGATGAGAAACAGCTGCGCGAGCTGCACATCCGCCTGCGCATCGAACCGGAAAAACCGGCCAAGAACGCCTGATGCCAAGGACGACGCCATGACCCGGGAAACCTCCGACGCCCCGCTCACCGCCGCGCAAAAAGCCGACGTACTCGCCGAGGCGCTGCCCTACATCCGCCAGTTCTTCGACAAGACGCTCGTCATCAAATACGGCGGCAACGCCATGACCGACGAACGCCTCAAAGATAGTTTCGCGCGCGACGTGGTTCTGCTCAAGCTCGTCGGCATGAACCCCGTGGTGGTGCATGGCGGCGGGCCGCAGATCGAGCGTCTGCTCGAACGCATCGGCAAGAAAGGAGAATTCGTCCAGGGGATGCGCGTCACCGACGCCGAGACCATGGACGTGGTCGAGATGGTGCTGGGCGGCCAGGTAAACAAGGAAATCGTCAACCTCATCAATCGGCACGGCGGCAAAGCGGTCGGACTCACCGGCAAGGACGCCGGAGGATTCATCCGTGCGCGCCGCATGCGCCTGCGCCAGCGCGACGACGGCGAGGCGCTCATCGACATCGGTCAGGTGGGCGAAGTGAGCCGAATCGACCCTTCGATCATCCAGTTTCTCGATCGCGGCGACTTCATCCCGGTGATCGCCCCGATCGGCGTGGGTGAGGACGGCCAGACCTACAACATCAACGCCGACCTGGTGGCCGGCAAACTCGCCGAAGTGCTACGCGCCGAAAAGCTCATTCTCATGACCAACACCCCCGGCGTGCTCGACAAGAACGGCAAACTCCTTACGGGGCTCACGCCACGCGAAATCGACGCACTGGTGGCCGATGGCACGCTCTCGGGCGGGATGCTGCCCAAGATCGCCTCGGCGCTGGAAGCGGCCAGGAACGGCGTGCGCTCGGTGCACATCATCGACGGGCGCGTCGAACATGCGCTGCTCGTCGAGATCCTCACCGACCATGGGGTCGGCACCATGATCCGGGCCGAGTAGAGGGAAGATGGCGGCGCGTCAGCCGCCGAGCTTCTCCGCCACGAAGTCGACGAGCGAGCCGAGCGTGGCGAAGGTGGTGCCATCGATCTCGTCGTCGCCTATGATGAAGTCGAAACGCTCTTCGAGGAGATGGATCACGGCCAACACCCCCATCGAGTCGAGCTCGGGCACGGCTCCCAAAAGCGCGCTCTCGCGCCCCAGGGTCTGCAGGCGCTCGGGTGGCAATTCGAGTGCCTCGCTCAAGATTTCGAGCACTCTGCGTTCGACGTCCAAACCCATCTCCTTCGTGCTGCCTCGCCCGGAAGTGGCGAAACGATGATTATAACGGGAGGTCGCACCGCGATGCATCCACCGCTCCTGCTGTGGCATCTGCCACGGTATCACGCCGAACGTCGCCCCGAAGCGCGGGCGCTCACTTCCGGCAACGAACATCTCACCTACGCCCGGTTCGCGCGGGAAATCGAGCGCTGCGCCGCGGCCCTGCAGTCGCTGGGTATTCGGCGCGGCGATCGCGTCGCCGTCTGGCTCGACAAACGACCCGAGACGGTCATCGCCTGTTTCGGCGCAGCCGCCACCGGCGCCATCTTCGTGCCGATCAATCCGCTCCTCAAGGCCGAGCAAGTACACTACCTGCTGCGCGACAGCGGCGCGCGCTGCCTCGTCACCGCCCCGACGCGGCTGCGCACTCTCTTGCCCTGGCCCGAAGGCATCGCACCGCTCGTGCTCGCCGTGGAAGAAGCAGGACAAAGTACGCCGCCCGAGGGCCGTTCCTGGCATGAGTGCCTGGCGCAGGCCGGTGCCTTCGCCGCACCGCCCGCCACGGAGCACGATGTCGCCGCCATCCTCTACACTTCCGGCAGCACAGGACGCCCCAAAGGGGTGGTGCTTTCGCATCGCAATCTCGTCGCCGGCGCCCAATCGGTGGCGAGCTATCTGGAAAATTCCCCGGACGACGTACTGCTCGCAGCGCTGCCGCTCTCGTTCGATGCAGGCTTTTCCCAGCTCACCACGGCTTTTTGCGCTGGGGCGCGCGTGGTGCTGCTCAACTACCTGCTGCCCGTCGACGTGCTGCGCACCATGGAGCGCGAGCACGTCACGGGGCTCACCGCCGTGCCGCCGCTGTGGGTGGCGCTCGCCGAGCTCGACTGGCCGGCCTCCGTCGCCGCCCGCTTGCGCTATTTCGCCAACACCGGCGGAAAACTGCCGCGGCGCGTGCTCGAGCGCTTGCGCGCCCTCGCGCCCCAAGCCAAACCCTACCTCATGTACGGCCTCACGGAAGCCTTCCGCGCCACGTACCTGCCGCCGGAAGAGATCGACCGCCGCCCGGATTCGATCGGCCGCGCCATCCCCAACGCCGAAGTGTTCGTACTGCGCGACGACGGCACCCCCTGCGCCCCGCGCGAAGTGGGTGAAATCGTCCAGCGCGGTCCTCTGGTGGCGCAAGGCTACTGGAACGACCCCGAGCGCACTGCCGAGCGTTTCCGACCTTTGCCCGCCGCCGTCGATCCGCGCCCAGCGCAAGTGCCGGTGCGCGAGTGGGCGGTGTTCTCCGGGGACTACGGCTGGCTCGACGAAGAGGGTTACCTCTACTTCGCCGGGCGGCGCGACGAGATGATCAAGACCTCCGGCTACCGCGTCAGCCCCACCGAGATCGAAGAAGCGCTCCTCGCCTCCGGGCTCGTGCGCGAGTGCTGCGCCTGCGGGCTGGAAGACGAGCGGCTCGGCCAAATCATCGCCGTGGCGCTGCAACCGGCGGTCGAACCCTTCGATCCGGAAACCTTGCGTCGACATTGCCGCCAGCACCTGCCCCCCTACCAGGTACCGCACGTCTTCCTCGTGTCCGATCACCCACTGCCGCGCAACCCCAACGGCAAGCTCGACCGCCCGGCGATCCGCGAACGGCTCGCCCGGCACGCCAAGACCCAGAAATGAGCATGACCCCGGAACACGCGCCGATGAACGAATTCCCCGTCGACGCGCGTGGTGAGCTCACCGTGGGCGGCCTGCCGCTCACCCTGCTTGCCGAGCGCATCGGCCGCACGCCTTTCTACGCCTACGACCGGAGCCGGATAGGTGCGCGCGTGGCCCGCGTGCGCGCGGCGATCGGCCCCGAGGTGCGCCTGCACTATGCCCTCAAGGCCAATCCCTTCCCGCCGCTCGTGGCGCTACTCGCGCGCGAGACCGACGGGTTCGACGTCGCTTCCGCCGGCGAAATGGCGCTCGCGCTCGACTGCGGCATGCCAGCCGAGCGCATCGCCTTTGCCGGTCCGGGCAAGCGGGAGGAAGAGCTGCGCCAAGCGCTGGCCGCAGGAATCACGATCACCCTCGAATCCGAACGCGAACTGTCGCGCGTGCTCGACCACGCCGAGTCGCTCGGCATCGCACCGCACCTCGCGCTGCGGCTCAATCCCGATTTCGAGCTCAAGCGCGCCGGCATGAAGATGGGTGGCGGGGCCAAACCCTTCGGCATCGACCTCGAGCGCGCTCCGGTCATACTCGAATCTCTGCATGCCGCCGGCCTTGCCCTCGAGGGGTTGCACCTCTACGCCGGCTCGCAGATCCTGGATGCCGCAGCGCTCGTGGCCGTGCAGCGCGCCGCCTTCGAGCGCCTCGTCCGGCTTGCCGAACAGCTGCCTGCACCGCCGCGCTGGCTCAACCTCGGCGGCGGATTCGGCATCCCTTATTTTCCCGGCGAGCAGCCCCTCGCGCTCGAACCGGTGGGCGAGAACCTGCGCGCGCTCGCCGCCGAGCTGCACCGCCTCCTGCCCGCGACCGAACTCGTCATCGAACTGGGGCGCTACCTCGTAGGCGAAGCGGGACTCTACGTCTGCCGCGTGCTCGACAAGAAACGCTCGCGCGACACGACGTTTCTCGTGGTCGACGGCGGCCTGCACCAGCATCTGGCCGCGAGCGGCAACTTCGGTCAAGTGATCCGCAAAAACTACCCCGTGGCGATCGGCAACAAGATGCACCTGCCGGCGAGCGAACGGGTCACCGTGGTTGGACCGCTGTGCACCCCGCTCGACATCCTCGCCCAAGAGGTGCCGTTACCGCCGGCCGAACCGGGTGATCTCTTCGTGGTCTATCAATCCGGTGCTTACGGCGCGAGCGCAAGTCCTCGCGCCTTCCTCTCCCATCCCGATGTGATCGAAACCCTCGTATAAAATGAAACGAATACTCCCTTTTCCGTTGCCCGATGGCGACGACGCGCTCTTTTGTTTGGTTCGCCACGGCGAAACCGACTGGAACCGCGAGAAACGCATCCAGGGGCATCTCGACGTGCCGCTCAACGACACCGGCCGCCGCCAGGCGCTGGCCGTGCGCCGTGCCCTTGCCGGAATCCCCTTTGCCGCGCACTACGCGAGCGACCTCGCGCGCACGCTCGAGACCGCCCGCCTCATTCTCGGCGAAGACGCGCCCCTTCAGCCGCATCCGGGCCTGCGCGAGCGGCACTGCGGCCACTTCCAGGGGCTCTTGCCCGAAGAAGCCGAACGGCTCGATCCTCAGGGCTACGCCCGCTATGCGAGCCGTGATCCCCACTACCGACCGCTCGGCGGTGAAGCGCTCAGCGAAACGTTCACCCGCATCGGCCGCACGCTCGACGAACTCGCCCGCGCCCATCGCGGCGAAGCCGTGCTCATCGTCACCCACGGCGGCGTGCTCGATGCCGTGCGCCGCCACGTCGAGGGACTGCCGCTCGAGCGCAAGCGCGACTTCCCCATCCCCAACTGCGGCCTGTCGTGGGTACGCTGGGGGCGAACGCGCGAGATCCTCGCCTGGGCCGAAACCTCGCACCTCGAAGCGCCGGCGCGCGACGAGATCGCCGCGATGTGACCTCGCGCCCCGTGCTAGAATTTCCCGTTTCCGAACCCCGACGGAGTCCCCCATGTTCCGCAAAACCGATGGCCTCGCCCAGGTCGATCCGGAGCTCTTCGCCGCGATCGAAGCCGAAAACCGCCGGCAGGAAGAGCACATCGAACTCATCGCCTCCGAAAACTACGTCTCCTACGCCGTCATGCAGGCGCAGGGCTCGCAGCTCACCAACAAGTACGCGGAGGGTTATCCCGGCAAGCGCTACTACGGCGGCTGCGAACACGTCGACGTCATCGAGCGGCTGGCCATCGAGCGGCTGAAGAAACTCTTTGGCGCGGAAGCGGCCAACGTGCAGCCCCACTCGGGCTCGCAGGCCAATCAGGCGGTGCTCATGGCCTTCGCCAAGCCCGGCGACACCATCATGGGCATGAGCCTCGCCGAAGGCGGGCACCTCACGCACGGCATGCCGCTCAACCTCTCCGGCAAATGGTTCAACGTCGTCGCCTACGGGCTCAACGAGCGCGAGGAGATCGACTACGACCGCATGGAGCGGCTGGCCCACGAACACAAACCCAAGATCATCGTCGCCGGGGCCTCGGCCTATTCTCTGCGCATCGATTGGGAGCGTTTTGCCAAGGTCGCCCGCGATGTGGGAGCGATCTTCTGGGTCGACATGGCCCACTACGCCGGTCTCATCGCCGCCGGCTTCTACCCCAATCCCGTGCCGCACGCCGACGTCGTCACTTCCACCACGCACAAGACGCTGCGCGGGCCGCGCGGCGGCGTCATCCTCATGAAAGCCGAGCATGAAAAGGCGATCAACTCCGCCATCTTCCCCGGTCTGCAGGGCGGCCCGCTCGTGCACGTCATCGCCGCCAAGGCCGTTGCCTTCAAGGAGGCCATGAGCCCCGAATTCAAGCGCTATCAGGAACAGGTCGTGCTCAACGCCCAGGTCATGGCGCGGGTGCTGGGGGAAGAGCGGGGGCTGCGCATCGTCTCCGGACGCACCGAATCGCACCTCTTCCTCGTCGACCTGCGCCCCAAGGGCGTCACGGGCAAGGATGCCGAAGCGGCGCTGGGGCGGGCCCACATCACGGTCAACAAGAACGCCATTCCCAACGACCCGGAAAAACCCATGGTCACCTCAGGCATCCGCATCGGCACCCCGGCCATGACCACCCGCGGGTTTGGCGAGCTCGAAGCCGAACGGGTAGCGCACCTCATCGCCGACGTGCTCGAAGCGCCCAGCGACGAAACCGTACTCGCCCGTGTCCGTGAGGAAGTCACCGACCTGTGCCGCCGGTTCCCCGTCTACGAGCATTGATTCCTCCGCGATGAAATGCCCCTTCTGTGGCGATGCGGACACCCAGGTGCTCGACACGCGTGAGAGCGACGACGGCAGCGTCGTGCGCCGTCGCCGCCGCTGCGCCAACTGCCAGCGCCGTTTCACCACCTATGAGCGGGTCGACCTCAAACCCCCGGTCGTCGTCAAGCGCGACGGCTCGCGCGAGGACTTCGACCGGGAAAAGCTCGCCGCCAGCCTGCGGCTGGCCTTGCGCAAGCGCCCCGTGCCCGCCGAGACGATCGAACACACGATCGAGCGCATCGAAGCGGAGCTCTTGTCGAGCGGCGCGAGCGAGGTCCCCAGCACCGTGATCGGCGAGATGGTGATGGAATCCTTGAAACGCCTCGACCAAGTCGCCTACGTGCGTTTCGCCTCGGTATACCTCAATTTCGAGGACGTCGGCAAATTCGCCGAGCTCATCCGCGACGTGCAGGCAAGCGCCCGACGCAAGCGCAGCGAGAAGAACACCGACGACGATGCCGCCGACCTCGTCCGTTCCTGACGACCTGTACTGGATGCGCCGAGCGTTGCGGCTCGCGCGCAAAGGGCTGGAGACCACCACGCCCAATCCGCGCGTCGGCTGCGTCATCGTCTCCCCCGACGGGCAGCTGCTCGGTGAAGGATGGCACGAGCGCGCCGGCGAACCGCACGCCGAGATCCACGCCCTGCGCCAGGCCGGAGCGGCCGCGCGCGGCGCCACCGTCTACGTCACGCTCGAACCCTGCAGCCATCACGGCCGCACTCCACCCTGCGCCGACGCCCTCATCGCCGCCGGCGTAGGGCGCGTCGTCGTCGCCCTGCAAGACCCCAATCCCCGCGTGGCCGGCAAAGGGGTCGAACGACTGCGTGAGGCGGGCATCCCCGTCGACGTCGGGCTGTGCGCCGAAGCATCCGCCGAGCTCAACCGGGGTTTTCTCACCCGCATGACCCAGGGCCGGCCCTGGTTCCGTCTGAAGACCGCCGCCACGCTCGACGGACGCACCGCGCTCGCCGACGGGCGCAGCCGCTGGATCACGGGCGAAGCCGCCCGACGCGACGTGCACCGCTGGCGCGCCCGCTCCTGCCTCGTGCTCACCACCATCGCCACCGTGCTCGCCGACGATCCCGAGCTCACGGTGCGCCACGTCCCTTGCCGACGCGCGCCGCGCCGCGCCGTGCTCGACAGCCGCCTGCGCCTGCCCGAATCCGCCCGCCTGCTGCACGGCGAGCCGGTGTGGATTTTCACGGTGCGAGAAGAGCCGGAGAAACGCGCCCGCCTCGAAGCCCGGGGGCATCGCGTCGTCCGGCTACCGGCCGACGCCGCCGGGCGCATCGATCTCGCGGCGCTCGCCCGCTGGCTGGGAGCACACGAGATCAACGAAGTCCTGATCGAAGCCGGCGCCACGGCGAACGCCGCGTTCCTTACCGCAGGTCTCGTCGATGAATGGCTGCACTACGCCGCCCCTTGCGTGCTCGGGAATCAGGCGCGCGCCCTCTTCGCCCTGCCCGAACCGGGCACGCTCGAAGAAGCGCCGCGCTTTCGCGTGGAAGAGACGAAACGCCTGGGCGAAGACCTACGCCTGCGCCTGCGCCCCACAGACCGGACATGAGGGGTCGCGCGCCACGTTCAAGCTGCGCCACTGCATCGTCAAGGCATCGAAGAGCACCAGCCTGCCGGAAAGCGCCGCCCCCAGTCCCGCGAGCCACTTGATCGCCTCGGCGGCGAGCGCCGTGCCGATGAGGCCGGTGAGCGGCGCGAACACGCCCATCACGGCGCAGCGCAGCTCCTCGTCCTCGGCCTCTTCGGGAAAAAGGCAGCGGTAGCACGGCCCGCCGCGCCCCGCCCGGTCGAACACGGCGATCTGCCCCGAGAAACGGATCGCCGAGCCGGAAAATAGCGGTTTTCCGGCCGCCACGCAGGCGCGGTTGACGGCGTGGCGCGTGGGGAAGTTGTCGCTGCAATCGAGCACCAGGTCGACCTCCGCCACCGCCTGTGCCAGACGATCTCCCTCGAGCCGCGTCTGCAGCGGCACCACCTCGACCAGCGGGTTGACGCGGGCAAGCGCCGTCTGTGCCGCCAGCACCTTGGGCTGACCAAGGGTGCTTTCGTCGTAGAGCGTCTGGCGCTGCAGGTTGGTAGCATCGACCACGTCATCGTCGGCGAGAAACAGCCGGCCGATACCGGCCGAGGCGAGATACCACGCCGCCGGGCAGCCCAAGCCACCCGCCCCGACGATCAGTACCTTGCCCTGTCCGATGCGCTCCTGCCCTTCGATGCCGATCTCGGGCAGGAGCAGGTGGCGGCTGTAGCGCAGCAGCGCCGCATCGTCCATCGATCGGGTCAGCGTTTCGCCGTTTTCGGGGCTTTACCGAGGGCGGAGGTCTCGGCCGGCGGCGCCGGCGGCGCTACCCCTTCACGCAGCCACTTCAAGGCTGCCTGATATTGCCGGTCTTCGGCCGAACCGTACTCGAATTTCGGCGGCAGATCGGGTTCCTCGGCAGGCGTTTCCTCCTTGTTCTCCCCGCTGGTCGCCTCGCCTGCCTCGCCGGACTCGGCCCGTTTGATGCCTTTGCCGTCGAGTTCGAGGTGTTGCTGCAAGTCGGCCTCGCGCAGGAAACGGGCCGCCCCTTTCTCGGTTTCTTCGACGACGAAGTCGGGCTCGATGCCCTTGGCCTGGATCGAACGGCCGCTGGGGGTGTAATAGAGCGCCGTGGTGAGCTTGAGCGCCGCGCCGTTGTTGAGCGGCAGGATGGTCTGCACCGAGCCCTTGCCGAACGAGCGCGTCCCCATGATCTTCGCCCGGCCGTGATCCTGCAAGGCGCCAGCCACGATCTCGGAGGCAGAAGCCGAACCGCCATTGACCAGCACCACCATCGGCAAGGAGCGATACTCCGGCGGCAGATCGGCCAAGTAGTCACGCTCGCGGGGTCCGCGCAGATAGTCGGACGGGCGCACGCGGTATTCACGCTGCGAATCCGGTAGGCGGCCGGAAGTTTTCACCACCAGCGCGTCGTCGGGCAGGAAGGCGCCGGATACACCGATCGCCGCGTTGAGCAATCCTCCCGGATCGTTGCGCAGGTCCAGAATTACCCCCTGCGGCACCCCTTCCTTGCGCAGCTTGCGCAGCTGCTCGATGAGCATGGGGCCGGTATTTTCCTGGAACTGCGTCACCCGCACGTAGGCGATGTTTCCGTCGCGCTTGCTCTTGACGCTGCGCACGGTGATCACCTCGCGCGTGAGGGTGAGCACGATGGGCTTATCGACCTCCTTGCGCACGATGGTGAGCTTCACCTTGGTACCGGGTTTGCCCCGCATGCGCTTGACCGCATCGCGCAGGCTCATGCCCTTGACCGGCGTCTCGTCGATTTTCACGATCAGATCGCCCGCCTTGATGCCGGCACGAAACGCCGGCGTATCCTCGATCGGGGAGACGACTTTGACGAAACCGTCTTCCATGCCGACTTCGATTCCCAGACCGCCGAACTCGCCCTGGGTGCCGACCTGCAGCTCCTGGTATTCCTCGGGATCGAGATAGGCCGAATGCGGATCGAGGCCGCTCACCATGCCGCGAATGGCTTCGGTGATGAGCTTTTGATCCTCCACCGGCTCGACGTAGCCCTTCTTGACCGCGTCGTAGACCTCGGCAAACGCCCGCAACTCTTCGAGCGGCAGGGAGGGCGAGGCATTGCGCTCGGCCCAGGCCGACAGATTGAGCGTGAGCAGGACACCGCCCACCACCGCTACTACCAACAAAGAAACCCGACTGATCCAGCGCCGCATTCGCATCACCCCGAGATTGTGTCAGCCGCCGATCCATCGCAGGGGATCGAGCGGCTCGCCATTGTGCCTGATTTCAAAGTATAACCCCGAGCGGCCCATGTTGCCGCTCGTCCCCGTGGTGGCGATCGTCTCTCCGGCCCGCACCCGCTGCTGCGGCTCACGCAAAAGGGAGTCCGCATTGGCGTAGACGGTGAGATAGCCGCCTCCATGATCGAGGATGATCAGATTACCATAACCGCGCAGCCAATCAGCGTAGGCGACCACGCCATCGGCCACGGCCCGTACCGGCTGCCCCGCCCCCGCGGCAATGAACACCCCGCGCCACGTCCCCCCCTCGGGGCGGGACGCGCCAAAGCGTCCCTGCACACTACCCTGCACCGGCCAGCCCAGGCGGCCGTGCAGTCCGGAGAGGGGGGTTCCGGCGGCCGATGCGTCGGCGATGCGCCGCGCCGGGCGCGACGGCGCCTCGTCTTCCGGAGATTTCGATGCCGCAGACTCGGCAGGGGACGCAAGGTTCGCCTCGCGTTTGGCTTGCGCCGCTGCGCGCCGCGCCGCCTCACGCCGCTCACGCTCGCGTCTTGCCTCTTCCTCCCGCCGCAGACGCTCCTGCCGTGCCTCCTCCTCGCGCCGTGCCCGCTCCTGGGCTTCCAGCCGACGGATCAGCTGGGTGAGCGCCGTGGCATCCGCCTCGATCTCGCGCTTGCGATCTTTGGCCGCCTGGAGCTGTCGCGCCAACTCCTCGCGCAGCTGCCGCCGCTGCTGCGCCAACCCCTGCCAGCGTTCCGCTTCCTGCGCGACCTCTTCCCTCACCTGCGCCAGCCGCTCCTGACGGCGCTTGAGCTCCGCACGCAGCGCCACCGCGCGGGATTGCTGCTCGCGCAAGGCAGCGATGCGCCGGGCCCGATCGGCGGCGAGCAGCTCTAGATAATGCGCGCGTCTGCCCGCTTCGGCCGGCTCTTCGCTGGAGAAAATCGGATCGAGCGGCCGCTGGCGGCGGTAATACTCCCGCGCCCACGAGGCCACCTCTTCTTGATGCCGGGCGATCGAGCGTTCCAACTCCGCCAGCGTCGCCTCGTTCTCGGCGATGCGCGCAGACAGCGCCGATTCTTCCGCGCGCAGCCGCTCCAGCTTGCGCGCCGAGGCATTGGCCGCACGTTCCGCTTCTTGCAGCTTTGCCTCGGTCTCCTGGCGGCGCGACTCGGTCTGGCGCACCTCGCGGTCGATGCGCTGCATCTCGCGCTGCAGGTTTTGGAGCTCGGAGCGTTTTTCTCCTAGCCCCCCTCCCTGCGGCGCTCCGGCTGCATGGGCGAGCGAACCGACCAAGGCCAGTAGCACGACCCCCACCGGGACGGCCAGTCTGCGCACGATCATCGGCACGCCGCCCGAGGCATTCGGTTCACCTTTTTGCGCGCCCTTGCGCCGCCACGGCCGCCTGCTGCGCCTTGATCGTCTCCTCGTCAGCGAGGTAATAGCTCTTGAGCGGCCGGCAGCTCTCGTCCAGCTCATAGACGAGGGGCTGGGCCGTGGGGATGTTGAGCCCGACGATGTCCTGGTCCGACACGTGGTCGAGATATTTGATGAGCGCGCGCAGGCTGTTGCCATGCGCCGCGATGAGGATACGCTCCCCGGCGAGAATGCGCGGCACGATCACCGTCTGCCAGTAAGGAACGAAGCGCGCCACCGTATCCTTGAGGCATTCGGTGCGGGGAAACTCGGCCTTGGGCAGATCGCGGTAGCGCGGATCGTCGGCGGTGATGCGCGGATCGCCCTCGGGCAACGGCGGCGGCGGAACGTCGTAGGAACGGCGCCACAGCAGCACCTGCTCGTCGCCGTATTTGGCTGCCATCTCGGCCTTGTCCAGCCCCTGCAGCGCGCCGTAGTGGCGCTCGTTGAGCCGCCAGGAATGCTCCACCGGCAACCATAGCTGATCGAGCTCTTCGAGCACGATGTTGAGCGTCTTGTTCGCTCGTTTCAGCACCGAGGTAAACGCCCGATCGAAGGCAAATCCCCGCTCGCGCAGCAGCCGCCCGGCCGCGCGCGCCTCTTCGACGCCTTTCTCCGTGAGATCGACGTCGGTCCAGCCCGTGAAACGATTCTCCTTGTTCCACACGGACTCGCCATGACGCAACAGCACGATCTTGTACATGATCATCCTCTGATATGATTGGACACCTCGATCGACGCTCGGGCGACGGCAGATGCAAACCACGATCGAGCCGAGCATTTTATCGCAGCCGTCGCACGTGCGTCGTCCCATCCCGTCATGAAAGGAGGCAATGTTGCAGGAATTCCTCGTGCAGAACTGGCACTGGGCCTTGCTCGCCGTGGCCAGTGGCCTGTGGTGGCTCGTCGAAACGATACGCAGTGCCACCGACGACAGTCGCGTCACCCCCACTCAAGCAGTCATCATGGTCAACCGTGAAGACGCCGTCTTCGTCGACATCCGCGGCGAGGCCGACTACCGCAAGGCGCACCTGCCCAATGCCCTCCACGTGCCCGCCGAGCGTCTCCTGGAAGACCATCGCCTCGAGCAGATGCGTTCGCGCCACCTCATCCTCTACTGTGACAGTGGCGTGCGTTCGGCCACCGCCTGCAAGAAGCTGCGCGCCGCCGGTTTCCCCCACGCCTATACGCTCGCCGGCGGCCTCGATGCCTGGCGCAAGGCCAATCTGCCGCTCGAGAGCGAATCCTCGAGGAAGAAGAAATGAGCGAATCCCCCAAAGTGCGCATGTACGCCACGCAAGTCTGCCCCTATTGCGTCCGGGCCGAACAGCTGCTGCGGCGCAAGGGTGTGACCGAGATCGAAAAGATCCTGATCGACCGCGATCCCGAGCAGCGCGACGAGATGATCCGCCTCACCGGTCGGCGCACCGTCCCGCAGATCTTCATCGGCGAGACGCACATCGGCGGCTGCGACGATCTCTATGAACTCGAGCGTCAGGGCAAGCTCGACGCCCTGCTGCAAGGTACCTCTGCCTCCCATTGATTCTATTCTTCATTACGGAACCCTGCCATGAGCGACACCAACGGTACGCAAACCTCCGATCAGCCGATCTTCAGCGTCGAGAAACTCTACGTGCGCGACCTCTCGATCGAGGTTCCCAACGCGCCGCAATGTTTTCTCGAGCGCGAGACGCCCAACATCGACGTCCAACTGGCCACCGCCGCCACGCGCCTCGATGAGGGATTCTTCGACGTCACACTGACCGTGACCGTCACCGCCAAGATCGGCCAGGACAAAACGCTCTTCCTCATCGAAGCGGCACAAGCCGGCATCTTCCAGATCCGCAACGTGCCGGAAGAAAACCTCGAACCGCTGCTCTTCGTCGCCTGCCCCAATCTGCTCTACCCCTATGCGCGCGAAGCCATCACCTCCTCGTCGCTGCGCGCCGGTTTCCAGCCGGTGATCCTCGCGCCGGTCAATTTCGAAGCGCTCTACGCTCAGCAGAAACGGCAGGCCGAGATCGCCCAGAGCAGCGAAGGCGAAGCCCGCCTGCAGTGAGTCGACGATGAAACGGCGGGGCGGCAGAACCCTGACACGAGGTCTCGGCAAGCTATGCGCCTGGCTGGCCCTCGCCTTTGGCCTCCTGGCGCAAGCGCCAGTGCATGCCGAAGGGGCGACGTATCGCCACATCACCACCCTCACCCCGGCCTATCTCGCCCCCGGAGAGCCGGTCCCTGTTTTTTCGCTGCTGCCCGGCACCCCGGTGGAATGGATTCAAAACCGGGGGGAATGGGCGCAGATCCGGGATGCTGAAGGGGGGTTGTACTGGGTGCCTGCCGCCAATCTCGACGATCTGCGCACCGTGATCGTCATCGTCGACCGTGCCGAAATCCGCTCGGCGCCCGATCCCGAGGCGGCCATCGTCTGCGAGGTCGAACGCAATGTCGTTCTGGCGCTGCTGGGTACGAGCGACGGCTGGGCCGAAGTCACGGTCGGCTCGCTGCGCGGGTTCATTGCCCGCAGCGCCGTCTGGGGATTGTGATGCAGCTCGCCGTACTCGGCGCCGGAGCCTGGGGCACGGCGCTCGCCATTGCCATGGCACGCCGCCACCACGTACGCCTGTGGTGTCGCGACCCGGTTCAGGCGCAGCAAATCGCGTACGAACGCCGCAACCGCCGTTATCTACCGGAGGTGGAGCTGCCGGCAGAAATCGCGATCACGGCGAGTCTGCCCGAGGCACTCGCGGGGGCGAATCTCGCTCTGATCGTCACGCCGCTCGCGGGGCTTGGGGCCGCGGTGGCGGCGCTCGCGCGCGAGCGCCCGAATCTTCCCTTTCTCTGGGCCTGCAAGGGTATCGACCCCGAGCGCCTGGCACTGCCGCATCGCATCGTTGCCGAATCCTGGCCCCTGGAGCTGCCAGCGCCGCGGGCAGGCGTGCTCACCGGCCCCAGTTTCGCCCTGGAAGTGGCACGCAACTTGCCCACCGCCATGGTGCTTGCCGCCGCCGACGCCCACTGGGCCAAGCATTGGGTCGAGCAGCTGCACCAGCCGCGCTTGCGCCTCTACGCCCACGACGACGTGGTCGGGGCCGAGGTGGGCGGAGCGCTCAAAAACGTCATCGCCATCGCCGCGGGCGTAGCCGATGGTCTGGGCTGCGGGCTCAACGCCCGCGCTGCCCTGATCACACGGGGTTTGGCGGAGATCGCCCGCTTGGCCCGAGCGCTCGGCGGGCGCGACGAAACCTTGATGGGACTGGCGGGCATGGGCGATCTGATCCTCACCACCACCGGGCAGCTCTCGCGCAACCGCCGCGTCGGGCTCATGCTCGCCACCGGCAAGCCGCTAGCGGAGATCCTCACCGAACTGGGGCACGTCGCCGAGGGCGTGCCCACCACCCGCGCCGCGGTAGCGCTCGCCCACCGCCACGGCATCGAGCTGCCCATCGCCGAGGCCGTCCATCGTCTGCTCTTCGAACCGGGCGTCACCGCCGACGATGTGCTGGAGACCTTGCTCGCGCGCGATCCGAAGTTCGAGCGCGTTTGACCCTCCTCACCCTCCGCCCGGAAATCCCTGCTGCCGCCAGGCCTCATAGACGACGAGCGCGACGGCGTTCGACAGATTGAGACTGCGGTTGCCCGGCAACATGGGGATGCGCAGGCGCGTCTCCTCGGCGAATTCCGCCGCCACCTCGTCGGGCACGCCACGCGTCTCGGAGCCGAAGACGAAGACATCCCCTGGCGCGAACGCCACGTCCGCATAGCGCCGTGCGCCTTTGGTCGTCAGCAGGAAACGGCGCCGCGCGCCCAGCCAGACGCGGCACGCCGCCCAATCCTCGTGCACCACCACCCGCGCAAGGTCGTGATAATCGAGCCCCGCCCGGCGCAGCCCCTTGTCTTCGAGCACGAAACCCAGCGGTCGCACCAGATGCAGCCGCGCCCCCGTGTTTGCAGCCAGGCGGATCACGTTGCCGGTATTGGGCGCGATCTCCGGCTGAAAGAGGACGATCTCGAACATGTTCCTCATCGACTCCGACGGGATGGCGAAAGCGCCCGTGCCAGCACGATTCCCCGGACCGCAGCCGCGCCGCATTCCAGCAAGACCGCGGCCAGAGCGTTCAGCGTCGCCCCCGTGGTGAGCACGTCATCGACCACGCTCACCCGTCTGCCGGCGATCCCCTGCGCCCGATCCACGGCGAAGGCACCGCGCAAGTTCTCGCGCCTCGCCGCGGCGTGCAGACGGGCCTGGTGCGGCGTCTCGCGCCGGCGCTGCACTGTTTCGAGCAGAACCGGCACGTGCCATGCGGCACCCAGATCGCGGGCGAGCACCGCGGCCTGATTGAAACCGCGCGAGCGCAGCCGCTGACGTGCGAGCGGCACGGGCACGAGGACGTCGACCGCCGGCGGAGAGGACAGCTCCTGCGCCAAGGCCCGCGCCAGAGCGCGCCCCAGGCGCAGATCTCCACCATACTTGAAGCGCTGAATCAGAGCATCGAGCGGCGGCTCGTACCAGAACCCCGCCCGCACGGCGTCAAAGAATGGTGGATCCAGCGTACATTCGGCGCAGATCCCTTCTTCACGCTCGTCCTCCGTCAGACGATCGCCGCAGCGCCCACAGGCCGCCTCCTGCGTCCAGGGGGTGAATTCGGCTTGGCAGGATGCGCACACGCCCCGCACCGTCGTCCCCAGGCCGCACACGCCGCAGTGCGACGGCAGGAAAAAATCGACGAGCAGCGTAAAATCCGGCAGATTCATTTCCTCCCCCTGCACTATGCCCGATACCTCGACCCCGCTGGGCCCCGACCTCGATTCCGCCCTGATTCGCCGCCGCGCCGAGCGCACGGCCCCGGCTTACCCTCAACACCGTTTTCTGGCCGAGGAAACGGCCGAGCGCCTGCTCGAGCGGCTCGACTACCTGCGCATCACTCCACGGCGCGTGCTCGATCTCGGCGGCGGAAACGACCTGCCGGCGCTACGCGCACGCTATCCCCAGGCCGAGGCGATCGCCGTCGACTTCGCCCCGGCGCGGCTCGCACACCTTGCTCCCCGCCCCTCCTGGCTCAGCCGGCTGGTGCGACGCGAACCGACCAAAGGCATCGTGGCCGACGCGCACGCGCTGCCGCTTGCCACCGGCAGCATCGACTTTCTCTGGTCGAACCTGTTGCTACACTGGCTCGCCGAACCGCTCGCCGCGCTCGCGGAGTGGCAGCGCGTGCTCTCCGTGGGCGGCACGGTGTTCTTCGCCACCGTCGGCCCCGACACGCTGCGCGAACTGCGCGAGGTGCTCGGTCCCACCGCGGTGCATCCTTTCCTCGACATGCACGACGTGGGCGACCTGCTCATGGCCGCCGGATTCTCCGATCCGGTGATGGACATGCAGATGCTCACCCTGCGCTACCGTGACCCGGCGCGCCTGTGGCAGGATCTGCGCGCGAGTGGCGCGACGAACGCGCGCCGCGACCGCCGCCGCACCCTCACCGGCAAGGTGCGCTGGCAGCGGGCGCTCGCGGCGCTGGAAGCGCGGCGCGAGGCCGACGGCACGATTCCCATTACCGTCGAGCTCGTCTTTGGCCACGCCTGGAAGGAAGCGCCCAAGACGCTGCCCGACGGGCGCGCGGTGATTCGCGTGCACCGCCGCCCTTGAGCAACGCTCACGTCAGCGCCGCGCGAGCAGCCGCGCCGCCTCGAGCGCGAAATAGGTGAGGATGGCATCGGCTCCGGCCCGTTTGAAGGCAAGGAGCGACTCCATCATCGCCGCCTGCTCGTCGAGCCAGCCGTGGCCGAAAGCGGCCTTGAGCATGGCGTACTCGCCGCTCACCTGATAGGCGAAGGTCGGCACGCCGAAGGTCTCCTTGACCCGGCGGATCACGTCGAGATACGGCATGCCCGGCTTGACCATCACCGCATCGGCCCCCTCGTCGAGATCGAGCGCCACTTCGCGCAGCGCCTCGTCGCTGTTGGCCGGATCCATCTGGTAAGTCGCCTTGCTGCCCTTGCCGAGATTGGCCGCCGAGCCCACCGCATCGCGAAACGGCCCGTAGAAGGCCGAAGCGTATTTCGCCGAATAGGCGAGGATGCGCACGTGGATGAGCCCCTGCTCGTCGAGCGCGTGGCGGATCGCGCCGATGCGCCCGTCCATCATGTCGGAGGGCGCCACCATGTCGGCGCCGGCGTGCGCATGACACAGCGCCTGGCGCATGAGGGCAGCCACCGTCTCGTCGTTCATCACGTAGCCGCGCGGATCGTCCGGCGCGATCAGCCCATCCTGCCCATGGCTCGTGTAGGGGTCGAGCGCCACGTCGGTGATCACCCCGAGCTGGGGAAAGCGCTGTTTCAGCGCCCGCACCGTCCGCGGCACCAGACCCGCCGGATTCCACGCCTCCTCCGCTCCCGGGGTTTTGAGGGTCGGCGGAATCACGGGGAAGAGGGCGAGCGCCGGGATACCCAGCCCGACCGCCTCTTCGGCGAGCGCAAGCAAGCGGTCGATCGACAGGCGCTTCACGCCAGGCATGGAAGGCACCGCCTCCTCGCGGTTTTCGCCATCGAGCACGAACACCGGCAGAATGAGATCGTCTGCCGTGAGCACGTGTTCGCGCATCAAGCGTCGGGAAAACTCGTCGCGCCGCATGCGCCGCATGCGCGTCGTGGGAAACCTACCGAAAAACTGCATCATTCGCTCCTTGTCGGCATTCCCGCAGCGGCGGGAACTTCTGCTCGTGAAAACTTTCTACTTTCTCAGCTCGACTCCGCCCGGCATCAACTCCCCCTAGTTGAGCGGGATCCCGGCGCAAGCCGCCGGGTTCACGGCCCGAACGCACCCCCTGCGGTCGGGCCATTTTTTATTCTGGTGCAACCTCTGTGCCTGCCGCCTCAGGCAGAACGCCCGCCAACCACCCTTGGACTACCGCCTCGGCCTCCTCCACCCCCAGCTTGCTGAGCGCCGAAAACGCCTGCACCGTCACCTGACCCTCCCATGAAGTCAAAGCGCGGCGGACCTGGGCCACGGTCGCTGCCCGTGCCCCGCGCGAGAGCTTGTCGGCTTTCGAGAGGAGGATATGCACCGGCTTGCCGCTGGGAAGGAACCAGTCGAGCAGCTGCCGGTCGAGCGCCGTGAGCGGATGGCGCACGTCCATGATGTGGATGAGGCCGACGAGCGCCTCGCGCTCGCGCAGATAACGCTCGATCAGCTCCGCCCAACCGCGACGGATCGCCTCGGGCACCTTGGCGTAGCCGAATCCCGGCAGATCCACCAGATAGAGCCCCGCCGGCGTGCGAAAGAGGTTGAGCAACTGCGTCCGCCCCGGCGTCTTCGAGACGTAAGCCAGCCGCGTGTGCCCGACCAAGGCATTGATCGCGCTGGATTTGCCGGCGTTGGAGCGTCCGACGAAGGCGATCTCCGGCCCTTTGGCTGCCGGCAGCCCCGCGGGCTTGGCAATGGAGGTGACGAACTCGGCATGGCGGAAAAGAGGCATGGGAAAGAGGCGACAGGCGGGCCTGCGCAAAACGGGGAGATGCGATAGAATAGCAAAATTTGCACATTCTCACCCATCGCGTCGAGGATTCCCATGATCAAGCGTACCATCGTGCTCACCGCGCTCGCCGCTTCCGGCCTGGTCTACGCCGCCGAACCCGTCGACCCCGCTCACGCGCAGGAAATCGCCACTACCGTGTGTGCCTCCTGCCACGGCCCGGACGGCAACACCCCGCTGATGCCCGAGTATCCCAAGCTCGCCGGCCAGCATCCCGAATATCTCTACAAGCAGCTCGTCGACTTCAAGGGCTGGGACGACAAGCCCATCGCCCGCGAGAACGCCACGATGAACGCCATGGTCATGGCGTATTCCAAGGAAGAAATGCTGGGTCTGGCCCAATATTTCGCCCAGCAGAAACAAGTCCCGGCCGAACCCAAAGCCCAGGAAACGCTCGCCCTCGGCCAGAAAATCTGGCGCTATGGCATTCCCGACAAGGCCGTACCCGCCTGCGCCGGCTGCCACGCCAGCAACGGCGCGGGCATTCCCAGCATGTATCCGCGGCTCGCCGGCCAGTCGCCCGACTATGTCGTCGTGCAGCTCAAGGCGTTCCGCGAGCAGCAGCGCGCCAACGATCCGGAACAAATGATGCGCCAGATCGCCAACAAGCTCACCGACACCGAAATCTCGGCGCTCGCCGACTACGCCGCGAGCCTGCGCTGATGGCGATGACGCATGCCGACGAGTTGAAGCGCCTGGCCGGTGAGGCCGCCGTGGCCGAAGTCCCCGAAGGAATCTTCCTCGGGGTGGGCACCGGCTCCACCGTCAATTGCTTCATCGATGCGCTCGTGCGCAGCGGCAAGCGCATCCGCGGCGCCATCTCCAGCTCGGAGGCCACCACCGAGCGACTGCGCCGCTACGGCATCCCCGTGCTCGACGCCACCGAGCTCGATACCGTGCCGCTCTACGTCGATGGCGCCGACGAGATCGACCCTGCCTTTGCCATGATCAAGGGCGGCGGCGGCGCACTCACCCGCGAGAAGATCGTCGCCGCCATGGCCGAGCGCTTCGTGTGCATTTGCGACGAACGCAAGCTCGTCGAGCGCCTGGGGCGATTCCCCTTGCCCATCGAGGTCATCCCCATGGCCGAGCGGCTCGTCGCACGCCGGCTGCGCGAACTCGGCGGCGAGCCGCGCCGGCGCCTCGGTTTCGTCACCGACAACGGCAACGCCATCCTCGACGTGCACGGCCTCGTCATCGACGACCCGGACGCGCTCGAGACGGCGCTCAACGATATCCCCGGCGTCGTCACCAACGGCATCTTCGCCCACCGGCGTGCCGACGTCTTGCTGCTCGCCACCGGCGAGGGCGTGCAGCGCCGTGAGCGCGTCGTCACGAAACGGTAACGTTGCTTTGAGATGATGAGATCTGCCCCTGCCCCGAGGATGCCATGAAGACGATGGAAGAACACACGTTCCGCCCTTACGACCGCGAGCTCAACCAGCTGCGTCAAACCGTGCTCGAGATGGGGCGCACCGTCGAGCGCCAAGTGGAGAAAGCCGTCGAGGGCGTGCGCAAAGGCGATCAATCGCTCTTCGACGAAGTGCTGCAGACGGAGCGTTCGATCAATGCCGAAGACCGGCGCGTCTTCGAGCAGAGCGTCCAGCTCATCGTGCGCCATGCGCCCGCGGCCGCCGATCTGCGCCTGGTCATGTCCTCCTTGCAGATCAGCAAGGACCTCGAGCGCATCGGTGACGAGGCGAAGAAAATCGCCAAGAGCGGCATCCGTCTCTATCAGTCTTCGCCTGCTTTCACCCCCTCGGTCGAGCTCGAACTCATCACGCGCACGACGCTGACCATGCTGCATGCCTCGCTCGACGCCTATGCCCGGCTCGACGACAGCCACGCCCAGGAGATCCTCGCCGATGACCGTACGGTAGACGCGATGTTCAAGGGGATCCTGCGCGAGCTCGTCACCTACATGATGGAAGACCCGCGCACGATTTCGCATTCGCTGGAGCTCGTCTTCATCGCCAAATCGCTCGAGCGCGTGGGCGATCACGCGAAGAACGTGATCGAGCAGGTGGTCTACCTCGTCGAGGGGCGCGACATCCGCTACACCCCCGAGGCCAAACCCGAACCCGAGTAAGGCTCACCGCTGCGGCGGCACGTAGCCGGCGATCTCGTCGGCACCCTCGCCGAAGAAATAGCGCTCCATCTGTTCCTGCAGATACTTGCGCGCCGCCGGTTCCATCAAGTTCAGACGATGCTCGTTGATGAGCATCGTCTGGTAGCGCAGCCACTCCTGCCACGCCTCCTTGGAGACGTTCTCGAAGACGCGTTTGCCGAGCGCCCCCGGCAGCGGCGGCCGCTCCAGCCCCTCGGCCTCTCGTCCCAGTTTCACGCAAAACACGGTCCTTGCCATCGATACTCCTTTCTCCACGGTTCAAGTCAGTTCCTTGACGAATACTTTCGAGCGGCGTTGATAGTTGTAGAGCTCGCGCTTGCGCCGCGGCAGGGCCTCGGGCCCCACCTCGCGAAAACCCCGCTCGAGGAACCAATGCGCCGTGCGGGTGGTGAGCACGTAGAGCCGCTCCAGCCCCATCGCCCGAGCGCGCGCCTCGATCCGGTGCAGCAGCTCCTCCCCGATGCCGGCGCGGCGGAACTCCGGGGCTACCGCCAGACACGCCAACTCCGCCGCCCGTTCCTCGCTGAACGGATAAATGGCGGCGGAACCCACCACCACGCCGTCGTACTCCACGAGCAAGAAACGCTCGATCTCCTTTTCCAGCAGTTCACGGTCACGGCGCACGAGGGTGCCGTCGGCCTCCATCGGCGCGATGAGCGCGATGAGGGCCGGCACGTCCTCGGGACGCGCGTCGCGGAAGCGGAAGATCGGGTCACGCGTCACCAGCGTTCCCACGCCGGCATGGGTGAAGAATTCGAGCAAGAGGCCGCCGTCGAGGTCGCGGTCGATGAGGTGCGCCCGCCCCACGCCGCGGCGCACCGCTTCGACCGCCTGCGGCAGATAGAGGTGCAAATCCTCGGTGAGCCCGGTTCCTTCGGCGAGCGCCCGGGCAGCGACGTCCGCCGTCACGGAGGAGACGAGCTTGCCCTGAGCATCCAATAGTCCCGGCGCATCGCACAGGAAGACGAGCTTCTCCGCGCCGATCGCCACCGCCACCTCGGTGGCGACCTCTTCCATCGTGATGTTGAAGATCTCCCCGGAGGGGGAAGGCGCGAGCGGCGTGATGAGCACGACGTTTTCCTGCTCCAGGTCGGCGACGATCTCCTCGGCGATCACGCGGCGCACCGCCCCCGTGTATTGGAAATCCACCCCGTCGATCACCCCCAGCGGCCGGGCGGTGATGAAATTCCCCCCCGTCACCCGCATGTAGCTGCCCGCCATGGGGGTATTGGGCAGCCCTTGCGAGAGCTTCGCCTCGATCTCGACGCGGGTGACCATCATCGCCGCCTTGACGCACTCGAGCGCCGCCGCATCGGTCACCCTCACCCCTTTGTGAAACACGGGCGTCAAGCCGCGGCGCGCCATCTCCGCGTCGATCTGCGGCCGTGCGCCGTGCACCAGCACCAGGCGGATGCCCAGCGCCGCGAGCAGGTTGCAGTCGTAGGCGAGCCGCTGCATGCGCTCGCCCTGCGCCACCTCGCCGTCGAAGGCGATCACGAAGGTTTTGCCGCCGAAGGCATGGATGTAGGGGGCGGAATGCCGCATCCAGCCGACGAAGGCCGCGGCCGAGCCGTCCTGGAGCGACACGGGCGGAGAAACCTCCGGAATGCGCTCTTCGGGCAGCCCGCGGCGCCCCGTCTGCTGCCTGTGCCCGTCCATTTCCCAGCCCCCTTTCACAAAGACGCCTCCAGTCGCTCGCACAAGGTATGCAGCACCTTGACCCGCGCATAGTACTTGTTGTTCGCCTCGACCAGCGTCCACGGTGCGATCTCGGTGCTTGTGCGCTCGATCATGTCGCCCACCGCCAATTCGTACTGCGGCCACTTCTCACGGTTGCGCCAATCCTCCGGCGTGATCTTGTAGCGTTTGAGAGGATCCTCCTCGCGCTCGCGAAAGCGCCGCAATTGCTCCTCGGGATCGATCGCCAGCCAGAATTTCACCACCACGGTCCCGTTTTCGATCAGCTGCTCCTCGAAATCGTTGATCTCGGCATAGGCCCGCATCCAGTCGGCCGGCGCACACAACCCCTCGACCCGCTCGACCAGCACGCGCCCGTACCAGGAACGGTCGAAGATCACCACCCGGCCGTGCCCCGGCATCCTGCGCCAAAATCGCCACAGATAAGGCTGGGCGAGTTCCTCGTCGGTGGGTACGGCGATCGGAACCACCTGATAGCGCCGCACATCCAGCGCCGCCGTCACACGCCGGATCGCCCCTCCCTTGCCGGCCGCATCCATCCCCTCGAAGACCACCACCAGGCTGCGCTTGGCGAAACGCGCATCGCGCACCAAGGTATCGAGCCGTCCCTGCAGCTCCTCCAGCCGACGCTCGTACTCCCTCTTTCCCATCGGCTGCTGGAGCGTGAGCGCGCTCACGGCGTTGGGACGCTCTTCGAGATCCGGCACGAGGACGAGGGGCGGCGCGCCCCCCTCCCCGCGCTCGACGGCCTCGAACTTGCGCTGCCAGGCGCCGGCGAGCGTCTCGCCCACGAACACCGCCCGGTAGCGGTCATCGGCCCCGTCGACCAGCACCCAAGGCACCACGCCGGTGCTCGTGTGCCGGATGGCGGCAGCAGCCGTCTGAGCGTATTCGTCGTAGTGTTCGAGATAGCGCCAGTCCGACTCCCGCACCCGCCAGCTCGTACGCTCGTCCTTGGAGAGTTTCTCCAGGCGGCGTTTCAATTCCTTGGCCGAGATGTGGAACCACAGTTTCAGCAGCAGCACGCCCTCGGCCGCCAGCATTTCCTCGAACCGGCGTACCCGCTCGAGCGCCGCTTCGAAGGCGGTGCGCTTGCTTCGACCCGTCGCCCGATCCTCGATGATGTCGGCGTACCAGTTGTCGAAGAAGACCCCGATGCGCCCGCGGGGCGGCAAGCGGCGCCAGAAACGCCACATGTAGGGCCGCTCTTCCTCTTCGGAACTCGGGCGGTCGATCGCGTGACTGTCGAGATGGCGCGGATCGAGCCAGGAATTGAGCAGGTTCATCGTCTCGCCCTTGCCCGCCTTGTCGACCCCGTTGATGAGGATCAGCGTCGCGAAGGCGCGCTCCTGCACCAACCGGTATTCCAGATCGAGCAACTGCAGACGCACGGCTTCCGAACGCTGGCGATACGTCTCCTTGTCGAGGCAATGGCCCAATTCCACGTTCTCGAACATCAGTCCATCCCTCCCCACAGGGCCTGCATCATTGCCAAGGCTGCGGCTGCGGCCGTCTCGCTGCGCAGGATCCGCGGCCCCAGGCCGACGCGCTCGATGCCGAGCCGCCTGGCCTCGTCCAGCTCCTCTTCGCTCCAGCCCCCCTCAGGGCCGATGAGCAGGATCACCGGCGCCGAAGGTGCGGACAGGCGGGAAAGGGGAACGCCCCCCGGCGCGAGCAGCCAGTAACGGGCCTCGGCACGCGCCTTTCGCGCTTCCTCGATCCAGTCCCGCCAGCGCCGCGGCAGCGCCACTTCCGGAACCACCGTGCGGCCACACTGCTGCGCCGCGGCCACTGCCACCTGTTGCCAATGCGCCTGCTTGCGCGCCCCCCGCTCGAGCGCACCCCCTGTCTGGGTGCGCTCCGTCAGGAGCGGCACGATGCGCGCCGCCCCTAGCTCCACCGCCTTTTGAATCGCCCAGTCCATGCGCTCGGCCGGCAGGAGCGCCTGACCCACCGTCACCGCGAACGGCAATTCCCGCGAGACGGGATCGAAGGCTTCGAGCCGCACCCGCGCCACATCGCGCCCGGCAGCTTCCAGCACGCCCCGCCACTCTCCGCCGCGCCCATCGAATACCACCACCGGCTCGCCCGCACGCAGCCGCAGCACGCGCAGGGCATGATGGGCCGCGGCAGGCGGCAGCGGCACCTGCGCGCCAGCCTCGGGCACGAGATCGGGAACGAAGAAACGGGCAACCATGGCGTCGCATTATACGACGCCCCTTGCCCCTCCCCGGAAGCGCGCGCCGCGCAATCTTCGCGGTGCACAAAAATGCTTGACTCCGCCCGGGAATCGGCTATAATGTGCAAATCGATCGCGGGGTAGAGCAGTCCGGTAGCTCGTCGGGCTCATAACCCGGAGGTCGCAGGTTCAAATCCTGCCCCCGCAACCAATCGAAAGGCCTGCCCCTGCGGCAGGCCTTTTTGTTTTCCCCTACGTCACTACCCTCGCTTCCGTCGCCGCCCTCCGCTCACCCGCTCGTGCCCGGCCAGATCCTTCCAGCTCTGCACCTCGAGAAAGCCCGCATCGAGCAGCAGCCCCCGCACCTGCTGCGCCTGATCCCAGCCGTGCTCCAGCAGCAGCCAGCCGCCCTCGGCGAGGTGGCGCGGCGCCTCGGAGACGATCGCCGCGATCGCTTCCAGCCCGGTTTCTCCGGCAACCAGCGCCTGGCGCGGTTCGAAGCGCAGGTCGCCCTCTTCGAGATGCGGATCGTCTTGGGCGAGATAGGGCGGATTGGAGACGATGAGGTCGAACGCCTCGCCCGGGCCAAGGCGGGAGAACCAGTCGCTCTCCAGAAACGACACGCTCGCCCCCAATCTGGCCGCGTTCTCCAGCGCCAGGGCGAGCGCCTCGCGCGAGGCGTCCACCGCCGTGACCTCCGCCTGCGGTAGTTCCAGCGCCAGGGTGATGGCGACGCAGCCGCTGCCAGTACCCAGATCGAGGATCCGTGGCGCGTGTCCCGGCGGCAGAGTGAGGGCGAGCGCGATCGCCACTTCTACCAGCGTCTCGGTCTCCGGCCGGGGAATCAGCACCGTCGGTGTGACACGAATGCGCCGTCCGTAGAATTCCCGCTCGCCCACGAGATAGGCCACCGGCACGCCCGCCGCGCGCCGCTCCACCCACGCGGCGAAGCGTTGCAGCACCTCCGGCGGCAACGGGCGTTCCGGCCAGGCGGTGAGCTTGGTCGAACTCCAGCCGCTGGCGTGGCGCAGCAGCACGCGCGCCTCCAGCGCGCCGATACGGGCGCGGGCCCAGGCGAGCGCCTCGCCCACCGTCGCGTCGTGTGGTAGGGGCTCCGGTGCCACGCTCACGCCTCACCCTCCGGCGCCGTTTCCAGCGCGCGCAGCCGCTCCTGCTCGTATTCGAGGCGCAGCGGCTCGATGAGGGGATCCAGGTCGCCATCGAGGATGGCATCGAGCTGGTAGAGCGTGAGGTTGATGCGGTGGTCCGTCACCCTGCCCTGCGGGAAATTGTAGGTACGGATGCGCTCGGAGCGATCGCCGCTGCCCACCAGGCTCTTTCTCGCCGCTGCCACCGCCGCGGCCTGTTCGTCCCGCCGCCGCGCTTCCAGCCGTGCGGCCAGCACCGCCATGGCCTTCGCCTTGTTGCGGTGCTGCGAGCGGTCGTCCTGGCATTCGACGACGAGCCCCGTGGGCAGGTGCGTGATGCGCACCGCCGAATCGGTCCGGTTGACGTGCTGTCCGCCCGCGCCGCTCGCGCGGAAGGTATCGATGCGCAGCTCGGACGGATCGAGCCGCACCACGGCCTCCTCGTCCGGCTCCGGTAGCACCGCCACCGTGCAGGCCGAAGTATGGATGCGCCCCTGGCTCTCGGTGGCCGGCACCCGCTGCACCCGATGCACACCCGACTCGAATTTGAGCCGGCCATAGACGCCGCGCCCCTCCAGCCGCACGATCACCTCGCGGTACCCCCCCAGGTCGGACTCGCTCGCCGAGAGGATCTCGCTGCGCCAGCCTCGGCGCTCGGCGTAGCGCAGATACATGCGCAGCAGATCCGCCGCGAAGAGCGCCGCCTCCTCGCCGCCCGTGCCGGCACGAATCTCGAGGAAGGCCGGCCGGTCGTCCTCCGGGTCGCGCGGCGTAAGCGCCGCGGTGAGCGCATGCTCGCTCTCGGCGAGCCGCTCGGCGAGCCGCGTCTTCTCCTCTTCCGCGAGCGCGCGCAGCTCCGGATCGGCAGTCAGCGCCTCGGCCGCGGCAAACTCTTCTTCGAGCGCAAGGTGGGTGCGCCACTGCGCCACCACCGGTTCGAGTTCCGCACGTTCCTGCCCCAGGCGGCGCAGCTGCTGCGGGTCGGATGCCACCGTCGGATCGAGCAGGGCCCGGTCGAGCTCCTGCAGCCGTTCCTCCATGCGGCGCAGCCGTTCGCGGAGACGCTCCCTCATCCCCGCTCCCCCCGCGGCACCGCCAGAGGCAGGGATTCTTCCTGCGTCGCGTCTTCCCCCTTGTCTTTTGCCGGGGGCGTACTTTCTTCCAGCGCGAAGAGCCGCGGCAGGGCCGCGAGCAGCGCCTCGCGTTCCGCGTCGCCCGCCTCCTGCAAAAAGCGCGTGGGCGCGTGCAGCCACTTGTTCATCAGCCCATGGCTCAGGGCCATGAGCACCGCCTCGGGCGATTCGCCCCCATGCAGGCGGCGCAAGGCCCGCTGTAGCTCCGCCTCCCGCAGCGCATCGGCCCGCTCGCGCAGGCGGCGGATCCAGGGCACGATCTCGCGCGAGCGCACCCAGGCCATGAACTCGGCCACCCGCTCCTCGACGATGCGCTCCGCCGCCACCAGCGCCTGCTGCCGCGAGGCGAGCCCCGCCTGCACGATCTGCGCCAGATCATCCACGGTATAGAGGAAGACGTCGTCGAGCTCACCCACCTCCGGCTCGACGTCGCGCGGCACGGCCAGATCCACCATCACGAAGGGCCGGCGCCGACGCTTTTTCAGGGCGCGCTCGACCATCCCCAGGCCGATGAGCGGCAGTGGGCTGGCCGTGCTCGAGACGATGGTGTCGAATTCGGGCAGGATGTCCGGCAGGTCCTCGAGCCGCCCCACGCCCGCGCCCAGCGGCTGGGCGATCGCCTCGGCCCGGGCGAGCGTGCGGTTGACCACCATCATCCGCCTGGGGCGGCCGGCGGCGAAGTGCGTGGCGCACAATTCGATCATCTCGCCGGCGCCGACGAAGAGCACCCGCTGCTCCGATACCGGCCCGAAGACGCGCTCGGAGAGCTTGACCGCCGCCGCGGCCATGGAGACCACGTTCGCCCCGATCGCCGTGCCCGAACGCACTTCCTTGGCCACCGCCAAGGTGTGCTGGAAGAGTTTGTGCAAATGCTTGCCGAGCGTTCCGGCCGCTTGCGCCGCCCGCACTGCGTCCTTGAACTGCCCCAGGATCTGCGCTTCGCCCAGCACCATGGAATCGAGGCCGCTCGCCACGCGAAAGACGTGGCGCACCGCCGCCTGGTCAATATAGGTGAAGAGGTGCGGCGCCACTTCCGGCAGCGGCGTTCCTTGGCGGGCGGTGAGCCAAGCCACCACCGGCTCCGCCTCGCGCGCCGCCACGTAGAGTTCGGTACGGTTGCAGGTGGAGAGGATGGCGGCTTCCGATACACCGACCACGCCGCCGCACAATTCCTGCAGGGCCGGCACCACGCGCTGCGGATCGAACGCGAACCGCTCCCGGATCGCGATCGGCGCCGAATGGTGGTTCAGACCCAAGGCATAGAACGGCATGAGCGCGCGAGATGGAGATCCGAAGAAAGGAATCGATTATATCACCCGCCCCGACCCCACCCTTGACGGCGGGCGGCGGGGCACCCACAATGCGGGCGAAGCCATCGCCCAAGGGAGAACGCAGGCATGCGCATCCTCATCGTCGAAGACGACGCCGTCATTGCCGACGGCCTTGCCCGCGCGCTCAAACAATCCGGCTGCGCCATCGACACGGTGATGAACGGCCGCGAGGCCGACGTGGCCCTGCAGACCACCCCCTACGACCTCGTCATCCTCGATCTCGGCCTGCCGGGACTGCCCGGCATCGAGGTGCTGCGCCGCCTGCGTGCGCGCAAGAACACCACTCCCGTGCTCATCCTCACCGCCCAGGACGGAATCGAAGACCGCGTGCGGGGGCTCGATGCCGGCGCCGACGACTATCTCACCAAGCCCTTCGCGCTCCCCGAGCTGGAAGCCCGCGTGCGGGCGCTCACGCGGCGCTCGCTCGCCGCCCCGCCGGTGGTGGAAGCCGGCAAGCTGCGCTACGACCAAACCGCCCGGCGCGTCTGGCTCGACGGCACGCCGCTCGAGCTCTCCGGCCGGGAACTCGCGCTCCTCGAATACCTCATCACCCGCCCCGGCCGGCTCGTGAGCAAGGAACAGCTCGTCGAGCACCTCTGCGGCTGGGGAGAGGAAGTCTCCACCAACGCCATCGAAGTGTACATGCACCGGCTGCGCAAAAAGATCGAAGGAAGCGGCGTGCGCATCCAAACGGTGCGCGGCCTCGGCTACAGCCTGGAGCCCGGCGATGCTTCCCTGGGGTAAGCGCACGCCCGACGGCTCGCCGAACTCCGTCTTCGGCGAGATCCTCGACTGGCTCCTCGCCCCGCTGCTCTTTCTCTGGCCTTTCTCCATCATCGTCACGCACCAGGTGGCCGATCGCATCGCCAACCGCTCATTTGACCACGCCCTCGGCGAGCAGGTTCATATGCTCGCGCGCTTCGTGACGATCGACGGCGATCGCGTCCAGCTCGACCTGCCCGCGCCGGGTCGCATCCTCTTTCGTTCATCGGCGAGCGACGTCGTCTTCTTCCAAGTGCGCACCGACGAAGGATTCGTCGGCGGCGACGCCGAGATCCCCGCCCCACCCCGCCCCTGGCTGCCCGACGGCGAAGTGCGCTGGCGCGACGACGTCGTCGCCGGGGAACCGGTGCGCGTCGCCGCCCGCATCGACCGCCGCCCCGGCCCCGAGCAGCCGCGCTTCGTCATCGCCCAGGTGGCAGAAACCCTCAACAAGCGCCGCGAGCTTGCCTCCGACGTCGTCACCGGCGTGCTGCTGCCGCAATTCGCCCTGATTCCGCTCTCGGTCGTGCTCGTCTGGTTCGGCCTCACCCGCGGCATCGCCCCGCTCGCCCGCCTGCAGGCGCGCATCCGCCAGCGCCGCCCCACCGACCTCTCGCCCATTCCACCCGAGAGCGTTCCCGAAGAGGTGCGCCCCCTCATCGTCGCCTTCAACGACATGATGGCCCGCCTCGAAGAAAACCTCCAGGCCCAGCGCCGCTTCATCGCCGACGCCGCCCACCAGATGCGCACCCCCATCACCGGGCTGAAGATGCAAGCCGAACTCGCCTTGCGCGAGCGCGACCCGCAGGCGCTGCGCCAGGACCTCCTGCGCCTGCACGGCGCCGCCGAACGCGCCGCCCACCTCATCCAGCAACTGCTCACGCTGGCGCGCGCCGAATCGAGCTCCGAAGCGGTGCATCGTATCGAGCGTCTCGACGTACAGGAATTACTGCGCGAAGTCGCCCTCGAGCTCTATCCCAAGGCCCAGCACAAGGCGCTCGAGCTCGGACTCGACGAAAGCGAAGCGACGCTGGAAGTCGAAGGCAACCGCCTGATGCTGCAAGAACTCTTCAAAAATCTGGTCGACAACGCGATCCAATACACCCCGCCCGGCGGCAGCGTCACCCTGCGCGCGCTAGCCCGCGGGGATTCGGTCGACGTCGAGATCGAAGACACCGGCATCGGCATCCCCCCCGCCGACCGCCCCCGCGTCTTCGAGCGCTTCTACCGCGTGCTCGACACCGGCGTCGACGGCTCCGGCCTGGGCCTTGCGATCGTGCGCGAGATCGCCGAGATGCACCGCGCCGACGTCAGCCTCGAACCCAACCCCCACGGCCAGGGCACGCTCGCCCGCGTGCGCTTCCCCCTGCCGGCACGAAGCCCCGCCCGGCAGGACGAGCGCCCCCGCGCCAAGGATGATTGACTTTCTCTTTCCCGCCGCTATAATGGCGGTCTTCGGCGGCCAGGTAGCTCAGTCGGTAGAGCAGCGGACTGAAAATCCGCGTGTCGGTGGTTCGATTCCGCCCCTGGCCACCAAAACCCAAAATCCCAACCCTTATCGGTTGGGATTTTTTTGCCCTGAGCGCCAGTGTTGGCGCGGTTCCGGCCCGTTGCCTCGTGAGCGCTGCACCGCCAAACGACGCCGTTTCGGAGTACTTCTCGCCTCTCTGCTGCCGTTTTTCTCTGCTGGGCTCGTGAGCGTTCACCGAGCCAGAGCCAGCACTGGCGCGGGTTTCCGGCTTCCGGGTTGCGATTGTGAATTGGTCGGCCGTTGGTTACCGAATCTGCACTGCTCACCTCGTCTTGCATCAAGGTACGGCGAGCTCGGCGGCAGATACTGGTTGAGACAGTTCGCACAGGATGCCGCACTGTTCGGCGCTTCTGCCTTCGGAACACATTTCCCTCAAGGATCTGAGCTGCTGCTCAAGTGCGCTCAGTTCCTGGATACGCACCGCGACCTGCTCGATGTGTGCCTCAAGAACACGGTTGACCTCACTGCAATCTTGGGTTGGCACGTTCTTGAGGCGCAACAGCACACGAATCTCGTCGAGCGTCATGTCCAGCGAACGACAGCGGCGAATGAAAAGCAAGCGTTCGACGTGTGCGTCGCCATATAAGCGGAAATTGCCCGCGCTCCGGGACGGGGGCGGCAGGAGTCCTTCCTGCTCATAAAAGCGAATCGTTTGAATCGGACACCCGGTTTGCCGGGCAAGCGCTCCGATCTGCATAGCTGCAACCCCTTTTTATCATCGACTTGACTCTATAGTAGCTATAGAGTGTTAAATCTCAAAATACCCTCCGGATGCTTGCTGGTTTCTGCAAGAGCCTCGCCGGATCAGGAACGAGAAGAATCAAGGACCAATGACTATGACTGATGAATGCCAGAAATCCTGCGGATGTGCGTCCGAGCGGAAGGCGGAGTCCATGACGGGTGCCACGCCGACCGGGACGGGAAGGATGAGTCTGTTCTCGGTGCCGAAGATGGACTGCCCTTCGGAGGAGCGCATGATCCGGCTCGCGCTCGAGAATACGAGCGGGCTGGCCGCACTCGAGTTCGATCTTGGCAAGCGCGAGTTGCGTGTTTTTCACGACGGCCCCGTCGAACCCATTGCAAGCAAGCTTGAAAGTCTCGGCTTGGGCGCCCGTCTCATTGCGTCAACTGAATCGAATGGCCCGCACACTGTCGATGGGCAAAGCGACAGCCAGCCGTCCTCCGAGCAAGAGTCTCGCGCTCTCAAATGGTTGCTTGCCATCAACGCCGCCATGTTTGTCGTCGAAGTGACGACCGGGTGGATTGCGCAGTCCACGGGGCTCATGGCTGACTCACTGGACATGTTCGCGGATGCCGCCGTCTACGGGCTCGCGCTCTACGCCGTCGGCCGTGATACCGGGCACCAGCTGAAGGCGGCGCGGTTGTCAGGCTGGCTGCAACTGTTGCTCGCGCTCGGCGCAATGTCCGAGGTGCTGCGCCGCTTCGTCTTTGGTAGCGAGCCCGAGCCACCGCTCATGATGGGGATCGCGCTCGTTGCGCTCATTGCAAACGTTACCTGCCTTGTCTTGATCTCCAGTCATCGAAAAGGCGGCGCTCACATGAAGGCAAGCTGGATTTTCTCCACGAACGACGTGCTGGCAAACCTGGGGGTGATCGCGGCCGGGGCGTTGGTCGCCTGGACAGGATCGCGTTACCCCGATTTGGTGATTGGCTCGCTCATCGCGCTGCTGGTATTGAACGGTGCGCGGCGCATCCTGCGCCTCGGTGCCTGAAGCAGCGAGCGCGGGACATGCCGCCCCGGCAATATCAACGACTGAATTCCCGCCCTGGAATTTCACGCTGCGCTGCCCAATCCAATGGCAAGGCTCGCCGGATCAGGCGCTCCAGCACAAGCCCGACTGCCTTTTCCACCACGCACGCCTCGACGATGTCAGGTGCAAGCCGGGTCAGTTGCGCGATCCGACTTGCATGCCCCCGGTCAATGCTCTCGGCTGCCGCGATCTCGGTGATGGAGGGTCACGCGCGCCCTGACCTCGGCCGGGTTTGCGCTGTCCATCGATGATTTCGGCACCGGGTATTCCTCACTGGCTTACCTCAAGCGATTTCCCGTTCATAAACTGAAGATCGACATCTCGTTCGTGCGGGACATGCTGACCGATCGCAACGATCTCGCCATTGTGTCCGCCATCGTTGCCATGGCGAAGAGCCTCGGCCTCAAGACCCTGGCCGAAGGTGTGGAAGAGGCAGCGCAGGCGGAACACTTGCTGGCATTGGGTTGCGACGAAGCACAGGGGTATTACTTCGCCCGTCCGGAGCCGGCCGAGGTTTTCGCGCGCAGGTGGTTGCAAAGCGCATGTCCGAGTCATGATCTCGGTCAGGACGTGGATCGCCAAGAGCAAGGCCACCTCGGTACATGACGGCAAAGCCGCTCCATGGCACCGGGCCCCGGCGCATGATCACGCCCTCGAGTTCTCTCAAACTCTTCGTAGCGTTCACGCTGATCCGTGATCGGGAGCCGTCAGCCCGGTCGGTTCAACAGCGATCGGGGCCATTGCCTCTGCGAAAGCGCACAGACCAAAGGCACTTGGGCTGGCTCGCCCCAACTGCTTCACCTCATCAGGTTCCGCCTGGGAACTCCAGGCAGAACCGGGTCCTGCCCTGCGCGGACGTCACGCTGATCGATCCTCCATGGGTTTGCATAATGGCGCGGGTAATCGCCAATCCCAGCCCTGCGCCGTCGGTTTCCGGATGTGACCGCGATGGGTCAGCACGGTAAAACCGATCGAACAGGCGCGGCAGTACCCTCGGGTCGATGTCCTCGCCGGTGTTCTCGACGCTCACCCGGGTGGCTTGGGAAGACTGGCTGATCTCGATCGTGACCTCGCCATGTGGCGGGGTGTGGCGCAGCGCGTTCGAAAGCAGATTGCTCAGGGCACGGCGGAACATCAAGCGATCACCGACGATCTCGCCCTCACCACGCTGAGCCAGTCTGACGCCCTTCTCCTCGGCGACCGCCTCATAGAACTCGATCAGGGCGTGCGTTTCCTCGGCTGCCGAGAAACGTTCCCGGTTCGGCAGCATCATCCCGCGTTCGGCCTTGGCCAGGAACAGCATATCGGACACCATGCGGCCCAGACGCTGCAGTTCCTCGGCATTGGAAGCCAGAATCTCCCGGTAGGTATCGGCATCCCGCCGGGTAGCCAACGCGACCTGGGTCTGGGTCAGCAGGTTGCTCAGGGGGGTGCGCAGCTCATGCGCCAGATTCGACGAGAACTCCGACAGTCGCGTGAACGCGTCTTCCAGCCGGTCCAGCATCTTGTTGAGTTCGTGAGCCAGATCGGCCATTTCGATGGGTACCGCCTCGACGGGCATGCGCTGGTGCAGCCGCTGGCTCGTGAGCGTGGTGGCTCTGGATTTCATGGCACGCAATGGCGCCAGCCCCTTGTACGCGGCAAACCAGCTCAGCAAGCCACAGATGACGATCGTCACGACGGCATAGGTCATCAGGGTGCGCCGCAACTCCAGCATGAACCGTGTGTGATGCGCCGTGTCCATGGCAACGAGGATGTCCAGCCGCGTCGTTGCGTCATAGGCTGGAATAACCCGGACAAGCATCCCGCGAAACGCCTGCCCTTCGTCGGCCCAATGGATCAGCGCGTCGTTGCCGTTGCCTTCATCCGCCGGTGACAGTTCGCGCGGGAGGCGAAATCCTTCGGACTGGAAGAGCGTTTCACCTTTCGAATCATGGACGCTGACGTACAGCCCGTGATGGTGGCTCAATGCCTCACGCAGCAGCCACTTGGCGTCCTCGGCCGAATTGGATCGCGCCAAAATATCCTCGATCAGGTGCTGCTTGTCCTGCAGCGCCATGTGATCCAGCTCGATGAAATGCCGCTCGGATGCAGCGATGACCAACAAGGCCAATCCAAACACCACAGCCGCAGCCGCCAACGTAAAGAAGAGGGTGAGCCGGGTCGTCAGTGACAGGGAGCGAAACATTCAGTGCTCCTCCGGCGCTTCCAATACGTAACCCATGCCACGTACGGTGTGGATCAGCTTGACCTCATGCCCCTCATCAATCTTCGCGCGCAAGCGCCGGATGGCCACCTCGATCACATTGGTGTCGCTGTCGAAATTCATGTCCCAGACCTGCGAGGCGATCAGCGAGCGGGGCAGGACCTCGCCATGACGGCGCATCAGCAGTTCCAGCAAGCCGAACTCTTTGGCCGTCAGTCTGATTCGTCGCCCGCCGCGTGAAACGCGTCGGCGCAGCAGGTCCAGTTCGAGGTCGGCCACGCGCAGCACGGTGCTCTCGTTGCCGCTGCGCCCTCGACGCAGGATCGTGCGCACGCGGGCCAGCAATTCGGCAAAGGAGAAAGGCTTGACCAGATAGTCGTCCGCACCGAGTTCAAGGCCTTTGACCCGGTCTTCCAGCTGATCGCGTGCGGTCAGGAACAGCACCGGCATCTGCAGGCCGCGATGGCGCAAGGACTGGAGTACCTGCCAGCCGTCGAGGCCGGGCAACATCACATCCAAAATCACCAGGTCGTATTCGCCCTGCAAGGCCAGGTGCAGGCCATCCGTGCCGTCCTGCGCCAGATCAACCACGAAACCCGCTTCGCTCAAGCCTTGACGCAGGTACTCGCCCGTTTTGGGTTCATCTTCGACGATCAGTATTTTCATGAGGGTGCTCCGCCATATCGAATAGCCGCTAGTGTGACGATTTTGGGCGCACCTGACACGATGATAACAAAAATGTAATCTGACAGACAGCTTCCTAACAGGGGTGGCCCTCTAGCATGTCATCCACGAAATCAGCAATTCATTGCGAGGAGCCCATGCCACCCTTGAGACCGTTTCATTCACCGTTGCCGTTGGTGCCCGCTCGGCGGCGTTTCGTGCGCGGCTTGGTCGCTGGCGGCGTCATGATCGGCCTGTCACCCTGGCTGCGTGCTGCGGCGCAGGGGCTGTCCGACACGCGCACGGGTGCAGCGCCCGTGCTCAGCGGCACGAACATCGACCTGGTGGTCGGCGAATCGCCGGTCAATTTCACCGGTAAGCCACGGATGGCGACCACCATCAATGGCTCCATCCCGGCGCCGACGCTCAAACTGCGGGAGGGCGACACAGTCACCATCCGCGTCACCAACCGCCTGCGCGAAGCCACGTCGATCCACTGGCACGGGATCATCCTGCCCTACCAGATGGACGGGGTACCCGGTATCAGTTTTCCGGGCATCCCCCCGGGCCAAACCTTCACTTATCAGTTCCGCCTCGAACAAACCGGCACCTACTGGTATCACTCGCACTCCGGCATGCAGGAGCAGACCGGCATGTACGGGGCGTTGATCGTCGAGCCGCGCGATGCCGACCCGATCCGTGCCGACCGGGACTACGTCGTGCACCTGTCCGACTGGACCGACGAAGACCCCATGCGGGTGCTCGCCAAGCTCAAGGTGCAGAGCGACTACTACAACTACCACCAGCCGACGGCCATTGACTTCTTCCGCGACGTCGCCGACATGGGGCTTTCCCGCGCACTCGACAAGCGTGCGATGTGGAACCAGATGCGGATGAACCCGACCGATCTGGCCGATCTCTCGGGGGCGACCTTGACCTACCTGATGAACGGCGTCACCCCTGCCGGCAATTGGACCGGCCTGTTTCGGCCGGGTGAGCGGGTGCGTCTGCGCTTCATCAATGGCGCGGCCAACACCTTCTATGACGTGCGCATCCCCGGGCTCAAGATGACAGTGGTGCAAAGCGACGGGCAGAACGTCGAGCCCGTCACCGTCGATGAGTTCCGCTTCGGGCCGGGCGAGACCTACGACGTGATCGTCACGCCCCAGGAGGACGCCTACACGATCTTCGCGCAATCGATGGATCGAACGGGCTTTGCCCGCGGCACGCTCGCGGTGCGCGAGGGCTTGAGCGCCGCCGTGCCTGCGCTCGATCCCGTCGAATGGCTCACCATGGCCGACATGATGGGCGCGATGGATCACGGCGCGATGGGGCATGGCGGCTCGGCCATGGGCGCGATGGACCACGCGGCGATGGGCCACGACATGCCGGGCATGAAGCACGACATGTCCGGCATGAACCATGGCGCGATGGCGATGGGCCATGGTCAGCACGCGATGCATGGCATGGCTGGCGGCGCGTTGGCCAAGCCCAGCGCCACGGTCCGTCACGCACGCACGGAATACGGCCCAAGCACGGATATGCGGGTGGACATGCCGCGGACCAATCTCGACGATCCGGGCATTGGCCTGCGCAACAACGGCCGGCGCGTGCTGACGCTGGCCGACCTCAAAACGATCGGCGGTCCTCTCGATCCTCGCGGCGCCGAGCGCGAGATCGAGCTGCACCTCACCGGCAACATGGAGCGCTATACCTGGTCGCTCGACGGCCTCGAGTTCGGCAAGAGCACGCCGGTGCACCTGAAGTACGGCGAGCGGGTGCGCGTCATCCTGCACAACGACACGATGATGACGCACCCGATGCATTTGCACGGGATGTGGAGCGAGGTGGAAACGCCCGACGGGCAGTTCCTGGTGCGTCGCCACACCATCCCGGTTCAACCCGCGCAGCGCGTCAGCTTCCTCGTGACCGCCGACGCCCTGGGTCGCTGGGCCTGGCACTGCCACCTGATGTTGCACATGGACATGGGCATGTTCCGCGAGGTGGTCGTGTCATGAAACTCATCCAAGGACGATTCTCGATGAAACCCCGTTCTCTCTTCACTGCGGCGATGGTGTTGCTCGGTGCGGCACCCGTCTGGGCACAAACACCGATGGAAGGCGGCGGCCATGCCGCTCACTCGGGCGCGGCTGCCGCGCCGACGCGAGCCGAATCTCCCGCGAATGCCCCCAGCGCCACCATGGACCACGGCAGCATGAACATGCAGGGCGGCCCCGCACCCGCCGATGCCCGTGATCCGCACGCGTATTCCAATGGCTTGACTTTGGAGTCGGGCCCTTACGTACTCCCCGGGCCACGGCAACTTCGGCTGTCCGATGAACATGCGTTCGGCAGCGTGCTGCTCGATCGCCTGGAGCGCGTCTACACGAAGGACGGGAACGCGACCGCCTATGACGCGCAAGCCTGGTTCGGCAGCACCTACGACCGCCTGGTCCTCAAGGCTGAAGGTGACGTCGCCAAAGGCAAATTGGAGGAGGCACGCACGGAGGTCCTGTGGGGCCATGCGATCGCCTCGTACTGGGACACCCAACTCGGGGTACGGCAGGACAGCGGCACGGGGCCTGACCGGACCTGGCTCGCTTTCGGCATCCAGGGGCTCGCGCCGTACTGGTTCGATGTCGATGCCACCGCCTACGTCGGCAGCTCGGGACGCACGGCACTGCGCCTGTCGGGCGAGTACGAACTCCTGCTCACCCAGCGCCTGATTCTGCAGCCCCGCATGGAAGTCAATCTGTATGGCCAGCGCGATGAAGCGCGTGGCCTGGGAAGTGGGCTGGCCGATGCGGCGGCAGGCCTGCGCCTGCGTTACGAGTTCTCGCGCCAGTTCGCGCCCTACGTCGGCGTCGAATGGGCTGGCAAGTTCGGACAGACCGCCGATTTTGCGCGCGCCGAAGGACAGCGTACCCGGGAAACGCGTTATGTGGCGGGTGTGCGGCTGTGGTTCTAGAAGCCGCCACGCGCAACTCCGATCTTATTCACCAACCCTAAGGAGAAACCGATGATGAAGAAAACCCTGAGCGTTTTGATGCTGGCCGCCTTGCCTGTGTTGGCGCTGGCCGGTGGGGGCCATCAGGGCGGCCATGGCATGGCCGGGCATGACATGCAGGGCATGCACGGCATGCACGGTTCGATGCACGGGGACACATCACCCTCCGAAGTCGGCAAACCAGGCGATCCCGCCAAGGTCGACCGCACCATCGAGGTGGTCATGGACGACTCGATGCGGTTCACGCCGGCGAACATCGCGGTCAAGAAGGGCGAGACCATCCGCTTTTTCGTCAAGAACACGGGCAAGGTGCCGCACGAAATGGTGATCGGCTCAATGAAGGAACTCAAGGCGCACGCCGAGATGATGCGCAAGATGCCCCAGATGCAGCATGCCGAGCCGAACATGGTGACGCTCCAGCCTGGCCAGCGCGGCGGGCTGGTTTGGCAGTTCGATCAGCCCGGTACGGTGGACTTCGCCTGCCTCGTCCCCGGCCATATGGAAGCGGGCATGGCGGGCAAGATCGTCGTCGAATAAGCAGCGTCACCGGGAGTCCTTATCATGCACCAAACCGTTGATCAACCGTTCCCCCGGCGGCGCAGGCTGCTGCTGGCGGTGCTTGCGCTGAGTCTTCCCTCCCTGGCACCAGCCGCCGCACCGCAGACGCTTGCCGTGCAGGTGTGGAAGGACCCGAACTGTGGGTGTTGCAAGGACTGGATTGCCCACCTGGAGAAAAGCGGATTCCGCGTGAGTGCCGTCGACCAGGGCAACAGCGCAGCCCGCACTCGCCTCGGGATGCCGCAGAAATTCGGTTCCTGCCATACGGCCCTGATCCAGGGCTATGTGATCGAAGGCCACGTACCCGCAACGGACATCCAGCGGCTGCTCAAGGAAAAGCCCCAAGCCCTGGGCTTGGCGGTGCCGGGCATGCCCATTGGTTCACCCGGCATGGATGGTGTCGCCTACGGAGGACGCCGTGATGCCTACAAAGTCTTGCTGGTTGGGAAAGACGGAGCAGCGCAAGTTTTCGGTTCTTATCCGTGAAGAAACCATGCACTGACCGTGTGCCGATTGGATCCATGAGGCGCAGCAGCGGTCTTGCAACCTGGAACAGGAGGCCGGCGCCGACCGCGCCGATCCTCGATGAAGGGAACACCGCGATGAACGCGACTGACCAAGAACACCTCCACGACACGCGCGGCCAGTCCAGCCTGAATCGGCGCATGAGGACCGCGTTGCTGATGGTTGCCCTCATCGGCGGCTTCTATCTGCTGCGCGAGCACTGGATCCATGTCGCAGGCAATTGGGTGTACCTGTTGCTGCTGGCGTGCCCGCTGATGCACCTGCTGCATGGCCACGGTGGCGATGGCGGGCATGGTGCGCCGCCCGACAAACCCGCCAACAGGGAGGCGTGAAGTCATGGACCTGCGATCAGACCACGAACACCGCCAACACGCCCACGACCACCCGAGCGCACTGCAGTGGGCCGAAGGTCTGAAGGACCCTGTCTGCGGCATGGACGTGACCGCGCAGTCCGAGCACCACGTCGAGCACGCAGGCCGACTCTTTTACTTCTGCAGCGCCAAGTGCCGGGCGAAGTTCGTCGCCGAGCCGGCGCGCTATGCCTACAGCGGCCATGAGCCTTCGTCTGTCGAAGCGCCGGCCCTGGCGGCAGGCACGATCTACACCTGCCCCATGCACCCCGAGATCCGGCAGGATCACCCCGGCTATTGTCCGAAGTGCGGCATGGCGCTGGAGCCGGTGCTGCCGGATCTCGAAGGAGAAGAGAGTCCCGAGCTGCGCGATTTCCAGCGCCGCTTCTGGTGCACCCTGCCGCTGACCGTCATGGTCACTGTGCTTGCCATGTTCGGCCACCAGTTGCATTGGTTCGAGGCGCGCACACAGACCTGGATCGAACTCGTTCTGTCCCTGCCCATCGTCCTGTGGGCGGGTCGGCCGTTCTTCGTGCGCGGCTGGCAGTCCGTGGTCCATCGCAGCCCGAACATGTGGACCCTGATCGCGCTGGGCACCGGGGCGGCGTTCGTCTACAGCGTGGCGGCGACCGTGGCCCCACAACTGTTCCCGGACTCGTTCGTGTCCATGGGACGGGTCGCGGTGTACTTCGAGGCGGCGGCGGTGATCATTTCCCTGACCCTGCTGGGGCAGGTACTGGAACTCAAGGCGCGTTCGCAGACCTCGGCCGCCATCAAGTCCTTGCTCGAACTGGCCCCCAAGACCGCCCGGCGCCTTCGCGACGATGGCACGGAAGAGGACGTGCCCCTGACGCACATCCATGTCGGCGATCGGCTGCGCATTCGACCCGGCGAAAAGGTTCCGGTAGATGGTACGGTAATCGAGGGCAGCAGCGCTGTGGACGAATCGATGCTGACGGGGGAGTCCCTGCCCGTGACCAAGCGGGTGGGCGACAAGGTCATCGGTGGGACGCTCAATACCAGTGGCGCGCTCGTCATGGTCGCCGAACGTGTCGGCTCGGCGACCATGCTGTCCCAGATTGTGCAGATGGTGGCGCAGGCGCAGCGGTCCAAGGCGCCGATGCAGCGCATGGCCGATGTCGTGGCGGGCTATTTCGTGGTCGCGGTGGTGTCCATCGCCGTGCTGACCTTTTTTGCCTGGGGCCTGTTCGGGCCGGAACCGCGTTGGGTTTTTGGCCTCATCAACGCCGTGTCTGTGCTGATCATCGCCTGCCCCTGCGCGCTGGGCTTGGCCACGCCCATGTCGATCATGGTGGCGACCGGGCGAGGGGCTACGCAGGGGGTGCTGTTTCGCGATGCCGCCGCGATCGAGAAAATGCGCCAGGTCGATACCCTGATCGTCGACAAGACCGGCACATTGACCGAGGGCCGGCCGCGCTATCAGACGACGATCGCAGCCGAAGGCTTCACCGCCGGCGAAGCCTTGCGACTGGCTGCCAGCCTCGACCAGGGCAGCGAGCACCCGCTGGCGGAAGCCATCGTCACGGCCGCGCGCGAGCAGGGCCTGGTGCTCTCACGCGCCGAGGAGTTCGACTCGCACTCAGGCATCGGCGTGCGCGGGCGCGTCGATGGACATGCCGTGGCACTGGGCAACACCGCGCTGATGGAACAGCTCGGTGTGGACGTGCGGCCATTGGCCGAGCGGGCGGAGGCGCTGCGCGGTGAGGGTGCCAGCGTGATGCATCTGGCCGTCGATGGCGTGCTCGCCGCAGTCCTGGCCGTCGCCGACCCGGTGAAGAAGACCACACCGCAAGCGCTGGCGTCGCTGCGCGCGGAGGGCTTGCGCGTCGTCATGGCCACGGGCGACGGTCTGACCACGGCCAAGGCCGTGGCGGCGCGCTTGGGCATCGATGAGGTGCATGGCGAGGTCAAGCCCGCCGACAAACTGCAACTGGTGGAGCGGCTGCAGCGCGAGGGGCGTATCGTTGCGATGGCTGGTGACGGCATCAATGATGCCCCGGCCTTGGCAAAGGCCGACGTCGGTATCGCCATGGGCACCGGCACCGACGTGGCGATGAACAGCGCACAGATCACGCTCGTCAAGGGTGACCTGCGCGGTATTGCGGTGGCGCGCGCCTTGTCAGTGGCCACGGTCCGCAACATGAAGCAGAACCTGATGTTCGCCTTTCTCTACAACGCACTGGGCATTCCCATTGCGGCCGGCGTGCTGTATCCGCTCACCGGTTGGCTGCTTTCACCGTTGATCGCCGCCCTGGCGATGAGTTTCAGCTCCGCATCGGTGATCGGCAATGCGCTGCGTTTGCGCGGCGTCCGTCTTGTCTGAACACGAGGATCGTCGCGCGTGCCGTGGTGGGTGCTGGTTGCACTCCCAGATCGCTGGGTCTGTCGTATCGGTTGCCACCCGACGTTGGACACCTGATCCCTATCGAGGCCTGGAATGCTCTCGACCACGGCACCTGAGCCGCCTCACACCGATACCGCACTTGGCGCCCAGTCGGCATCGCCATAAGCACTTGCACCGATGTGGCGATGAGTCCGCGCCCCGCCTCGGTGAGCAGGAATGCATTGAGATTGGCACACGATTAATCCCGATCCCATCCCGAATGGAATCTGATATATACGTAACGGCCGTCTCATCTTCCCGTCAGCGGTGACTTCGCAGAATACATACTGTGCAGTCGCACAAGGCATTGACAGAAATGCCTTCACGTTTGATTGAAAGGAGTGTAGAGATGAAAGCCAGGATTACCGCTGTTGTCGCCGCCACCGTGCTGAGCGCCATCGTAACCCCATCGTTCGCTGGTGACGCGGCAGCGGCCAGCGCCAAGAAAATGTTCCTCCTCAAGGACGGTGGAACCCTGTATGTATTCGAGGACGGCAAGACGGCGCTGGAAGACAAGTTCGGACGGGCTATCAACCTGAAAGAGGGGCAATCGCTCGAAACGGTCGATGGCCAGAAGATTACAGCCAACGGCAACGAGGTCGCTCGACTCGATGGTCTTCTCCGTCAGGGTCATTCCGGCGGTTGACTACTCGATTCAATTCGTGAACTGCACGCCAGCGGATGTCGGGCCAACTCGTTGACCAACACGCGCTGGCGGGCCATCGGTCATAGCTGGGGCTAACCACTCGATGGTAGGCTGCGACGCTACCGGTCAATCGGCGCCGCACAAGGTGAGAGTCCGCCCTGCACTGACTGACCGGCGTTCATTGCCGAGGCCATTGCGTCCACAACAACCCGCAGGATTGCCCGGGATTGCTCAATCGTTGAGAGAGTGGGTTGGATTCCGGTCGCGTCTGCACCACCAGTAAAATCAAGCAGTTACGAGATTCTCGTCATACGCACATCTCCTACTCTCCCCTACCCCCTCCTCGCCGCTCCCTCGCCAAAGTCGCCGAGTACATCGCCGCTCTCGGCGAACGCGCGCCGACGGAGTTCGTCCTGTACACCAAAGAATTCGTCGACGAACTGTGCCATCCGGACAACGATCCGCCGCAGCGCAAGGCGCTGATGATCGCGGAACAACCGCGCGTTTTGGCGATTCCCTGGATGAACGCGATGCTCGCCGCCATGGCCGAGATGATCGCCGAGAGGGCTGGCATTCCCGTCCCTGATTGGGCCAACGAGCCCGAACGTTTCCTGCCCGAACCCCTCGTCTTCGGCTATAGCCCGCAATCGCAGGCCATGGCCATCGAACTCACCCCAGCGGCGTTCGCGCGCAGGAATCTCTTCTGCGGTCAGATAACCCTATACACGAATCGATGGGAAATCGTGCGGCAGCGGCGTTCGACGGGTTGAATCCTGCCGCGATCACCCCACCATCCCGACCCGGACCTGGCTGCCGCTCCTGCCGGGGATCACCTCGATGCCGACTTCGATCCGGCGCTTGAGCTCATCGACGTGGGAGATGATGCCGACCATTCGACCCTTTTGCCGAAGCTCACTCAGGGCTTTCATCGCCATGTCGAGTGACTCGGGATCGAGGCTGCCAAACCCTTCGTCGATGAAGAGGGTGTCGAACCGATCGGGACTAATCACTAATCAATTTGTTATATCTCTCATATATCCCTTGAGCGCGGACGAGTATGACTACTCTCCACCTCGACCGCAGGGGTATCGTCCTGGAGACTTGGAGCGAAGTTCTCGGGCTGTTCGATGCCGAAGTCATGCTCGATCAGGCACTCCGAGTCGCACCATCCGCCTCCGTTCCAAGGCGCGACCCTCCCGAGCAAGAGCATCCCCGGCACGGCCAGCGCCACGCAGCAGAAGAAGAAACTCACCCAACCCAGGTGCTCGGCGAGCACGCCGGCAAAGGCATTGACCACGGTGCGCGGCACAGCGGCAAGGCTCGTGAAGAGCGCGAACTGCGTGGCGGTGTAGGCCGGATGGGTGGCACGCGCGATGAAGGCGGTAAAGGCCGCCGTGCCCAGGCCCACGCCCAGGTATTCGGCGGAGATCACGCCGGCGAGCGCGGCGCGCTCGAAGGTGCCGATGTGCGCAAAAGGGCTGAGCCAGGCGAGCCAGGCAAAACCGAGGATGGTGAGCATCTGCACCAGACCGAAGAGCCACAGGGCGCGATCGATGCCGATGCGCGCCATCCACAGCCCGCCCGCCAAACCGCCGAGGATGGCCGGCCACAGACCGGCATGTTTGGCGATCAGGCCGATGTCGGTCTTGCCGTAGCCCATGTCCAGGTAAAACGGCGTCGACAAGGCAGTGGCGAGCGAATCGCCCAGCTTGTAGAAAAATAGGAAAGCCAGGATCCACAACGCATCGCGCCAGCCGCGTCGACCGATGAATTCCTGCCAGGGTTCGATGCAGGCCGCCCGCAGGGTGCGCGGCCGATCGACGATGGCCGGCTCGCGGATGAAGAGCGCCATCGCCATGCCCGGCAGCATGAACAGCGCCGTGATCCAGAAGACCACGTTCCACGGCAGGTGGTCGGCGAGGATCAGCGACAGCGAACCGGGAACGAGGCCGGCGAGCCGGTAGGCATTGACATGCACGGCATTGCCCAAGCCCAATTCCGCCTCGGCGAGCAGTTCGCGGCGAAAGGCATCGAGCGCCACGTCCTGCGTGGCAGAACAGAGCGCCAGCAGCGCGGCGAGGCAGGAAATGGCGAGCATGTGCGTTCGCGGATCGAACCCGCCCAAGCCGCCGATGCACAACAACAGGCCGATCTGGGTGATCAACATCCAGCCGCGCCGCCGGCCGAGCGGCGGCGCAAACCGGTCGAGCAGCGGCGACCAGAGGAATTTCCAGGTGTAGGGAAACTGGATCAGGGCGAAGAATCCGATGGTCTTCAGATCGACGTCTTCGCTGCGCAGCCAGGCGGGCAGCAAATTGATGAGCAAGTAAAGCGGCAGGCCCGAAGCGAAGCCGGTGAAGACGCAGACCAGCATCTTGCGGGTGAGGAGCGGGGCAAGCCAGGCGGACGTAGTCATTTTCTCGGCACCGGGGAATTATAAAACTTGTTGTTTCGCCCAAACGAAAATCTTGACATTGAGGTTGCAATGAGGACTAAAATCGGCTAAAACCCTTAGCAAGGCAATGATTTTCCACCCTCAGGAGCGAAGCATGCAAAATTTTCTTTTCTTCCCTTGTGTCCAGCCCAAATATTTCGATCACGCAGCGAAGTGCGCCCAACTGATGATCGATAACGGCCAGCGGCTGCTGACGGTGCAGATCGAAGCGTTCAAGGCCATCCTGGAGCAGGAAGTGAGGAGCGCGGCCACCTTACTCGTCACACCCACCCCTGCTGCACAGCTCAGGGTGCAGCAGGAACTGATCCAGAAATCCGCCGAGGCAATCATGCGCTGTATCAATGAGGTCGTCAAACTTTCCGTCAAAACCCAGGCGGAGCTCAACCGCCTGCTCACGGAGACCCTCACCGCCCAAGTACAGGAATGGGGCCAGACCCTTCATTCCTCGGCCGGAAATCTCTTGCCCGACGTAGACGCCATCCCATCCGCCCAGACGTTGCAGGGATTCTTTGAGCAATCGCGCGCCATGCTCGAGCAGATGACGAAAACCAACGTCGATGCGTGGCGATCACTCGCCAATGTTTGGCAGAGTCGGCAAACCTTGCCCCCATCCAGCAAAAAATGACGCTACAGGATGGAATGGAGTCGCGGCTGCAGCTGCCAAACGTCTGATGGCCGAGGGACGCCCTCGGGCAAAGGAGGGATGAATACTGGAGATGATTCGCCGCAACCGGCGCTGGAGCGAGGAGGCAGCCCGTAAAACGCTACGGGCCGTAGTATAGACGACAAAAAAACCCGAAGCCGCGCCGGCAGCTCCGGGTTCCGATTCTTGGCGCGCCCGGCAGGATTCGAACCCACGACCCCCTGGTTCGTAGCCAGGTACTCTATCCAACTGAGCTACGGGCGCGCAACAGAGATTGAAATTATAGCCATTCTCCGATGCGTGTCAAGCGCCCTTCGACTCGCGCAGGCGTTCGGCGAGCTGCATCCAGGTGTCGATGACGGTATCGGGGTTGAGCGAGATCGTCTGAATGCCGCGCTCCATCAGCCATTCGGCCAGATCCGGATGGTCCGACGGTCCCTGGCCGCAGATGCCGACGTATTTGCCGAGTTTGTTGCAGGCATCGATCGCCATGCCGAGCAGGACCTTCACCGCAGGGTCGCGCTCGTCGAAGGATTCGGCCACCAGCCCCGAGTCCCGATCCAGCCCCAGCGTGAGCTGGGTGAGGTCGTTCGAGCCGATGGAGAACCCGTCGAAGTGCTCGAGGAAGGCCTCGGCAAGCAGTGCGTTCGAGGGGATCTCGCACATCATGATGAGTTCGAGCCCGTTCTTGCCGCGTTCGAGCTCGTTGGCCGCCAGGAGCTTGACCACACGCTCGGCCTCGCCCACCGTGCGCACGAAGGGGATCATCACCTTGGCGTTGGTGAGCCCCATGACGTCGCGCACTTTCTTCACGGCCTCGCATTCCATCTCGAAACATTCGCGGAAACTCGGCGCGATGTAGCGCGCCGCGCCGCGAAAGCCCAGCATGGGGTTTTCTTCCTCGGGCTCGTAGATCTCGCCGCCCAGGAGCTTGCGGTACTCGTTCGATTTGAAATCCGACAGACGCACGATCACCGGTTTGGGATAGAAGGCGGCGGCGATGGTGGCAATGCCCTCGGCGAGTTTCTCGACGTAGAAGGCACGCGGGCTGGCGTAGCCGCGGGCACGGCGCGAGATTTCCTCGCGCAGCTTGGCCGGCAGCTGGTCGAATTCGAGGATGGCGCGGGGATGCACGCCGATGACGTTGTTGATGACGAATTCCAGGCGGGCGAGCCCCACGCCGGCGTTGGGGATCTGGGCGAACTCGAAGGCAAGCTCCGGATTGCCCACGTTCATCATGATCTTGACCGGCAGCTCGGGCAAGGCGCCCAAGTCGGTGCGCTGCACTTCGAAGTCGAGCTTGCCGCGATAGACGTAGCCGGTGTCACCCTCGGCGCAGGAGACCGTGACGACCTCCCCTTCTTGCAGCATCTCGGTGGCGTTGCCGCAGCCGACGATGGCGGGGATGCCCAGTTCGCGGGCGATGATGGCCGCGTGGCAGGTGCGTCCGCCGCGATTGGTAACGATGGCGGCGGCGCGTTTCATCACCGGCTCCCAGTTGGGGTCGGTCATGTCGGTGACGAGCACGTCACCGGGCTGCACGCGTTCCATCTGGCTGGGGTCGGTGACGATGCGCACCGGACCCACGCCGACTTTCTGCCCGATGGCGCGCCCATGCACGAGGGCCTTGCCGTGCTGCTTGAGGCGGTATTTCTCCATCACACGGCCGCTCTCGTGCGACTTCACCGTCTCGGGGCGCGCCTGGAGGATGTAGATCTTGCCGTCGATGCCGTCCTTGCCCCATTCGATGTCCATGGGGCGGCCGTAGTGGCGTTCGATGATGACCGCGTAACGGGCGAGTTCGAGGATGTCTGCGTCTTCGAGGCAGAAGCGGTTGCGATCGGATTCGGGCACGTCGACCACTTTCACGCGCACGCCCTCGCCCGGCTCGCCGAAGACCATTTTGATGAGCTTGGAGCCGAGGTTGCGGCGGATGATGGAGGGTTTGCCCTGCATCAGGGTGGGTTTATGGACGTAAAATTCGTCGGGGTTGACGGCCCCTTGCACCACCATCTCGCCCAAGCCATAAGAGGCGGTAATGAAGACGACGTCGCGAAAACCGGATTCGGTGTCGATGGTAAACATCACGCCGGAGGCACCCACGTCGGAGCGCACCATGCGCTGCACGCCGGCCGACAAGGCCACTTCGGCGTGCCGGAAGCCTTTGTGCACGCGATAGGCGATCGCCCGATCGTTGTAGAGCGAGGCGAAGACTTCCTTGATGGCATGCAGGATGTTCTCGATACCGGAAACGTTCAAGAGCGTTTCTTGCTGGCCAGCGAAGGAGGCATCGGGCAAGTCTTCGGCAGTGGCCGAGGAGCGCACGGCGAAACTCGCGCCCTCGCCCTCGCGCGCGACGAGCTCGGCATAGGCGGCGCGAATCTGGGCCTCGAACTCGGCGGGGAAAGGCGTCTCCATGATCCAGCGACGGATCTCGGCGCCGGTCTTGGCGAGCGCCGTGACGTCGTCCACGTCGAGCGTGTCGAGCGCATCGTGGATACGCTGCGCGAGACCATTTTGCGCCAAGAACAGGCGGTAGGCCTCGGCGGTGGTGGCGAAACCGCCCGGCACACGCACGTCCGAGGGCAGTTGGCTGATCATCTCGCCGAGCGAGGCGTTCTTGCCGCCGACGATGCCGACGTCGGTCATGCGCAGCTCGTTGAACGGAATCACGTATCGAGTCATCGTAGCCTTTCCTGAGTTCGTGAGGCACGGAAAAATGGTATTCTAAGGGTTTTCCCTCGTTTTGGTAAGCGCAAAGCGCCACTGGCGCCGCCCCACCGCCATGCCGGATACCCCCAAACGCACCGTATTCTACGTCTCCGACGGCACGGGCATCACCGCCGAAACGCTCGGTCACAGTCTGCTCGCGCAATTCCCCGAGTTCGACTACGACGAGGTGCGCGCGCCTTTCATCGATGCACCGGAAAAAGCGAGCGATCTCGTCGAACGGATCGAGCGCGTAAAGCGGCGCACCGGGGTGCGGCCCATCGTCTTCAGCACGCTGGTGCAGCCCAACGTAGTGGCCGTGCTGCATCGGGCCGACGCGCACATCGTCGATCTCTTCGGCACTTTTCTCGGGCCGCTGGAGCGCGAGCTTGGCATGCCGAGCACGCACGCGGTGGGGCGTTTCCACGGCATCCTTGACAACCGCAGCTACCAGCGCCGGATCGAGGCGATCAACTTCGCGCTCTCGCACGACGACGGAATCGTGCAGGACGGCACGCTCGACGACGCCGATATCATCCTGATCGGCGTCTCTCGCTCGGGAAAGACACCGACGAGCCTGTACTTGGCCATGCAGTATGCGGTGAAGGCGGCCAATTACCCGCTCATCCCCGAGGATTTCGAACGCAAGGCGCTACCGGCGCCGCTCAAGCCACATCGCGCCAAATTGTTCGGGCTGACGATCTCCCCGGAGCGTCTGGCCCGGATCCGCGAGGAGCGTCGGCCCAACAGCGTCTATGCCTCATTGGAGAACTGCCGCAAGGAAGTGGAAGAAGCCTTGGCGCTGATGCGCCGCGAGGGCATTCCCTGGATCGATTCGACCACCAAATCGATCGAGGAGATTGCCGCCGTGATCATGCAGCACCTGCAGAAGATGCAAAAATACGCCGATCTGTGAGACGGGTTTTTTGGAGTGACCCCATGAAAAAGAAAACCCGCATTCCCCGCCCGAGCAGCCTGCCGCGCGACGTCGAGCGCTTGTGCTGGCTGGCCAAAGGCTTGGCTCAGTCGGGCAGCCGCATCGAGGATCGCTATTGGGAGCGGCTGCTCGGCGACACGGTACGTGCCCTGCTCGAGGCCGAGGATGAAGCCGCCCTCGAGCGCGCGCTCGACCACCTCTATCAAGGCGACCCGCAAGCCTACGAGGAGCTGAGCGACGTGCTCGACTCGGAAGCCGAAACGCTGACCGGGGTCGACAAGAACCACGACCTGGTGCTGGTGGCCGCGCCGGTGCTTGCCTGGTCGCGTTTCCAGATTCCCGCCCGCCCCATTCCCCAGGCGGTGCGCGAGAATCTGCGCGTGCATCTGGGGGCGCACATTTTCGCCGCCGGGGTGAAATTCGCGCTCTTCGACTACCTCTTCAGCCCGGACCAGTTGCCCCAGGGGTTCGTCGCCACGCGGCGCTGGTTGCAAGCCGCGGGCAAGGATGCGCTTGCCGAGCGCGATCACGCCGTCGATCGCGACGCGCTGCCCGAGTCGGCCGTTTTCCTGTCCGACATCCGCTACGTTCTGGTCGCCGCCGCGGTGCCCAAAGAAGGTCCCATCTTCACCTGGCAGGAAGCGGAGGGGGACCGGGATTTCGCGTTTGCCCAATGGCGCAAGCAGGCCGGACCGGTGCTCACCCAAATCATGCCCGGCTGTGGCACCGAGCCCGAATTGCCCGATGCCTATTTTACTGCCTCACGCAAGGCGAACCGTGACGCCCGCCCCTTCGCGATTCATGCCGCGATCGCCTTCCTCGCCGCCGAGGCCGACATTGCCGCGAGTCACTTGCGCGCCGTGATCGCCCCCTGCGAAAGCCAGGGCGAATTCGAATACCGCATCGGGCTCGCGCTCAAGCATGGCGGCCAAGTGGTACACGGCATTCCCTGGCCTTTGCTGGGCGCCGACGAGACCGAAGCCGAGGCGGAGCGGCAGATCCAGGAGACCCTCAAGGCGGTCGGCATCCACGATATCGTGACCCTACGCCGCACCCTGCCGCTCGAATTCTGCGAGGATTGCGGTGCGCCGCTCTTTCCCAATGCCGAGGGTGAATTGGTGCACGCCGAGCTGCCCGCCCAAGAAGAGGACGAGGGCGACAATCCCAATCACACGCCGTCGGGTCCGCGCTACCTGCATTGAGCGGCGGGATGAGCGGCCGTGATCGCCACGCTCGCGCCCGGCTGGCTGCTCGGTTGCGCCATGCTGCACCTGCTGCCGGCGTTGCCGGGCCGAGGGGCGTTGGCAGCCCTGTTCCTTGGCGGGGTATTCGCCTTCGCTCTGGGCTGGCGGCGCTGGCGCGAAGCGCCCGAGGCGCCGAATCTGGGCACGCACGGGCTGATCCTGCTCGCCGCCGTGCTGCTCGCTTTTTCTTCGAGTGGCTGGCGCAGCGCGCAGCGCTTGGCCGATCGCCTGCCGGAGGCGCTCGCCGAGCGTGAGCTCGACGTCGAGGGCTACGTGCGCGCTCTGGGGGCGGCCGATGAGGTCGGCCGCCGTTTCGCCTTCGCCGTCGATAAGGCTCCGGCGGGCGTTCCGTCCGCTCTGTGGCTGCTCGCCCCGGCGGCGCGCAATGCCCCGACCTTCCCCGACGCATTCTGGCAACCCGGTTCGCGCTGGCGGCTGCGGGTAACCCTGCGCCCGCCGCACGGACTCGCCGATCCTGGCGTCTTCGATCGTGAGTTTTTCTGGTTTTCCCGCGGTATCGGTGCCACCGGCCGGGTGACGGCGACGCCCACGGCCCTTCCCGGCACCCTGTGGACGCCACGGGTGGGGCTGGAGCGCTGGCGCGAGGCGGCAAGGCAACGGCTGGAACGCGCGGGTTCGCGCCACGCCGACTGGCTGGGGGCACTGGCGATCGGCGAGATGCGGGGATTCGACGAAGAATCCTGGCAGACGATCGCGGCGACCGGTACGGCGCACCTGGTGAGCATCTCCGGCCTGCACGTGACGCTGGTGGCGGTGCTCGCCGGGGGTATCGCGGCGGCGCTGTGGCGACGCGATCCGGATCGTCTGCTGCGCGTACCGGCGCGACAGGTGGGGCTGGTCGCCGGCGTGCTCGCGGCGCTCGCCTATGCCGCGCTCTCGGGCATGGAAGTGCCGACGCAGCGGGCGGTGGTGATGCTGGTGGCGGCGGCCGGCGCGCTCTTCACCGGCCGTTTCGTCTCTGGCTGGACGGTGCTGATGCTGAGCTTGTGGGCGGTGCTCGTCTTCGATCCCTGGGCGGTGGGCGCGCCCGGTTTCTGGCTTTCCTTCCTCGCCATGGGGGCGCTCATCGTCTATGGTTCACCGTCGGCAAAGGATCCGGCAGGATCTGAATCGGCATCGCCAGAAACCCCTCCGCCCCGGTACCAGCCGCTGCTTGCCGTGGGACGAGAACTCGTCACAGTGCAATGGCGCCTCACCCTTCTGCTCGCGCCGGTGGTGCTCGGATGGTTCGGCAGCGTCGCCGCGCTCGGTACCCTCGCCAACCTGGTGGCCATTCCTTGGGTGAGCTGGGTGGTCACGCCGCTCGCGCTGCTGGTGCTCGCATTCCCGGCCGGCTTTCTCGTAGGGGCGTTCGATGCGAGCGTCGATGCGCTCGAAGCGGTGCTGCGTTTCTGCGCGGCGCTGCCCGGTGCGATGCTGATCCTGCCGCCACCTCCCTGGCCGGTGGTGCTCGCCGCCACCGTCGCGATCGCTTGGATGCTGCTGCCGCGCGGCACGCCGGCCCGATCGATCGGTCTCGTCGGAATCGCTTCGATCCTTTTCTGGCAGCCGCCGCGCCCGGGACCGGGAGAGGCGCGCCTCACGGTGCTCGACGTCGGACAGGGGCTGGCGGTACACGTGCAGACCGCCGCGCACGATCTCGTCTTCGACACCGGCCCCCGGCAAGGCGGGTTCGACGCCGGCAGCCGCGTGCTCGTCCCCTATCTTCGCACCCAAGGCGTTCGCCGGCTCGATCGGGTCATCCTCTCGCATCCGGACAACGACCACGTGGGCGGCTGGCCTGCGCTCGCGCGGGCAGTCCCCGTGACCTCCGTGCGCGCCGGCGGCATGGACGAAGCCCGCCTGGCGGCGCTGCCTCCGCTGGCACTACCCTGCAGCCGCGACGATCGCTGGGAATGGGACGGTGTGCGCTTTGCCATCCTCCATCCCGACCTTGCCGATCCCTGGAAAGGGCGCGGAGACAACGACGCCTCCTGTGTGCTGCGCGTGGAGGCGGCCGGCGGGGCGGCGATCGTACCGGGCGACCTGGGGCAGCGCGGCGAACGCCATCTGCTCGCCACCCTGCCGGCGCAGGCGCTGCGCGCCGAGCTCGTCGTGGCCGGGCACCACGGCAGCAAAACGAGCTCCTCGCCGAAGTGGATCGCCGCCACCGGCGCGCGCCACGTCGTCTACGCCGCTGGTTACCGCAACCGTTTTCACCATCCGGACTGCGGCGTGGCCTCGGCCTGGCGGCGGGCCGGGGCGCAGGCGTGGCGCAGCGACCGCGACGGCGCGGTCACGGCCTTCTTCGCGACCGAGGGCTTGAGCGTGCGAACTCACCGGGCAGAAACGCGGCGCTACTGGTATTCTGTATGGCAAGACCCTTCCTGCGAAGAAGAGGAGCCATCCCCATGAATCTTGCTCATTGGATCGAACGCGCCAAGCGCTGGCTTACCGGCGCGCGCTCCGCCTCACGCACTTCCGAGAGTACATCCGCACCGCCCCGCACCGACCATCCCACTGAAATGCGCACCGATCACATCATGTGCGTCGGCCCGCACGGCATCCACCGCATGGTCTATTACGAATGGGGTGATCCCCGCAATCCCCGGGTGCTGCTGTGCGTGCATGGTCTCACGCGCACCGGACGCGATTTCGACGAACTCGCCCGCGCACTCGCCCCCTATTACCGGGTCATCTGCCCTGACATAGTTGGCCGCGGGCTCTCCGACTGGCTCACGGTGAAGACCGACTACGCGATCCCGCTCTATGTCTCGGACATGCTCACCCTGCTTGGCAAGATCCGGCCCAAGACTCTGCACTGGGTGGGCACCTCCATGGGGGGTTTGATCGGCATGACGCTCGCCGCGCAACCCATGAGTCCGATCGACAAGCTCGTGCTCAACGACGTGGGTCCCGTGCTCCCGGCCGCCTCGCTCGAACGCATCGGGTGCTACGTGGCCGAAACACCGCACTTCGCCACGCTGGAAGAGGCCGAAGCCTACCTGCGGCGCATCCACGCCCCTTTCGGGCCGCTCAAGGACGCGCAGTGGCGACACCTCACCCTGCATTCGGTGCGCCAGGACGTGGACGGCCGCTGGGTGCTGCGCTACGACCCGGGCATCGCCGTCCCCTTCCAGACGCAGCCGGCACTCGACGTCGATCTCTGGGCACTCTGGGACGCCATCCGCTGCCCTACCCTGGTGCTGCGCGGCGCCGAATCGGACCTCCTCACACACGAGACCGCCGAAGCGATGACCCGCCGCGGCCCGCGCGCCAAGCTGGTCGAGATCCCCGGCGTCGGCCACGCCCCGGCGCTGATGGATCGGGAACAGATCGCCATCGTCGAGGAATTTCTGCTCGATCGCTCCTCGCCCTGAGGTTCCCTTGCGGCTCTGATTCAAACGTATCCTGCCGAATCACGAAGATGAGAGAAAGATGAGCCAATTACATCGCATCACCATCGATCCGAACGTCTGCGGCGGCAAACCCTGCATTCGCGGCCTGCGCGTACGGGTCAAAGACATCCTCGAATTGCTCGCCGCGGGCGTTTCGCGTGAAGAAATCCTTCAGGATTATCCTTATCTCGAAGACGAAGATATTACCGCCGCCCTCGAATACGCAGCACGTCAAAGTGATCATCCCGTCTTGCGGATCACCGAGCATTACTCCAATGGCTCGAGCCACTGATTCCGCACATCATCGACGCTCTGACACGAGGAGAAAAGATCATTGAATTGATCTGAGCAATTTATCCCGATTCGTACAGCCGCCCCGCCTCCAGCACGAGCCGGCGGTCGAGCCGGGCGGCCAGGCGCTCGTCGTGGGTGACGACCACCAGCGCCATGCCGCGCGTGTGGGTGAGCGAGAGCAGCAATTCGAAGACGCGCTCGGCGTTCGTCCGGTCGAGGTTGCCGGTGGGCTCATCGGCGAGCAGGCAGAGTGGCTCGGTGACCAGCGCCCGGGCGATCGCCACGCGTTGGCGCTCTCCGCCCGAGAGCTGGGACGGGAAATGCGCGAGGCGTGCCTCCAGCCCGACTTCACACAGCAGCGCCCGGGCCCGTTCCAAGGCCTCAGCCTTCGGCCGGCGCCGGATCATCCATGGCAGTGCCACGTTCTCGAGCGCGGTGAATTCCGGCAGCAGATGATGGAATTGATAGACGAAACCGAGCATGGCATTGCGCAGCCGCCCGCGTGCCGCCTCGTCGAGCGCGAACACCGTCTGTCCCGACCAGCGTACTTCTCCGCTGCTTGGCCGATCAAGCCCGCCGAGCAGGTGCAACAAGGTGCTCTTGCCAGAGCCCGAGGCGCCGACGATGGCCACCCGCTCGCCAGCCTGCACCGACAAATCCACGCCCTCGAGGATGGTGAGCGGTGCGCCCGCGTCGAGGTACACCTTGCTCAGCCCCTGCGCCTGCAGCACCGGAGCGTCGGGCATCGTCGTCTCACTCATGGCGCAGCGCCTCGGCCGGTTGCAGGCGCGAAGCGCGCCAGCTGGGATAGAGGGTGGCGAGGAGGGTGAGCACGAAAGAACCGGTGAGCACGCGCAGCACGTCGGCAGCGAGCACCTTCGAGGGCAGCTCGCTCAGGAAGTAGATCTCCTTGTTCCACAAGGTTGCCCCGGTGAGATGTTCGAGCGCCGGCACCACCACGTCGAGGTGGTGCGCGATCGCGAGCCCCAGCGCGAGCCCCGCCGTCAGCCCCAGCACGCCGATGGTCGTGCCCTGCACGATGAAAATCGCCATGATGGAAGCCGGGCTGGCGCCGAGGGTGCGCAGAATGGCGATGTCGGCGGTCTTGTCCTGCACCGCCATCACCAGGGTCGAGACGATGTTGAACGCGGCCACCGCCACGATGAGAAAGAGGATGAGGGTCATCATCGTTTTTTCCAGCTGCACTGCCCGGAAGAAATTGGCGTGCGTCTGCGTCCAGTCGCGCAGCCACAGGCCGGCGGGCAGCGTCGGGGCGAGTTGACGCACCACGGCCGGGGCGGCGAAGAGGTCGCGCACTTTCAGGCGCACTCCGGTAACCGCCTCGCCGTAGCGATAGAGCGCCTGGGCATCGCGCAGATGCACCAGCACCAGCCCCGAGTCGTATTCATACATGCCGGATTCGAAGAGTCCGACCACGCGAAAGGCGCGCACTCGCGGCATGACACCCGCCAGGGTTGCCGTGGCCGTGGGTGCGATCAGCGTCACCTCGTCCCCCAGCCCCACGGCCAGGCGTCGGGCCAGATCCGTGCCCAGCACGATCCCATAGGAATGAGGCTGCAAGGCATCGAGGCTGCCCGCCCGCAGATAATCGTCGAACTGGGCGACGCCACGCTCGAGCGAGGGCTCGATGCCCCGTACGCCCACTCCTTGCACGCGGCCGTTGCCGCTCACCATCGCCTGTTCCTGGATGAAGGGTGCCGCCCCGAGCACCTCCGGATGACGGCGCACCCGGTCGAGTACCGCCGGCCATTCTTCGAGCATGCCACTCTGGGCCGTGACCTCGATGTGCGAAGCGACTCCCAAGATGCGATGACGCAGTTCGTCCTGAAAACCGTTCATCACCGACAGCACCACGATGAGGGCGGCCACGCCCAGCATCAGACCCAGCATGGAGACCAGCGAGATGAACGACACGAACGCGTTGCGCGTGCGCGTGCCGCGTTGCCGGCGCGTATAGCGCCAGCCGATGAACCATTCGTACATCGTTCCTTTTCCGTTTTCCGTGGGGTACGTCGTCGACGGTACAATCGCCCCCATGATTCCGACCGTCGTCCTCCCGGGCTTGCTCTGGCCCAATGCCGGCGCGCATGGCCTGCTCGACGGCGTTGCGCATCCCACGCTCGAACGCTGGCTCGCCGTGGGCGCCTGCCGTCGCGAATCGCCGCGATCATACCGCGAAACGCTTGCCTCCGTACTGGGACCGGCACCGGCCCCGCTCGCCGAGCTGCGCTGGAGAGGTAAAACAGGGGTGCCGCCTTCCGCCGACGGGTTCCTCTTGTGTGCCGACCCGGTGACGCTGACGCTCGCGCGCGATCGCATCGTCGTTACCGAACCGGGCGAAGCCGGACTCAACCCTGAAGAAGCCGCTGCCCTGGCCTCCGATCTCTCCGCCTGGCTCACACAGCTCGCTCCAGAGTGGATCCTGGGATTCGAGCTCGCCACGCCGCAGCGCGGATATCTGCGGCTTGCCGCTCCTGCCTGGGGGGTGCGTTTCACCCCGCTCGACGAAGCCTCCGGCCGCTCGCTCGACCTCCTTTTACCCCAAGGGGAAGACGCCCGGCGCTGGCGACGCTTGATGAACGAAATCCAGGTCTGGCTGCATGCACATCCCCTCAATGCCGAACGCCGCCGCCGGGGGTGGCCCACCCTCGATTCGCTGTGGCTGTGGGGCAACGAACAACCCGCGGCGAACGCCGTCCCTTTGCGCCGCGTGCTCGGCATGGATACGCTCGATCCCCTCGCGCGCGGCTGGGCGAGCGCCGCCGGCCACGACCTCGTGCTCGCCGAACGCGATCCGGGCCAGGCGTTCGACGTGGCGCTCCTCGATGCCACCGAAGTCCCTTGCCGCCGGCTCGATCTCACCGCCTGGCGCATGGCCCTCGCCGCGCTCGATCGCGACTGGCTCGCCGGGTTCGAAGCCCGCCTGCCGTGCCTCTCGCTCGTGCTGCCGGGGGACAAGGCGAGCGTGCACCTGGAGATCACCCCATCGCGCCGCCGCCTCGCTCCTTTGCGCCGCCTTTTTCGCCGCCCGCATACGCTCGCGCGGCTGCTGGAGGAAACCGCCCAATGACCCCCCGTCCCATCGTCCGCCCCACGCCGCGCCGTGCCCTGGAGCGACTGCTCGAAGCCGGCATCGACCCCCTGCTCGCCCGCCTCTACGCTGCCCGCGGCATCGAACACCCCGCCGAGACCGACACGGCGCTCACACGCCTTCTGCCGCCCGAAGCGATGAAAGGCACGCGCGAGGCGGCCGAGCTGTTGGCCGACGCGATCGAAGCACAGGCATGCATCGTGGTCGTCGGCGACTACGACTGCGACGGCGCCACCGCCACCGCCGTGGCCGTACGCGCGCTGCGCGCCCTGGGGGCCCGGGCCGATTTCCTCGTCCCCAACCGCTTCACCTACGGCTACGGGCTCTCACCCGAAATCGTGGCGCTCGCGGCCGAACGTTTCGCACCGGACGTACTCATCACGGTCGACAACGGCATCGCCAGCGTCGAGGGGGCCGCGGCCGCCCGCGCGCTCGGCATGAGCCTCGTGATCACCGACCACCACCTTCCCGGCGACGTCTTGCCCGAAGCCGACGCCATCGTCGATCCCAATCAGCCCGGCTGCGACTTCCCCAGCAAGGCGATCGCCGGCGTGGGGGTCGTCTTCTACGTGATGCTGGCCCTGCGCGCCGAGCTGCGCCAGCGCGGCGCGTTCGCAGCCCGCCCCGAACCCAATCTCGCGCAGCTCCTCGATCTCGTCGCCTTGGGGACGGTGGCCGACGTCGTACGGCTCGATCACAACAACCGCATCCTCGTCACCCAGGGACTGAGCCGCATCCGCGCCGGCCGGATGCAACCGGGAATACGTGCCCTCTTCCAGGTGGCTCGGAGAGACCCCGCCCGCGCCACCGCCCAGGATCTGGGATTCTTTCTCGGCCCCCGCCTCAACGCCGCCGGACGACTGGAAGACATGAGCCTGGGCATTGCCTGCCTGCTCGAAGACGACCCAAGCCGCGCGCTGGAACTCGCCCAGCGACTCGAAGACATCAACCGGGAACGGCGCGGGATCGAAGCGCAGATGCGCGAGCAGGCCGAGCTCGCGCTCGATGCCCTCACGCTCGAGGGACGCGCCACGCTCACGCTCTTCCACCCCGAGTGGCATCAAGGCGTGATCGGCATCGTCGCCGGGCGCATCAAGGAGCGCTACCATCGCCCCGTCTTCGCTTTCGCTCCGGGCGATGAAGATCTGCTCAAGGGCTCCGGGCGCTCCGTCCCCGGACTACACTTGCGCGATGCGCTGGACTGGATCAGCAAGAAACACCCCGGGCTGTTGCTGCGCTTCGGCGGACACGCCATGGCCGCCGGGGTGACCCTGCGCGCCGCTGACCTCGCCCGCTTCGAGCAGGCCTTCGAAGAGGCGGCGCACACGATCGGCACCGAAGCTCTGGGCGTGGCGGAGCTGCCCACCGACGGGTCGCTTCCGCTCGAAGCGCTCACGCTCGCCACCGTCGGCAAGCTCGAGGGCGAAGTCTGGGGACAGGGTTTTCCCCCGCCGGTCTTTCTCGACGCTTTCACGGTCACCGAACAGCGCCTCCTCAAGGAATCGCACCTGCAGCTCAAGCTGCGCCGGGCCCGCCAATCGTGCGAGGCGATCTTCTTCGGCCATGCCGAACCGCTGCCCTCCGAGGTCGAGCTCGCCTACCGCCCCATACGCGACGCGTGGAACGGCGTCGAGCGGCTGCGATTGCAGATCGAACTCGCCCGCCCAGCCGGGGTCGAAGTCGGCAGCGTATAATCCCCGAGCAAAATTTTTCCCCATTTCCCAGGAGAAACGATGGACGCCCAAGCGATCAACGAACTCGAAGCCCGAATCCATGGTCTCGCCGAGCGCGGCGCCGACCTACGGAGGTATCTTTGACTACGCCGAGAAGAAAAGCCGGCTCGAAGAAGTCAACCGCGAACTCGAAGACCCGGCGGTGTGGAACGACCCCGAGCAGGCACAAAAACTCGGCAAGGAAAAGCGCGAACTCGAAGACATCGTCCTGACGCTCGACGAAGTGGCCGACTCGGCCCAGGCGCTCGCCGAACTCTTCGAGCTCGCCAAGGAAGAAAACGACGAATCCTCGCTCGAGCAGCTCATCCCCGAAGTCGACGCGCTGGATGCGAAGCTGCACGAGCTCGAACTGCGCCGGATGTTCTCCGACCCGATGGATCCGGGCAACTGTTTCATCGAGATCCAGGCCGGCGCCGGCGGCACCGAAGCCCAGGACTGGGCGGCGATGCTCGAGCGCATGTACTTGCGCTACTGCGAACGCAAAGGCTTCCAGACCGAACTGCTCGAAGAATCCGAAGGAGAAGTGGCCGGCATCAAGAGCGCGACCATCAAGGTCTCCGGCCCCTACGCCTACGGGCATCTGCGCACCGAGACGGGCATCCACCGCCTGGTGCGCAAAAGCCCGTTCGACTCCAACGCCCGACGGCACACCAGCTTCGCCTCGGTCTTCGTCTACCCCGAAGTCGACGACTCCATCGAGATCGAGATCAACCCGGCGGATCTGCGCATCGACACCTACCGCGCCTCGGGCGCCGGCGGGCAGCACGTCAACCGGACCGACTCGGCCGTGCGCATCACCCACCTACCCACCGGCATCGTCGTGCAATGTCAGAACGACCGCTCGCAGCACAAGAACAAGGCCGCGGCCATGTCCATGCTGCGCGCCCGCCTCTACGAGCACGAATTGCGCAAGCGCCGCGAGGAGCAGCAAAAACTCGAAGAGAGCAAGAGCGACATCGGCTGGGGACACCAGATCCGCTCCTACGTGCTCGATCAGTCGCGCATCAAGGACCTGCGCACCGGCTACGAGGTAGGAAACACCCAAGCCGTGCTCGACGGCGATCTCGACGACTTCATCGAAGCCTCGCTCAAACAGGGCGTCTGACCGGAAACGAACCAACGATGGCCATCTACACCAATCCCGAAGACCACGAAAAGATGCGCGTCGCTTCGCGCCTGGCCGCCGAAGTGCTCGACTACATCGCCCCCTACGTGCAGCCGGGCGTGACCACGGAAGAACTCGACCGGCTCTGCCACGACTACATGGTCAACGTCCAGGGCACCATCCCGGCGCCGCTCAACTACACCGGCGGCGGTAGCCGACCCTACCCCAAGTCGATCTGCACCTCGGTCAACCACGTCGTCTGCCACGGCATCCCCGCGCCGAAGAAACTGAAGAAAGGCGACATCCTCAACATCGACATCACCGTCATCAAGGACGGATGGCATGGTGATACCAGCCGCATGTTCATCGTCGGCGGCGAGACGAGCATCCTCGCCAAACGGCTGGTGGAGGTGACGTTCGAGTGCATGTGGCTGGGCATCGCCCAGGTACGCCCCGGCGCGCGCTTGGGCGACATCGGCGCCGCCATCCAGCGCCACGCCGAGCGCCACGGATTTTCCGTGGTGCGCGAATACTGCGGCCATGGCGTGGGGCGCAAGTTCCACGAAGACCCGCAGGTGCTGCACTACGGCAAAGCCGGCACCGGCATCGAACTCAAACCCGGCATGATCTTCACCATCGAGCCGATGATCAACGCCGGACGCGCGGCCACCTCGGTGTTGCCCGACGGTTGGACCGTCATCACCAAGGATCGCAGCCTCTCGGCACAATGGGAACACGCGGTGCTGGTCACCGACACCGGCGTGGAAGTGCTCACCGTCTCGCCTGGCTGTCCGCCGCCACCCGAAATCGTGCGCGAGCGTTTTGACCATGGTTTCATCGGCTGAGAACCTCGCCCCTCTCAAGGATGAACTCGCCAACGGGCGCGAAGCGCTCGCACGCGCCTTTCTCGAATCTACCCTCTCCCCGACGCGTTACCTCGCGCACCATGCGCATCTGGTCGACGAAACCCTGCGTCGCCTGCTCGAAACCCATCCCTTGCCGCGCGGCGCAGCGCTCCTGGCCGTGGGCGGCTACGGCCGCGGCGAACTCTATCCCCACTCCGACATCGACGTCCTCATCCTGCTGGCCCAAACGGCGGATGCCGAAGACGAGGCACGGGTGCACACGCTCGTGGCGGCGCTGTGGGACGTGGGCTTGCAGGTCGGGGCGAGCGTGCGCACGATCGAGCAGTCGCTCGCGCTCGCCGATGAGGACATCACGGTCGCCACGACGCTCCTCGAATCGCGCCTGGTGGCTGGATCGCGCACCCTCCATCGCACGTTCCGCGAACGCTACCGCGCTTGGCTCGATCCGCGCGCCTTCTATGAAGCCAAGCGCCAAGAGCAAGAGCAGCGCCACGCCCGCATGCTCGGCTCGCCCTTCGCGCTCGAGCCCAATTGCAAGGAACACCCCGGCGGATTGCGCGACCTCCAGCTCCTCATCTGGATCGCCCGGGCGCTCGGTTACCGTGGCGGTTGGGCTGCGCTCGCTACCAAAGGGCTGCTCACTGCCGCCGAAGCGCAAGCGCTGTCACACTGCCAGAGCTTTCTCGTCCGCGTACGCATCCACCTGCACCTGCTCGCACGCCGTGCCGAAGATCGTCTGCTGTTCGATCACCAAGAGAAACTCGCACAGTGCTTGGGTATTCCCGGGCGCGAGGGTCGTCGCCCGGCCGAAGTCTTCATGCGGCGCTATTACCTCACCGCCAAACAGGTGCTGCAGGTCAATGCCATCCTCATGGCTACCTTCGCCGAAGCCCTCTTCCCCGAGCGCCAGCGCCTGCCCTTCCCCATCAACGAGCGATTCCAGCAGCGGGGCGACCGGCTCGATGTGGTGAGCGAGGACGTTTTTCTGCGTCACCCCGAGGCACTGCTCGAAGTCTTCCTGCTGCTCGCGCAAAGAAGCGAGCTCACCGACCTCACCGCCCGCACCCTGCGGTTGCTCTGGGCGCACCGCGAGCTCATCGACGAGGCCTATCACCTCGAGCCCCGCCACCAGGCGCTCTTCCTCGACCTCCTGAAACAACGCCGCGGCATCGTGCATGGTCTGCGGCGGATGAATCAGTTCGGCATTCTCTCACGCTACCTCCCTCCCTGGCGGCGCATCATCTGCCAGATGCAGTATGACCTCTACCACGCCTACACCGTCGATACCCACACGCTGATGGTCGTACGCAACTTGCGCTGCTTCACCATGGGAGAGCATGCGCACGAATATCCGGCGATGAATGCGCTGATGTTCGAGTTCGGACAGCCTTGGTTGCTCTACCTCGCCGCGCTTTTCCACGACATCGGCAAAGGACGAGGGGGCGATCACTGCCTCATCGGTGCTCAGGAGGCCGAACGATTCTGCCGCGAACACCGGCTCGCTGCGCCAGAGGCCGAACTCGTCGTCTGGCTCGTGCGCCATCACCTGGACATGTCGCGCACCGCGCAAAAAGAAGACATCAGCGATCCGGAGGTGGTGGCGCGCTTCGCCACGCTCGTGGGGGACGAACGTCGCCTCATCGCCCTCTATCTGCTCACCCACGCCGACATCCGCGGCACCAGTCCGAAAGTGTGGACGCCGTGGAAAGAGCGCTTACTGCAGGATCTGTTCGAGACGACGCGCCGCCATCTGCGCCAGCGCCGCCAGGGCCTCGCGCACGATCCGCTCACCGCCCGGCTCGAAGACGCCCGCCGGCTGCTGCGCTTCTACGGCCTGCGGCCGGAAGCCGAGACCCCTTTCTGGCGCACGCTCGACACCGCCTACTTCCTGCGACACTCCGCCGAAGAGATCGCATGGCATACCCGCATCCTCTACGGCCGTTTCCAACAGGAAGAGCCGGTAGTGCGCGCCCGGCTGCTGCCCGATGCCGGCAGTATCCAGCTCATGGTGTATACCCGCGACGCTCCCGAGCTACTCTTGCGGCTCATCGCCGGTCTCGCCCAGCTGGGGTTGGACGTCTGGGAAGCGAAAATCCACACCACCCATGCCGGCCATGCGCTCGACAGCTTCGTGTTGCAGGCTCCGGACGACCTTCCGGCGCGCGAACTTTTGCCTTTGCTCGAATATGAACTCCCCCGGCGGCTGATGCAGCAAGGCCCCCCGCCGGAGCCCGATCTCGGCGCACGGCGCCTGCCGCGCCTCGTCCGCCATTTCCCTTTCCCGCCCCAAATCCATTTGCGTCCGGACGAGCGCGGCCAGCACTACGTGCTGAGCGTGACCGCCGTCGACCAGCCGGGACTGCTCTACAAGATCGTGCGCACGCTCGCGCGCCACGGCATCGCCATCGACATGGCGCGCATCGATACGCTGGGGGAACGTGCCGAAGACACCTTCCTCATCCGCGGCGGGATTCTCGAAGCACCCGAGCGGCGCAATGCCCTGGTGGCCGAGCTCGCCCGCGCGATCGACCTACCCTCGAACTAGCTCAAGGAACGAAACGATCCCACAGCACCCCGCCCCAAATGAGCACGGCACACAGGATGGTGAGCAGCACCGCCGCACTCCCCAAGTCCTTGGCGCGGCCGGCAAGCGGATGGTGCTGCGGTGAGACGAGGTCACACAGGGATTCCAAGCTGGAATTGAGGACCTCGACGGCGAGCACCGCCAGCGTCGCGGCAAGCAGCAGCCCCCGTTCGGCGGCGCTCCTGCCCAGCCAGAACGCCGCCGGCACGGCACACAGGAAGATGATCACCTCCTGGCGGAATGCGATCTCATGGCGCCAGGCCGCACGCAATCCTTGCCAAGAATAGACGAAGGCGACGAGCGCGTGCCGCCATCCTCCCTCGTTCTTGCGCACGATCCGCCCTCAGCCCACCCGCTCGAAGCGCGCGATCGACTCGACGTGCGCCGTGTGCGGGAACATGTTCGCCACCCCGGCCGATTCCAGCCGATAGCCCTTCTCATGCACCAGCACCGCTGCGTCGCGCGCGAGCGTGGCCGGATTGCACGAGACATAGACGATGCGGCGCGGCCCCCGGGCCGGATCGATCGCCTTGACGAGCTCGATCGCCCCGTCGCGCGGCGGATCCACCAGCCACTTGTCGAAGGCACCGAGCGCGGCGAGGCTGTCGGGCGTGACGGTGAAGAGGTTGGCGGCATCGAACCGGCAACGTTCGGCCAGGCCGTTCGTGTGCGCGTTTTCCAGAGCGCGCGCCACCAGCGCCTCCGAACCCTCGATGCCCAGCACCTGCGCGCCCCGGCGGGCGATCGGCAGGCTGAAGTTCCCCAGCCCGCAGAAGAAATCAGCGATGCGCTCCCCGGCGCGCGGCTCGAGCAGATCGATCGCGCGGCGCACCAGCAAGCGGTTGACGGTCACGTTCACCTGGGTGAAATCGGTGGGCGTGAACCGCAGCGTCAGGCCGAACTCGGGCAACCGGTAGGCCAGAGGCCGCCCCTCGCCGAGAAAGAGCGGGACGATCGAATCCGGCCCCTTCGGCTGCAACCACACCTGCACCCCGTGCTGCGCCCCGAAGGCACGGAGCGCCTCCAAATCGACCGGCAGCAACGGCACCAGATGGCGAAAGACGAGGACGGTGGTCCCGTCGTCCCCCACCGCCACTTCCAGCTGGGGGATGCGGTCGGGGCAAGAAAGCTCACCGATGAGGGTGCGCAGCGTCGGCAGCAACGCCGAGACGTGCGGCGGCAGGATCTCGCAGCGCGTCATGTCGGCGATGTAGCTGCTCTTGCGCTCGCGAAACCCCACGAGCACGCCGCCTTTCTTCGGCACCAAGCGCACCCCGATGCGCGCGCGGCTACGGTAGCCCCAGTAAGGCCCGTGGATCGGTGCGAGCAGCCGGGCGGGACGCACGCGAGCGATGTGCCACAGCGCGTCTTCCAGCACCCGTTGCTTGGCCGCCACCTGTGCCGCCGGTTCGAAGTGTTGCAGGGCGCAGCCGCCGCACACGCCGAAGTGCGGGCAACGCGGCGCGATGCGCTGGCTGGAGGGACGAACCACTCGCGTGAGCCGCCCCAGCTCGTAGCTCGGACGGCGCCGCACTACGGTGAACTCGACCAGCTCGCCGGGCAGCGCCCCTTCGATGAAGACGGCCTTGCCCTCGACGTGCGCCACGCCGCGACCCTCGAGGTCGAGCGATTCGATGCGGACCCGATCCATCGGCCTTACTTCAGCTCTTCGTAGAGCAGCTCGAGGATCTGCTTGGCCGTCTTCGAGGTATCCGGCTGGCTGTCGGGTGTGAGCACCTGCACCACCGCCGTGTCGCCCTGCCCTTGCACGCGCACGCGGTATTGCGAATTCTGCTGCGGCTTGTCGCTGCCCTTCCAGAACGCGAGGCGCGAGAACCACCCTTTGCTCTCGCCGGTATCGACGTCCGGATCGAGGTAGCGCACGGTATAAACTCCCTTCGCCGGATCGCGATCCTCGACGGTGAACCCGATGCGGTCGAGCGCCAGGCCCGTACGCCGCCAGGCCCGGTCGAAGTTGTCGTCGACCACGAGGCGGGCGACGTTGCCGTCGGTCTCGAGTCGCGCGCGCTGGTTGGGCTGGGCCTGCGCCAGCATCTGCTGCGCTTGCTCTTCCTTCACGCCGAGATAGACCATGAGGCGGCGCAGCATCTCGGCTTCGAGATCGGGATCGGGTGGCCGCGGCTGCCAGATCGTGCGATCCTTGGCCTCGCTCGGATAGATTTCCTGCATGCCACGGTGCGAGATGTAGATCTCGATCTCACCGGGACGCTTGCCCGGTTCGATGCGCATGCGGAATTTGTCACGCTCGGGCGTGGAGTAGATACTGTCGACGAGCTTGCCGAGCGTATTGCGGATGAAGTCTTGCGGGATCTTCGCCCGGTTCTCCGCCCAGTCGGTCTCGAGCACGCCGATGTCGGGCCGATCGACTGCCAGCGAAAAACCCATCGTGAGCCAGAAATCCCGCAGTTTCGGCCAAACCGCGTCGGGTGTGCCTTCGACCACGAGCCAGCGCTGTGTGCCGGCGCGCTCGATACGCATGCCCGCCTTCGGCTCGACCAGCACCTCGCGCTGGGAAGCGTCCTTGGGGGCGTTGCGCTCGGCAACGTAGGCCGAAAACGTGGCCCCACCCTTGCCGGCGGTGGTCGGCACGACGAACTTGTCGTCCTTGGCCGGAGAGATGAGATCGGGAGGCACCTCGAGCGGTGCCACCTTCTGCTCACTGCGATAATCGATTTTTTTGCCTTGGAGCAGCTCGCTGCTGCTGCAACCGGAGAGCACGCCGACGGCCGCCAGCGCCGCGAGCGAGCCGGCCAGTTCGCGTGAGAAAAAAGGCTTCATGCAGTCGTTTCCAAGAGATCAAAGCGTGATACCGGCACGCGCCAGGGCAGCGCGCACACGGTCGTGGTAGACGGAAGACAAAGGGGTGAGCGGCAAGCGGATCCCTTCGGCAATTCTCCCCATGCGCGCCAGCGCCCATTTCACCGGAATGGGGTTGGCCTCGCAGAAGAGATCGCGGTGCAGGCCGACCAGCTTCTGGTTGCACTCGCGCGCCCGCACGGCATCGCCCGCCACCGCGGCGGCGCACATTTCGTGCATCAGGCGCGGCGCGACGTTGGCAGTGACCGAAATCGTGCCGTGGCCGCCGAGCAGCATGAACGCCATCGCCGTCATGTCGTCGCCGGAGTAGAGCAGAAACCCCTCGGGCGCCCGATCGATGAGATCGCAGGCGCGATCGAGGCTGCCGGTGGCATCCTTGATGCCGACGATGTTGGGAATCTGCGCCAGACGCAGGATCGTGTCGTTGGCCAGATCGGCCACGGTGCGCCCCGGCACGTTGTAGAGGATCATCGGCAGATCCACCGCCTCGGCGATGGCACGGAAATGCCGGTAGAGGCCCTCCTGCGTCGGACGATTGTAATAGGGCACGACCGAGAGATGCGCCGTGGCCCCGGCCTCCTTCGCCGCCTGGGCGAGGTAGATCGCTTCACGCGTGGCGTTGGCCCCCGTGCCGGCGATGATGGGAATGCGCCCGGCGGCGTGCGCCACGGCCACGCGGATGAGCTCGACGTGCTCTTCGAACGAGACGGTGGGCGATTCGCCGGTGGTGCCGACCACGACGATGGCGTCAGTCCCTTCGGCAATGTGCCAATCGATCAGGGATTTGAATCGCTCCTGGTCGAGGCTGCCGTCTTCGTGCATGGGAGTGACGATGGCGACCAGGGAGCCGGTGATGCGGTTCATGCGAGCGGTTCCTGCAAAAAGTTGCGCAAGATGCGTATTGTACGTCGGAGATTCAGCTTTCCGCGAGGGCCTTGATATGGGCGGCCGCGGAGCGCGCGAGCGAGGAGAGATTGTAGCCACCCTCGAGCGTGGAGACGATACGTCGGTGACCACATTCCTTCGCCAAATCCATGAGTTGTTGTGTCACCCAGAAATAATCGTTCTCCACGAGTCCCAATCCGCCCATGTCGTCTTCGTAATGTGAGTCGAACCCCGCCGAGATGAAGATCATCTGCGGCTGGTGCTCGCGCAAGGCCGGGATCCAGATGTCCCAGACGATTTGACGGAAGGCGTCTCCCCGGGTTCCCGCCGGCACCGGAATGTTGACCATGTGTCTGGGGGGATCCTCGGTGCCGCAATACGGATAAAAGGGGTGCTGGAAAATGCTCACCATCATCGCCCGCGGGTCGTCACGAAAAATGTCTTCCGTCCCGTTGCCATGATGCACGTCGAAATCGACGATGGCCACCCGCTCGAGGCCGTGCGCCTCCAGCGCATGCAGCGCGGCCACGGCCACGTTGTTGAAGAAGCAAAAACCCATCGCCTTGCCGCGTTCGGCGTGGTGGCCGGGCGGACGCACGAGGCAAAAGGCGTTCTCCACTTCCCCCTTCATCACCAAATCGACGGCGAGCACACCGGCGCCGGCCGCGCGCAGCGCCGCGCGCAGGGTGTGCGGATTCATGGCCGTGTCCGGGTCGAGGTGCACCAAGCCCTTCTCCGGAGCACTGGCAATGAGGGCGTCGAGATACTCGGCAGTGTGCGCCCGCAGGAGGTGCTCACGCTCGGCCAAAGGCGCATCGTAATAGACGAGGTACTGGTCGAGGCCGGTGGCGATCAGGCGATCCTGGATCGCCGCCAGCCGCTCGGGACATTCGGGGTGATAGGAACCCATCTCGTGCAAGGCGCAATCGCGATGGGTGATCAGGGCGGTCATCGTCATCGTGGGAATCCCCTCCTTGAGCGGGCGGGCTCCCAGGGCCGTCTCCTCCACTTCGCCCGTCCGTATCGGCTATTATCGGGCCTTTCTTCCTGGCTGACAATCTCCCGCGATGAGCCCTTCATTCGAACGCCTGTGCGCGATCCGCCAGACCCTGGAATCTGTGCTTTTGGGCAAGGAAGCGACGGTCCGTCTGGCCCTTGCCGGTCTGCTTGCCGGCGGCCATCTCCTGCTCGAAGATCTGCCCGGCGTCGGCAAGACGACCCTGGCCCAGGCGCTCGCCCGGGTCTTCGGACTCGACTTCGGCCGCGTGCAGGGGACGAACGACTTGCTGCCGTCCGACCTCCTGGGGCTGTCGATGTATGACGAGGTGCGTCGGGAACTGCGTTTCGTGCCGGGTCCGATCTTCCATCAAGTGCTGCTCGCCGACGAGCTCAACCGCGCCTCGCCCAAGACGCAGAGCGCCCTGCTCGAGGCCATGGCCGAGCGCCAGGTCACCGTCGACGGCATCTCGCATCCCCTGCCCGACCCGTTCTGCGTGATCGCCACGCAGAACCCCCTCGAACAGGTGGGCACTTACCCCTTGCCGGAGAGCGAGCTGGATCGTTTCCTGCTGCGCCTGGAGATCGGCTATCCGCCGCCGGAAGTGGAAAAACGCCTGCTCGCTGGTGAAGGCGGCACTGCCGCATTGGCGGCCCTGCGCCCGTTGGCGGACGCCGCCGAGCTGCGTACCTGGCAAGCCGCCGTGCGTTCCCTGACGGTGCGCGAGGCGCTCCTCGACTACGTGCTCTCGCTCGTACGGGAAACGCGCACGCACCCGGGCGTGCGGCTCGGTTTGAGCCCGCGCGGGGGGCTTGCCCTGCTCGCCGCGGCCCGCGCCCACGCCTTTCTCGCGGGACGCGAGTTTGCCCTGCCCGAAGACGTGCAGGCCGTGTTCGTCGCCGCCACCGCCCATCGTCTGGTACTTCGGGGCGGTGAACGCGAGGCCGCCAAGGAAACGGCGGCCCGCATCCTCGCCGCGGTGCCCGTGCCGTGATCCCGCGTGGCGCCGCGCCCTGGCGGGGATGGCTGGAAAGCTGGCAGCGCCGCCGCGCCGCCGCGCCCGGGGGCACGTTCACCGTCACACACCGCACCCTCTACATTCTTCCCACCGCGGCCGGGGCCAGTTACGCCCTCACCCTGTTCGTGCTCTGGCTGCTCGCCATCAATTATTCGCTCTCACTGGGGCACGCCCTCGTCTTCTGGCTCGCCGCCGTCGCGGTGGTGGCGATCCCGGCCACGGCCGCCACCCTGCGCGGCGTGACGATCGGCGTCGGCGAACCCGGAGCCGCGTTCGCCGGTGCGATCCTGCGCTGGCCGGTGACGCTGCGCTCCGAGGTGGCGCGTTTCCGTCCGTTGGAACTCACGGCCCCTTCATCGCATGCCTGTGCCCTGCTCACCCCCTCCACCGGATCCGTTCGGGCTTTTCTCGAACAACAAGCCGAGCAACGCGGCCTGCAGCGCCTTGGTCGCCTCGTCGTCGCCACGCGCCATCCCTTCGGCTGGTTTCGCGCCTGGACGGTGCTGTGGCCCGCGGCCACGGCTTGGGTCTATCCCCGCCCCGAACCCGAAGCCCCGCCCTGGCCCGCGACCGCGTCTTTGTCCGACGGGACGAATGCGCCTTCGCCGGCCGCTCTCCCCGGAGAGGAAGATTTCACCGATCTCCGCCCCTGGACGGCGGGTGAACCGCTGCGGCGCGTGGTCTGGAAAATCGTCGCCCGCGGGGGGCCACGCATGCTGACCAAGCGGGAAAGTCCGGGCGGAGGTATCGTGTTACTGCGCTGGAGCGACACCGTGGAGGCCGGAGAGACGGAAGCGCGCCTGTCGCGCTTGTGCGCTTGGGTCCTTGCCGCGCATCGCCAGGGCATGGCTTTCGGCGTGGAGTTGCCCGACGGCCTTATACCGCCGGATCGGGGAGAAGTCCATCTGCACGCCGTGCTGCGCCGCCTCGCTCTCTTTCCCCCGGAGGCGGCATGATCCTGCCGGCACCGATCGCACGGCGGTTTCGTGCGCTTTCCCTGCTTACTGGGCCGCTGGCCGGCACGGCCGCCGCCCCGCTCGCCCTCGCCCTCGTGCTCGCCCTGGGGAGTCAGTTCGAGGAATTCCCTCCGGGTATCCAGGCCGGCATCGCCCTCCTTGCCTTCGTCTGGTTCATGCGCCGTCGCCAGGGAGCCGGGGCGCTCACCGGTTGGCGCCTGTGGCTCACGGGCCTGGCCTGCGCGCTCGGCGTACGCTGGCAGTACGGCTACTGGTTCGGCCAGGAACCGGGCGTCGCCCTCGTCGCCCTGCTGGTGTGGCTCAAATGGCTCGAGGCGCGCAGCGAACGGGACGAACGCCTGATCGCCTCGCTCACGCTCTTTCTGCTGACGGCCGTCTTCTTGCGGGGCCAGACGCCGCTGCACGCGCTGGCAGTCTTCGCCGGGGCCGGGCTCACGCTGCTGGCCTGCGCCCGGCTTGCGCTCTCCCCCTTTTCACTCCCGCCCGGCGGTGAGGGCGAGCGCGAAGCCGGCAGGACGATGGTCCGGGCGATTCCGCTCGCATTGCTGCTCTTCATTCTGGTGCCGCGTGTCCCGGGGCCGCTGTGGGGGCTCCCCGCCGACGCTCGCGCCGGTCGCACCGGGATGTCCGAAACGTTGGAAGCCGGCAGCATCGCGAGCCTTGCCCGCTCCGACGAAATCGCCTTCGTCGTCGAAGTTCTCGAGGGAGAACTACCCTCCGCGCGCTACTGGCGCGGCCCGGTGCTCGAAGTCTATGACGGCCGCAGCTGGAAACCCTCCCCCTGGCGCGTGCCGAACCCGGCGCTCGACGCCACGCAGGGGCCGGCTCAGGTGCGCTACCGCAGCCTGCAGGAGCCGTCCGATCTGCCGTGGATATTCACCCTGGAGCGCACCCACGTGCTGCGCGGTGCGGTGGACGTGGAGCGCACTCCGACCGGTTCCTGGCGTGCCCGGCAACCGCTGCTGCAGCGCACGCTCTTCACGGGCGAGGCGCGCTCCGGCGAGCCGCTGCCCGAGACTTTGACGCCGACCGCGATCCGCGCCTTGACCTTCCTGCCGCCGCAGGCGAATCCGCGCACCCGCGAAGCAGGGGAATCCATCGCCCAAGCGCACCTCCAGCCCGAAGCCCGGCTGGAAGCCATCGCCGACTTCTTCCGCAGGCGACAACTGCGCTATACCCTGACCCCTCCGCCCATGGAGCGCGACAGCGCCGACCAGGTGCTCTTCGACACCCGCGCCGGATTCTGCGAGCACTTCGCCGATGCGTTTGCCGTGATGGCTCGAGCCGCGGGAATTCCCGCCCGCATCGTGCTCGGCTATCTCGGAGGGGAACGCAATCCGGCCAACGGTACCTGGGTCATCCGCCAGGCGGATGCCCACTCGTGGGTGGAAGTTTGGCTCGCCCGGAGGGGCTGGGTTCGCGTCGATCCCACCACCTTCGCCCAGCCCGATCGCGCCGAACGTCCCCTGGGAGAAGTACTCGGCGAACGCGAGGGCTTGCCCCTGTTGCTGCGCCCCGAGTGGCGCTGGGCCTGGCGCCTGCGCGCCCAGCTCGAAGCCTGGGAATACGGCTGGAACGTTTGGGTGGCGGGTTTCGACGCCGAACGCCAGCATCGCCTGTGGCAGCGCCTGGGCTGGAGGTCGGATCGCGCCCTAGGCTGGGCGCTCGCCGCCACGGGAATCGCGCTCGCGCTCACCGCCCTGCTCGTCTGGTGGCTGCAGCGCCCGCCGGCACCGCGCGATCCCCTGGAGCGGCAGTGGCGGCGATTCTGCCGTCTGATGGCACGGCACGGCTTGGCGCGCGCCCCCGCGGAGGGACCACTCGACTACGGCCGGCGAGTGATGAACCGTTTCCCGGAAGCACGCGATGCGATCGACGCCGTGATTCGCCCCTATCTCGCGGCCCGCTACGGTGGCCGTCTGGAAGCGGATGAAGCCGCCGCCGCGATGCGACACGCCCTGCGCCGGCTGCGCCGGCGCCTGCGTCAAGAAAAGAGCATCTGACCGTCGAGCCCCGACTCACGCGCCATGCGGCGCAGCCGACGCAGGGATTCGAGCTGGATCTGGCGCACCCGCTCGCGCGTGAGCCCCATCTGATCGGACAGATCTTCGAGCGTGTGGGGCAAGATGCCCCGCAGGCCGTAGCGATGCACGACGACGAAACGATGTTTCGGGGGCAAGGCGTCGAGCCAGCGCTGCACCAACGCCTCGAGTTCGGCGTTGTAGATCTGCTCTTCCGGACTGAGGCTGGACTCATCGGCCACCAATTCGACGAGAGAACGCGCGGTGTCGCGGTCGATCTGCGCATCGAGCGAGGCCGTCGGCTCCAGCAGCGCAAGCAATTCGTGGACTTCCTCGACGGGGCGCCCGAGGCGCTCGGCGAGCGACTGGGGGGTTTCACCGCCGTTTTCCGTGGCTTCCGCCCGACGCGCGTGATAGAGCCGGTTGATGCGTTTCATCACGTGGATCGGCAGGCGGATCGTGCGCCCCTGGTTCATGATCGCCCGCTCGATGTTCTGCCGGATCCACCACGTGGCGTAGGTAGAAAAACGGAACCCTCGGGAAGGGTCGAACTTCTCCAGCGCGTGCATCAACCCCAAGTTGCCCTCCTCGATCAGGTCGAGGAAAGGCAGTCCGCGGTGCTGGTAGTGCTTGGCAATGCTCACCACCAGGCGAAGGTTGCGCTCGATCATCGTGCGGCGCGCCTGCTCGTCCCCTTCCTTGGCGAGCTGCGCGAGCCGCCGCTCTTCCTCGGCTGAGAGCAAGGGAAAGCTGCCGATCTCGTTGAGATAGCGCTGCGTGACGTCCGAGAAGAGCTCATCGTCGACGGCCGCCTCTTCGTCGAAGGCGGCGATCTCCGGCGGCACCTCCTCGTCGGCGCTGCCCTCGTCGTCCCACCACGTCAGCTCCCCGCCAACGGGAATCTCCCCGACTCCGGTGACATCTTCCTCCTCCATGGCATCGCGCCTCCTCAGCGTGGCGGTAAGAGTTTGAGCGGATCGATGGCCTGTCCGGCCTTGCGGATCTGGAAATGCAATTTGGGTTGCTTCACGTCCTTGCCGGTCTGACCCATGGCCGCAATCACCTCGCCGCGCTTGACCTGCTGGCCTTCCTTGACGAGGACCTTGCTGTTGTGGGCGTACACCGAAACGTAATCGTTGGGATGCTGGATGATGACGATGAGCCCGTAGCCCTCGATCCCCTCGCCGGTATAGGAAACCGTGCCATCGAGGGCCGCGCGCACCGGATCGCCCACTTTGCCACCGATGTCGATCCCCTTGACGGTCGTGCCGTTGAATCGGGTGAGAATCTGCCCGTCGGCCGGCCACTGCCAGCCCTCGCTCGCGGCCGCCGGCGCTTTGTCCTCGGCTTTCGGTGCGACGGGTGCAGGGGTCGCTTCCGCCCCCGTGCGTCCTCCCTTTGGCGAGGTGACCACCGGCGCCGCGCTCACCGCTTCGGGCCCGCCTTCAACCGGTACCGGCACCACCTGCACCCCCGCCCCCGGGCTCGCCACCGCCGCGGCTCCCTCGCGGATCTTCAGACGCTGACCGACGACGATGCGGTTCGGATCGGAGAGCTGGTTGAGGGAGATCAGCTCTTCCGTCGTCACGCCGTATTGCCGCGCGATGCCACGCAAGGTCTCGCCCGGCTGCACGACGTGGTAGACCGGCCCGGAGGCCGCCTCCGGCGCCTTCGCGGCCGGCGTCGACGCGGTCGATGGGCTTCCCGTGGAACGGTCGGCCACCGGCGCCTTGACCGCGCTCGAACAGCCAGCCAGAACCACCGTCCACCCCAAGAGGAACGCCACGCGGCGGTTCCACACGTTCGTCATCTCACGGCTCCTTCGGCATTCATTCAACCCACCCCATTCAACAGAGGCACGAAACGTACCGGGTCGTGCTCCGCGATCACGATACCGGAAGAGACTCGATCGACCACCCTCAGCGTTTGCGCCGCATCGCCCACCGGCATCACCAGCCGTCCGCCCTCGGCGAGCTGCTCGATGAGCGCCGGCGGGACGACGGGCGCGGCGGCGGCGACGACGATCGAGTCGAACGGCGCCACTTCCGGCAGGCCCAGCATACCATCGCCGTGTTTCAGGCGCACGTGCGCCAAGCGAAACGGGCGAAGGTTTTCCCGCGCGAGTTCGAACAGCGCCCGGATGCGCTCGATCCCATAGACTTCCGGCGAGAGTTGAGCGAGCAGCGCCGTCTGGTACCCGCACCCCACCCCCACTTCCAGCGTCCGCCCCGCCTCGCGGCCGGCGAGCAGCAGCTCCAGCATCCGCGCCACCACATAGGGCTGGGAAATCGTCTGCTGAAAGCCGATCGGTAGCGCAATGTCGTCGTACGCACGCGGCTGCAGCCCTTCCTCGACGAAATGATGACGCGGCACGCGGCGCATCGCCTCGAGCACCCGCTCGTCGCGGATGCCCTCATGGCGCAGATTCTCGAGCAGACGCTCGAGCGCCCGCGCCGAGATGCCATCGAAGCGCACCGGTACCCGGTTCATGGCGCGCCCGTCTCCTGGAGCCAACGCTCCACCTCCGGCAGCAACTCGTAGTGCGTCAAATCCATTTGCAAGGGGGTGATCGAGACATAGCCCTCGGACACGGCATGAAAATCCGTTCCCTCGCTTGCCTCGGCGGCCTTACCCGCAGGGCCGATCCAATAGACCGTCTCACCGCGCGGGTTCTGCGCCGGAATCACCGCTTCGGCCTTGTGCCGCCGCCCCAAGCGCGTGACGCGATACCCCTTCAACCGGGGCAGCGGCACGTCGGGAATATTGACGTTCAGGAGCACCGCCCGCTGCGACAAAGGATGGGACATGAGCCGTTCGACCAGCCGGCGCGTGACATAGGCCGCCGTGGAAAAATCTTGGGGGGACTTGCTCACCAGCGACACGGCCAGCGACGGCACCCCCAACAGATAGCCTTCGGTTGCCGCGGCCACCGTGCCCGAATAGACGGTGTCATCGCCCATGTTCGCGCCGATGTTGATGCCCGAGATGACCATGTCCGGCTGCAGGTCGAGCATGCCGGTCACTGCGAGGTGTACGCAATCGCTCGGCGTGCCATTGACGAAATAAAACCCATTGGGCGCCCGCCGCACGATGAGCGGACGATCGAGCGTGAGGGAATTGCTCGCCCCGCTGCGGTCGCGCTCGGGGGCGACCACCGTCACCTCGCCCAGAGTGCGCAAGGTGTGCGCGAGCGCCTCGAGGCCGGGAGAAAAATAACCGTCGTCGTTGCTGAGCAGGAAACGCATGGATCGTTCGCGGGCTATCGTTCGTGTGTCGATATTACCACAGTGGTCCCATGCGTTTCATACGCCTCCCACGACCCATTCCAAAACGGTATCGGCCATCGCCCGGCGCACGGATTCCGTCGCCCCCAGGGCCGGCAAAACCTCGATCGAGACGTCTGGATGCGCGGCACGCACGGAATCCACCAGGCGCGGCAGGTCTTCGCGCAGATGTCCACCGACGGCGATGAACACCGGCACCAGCACCACGCGCCGATGGCCGCGCGCGAGTGCCACCTCCACCGCCTCTGGCAGGCCGGGCGGGAGGAATTCGAGGAACGCCGGCTGCACGAACGCCCCGGGCAGAGACTGCCGCAGCTGCTGCGCCACCGCGAGCACCGGTTCCGCCCACTGGGGATCGCGCGCCCCATGCGCGAAGAGGATCACCGCCGGGGTCGTATTCATCTCCCCTCCTGCACCAAGCGTGCGACCACCCGTTCGGCGGCGATCAAGCCCATCGTGGCCGTCATCATCATGCTCGAGCCGTAGCCGGCACAGGCGAGCCCGGCGCGGGCATCACATAGGGCCTCGCGGCGCATCGGCTCGGCGGAGAACACCGCCGGGATGCCGAAACGCTCCCGGCCACGAGGAAAGCCATACTCACGGCGCAGCAGAGCCCGGGTCTTCGCCAGCAGCGGATCTTGAAGGGTGTGTGCCAGATCCGCCACCTCGATCCGCGCCGGATCGCGCTTGCCGCCAGCAGCTCCCGTCGTCACGAGGAAAATTCCCTGCGTCCGGCACTGCGCGGCCAGCGCCGCTTTCGCGCGGACCGCATCCACGGCATCGATCACCGCGTCCATCCCGGCGACGAGCGCGTCGCAATTCTCCGGCGTGAGAAAGTCGTCGATCGGCTCGCACGACAAGGAAGGATTGATGTCAGCCAAGCGCTCTGCCATCACGTCCACCTTGGCTCGCCCCAGCGTCGACGAGAGCGCATGCACCTGGCGGTTGCAATTCGACTCTGCCACCACATCGAGATCGATGAGGCGCAGCCCGCCCACGCCGCTGCGCACGAGCGCCTCGGCCGCCCAGGAACCGACCCCGCCCACGCCCACCACCGCCACTTTTCGGCGCAGCAAGCAGGCGAGCGTCCCCGTACCGTAGAGGCGCTCGATGCCGCCGAAGCGCCGCTCGAGGTCGATGGCCTCATTCATCCAGAGCTTGCCCGTTTCTGCCGATCGAGCCACACCCCCAAGCCTTGGGCGTTGAGCTCCATGTCCATGCGTAGAAATTCGGTGAGCGCCTCGCCCCGCAAGGGCCAAGCCTGACGCTCCGCCTCTTCCTGCATCAGGGCATCCAAGCCGGCGAGAATTTCCAGGTGCCGCGCAACTCCCTCACCGCGGGCCGCTCGCGCAACCTCGACGTAGGCGTCGATCAAACGGTGCAGATCCGCCGCCAGTCGCTCGAGTTCGCGTACCCGGCCGAAATGCGTCAGATAAGCGGCCGTGGGACGGGCGGCAAGGATCCGGTCGATGGAGGCATGGAGCGCTTCCGGTTCGAATTCGGTGGGGGTAGTCGTCGGAATCACCGAAGCCCGCCCTGCCACGTCCAACTCTCGGTAGGAAAGCCCGAACGTATCGCCGGTATAGATCGCCTGCGCCACTGGATCATGGATGACGATATGGTGACGTGCATGACCCGGCGTGTGCCAGATCGTCAGAGGCCGCTCACCGAAAAGGAGCGTTTGGCCATCCTCGACGGCAATCACCCGTTCGGGCGGCACCGGCACGAGGTGCCCGTACATCGCATACGTTTCGGCTTCGCCATAGACGGCGGCGGCCGCCTGCCATAAGCGCGACGGATCGATCATGTGGCGTGCGCCGCGCGGGTGCACCACCAAACGGGCATTGGGCAAGGCAGCCATCAGGTGCCCCGCCCCGCCAGCGTGATCCAGATGCACGTGCGTGAGCAGGACGTAGTCCACCGCCTGCGGAGGAACATGGCTCGCCGCCAGCGCCTCCAAGACCCGCGGCACCGAGGCATTCACGCCGGTATCGACCACTGCCGCCCGCCCGTCCTGCACGATCAGGTGCACCGCCGCCAGCCCCGAGCGAAGATAGCCCGTATCGACGGTGAGCACCCCGTCCTCGTGTGCGATCACATAGTCCACCGTTGTCCCCTTTCGCTTGGCAGGTCCAGCCCTGCCTCTTCATGGTAGCGAAAGACCCTGCTCGCCGCATCCGCAGTGTTCCCCGATCCAGCGATTCCGGCGAGCCGGCAAACGAAAATCCCGATACGGGAAATCCCTGCACCGGGATGATCGAAACCCGGAGCGATCCCCTGCCTCAGAACGGGATGTCGTCTTCCTCGAATCCGTTGTCGAAGCCCCCTTTGGCCGCCGGCGCCGACTGGGCGCTTGGGCGTGGTGCGGCAGCAGGCGAAGGAGCGCCCTCATCCATCGGCGCATCGGCGCCGCCTCCGGCACCACCGCGCGAACCGAGCATGCGCATCACGTCGCCGCGAATCTCGGTGGTATAACGCTCTTGACCGCTCTGATCGGTCCATTTGCGCGTTCGCAGGCTGCCCTCGATATAGACCGAGGAGCCCTTGCGCAGATATTGCGCCGCGATCTCCGCCTGACGGCCGAAGAACACCACCCGGTGCCACTCGGTGGCCTCTTTGCGCTCACCGGTAGCCTTGTCCTTCCAGGTCTCGGTGGTGGCGAGGGAAAAAGTACACACGGCCTCGCCGCTGGGCATGTAGCGCGTCTCGGGATCTCGGCCGAGGTTGCCGATCAGGATCACTTTATTGACCGATGCCATCGTTTCTTCCTCTTCAGGATGTGCGTGAATCTTTGGGCGTTGCCGGCGGTTGCAACCCCAGGCTCAAAGCATACCATGCGAGCGCGAGCCCTGCCGCCGCCCAGTGGATCGCCTGCGGCGAGAGGGTTTGTGCGATCAGCCCTCCCACCCAGCCGCCACAAAAAAGTCCCAGGGATTGCAAGGTGTTGTACACGCCGAGCACGGCTCCCTTGCGTTCCGGCGGTGCGATGCGTGACACCCAGGAGGGCTGGGTCGCCTCCAGGATGTTGAAGGCGACGAAAAACCCCGTGAGCCACAACCCGATCATCCACAAATCGTTCGCCCATAAGGCGAACCCGAGTTGCACCACGGCGAGCAACGCAATGGCAGCCAGATAGACCGGTTTCAGGCGAGCATGGCGCTCGGCGAAGACGATGGCTGGCACCATCACCGCGAAAGAAACGAGCACTGCCGCCAGATAGACGCTCCAATGGCGCTCAAGCGGCAACCCTCCCCGCGTAACCAAGGCCCCCGGCACCACCACCCACATCGCCATCTGGATGAAATGCAGCAAAAATACGCCCGCATCGAGCCGCAGCAGCCGGGAATCCCGGAGCACCCCCCACAAGGACGTGCGAGGCACCGTTGCGGCAACAGCGGGTCGATTCGGCGTGGGCACGCCCCGCCAGACCATCACCGCCGCGCCGGCGGCAAGCAGCCCCGTGAAGAGGAAGATGCCGCGCATCCCCACCAGGCCGTAGAGCGCCGGCCCCAGCACCAGCGAGAGGGCAAACGTGAGGCCGATGGTCGAACCGATCATGGCCATGGCCCGCGTGCGATGCGTCTCGGGCGTGAGGTCGGCCACCAGCGCCGTCACGGCGGCCGAGATCGCCCCCGCGCCCTGCAAGGCACGCCCCCAGGTGAGCCAGTGCAGATCGGGCGCAAAAGCAGCCACGAGGCTGCCCAGCACGAAGAGCCCGAGTCCGGCGACGATCACCGGTTTGCGCCCGAAGCGGTCGGAGGCTGCGCCGAAAGGAATCAGCAGCACCGCCTGGGTAAGCCCGTAGATGCCGATCGCCAGGCCGATCGCCGCCCTGTCCTCACCGCCCGGCAAGTGCCGGGCGTATTCGGAAAAAACAGGAAGGATGAGAAAGAGCCCCAGCATGCGCAGCGCGAACACCGCCGCGAGCCGCACCACCGCCATCCGTTCGCTGCGAGAGAGTCGATCATCCATGCGCACACTCCGGCAAAAACGAAGCCGGCCACGAAGGCGGCCGGCTTCCTCGAGATTCACGACGAATCCCGCCGCCTCAGGCCGGCAGGATACTCTCGCCCATCAGATAGAGATCGACCGCGCGAGCCGCCTGCCGCCCCTCGCGGATCGCCCAAACGATCAGCGACTGGCCGCGGCGCACGTCCCCGGCAGCGAACACGCCCGGCACGCTGGTCGCGTAGGCTCCAGGTCCTTCGGTCGGCGCGGCGGCGTTGCCGCGTGCATCTTTTTCCACGCCGAAGGCTTCGAGCAGTGCCCCGAGCGGATGGACGAATCCCATGGCGAGCAGCACGAGATCGGCGGGAATCTCGAATTCCGAGCCCGGGATCTCTTTCATCTGCCCCCCGCTCCAGTCGAGCCGCGCCAGGCGCAGCGCGCGCACGCGGCCATTCTCACCCAGGAAGGCCTTGGTGAGCACGGCGAACTCGCGTTTCACCTCCCCCTCCAGGTGCGAGGTCGAGGTGCGCAGCTTGTTCGGCCAGTAAGGCCAAGTGAGGGCCTTGTCCTCCTGCTCGGGCGGACGCGGCATGAGCTCGAGCTGGGTCACCGATTTGGCACCGTGGCGAATCGCCGTGCCCACGCAGTCGGCGCCGGTGTCGCCGCCGCCGATCACCACCACGTGCTTGCCCTTGGCTGAGATCGGATTGGGTGCGTCGCCGGCCACTTCCCGGTTTTGCGGGATGAGAAACTGCAGGGCGAAGTAGACGCCTTCGAGCTCGCGCCCCGGCACCGGCAGATCGCGCGGCACTTCCGAACCCGCGGCGAGCACCACCGCGTCGAACTCGCGGCGCAGCTCCTCGGCGGAGACGAAACTCTTGGCCGCGTTTTGGATCGCGGCGGGAGTATCCGACGCCCCGACGAGCACGCCGGTGCGAAAACGCACCCCTTCGGCCTCCATCTGCGCCAGCCGCCGGTCGATGAGCCATTTCTCCAGCTTGAAGTCGGGGATGCCGTAGCGCAGCAGGCCACCGATGCGGTCGTTCTTCTCGAAGAGCGTCACCTCGTGCCCGGCGCGCGCCAATTGCTGCGCCGCCGCCATGCCCGCCGGGCCGGAGCCAACCACCGCGACTTTCTTGCCGGTCTTGCGCTTGGGCGGATGCGGCAGCACCCAGCCGCGTTCCCAGGCGAGATCGATGAGGAAACGCTCGATCGACTTGATGCCGACGGCCTCGTCATTGATGTTGAGCGTACAGGCCGCCTCGCACGGTGCCGGACACACACGGCCGGTGAATTCGGGGAAATTGTTCGTCGCATCGAGCGCGTTCCAACCCTCGCGCCAACGCTTGCGATAGACGAGGTCGTTCCAGTCCGGGATGAGGTTATTCACCGGACAGCCGTTGTGGCAGAAAGGAATGCCGCAGTCCATGCAGCGCGCGCCCTGGATCGTCGCCTCGTTCTCCGAGAGGCGATGCACGAACTCCTTGTAATGCCGGATCCGCTCGGGAACCGGATCGTAGGCTTCCGTGACGCGGCGGTATTCGAGAAAACCTGTGGGTTTGCCCATTTCCTTGCAGTCTCCAGAGAGAATCAGGCCATGCTGGCCGCACGGGCGGCAGCGAGTTCGCGCAGCGCGCGACGGTATTCATGAGGCATCACCTTGACGAACTTGGCGCGCCACAGGCTCCAGTGCGCCAGGATCTCCTTGGCGCGGCGGCTGCCGGTGAGGCGCGCATGGCGCTCGATGAGCCCTTTGAGGATGAGCTCATCGCCCATCGTCAGGTGGTCGATGCGAACGAAACCGTGCGTTTCGAGTTCGGGGCCGAAGTCGGACTGCGCCCGCACCTCCAGCTCCTCGGGCAGAGGCTCGAGCGCCACCTGCACCTGGTTGCACTTCTGCGCGAAATCCCCGTCGATGTCGAGCACATAGGCAACGCCACCCGACATGCCGGCGGCGAAGTTGCGCCCGGTACGTCCGAGCACCACCACCGTGCCGCCCGTCATGTATTCGCAGCCGTGGTCACCCACGCCCTCGACGACGGCGACCGCCCCCGAATTGCGCACGGCAAAGCGCTCACCGGCCACGCCGCTGAAGTAGGCTTCGCCCTCGATCGCCCCGTAGAGCACGGTATTGCCGACGATGATGTTCTCCGGCGCCTCGCCGCGGAAAGCCGGATCGGGGCGCACGATGACGCGCCCGCCCGAGAGCCCCTTGCCGACATAATCGTTGGCTTGGCCGATCAGGTCGAAGGTGACACCGCGCACGAGGAAGGCGGCGAAGCTCTGCCCGGCCGTGCCGCGGAACGTGAATCGCACCGTATCGTTGGGCAAACCCTCATGGCCATAACGCTCGGCGATGCGGCCGGAGAGCATCGCGCCCACCGTGCGGTTGACGTTGCGGATCGGCACCTCGGCGTGCACCACCTTGCGCGCCTCGATCGCCGGCTTGGCGAGTTCGAGCAAGTGCAGATCGAGCGCCTTGTCGAGCCCGTGGTCCTGGGTCTCGCAGTGGCGAGTGGCCACCCCCTCCGGCGCTTCGATGCGCGCGAGCACCTTGCCGAAGTCCAGCCCCTTGGCTTTCCAGTGATCGACGGCCTCGCGCACGTCGAGCAGATCCACCCGGCCGATGAGCTCATCGAACGTGCGCACGCCGAGCTCGGCCATGATGCGACGCACTTCCTCGGCCACGAAGAAGAAGTAGTTGATCACGTGCTCGGGCTGCCCGGAGAAACGCCGGCGCAGCTCGGGATCCTGCGTCGCCACCCCCACCGGGCAAGTGTTGAGATGGCACTTGCGCATCATGATGCAGCCGGTGACCACCAACGGCGCCGTGGCGAAGCCGAACTCGTCGGCACCGAGCAGCGCGCCAATGACCACGTCGCGCCCCGTCTTGATCTGACCGTCGACCTGCACCCGTACCCGGCCGCGCAGGCGGTTCATCACCAGCGTCTGCTGCGTCTCCGCCAGACCCAGCTCCCAAGCCGAACCGGCGTGCTTGATCGAGGAGATGGGCGAAGCCCCCGTGCCGCCGTCGTGCCCAGCGATCACAATGTGATCCGCCTTGGCCTTGGCCACGCCCGCCGCGACGGTACCCACCCCTACCTCGGCCACCAGTTTCACCGAGATCGAGGCCTTCGGATTGGCGTTCTTCAGGTCGTGGATGAGCTGGGCCAGATCCTCGATCGAATAGATGTCGTGGTGCGGCGGCGGCGAAATGAGGCCGACGCCCGGCACCGAGTGGCGCAGAAAGCCGATGTACTCGGTGACCTTGTGCCCCGGCAGCTGACCGCCCTCGCCGGGTTTGGCACCTTGCGCCATCTTGATCTGGATCTGATCGGCATTGACGAGATATTCGGCCGTCACTCCGAAGCGGCCGGACGCCACTTGCTTGATCGCCGAGCGCAGGCTGTCGCCGGGCTTGAGCTCGAGATCGCGGGCGATGCGATGCGGTCCGATCACCTCCGAGAGTTTGGTCGGTTTGGCGATTCGTTTGAATCGCGCCGGATCCTCGCCGCCTTCACCCGTGTTGGATTTGCCGCCGATGCGGTTCATCGCCACGGCGAGCGTGGTGTGCGCTTCGGTGGAGATGGAGCCGAGCGACATCGCTCCCGTGGCGAAGCGCTTGACGATCTCGCTCGCCGGTTCGACCTCTTCGAGCGGAATCGGCTGCGCCGCCTTGCGGAAGCGGAAGAGGCCACGCAAGGTCATGAGGCGCCGGCTCTGGTCGTTGATGATGCGGGCGTATTCTTCGTACGTCTCGAAACGCCCCGAGCGCGTGGCATGCTGCAGCTTGGCGATGGCATCCGGCGTCCACATGTGCTCCTCGCCGAAGCGCCGGTAGGCGTACTCGCCGCCGACGTCGAGCCGGTTCTCGAGGAAGAGGTTCTCGCCAAACGCCGCCCGGTGCAGGCGGATCGCCTCGTCCATCAGATCGAAGACGTCCAGCCCCTCCACCTGGCTCACCGTGCCGGTGAAGTACTTGTCGCACACCGACTGTTTGATGCCCACGGCCTCGAAAATCTGCGCGCCGGTATAAGACATGTAAGTCGAGATGCCCATTTTGGACATCGTCTTCATCAGCCCCTTGCCAATGGCCTTGATGAAGTGTTTGACGTATTCCTTCTCCTGTTTCTCGTCGCCGTTGGCGAGCTCACGCAGCGTCATCAGCGCGAGATAGGGATGCACGGCCTCCGCCCCGTAGCCCGCGAGCACGGCGAAATGGTGCACCTCGCGCGCCGAGCCGGTCTCGACCACCAGGCCGGTGCGGGTGCGCAGCCCCTTGTTGACCAGGTGCTGGTGGATGGCAGAAGTGGCCAGCAGCGCCGGGATGGCGACGTGCTCGGCATCGACTTTGCGATCGGACACGATGAGCAGGTTGTAGCCATTGAGCACCGCATCCTCGGCCTGGGCGCACAGCGAGGCGAGCCGCGCCTCCACCGCGTCTTTACCCCAGGAAACGGGATAGCAGATGTCGATCTCGTGACTGCGGAAACGATCCTTGGTAAAGCGGGCGATGTCGCGCAGCTTGGCCATCGCCTCGAAATCGAGCACCGGTTGCGGCACTTCGAGCCGGTAGGGCGGGTTGATCTCGTTCAACTCCAGCAGGTTCGGTTTCGGACCGATGAAGGAGACGAGCGACATCACCATCTGCTCGCGGATCGAATCGATCGGCGGGTTGGTCACCTGCGCGAAGAGCTGGCGGAAGTAATGGTAGATGGGCTTGGGCCGCGCCGAGAGCACTTCGAGCGGCGCGTCGTTGCCCATCGACCCCACCGCCTCCTCCCCGGTCTCGGCCATGGGATCGAGGATGAACTTGAGGTCTTCCTGGGTATAGCCGAAAGCCTGCTGCAGATCGAGGATGGGGACGTGCGACTGCGCCGCATACACGGCGGCGCTGCCGGGCGCGGGCAGGGAATCGATCTTGATGTTGATGCGCTGGATCCACTCGCGGTAAGGTTTGGCGTTGGCGAGCGTTTCCTTGAGCTCCTTGTCGTCGATGATGCGGCCCTGCTCCATGTCGATGAGGAACATCTTCCCCGGCTGCAGGCGCCACTTGCGCACGATCTTTTCCTCGGGAATCGGCAACACGCCGGCCTCGGACGCCATGACGACGAGATCATCGTCGGTGACGAGGTAGCGCGCCGGCCGCAAGCCGTTGCGATCGAGCGTCGCCCCGATCTGGCGGCCATCGGTGAAGGCCACCGCCGCCGGGCCATCCCAGGGCTCCATCATCGCCGCGTGGTACTCGTAGAAGGCGCGACGCCGCTCGTCCATGAGGGTGTGTGCCTCCCAGGCTTCGGGGATGAGCATCATCATGGCGTGCGCGAGCGTATAGCCGCTCATCACCAGGAGCTCGAGCGCGTTGTCGAAAGAGGCCGAATCCGACTGTCCCGGATAGATGATGGGCCAGAGCTTTTCCAGATCCTTGCCCAGCAAGGTGGAGGAGACACCCCGCTCGCGTGCCCGCATCCAGTTGTAGTTGCCGCGCAGGGTGTTGATCTCGCCGTTGTGCGCGATCATGCGGAACGGATGGGCGAGGTTCCACTTGGGAAAGGTGTTGGTCGAGAACCGTTGGTGCACCAGCGCGAGCGCCGATTCGGTGCGCGGATCGGCGAGGTCGCGATAGTAGCGTCCGACCTGGTTGGCGAGCAGCAGCCCTTTGTAGACGACGGTGCGCGCCGACATGGAAGGGACGTAGAATTCCTTGGCATGCTCGAGCTCGAGCGCACGAATGGCGTTGGCCGAGCGGCGCCGGATCACGTAGAGCTTGCGCTCGAGCGCGTCGGTGACCATGACTTCGGGGCCGCGACCGATGAAGATCTGCCGGATCACCGGTTCGTTGGCCTTCACCGCCGGCGACATGGGCATGGTGCGATCGACGGGTACGTCGCGCCAGCCGAGCACCACTTGTCCCTCGGCACGTACCGCCCGCTCGATCTCTTCCTCGCAGGCCAGGCGCGAGGCAGTCTCCTGCGGCAAGAAAATCATCCCCACGCCGTAGTCGCCGGCCGGCGGCAAGGTCACTCCCTGCTTGGCCATCTCTTCCCGATAGAGCCGGTCCGGGATCTGGATAAGGATACCGGCCCCATCGCCTTGCAGGGGATCGGCCCCCACGGCACCACGGTGATCGAGATTTTTCAGGATCTCCAGCCCCTGAGTGACGATATCATGGCGTTTGACGCCTTTCAGGTGGGCGACGAAACCGACGCCGCAGGCGTCGTGTTCGAACTCGGGACGATAGAGACCGGCAGATGGCGACGATTCGGACATGGTCAGGCTTTCCTCGACTCGGATCCAATGACGGTGAAAGAAAGGGCGCGCCGCTGTGGCGCTACGGGATCGACCGGGGACCGTTGCGAGAGACGGGCGGAGTATCCTGGCGCGCGAAAAGGCGGGCGGAACAATATACCGTCGAAGGGGCCATCGATCAAGATCGCACCGAGAAAAAATTTGTCCCTGGCGCTATTTCAGCCAAAGTCGGACAAAACGCTCAGAACGCCTCTTCCAGACCGAAAATGCGGCGATGCTCGCGAACGGCATAGCGGTCGGTCATCCCGGCGATGTAATCGGCCAAGGCGCGACGGCCTTTCTCCGCGAAACGTCGCCGGTACCCCTCTGGCAGCAGGGAAGGATCGGCGGCATAGGCGGCGAAGAGCTCACGGATGATGCGCTGCGCGCGGCGGTTCATGTCGATCACCCGCGGATGGCGGTAGAGCTGGAGAAAGAGAAAACGCTTGAGCAGCGCGACTTCTTCGCGCATCGCACTCGAATGCTGCACGAGCGGCGGCGCGCGGCGTACATCTTCGACGCAGGCGGGATCGGCCTCGGCGATACGCCGCCGAGTCTCCCCGACGAGGTCGAGCACCATGAGCGAGATCATGCGGCGAATCGTTTCATGGATGAGCCGCTTGCGCTCCAGACCCGGATAGCGCGCCTCCACCTCGGCCCGCGTGCGTGCGAAAATCGGCACTGCCTCGAGCGCCTCGAGGGTAAGGAGGCCGGAGCGCAGACCGTCGTCGATGTCATGGTTGTTGTAGGCGAGCTCGTCGGCCAGGTTGGCGATCTGCGCTTCCAGCGAGGGGCGCAAGTCGCGGCGAAAACGCTCGGCAACCTCTCCCAGCCGGGCCCAGTGTTCCGGACGACAGTGCTTCAAAATACCCTCGCGCGTCTCGAACATGAGGTTGAGCCCGTCGAATTCGGCGTATTTTTCCTCGAGTTCGTCGACGATGCGCAGCGACTGCAGGTTGTGTTCGAACCCGCCCTCGTCTTTCATGCACTCGTCGAGCGCCTCCTGCCCGGCGTGCCCGAAAGGCGTATGCCCCAGGTCGTGCGCCAAAGTGATCGCCTCGACCAGCACGTCGTTCACGCCGAGCATCTGAGCGATCGATCGCCCGATCTGCGCCACTTCCAGTGAATGAGTGAGCCGCGTGCGAAAGTGATCCCCGACGTGGTTGACGAAGACCTGCGTCTTGTATTCCAGCCGGCGAAAGGCGCTCGAATGCACGATCCGGTCGCGGTCGCGCTGGAACTCGCTGCGCGGCGCCGCGCTCGGCTCCGGGTGCCGGCGCCCGCGGCTCGCCGCTTCATGGACCGCGTACGGGGCCAGCATCTCAGCTCCTTGCTTCGATCGCGGCGCGCAATACGGATGGCGCCACGTCTGCCGTCACCACCGCCTTGCCGATCCCTTGGAGCAGGACCAGGCGTAGCCGCCCACCGCTCACTTTCTTGTCGCCGGCCATCCAGTGCAACATCTCATCCACCGGCAAGCCGGGCCCCTGTACCGGCAGACCGGCCCGGATCAAGAGCCCCTCGATGCGCGCGAGCTCGCCCTCATCGATCCAGCCCAGGCGCAGTGACACCTCGGCCGCCATCAGCATCCCCACGGCCACCGCCTCACCGTGCAGCCAATCGACGTAGCCTGTCCCCGTCTCGATCGCATGGCCGAAGGTATGTCCGAGATTGAGCAGGGCCCGTTCGCCACGCTCGGTCTCGTCAGCCGCCACCACTTCGGCCTTGTTGCGACAGGAGCGCTCGATGGCGAAGGCCACCGGTTCCGGCTCCAGCGCGAGCAACGCCTCCATGTGCCCCTCGAGCCAATCGAAGAAGGCGGCATCCCGGATGAGACCGTACTTGATCACCTCGGCGAGCCCCGCGCGCAGCTCGCGCAGCGGCAGGGTCGCGAGCGTATCGGTGTCGATGAGCACGGCACGAGGTTGATGGAAAGCTCCGATCATGTTCTTGCCGCGCGGATGGTTGATCGCCGTCTTGCCGCCCACGGAAGAATCGACCTGCGCCAGGAGCGTGGTGGGCATCTGCACGAAAGGAGCCCCACGCTGCCAGGTGGCGGCGGCAAAACCCGTCATGTCGCCAATGACGCCTCCGCCCAGGGCGATGAGGGTGGTGGCACGCTCGGCGCGGGTATCGACGAGCGTGTCGTAGACTTTTTCCAGCGTCTGCCAGTTTTTGTACTGTTCCCCGTCGGGCAGCACCACCGAGTCGACGCGCACGGCGTGACGCTCCAGCATGGTCGTTACGCGCTCGAGATAGAGCGGCGCCACCGTCTCGTTCGTGACGAGCACCGCGCGCGGCTGCTCCAGGTGCGGCAGCAGCAACTCATGGGCCGTAAGCACGCCGGAACCGATGAAAATAGGATAGGACCGCTCACCCAGATCGACGGCCAGCTCACGCATCCCCTTCTCCTTGCGCGATCACTACCCTTTCCCCTCTACCCGACAGGTAGTCGCGTACCGCCTCCTCGACGCGCGCGAGCATGGCCGCGGGCTTCATTCGACCGCCATCGACGACGATGTCGGCCGCCTCGCGATAGAGCGGGTCACGCTGGGCATAGAGTTCGAAAATACGCTGCCGCGGCTGTGGCACCTGCAGCAGCGGCCGATGGCGGTCGTGCCGCAGCCGCTCCCACAGTACCTCCGGTGGCACGTGCAGATAGACGACGATGCCCCGGCGGCGCAGCTGCGCCCGATTCTCCGGCCGCAGTACCACCCCGCCGCCGGTGGCGAGCACGATGTCCTCGCGGCCGAGCAGTTCGGCGAGCAGCCGCGTCTCGCGCTCGCGAAATCCCTCCTCGCCCTCGACGGCGAAGATCGTGGGAATGGAGACGCCGGTACGCGCCTCCAATTCTTGGTCGCTGTCGATGAAAGCCAGCCCGTGTCGTGCCGCATAAGCGCGCCCGACGGTCGTCTTGCCAGCCCCCATCATTCCGATGAACACAATGGGCTCCACCCGATACGCTCACGTTCGTTGATCGAGGCTAGTGTACCGTAAAAAGCCCTGCCATACAGTGCAAAAACCCACCCCTGAGCAGGGCGGGTTTTTGGAGGACATAACCGCGGGATCAGCGCAGGCGCAAGTCTTCGGCCACGATTCTTGGCGTGAGGAACACCATCAGCTCGGTGCGCGTCGCCGAATTGGATTTGTTGCGAAAAAGGTTACCAAAGACCGGGACATCGCCCAACCAGGGCACCTGATCGACGCCGTTGGTTTCATTTTCTTGGAACAAACCACCGAGAACGATCGTGCCGCCGTTATCGACCAGAACGTCGCTCACCACTTCACGCTTGCGGATCGGCGGGTTGCCTTGAATGCTACGTGAGTAGTCCGGCTGATCGTCATGTACCACTACCTTCATACGAATGCGGCCATCCGGCGTGAGCACCGGCGTGACGCGAAGTTCGAGCACCGCCTCCTTGAACTGGACGTTGGGAGAAGTCATGTTGTTGGCCGTCACCGTGGTCACGTAAGGAATTTCTTGACCGACGGCAATACGCGCCTCGATGTTGTTCGCCGTCATGATCTTCGGGTTGGAGACGATACGTGTTTTCCCCGTGACTTCGGCCAGGTTGAGTTCCAGGTTGAGGAAACGCGTCGCCGACCGGTTGAAGATAGAAAGGGCAAAAGTCGAAAACTGACCTTCATTGATATTGTTGTTCTGTTGGAAGAATGGTCGGCTGATCGGCCCGATATTAAAGTAATCTGCCGAAATGATTGGCCTACCATTCGTATTGAGGCGCGCCCCGATCTCTTTGTTGAAATTCGAGGACACCTCGAGAATGCGCGCCTCGATCACCACCTGACGTGGCGGCACGTCGATCTGTTTCAAGAGCTCCCGCACCGCTTGAAGGCGCTCTTCAACATCAGTAATGAAGAGCTTGTTAGTGCGCATGTCGAAGGTCGCCATGCCACGGTCGGAGAGCATTTTCTTGGTATTGTTATTGCTTCCCCCGGTCGTGTTGTCATTGGAGATCATTTGATAGATCTCGGAGGCCGAATGGTAGTTGATCTGAAAGCTCTCGGTGACCAACACCCCTTTCTCGATGCTCTGGTTGAGCGCGTCCAGACGCACCTTCTCCTGCTCGGCGATCTCCTGCGCCGGGGCAACCCAGATGACATTGCCCTGCTGACGTTTATCGAGCTTTTTGTTCTGCAGGATGATGTCGAGCGCCTGATCCCAGGGCACGTCGACCAGGCGCAACGTGATGGTACCCTGCACGGTGTCGGAGACGACGATGTTGAAGCCACTGAAGTCGGCCAGCACCTGCAACACGGCACGCACGTCGATGTTCTGGAAGTTGAGCGTGAGTCGCTCGCCCTTGTACTGGGGCTTGCCCACGAGCACCTTGTTGGGGTCTTCCTGAACCGGCTGGATGTCGACGACGAAGAGCGCGTCGGCCTGATAGGCGGTGTGCTGCCAGTTGCCCTTGGGCTCGATCACGAGCACGGTATCACGCCCGCGCCGCTCGAAGCGGAAACTCTGCACCGGCGTGGCGAAATCGGTCACGTCGCTGCGGCGGTAGAGCTCCTGCGGCAGCGCCGTCTCGGGGAAGACGACCTCGATGCGCTCGCCGGCACGGCGCAGGTCGGGCGCGATCTCAGGGGTGGAGAGATGCACCATCACCTTGCCCTCACCGTTCGTTCCCCGCCGGAAGTCGACCGAGAGGATCGAAGGAACGACGGCCCCACCCCCCGACGAGGCGGCTTGCCCCACCGCCTGCGTCTGGTAGGGAACGAGGGCTTCCTGCGCCTTGCTGGCCATTTGAGCGGCGGTACCGGCTTCGAGCTCGAGACCCCAGCCCGAGCCGATCTGGGCGAGGCGGTAGGTCATCGGCTGCGACAGGGCAAGGACGACCCTCAAGCGCCCGGCCGCCTCGACTGCGTAGATCCGCTCGATGCCGTTGCGTTTGATCTCCCGCGAGGGCGCCCCCAACTGGCTCTTCGCATTGGGAAAATCGATGACGATGCGCGAGGGGCTAGTGAGCGCGAAATGCGAGGGATTGACGACGCTCCCCTCGAAGACGAAATCGACCCTCATTCCCCCCTGTCCCGATTCCACGAGGGAAATGTCTTTGAGGAGCGCGGCCTTCTCCTCGGCCATGGCCGGACGCCCGCCGGCCAAGAGCAGCATCAGGCACATTCCCAAGACGAGCATCCCCATCCAGCGTGCGGCGGCACCCCTCTTGGCCTCGAAACCAAGAACTTCTCCAGCTGCGCGAATCATCGTTTTTCCTCCAAGTTCAATTCCACCGGCCGCTTGATCCAATGCTGTTCGGTATCCTGCACCATTTCTTCGATCTTGACCTTGGTCTCCTCGATCGCCACGACCCGGCCGAAATTCTGTCCGAGATAGGATCCCACCGTGACGGGATAGACACCGTCCGGCGCCTCTATCAGCGCCCGAATCTCTTTGCCCCGGCGCAATATCCCCCTGAGCTTGAGCTCTTCGAGCGAGAAGCGCTCGAGCGGCTCACGCGGCCGATTCATGTCCGGAGCAGGCAAACCCCCTCCCTTGGCCGACTTGAGCGCCGGCGGGGCTAGACGGCCAGGGTCGAAGGGGTCGGTCAAATCCTGGGCTTTATAAACCACCGGAGGAAACGGTTTGACTTCGGGAAGCGGCGGAACCCGCCCTTTCAGACCTTTGGCAGACTCCTCCATCCATTGCTGGATGTCAGTCACGTCCGAAGGAGGGGCCTCGACGCATCCGGCCAGCAGGAACACGGCCAAAACCGACGTCAACGCCGGCAGTGAAGGAAAGCTCATTTTTTCCCTCCTTTCCCCGCCGGCTGGGCTGCGGTCGCGTTGAGCTCTTCCTCGTCCAGATAACGGTAGGTATGCAGCGTCGCCTCGAACTTCAGGCCCACGTCTTTCTGCGGGGCGAGCTTGATGTCGCCGAACGTCACCACCCGCGGCATGGAAGAGACGTCGCTGAGGAAACCGGCAATCTCGTGGTACCCCCCTTCGAGCACGATCGCCACCGGCATCTCGACGTAGAAGTCACGCCGCGCCTCATCCCCCGGGCGAAACAGTTCGAAGCGTAGGCCGCGCTTCAGCCCGAACTGATGCACGTCTTGCAGCAGGGCGTCCATTTCGGATTTGCTCGGCAACTGCTTCAACAGAGCGCCGAACTGGGCTTCGGCCGTGCGCAGTTGGGCGCGATATTCGGGTAGATTGACCGCTTGCCGCTTCTTCGCCAGCCACTGGTCGCGCAACTCTTTCTCCTGCCCCTTGACACGTTCGAGCTCCTCGGCCTGTGAGGTCCAGAAAAACCACCAGGCACCGGCGACGATGAGGGCAAACAGCAGCACCATGACCGTGATTTGAGGAGCCGGCGGCCATCTGCCGGGATCTTGAGGATCCAGGTCACGGAACTGCCTGATCCAACGCAACGGGTCGCGCCGCAGATCGAAGCGCACATCGACTTTCATGGTTTGCCCTCCGCCGCCGGTTTTTCCGCCCCCATCGCCTCGATCACGGGACGGTCCATGCGCAACTGCAAGGCGAACCGAACCACCCTTTGCCCGTTTCTATCGAGGCCCAAGGTCTCGATGAGCCGCACGTCGGTGAGATAAGGCGAGGCATCGAGGGAACGCATGGTCTCGGAGACGCGCGCGTTCGACTGGGAAATGCCGCGCAAGGTCACGAGGGCGTCGCGCCGCTCCAAGGACTCGAGAAAAGTGGCTTCGGGAAGGCGCCGGGGCAGCTCGTCGAAGAGCAGCACCGGCTCGACGCGACGTGCGCGCAGGGACTCGATGACGTTCTTGCGGGCGACGATGCCATCGATGAGGGTGCGCAGTTCTTTGAGCTCGGCAAGCTGCTTGTCGAGCTGGCCGATCTGCTCGGTGAGGAAGCGGTTACGCTCCTGCTGTCGCTCGATGAGCCCATTGAGGTAGAGAGAGCCGATGATGCCAACGAGCACCCCGGCCAAGGCAGCGGCGACGAGCCCGCTGTAGAACAGGCGCCGGCGCCGTTCTCGCAGCGCTTCGCGCCAGGGCAAGAGATTGATACGGGTCACTGATCGAACCTCCGCAGGGCGAGACCGGTGGCGATGACCATGCGCGGCGCGAGACTAGGGCGAAGGCGGTCACGCAGGCGCGGATGGACCTGAAAACCCTTCCAGGGGTCGGCCACTTCGACGGGAGCCGCCACCCGTTGCCGGACGGCGTCGGGGAGCATCGGCAAAGCCGCCAGGCCCCCGCCCAGGACGACCCGATCGACGTGATCCGAGGACTGGGTTGCAAAAAAATATTGCAGCGCCCGGGCGATTTCCTGGGCGAGCGTGTCACAAAAAGGAACCACCACCTGGCCGAGGAGATCGACCGGCCAGCGATGTTCTTCGGTCATCTGCTCTACTTCCTGAGCCGTTTTGCCGCTGCGGCGCATCAATTCGCGGGCGAGCTGCTGCCCTCCCACGGGCTGGGTGCGATCGAAAACGCGCCTGCCGCGATGGAAGACGAACACTTCCAAGAGGTTCGCCCCGAGATTACAATGCGCCTCGATGCGTTTCGACCTTTCTTCCTCGCTACCCCGAACCAGGGCCCGTTGCCACGCGAGCGAGGCGACATCGACCACCGCGGGTTCCACACCGACCGCATCGGCGAGCGCCACGAGCTCATCGACGCGGTCGCGCCGGGCCGCGACGATGAAGACCTCGACGGTTTCTTCGAGATGGCCCGGCCCCGTGATCTCCCAGTCGAGCGCGACCTCTTCGAGCGGGAAGGGGACGAAACGCGCCGCCTCCATCAGGACGAGCTCTTCGAATTCGCGTTCGCTCTCCAGGGCGGCCAGCGTCACCGTCTTCATCATCACGACGGCATCTGGCAAGGCGAAGGCGAGCCGCTTCGCCCCCCCGTGGTGCTGGGAAATCGCGGCGCGCAAGGCCTGCGCCACCCCATCGAAGTTGACCAGCGCGTTGTCGACCATTGCCCCTTCGGCAAGTGGCACGATGACGCTTTGTTCGATGAGCGGAACTTCGATGCTGCCAGACAATTCCAATGTTTTGACCGCGGAAGCCGAAAGGTCGACCCCGATCAGCCCACTTCCGCTACCGCTCCCCCACCCCAGCAACTTGTCCCAGATCATCCGATGGCCCCCTGTCCGGCATCATGCCTCACGGTCGCGCGGCAATTATAATCGGCATATCCATCCAAGGACAACGCCCTTTCACTCGGTATAATCAAAAAACTTTCTACGGACACCCTCATGTCTCGGGTCAAAACCTCGATACTCGCCCTATTCGCCTTGGGAATCGCCGCCTGTGGCATTCTTGCAACGACCATCGTCCTCGCCTGGCAGCAGCTGCCCACGCTCGATCAGCTCATCGACTATCAGCCGAAGATCCCCTTGCGCGTCTACTCCGCCGAAGGCGAACCCCTGGCGGAGTTCGGCGAAGAGAAGCGTGTCGTCTTAAACGTCAATGTCATACCAGATCACCTCAAGCAGGCCATCCTCGCCGCCGAGGACGAGCGCTTCTACGAGCACCCCGGCATCGACGTGCAAGGCATCGTTCGCGCCGCCTTCGTCAATTTCGTGCGTGGCGGCAAGGCTCAGGGCGCCTCGACCATCACCATGCAGGTGGCGCGCAATTTCTACCTCTCGCGCGAAAAAACCTTCAACCGCAAGTTCTACGAGATCCTGCTCGCCCTCAAGATCGAGCGCGAACTGAGCAAGGATCAGATCCTCGAGCTCTACCTCAACCAGATCTACCTCGGCCAACGCGCCTACGGCTTCGCCGCCGCAGCGCAGACCTATTTCGGCAAGCCGGTGCAGGCGCTCACGCTGGCCGAGGCGGCGCTGCTCGCGGGGCTACCCAAGGCGCCTTCGCAGCTCAATCCCATTCGCAATCCCGAGGCGGCAAAGAAACGCCGCGAATACGTCCTCTCCCGCATGCTCGAAGCAGGATTCATCACGCAAGAACAATACACCGCGGCCATGGCCGAACCGATCGTGCTCGCCCAGGATCGCTATCGCAACGATCCGACCGCCGTAAACGCCAATGGCGTCGGCCAGTACGTCGCCGAGATGGCACGCCTCTTCGCACTGGAGCGATTCGGCGAAGCTGCTTATACTTCCGGCATTCAAATCTTCACGACGATTCGTCTGGCCGACCAGCGTGCGGCCGAGGCGGCCGTGCGTCACGGGCTCGTGGCTTATGACCGACGCCACGGCTACCGCGGCCCCGAAGGCATGCTCGACGCCAAAGCGGTAGCCGAGCGCGATTGGGATACCTTGGATGCCCAGCTCTCGTCCTACCCCGATTTCCCCGATGCACTGGCCGCCGTCGCGCTGGAAGCGAGCGAACGCAAACTCGTCGTCTGGCGTCACGGCAAAACGCTCGAATTCACTGACAAGGCGCTCGACTTCGTGCGCCGTAGCCTCAGTGCCAAGGCACCCGAAGAACAGCGTATACAGCCCGGCGCCGTCGTGCGTCTGCGACCGCTGGCAAACGACCAGTGGGAACTCACCCAGCTCCCCGAAGCCCAGGCGGCGCTCGTCTCGCTCGACGCCGACACCGGGGCGGTGCGTGCTCTCGTAGGGGGCTATGATTTTGGTCTGACGAAATTCAACCATGCCACCCAGGGCCAGCGCCAGCCCGGCTCTTCGTTCAAGCCGTTCATCTACTCTGCCGCGCTAGAGAAGGGATGGGGGCCTGGTAGCTGGGTCGAGGACGAACCACTCAGTTTTTCCGCCGAGGTCACCGGCAGCAAGGCTTGGGACCCCAAGAATTACGACGATCGCTACGAAGGCTGGATGCGCCTGCGCGACGCCGTGGCCAAGTCGAAGAACGTGGTCGCGATCCGCGTGCTCAACGACATCACGCCTGCCTACGCCCAACAATGGCTCACCCGTTTCGGCTTCGATCCGGCCAAGCACCCCGCCTACCTGACGATGGCGCTTGGGGCCGGCAGCGCCAACCCATGGGAGATGGCGCGGGCCTATGCGGTGTTCGCCAATGGCGGCTATCTCGTCGAACCCTATTTCATCCAAGAAGTGCGCGACGGACAAGGCAATCTGCTCCTGCGCGTTCAGCCCAAGGTCGCAGGACAAGATGCGCCCCGCGTGCTCTCCGAGCGCAACGCCTGGATGATGGACTCGTTGCTGCGCACGGTGGTCGAGCGCGGGACTGCCGCATCGGCACGGGTCCGGCTCAAACGCTCGGATCTGGCCGGCAAAACCGGCACGACCAACAACCAGGTCGATACCTGGTTTGCCGGTTATCAGCCCAAGATCGTCGCCGTGAGCTGGCTCGGTTTCAGCCAGCCGCGCTCGCTCGGACGGGCCGAGACGGGGGGACGCGCCGCACTGCCGATCTGGATCGAATACATGGAGACGGCGCTGCAAGGCCAACCCGAGGTCAAGCGTCCCATGCCCGAAGGCATCTCCACGGTGCTGCTTGACGGCAAACCAGAATACTATTACAGCGAATACCCGCCTCCCTCACCGTATCCGCCATCATCCGAACCCAGCGAAGAAGTTCCTCCGCCGAACGACATGACGGAAGATCCTTTTTACGATTTGATCCAGCAGCGGCGGCAGGGTGTGCCCGACGCCGCTCCTCGCGCTCCGGTGCTCGATCGTCCTTTTCTGAATTGAACGAGATTTGCGCTAGAATCCACCCATGAGCCGATCCCACGTGAGCCTCAAACATCATTTCTTGATCGCCATGCCCGACATGGCCGATCCCAATTTCGCCCAGACGGTGGTATATCTGGCCGAACACTCCGAAGAGGGCGCCATGGGGGTGATCATCAACCGCCCCACCGAGATCACCCTGGGGACGCTCTTCGAGCGCATCAACCTGTCCCTCCCTCAAGCCGATCTCGCGGTCCGCCCTGTTTTCTTTGGCGGGCCGGTCGCCACGGAGCGCGGATTCGTCCTGCATCGTCCCGGCGGTTCCTGGCACGGCACCACGGTGTTGCCGCACGGACTTGCCCTCACCAGTTCACGCGACGTGCTACAGGCAATCGGCGAAGGCAAGGATCCGCACGACTTCCTCGTCGTGCTGGGGCATGCAGGCTGGTCCCCCGGTCAGCTCGAACAGGAACTCGCACAGAACGCCTGGCTCACCGTACCGGCCGACCCCGAGATCATCTTCGGGGTAGAGCCGGAGCAGCGCTACGAAGCCGCATTGGCCCTCCTGGGCGTTGCCCTCCACCATCTCGTCATCCATGCCGGACACGGTTGAATCGGCCCTGCCGCAGCGCGGAACGGTGCTCGCTTTCGACTATGGCCTTGCGCGTACCGGCCTTGCCCAAGGCGATCTCGGGCTGCGCCTGGCGGTGCCACTCACCACGATTCCCTCGCGCGATGAGGCCGGCTTTTTCGCCGCCATCGCCGCGCTCGTCGAAGAGTGGCAGCCGGTGCTCCTCGTCGTCGGCCGCCCCGGCGAAGCGCAAGACCACGAACACGGGCAGCGCTGCGAGCGCTTCGCCCGCCGCCTGCACGGCCGCCACCGGCTTCCCGTGGTGCTGGTCGATGAAGCCTTCTCTTCCTGTGTGGCCGAACGCCAACTCGTGGAAGCCGGCCACCGCGACTGGCGGCGTCGCAAACCGGTACGCGATGCACTCGCGGCATGCGCCATCCTGCAAAGTTTCTTCGACGGCGCACCTTGGCGCGATGCCGTCGCCTCCACCAAGGAGCCTGCATGAACCCGATACCCGAGGCGGAAGGCCTCTACTCGACGCTGCGCAAACGGCTCGCTGCCGACATCGACCGGTTCGATGCTCTGGTGGGCATCCATTCCGGCGGAGCCTGGCTCGCCGAGCGGCTGCAGCGCGAGCTCGCCCCTTCCAAGGCGCTCGGCAGCATCGACGTCTCGTTTTACCGTGACGATCTCGCCCAGCGGGGTCTGGGGCGCTCGCGCGTGCGCGCCTCCCACATCCCTTTCCCGGTGCAGGATGCGCGGATCCTGCTCGTCGATGACGTGCTCTATACAGGCCGCACCGTACGCGCAGCGATCAACGAGCTCTTCGACTACGGCCGCCCGGCGCGTGTAGAACTTGCCGTGCTCGTCGACCGCGGCGAACGGGAACTCCCCATCTGCGCCCGTTACGTGGCCCATACCCTGCCCCAGCCGCTGCCCGCCGGCGAGCGGCTCGAACTCGCCCGCGACGAAGCGGGCCTCTTCACCCTCCGGACCCTGCGCGATGAGCCACCCACAACTCGATGAACATGGCCGCTTACAGCACCTCCTGAGCCTCGACGGACTGCCGCGCGAGGTGTTGCTCCAGATCCTCGACATGGCCGAACCTTTCCTCGAAGTCACCGAGCGTGAGGTAAAGAAGGTGCCCTTGCTGCGCGGCAAGAGCGTCTTCAACCTCTTCTTCGAGAATTCCACCCGCACGCGCACCACCTTCGAGATCGCCGCCAAGCGGCTGTCGGCCGACGTCATCAACCTCAACGTCAGTACGAGCTCCACCACCAAGGGCGAGTCGCTACTCGATACCATCGACAACCTCTGCGCGATGAACGCCGACATGTTCGTCGTACGCCACGCGAGCAGCGGCGCGCCTTTCCTCATCGCCCGCCACTTGCGCGAGCGCGGCCTCGAGCACGTCCACGTGGTCAATGCCGGCGACGGACGCTACGCCCACCCCACCCAGGGGCTGCTCGACATGTACACCATCCGGCATTACAAGAAAGATTTCTCCGGGCTGACGGTGGCCATCGTCGGCGACGTGCTCCACTCGCGTGTGGCCCGCTCCGAGATCGCCGCACTCACCACGCTGGGCGTGGGCGAGCTGCGCGTGATCGGCCCCAAAACACTGTTGCCCGTCGGGCTCGAACAGTTCGGCGCCCGGGTCTTCCACGATCTGCGCCAGGGCTTGCGTGACGTCGACGTCGTCATGATGCTGCGCCTGCAAAACGAGCGCATGAAAGGGGCATTACTGCCCTCGAAGGAAGAGTACCACCAACGCTTCGGGCTCACGCCCGAGAAACTCGCGCTCGCCAAGCCCGACGCCATCGTCATGCACCCTGGACCGCTCAACCGCGGCATCGAGATCGACTCGGCGGTGGCCGATGGCCCCCGGTCGGTGATCCTGCCGCAAGTCACTTTCGGCATCGCCGTGCGCATGGCGGTGATGAGCCTGCTCGCCGGACAAGGAGCCCAAGCATGAGAGTGCGCATCCGCGGCGCCCGCCTCGTCGATCCCCGTCGCCACCAGGAAGAGCTCGCCGATCTGCTGATCGCCGACGGACGCATCGTCGGCCGCGGCCCGGACCCGGATTTCCACGCCGATCAGACGATCGAAGCCGAAGGGCTGGTCGTCTGCCCCGGCCTCATCGACACCTTTGCACGCTTGCGCGAGCCGGGGTTCGAGTATCGCGCCACGCTCGCCTCCGAGCTCAAGGCGGCCGTCGGCGGCGGCATCACCCGTGTCGTCACCCCGCCCGACACCGATCCCCCGCTCGACGAAGCCGGCCTCGTCGAGATGCTGCGTTTCCGCTCCGAAGCGCTGGGGCTTGCCCGCGTGCACCCGGTGGGCGCACTCACCCTTGGTCTCAAGGGTGAACGGCTCGCGGAAATGGCGCTCCTCACTGAAGTCGGCTGCGTCGCCCTGGGTCAGGCCGACGTACCCATCGCCGACAGCCTGTCGCTCTTTCGTGCCTTCCAGTACGCCGCGACCTTCGATCTCCCCGTGTGGCTCACGGCCTCCGACCCATGGCTCGCGGCAGCCGGCTGCGCGCACGACGGGGAAGTCGCCGCCCGCCTGGGCCTGCCGGGCGTTCCCGCCTGCACCGAGACGATCGCCTTGGCGCGGCTACTGGAACTCGCCCGCGCCACCGGCGTGCGTCTGCACGTGCAACACCTCTCGAGCGCCGCTTCGCTGCCGCTGCTCGCCCAGGCGAAAGCCTCGGGGCTACCCGTGAGCGCCAGCGTCTCGGCGCTGCACCTTGTCTGCAGCGAACACGACATCGGCCACTTCGACACCCACGCACACGTGATCCCCCCGTTGCGCAGCCAAGCCGACCGTGCAGCGCTCGCTCAGGCCGTCGCCGAAGGGCTGATCGACGTGATCGACTCGAACCACACCCCGGTCGACGACGACGCCAAGGCCGTACCTTTTGCCGAGAGCGAACCCGGCGCAACCGGGCTGGAACTGCTGCTGCCGCTCACCCTCGCGTGGGCGCGCGAGCGCGGGCTCGACCTCGCCGCGGCGCTCGCCCCCATCACCGACCATCCTGCCCGGCTCCTCGGCCTGGAAGAGGCAGGACATTTAGGAGCAGGCGCGGTGGCCGACCTCTGCCTCTTCGATCCCCAAGCCCCTTGGCAGGTCACGCCCGAGTCGCTCGCAAGCCTCGGGAAGAACACGCCGCTCTTGGGGCAAACGGTACAGGGGCGCGTGGTGGCCACTCTGGTAGGCGGCCGACCGGTCTTCAGTCGCTGAGCACCGGCGAAGCAATCGTCGCAAGCCGCACTGCCACCGCCTGCGGATCCGGGGTGGCGATGCGCATATCGTGCCACGGGCGCTCATAGCGTGCCACCCTGACTGCCACCGCCTGCGGATCCGGGGTGGCGATGCGCACGCGTTTGGTGCGGCTCGCCTCCCCCTGCAGGATCTCGATGGCCGAGCGCGGCACGCCGCAGAATTCGGCCAGAAAACGCACGAGCGCCTCGTTCGCCTTTCCTTCCACGGCGGGCGCGGCCACGCGCAGTTTCAGCGCGTTGCCATGGCATCCCGCCCATTGGCTGCGTTTGGCGCCCGGCTGAACGTGCAGCCTCACCACCAAGGCCTCGCGCTCGAGGCGGACCGGCGCCTCGCTCATCCCATCCCACCACCGAGCAACAGCCGCACCAGCAGAAAGCGCAGTTGTCCGCCGGCGATCGCCAGCACCTGCAGCAACAGCAGAAAGACGAGGGGACTCAGGTCGATGCCAGCGATCACCGGGACGACGCGCCGGATCGGCTCGAGCCAGGGCGCGACCAGCGCCTCGGTGAGCATTGCGGCCGAGGCATGAGGATTGACCCAGCTCAAAACCGCCGCGAACAGGACGGCGAAAAAGAGGAGATACCCCAGCACGTAGAACGTCTCGAGTAACCCCCCAAGCACCACCAGACCGGCGAGGCCGCCGAGCGGCAGGAGCGCGAGCTGACCGAACACCGCCATCTTCAGCAGCACGAAGAGCGATTGCGTCGCCCAGGCTAGCCCCAGGCTCACCACGTCCCAGCGCATGCGCGGCTTCAAGGCGCGGCGCAGCGGCAAGACCGCCCAGTCAGTGAGCGCGAGGACGAAGCGGCCCAGCGGGGTGTAGAAAGAGATGCGCTGCGCCTGCATCAGCACCCGCAGCCAGAGCACGGCGGTAAAGGCCTGCGCGAGCGTCCCGAACACCAGATCGAAGAGCTGCTGTCCCATCATCACGGCGCCTCGCCCAGCTGCCGCGCGAGTTCCTGGCTGCGCGCGTAAGCAGCGAACACCGCCTCACGGAGGGTCTCGGCGAACCCGCGTTCATTCAAGCGCGCCAGCGCTGCCTCCGTCGTTCCGCCCTTGGACGTCACGTTCTCGCGCAGGCGCGACAAAGGCTCCTCGCTCTCCCGGGCGAGCCGCACCGCCCCGGCGACCGTAGCCTGCGCCAAGCGCCGGGCAGTGGCAGCGTCGAACCCCAGCGCTTCGCCCGCAGCCTGCAAGGCTTCGAGAAAGGCGAAGACGTAGGCCGGGCCGCTGCCGGAGAGTGCAGTGATCGCGTCGATTTTGCCTTCCTCTTCGACCCAGAGCACCTCGCCCACCGCCGCCATGATGCGCTCGGCCTCCTCGCGCCCCAGCGTATCGACGCTCGGGTCGGCATAGAGCCCCGTGACTCCCGCCCCCACCAAGGCCGGGGTATTCGGCATGGCGCGCACGAGCCGTCGATGGCCGCCGAGCCAGCGTCCGATCACGCCCAGCGGCAGACCCGCGGCGATGCTCAGCACCAGGATTCGCCCCAGACGGCCGGCGAGCGGAGCCACGGCCTCGCGCAGATGTTGGGGTTTGACCGCCAACACGATCACGTCGGTCTCGAACCAGGCATCGTCGAGCACCGGCTGCGCCGCCACACCGAAGCGCGCCTCCAGCGCCCGGCAGCGTACTGCGTCGGGATCCATCACCTGGACTGCGCGCGCACTCGCCACCTGGCGCGCCAACAAGCCGCCGATCAGGGCCTCGGCCATGCGGCCGCCGCCAAGAAAACTGATTCTCATGGTTTCTTCCTCTCCCCGAAGATCGCCGTCCCCAAGCGCACGTGCGTCGCCCCCTCCTCGATGGCAAGGGTGAAATCACCCGACATACCCATCGAGAGCACGTCGAGCTCGAGCCCCATCGCGCGCAGGTCCTCCAGACAATGGCGCAGCGTGCGAAAGCGCGCACGTAACACGGTCTCGTCGGACGTCGGCTCCGGAATGCACATCAGACCGCGCAAACGCAGACCAGGCAGCGCCGCCACCGCCTGCGCGAGCGCCGGCACCTCGGCCGGCGCCACGCCGGACTTGCTCGCTTCGCCGCTCACATTGGCCTGCAATAGCACCTGCAGCGGCCCCAATGCGGCCGGCCGCTGCGCCGCCAGCCGTTCGGCCACTTTCAGCCGATCGAGGGAATGCACCCAGGCGAAGTGCTCGGCGATGGCGCGCGTCTTGTTGCTCTGGATCGGGCCGATGAAATGCCATTCGAGTGGCAGATCCGCGAGCGCCTCGACCTTGGCCACGCCTTCTTGCACATAGTTCTCGCCGAATACCCTCTGTCCGCAGGCAAAAGCCGCACGCACGGATTCCGGCGGCTGGGTCTTCGACACCGCCACGATCGTCACCGAGCCGGGAGAACGCCCGGCGCGCACCTCGACCTCGGCCACGCGCGCACGCAACGCGTCGAGCCGATGACACAAAAGTTCCTCGCGATGCGGTGAATCCGCTACAATCGCCATTCCGAAGCCATACTCCGAGTCCAAGACCGCATCGAGTATAGCATCGCCGCCATCCGCCTCCCAGGAGTCTGTATGGACATCACCGAACTGCTCGCCTTTTCCGTCAAGAACAAGGCTTCCGACCTCCACCTCTCCGCCGGCCTGCCGCCGATGCTGCGCATCAACGGCGACATCCGACGCATCAACCTCCCCACGCTCGCCGATGCCGACGTCAAGGCGCTCGTCTACGACATCATGAACGATGCGCAGCGCAAGAACTTCGAAGAGCATCTGGAAGCGGATTTTTCCTTCGAAGTCCCCGGCATCGCCCGCTTCCGGGTCAATGCGTTCATGCAGGACCGCGGCATGGGAGCGGCCTTTCGCACCATCCCGAGCAAAGTTCTCACCTTGGAGGATCTCTCCGCCCCCCCTGTGTTCAAGACCATCTGCGATCAGCCCCGCGGCATCGTGCTCGTCACCGGCCCGACCGGCTCGGGGAAATCGACCACTCTGGCAGCGATGCTCGATTACATCAACACGCATCAACCGGTCCATATCCTCACCATCGAAGATCCCATCGAATTCGTCCACGAGCCGAAGAAAGCTCTCATCAACCAGCGCGAAGTCCATCGCGATACCCATTCTTTCGAGAATGCGCTGCGCTCGGCGTTGCGCGAAGACCCGGACGTGATCCTGGTGGGTGAAATGCGCGACATCGAAACCATCCGGCTCGCGCTCACCGCCGCCGAGACCGGTCACCTCGTTTTCGCCACCTTGCACACCTCTTCGGCCGCCAAGACGATCGACCGGATCGTGGACGTCTTCCCGGCCGCCGAGAAAGAGATGGTGCGATCGATGCTTTCCGAATCCCTGCGTGCCGTCATCTCGCAGGTGCTGCTCAAGCGCAAGGACGGCACCGGTCGCGTGGCGGCACATGAAATCATGATTGCCAACGCCGCCATCCGCAACCTCATCCGCGAGAACAAGGTGGCCCAGATGTATTCCATCATCCAGACCAATCAGGCCATCGGCATGCAGACGCTGGATCAGTGCCTCATGGAGCTGGTGCGCCAGCAGGTGATCTCGGTCGACGAAGCCCGGTCGGTGGCGCAGAACAAGGATCAGTTCCAAGTTGCTCCTACGCGCGTCATCCAGGTCGCTGGTGGAATTCCACCCAAGCAATAATCGGCTCAGGACCGTCATCATGCAAAAAGACCAATCGCTGCGCTTCGTCAACGACCTACTCAAGCTCGCCAAGCAGAAAAAGGCTTCCGACCTTTTCATCACCCCGGATTTTCCCCCGGCGCTGAAGATCGACGGCAAAGTCACTCCGCAAACGGCACAGCCGCTGACCGCCGTCCATACCGCCGAAATCGCCCGTGCCTTGATGAACGACCGCCAGGCCGCCGAGTTCGAGGCGACCAAGGAATGCAACTTCGCCATCAATCCCACGGGAATCGGGCGTTTTCGCGTCAATGCCTATCTCGAGAAAGGGGCCGTCGCCTTGGTCCTTCGTGCCATCGCCGACCGGATCCCGACTTTCGAGGAGCTGATGCTGCCCCCCATTCTCAAGGAAATCGCCATGCTCAAGCGCGGCCTGGTGGTCTTCGTCGGCGGCACCGGTACCGGCAAGAGCACCTCGCTTGCGGCGCTCGTGGATTACCGCAACGAGAATTCCTTCGGTCACATCATCACCATCGAAGATCCGATCGAATTCGTGCACACGCACAAGAACTGCATCGTGTCGCAACGGGAGATCGGCATCGACACCGAAAACTGGGAAATCGCCCTGAAGAACACCTTGCGCCAAGCCCCGGACGTCATCATGATGGGCGAGATCCGCGATCGTGAGACGATGGACTACGCCATCGCTTTCGCCGAAACCGGTCACCTCGCGCTCGCCACGCTGCACGCCAACAGCGCCAACCAAGCGCTCGATCGCATCATCAACTTCTTCCCCGAAGACCGGCGCCAGCAGCTGCTCATGGATCTCTCGCTCAACCTGCGCGCCTTCGTGTCGCAGCGCCTGCTGCCACGAGCCGACGGCCCCGGCCGCGTCCCAGCCGTAGAAATCATGCTCAACTCGCCCCTCATCGCCGATCTCATCTTCAAAGGGGAGGTGGGCGAGATCAAGGACGTAATGAAACGCTCGCGTGAACTGGGTATGCAGACCTTCGACCAGTCCCTCTTCGACCTCTACGAGGCAGGGCTCATTCGCTACGAAGACGCGCTGCGCTATGCCGACTCGGTCAACGACCTGCGGCTGCAGATCAAGCTCTACAGCAAGCGGGAAGACAAACCCGACATTCGTCCGCCCGATGGCCTCGACGTCCTCTGAGGAAACGCTGAATAATTGGCTGCGCGGGCGAATCGCTGCGTTGCGCGGTGCTCGCTCCCTCGCCTATCTACTCGATATGTCTCGGTCGCTGCGCTCCGTGCGCCTTGCGCTTCATCCCGCTCGCTCATTTCTTCAGCGTCTCCCTGAGGGCATGCCTCACGGCGGCGTACTGGCGCGCCGCCGCATCGGGCCAGCCACGAGGCGGTATTCCAAAAGGCGGCACTCCAACGCCCCGTTGAAGAGCGGCACGCGCCGACTCGCCTTGAGCCCGATGCCGCGCGGCAATTCCGGATCGGCGGTAAGGATCCACGCGCGCCAGCCCGTCCAATGGCGTTTGAGGGCATCGCCCAGGCGCGGATACCACGCGGCCAGCCGCTGCGCCTCGTCGAGTCGCACGCCGTAGGGCGGATTGGCCACCAAAACGCCTTCCGGTGCCGGGGCAACCAGCTCTGCCACATCGGCCACCTGCCAGTGCACCGCCTCCTCCAAGCCCGCTGCGGCAAGGTTCTCGCGCGCTGCTGCCATCATCGCCGCGTCGACGTCGGACCCCCATAACTTCAGCGGCGTATCATGGCGCAGCGCCTCGGCTCGCCGGCGCAATGCTTGCCACTGCGTCGAATCGAAATTTTCCAGCTTTTCCAGGGCGAACCCCCGCGCGAGCCCCGGGGCGATGCCGCGCGCGGCCATCGCCGCTTCGAGCAGAAAAGTCCCGCTGCCGCACATCGGATCGACCAGCGGCTCGTCCGGCCGCCAGCCGGTGAGCATAAGGATCCCCGCCGCGAGATTTTCCTTCAAGGGCGCGGCGACCGTCGAGCGTTTGAAACCGCGACGGTAGAGCGGCTCACCGCTCAAGTCGAGGTAGAGCCGCGCGCGCCGCTCTTGCAGGAAAACCCAGATGCGTATTTCCGGCGTGGCGGTATCGACACTGGGTCGCGTGCCCAGCTGGGTGCGAAATCGATCGCAGATCGCATCCTTGACCCGCAGCGCCGCGAATTCGAGGCTACGCAAAGGAGAGCGCTGCGCGCGCACATCGACGCGGATCGCGCGCTCCACGGCGAAATACCGTGGCCAGGGAACGTCGCGGGCCAGGCGATAGAGTTCGTCCTCGTTGCGATAGCCACCTTCCCCCACTTGCCACAGTACGCGCGTGGCGATGCGGCTCGTCAGGTTCAGCCAGGCACCGAGCGCAAACTCGCCGGCAAACCCCACCCCGGCAGAAGCCGGCTCGGGCCGCTCGACCCCCAAGCTCGCCAACTCCTGGGCGAGCACCCCCTCCAGACCCCGCGGACAAGGGACGAAAAAGCGCTCGCTCACGCCGCCTCCTCAAAAAGGTTTCAACACGGCGAGGAACACCACCGCCGTGAGCACCAGCACGGGAATCTCGTTGAAGACCCGGTACCAGCGATGCGTGTGCCGGTTGCGTCCTTCGGCGAAGGCGCGCAGCAGGCGGCCGCACGCCAGGTGATAGACGACGAGAAAGGCTACGAGCAGCGTCTTCGCATGCAGCCAGCCGCCGGAAAAGTCGAAGCCGAACCACAGCCACAGACCGAAGACGATCGCGAGCACCCCCAAAGGCGTCATGAAGCGGTAGAGCTTGCGCGCCATCACCAAGAGATGCGCCCGCACCGCCGGCTCGTTCTCGACCATCGCCAGATTGACGAAGATGCGCGGCAGGTAGAAGAGCCCGGCGAACCAGCTCACGACGAAGATAATGTGCAGGGATTTGACGACCAGCATGGACTGATTCTCCTTTTGGGCACCTCGAATAACCTCCTGCGCGACGGTTCTTCGAGCCACTCATCCGTTACTTACCATGGGCTGCGAGCGCCGCCAACACACCCTCCACCGTCGGATGGCGCAGGCGCAGGCGCAATTCCCGCCGCAACCGCTCGGAACGCAGACGGCGCGATTCTCGCATGAAGGAGGCCGTGGCGGACGGTACCGCCGCCAGCGCCTCGGCCAGGGGCAGGCGCGGCGGTGCCGGCAAGTCGAAGGTTTCTGCGAGCCGTTCGTAGAATTCGCTCAAGGTGAGCTCGCTTTGATCGACCACGTGATAGGCGCGCAAGCTCGCCCCCCGGAAGGTGGCAAGCCACAAGGCACGGGCGAGATCGTCGGCGTGGATGTGGTTGGTCCATACCGGCTCGCGCGGCACCGGCCAGCCACGGCGCAGCCGCTCCAAGGGCAAGCGATCCTCGGCGTAAATCCCCGGCGCGCGCAGGATCGTCAGGCGAACCCCCAGACGGCGCGCAAAGCCGCGCCAGCGGTGCTCGGCCGCGAGACGACGTTTTCCCCGGGCGGTTTGCGGCCGCGGCGGATCGGATTCTCTCACCCAAGCGCCCCCCCGATCGCCGTAGATGCCGCTCGTGCCGACATAGACCAGGCGGCGGGGGCGCCTTCCGCAGCGAGCCAACGCCGCCGCGAGACGCCGCGAGCGGGGATCCTCCGTCCCCTCGGCTGGCGGCGGTGCGAGCATCCACACCCAAGGCGCGAGCCCGGCGAGGCGACACAGACTGCGCCGGTCGTCGAGATCGGCGATCAGCACCTTCGCCCCCCTCTCACGCCAGGCCGTCGCCGCCTCGGGACGACGCACCACAACGACGACGCGAACCCCGGCAGGCAGAAAACGCATCGCCCGTGCCGCCACGTCGCCCGCCCCAACCACCAGCAATCTCCTTGCCCGCTTCATGCTATCCTTTCGCGATTTCTGCGTCACGCTGGATGCACAAGCCTACCATGAACGCCACCGTCCGCATCGTCGACCATCCCGGCGCCGACTTCCGCGTCACACCGGATCAGACCGTGCTCGAAGCGGCGCTCGCCGCCGGCCTGCTGTTGCCCTACGGCTGCCGCGACGGCGCCTGCGGCGCCTGCCGCGCCCGGCTCATCGAAGGCCGGGTCGAATACACCGGTCCCGTGGCCGCCTCGGCGCTCACCGAAGAAGAACAAGCGCAAGGCTGGTTCCTGCCCTGTCGCGCCCGGGCGATCACGGATCTCGTCATCGCCGTGCGCGAGCTGCGCCGTGCCGACGACTTCCCGGTCCAAAAATTCCCCGCCCGGGTCGAACACCTGGAGCGTGCCGCCGAAGACGTGATGATCCTCACCCTCAAACGGCCGGCGAGCCTTGATTTCCGCTTCCGGGCCGGCCAGTACGTAGACGTGCTGCTGCCCGACGGGGCGCGGCGCAGCTTCTCGCTCGCCAATGCCCCGGAGGAAAACGATTTCCTCGAACTCCACATCCGGCTCGTGCCCGGCGGCCGCTTCACCACGCACGTCTTCACAGCGATGAAGCCCAAGGAAATGCTGCGACTCGAGGGGCCGCTCGGTAGTTTCTTTCTGCGAGAGGAAAGCGAAGCACCGATCCTCTTCCTCGCTGGCGGTACGGGATTTGCTCCGATCCAATCGATGCTGCGGCACATGCACCATGCCGGCATCGCCCGTCCCACCATGCTTTACTGGGGCGCACGCACGCGTGCCGGCCTTTATCGGCACGAATGGCTCGAACGCTTCACCGCCGAACATCCTTGGCTGCGCTACGTTCCCGTACTCTCGGAGCCCCTCGTCGAGGATCGCTGGGAAGGGCGCACCGCGCTCGTGCACCGCGCCGTGCTACAGGATCTGCCGACACTCGCCGGCCACGAAGTCTATGCCTGCGGCGCCCCGGCAATGATCGAAGCGGCGCGGCGCGACTTTCTGGCCCACGGCATGGATGCCGATTCTTTCTTCAGCGATGCATTCACCTTCGCCACGAGCCCTACATGAGCGACAGCGCCACCGTCCTGACGCGCGAACCCACCGTCAATCGCAAACAGGCGATCACCGCCAACCGCCTGTTCCTGCACGCCTCCTCGACGCAAGCCGCGCTCGAAGAACTAACCCGCTTGCGCCCCTATTGGCCGGCTGCACACACGGTCTTCCTCTCTTTCGGACGCCTGGTTCCGGGGCCCGAACTTCTCGATTGGTCCTGGCCCGAAGGGACCTTTCTCGAGATCCCCGCTCCCGCCCTCACCCACCCCAAAGTCCAGGCCCTCTTGCCTCTCGTCCATGCCCAAGGGATTCCCCTCTGCCTCGGTTGGTATGACGGCGTAAGTCCCGTTCCTCCCCTGGGCGATTGGCGCTTCACCTTGGTCGACCTACGACGCAGTTTCGTTCCCGGGCAGGCACCGGGCATCGCGCTTGCTTGGGGCCTAACCGATCCCGCTGCCTTCGCCGACATCATCGCACGAGGGTTTTCCGGCGCCTGCGGTTGGTTCTTCCTGCACAGCACCCCAGAAACACCCCAGAAACGCGCCACGCCCAGCTTCGGTATCGTCTTGCAGCTCATCCAGAAACTTCAACACGACGCCGACCTCGCCGAGATCGAAGAACTCCTGAAACGAGACGTCGCGCTAAGCTATCGCCTGTTGCGCTACATCAATTCGGCCGGGATGGGGCTGATGTGTGAAGTGACCTCGTTCCGGCACGCGGTCCAGATCCTCGGTTACCGTAATCTGCTGAAATGGTTGTCGTTACTGCTGCTCAATGCCTCGCAGCATCCCTCGCAGCAAGCCCTTGCCCAAACGTCCCTCGTCCGGGGGCGACTCATGGAAGAGATCGGCAAAGGATTTTTTTCTGCCGAGGTGACGGAACAGCTGTTTCTGTGCGGCGTCTTTTCCATCCTCGACGTCTTGCTGGGAATACCAATGACGGAAGTACTACAGCACATCACCGTGAGCGAGGCGATACGAGAAGCGCTCATCCGCAGCCAAGGGGAATTCGCCCCTTTCCTCGAGCTCGCTCGAGCATGCGAAAGCCCCGATGCAACCCTCCTGCGTCATCATGCAGAAAAACTCGAACTTGCGCCCACCGTCCTGAACCGGGCGCATCTCACGGCGCTGGAATACGCCGACCGACTCAACGCCTGAAAAAACGCCGCGGTCCTGAAATGCACCGCGGCGCGACAATCTCACTTCAGCGTCAGGATCCAGCGAACGAGTTTTTCGATGTCGGCTTCCGGCACTTGCGCATTGGGCGGCATGGGCACCGGCCCCCACACACCCGAACCGCCGTTCTTCACTTTCTGCACCAGTTTGGGTACGTCGGCCTCGGTGTATTTCTTGGCCACGTCCTTGTAGGCCGGACCGACCAGTTTCTTGTCGGTGGCATGGCAGGCCACGCAGCCGTATTTCTTCATGAGCGCTTCGCCATCCACCGCATCGGCGGCCAGCGCCGGACCCGCCAGGAACAGCGCCGCAGCGCCAACCCAGAGTGCCTTGTGCATCGTACTCTCCTTTGAGTCACTGAAAAAAGTTCGAAGCGACCGGCGAGAGGCACTGCCGGCGTCTTCGTCGCTCAAACCGCGGCCTCTCCCGCGGCGCGAGGCGCTATGTTAACCCAAACTGAACGCGCCCACATCATTCATCCTAATCCTGGCGCCGGGGAAAACAAGCGCTTTTTACGAAGCGCAACAATCGGCACTCATTGCCGGATCTCCTCGGGCAAAGTGTGCGGCAGCAAGCCGACGCGCGAGGCGCGCACCGGGGAGATGTCCAACCCGCCGCGGCGGGTGTAGCAGGCAAGCACCATCAGTTCCTGCATCCCCAGGCGCCACAGGTCGCGGTAGATGCGCTCGACGCATTGTTCGTGGAATTCCTGCTGCGCGCGAAAGGAGACGACGTAGCGCAGGAATGAAGCTGGATCGATCACCGGTCCCAGGGCGTGCACGACGACGCAGCCCCAGTCGGGTTGTCCCGTCACGGGGCAGTTCGACTTGAGCAGATGACTCACGAGCCGCTGCGCCCTTGGCGTTTCCTCGGCGATGCGCAGCAGCGCCGGATCGTAGCGATAGGTCTCGATTTCCACCGGCAGCTCGTCGACGCAATACCCCTCGGGATAGCCCGGCGCGCGCTGCGGCCGAGCCGAGAGCGGTGCAATCGCCACCTCCACCGACGCCCCGGCTGCCCGCGACAGATCGGTCCGGATCGTGGCCGCGACCGCCTCGACCTCGGGAAAACGCGTGCCGCCCAAGCCGTTGAGGTAGAGCTTCAGCGACTTCGATTCGATGAGACAGGGCGAATCGCAGGGCACGCGCAAGCGCGCCAGCGCCGCTACCGGTTTGCCGCGCTCATCGAGCCAAGAGAGCTCATAGGCATGCCACTCGTCGAAACCGACGAAAGGCGGCGGATCGAGGTCGCGGCGCGTCTGCGCACGCTCGATCGGTGTAAGCACGCCGGGGTCGTAGGACGAAGGAACCGCCACCTGACGTCCGAGCCACAATTCACTCATGGTCGATCATCCGAAGAGAGAATGCAGCATCTTCGCGAGCAACGCGAGCAACACCAAGGCGAAGATGCGCTTGAGCGTGCGCACCGGCAGGCGATGAGCGAGCGCAGCCCCCAGCGGGGCGGTGAAATAGCTCACGGCGCTCACTCCGATCACCGCCGGCAAATAGACGTAGCCCAGCGAATAGGGTGGCAATCCCGGATGTCCCCAGCCCATGACGATATAGCCAATCGCGCCCGCGAAGGCGATCGGCAGCCCCAAGGCGGCGGACGTGCCGATGGCGCGATGCGCCGGCACGTTGCACCAGGTGAGAAAAGGGACGGTGAGCGAGCCTCCGCCGATCGCCACCAGCGCCGACACCGCCCCGATCACGGCGCCGGCGGTCGCCAACCCCCAGGGGCCGGGCAGCTGACGCGAAGGCTTGGGTTTGATGTCGAGCAACATCTGCACGCAGACGTAGGCGATGAAGCAGGCAAAGAAGATCGCCAATGGCCGGGAGGGCAAAGCAGCAGCGATGAACGAGGCGAGGAAAATGCCGACGAGTACGCCCGGCCCCATGGTGCGCACTACGCCCCACTCCACCGCCCCGCGCGCATGATGCGCCCGGGAGCTGCTCACCGAGGTGAGCACGATGCTCGCCATGGAAGTCCCTAGCGCCAGGTGCACGACGTTCTCGGTCGGGAATCCCTGGGCGGTGTAGAGCGAGGTGAGGATCGGCACCATGATCGCCCCGCCGCCCACACCGAGCAGACCGGCGAAGATGCCGACCACGGCACCGAGCAGCGGATAGGCCAGCCACCATGCGTCCATCGCGTGCCCCATGAAAAAACCCGGACTAAGCCGGGTTTGGCGAAGGAGATCCCCCGCGAGCGCCGATCGGGCCGATGCTCCTGAACCCGAGGTTCAGGTTGGTCGCTTTCCTTCCGCCTCAGGCACGCCCGTAGAGGGCGCGCACACTGGCGGTTTCTCGGGGCCGCGACCCATCGTCACGATATTGGTTCTAGGATCGTACGACCCTCCCGAACGCCGCAGGGGAAACCTGAGGGCAACGGCTACAAGGGGCAATCGTATTGACTCAACACCCCATCGAGCCGTGCACCGATGAGCTCAATTCTACGCTTGAAACGTGTGATGTCAAACCCTCCCTGCTGCTGTAGCTTGACCAGGTCGAGCGCCACTTCCAGAGCCGTCCATAGCACCAGCTTCTCGCCGCTCAGCCCCGAGCGTTTCGCCAGGGCGGAGATACGCTCGTCGAGCAGTTTTGCCGCCTGGGCCAGCGGCTCCGCCTCGCCCGCCTCACACTCCAGGCGGTAGGTTCGCCCCATCAGGGTCACGTCGACGTGCGTTTCAGACATCGCTCGTCTCCGCCGGTTCGAGCAGGGTCACGGCACGCTCGATGCCACGAATCGCCTGGGCGAGCTTACCCTCAAGGATGCGCTTGTCGGCTTCGAGCTGCGCCACCTGGCGTTGCAATCGCTGATTGTGCGCGCTCAGACGCTCGACGAGCTGCGCGAGCCGCTCGGCCTGGCGTTCGAGATGCGCGAGTTCGGTTTCCATCGCTTACCTCCGCAGTTGCCCGAGATCGCGCACGGCCCCGGTATCGGCGCTGGTGGTGAGCGCCGCGTAGGACTGCAGCGCCACCGAGACCTGGCGCTGGCGCGAAGCCGGACGCCAGGCAGCCTCCCCTTTGGCCTCCATCGCCGCGCGCCGACGCGCGAGCTCCTCGTCAGCCACCGCCAGATGGATGCGCCGCTGCGGGATGTCGATCTCGATCGTGTCGCCCTCTTCGATGAGCGCGATCGTGCCGCCGCAGGCGGCTTCCGGCGAAACGTGCCCGATGGAGAGACCCGAGGTTCCACCGGAGAAACGTCCGTCGGTGAGGAGCGCACAGGATTTCCCCAAGCCTTTGGATTTCAGATAACTCGTGGGATAGAGCATCTCCTGCATGCCCGGCCCCCCTTTGGGGCCTTCGTATCGCACCACCACCACGTCGCCGGGCTGGATTTTGTCGCCGAGGATGGCTGCGACGGTTTCCTCTTGACTCTCGAAGACGCGGGCACGCCCGCGAAAAACCCAGATCGACTCGTCCACGCCCGCCGTCTTGACGATGCAGCCCTTGGGCGCGAGGTTGCCGTAGAGTACCGCCAGCCCGCCGTCCCGGGAAAAGGCGTTGGCCTGGTCGCGAATCACCCCGGCGGTACGGTCCATGTCGAGCGAGGGATAACGCCGCTCCTGCGAGAAGGGGCGCTGGGTCGGCACGCCGCCAGGAGCGGCGCGATAGAACTCGAAAACGTCGAGCGCCGAAGTCTGCATGACGTCCCAGTGCGCCAGCGCCGCCCGCAGCGTCGGGCTGTGCACGGTGGGCACCTCGTCGTGCAGCAATCCGGCACGCTGCAGCTCGCCCAGAATGCCCATCACACCGCCCGCGCGATGCACGTCCTCGACATGGACCGTGCTCACCGCCGGAGCCACTTTGCACAGACAGGGCACCTGGCGCGAGATGCGGTCGATGTCGGCCATGGTGAAGGGCACTCCGGCCTCGTGCGCCGCGGCGAGCAGGTGCAGCACGGTATTGGTCGACCCGCCCATGGCGACGTCGAGCGACATGGCGTTCTCGAACGCGGCCAGGGTGGCAATGCGCCGCGGCAGCACGGATTCGTCACCCTGCTCGTAATAGCGCTTGGCGAGTTCGACGATGAGCCGCCCGGCGCGGCGGAAAAGCCCTTCGCGGTCGCGGTGCGTGGCCACGAGCGTGCCGTTGCCCGGCAGCGCCAGCCCCAATGCCTCCGTGAGGCAGTTCATCGAGTTGGCGGTGAACATCCCAGAGCAGGAGCCGCAGGTGGGGCAGGCCGAACGCTCAACGAGCGCGACTTCCTCGTCGCTCGCGTTGGGGTCGGCCGCCTTCACCATGGCGTCGACCAGATCGAGCGAGAGGTCCTGATCCTTCCAGCGCACCTTGCCGGCTTCCATCGGGCCGCCGGAGACGAAGACCACGGGGATATTGAGCCGCAAGGCGGCCATGAGCATGCCCGGAGTGATCTTGTCGCAATTGGAGATGCATACCAGCGCATCGGCGCAGTGCGCATTGACCATGTATTCGACCGAATCGGCGATCAGATCGCGCGAAGGCAGGGAATAGAGCATGCCCTGGTGTCCCATGGCGATGCCGTCGTCGATGGCGATGGTGTGGAACTCCTTGGCCACGCCACCCGCCTTTTCGATCTCCTCGGCCACGAGGCGACCGAGATCGCGCAGGTGCACGTGCCCGGGCACGAAGTCGGTGAAGCTGTTGGCGATGGCGATGATCGGCTTGCCGAAATCCTCTTCCTTCATGCCGGTGGCGCGCCACAGGGCGCGGGCGCCGGCCATGTTGCGGCCGTGGGTGCTGGTGCGGGAGCGATACTGCGGCATGGGAGGTCCTCGAACGTCGGCTATGATGTCCGTTATTCTAGTCCCGAACCGGCCTTGGGCTACAATGAACCCCCGGTTCAGGCAACGGTCTTTCGTTCATGCTCGTACATCCGCAGTTCGACCCCGTCGCTTTCTCGCTCGGCCCGCTGTCGGTACGCTGGTACGGCCTCATGTACCTCGCCGGCTTTCTCACTTTCCTGTGGCTCGCGCCACGCCACGCCCATCGTCTGGGCGATGGCCGCTGGACGCGGGAGCGACTCGACACACTGCTCTTCTACGGGGTGCTCGGCGTGGTACTGGGGGGAAGACTGGGCGAGGTGCTCTTCTACCAGCCACAATACTATTTCGCCCATCCGCTCGAGATCTTCGCCATCTGGCGTGGCGGCATGAGTTTCCACGGCGGGCTCGTCGGCGCCATCGTCGCCATGTTGCTCTTTGCGCGACGTGAGGGTATGGGGTTTTGGCAAGTAGCCGACTTCGTCGCCCCGCTCGTGCCGCCCGGGCTGGGATTCGGGCGGCTGGGCAATTTCATCAATGGCGAACTGTGGGGGCGTCCGGCCCCCGAGTCCCTGCCCTGGGCCATGGTCTATCCCCAGGTCGATGCCCTGCCGCGCCACCCATCGCAGCTCTATGAGGCGCTCGGCGAAGGCGTGCTGCTCTTCGTGCTGCTGTGGTGGTATGCCGGCCGCCCCCGCCCCACGGGGCGGGTCGCCGCGGTCTTTCTCATGGGCTACGGTGCCATCCGCTTCGTCTGTGAGTGCTTCCGTACCCCCGATCCGGGCATCCTCTCCTGGCTCACCCCGGCGTTGAGCACGGCGCAGTGGCTCTCGCTGGCAATGTTACTGGCTGGCGCCGTCCTGTATCTGTATGCACGCCAACGCCCCGATTCTTCCTTTCCTGCGACGCAAGGATGAACCAATGAGCAACGACCTTCTGAGCAAGGGCTTGTCCCTGGTGCGCGGTTGGTTCGAGCCGCCGCCCGAGAAAGTGCTCGAGCGCATCCGCGACGAGCTGCGCGAATGCGCCGATCTCATCGGCGGCGAGGTGAGCGCGCGCCAGCGCGCCGCCAAGCTCGCCAAGACCTATACCGAACTCGACGAAAATGGCCGGCGGGCATTCCTGCGCATCCTGCTCACCGAATTCGGCCCCGAACCCGAGCGCATCGACGATGCCTATGAGGCCTACCGCAGAGCGCGCGGCAGCGATGCGCAGTGGCAGGCGGAAGCGGCGCTGCGCGAGAGCCTGCGCACCCCCCGCAGCCGCATCCTCACCCAATTTTCCGCTTCCGACACGGGCGTGCATTTCCTCGTCGATCTACGCGCCGAGCTGCTCGAATTTCTGCGCGACGATCCTCTGCTCGCCCCGCTCGACCTGGAACTGCAGGGATTGCTCGCCTCTTGGTTCGACGTGACGCTCCTCGAGCTACAGCGCATCACCTGGCATAGCCCGGCCGACGTGCTCGAGCGCCTGATGCACTACGAGGCGGTGCATGAAATCAAATCCTGGCAGGATTTAAAGAACCGGCTCGATTCCGACCGGCGCTGCTATGCGTTTTTCCATCCGCGCATGCCTTCGGTGCCCCTCATCTTCGTCGAGGTCGCGCTGACCGAAGGGCTGGCGGGCGACGTGCAGCAGCTGCTCGACGTCTCGGCGCCGCTCTTTGCCACTGAGCGGGCCGATACGGCCATCTTCTACTCCATCAGCAATACGCAGAAAGGACTGCGCGGCATTTCCTTCGGTCACTTCCTGCTCAAGCGGGTGATCGACGATCTGCGCCGCGACTTTCCTCAACTCGAGCGTTTTGCCACCCTCTCGCCCATCCCTGGGCTGGTGCGTTGGTACCGGGCGCATCCGGAGGCACTCGCGCAAGCCTTTACCGCCTCCGACTGGCGCAAGCTGCGCGCCGCCGGTGCCCCTGAAGGAACGGAACTCCTGCAGCGGCTCCTCGAGGTGCCGGAAGTCGCCAGCACCGAAGCGTGGCGCGAGGCGCTTGCCGCGCCGCTGCTGCGCGCCGCCGCCCGCTATCTGCTCGCCACGGAGAACGGTCGTGCCCTCGACCCGGTGGCGCGCTTCCACCTGGGCAACGGCGCGCGCCTCGAACGGCTCAACTGGCTCGCCGACACTTCCCCCAAAGGCTGGCGCCAATCCTGGGCGATCATGGTCAATTACCGCTACGAGCCGGACAAGCTGCAGGATCGCATCGACGCCTACGAGCGCGACGGCCTCATCGAGGCGACTTCCGTAGTGCGTCGCCTCGCGCGCTAGCGCCGCCTCAAGCCGCCTCGCCCACCACGAAAGCGAGCTCGCCCACGCCCTCCGCCCAGGCGCGGACGCGCTCGCCCGGGCGTACGGGACCGACGCCGGCGGGCGTTCCCGTGAGGATCAAGTCGCCCGCCGCGAGCCGCCAATAGCGCGAGATCTCGGCGATGACCGCCGGTACGTCGTAGATCATCTGTGCGAGGTCACCGCGCTGGCGCGGCGCACCGTCGATCTCGAGGCCGATCTGCCCGTCGCGCAGCACTTCGCCCGGCTTCGGCAAGAGGGTGGAGATCGGCAGCGAGGCATCGAACCCCTTGGCCACGTCCCACGGCCGACCTTTGGCTTTCGCCTCCGCCTGCAGGTCACGCCGCGTCATGTCGAGACCGACGGCATAGCCGTAGATCGCCTCTTCGGCCTCCTCGAAGGAGAGTTCCCGGCCTCCGCCGCGCAGGGCGACCACCAGTTCGACCTCGTGGTGCACTTCTTGGGTGGCCGGCGGATAGGGCCAGCGCGCGTCGGCATCGCCGGGGTGCCAGACGGCGTCGGCCGGTTTCATGAAGAAGAACGGCGGCTCGCGACTCGGATCCCCTCCCATCTCGCGTGCGTGTTCGGCGTAATTGCGCCCCACGCAGAAAATGCGGCGCACAGGGAAGAGCCCGCCGCAGCCCACCGGCACCGCCGGCAGCGCCGGCGCAGGAATCACGAATTCTTCACGGGACATGATCGACTCCTCATTGGACTTCCGGCGCGATTCTACGCTGCCTTGACGTCAGGTAAAAATGCAATAAAATGGCAAAAAGACCCAAACGAAGCCCCGCTATGAACGATCCGGATTTTTCCCGGCGCATCCGTGATGCCGGCGGCCGCGTGACCGCGGCGCGCTTGGCCGTATTGCGCTGTCTGGCGGAGGCCGACGAGCCGCTCACGCCCGATGAGGTATTGGAGCATCTCGCCCGGAATTCCGATCACGTCCCCGATCGGGTCACCATCTATCGCGCGATCGACTGGCTCGCCGTCCACGGTTTGGTACGGCGGCTGGCGACGGTAGGGCGCGCCGCCCGCTACGAGCCGGTCGAAGATCGGGAAGCGCATGCCCATTTCCAGTGCCGCCGCTGCGCTCAGACGCGCTGCCTGCCCGCACCCACACCGCCGCTGCCGCCGCTGCCGTCGGGGTATGTCGCCGAACGCGTCGAGCTGGTGATCCACGGCCTGTGCGCCGCCTGCCGCGCCGGAGAAAATGAATGAGCGCCCGATCCTTGTGGACGCTGGGCATCGTCGGTCGCCTCGGTCTGGCAGCGTTGCCCCTGGGACTCATCTGGCTGCTCTACTTTTGGGGGACCCGATGAACACCCCGGCCATCGTCCTGTACGACCTCACGGCCGGCTACGGCCGCCATCCGGCCATCCATCACCTGCACGCGACGATTCCGTGCGGCGCGCTGCTCGCCGTGGCCGGCCCCAACGGCGCCGGCAAATCCACACTGCTCAAGGTGCTCGCCGGCGAGCTCAAGCCCATGACCGGTCGCATCGGTCTGCCGCCCGAGTACCGGCAACGACTCGCCTACCTCACGCAGCAGCCGACGTGGTCCCTGGATTTTCCCGTCGACGTCCACGACGCGGTAGCCATGGGCTGTTGGCCTTGGCTCGGTCCTTGGCGCGCTTTCGACAAGGCGGCGCACCGCCGGGTGGCGGAAGCCATTGCGGCGGTCAAATTGCAAGGATTCGAGCATCGGCCGCTCCCATCGCTCTCCGGGGGTCAATTGCAGCGGGTGCGCTTTGCCCAGATCATCGTGCAGGATGCCCGGCTCATCCTGCTCGACGAGCCGTTCAACGCACTCGATGAGTCCACCGAAGAAGAATTCCTCGCCCTCATCCGTCGCTGGCACGAAGAAGGGCGCACGGTGATCGCCGTGCTGCATGATCTCGAGCGAGTGCGTCGCTACTTCCCTCTGACCTTGCTGCTCGCGCGCGAGCTCGTCGCTTTCGGCCCCACCGAAGCGGTGCTGAGCCCCGAGCACCTCGAACGAGCCCGACATCATGCGGAAGCTTTCGACGAGCATGCCGCCCCTTGCCCTCTGCCCGCGGACGAGGAAAAAGACGAGGTTGCCTCATGACCTTGCCCCAGCTCCTCACCCCCTTTGCCGACTACGATTTCATGCGCCGGGCGCTCGCCGGCGCCCTGATGCTCACGCTGGGCGCCACCCCCGTGGGCGTCTTCCTCATGCTGCGCCGCATGAGCCTCATGGCCGACGCGATGAGCCATGCGGTGCTCCCAGGTGTGGCCGCCGCCTACTTTTTCTCCGGCCTGTCCCTGGGCGCGATGACCCTGGGCGGGCTGACTGCAGGCGTGCTCGTGGCGATCGCTACCGGCTGGGCGGCGCGCCACTCGGTGCTCTTCGAGGACACCGCCATGGGGACCTTCCAAATCCTCTCGCTCACCGCCGGCATCCTGCTCATGACGGCGCACGGCCGCCCCGTGGACGTGCTGCAGCTGCTCTTCGGCTCCATCCTCGCGATCGACCGCGACACGCTCGCGCTCATCGCCCTGGTCGCTTCCACCACGCTGGTACTGCTCGCCCTGGGCTGGCGCATCCTCGTGCTCGAATGTTTCGACGCCCCTTTCCTGCGCCGCCACAGCCCGCGCCTGTCGGCGCTGGCACACTACGGATTCCTCGTCCTGGTGGTACTCAACCTCGTAGCCGCCTTCCATGCCATCGGCACCCTGCTGGCGATCAGCGTGCTGATTCTGCCCGCTGCCACCGCCCGCCTGTGGGTCAACGGCCTGGGGAAAGCGCTCGTGCTCGCCGCCGGCTGCGGCGCCCTGGGCAGTTACCTCGGGCTCGTCGCGTCGTTTCGCTGGGACCTCCCCGCCGGCCCTGCCATCGCACTCGCACTCGCGCTGCCCTATCTCGTCTCGCTCTTCCTCGCCCCTCATGGCTTTCTACGCCAGCGCCATCCGCGCAAACGCCACCTCGAAAACTGACCGGAGCGCCCCATGCCCATCGCCCGCCGTCGCGTCCTCCTCACGCTCGCCCTCACTCCACTCCTCTCTCTTGCCTCCCTGAGCGCCCGGGCAGAAGCCCCCCTGCGCGTGGTCGCCACGTTCTCCATCGCCGCCGACTGGGTACGCCAAGTAGGGGGAGAACTGGTCGAAGTCGTCCCCCTGATCGGCCCGGACGCCGATGCGCACGGCTACCAACCCAAACCCTCGGACACCCGCGCCATCAAGGAAGCGGCCGTCGTGGTCCGCATCGACCTGGGATTCGACGACTGGGTCGAACGACTCGCCCGCAGCGCCGGCAAAAAAAAGATCGTCATGTTGGGTGAGCTGCTACCCCCCGAAGACCTCCTGCCCGCCGGAGACACACACGACGAGCACGATGACGACCACCACCACGGCGCTTTCGACCCCCATTTCTGGCAGGACCCGCGCCTCGTGGCCAAGGCGATGCCCAAGCTGGCCGAAGCGCTGGCCCAGTACGACCCCGCGCACGCCGACGACTACCGGCGACGCGCCGCTGAATATGCGAATAGCATCGAATCCCTGTGGCGCGAATGGCACGAACGCTTTGCCGCCCTTCCTCCCGAATCGCGTCGCGCCTACACCAATCACGATGCGTTCCGCTACCTCGCCCGCGCTTATGGTCTCGAGCTCATCGGCATCCAGGGCGTGGTTCCGCATGGAGAGCTCAGCGCCAAGGCCCTTGCCGCGCTCGCCGACCGCGCCCGGCGCGAAGGCATCCGCGTCGCCTTTCTGGAGAACGTCTCCGACCCCCGCCTCGTCGAGCAACTGCGCCGTGAAGCAGGGCTCACCGTGGGCGGACGCCTCTATTCGGATGCCCTCAGCGGCCCGACAGGCCCCGCCCCCACCTATCGCGACCTCATCGAAGTCAACGCCCGCACGCTCTATGAGGCCCTGGCGGCGTCCCCTGCCTCCTGAACGAGGCCGAGCAGCGCGGATCGACCGTTTTGCGCTATCCTATGCAAAAAGCCGGCCGTGATCGGCCAAACGGCCTCGTTGCCGCAACTTCTCACCGATCCGGCCCTCCCCCTTGTCGAGGTGCCATGAACCGTCGCTTTCGCCGTCTCTTCTTTTCGCTGGGCCTGGCCACGGCCTGTACCTGCGCGCTCGCCCAGTCGCCCCACCCTCCCATGGACACCGCCGCACCGGCTGAATCGCCGGCAGAAGAGCTCGACGGCGAAACAGTCTATTGGACCCTGATCGGTGAGATCGCCCTGCGCCAGCAAGAGTACGGCCGGGCCACCCAGGCGTTCCTGCTCGCGGCGCGCCACGCCCGCTCGGCCCAACTCGCCCGCCGCGCCGCCGAGATCGCCGCCATCACCCGCCAGAGCGACGCCCTCAACCGCGCCCTCACCCTATGGCGCCAATTCGAACCCGATACCGAAGCCATCGAGCGCTTCGAGCGCATGCGCGCCGAGCTCGACGCCCAGCGCGAAAAAGCCGTATTGGCACAACTCGACGAAATCCTCAAAAGCCATCCCGAGCAACTGCCGCAGAACCTCCTCGGGCTGAATGCCGCCCTCGACGAGCTGGGCGATGCCGAGATGGCCCGCCGCATCGTCGAGCTCGCCACCACCCCTTACCTCGAATATCCCGAAGCACATCTGGCCCGCGCCGAAGCCGCCCGCCGCGCCGGTGACCTCCCGGCCGCGCGTCAAGCGGCCGAGCACGCCCTCACCCTGCGGCCCGACTGGGATCTCGCGCTGGCGCTGTGGGCCGAGATCCTCGGCGAACAGGGCGACACCGCAACCGCCATCACCCGTCTCGAATCCTACCTGCAAGAACACCCTTACGCGCGCGTCGTGCGCTTCACGCTCGCCAAGCACCTCGCCGTCACTCCAGGACGCGAAGAAGAATCCCTCCAGCACCTCGAAAGACTGCTCGCCGACGCCCCTGACGACACCCAGTTGCTGCAAGCCGTGGCCCTGATGGCCGAGCGCACGGGCCGGCTCGATCGCGCCATCTCCGCACTCAAGCGCGCCATCGCCAAAGGGGGAAACAATCCCGATTTCCTGCGCCTGCAGCTCGCTCAGCTCTACCTCACTGCCGGCCAGCCGCGGCGCGCCGAATTCGAGCTGCGCAAGATCTCCAATCCCCAGCTGGAGGACGAGAGCAAACGGCTCCTTGCCGACGCCCTGGCCATGCAAGGCAAGATCGAAGCGGCGTTCGACACGCTGGACCAGACCCGCGCCGTGCTCGATCCCAAGACGGAAGTGCTCCTCAAGAGCCGCCTGCTGCAAGACGCCGGTCGGCTAGAAGACGCCCGCCGTTGGGTCGACGAAGCGATCGCCGAACTCGGCGACGAACCCGAGCTTCTCTACGAATACTCCATGATCCTAGAAAAACTCGGCCAGCACGAAGCCGCCGAAGGCTACTTGCGCAAACTCGTCGCGCTGCACCCCGACTATGCTCATGGTCTCAACGCCCTGGGCTATCTGCTCGCCGATGCCAACCGCGACCTCGACGAAGCCGAGCGACTCCTCACCCGGGCGCTCGAACTCGCCCCCAACGACCCCTTCATCCTCGACAGCGTCGGCTGGCTGCGCTATCGCCAAGGCCGCCCCGAAGAAGCGCTGACGCTGCTGCAAAGCGCCTATCGCCGTCAGTACGACCCCGAGATCGCTGCCCATCTGGTCGAGGTCCTCACCGTGCTCGGACGTACCCAAGAAGCGCAAGCCCTGCTCAAGCAGGCGATCGGCCGCTCGCCCGATGCCGAAGCGCTGCGCCGCGTGCAGCGCTGGCTGCACCAACAAGGGCGATGATTCTTCCTGCAACGCTACGATTCGCGCTCATGGCGGCGCTGTTGCTGCCCATGGGCTGCGCCACCGTCCCCGGAAACGCCCCCGAGCCGAAAACCGCAAGCTCTGCGCCGCTGCTCACCCGATTCCATCTCACCGGACGGCTCGCCGCCGATGACGGAGAGCATCGCTTCGCCACTGCGTTTTCCTGGAGTCACACGCCGAGCCGCGCCGAACTCTCCCTGTTCTCCCCTACCGGCCAGACGCTGGCGCGGCTCACCCTGGAAGACGGCAATGCCACGCTCGCCACGGCCGAAGGCGAGCGGCACGAAACCGACGCCGCGACACTGCTCGAACCCCTCCTCGGTTTTGCTCCGCCCCCGCTCCCCGCCCTCACCGCCTGGGTCCAAGGCGATCCCGGCCCCGTGCCCGATCGGATCGAACGCGACGAATCAGGCAGGCCCTATCGCGTCTGGCATTCCGGCTGGATCGTCACCTTCGATTCCTGGCAAGATGCCCGCCCCCGGCGCCTGACGATCGAACGCGGCGCCGCCCGCCTCGTGCTCCTGATCGACGGCTGGAGTTCCGAACCATGAGCGAGCGCCTAACAGGCTGTCCGGCCCCGGCCAAGCTCAACACCTTCCTGCACGTCGTCGGTCGACGCGCCGATGGCTACCATTTGCTGCAATCGCACTTTCGCCTCATCGACTGGAGCGACATGCTCGACTTCGAGCGCCGCGACGACGGGCTCATCCGCCGCACGCACGAGGTCCCCGGCGTGCCCGAATCGGCCGATCTGACGCTGCGCGCCGCCCATCTGCTCCAGTCGCGACTCGGCACCCCTTACGGCGTCGACATCACCCTGCACAAGGTCCTGCCCACGGGCGCCGGTTTGGGCGGAGGCAGTTCGGATGCCGCCACCACCCTGATCGCCCTCAACCGCCTCTGGAACGGAGGGCTCTCCCGTACCCAGCTCATGGAACTCGGCCTGCAGCTCGGCGCCGACGTCCCTTTCTTCCTCTTCGGCGAAGACGCTTTCGTCGAGGGGATCGGCGAGCGTCTCACCCCTTATCCTGGTCCCGAGCGCTGGTTCGTGGTCGTGTGGCCAGGTATTCACGTCTCCACAGCCCAGGTTTTCGCCTCGCCCCGCTTGACAAGGAATACCCCCATTGGCACAATAGCGTCTCTCGCAACGACGCCTCTGCGAAACGATCTCGAACCGGTGGTAAGAGCGTTGTTTCCAGAAGTCGATGCGGCGCTCGAATGGCTCGCCCGGCATGCCGGAACGGCCAGAATGAGCGGATCGGGCAGTTGCGTGTTCGCCGAATTCGCGGAGCCCTCCGAGGCCGAGCGCATCGCCGCCCAAGTCCCTTCGGGCTGGCAGGCAAAAGTCGCGCGAACGCTGCACCGCCATCCGCTCCATGATTGGTTCTGAGCGCCGCTGCGAACCGGTTACTTGGGGAGTCGCCAAGCTGGTCAAGGCACCGGATTTTGATTCCGGCATTCGAGGGTTCGAATCCTTCCTCCCCAGCCAACACGACGGGCAGGCGCCTCTCGCCTGCCCGTTTCGACTTTCGCGGGTCTGGTCCCGTGACGACGGACTCGGGTGCGGAGAATACGCATGCCTCGCGGCAGCATGATGGTTTTCACCGGCAACGCCAACCCCAAGCTCGCACAAGACGTGGTGCGGCGCCTGGGAATCCCGCTGGGAGCGGCCACGGTCGGCCGTTTTTCCGACGGAGAAATCAACGTCGAAATCCTGGAAAACGTCCGCGGTCAGGACGTCTTCATCCTGCAGCCCACCTGCGCCCCGACCAACGACAACCTCATGGAGCTCATCGTGTTGGTCGATGCGCTCAAGCGCGCCTCGGCCTGGCGCATCACCGCGGCCCTGCCCTACTTCGGCTATGCGCGGCAAGACCGACGCCCCCGCTCGGCGCGGGTCCCCATCACCGCCAAGGTCGTGGCCAACATGTTGCAGGCCGTAGGGGTGCAGCGCGTGCTCACCATGGATCTCCACGCCGACCAGATCCAGGGATTCTTCGATATCCCGGTGGATAACATCTACGCCACCCCCGTGCTCCTCGACGACCTCGAAAAACAACGCTACGAGAACCTCATGGTCGTCTCGCCCGACGTCGGCGGCGTGGTGCGCGCCCGCGCGTTTGCCAAGCGCCTCGACTGCGACCTCGCCATCATCGACAAGCGCCGCCCCAAGGCCAACGTCTCCGAAGTCATGAACATCATCGGCGAAGTCAAGGGGCGCACCTGCGTCATCATGGACGACATCGTCGATACCGCCGGCACCCTGTGCAAGGCTGCCCAAGCCCTCAAGGAACACGGGGCCACGCGCGTGCTCGCCTACTGTACCCACCCTGTGCTCTCCGGCACGGCGGTCGCCCGAATCCAGGATTCCGAACTCGACGAACTCGTGGTCACCGACACCATCCCGCTGCGCGACGATGCCCGTGCCTGCCCCAAGATTCGCCAAGTCTCGGTGAGCGCGCTCATCGCCGACACCTTGCTTCGCATCAGCAACGAAGAGTCGGTGAGCTCGCTCTTCAACGAAGTCTAGTTTTCCCGGCCCTTCGTGGGCCGGATACCCTGCCGCCTGGTCGCGGGCGGCACCCAGCAACCGCAAGGAGAAACTTCGATGCAAATCACCGTGAAAGCCAGCCGGAGAACCGAGCAGGGATCGCGTGCGAGCCGCCGCCTGCGTCGTGCCGGCCGCGTGCCCGGTATCGTCTACGGCGGCGACAAAGCCCCCCAGCCGATCACACTCGATCACAACGAGCTCTACCACCAGCTCAACAACGAGGCGTTCCACGCCTCCATCCTCACGCTCGAAATCGATGGTGAGCGTGAGAACGTCTTGCTGCGCGACACCCAATGGCACGCCTACAAGCCGCTCGTGCTGCACGTCGACTTCCAGCGCGTCTCGGCCGACGAGAAAATCCACCTCAACGTGCCGCTGCACTTCGTCGGCGCCGAAGAAAGCCCCGCCGTCAAACTCGGCGGCTGCATCGTCAGCCACGTGCTCACCGAAGTGGAAGTGCGCTGCCTGCCCAAAGATCTGCCCGAATACATCACCGTCGATCTCTCCGGCCTGCAGCCCGAACAGTCGCTGCATCTATCGCAGCTCACCCTGCCCCCTGGCGTCGAGATCGTATACCACGGCGAGGGCGATCCGGTCGTAGCCACCGCGCTCAAGATACGCGGTGAAGGCGAGAGCGAGGGCGAAGGCGAAGCGCAAACCGGTACCGAAGGCGGCGAATCGGCTGCCACCTGAGCCCCACTGCAGCCATGACACAGCGACCTGGCGCGGCACCGCGCCTCGTGGTCGGCCTCGGCAACCCCGGGGCCGAATACGCCCAGACCCGGCACAATGCCGGGTTTTGGTTTTGTGAGCGCCTCGCCGACATGCTCGGCATCACGCTCGCCCCCGAGTCCCGCTTCCACGGTCTCGTCGGCCGCGCAGGCGAGCTACGGCTGCTGCTGCCCACCACCTACATGAACCGCAGCGGCCTGGCGGTGGGAACCCTTGCACACTTCTTTCGCATCGAACCCGAAGCAATCCTCGTGGTCCACGATGAATTGGACCTCTCCCCCGGGCAGGTGCGCCTCAAGTTCGGCGGCAGTCACGCCGGCCACAATGGCCTCAAGGACATCCAAGCCGCGCTCGGTACCGACCGCTTCTGGCGTCTGCGCCTGGGGATCGGTCATCCGGGGCAGCGCGACGCGGTGATCCACTACGTGCTCAAGCCCCCCCGCGCCGAAGAGCGCGAGGCGATCGAGGAGGCCATCGAGCGCGCGCTCGCCGCCTGGCCCGACATCGCCGCCGGGCAGTGGGAACGCGCCATGGGGCGCATCAACGCCAAAACCAAACCGCCCAAGAGCGGCCCAACAGACAAGGAAGTAAAGTAATGAGTCTGCGCTGTGGCATCGTCGGACTACCCAACGTCGGCAAATCCACCCTCTTCAACGCGCTTACCAAAGCGGGGATCGAAGCGGCCAACTACCCCTTCTGCACCATCGAACCCAACGTGGGCGTGGTCGAAGTCCCCGACCCGCGCCTGGCCGAACTCGCCCGCATCGTACAGCCCCAGCGCATCGTCCCGGCCATCGTCGAATTCGTCGACATCGCCGGACTGGTGGCCGGTGCGAGCAAGGGCGAGGGGCTGGGCAATCAGTTCCTCGCAAACATCCGCGAGACCGACGCCATCGTGCACGTCGTGCGTTGTTTCGAGGATCCCAACGTGGTACACGTCGCTGGCGGTGTCGATCCCTTGCGCGACATCGAGGTGATCGACACCGAGCTCGCGCTCGCCGATCTCGCCACGGTGGAAAAGGCCCTCACCCGCTGGCGCAAACCGGCACAGGCCGGCGACAAGGACGCCAAGGCGCTGGTGGCCGTGCTCGAACGCGCCTACGCCCAACTCGACGCCGGCAAACCGGTGCGGGCGCTCGCACTCACCAAGGAAGAGCAGGCGCTCCTCAAGCCCCTCTTTCTGCTCACCGCCAAGCCCGTGCTCTACGCCGCGAACGTGAGCGAGAACGGTTTCGCCGACAACCCCCTGCTCGAAGCCGTACGCGAACACGCCGCCGCCGAGGGGGCCGAAGTCGTCCCCATCTGCGCCGCGATCGAAGCCGAGATCGCCGAGCTCGATGACGAGGACAAACAAGCCTTCCTCGCCGAGATGGGGCTGGAAGAACCTGGCCTGAACCGGCTCATTCGCGCCGCCTACCGCCTGCTCGGCCTACAGACCTACTTCACCGCCGGCGTCAAGGAAGTACGCGCCTGGACCATTCCCATCGGCGCCACCGCCCCGCAGGCCGCCGGCGTCATCCACACCGACTTCGAGCGCGGCTTCATCCGCGCCCAAACCATCGCCTATGAAGATTTCATCCGCTACGGCGGCGAACACGGCGCCAAGGAAGCCGGCAAAATGCGCGCCGAGGGCAAGGACTACGTGATTCAGGACGGCGACGTGATCCACTTCCTGTTCAACGTTTAAGCGCAGGCCGAAGCACCATGTCGCCGTCCGATCCCGCCCCCCCTTCTCCGCGTAGCGCCTGGGCCCTGCTGCTGCTCGTCGTCATCCTCTGGGGGGCCAACTGGCCCATCATGAAATACGGGCTGCAGTACATCCCGCCAATCGCGTTTGCCGCGGCGCGCATGGTGCTCGGGACCGCCATTCTCGCCGCCGTGGCCGCCTGGCGCGGGCAATTGCAGTGGCCGCACCGCGACGACTGGCCGGTGGTGCTCGGCGTGGGTTTGCTGCAGATGGCCGCTTTCAGCGCCCTGGTCAACGTCGGTTTGCAGTACGTCTCCGCCGGTCGTTCGGCCATCCTCGCCTATACCACACCGCTATGGGTGTTGCCGCTCGCCGTGTGGCGGCTGCGCGAGCCGCTCACCCGTCTGCGGCTGCTGGGCGTCACCCTAGGGCTTGCCGGCGTGCTGATCCTCTTCAATCCGCTTGCCTTCGATTGGCATGATCCTCAGGTGCTGTTCGGCAACGGGGCGCTGCTGCTCGCGGCGCTCCTGTGGGCGGTACTGATCGTGCAGGTACGGGGCCATCGCTGGCGCGGCACGCCGCTTTCGCTCGCTCCCTGGCAGATGGGCATCGCGGCCCTGGTTCTGCTGCCGCTCTCCCTCGCGCTGGAAGACGTCGCCCACATCCGCTGGGAAACCCCGCTGTGGGCCATCCTGCTCTACAACGGGCCGATCACCACCGCTTTCTGTTTTTGGGCGATGATCACCGTCACGCGGGCGTTGCCCGCCATCACCACCAGCCTCGCCACCCTGAGCGTGCCGCTGGTGGGCTATCTCGCCTCCATGGCCATGCTGGGCGAGACGCTGCCGTGGAACGACCTCGCCGGTTTCGTATTCATCCTCACCGGCCTGGTGGCCGCCACGCTCGACGACGCCTTGCGCCATCGCCGCGGGCGCGCGAACCGCGGTTGATCTTTTTGGTCCGACGATCCACCTAGAATCATCGTTCGCAAGGAAACGATCGTCATGACCGAAACGCATATCCTGGAAGAAATCGCCGAACTGCTCGCGGCCTCCCGCCGGCCGCTCTTCATTACCGGAGCCGGTATCTCGGCAGCCTCCGGATTGCCCACCTACCGCGGCACGGGCGGACTCTATGCCGACGGAGTCAACGAGGAAGGCTTGCCTTACGAAGAAGTGCTGTCCGGGCACATGCTGCAGGCAAGGCCGGAACTCACTTGGCGCGAGCTTGCGCGCATGGCCTGCCGGCTGGCGCACGCACGTGCCAACGCCGCGCACCGCGCCATTGCGGAAGTGCCGCACGCGGTGGTACTCACGCAGAACGTCGACGGCTTGCACCTCGAGGCGGGTAGCCGCCAAGTCATCGAAATCCACGGCAACTTGCGCGAACTCTATTGCACCACCTGCGCCCATACCCGTCCGGCAGGGGATTGGGGGCGCCTGCCGATTCCGCCGCGCTGTCCCCAGTGCGGCGCAGTGCTGCGTCCCGGGGTCGTGCTCTTTGGTGAGCCCCTTCCCCGATTGGCCGTGGAACGACTTGAAGAAGAGCTCGCACGCGGATTCGATCTCGTCTTCACCATCGGCACCACCAGCCTCTTTCCCTACATCGCCGAACCGGTGGCGCTCGCCGCCAGCGCCGGCATACCTACGGTAGAAATCAACCCGGAACGAACCGCCGTCTCGCATCTCGTCGATTACCGCCTGCGTGGCGATGCGGCCACGCTCCTGCCACGGATCGTGGCCGGAGCGCGGGCGAGGGAGGGGTAAATCCAGAGATCAGTGAGAGCCGCTGCTGCCAACCCCGCAGATCGACCGTCCGCCTTGAAAAACTGGATGGCCAAAGGTAAGCGACAATCCTTATTCCATATAACCAAGTCATTCTATAGGAATTTGCCGATGAAACGCCACTTCTCCCGAAGCCTCCTGATCACCGCCGCAGCCGCCTTTCTATCCGCTACGATGCTTACCACTGCTTCCGCCGATCCACCCCCTTGGGCACCGGCCCACGGTTGGCGCAAACAGCATGATCCCCTTTACCTAGGGTACTCGGGGAAAAAATGGGGCAACGATTTCGGCATCTACGCTGGCCGCTGCAATCGCGAGGCGCTCGGTGCCGCGCTGGGCGGAATGGCCGGCGCCGCCGTGGGTAGCCAAATCGGCGAGGGCGGCAGTCGGGCGGCGGCGATCATCCTCGGCAGCGTCCTCGGCGCTGTGCTCGGCGCCGAACTGGGACGCCAGATGGACGAAGAGGATCGGGCCTGTTTCGGGCACACGCTGGAGCTCGGTAAACGGGGACAGACCGTGAGCTGGCGTACTCCTTATGGCGTTACCTATGCCGTCACCCCGCTGGATGAATTCGTCCGCGATGGGCGCAAGTGCCGTCATTACGAGACGGTGATCACACGCGACGGGCGCAAGGAGAAAGTCCGCGGCAAGGCGTGCGCCGTGGGTGAAGGTCGCTGGGAAGTGATCGACTGAACCGACGGTCTCAGGTTGGCGTCTGCACTGCCCGTTCGATGAACTCCCCCAGCGCCTGCGCCACGGCCTGCGGCTGTTCGTGGTGCATCATGTGTCCCGCTTCGGCGATCGACCGTCCCTCCCAGTGGCGAAAACACGCCTTGCGCGCCTCCCAATCGGCGGAGAGCTGGCGCGGGATTTCCGATTCTTCGCCCCATAGCCACAGGCAAGGCGCGGTGACGGCGCGCCAGCAGGACTTGGCTTCCTCCAGGCGATAGAGGATGGGATTGAGGATCTTGTGCCGCGGATCGGCGCGGAAGGCGAGCCGTCCGTCGGGGGCTTGCCGTAGCCAGCAGGCGGCCACGAAGCGCGCCCGATCGAGCGGCAGACGAGGGTGCCGCCGGCACAGGCGCTGTGCGAATTCCTCGATCGATTCCGGGGCGTTCAAGGTGGGCGGCGCTGCGAGCTGGTCGAGCCAGCTGCGATAACGCTGGGGCACTTCTTCGGGGCGATGTTCGGGCAGACCAAAGCCTTCCAGCAGGGCGAGCGCGCGCACGCGTTCCGGGCGAATGCCGGCATAGAGTCCGGCGACGTTGCCTCCCATGCTGTGACCGACCAGTACCACGTCTTTCCCGGGCGCGAGCGCGTCGAGCAGCGCTTCCAGATCCGCCAGGTAGTCCGGAAACCAGTATCCGTGGGTACACCAGGCGCTATCGCCGAAGCCGCGCCAGTCGGGGGCGATCAAGCGGTAGGGTAGCGGATGATCGAGCAGCGCATCGACCACGAACTGCCAGGTGGCGCCGCTGTCCATCCAGCCGTGCAATAGGAACACGGGCAGCCCTGCCTCCGGCCCCCATTCGCGCACGCACGACTCCAGACCACGCAGCGGCAACTGCCGGATGCGCGGCGTGTGTCGCGGCCGGTATGCAACGGGTTTCTCCATTTTTCCGTCTCCTTTGGTCCGTAGTAGGATGGGACCTGCCATTTTTTCATTCTCATCGCCAGATCGCATGACGAACCCTGTCGCCCCTGAATCCGTCGTCGGCCGATTCGCCCCCTCGCCCACCGGGCGGCTGCACTTCGGCTCCTTGCTGGCGGCGCTCGCGAGCCATTGCGATGCGAGATCGCGCGGCGGGCGCTGGCTCGTGCGCATCGACGATCTCGATGCGGCGCGCGTCGTCCCCGGGATGGATGCGGATATTCTGCGCACGCTCGAAGCCTACGGTTTTGCCTGGGACGGCGAAGTCGCCTACCAGAGCCGAAATCTGGCGCACTACGAGGCCGCGTTCGCGAGGTTGCGCGAGGGTGCTTGGCTCTACCCCTGCGGCTGCAGCCGCAAGGACCTCGCCGAGGCGCCGCGGGCGATCGACGGCAGCACGCTCTACCCCGGTACCTGCCGCGAGGGGTTGCCGCCGGGCAAAGCGGCGCGAGCATGGCGTTTCCGTGCCGAGGGCTGCGTGAGTTTCGACGATCGTATCCAGGGGCGCGTCGCCGAGGATCTGCCGCGCGAGGTGGGCGACTTCGTCATCAAGCGCGCCGACGGCGTCTTCGCCTACCAGCTCGCGGTGGTGATCGACGACGCGCTCGGCGGCGTGACCGACGTGGTGCGCGGCGCCGACCTGCTCGGTTCCACCGCGCGCCAAATCGCCCTGCACCGTGCGCTGGGGCTGCCCGTGCCGTGCTACGCGCATCTGCCGGTGGCCGTCGACGCGCGCGGCGACAAACTCTCGAAGCAAACGCTCGCCCGCCCGTTGGAGGCCGCCGAGGCGAGCGTGCGTCTCGTCCAGGCGCTCGACTTTCTCGGCCATGCGCCGCCGGCGGAACTGCGTGGCGCCCCGCCTGCCGAACTCCTCGCCTGGGCGGTGGCGCACTGGAACATCGGCCAGGTGCCCGCAATCCGTCAATATTACCATCCAGATACTTTATAATCGGCGCACCCCTTGATCCTGCGGGAGACGCCATGAGCTTCACTCCCCCGTCCGCGGCCCCCGCGGACCCCCGGCGCGACATCATCGCGCTTGCTACCCGGCCACCCGAGCCGGACTGCGTACCGGCCCGAGTCGACGAGGCTACCTTGCCTGCCGAACTCTTGCCGCGCATCGAAGGTTTGGCCACCGAGCTCGCCCGGGCGTTGCGCGAGCGCCAGCGAAAGCAGGGCGGCGTGGCCGCGCTGATGGCCGAATTCAGCCTCTCAAGTCGTGAGGGCGTGGCGCTCATGTGCCTGGCCGAGGCGCTGTTGCGCATCCCCGACGTCGCCACGCGCGATGCGCTCATCCGCGACAAGCTCGCCCGTGGACAATGGCGCGAGCATCTGGGTCGCAGCCGCTCGATCTTCGTGAACGCCGCTGCCTGGGGCCTGGTCGTCACCGGCAAGCTCGTCGCCCTCGCCGAGGAAAAGGCACTCTCCTCCGCACTCACGCGCCTGCTCGCGCGCGGCGGCGAGCCCCTGGTGCGCAAAGGGCTGGACGTGGCCATGCGCCTGCTGGGCGAGACCTTCGTCACCGGCCGCACGATCGAAGAAGCGCTCGAGCGCGTGCAACCGCTCGAACAGAAAGGATTCCGTTACTCCTTCGACATGCTGGGCGAAGCGGCGATGACGGCGCAGGACGCCGCGCGTTATCTGGCCGATTACGAACACGCCATCCACGCCATCGGCCGGCGCGATGCCGGACGCGGCGTGGTCGACGGCAACGGCATCTCGGTGAAGCTGAGCGCCCTGCACCCGCGCTATCACTGGTCGCAGCCCGACCGTGTGCTCGCCGAGCTGCTGCCGCGCCTGCTGCAGCTGTGCCACCTCGCCAAGCGCTACGACATTGGACTCAACATCGACGCCGAGGAAGCCGACCGGCTCGAACTCTCGCTCGACCTGCTGGATGCGGCGCTCACCGATCCCGAGCTCGCCGGCTGGCAAGGGCTCGGATTCGTCGTGCAGGCGTACCAGAAACGCGCCCCTTTCGTCATCGACTGGGTGGTGGCCCGGGCCCGTGCGCGCGAGCGCCGGCTGATGATCCGTCTCGTCAAAGGCGCCTACTGGGACAGCGAGATCAAACGCGCCCAGGTCGACGGGCTCACGGGCTATCCCGTCTATACGCGCAAGGTCTACACCGACGTTTCCTATCTCGCCTGCGCCAAACGGCTGCTCGCCGCGCGCGACGTGATCTATCCCCAATTCGCCACGCACAACGCTCATACGCTCGCGGCGGTCTTTCACCTGGCCGGCGAGCGCTGGCAGCCGGGCGATTACGAATTCCAATGCCTGCACGGCATGGGCGAGCCGCTCTACGAGTCGCTCGTCGGACACCCCGAGCGCCACCGACAGGTACGCATCTATGCGCCAGTGGGTAGCCACGAGACGCTGCTGCCCTACCTCGTGCGCCGCCTGCTGGAAAACGGCGCCAACACCAGTTTCGTCAACCGCATCGCCGCCGACGTGCCCCTGGAGACCCTGATCGCCGACCCGGTGGCGCGCGCCCGGGCGCTGGGCGGTGCGCCGCACCCCAACATTCCCGTGCCGCCCGAGCTCTTCGCGCCGCAGCGGCGCAATTCGCTGGGACTCGATCTCGCCGATCGCCCCACCCAGCGCCGGCTCGCGGCCCGCATCGCCGCCGAGGACACGATCCGGCGCACGGCCGCCCCGCTCGTGGGGGGAACGGTGCGCGAAGGAGCCGTCGGGCTGCCCTGCCGCAACCCGGCCGACAGGTCCGACCTGCTCGGCGAGGCGATCGAAGCCGGCGAACCGGCGATCGAGGCGGCCCTCGAGATCGCCGCCCGTGCCCGCTGGGGCGAAACCCCGCCGCCGGAGCGCGCCCGACGACTCGAGGCGGCAGCCGATGCCCTCGAAGCCCATACCGATGCGCTGCTTGCCCTCATCGTGCGCGAGGCCGGCAAGACCTGGGCCGATGCCGTGGGTGAGATCCGCGAGGCGGTCGATTTCTGCCGCTATTACGCCGCCGAGATCCGTCGCCTCGCCACCGAAGCGCCCGAGCTCCAACCCTTGGGGCCCGTGGTGTGCATCAGCCCGTGGAACTTTCCCTTGTCCATCTTCATCGGCCAGATCGCCGCGGCGCTCGCGGCGGGCAACGCCGTGCTCGCCAAACCCGCCGAGCAGACGCCGCTCACCGCCTTCGAGGCCGTGCGGCTGCTGCACGAATCGGGCATCCCCGGCGAAGCGCTGCAGCTGCTGCCGGGACGCGGCGAGACGGTGGGCGCACGCCTAGTGGCCGACCCGCGCATCCGTGGCGTGATGTTCACCGGTTCCACCGCCGTGGCGCGTGCCATCCAGCGCACGCTCGCCGGGCGTGAGGAAGAAGTGCCGCTCATCGCCGAGACCGGCGGGCTCAATGCGATGATCGTCGACTCGAGCGCCCTCACCGAGCAGGTGGTGGCCGACGCGATCACTTCCGCTTTCGACTCGGCCGGACAACGCTGTTCGGCCCTGCGCGTGCTCTGTCTGCAGGAAGAAATCGCCGACAAGACCCTGACCATGCTGCTCGGGGCCCTGCGCGAGCTGCGCCTGGGCGATCCACGGGACCTGCGCACCGACGTCGGCCCCGTGATCGACGCCGAAGCCCAAGCCGCGCTCGAAGCGCACGTCGAGCGCATGGCCCGCGCCGGCCATCGTGTCCATCGCCTGGAGCCGCCGCCGGCCTGCGCCGCCGGCACCTTCGTCGCCCCCACCATGATCGAGATCGACCGCATCGAGGACATAGGCGGCGAGCACTTCGGCCCCATCCTGCACGTGAAGCGCTTCCGCGCCGAAGCGCTCGACGCCCTGCTCGACGAGATCTCCGCCACGGGCTACGGGCTGACGATGGGCGTGCACAGCCGCATCGACGCCACCGTAGACTTCGTCGCCCGGCGCGCCCACGTCGGCAACCTCTACGTCAATCGCACCATCATCGGTGCCGCAGTGGGCGTGCAGCCTTTCGGCGGCGAGGGGCTCTCGGGCACCGGCCCCAAGGCCGGCGGGCCGCTCTACCTGCTGCGGCTGCTCGCGCGCGCCCCGGAGCCGCGCTTTCCCCAGGCCCGGCTCCTGCACGAACCTCCAGACTTGGGCCCGCTGCGCGACTGGCTGGAAGCCCGTGGCGAAGCGCTCTTCGGCACCGAAACGAGGCAGCGGCTCCTCGAAACGCTGGAAGCCTGGCGCGGACGCTCGCTCGTCGGCAAGGAATTGCTCTTGCCCGGTCCAACGGGAGAGGAGAATCGCCTGCGCTTCCTGCCGCGCCATCTCATCGGCGGCTTCGCCACCACGCCCGAGGGCTACGCCGGCCAGATCGTGACGGCGTTCGCCAACGGCGCCCCGCTCGTGCTGCCCGCAAACCCGCAGACCGAGCGCATCCGGCACGACCTGCCGGCTTCCCTGCAAGCCCGCTGCCGCCTGAGCGAAGACCTGCTCGCCGAACCCATCGATTTGCTGCTCTTCGAGGGGGAAGCCGCGCTCGCCGCCCTGTGGCGCAGGCGGCTTGCCGAGCGTCCCGGGCCGATCGTGCCGCTGCTCACTCCGCCCTACCGCCCCGAGCGGCTGATCCATGAGCGCAGCCTCAGCATCAACACGGCCGCGGTGGGCGGCAACGCGAGCCTCATGACGCTGGAGGATTGAGGCGGGAAAACCCCAATAGGCAGGCAGCGCGGCGCACGCTATCCTTCGCGCCGCACCCCCTCCGAGCGCCGTTCTTACCCACACCGAGAAAGGAGACTCCGATGACTCCGCTGCGCACCCTCGCCCTCGCCGCCGGCCTTGCCGCACCGCTCCTTGCCCATGCCGACTGGCTGGTGGGCGTGGCCGGCCCCTTCACCGGCCAATACGCCTCCGCCGGCGACCAGATCAAGAAAGGGGCGGAAGCGGCCGCCGCCGACATCAACGCCAAGGGCGGCGTGCTCGGGCAGAAGATCAAGCTCGAATACGGCGACGACGCCTGCGATCCCAAACAGGCCGTGGCCGTGGCCAACGCCCTCGTGAACAAAAAAGTGCAGTTCGTACATGGCCACTGGTGCTCCAGCTCCACCATCCCCGCCTCCGACATCTACAACGACGCCGACATCCTCATGGCCACCGTGTCGACCAACCCGCAGGTGACCGAACGCGGCCTGAAGAACATCTTCCGCATCATGGGGCGCGACGACCAGCAAGGCTCGGTGATCGGGCAATGGATCGCCAGCAAATTCAAGGACAAGAAAGTCGCCGTGCTCGACGACAAGAGCGCCTATGGCAAGGGGCTCGCCGACGAGATCGCCAAGGCGATGAAAGCCGCCGGCAAAGAGCCGGTGTTGCGTGAATCCATCACCGCCGGCGAAAAAGATTATTCCGGCATCGTCACCCGGCTGAAGAACGCCGGCGTCGACGTGCTCGCCTACGGCGGCTATCACACCGAAGTCGCGCTGCTGCTGCGCCAGGCCGATCAGGTGGGACTGCCGCTGGTCGTGGTGGGAGGCGACACCATGACCAACTCCGAACTCGTCACCGCCGCGGGCAAGCTCGCCGATCGCGTCTACTTCACGTTCACGCCTGATCCGCGCAAGAATCCGCAAGCCGCGCCCATCGTCGAGCGTTTCCGCGCCGCCAAGATCGAACCCGAGGGGTACGTGCTCTATGCCTACGCCGCCCTGCAGCTCTTCGAGCAGGCCGTGACGCAGGCCGGCGGAGTCGAGCGCGCCAAGCTCGAGCCGGTGCTGCGCAAAGGAAAATTCGACACGGCCATCGGCACACTGGAATTCGACGAAAAAGGCGATCTCAAGAAACCGGCCTTCGCCATCTACAAGTGGACCGGCGGCCGCTACGATTACGCCGAGTAAGAGATACCGGACACACGAGAGGGAGACGCCTTTGGGCTACGCGCTACAGCAGCTCATCAACGGGCTGAGCTTGGGGGCGATGTATGGTCTCATCGCCATCGGCTACACGATGGTGTACGGCATCATCGGGATGATCAACTTCGCCCACGGCGAGATCTACATGATCGGCGCCTTCCTCTCGGTGCTTACCTACGTGCTCTGCACCGCACTGGGGGTCGGGCCCACGCCGCTCGTCTTGCTCGCCATGCTCTTTGCCTCGATCACTTTCACCGCCCTCTATGGCTGGGCGGTCGAGCGCATCGCCTACCGGCCGCTGCGCGGCGCCCCGCGGCTCGCCCCCCTCATCTCCGCCATCGGCATGTCCATCTTCCTGCAGAACTACGTCCAGCTCACGCAGGGCGCGCGCATCAAGTCCGTGCCGCCGCTGTGGCAGGGAGGCGTCACACTGTGGTCGGCCGACGACTTCCGCGTCACCTTCGGCTGGGCACAGCTCACCGTGGTCCTCGTCACGTTGATCGTCATGGCCGGGTTTGCCTGGATGATCACGCGTACCGCCTTCGGCCGCCAGCAGCGCGCCTGTGAGCAGGATCCCAAAATGGCCGCCCTGTTGGGCATCGACGTCGATCGCACCATCTCGCTCACCTTCATCATCGGGGCCGCCCTGGCAGCCGTCGCCGGCGTGATGACGGTGCTGCAGTATGGCGTGATCGACTTCTCCATCGGCTTCATCGCCGGCATCAAGGCGTTCACCGCCGCCGTGCTCGGCGGCATCGGTTCCGTCCCCGGCGCGATGCTGGGGGGCCTCCTCATCGGCTTCGTCGAGGCGTTCTGGTCGGCCTACCTCTCGCCGGAATACAAGGACGTGGCCACCTTCTCCATCCTCGTGCTGGTGCTGCTCTTTCGCCCCACAGGACTGCTGGGCAAACCCGACGTGGAGAAAGTGTGATGACCGCTGCCGCACTCCCTGCACCTTCGCCGCTCGCCCTGCGCCTGCGCGATGCCCTCGTCATCACGGTGCTCGGCGGCTTGCTCGCCCTGCCCTTCATCGGACTCGTCACCGTCGAGGAGGGAGGAGCGCTCGCCGTGCGCACCCGCTGGGGCGCCTGGGCCATGACGCTCGTGGCAATCTTCCTTGGGCGCCTGGCATTTCGGGCGGCGCTCGATGCCTGGCGCAGCCGCAAGCCCTCGCACAAGAGTGCGGCCTTCTCGAGCACGGACGCCGTGCTGCGCCGGGCTGCCGGCACGAGCCTGCTGGCAGTGGCACTCCTGCTGCCGATCTTTTTTGCCGACAACCGCTATGTGATCGACACGGCCACCACCTTGGGCATCTACGTGATGCTCGGCTGGGGGCTCAACGTGGTGGTGGGGCTCGCCGGGCTGCTGGATCTGGGCTACGTCGCGTTCTACGCCGTGGGTGCCTACACCTATGCGCTGCTATCGACCCAGTTCGGCTGGAGTTTCTGGGCAGCGCTGCCGGTGGCGGGCGCCCTGGCGGCACTCTTCGGGATCCTGCTCGGTTATCCGGTGCTGCGGCTGCGCGGAGACTACCTCGCCATCGTCACCCTAGGTTTCGGCGAAATCATCCGCATCGTGCTGCTCAACTGGACCTCCTTTTCCGGGGGGCCCAACGGCATCGGCAACATTCCCCGACCCAGCTTCTTCGGGCTACCGTTCGCACGCAGCGCCGAAGGGCGCACTTTCCATGAATTCTTCGGGCTGGAATTTTCGCCCATGCACCGCTTCATCTTCCTCTACTATCTCATCGTCGCCTTGGCGCTGCTCACGCACGCCCTGGTCAGCCGCCTGCGCGTGCTGCCCACGGGGCGCGCCTGGGAGGCGCTGCGCGAAGACGAGATTGCCTGCAAAGCCCTGGGGCTCAATACCACCACCGTCAAGCTCTCGGCGTTCGCCACCGGGGCGATGCTCGCCGGCTTTGCCGGCGTCTTCTTCGCCGCCCGGCAGGGATTCATCTCGCCGGAGAGTTTCACCTTCAGCGAATCGGCCACGATCCTCGCCATCGTCGTGCTCGGCGGCATGGGGTCGCAGCTCGGCGTAGTGCTCGCCGCGGCGGTGTTGGTCGTGCTGCCGGAAGTGGGTCGCCAGTTCGCCGACTACCGCATGCTCGTCTTCGGTGCGGCCATGGTCACCATCATGGCGGTCAAACCCACGGGCCTGCTCGCGCGGCGCGAACCCACCGTGCGCTTGAATCCGTCGCGGAGCAGCGCGCCATGACGCCGCTCCTCACGGTAGACCACCTCGTGATGCGCTTCGGCGGCATCACCGCCATCGACGGGCTTTCGCTGCAGGTGCCGCACGGAGCGATCACCGCCATCATCGGCCCCAACGGAGCGGGCAAGACGACGCTCTTCAACTGCCTCACCGGTTTCTATCGCCCCAGCGCCGGCCGCATCCTGCTGCACGAGGACGACGGCAGCGAGCGCGACCTCACCCGCCTCAAGGGTCACCGCATCGCCCGCGAGGCGCGCATCGTGCGCACGTTCCAGAACATCCGCCTCTTCGGTGGCATGACGGTGCTGGAAAATTTGCTCGTGGCCCAGCATCAGGCGCTCGCGCGGGCGTCGCGTTTCGCCCTTGCCGGCTTGCTGCACACACCGGGCTATCGACGTGCCGAACGCGAGGCGATCGAACTCGCCCGGCGCTGGCTCGCCGAGCTGGGGCTCACCGCTTTTGCCGACACACCGGCCGGGGCGCTACCCTACGGCACCCAACGCCGCGTGGAAATCGCCCGTGCCCTGTGCGCGCGACCGCGCCTGCTGTGCCTGGACGAGCCGGCCGCCGGCCTCAATCCGCGCGAATCGGCCGAGCTCAAGGCGCTGCTCACGGCGCTGCGCGACGCACACGGCCTGACGCTGCTCTTCATCGAGCACGACATGAGCGTGGTGATGAACGTGTCCGATCACGTGGTGGTGATGAACTTCGGGCGCAAGATCGCCGAAGGGCCGCCCGAGGCGGTGCGCCGCGACCCCGAAGTGATCCGCGCCTATCTGGGCGAAGAAGATGAAGAGGCCGCCGATGCTTGAATTGCAGCGCGTCAGCGCCCACTACGGTCCCATCCAGGCACTGGCCGAGGTCGACCTGGTGGTGCGCGCCGGCGAAATCGTCACGCTCATCGGGGCGAACGGTGCCGGCAAATCCACCTTGATGACGACGCTCTTCGGCACTCCGCGCGCGAGCAGCGGCCGCATCCTGCTCGAGGGCGAGGACATCACGGCGCTACCGCCGCACCGCATCGCGCGCCTCGGCATGGCCCTCGTTCCGGAGGGGCGGCGCGTCTTCGCCAAAATGAGCGTCTACGAAAATCTGCTGCTGGGCGCGACGCCGCTCGAGGGAGCGCACGTCGAAGAAAACCTGCAGCGAGTTTTCTCGCTCTTTCCCGTGCTCGAGACGCGCCGTACCCAGCGTGCCGGCACGCTCTCGGGCGGCGAGCAGCAGATGCTGGCCATCGGGCGGGCGCTGATGAGCGAACCACGCCTGCTGTTGCTCGACGAACCCTCGCTGGGGCTCGCGCCGCTCGTCATCCGCACCATCTTTCGCACCATCGTCGCCCTCAACCGCGAACACGGACTCACCATCCTGCTGGTAGAGCAGAATGCCCGGCAGGCATTGAAGATCGCGCACCGCGGCTACGTGCTGCAAAACGGACGTATCGTGCTCGAAGGTAGCGGTGCCGCCCTGCTCGCCGATCCCCAGGTGCGCGCCGCCTACCTCGATGCTGCCTCATGAACGAACGCCGGCCGCTCGCCTATCTCGTCGCCGTGGGTGGGATGCTATCGATCGCCGCCGGGGCGATCTGCGCGCGCCTCACCCAGAGTGAGGGCGTGGAGTCGCTCGCCGTGGCTGCCTGGCGGCTCACCTTCGCCGCGCTCGCCGTGGCGCCGGTGGCACTCTTCTTCGACCGGGCCTCGCTGCGCGCCATGACCCTGCGGCAGCTGGCGCTCGCGCTGCTCGCCGGCACTTTCCTCGCGCTGCATTTCGCGCTGTGGATCCGCTCGCTCGCCCTGACTTCGGTCGCCTCGAGCACGGTACTGGTCACCACCAACCCCATCTGGATCGCGCTCGTTGGTTTCTTCTTCCTGCGCGAGCGATTCAACCGCACGCTGCTCGCCGGCATGGCGCTCGCACTCGCCGGCAGCCTGGCTATTTTCTGGAGCGACCGGCACACGGGTGGCGCCGATTCCCTGCGGGGCAACTTCCTCGCCCTTGCCGGCGCCTGGTGTTTTTCTTCTTATCTGCTGGTGGGCCACCGGCTGCGGGCACGACTCACGCTGCCGGCCTACGTTTTCAGCGTCTACACGAGCGCCGCGGTGCTCCTCATGCTCGCCTGCCTGCTCAGCGGCACACCTTTATCGGGTTGGTCGGTCAAGGGCTGGGAGGCGCTCCTGCTCCTTGCGCTGCTACCTCAGGTGGTGGGGCACACGGCCTACAACTGGTCGCTGCGCCACGTCTCGGCCGCCTTCGTGGCCATCGTTACCCTGGGAGAACCCGTCGGCAGCAGCCTGCTCGCCTGGCTGATATTCGACGAGCGGCTCGGCGGCCTGCAGGCGCTCGGTTTCATGCTGCTGCTCCTAGGCATCGGCCTTGCGGCGCTGGGCGAGAATCAACGCACCGCCGCCCGCGCGCTCGCTGCCCAGGAAGGGTGAAACGGGGCTACAGCCCCGCCAAGCACACCGACTTCAACTCCAGATACTCCTCCACCCCATACTTTGAGCCCTCGCGCCCGAAGCCGGACTGCTTGATGCCGCCGAAAGGCGCCGCCTCGTTCGAAGTCGAGCCGGTATTGACCCCGACCACGCCGACTTCGAGCGCCTCGGCCACGCGCAGGATGCGGCCGACATCGCGCGCGTACAGATACCCTGCCAGGCCATAGTCGGTGGCATTGGCCAGCCGCACCCCTTCCTCTTCCGTGACGAAACGCTGCAGCGGGGCCACCGGTCCGAAGATCTCCTCGTGGGCGATGCGCATCTCGGGCGTGATTCCCTCCAGCACCGTCGGCGCATAAAAAAGCCCGTGCAAGCGGCGACCCCCACACAAGAGCCGCGCCCCTTTCCCGATCGCATCGGCCACCAAGGTCTCTACCTTGACGAGCGCCGTCTCGTCGATGAGCGGCCCCACCGTCACCCCCGGCTGCCAGCCCGGTCCGACGGCGAGCTTGCCCACCTCCTCGACGTAGCGGCGCACGAACGCATCATAAATCCCCTCCTGCACCAGGATGCGGTTGGCACACACGCAGGTCTGGCCCGAATTGCGGTATTTCGAGGCGATTGCCCCCTGCACCGCGGCCTCCACGTCCGCGTCGTCGAACACGAGAAAAGGCGCGTCACCCCCGAGCTCCAGCGACAGGCGCTTGAGCGTAGCGGCGCTTTGGGCCATCAGCAGCCGCCCGACCTCGGTCGAGCCGGTGAAAGAGATCTTGCGCACGCGGGCATCGGCCGTGAGGGCCCTACCGATCGGCACCGGATCGGCGCCGGTGACCACGTTGAGCACCCCGGCCGGCATGCCCGCCTGCTCGGCGAGCCGCGCGAGCGCCAGGGCCGTGAGCGGCGTCTGCTCGGCCGGTTTCACCACCACCGTGCAGCCCACCGCCAGCGCCGGCGCCACCTTGCGCGTGATCATCGAGGCGGGGAAATTCCACGGCGTGATCGCCGCACAGACGCCCACCGGCTGACGCAGCACGAGAAAACGCCGGTCGGCCCGATTGGTGGGCACGATCTCGCCGTAGATGCGCTTTCCTTCTTCGGCGAACCACTCGACGAAAGCCGCCGCGTGCGCCACTTCGCCGCGCGCCTGCGCGAGCGGCTTGCCCTGCTCGTGCATCACCAGCTCGGCCAGCGCCTCTTGCGCCTCGCGCATCAGCCCCGCCCAGCGCGACAGCACCGCCGCTCGCTCCTGGGGCAGGCTCCGGCGCCAGGGATCGAACGCCGCCGCAGCCGCGGCGATCGCCCGTCGGGTCTCGGCTTCCCCCATGTCCGGCACTTCGGCGAGACGCTCGCCATTTGCCGGGTCGAAAACGGGGAAACGATTCCCGGAATCGGCCTCGCACCATTGCCCTCCGATCCAGGCCCGCTCGACCAGCAGCGCCTTCGCCCGCACCGCCTCCAACGACATCCTTCGCTCCTTTCCTCTTGCCCCGCGCAAATTTCTCGCCGATTCTACTCCTGCCCGCCCCCAGGAGACCCGCCGCAGGCCGCGGTGAGATAAACTTATGGCGTCATCGCCCGGGGCCCGACGTCATGAAAGAGACCCATTATCTCCAGCCGCTGCTCGAACCGCGTTCCGTCGGTATCATCGGCGCCTCCGACCGCCCGGGTTCGCTCGGGCAGACCGTCACGCGCAACATGCTGGAAGCCGGCTTTCACGGGCGGCTCTTCCTCATCAATCCCAATCACGAAACGCTCTTCGACCTGCCCTGCTACAAGTCCGTCGAAGACGTGCCACACCGGCTCGACCTGGCGGTCCTCTGTACCCGACCCGACCGGGCTCCCGGCATCGTCGAAGCCTGTGGCCGGGCGGGAGTCAAGGCCATCGTCGTGCTCAGCTCCGGCTTCTCCGAATCCGGACCACGCGGCAGCTACCTCGAGCGACAGATCATCGAGATCGCCCGGCGCTACAAGATGCGCGTGCTCGGACCCAACTGTCTCGGGCTCGTGCGCCCCAGCATCGGGCTCAACGCCACCTTTGCCCATGCCTCGGCCATCAAGGGGTCCATCGGGCTCGTGTCGCAGTCGGGCGCGCTGTGCGCCGCCGTGCTCGACTGGGCCAAGCCCAATGGCGTGGGCTTTTCCGCCGTCGTGTCGCTGGGGGTGTCGGCCGACGTCGATTTCGGCGACGTCCTCGACTTTCTCGCCACCGACCACCGCACCGAATCCATCATTCTCTATATCGAAGGGATCCGCAACGCGCGCCGTTTCATGAGCGCGCTGCGCGCCGCCGCCCGGGTCAAACCGGTACTGGTATTGAAGGCCGGGCGCCACCCCGAAATCATGCGCGCCATTTTGGTGCATAGCGGCAACCAGCCCGGCAACGACGCCGTGTTCGATGCCGCCCTGCGCCGCTCCGGCGTGATTCGCATCTACAACATCAGCCAGCTCTACGCCGCCGCCACGGCCCTCTTCGCCCGCCTCCGTCCACGGGGCAACCGGCTCGCCATCATCACCAACGGCGGCGGCCTGGGCGCGATGGCGGCCGACCGCGCCACCGATCTGAAAATCCCCTTGGCCGAACTCAGCAACGACACCCTCGGGCGGCTCAACGCCTTCCTGCCCGAATCCTGGTCACACGGCAACCCGCTCGACATCCTGGGCGATGCCGACGCCGAACGCTACCGCAAGACATTCCAGATCGTGCTCGAATCGCCCGAAGTCGACGGCGTGCTCGTCATCCTCACGCCGCAGGCCATGACCGATTCCACCGCCGTGGCCGAGGCGATCATCGAAGAAGAAAAGCACGCCGAAAAGCCCGTAGTCACCTGCTGGCTCGGACAGGAGCTCGTCGAAGAGGCACGGCAGAAATTCATCGCCGCCGGCATCCCCACGTTCGAGTCGCCCGAGCCTGCGGTCGAGCTCTTCTCGCACGTCTCCTCCTATTACCGCAACCAGAAACTCCTCGCCCAAACGCCGGCCCCTTTGTCGCACCACGAACCGCCGCGCGTGGAAAATGCGCAACTCGTCATCGAAACGGCGCTCTCCGAGCGGCGCAATCGCCTCAACGAAATGGAATCGAAGGCGATCCTTTCCGCCTTCCACATTCCCATCGCCCAGACGGTAGTCGCGCGCAGCGTCACCGAAGCCATGGTGCTCGCCGAAGAGCTGGGCTTGCCCGTGGCGATGAAGATCGATTCCCCCTCGGTGATCGACAAGGCCGACTCGGGCGGCGTGCGCCTGAACCTCGGCTCCTTGGCCGCGGTCCGTACCGCCTATCAGGAGATCATCGCCGACGTCAAGAAGAACGTGCCCGATGCGATCATCAACGGCGTGGCCATCGAACCGATGGTCATCAAGCGCCATGGGCGGGAATTGGCGATCCGTGTACGCCGGGATCCCATTTTCGGCCCCGTGATCCTCTTCGGTGAGGGCGGCAGGCGCGTCGGCATGGAAGAAGACATGAGCGTGGCCCTGCCCCCCCTGAACGGCTTTCTCGCCCAGGATCTCGTGCGCAACAGCCGGGTTTTCCCTATGCTGAAAGAATACCGGAACATGCCGGCGATCGCCTTCGACAAGCTCGAGCAGGTGTTGCTGCGCGTCTCCGAGATGGTGTGCGAACTCCCCTGGATCGACTATCTCAGCATCAATCCGCTGGTGGTCGACGATCAGGACGCCATCGCCCTGGATGCCAAGATCACCATCCAACCCATCAATCCCTCGGCGGATCGCTACGACCACATGGCGATCCACCCCTACCCCTCACACCTCATCCAAACCTGGACTCTGGGTGACGGCACCCAGATCACCATTCGTCCCATCCGCCCCGAAGATGCCGAGCTCGAGGCCGACTTCGTGCGCCGTCTCTCGCCCGAGACCAAGTACTTCCGCTTCATGACCACGCTCAACGAGCTGCCCCCGCCCATGCTCGCGCGGCTCACCCAGATCGACTACGATCGAGAGATGGCCTTCATCGCCGTCGCCAAAGACAAGAACGGCAAGGAGATCGAACTGGGCGTGTCCCGCTATGCCGTGAATCCCGACGGTGAATCCTGTGAGTTCGCCATCGTCGTCGATGACGAATGGCAGGGGCGGGGGCTCGCCCGCCGCCTCATGCAGATCCTCATCGAAACGGCCCGCAGCCGGGGCCTGAAATACATGACCGGCGTCTTTCTTGCCAACAACGAGCGCATGTTGCGTTTCGTGCAAAGCCTCGGCTTCACCCTCACCGACGACCCCGAAGACCGCACCATCAAGAAAGGCATCCTGCCGCTGCAAGGTTCCTGACCATGCCCGCCGTCCACATCGACACCCACCGCCTCGGCGAACTCCCGGCGCTCACCCTCTCGTTGGGCGAAGCCCGCGCCACCCTCACCCCGTTCGGCGCCCAGGTCCTCTCCTGGATCCCCGAAGACGGCCAGGAACGGCTCTATCTGAGCGAATCCGCCGCCCTCACCGGAGCGCAGCCCATTCGCGGCGGCATCCCCATCATTTTTCCCCAATTCGGCACGCTCGGCTCCGGAGCGCGCCACGGCTTCGCCCGCACCCACTCTTGGCGCATCGACGAGACACGCCAGGGCGAAGACTACGTACTCGTGACCCTGCAGCTCGACCCTTCCCTGCTCGCACCCGGCGCACGCGCCACCTTCCCTCACGACTTCCTCGCCGAAGTCACCGTGCTCCTCTCCGAACGGCGCCTGGACGTGGAACTCGCCGTGCGCAATACCGGCACCGCCCCTTTCACCTTCACCGCGGCGCTACACACCTATCTGGCCGTACCCGAGATCGAGCGCAGCGCCCTGCAAGGACTGGGCGGCAGCGAATACACCGACCCGGCCGACCCCCGCCTGTGGCACGCCGAAGCGGAGAACGTCACACGACTGGAGCCGCCGCTCGACCGGCTCTACCGCGGTGGCGAACGCGTGCTCACGCTCGCCACGCCCACCCTGCGCACCGAGATCGCACAGGCCGGTTTCGGCGAGACCGTGCTCTGGAACCCGGGCGAATCCGGCCCCGCCGACCTTCCCCCCGGCGCATGGCGCCGTTTCGTCTGCATCGAGGCCGCGCAGGCGAGCGTCCCCGTGTCGCTCGAACCCGACGAGGAATGGGCCGGACGACAGGCACTCATGCTCCCCGAACGTTGACCGCCGCCGCGCCGACGGCCACAATCCGCCTTTTCCTGACAAGACGATAGCCGATGTCGACGATCGAAAACCGAATCGCCCAAGAACTGGGCGTCGCGCCGCGCCAGGTGATGGCCGCCGTGGCGCTGCTCGATGCCGGATCCACCGTCCCCTTCATCGCCCGCTACCGCAAGGAGCTCACGGGCGGGCTCGACGACACGCAGCTGCGCCAGCTCGAAGAGCGTCTGGGCTACCTGCGCGAACTCGAAGCACGCCGCGAAGCGATTCGCTCCTCCATCGCCGGGCAAGGCAAGCTCACCGCCGAACTCGACGAAAAGCTGCGCGCCGCCGACACCAAACAGGCACTCGAAGACCTCTACCTCCCTTATCGTCCCAAACGGCGCACCAAGGCCATGATCGCCCGCGAGGCGGGGCTGGAGCCACTCGCCGACGCGCTCGCCAGCGACCCGCTCGCCGAACCGGAAGCGCTCGCCGCCGCTTACCTCAACCCGGAAGCGGGTTTTGCCGACGTCAAGGCCGTGCTCGAGGGGGCGCGCCAGATCCTCGCCGAACGCTACGCCGAAGACGCCGATCTGCTCGCCGAGCTGCGCGCCCTCTTCGAGCACGAAGCCCACGTCCATAGCCGCGTCGTCGAGGGCAAGGAAACGGAAGGCGCCAAGTTCCGCGACTGGTTCGACCACCACGAGCCGATCGCCGCCATCCCCTCGCACCGGGCGCTCGCCCTGCTGCGCGGGCGCAACGAGGGCGTGCTGCGGCTCAGCGTCGACGTCCCCCACGACGAAGATCGTCCCCACCCCGCGCTCGCCGTCATGGCACGCCGCTACGGCCTGGCCGACCAGGGGCGCCCCGCCGACCGCTGGCGGCTCGACACCGCCCGCTGGGCCTGGGCGACCAAGCTCTCGGTCCACCTCGAACTCGACGCCCTCAACCGCATGCGCGAGCGCGCCGGCGAGGAAGCGATCCGCGTCTTTGGGCGCAACCTCAAAGAACTGCTCCTCGCCGCCCCGGCCGGCGCCCGCGTGACGATGGGCATCGACCCGGGCATCCGCACCGGCATCAAGGTTGCCGTGGTCGACGCCACCGGCCGCGTGATCGCCACCGACACCCTCTACCCCTTCGAGCCGCGGCGCCACTACGAGCCGACGATCGCCGCGCTCGCCGAGCTCATCGCCCGGCACGGCGTCGAACTCATCGCCATCGGCAACGGCACCGCCAGCCGCGAGACCGAACGCCTCGTCGCCGAGTGCCTGGCGCGCCACCCCGAGCTGCGGGCGCAGAAAGTGGTCGTCTCGGAAGCCGGCGCCTCGGTCTACTCCGCCTCCGAGCTCGCCTCCCAGGAACTCCCCGAGCTCGACGTCTCCCTGCGCGGTGCCGTCTCCATCGCCCGCCGCCTGCAGGATCCGCTCGCCGAACTCGTCAAGATCGACCCCAAGTCGATCGGCATCGGCCAGTATCAGCACGATCTCGACGCGACGCAGCTGTCACGCACGCTGGATGCCGTGGTCGAGGATTGCGTCAACGCCGTCGGCGTCGACCTCAACACCGCCAGCCCCGCGCTGCTCGCCCGCGTCTCGGGGCTCAACCGCAGTATCGCCGAAGAGATCGTCGCCTGGCGCCAGCGCCACGGCGGATTTCGCCGGCGCGAACAACTGCGTGAGGTCCCGCGCATCGGCCCCCGCACCTTCGAGCAAGCCGCCGGATTCCTGCGCATCCCCGAAGGGGACGACCCGCTGGACGCCTCCGCCGTGCACCCCGAAGCCTACCCCGTGGTGCGCAAAATCCTCCAACGCATCGGCAAGGACGTGCGCGAAGTCCTCGGCCAGCGCGCCCTCATCGAAACGCTCGACCCGGCCGAATTCACCGACGAGCGCTTCGGCTTACCCACCGTGCGCGACATCCTCGCCGAGCTCGTCAAGCCGGGGCGTGACCCGCGGCCGGAATTTCGCACCGCCCGCTTCGCCGAAGGAATCGAGACGCTTGAAGACCTCCGCCCCGGCCAATGGCTCGAAGCCGTGGTCACCAACGTCACCAATTTCGGCGCATTCATCGACATCGGCGTGCATCAGGATGGTCTCGCGCACGTCTCCGAACTCTCCGAGCGCTTCGTGCGCGACCCGCACGAGGTCGTCAAACCAGGGCAAATCGTGCGCGTACGCGTGCTCGAAGTCGACCTCGAGCGGCGCCGCATCGCCCTGTCGCTGAAAAAAGACCGTACCGAAGCGGCCCCGACGGCCAAGCCGCGCGCCGAACCCGCCGACAAGGAAGCGCGTCGCCCCGCCAAGGCGGCCAAACCCGCCAAACCCGGCCGGCGCGAATCCCCCGCCCCCGAGAGCGCCCTCGCCCAGGCGCTCGCCCGCGCCCTGGAACGCTGAGGTTCGCCATGCACGACGCCGTCCAACCCTTCCTCATCGACAACGCCGACATCCGCGGCGCCCACGTCCGCCTGGTCGACGCCTGGCAAGGCATCGTCGCGCGCCGCAACGATCCCCCCGCCGTGCAGCGCCTGCTCGGCGAACTCGCCGCCTTCGCCGCCATGATCTCCGCCCGGCTCAAGGATCCCACCCGCATCACTTTCCAGGCCCAAGGAGAAGGCCCGGTGAGCCTGCTCGTGGTCGACCTCGGCCCCGATCGCAACCTGCGTGCCTTCGCCCGCTACGAGGGCGAGCGGGCGCCGCGGCCCGATGCTGGCGCGCGCGAGCTCCTGGGTGCAGCCCAGCTGCAGATGGTGCTCGACCTCCCGGTCTCGAAAGAGCCCTACGTGAGCATCGTTCCCTGGAGCGGCCAGACGCTACGCGACACACTGGAATCCTTTCTCGCCCAGTCCGAGCAGCAGCCGGCGCGCCTGTGGCTTGCCGCCGACGGGCACGCCGCCGCCGGGCTATTGCTGCAAAAACTCCCCTCTGCCGACGAAAAAGACCCCGACGGCTGGAACCGACTCACCCGGCTCGCCGACACCGTCACAGCGGCCGAACTCCTTTCCCTCGACGCCCCCGAGCTCCTTTCGCGCCTCTTCCCCGAAGAAACGGTGCGCCTCTTCACGGCGCTCGGCATCACACACGAGGTCAAGCCCAACGAGGCTGCCGTAATCCGGATGCTGCGATTACTCGGCCGGGAGGAAGTCGAAGCGCAACTCGAGCGCGATGGGGAAATCCTCGTGCGCGACGAGCTCGGCGGTCTGGAATACCGTTTCACCCGCGACGATCTTCCCCGCATCTTCACCGAGGACGACGGCACCGCACCCGCCACCCGTCACTGACCGCAAAGGTTTTCATCGATCATGAGTGAAGACGTACGATTCGAGAGCGGACAATTCGAGGGCATCGTCGTGCGCTCCCCGCTCGTGAGTCCGGCACGGCTTGCCGACGTGCTGCACAAGCGCTTTGCCGGCACCGAGAGTTATTTTGGAGGAGAGCCGGCCGTGCTCGATTTCTCCGAAGTGAGCGACTGGCCCGAACAAGTCGACTGGAGCGGTCTGGTGGCTTTTTTTCGCCGTCTCGGGCTGCAACCCATCGGCGTGCGCGGCGTGCCCGAATCGTTCGACGCCGCCTTGAAGCGCCTGCACCTCGCTCAGCTCGACGCCACGGCGCTGCGCCTGGAAGCCGTACGTCGTGCCGAACCGGCCAAGACAGCCCCGGCTGCCGCGCCCGAAACCCCTGCCCCGCCCCCAGCCGACACACCACGCGCCGCGGCGCCTACCAAATTCATCGATCGGCCGGTGCGCTCCGGTCAGCAGATCTATGCGCCCGAAGGAGACGTCGTGCTCATGGCCGGCTCCAACCCTGGTGCCGAGATCATCGCTGCCGGCAGCATCCACTGCTGGGGCCCCCTGCGCGGACGGGTACTCGCCGGTGCCGGCGGCAATCTGCAAGCCCGTATCGTCGCCACCCACTTCGGCCCCGAGCTCGTCTCCATCGCCGGCATTTACCAGACGTTCGAAAACGGCCTCCCCCCGTCTATCGCAAACCGCGCCGTGCAGGTAAAATTACAAATCATTCAAGGGCAAAGCCACCTGCTCATCGAACCCATCGACACCATTTGAGAGGCTCCACACGTGCGCATCGTCGTCGTCACTTCCGGCAAAGGAGGGGTGGGCAAGACCACCACCAGTGCCGCTTTCGCCTCGGGCTTGGCGCTTCGCGGCTTCAAGACCGCCGTCATCGACTTCGACGTCGGTCTGCGCAACCTCGACCTCATCATGGGCTGCGAGCGCCGCGTCGTCTACGATTTCGTCAATGTGCTCCAAGGGGATGCCAAGCTCACCCAGGCGCTCATCAAGGACAAACACGTCGATACCCTCCACATCCTACCCGCCTCCCAGACCAAGGACAAGGATGCCCTCACCGAAGAAGGCGTGGAAAAGGTGATCAAAGAGCTCGAAACGATGGGTTTCGACTACGTCGTGTGCGATTCCCCTGCCGGGATCGAGCGCGGCGCCCTGATGGCGTTGCTCTTCGCCGACGAGGCCATCGTCGTCACCAACCCCGAAGTCTCCTCGGTGCGCGACTCCGACCGCATCCTCGGCATCCTGCAATCCAAGTCCCGCCGCGCCATGGAAGGGCGGGAGCCGGTCAAGGAGCACCTACTGGTGACGCGCTACAGCGCCAAGCGTGTCGAGGAGGGTGAAATGCTCTCCTACAAAGACATCCAGGAGCTGCTGCGCATTCCGCTCCTTGGCGTCATTCCCGAGTCCGATGCCGTATTGCAAGCCTCCAACCAAGGGGTTCCGGCGATCCACCTCAAAGGCACGGACGTCGCCGAAGCCTACGCCGACGTCGTCTCCCGATTTCTCGGCGAGGACAAACCGCTGCGTTTCGTCTCTTACGAAAAACCCAGCCTCATCAAACGTCTCTTCGGGAGCACCTGATGTCGCTGCTCACGCGCCTCTTCGGGGAAAAGAAAAAAACCGCGGCGATCGCCAAGGAGCGCCTGCAGCTCATCATCGCGCGCGAACACATCGACGGCAAGTCCTCGCCCGACTTTCTCCCCGCTTTGCAAAAAGAACTGCTCGGCGTCATCTCGAAGTACGTGAAGATCGCTCCTGAAGACATCAAGGTCCAGCTCGAGCGGCAAGACAACATCGAGATCCTCGAAGTCAACATCGTTCTCAGCGAAACCGCCTCTCCCCCGGCCCCTCAATAGGGGCAGGCTAGGGAGCGTATAGGCTCTCCCTCGCAAAAACCTAGTATAATGGTCAACAAATCCACGGACTTCCGGGGGAGTGAGCCGTATGTCCACCGCTGAACTCGACGCCGCCCTCAGCCAAGCCTACGAGGCCGGCTTCGTCACCGACATCGAAACCGAAACGCTACCGCCCGGCCTCGATGAGAAGGTGATCGAATACATCTCAGTCAAGAAGAACGAACCCGATTTTCTGCGCCAATGGCGGCTGAATGCTTTTCACCGCTGGCAGACGATGCGCGAACCGCGCTGGGCGCACGTGCACTACGAGCCCATCGACTACCAAGGGCTCATCTACTACGCCGCGCCCAAGCGCCGCAGCGAAACCGAGATCGATCCCAAGCTCCTCGAGACCTATGAAAAACTCGGCGTGCCGGTGCACGAGCGCGCCGCGCTCGCTGGCGTGGCGGTCGACGCCGTCTTCGACTCGGTCTCGGTGCTCACCACCTTCAAGGACAAGCTCGCCGAAGCCGGCGTCATCTTCTGCCCCATCTCGGAGGCGGTGCAAAAATATCCCGAGCTCGTGCAGAAGTACCTCGGCAGCGTGGTGCCGCCGGGAGACAACTTCTTCGCCGCGCTCAATTCCGCCGTTTTCAGCGACGGCTCCTTCGTCTATGTCCCCAAGGGCGTGCGCTGTCCGCTCGAGCTCTCCACCTACTTTCGTATCAACACCGCCCGCACGGGGCAGTTCGAACGCACGCTCATCATCGCCGACGAAGGCAGCTACGTCTCCTACCTCGAGGGCTGCACCGCGCCCATGCGCGACGAGCACCAGCTGCACGCCGCGGTGGTCGAGCTCATCGCCCTCGAAGGGGCCGAGATTCGCTACAGCACGGTGCAGAACTGGTACCCCGGCGACGAAGAAGGCCGCGGCGGCGTCTACAACTTCGTCACCAAGCGAGGGCTGTGCGCCGGGCGCGGCGCCAAGATCTCCTGGACCCAGGTCGAGACCGGCTCGGCCATCACCTGGAAATATCCCAGCGTGATCCTCAAGGGCGACGACAGCGTGGGCGAATTCTACTCGGTGGCGCTCACCCGCGGCCGGCAGCAGGCCGATACCGGCACCAAGATGATCCACCTGGGGCGCAACACCCGCAGCACCATCGTCTCCAAGGGCATCGCCGCCGGCCACAGCCAGAACGCCTACCGGGGGCTGGTGCGCATCAACCCCGGCGCGAGCGGGGCGCGCAACTACACCCAGTGCGATTCGCTGCTCATCGGCCCGCACTGCGGCGCGCACACCTTCCCCTACATCGAGAGCCGCAATCCGCGCGCCATCGTGGAACACGAAGCCAGCACCTCGCGCGTTAGCGAAGAGCAGCTCTTCTATTGCCGCCAGCGTGGCATCGACCCCGAGCGCGCCGTCGCCCTCATCGTCGGGGGATTCTGCAAGGACGTGTTCCAGAAACTGCCGCTCGAATTCGCCGTCGAGGCCGGCAAACTCCTCGAAGTCAGTCTAGAAGGATCGGTCGGATGATGCTCACGATACGCAACCTCACCGTCGCCGTCGAAGGCCGGCGCATCCTCGACGGGCTCGATCTGGACATCGCCGCCGGCGAAGTCCATGCCCTCATGGGCCCCAACGGCGCGGGCAAGAGCACGCTCGCCAACGTGCTGGCCGGCCGCGAAGGGTACGAAGTCCTGGAAGGCAAAGCGCTCCTCGATGGCCAAGACCTGCTCACGATGGAGCCGGAAGCGCGCGCCCAGGCAGGGCTTTTTCTCTCTTTCCAGCATCCGGTGGAAATCCCCGGCGTGAGCAACCTGCAATTCCTGCGCACCGCCCTCGACTGCCTGCGCAAGGCCCGGGGCGAACCCCCGCTCGACAGCGCCGCCTTGCTGCGCGCCGCGCGCGAAGCGGCGCAGCTGCTGGGGCTGCCGGCCGACTTCCTCAAGCGCGGTGTCAATGAAGGATTCTCCGGCGGCGAGAAGAAACGCAACGAAATCCTGCAGATGCTGCTGCTCGAACCGCGCTTCGTCATCCTCGACGAACCCGATTCGGGTCTGGACGTGGACGCGCTCAAGCTCGTGGCCGCCGGCGTCAATCGCCTGCGCCGCCCCGATCGCGCCTTCCTCATCATCACCCACTACCCCCGCATCCTCGAATACGTCCGCCCCGACCGGGTGCACGTGCTGCACGGCGGACGCATCGCACGCTCGGGCGAAGCCGAGCTCGCCCACCAGATCGAAGCAGGCGGCTACGCCGCCGTGCTCGAGGGGTCGGTCGCATGAATACCGCACTCGCCGTCTGCCACCCCTGCGGCTGGGCGGAAGACGCGGCAACGCGCGCCTGGCACGAGCAGCTCGCCGAACGGCTCGCCACGCTCACGCCCCCCACGCGCAAGAACGAATTCTGGCGCTACTCGCGGCTCTCCGCCTGTTTCGCCCCCGAGCGCGCCGGCCGCGGCCTTGATTTCCCCTTCCCTTCACCCGAGCCGCTTACCGGCGAATGGATCCGCCTCGACCAGGGCCGGCCAGTGGCTGCGCACACCCGCGTATGGCGCCTGCGTTCCTGGTCCGAACTGGACGAGGCCACCCGCGCACGCTGGCGCGAGCGGCTGGAACCGGACGAGGATTATTTCGCCGTGCGCAACCTGGTCGAAGCCGATGCAGTACTGCTCCTCGAGCTCGAGCAAACGGCCGACGCTCCCCTGCAGATCCAGTACCGCCACGGCGCCGGCTGGGTCCAGCCGCTCCTGCTCGTCGACGTCGCCGCGGGGGCGCGCGGCGCGCTCGTAGAAACGTTCGCCTCCTTCGGCCCTTCCACGCAAAACGGCGCCGTGCATCTCTGGCTCGGCGAGGGCGCCGAACTCACCCACGGCGTCTTTACGGCCGACGAAGAGCAAGCCCTGCTGCACCGCGTCCGCGCCCGGCTCGGTGCGCGTGCCCGCCTCGACGTGCAGGCTTTCGCCGCCGCCCGCCGCTATCAGCGGCTCGAATGGGATGTCACCCTGGGCGAATCCGCCACCCTGCGCCTCTCCGGCATCACCCAAGGTGAGCCGGAGGGTTCCGCCGACGTGGCGCTACGCATCCGCCACGCCGCCCCCGGCGCCACCACCGACGTGCGCTGGCGCGGCCTGGTGCCGGCCGCCGCGCACTCCGCGGTGATCGGCCGCATCCTCATCGAGCCCACCGGCCAGCGCACCGACGCCGCCATGCGGCTCGATCACCTGCTCCTGGCCGACGGCGCCGCCGCTGACGTCAAACCCGAGCTCGAAATCTACGCCGACGATGTCGCCTGCGGCCACGGCGCCACTCTCGGCCGGCTCGACGACGAAGCGCTCTTCTATCTGCGCAGCCGGGGCATTCCCGAAGTCGAAGCGCGCCGACTGCTCATCGACGCCTTCCTCGCTCCGGTCCTGCAGCGTTTCACCCTTGCAGAGGTCCTCCGCCATGTCCACTCCCGTCTCCCCCTCCCCGACGACGCCGCTGCCTGAGGCGGCCACCGTCGAGCGCTGGCGCGAAGACTTTCCCATCCTGCACCGGCGGGTCTATGGCAAGCCGCTCATCTATCTCGACAACGCCGCCACCACCCAGAAACCACGGCAGGTGATCGAGGCGCTCACCGAGTTCTACGAGAACCGCAACGCCAACGTGCACCGCGGCGCGCACGCCCTGAGCACGGAAGCCACCGACTGTTTCGAGACCGCCCGCACCACCGTCGCCCGCTGGGTCCACGCCGCGAGCGAAAAAGAAGTCCTCTGGACGCGCGGCACCACGGAAGCGATCAACCTCGTGGCCCAAGCCTGGGGCAATGCCTTCGTCAAAGCAGGAGATCTCCTCGTCGCCACCCAGATGGAGCACCATGCCAACCTCGTGCCCTGGCAGATGCTCGCCCGGCGCACCGGTGCCGAACTCGCCCTCGTACCAGTCCAGGACGACGGAACGCTCGACCGGGAACGCTACCGCCAGTTGCTCGAGCGGCGACCCCGGCTCGTGGCGCTCGCCCACGTCTCCAACACCCTGGGCACCATCAATCCGGTTGCCGAACTCACGGCAGAAGCCAAGGCCGTCGGCTCGACCGTGCTCATCGACGGCGCCCAGGCGGTAGGGCATTTTCCCGTCGACGTGCAGGCGCTGGGCTGCGACTTCTACGCATTTTCCGGTCACAAAATGCTCGGCCCCACCGGTATCGGTGTGCTCTGGGGGCGGCAGGAAGTGCTCGAAGCCATGCCTCCCTGGCAAGGCGGCGGGGAGATGATCGCCTGGGTCGACGAGCACGGCTTCGAACCCAACGAACTTCCCTACAAGTTCGAGGCCGGCACCCCGCCCATCGCCGAAGCCATCGCCCTGGGCGCCGCGATCGACTACCTGCGCCAATTCGATCGGGTGCAGCTGACCGCCTGGGAAACCCACCTCTACCGCAGGTTGAGGGACGGTCTGGCGGCGATCGACGGGTTGCGGCTCCTCGCCGACCTTCCTCCGGAAGCGAAGGCCCCCATCGCCTCCTTCCACGTCGTCGGCACCCACCCGGCCGACCTCGGCACCCTGCTCGACACCCAAGGCATCGCGGTGCGCGTCGGGCACCATTGCACCATGCCGCTGATCGCCCGCTACGGACTGCCCGGCACCGTGCGCGCCTCGATCGCCTTCTACAACACCGAAGCGGACATCGACCAAACCCTGTCGGCGCTCTCCCGCGCCCTCGAACGTCTGGGAGCCCTTGCCCCATGAACACCCAAACGGTCACCACGCGGCGCGACGTCTACGGTATCGTCGTCCCCTCGGGTGAGCCCGTCACCCTTCCCGCCGGCAGCGAAGTACGCCTGACGCAGACGCTGGGCACCAGCCTCACCGTGCTCCACGACGGGCGCCTCGTGCGCGTGGCCGGCGAGGATGCCGACGCCTTCGGGCTCGACCCTTACGCCCCTTCGCCGCTTCCTGCCGAAGGCGAGCTGCGCGAGCGCATCCTCGAGGTGCTGCGCCAGATCTACGATCCTGAAATCCCGGTCAACATCGTCGACCTGGGCCTCATCTACCGCCTCGACATCGAAGAATACGAAGACGGCGCCCGGGTCGAGATCGACATGACCCTCACCGCCCCCGGCTGCTCACTCGGCCCCGTGCTCAGCGAGGAAGTCAAGCAGCGGGTGGAGCAAATTCCCGGAGTCAAAGAAGTCATGGTCAACGTCGTCTTCGACCCTCCCTGGACCTCCGACCGCCTCTCCGAAACCGCACGGCTCGAACTGGGGCTGCTATGACGACGCTCGCCGAGATCGAAGAGAATTTCGCCCTCTTCGACGACTGGGACGGGCGCTACGACTACCTCATCGAGCTGGGTCGCTCGCTGCCCCCGTTCCCGGAAACCGAACGCACCGACGCCCACCTCGTGCGCGGCTGCCAGAGCCGCGTCTGGCTCGTCTGCCGCCTCGACAACGGTCGCTTGCACCTGGCGATCGACAGCGACGCGCTCATCGTGCGCGGGCTCGCCGCCATCGTGCTCGCTGCCTACGAAGGCAAGACGCCCGAAGAAGCGCTCTCGCTCGACACCCTCGCCCTCTTCGAGCGCTTGGGGCTGCTCGCCCACCTCTCTCCCACTCGCGGCAACGGCCTGAGGGCGATGATCGAGCGGATCCGCGAGTGCGCCCGCGCGGCGATCGAAGCGGCCCCTCGCTCCTGAACGCGAGCGTCACCTCCTTGCCATCATCGCCTTGCGCCTGCGATCAAGTGCGGCAGGCGGAAGACATCGTATCGAGAAGGGTATGCCGCTCGGCTCGCTCCCGTTCGGCAAGGGCGCGCTTCTGCACGATGGGCACGCCATACTTTGCCGCGGTGATCTCGGCCAGGATCGACACCGCCATCTCCGCCGGAGAGCGGGCTCCGATGAACAATCCCACGGGTCCGTGCAAGCGGTCGATCTCCTCGGCGGTGAGGTCGAACAGCGCGAGCCGTTCCCGGCGTTTGGCCGAATTGGTGCGGCTGCCGAGCGCCCCGACGTAGAATGCCGGGGATTTCAAGGCTTCGAGCAACGCCATGTCGTCGAGCTTGGGATCGTGCGTCAGGGCCACGATCGCCGTGTGCGCATCCACGGCAAGATCCAGGATCGCATCGTCCGGCATGTCGCGGCGAAACGTGATCGCCGGGTTGGTAAATCCTTCAGCGAACTCTTCGCGCGGATCGATCACCACCACCTCGTAATCGGCGGCGAGCGCCATCTCACACACGTAGTGCGACAGCTGCCCCGCCCCGATGACGATCAAACGCCAGCGCGGTCCGTAGAGGGTGCGCATGAGGCGCCCGTCGAAGAAAAACGTTTCATCCCGCGTCGCATCGCGCAGTACCGAGCGCCCCGAACACGTATCGAGTTCCCTTATCGTCAGACGTTTGGCATGGATCCTCGCTCTCAATTCCTCGAGCAATCCGACCTCCGGGGCCGGTTCGATGACGAGCCGCAATCTTCCCCCACACGGCAGACCGAAGCGCGCCGCCTGCTCTCGGGTCACTCCGTACGTGACCAATTCGGGGACGTCTTCGGCCAACAATTCCCCCGAACGAATCCGAGCGATCAGGTCGTCCTCCACGCAACCGCCGGACACCGAACCGACGACCTGTCCGTCGTCGCGGATCGCCAGCCAGCCCCCGACCGGACGCGGCGACGATCCCCACGTCTCCACCACCGTGGCCAACACCGTCCGACGACCGGCATGAAGCCACTCGATGGCCGTATTCAATACCGAAAGATCCGTGCTGTCCATATCGCCTTTCTCAGAGGAACGCCAATCACGGTAATGCTGAGCCTATCAGAAACTTCGTGCAAGGGTACAAGCATCCCGATGAGGATGCAGGAACCCGGCCGGCCCGCTCAGCGTCCCAAGACGCGTGTAAGATTGCTCACCTCACCACGATTCTGAACGTTCGACCATGACCGATTCCACCCTGCATGAGGCCCCGCTGCGCCGCGGCCTGAAAAACCGTCACATCCAACTCATCGCCCTGGGCGGCGCCATCGGCACCGGGCTCTTCCTCGGCTCGGCCGGCGTGCTCGCCACCGCCGGACCGTCGATGCTGCTCGGCTATGCCATCGGCGGTCTCATCGCCTTCCTCATCATGCGCCAACTCGGCGAGATGATCGTCGAAGAACCCGTGGCCGGCTCCTTCAGCCACTTCGCCCACACCTACTGGGGCCGATTCGCCGGGTTCCTCTCCGGCTGGAACTATTGGGTGCTCTACGTGCTCGTCGGCATGGCCGAGCTGACGGCGATCGGCAAATACGTCCAATTCTGGTGGCCCCAGATCCCCACCTGGGTCACCGTTCTGGCGTTCTTCCTTCTCATCAATCTGATCAACCTGGCCAACGTGCGCGCTTTCGGCGAGGCAGAGTTCTGGTTCTCCATCATCAAAGTGGCCGCCATCGTCGGCATGATCGTGCTCGGCCTCTACCTGCTCACGAGCGGCCGGGGCGGCGAGCAGGCGAGCATCACCAATCTCTGGCGTCACGGCGGATTCTTCCCCCACGGCTTCGGCAGCTTGGTGGTTACCCTGCCGATCATCATGTTCTCCTTCGGTGGGCTCGAACTCGTCGGCATCACCGCTGCCGAAGCCTCCGACCCGCGGCGTGTCATCCCCAAAGCCATCAACCAGGTGGTCTACCGCATCCTCATCTTCTACATCGGCGCGATCGCCGTGCTGCTCTCCCTCTACCCTTGGGACCAGCTGGTGGCCTCGCTCACCGCTGCCGGCGACCCCTACAGCGCCAGCCCCTTCGTGCGCATCTTCTCGCTCATCGGCAGCGACACGGCGGCGCACCTCCTCAACCTCGTCGTCCTCACGGCGGCCTTGTCGGTCTACAACAGCGGCGTCTATTGCAACAGCCGCATGCTCTACGGTCTGGCCGAGCAAGGCGACGCGCCCCGAGCTCTCATGAAGATCAATCGCTACGGCGTACCGGTCCTGGCCGTGGGCGTCTCCGCGCTCATCACCTTCTTCTGCGTGGCGGTCAACTACCTCCTGCCGCAAAGCGCCCTGGAACTCTTGATGTCGCTAGTGGTGGCCGCGCTGGTGATCAACTGGACCATGATCAGCCTCACCCACCTCAAATTTCGCCGGGTACTGCGGCAACGCCACATCACCCCCGCCTTCAAGGCCTTTTGGAGCCCGCTCGCCAACTATGCCTGCCTCGCCTTCGTCGCCTTCCTGCTCTTCCTGATGCTCGACAACCCCGGCACGCGCGCTTCCGTCATCGCCCTGCCCATCTGGGTGGCCCTCATGTGGCTCTGCTACCGCCTGCGGCTGCGGCTGCAAGGGCGCGCCGTCCCCGCCTGAGAACGAACCATGGACCCATCATGAACGATAGAAAAGAAACCCTCGTCCTCGGCATGGGATGTTTCTGGGGCGCGCAAAAGCGCATGGCCGCGCTACCCGGTGTGCTCGATACCGAAGTGGGCTACGCCGGAGGCAGCTTTCCCCATCCCACTTACGACGATGTGCTCGACTTCGAGCAACGCCTGCGCCAAGGGCTGGTGCGCGGGCGCAACCACGCCGAAGTCGTCAAAGTCATCTATGACCCCAAACTCGTGCTCCCGGAAGCCGTGCTCGCCTGGTTTTGGGAAAACCACGATCCCACCCAGCGCGATCGCCAAGGAAACGACTTCGGCAGCAACTACCGTAGCGCGATCTACACCACCACGCCGGAACAAAGAGACGCGGCGCTCGCCACGCGCGACGCCTATCAACAGGCGCTCTCGGCCGCTGGTTACGAAGAAATCGTCACCGAAATCGCCCCGCTTTCCTCCTACACCCCGGCCGAGGAATACCATCAGCACTACCTGCTGAAGAACCCGAATGGATACTGCGGCCTAGGGGGTACAGGCGTAAGCATGCCGCATTCCTTTTGGCGCACGCTCGCCGAGCGCCACCTGCCGCCGCTCGCGCGCTGGATCGCCTGCGAGCAAGGCACGGAACGCTCCTTCACCGGCCCCTACCTCGATGAGCGGCGCCCCGGCGTCTATGTCGATCGCCTGAGCAATGCGCCGCTTTTCCGCTCGGAAGCGAAGTTCGACAGCCCCTGCGGCTGGCCAAGCTTCTATGAAGCGATTCCCGGCGCGGTGACGCTACACGAAGACCGCTCGCACGGCATGATCCGCACCGAAGTGCGCAGCGCGAGCACCGGCATTCACCTGGGGCACGTCTTCGACGACGGCCCACCGCCCACGGGCCTGCGCTACTGCATCAACGGCGAAGTCTTGCGCTTCATTCCCGACACGCATCCTTGATCGCCCCTCGCGGCAAAACGCCCAGAGTACGCCATGGCCAAAAAACGCACCTCTACCAACAACGGCGCGAGCCTCGGCTTCGAGGCCGAACTCTTCAAAGCCGCCGACAAACTGCGCGGCAACATGGAGCCTTCCGATTACAAGCACGTCGTGCTGGGTCTCGTCTTCCTCAAATACATCTCGGATGCGTTCGAAGCCAAACATCGGGCGCTCCTCGCCGACGACCCGCTGGCCGCCGAAGACCGCGACGAGTATCTGGCCGACAACATCTTCTGGGTGCCCCCGGCGGCGCGCTGGTCGCATCTGCAGGCCAACGCCCGCCATCCCTCCATCGGCGTGCTCATCGATGACGCCATGCGCGCCCTCGAGAAAGAAAACGAGTCCCTGAAAGGGGTTCTACCCAAAGACTACGCCCGCCCGGCGCTCAACAAAGTGATGCTGGGCGAGCTCATCGACCTCTTCTCCAACCTCGGCCTGGGCGAGGAAGCCAACCGCGCCAAAGACGTGCTCGGGCGCGTGTACGAATACTTCCTCGGCCAGTTCGCCGGCGCCGAGGGCAAACGCGGCGGCGAATTTTACACACCGCGCTCGGTGGTCCGCGTACTGGTGGAAATGCTCGAACCCTACCACGGACGCGTCTACGACCCCTGCTGCGGCAGCGGCGGCATGTTCGTGCAATCGGAAAAGTTTGTCGAAGAGCACGGCGGGCGCATCGGCGACATCGCCATCTACGGTCAGGAAAGCAACTACACCACCTGGCGCCTGTGCAAAATGAACCTCGCCGTGCGCGGCATCGACGCCGACATCCGCTGGAACAACGAAGGAAGTTTTCACAAGGACGAATTCCCCGAATTGCGCTTCGACTACATTCTCGCCAACCCGCCCTTCAACGTCTCCGACTGGGGCGGCGAGCGCCTGCGCGACGACCCGCGCTGGACTTTCGGCATTCCGCCCGCGGGCAACGCCAACTTCGCCTGGCTGCAGCACATCTACTGGCACTTGGCGCCGTCCGGCACCGCCGGCGTGGTGCTGGCCAACGGCTCGATGAGCTCCAATCAATCCGGCGAAGGCGACATCCGCCGCGCCATGATCGAAGCCGACGCGGTGGATTGCATGGTCGCGCTTCCCGGCCAGCTCTTCTACTCCACCCAGATTCCCGCCTGCCTGTGGTTCCTCGCCCGCAACAAAAATCCCGGCAAAGGGCTGCGCGACCGGCGTGGCCAAGTGCTCTTCATCGACGCGCGCAAGATGGGCGTGCTGGTCGACCGTACCCGGCGTGAGCTCACCGACGAAGAAATCCAGAAAATCGCCCGTACCTACCATGCCTGGCGCGGCGAAGCGGAGGCGGGCGACTACGCCGACGAACCCGGTTTCTGCAAATCGGCCACGCTGGAAGAAATCCGCAAGCACGGCCACGTCCTCACCCCCGGCCGCTACGTCGGCGCCGCCGCCCAGGACGACGACGGCGAACCTTTCGCCGAGAAAATGGCGCGCCTCTCGGCCCAATGGCGCGCGCAGCGCGAAGAAGCAGCGCGGCTGGATGCGGCGATCGAAGCGAATCTGCGGGAGCTGGGGTTTTGAACGCTGCGTTCAAGATGGCAGTCTTCCCGTGACTGCAGCGTGGAGAGTGAGATGACACCCGATGAACTCGTTCGGATGATCACCGCGGGCGAAACCCTTGCGGTCGAGTTCAAGGGCGAGGAACGGACACCGCTCAACGATCGCGACCTCGTGAAAGCCGTCGTGTGCCTGGCCAATCGCAGCGGACATGAACCGGGATACCTGTTGATCGGAGTCGAAGACGATGGACGTATCACTGGTGCACGCCCGAGACACGGCGACACCACCGACCGAAACAAGCTGGCTGCCCTGATCGCCAACCAGACCCGCCCTTCGGTAGCGGTGCGGGTTGAGTCGGTCGAACTCGATGGCCGCTTTGTACTCGTGATTGAAATTCCACCGCAGCAGCACCCCATAGCCAGCGCGGACGGCGTCTTTTTACGCCGAACAACAGGCGGTGACGGTAAACCCGCCTGCATGCCGATGGATGCCCATGACGTGCAGTCCCTGCAAGCCGGTCGAGGGTTGCTGGATCCCTCGGCGCAGATTATCGCTGAAGCCCGTTGGCAGGACCTCGACCCGTTGGAGTTCGAGCGCTTCCGCCGCAGCGTACGTGAGCGGCGCGGCCGCAGTGACGAAAGCCTGCTCGACCTTCCGGATCTGGACCTTGCCAAGGCACTCGGCGTAGTCGAAGCCAACGGCAGCGTGCGCGGCGTGCGTCTGGCCGCTCTGCTGCTCTTTGGCAAGGAAGACGCCCTGCGCCGTTTTGTGCCAGCCCACGAGGCGGCCTTTCAGGTGCTGCGCGGACTCGACGTGGAGGTCAACGACTTCTTCCGCTGGCCGCTGCTGAGGATCATGGAGGAAATCGAGGCTCGCATCCGTGCCCGCAACCGCGAGCAGGAGCTGATGGTCGGACTGCTACGAGTGGGCGTGCCAGACTACCCCGAGCGTGCCCTGCGCGAGGCGGTAGCCAACGCCCTCATCCACCGCGACTATCTGCGCCTGGGGGCGGTGCATTTCCAATGGCACCCGGACCGGATCGAAATCAGCAACCCCGGCGGCTTTCCCGAAGGCGTGCGCCTCGACAACCTGCTCGTCACCGCCCCTCGCCCAAGGAACCCTCTGCTCGCCGATGCATTCAAGCGCGCCGGCATCGTCGAACGCACCGCGCGCGGCATCGATACCATCTTCTACGAGCAGTTGCGCAACGGTCGCCCGGCGCCGTCTTACGCACGCAGCGATGCAACTGGGGTCACCCTCGTCATCCCCGGCGGCGAGGCCAATCTCGATTTCGTGCGTCTGATCGTCACGGAAGGTCAAAGCGGACGTGTCTTGGGTTTGGACGAGCTGCTGATCCTCAACGCCTTGTGGCAGGAGCGCAACCTCACGACCGGTGATGCCGCACACCTGTTGCAGAAATCCGAAGCGCAAACCCGCTCCACCTTGCACACTCTGGTGGAAGCGGGCCTCGTCGAAGAGCGCGGGCAAAAGAAAGGCCGCACCTGGCATCTGGCCGCCGCCGTCTATAGGCTGCTGGGCGACAAAGCAGGCTACGTCCGGCAGCGCGGATTCGAGCCGTTGCAGCAGGAGCAAATGGTGTTGCAATACGTGGAAAAACACGGGCGGATCACACGCCGAGAAGTCGCGGAGCTATGCCGCATCGGCCCCTACCAGGCCACACGGCTGCTGTCCCGGCTCGTGGACGAGGGCCGCCTGGTGCGCCATGGTGCGCGCAAGGGCGCCTGGTATGAGCGGGGACAAAAGATATGAGCGCGCTCATAAGTTTTGGAGAGCCGCTCATATTTATGAGCGATTCCCATAAAAATGCACGCGTGCATTCGCTTTCGCGGTACTCGTATTGCTCACAGGGCTGTTGTCAACAAATAGAACTGTCCGGTTTCGTAGCACATATTGTCCGCTACAGGGTTTTGAAAATGTGCTATTTTCACGGGTCGATTCATGTAAAAATAGCCTAGTGCCTCATTTTCACTCGTGAAAACAGCCAAACCCAGGAGCAGCCCGTGCAACGCGGAATTACTGGAACATACACCGCCACCGCCGTGGCGGGCGAGACGGTGCGCGCTTTCGTGCCGGCGCCCCTGCCGCCGACACCCGCCATCGAGCTGACCGGTGCGCGCCAGCGCCTGCTCGAACGTGCGCTGCTCGCCTGCGGACGGCTGGATGCCATCACCGCGCTGCTGCCCGAGCCCGATCTTTTCCTCTACGCCTACGTGCGGCGCGAGGCCGTGCTCTCCAGCCAGATCGAGGGCACGCAAAGCTCCCTGCAGAACCTGCTGGCTGCCGAGGCGCAACTGTTCGACCCGGATACCCCCAGGGACGTGAACGAGGTGGCCAACTACGTGCGCGCCATGAACCATGGCCTGGCCCGGCTGGCCGACCTGCCCGTCTCCGTGCGCCTGATCCGCGAGATCCACGCCGAACTGATGCAGGGCGTACGCGGTGGGCGCCTCACACCGGGCGAGCTGCGCACCAGCCAGAACTGGATCGGCCCCGGCGGCTGCACCCTGGCCAACGCCACCTTCGTCCCGCCTCCGCCGCACGAGGTGCCCGGCGCCCTGTCCGACCTGGAAAGGTTCCTGCACGACGGCGCCGGCCTGCCGCCCCTGATCCAGGTGGGGCTGGCGCATGCCCAGTTCGAAACCATCCACCCCTTCCTCGATGGCAACGGCCGCGTGGGGCGCCTGCTCATCACCTTCCTGCTCACGGAAAAGCGCCTGCTGGGCAAGCCGGTGCTCTACCTCTCGCACTACATCAAGCAGCACCGCAGCGAGTACTACGAACGCCTGCAGGCCGTGCGCGACGCCGGGGACTGGGAAGGCTGGCTGGGCTTCTTCCTGGAAGGTGTGGTCAGCGTCAGCCGCGAAGCCGCCCGGACCGCCGCCGCCATCCTGCGCATGCGTGAAGAGTTCCGCGCCCGCATCACCGAAGGGTTGGGCCGCGCCGCGGCCAACGGCCAGCGCGTCATGGACCAGCTGTTCGACCACCCCATCGTCAACGTGGCCACCGTGCGCGAATGGCTGGACCTCACTCCCGCTGGCGCCAACCAGATCGTCAGCAGGCTGGAAGGCATCGGCCTGCTGCGCGAGATCACCGGCTACGCGCGCAACCGGCGGTTCGTGTTCGAGCCGTACTTGAGGCTGTTTGATGAACAGAGGGAGGACGGCTATGGCGGATAAGTGGCGCGTAGTCACGCTCGGCGATGTTGCCGACTTGGTCCGAGGCGTCTCGTATCGCCCAAGCGATCTGCTGGCGGACGGCGCGGAGGGCATCCCATTGCTCCGCGCCACCAACATCAAGAACCAGGCGCTTGAGCTCGCCGACGTTCTCTTCGTTCCGCCTGCGTTGGTTCGGGATCATCAGCGACTGCGCCGCTTCGATGTCGTAATCGCCATGTCTAGTGGTAGTCGCGATGCTGTTGGTCGGCTCGCGCAACTCCGCAGAGACTGGGTAGGCTGTGTTGGTGCGTTTTGCGGAGTAGTTCGGGCCGATCCTAAACGCGTGCATCCGGAGTATCTGGGCTACGTGCTTCAGTCACCAGCGTTTCGAACTCACGTCGAAACCCGGGCGGTCGGAACTGCGATCATGAATCTGTCGCGTGACCGCATTCTTGGATTCACCTTGCGCCTACCGGATCTGCCGGAGCAAAGTGCCATCGCCCACATCCTCGGCACGCTCGACGACAAGATCGAACTCAACCGCAAGCAGAACGAAACGCTGGAAGCCATGGCCCGCGCCCTGTTCAAGGCATGGTTCGTGGACTTCGAACCCGTGCGCGCCAAGATGGAAGGCCGCTGGCAGCGCGGCCAATCCCTCCCCGGCCTCCCCGCCCACCTCTACGAGCTCTTCCCCGACCGCCTCGTCGAATCGGAGTTGGGGGAGATTCCGGAGGGGTGGGAAGTGACGTCGCTGGCAGAGTTCTCTTCCCTGAATCCGGAAACTTGGACAAGAAGTACACGACCGAAGCAAATTCACTATGTAGATCTTTCGAATACAAAGTGGGGGCGTATTGAAAGCGTCGCAAATTATGATGCTGACAATGCGCCTAGTCGTGCACAGCGTGTATTGCGTCCATTGGACACGATTGTCGGGACGGTTCGTCCTGGGAATGGCTCCTACGCGATGATCTCGGATGAAGGACTGACGGGCAGCACAGGGTTTGCTGTTCTGCGGCCAGTACAGCGCGAGTTTGCCGAGCTCATCTACCTGGCGGCTACTTCTCGTGAAAACATCGAGAGACTCTCGAATCTTGCAGATGGCGGGGCATATCCTGCCGTTCGACCTGAAGTCGTATCTGCGACACCGGTGCCACGTGCAGGCAAAGAGCTAATCAACGAGTTCTCGCGACAAGTCCGTCCGATGCTATCAGGTATTACAGATAACGAACACGTATCCCGCACCCTCGCCGAACTCCGCGACACCCTGCTGCCTAGGCTAATCTCCGGCGAGCTGCGCGTTTCAAAGTTGGATATTCAAGGAGTCTGCGATGACTGAAGAAAAGAAAAAAGCTGTCGTCATGGCCTTCAAGCCTCCCCGGTCATCCGAATGGAAGTCTTTGCAGACTGAAGAAAGCAATGACATAGGTGTAGATCAGGCGCGGAGAAACCAAGATGAGCTTTACAACGTGCTACTTTCCTCGCTGCAAATGCAGCATCTTGTCGTTCTCGCTGGTTCCGGGTGCTCAATGGGAGCCGGTGGGCCGAGCATGTTAGACCTTTGGAATGAAGTCGTCGGCACAAACCCTAGCGACAAAGTGAAAAGTGTGATTGATACCGTAAGGTATGACATCACACACAAAAATATCGAAGCGCTTCTGTCACGCATCGAAGCAAGCTTGGCTTTGAATGAAGATAAGGCTTTAGAATCGTTCTTGAACGATAGCAAGCGACAGATCCTAGAGAAATGTTCTAAATTTCTTGCCAACGAAGAAAAACTAGAAGCGCACAGGACTTTCGTTCATCGTCTATCCCGGCGTCGCGTTCGCGATCAGCGCCTAAAGATCTTCACCACCAACTACGACCTGTGCTTTGAGAGCGCCGCCGGTGCGCTTGGGATTGTGGTGATTGATGGTTTCTCTTTTTCCTATCCCCGCAGGTTCGACCCCAGGTTTTTTGATCAGGATATCGTGCGGCGCCCACGCAACGGCAGCGAATCCGCGACTTATCTCGAAGGGGTGTTCCTTCTCTACAAGCTGCATGGGTCGGTGAACTGGGCAAACAAGGGTAATGGCAATGTTGTCCAGGAGGCATCACCAGAACCTCACGAGGCCTGCTTGATCTACCCGGCCGCAGGCAAATATCAGCAAAGTTTCCGGCAGCCTCATCTTGAACTCATGGCGCAATATATGGCGTCAGTACGGGAGCCCAATACCTGCATTATCGTCACGGGTTTTGGGTTCAATGATGACCATTTGAGTGAGCCTTTGATGTCGGCGGTTAATTCGAATCCGCACCTGCGCCTGATTGTTGTTGATCCATCAGCCAAGGAAAGGCTGGTTGATGGCAATGAACACTGGGGGCGCCTTGGAGAGCTGAACGCACAAGGGGAAGATGTCTGGCTGATTTCCGCGGACTTCAATCAGTTTGCGCAACTTATTCCAGATTTGAGATCGCTGAGTCCTGCTGATGCGCTGGTGAAGGCGATTCGGGGCGTAGCGACGGCGGAGTAAAGGCGATGGAGCTCGAAAAGGTTTTCCCACGGGGTGTGTTACGCCCGGAGCTGTTCATCGGCGTTGTCGCTTCGGTCTCCGCGCGCTCGGTTGGCGTGAATTTGAGCGAGGCTGGCAGAGTTAGTGGCTCGCACTTTTCTGGCGCCAGGTACGGGCGGGGCGAGGTCGGGGAGTTTGTCCTTATCGAGGGCCAGCAGGGATTGCTGCTTGGCCGGATTGCGGAAGTCAAGCTTCGCGAATCTGA